>NZ_PJEO01000044.1 GCF_002843175.1 Confluentibacter flavum
AAAAAAAATGCAATTTGAATAGTATTCTATTTGGTCTCAAGGGTATTATATATATCAACAGCGATATAATAATAATGGAATCAATTGAAATCAAAGAATTATTTAATAAATATATAAGGAGGGAATGTTCCGAAGAAGAAGTGCAACAGATTGTGGCATATTTCCAGAAATCCAAGGATTTTTCGGGTGTACCAACTATTGAAGAGGTCTCAAAACTGCTAGAGGCTTATCCAGACATGGAAGAAGCCGCCGCTAATCGTATCTATAATAATATATTAGAAACAAATAAAAAGAAGCAGCCGTCAATAAAAAGAATATTTCCAATCTTAAGGTATGTTGCAGCTGCGGTTTTAATTGGAATTCTTGCAACAGCTTATTTATTTCAAGATGATATAAATAATTCACCCCAAGTAAAACCATCAACCATAGTAGACAGTAATATAGTGCCAGGTACCGATAAAGCTACATTGACCTTAGAAGATGGGTCCGTTTTGGTATTGGAAAAAGGCAGTACGGTCCAAACTCAAAAAGCTAATAGCAATGGGGAGAAAATCGTTTATAAATCTGGAGAAGGAAATGTTGCTAAAGTTGTATATAATTACCTAACCATTCCTCGAGGTGGCCAATTTAATATTGTTTTGTCTGACGGGACAGAAGTTTGGCTAAATTCAGAAACCCAGTTAAAGTACCCGGTAAATTTTGTTAAAGGACAGACTAGGGAAGTAGAGCTTGTTTACGGAGAGGCTTATTTCGATGTCTCACCAAGTACAGTGCATGGAGGTTCAACATTCAAAGTAATCAATAATGCCCAAGAAGTGGAAGTTTTAGGGACTGAATTTAATATAAAAGCTTACAAGGACGAAACCAATGTTTATACAACGTTGGTTGAAGGTAAAGTAGCTGTAGGTAATGGCAAGACAATTCAAAATTTGAAACCAAATCAACAATCAAATTTTGATGTAAGGAATGGTACCATTCAAATTAAGGAAGTAGATGTGTATGAGCAAATATCTTGGAAAGATGGCGTTTTTAGTTTTAGAAGTAAACCATTAAAAGAAATAATGAAAGTTTTGTCCAGATGGTATGATGTAGATATCATTTTTGAGAACACAGAGCTGGAATCTTTGGAATTCATAGGGTCATTGGATAAGGACCAAAATATTGAAGAAATATTATCAATTATGAAATCTTCAACAATTAATAATTATGAAATAAAAGGAAATAAGATAATAATTTTAAAATAAAAACTAAACCAACTAATATTTATAGCCAATGAAATAAAAAAAACTTTTAAAAAAAAGAAGGATAAAGTTTAACCCGCAAAAGTTTATAACTCTATCCCCTTGAGATTACTGAATAACTAAAATTTTTAATTAACCAATAAAACACAAATTTATGGAAATAAGTTTAACTAATCCTGCCTTTCCGTTTAGAAAGCAGTTATTAATGAATATTATGAGAATAATGGTTTTCTTTTTTTGTACAGCTTTTTTCGCTTTATCTCCTAACGATATTGTTTCTCAAAACTCTAAGGTTAAAATTGCAGAAGATAAACTATTAACAGTGAATGAAGTTTTTTATCTCATAATGGAACAAACAGACTACAAGTTCTTTTATGAGAAAGGAATTTTTGAGGACTTTCCCAAAGTACAAGTAAAAAAAGGGGTAATAAGAACAAACGAATTACTAAAGCGAAGCTTGTCGCACGGAAATTTGGAAATTACCTTAAATGCTAACAATGCCATAATAATAAAAGAAATCCCTCCTAAAACTTTAGAGGAAAAGGTACAAGAATACAATGTTTCCGGCACGGTAAAAGATCAGTCAGGACAACCTTTATCAGGAGCAAACATACTTGAAAAAGGCACAGGTAATGGAGTAATGACTGATTTTGATGGGAATTTTTCAATTGAGGTTGCCAATTCAAATGCTATATTGGTGGTCTCCTTTATGGGTTTTGCCAATAAAGAAATCCCTGTAAATGGACAATCCAACATAAACGTTACTTTAGAGGAAATCGCTGCTGGACTTGATGAGGTGGTGGTTGTAGGGTATGGAACTCAAAAGAAAACTCATGTTACTGGCTCTATAGCTACAGTAAAAATGGATGATGTTGTAAATGTACCAACTGCAAATGTTAAAAGTTTACTTATAGGACAAATACCAGGTTTAATAACCAATCAGAACCCTGGATTACCAGGTGAAGACAATGTGCAGTTAAACATTCGTGGTTTTGCTTCTCCTTTAGTAATTGTTGATGGTATTGAGTCTTATATTGATAGACTTGATCCTAACGATGTTGAGTCTATTACCGTTTTAAAAGATGCATCTGCTGCTATATATGGTGCAAGAGGAGGTAATGGTGTTATTCTAGTAACAACTAAGCGCGGAAAACAAGGTAAAACAAAAATTAATTACCATGGTTGGTATGGTACTCAGCACGAAATTGCATTACCAGAATTTGCTAATGCTGCAGATTATTTGCAGATACAGAGAGATGCTTTTTTTAATACACAATACGATCCAACCACTCCAAATAAACCTATTGATTATGGAGTTGCTACTGAAGAATTAATAAGCCAATATCGTTCTGGAGAATTAACCAGTTATGATTGGAAAAATAGATTAGTAAAGAATGGAGGTGCACAAATAGCTAATCATAATTTTAGTGTAAGTGGAGGTAGTGAGAACTTAACGCATTATACTTCCATAGGGGTAATGAACCAGAATGGCATATTAAGAGGCGATTATGATTATGGTAAAATAACCATTACTCATAATATGGATGCTAAAATCACTAAAGATTTACATATGGCACTTAATGCATCATATATTGATGAAGTTACAGATTATGCTTCAGGTGGCGTAGCTAATATATTAAATGATTTAAGAACGTCTCAACCATTTTATGCTTATGAATTACCAGATCCTGATAGAGTTCCATTTTCTGGCTTCAGTCAAAGGTCTATTATAGGAAGAATGTTTAAAAAATTTGCTGGATATGATTTGAAAAAAACACAGACATTAGCGGCAGCTATGGATCTTAAGTATGATGCATCTTTTTTACCTGGATTAACACTTGGATCAAAAGTTAATGTTAGATTTAGAAATCGTTATACAGAAATATTAAATAGACCTTATGAGGTTTATACTTATAACCCGGAACTAGTAAGTAGTACTGATGACGGATATAGAATTGAAGGTGTTCAATCAGGTAATGTTTTTAGTAAAAGCTATACAGGTGGTGGTGACTCAAATCGAAGAATAGTCTCAAGGTTTTATGGACAGTTTAATAAAACTTACGATAAACATGAGATTGGACTATTGGCTTTTTTCGAACACGAAAACAATCAATACGATGGCTTAAGCGCTTCGAGATTAGATAATTTATCGCCTGATGTTCCGCAGATAGTAGGAGAAAATAAACTAACAACAACTGACGGATATGCTAAGCAATTAGAATATACAAGAATAAGCTATACAAGTAGGCTTAATTATAATTATGATAATAAATATTTATTAGAAGCTACGTTTCGTGCAGATGCCAGTTCTAAATTTGGACCTAAAAATAGATGGGGTTACTTCCCTTCAGTTTCTGCAGGTTGGAATGTTCATAAAGAAAATTTTATGGAAAACAATAACACAATAAATCAATTAAAACTAAGATTGTCGTACAGTGAATCTGGTATTGATTCTAATGTTAGTAACACATCTTTTGATTATCTAACTGGTTTTCAAGAAACAGGGAACATATATATATTAGATGGTATGAATATACCTATTATTTCTAATGCAGGTTTAATAAACGAGCTAATATCTTGGGAAAAAGTTACTATGTATAATGCAGGTTTAGACTTTTCATTACTAAAAAGTAAAGTTTATGGAGAAGTAGATATTTTTTATAGAGAAAGAACGGGATTATTAGGTCGGGATATAGGAAACACATCTTCAATATTTGGAGCTAGTTTGCCTTTAATAAATATAAATTCTAGAAACAATAGAGGTTGGGAATTGGCATTAGGTTATAGAGATAATATTGGAGATTTTAGGTTTGATATAAAAGGTAATGTTGGGTTCTCTCGTGAAAAATACGATTATCAAGTAGAAAATATAGACTTCGATAACCCAAGGAATGTTAAATACAACCAACTTTCAGGTAATTGGACTAATAGAGTTTTTGGTTATATAACAGATGGTTTATTTAACTCTCAAGCAGAGGTAGATGAATATCTTGCTGCTTATACAATAGAGGATATTCCTGGAACTCCAAAACCTGGAGATATTAGGTATATTGACGTAAACGGAGACAATATAATTAATCTAGATGACCGTGAATTAATTGGTCGTGGTGCAACTCCAAATTTAACCTATGCCTTACAGACCATCATTTCTTATAAAAATTGGAGTCTAGTTACACAATGGCAGGGAGCTTCATTGTTTAATATAAATGTAGGTGGTCATGTTAGGGCGCCATTTTTTACAAATCAAGTACCTCTTGCATTTCATACAAAATATGCTTGGGTGCAAGACCCTTCAAATCCAGGAGTATCATCAAACCCTAATGCTCAAATACCTGCTTTTGAAATTTCTGGTACTAGATCTTGGAACAATCCAAGTTCAGACTTTTGGTTAAAAGACGGTACTTACGTTAGATTAAAATCGGCAACTGTAGCTTACAGTTTACCTAAAGAAGTGCTAAATAAAATAGGAGTTTCTAATTTAGAATTATACGTGTCTGGAGATAATTTATTAACATTATCTAAATTAGGTATTTATAAAGAAGATCATGATCCAGAACAGCTTTCGGACGCTTCAGGTTTTGGATTACCCCTAATGAGAACATTTAGTTTAGGTATAAAATTAGGGTTATAGAATAAGCTATTAAACGTGTAATAATTTAAAAACATTCAGATGAAAAAAATATTATATATACTACTTATAACAGTTATTACTATTATGAGTTGTGAAAATGACTTGATTAAAGAACCAGCTTTTATTTCCGAAATATCAGTTTTTGAAAAAGAAGAATTAACAGAAGCTTATTTAGCTAATGTTTATGAGAATATGCCATTCATGAATATGACTGGGCAAAGTCAAAATGGGTTAGGAATTATATCTGCCGTAGGTATGGAATACACGAATTTTGCAGTTTGGCAGGAACCAAACAAAGCTCAGAACAGAATCTATTCACAAGCAGGTGGGGCAGGTGAATTAAATTATTGGCCGTATGGTAGCATACGTGACATTAACTATATTTTAGAAGGTATAGTAAACAGTAAATCATTTGACCAAAGCTATATTAATGCTAAAATTGCAGAAGCAAAGTTTTTAAGAGCATTTATGTATTTTGAAATGGTAAAACGTTTCGGTGGTGTACCTTTAGTAACAAAAGTGTTGGATAAAGATGCTCCTAATGAAGAAATGTTCCCAACGCGAAATACTGAAAAAGAAGTTTACGACTTTATTTATAGTGAATTAAATGAAGCCATTGCCTTATTTACAGATGAGAAGAAAGGTGCGGACGGAAGAGCAGATAAGTACGCCGCTTTAGCTTTACAAAGTAGAGCCATGTTATATGCAGCTAGTATTGCTAAATTCAGTCAAGTTCAATTAGACGGAGTTGTTGGAATTCCTTCAGGAGATGCACAAGGGTATTATCAAAAAAGTTACGATGCTTCTCAAGCTTTAATGAGTGCAGGATTTAGTTTATATAATAAATCTAGTGACAAGGTGAAGAATTATGGTGATTTATTTATTGATGAAGGGAATAGTGAACTCATTTTTGTGGAAAAATTTGAATCAATCACTAGAGGGCATGATTTTGATCTTTTGGCAACACCACAAGGGTATGATTCTTCTTGGAATGCTAATTTTCAAGTATTTTATGATTTTGTAGAAAAGTTTGAATTTCAAGACGGTAGTCCAAACATACCTCGTAGTCAATTAACTACTGCCAACACATGGGATATGGATCAGTTTTTTGGAAAAAAAGATCCACGTTTTAGGGCGTCTGTATTTTATCCAGAAACTGTATATAGAGACAAACCTGTTTATTTCCATTCTAAAACTACTTATACAGACGGTGGCGTAGTAAAAACGTCTACAAATCCTAATCAAATTATTGATTATAATGGAAAATTATGGCAAGGGGCTGCTTTTCCAAGAAACATTAAAACAACGTCACTATTGTTAAGAAAAAGAATAGACCCAACTCGATTAGCTCCTAAAGATGGTGGTAGAGAATCAGGACAAGATTATTATGTGTTTAGATATGGAGAAATACTTTTAAACCATGCAGAAGCAGCATTTTATTTAAATAAGTCAGGTGAAGCCTTAACTAATATTAATTTAATTAGAGAAAGAGCAGGAATGCCTCTAAGAACTGAAGTTACGGAAGATAATATCCGTTTAGAGCGTGAATTCGAGCTTTGTTTTGAAGATCACAGATTTTGGGATCTTATTCGTTGGAGAATAGCAACTACAGTATTAGACGGTGTTAGAACACAAGGTTTAAAGTTTGAGTATAATTTAGATACAGACCGCTATACTATAACACTTACCAATGCATCTTTTGTAGAACCTAATGTTAGAACTTTTGGAACAGAGCGTTACTATTTACCATTAAGTCAGGGATTAATTTCTGATAATGTTAATTTGGTACAGAATCCAGGATACAATTAATTTTAATTTGAGTTAGTTTTTTTAGTTTAATGAGTGGTTGATCTGTAATAAGATCGACTACTCTCTAATTTTAAATAAGAAAATTAAACAATAAGTCCAAATTGAATAAACGGTATAATTAATTTAATTCGAATACATAAAGAAGCCCATGAAACTATTTATTACAATTCTTATATCTGGTTTGTTGCTAAATTGCCAATCTATTAGAAAAGAAACAAAAAAGTCGCCTGTAAAACTTAATACACCAAATATTGTAATTATATATGCAGATGATTTAGGTTTTGGAGATGTTAGCAGTTATGGGTCAACAGAGTTATTAACCCCCAATATAGATCGTATAGCCAAAGAGGGCATTCGTTTTACAAATGGCTACGCAACTTCACCAACGTGCACGCCTAGTCGTTTTTCATTGTTATCAGGAATCTATCCGTTCAGAAGTAAACGTGCACAAGTATTACCTGGTAATGCCCCTCTACTTTTCGAATTAGGAAAACAAACCTTGCCATCTATGTTGCATGATGCAGGTTATTTTACAGGTGTTATAGGAAAATGGCATTTGGGTTTGGGTGATGAAAATATGGATTGGAATAAAGAAGTTAAACCAGGACCTCTAGAAATAGGATTTGATTACTCGTATGTTATGGCATCAACTAATGATAGAGTCCCATCTGTTTATGTGAAAAATCATCATATTGATGGATTAGACCCAAATGATCCTATAGAAGTAAGTTACCGTAAAAATTTTGAAGGTGAACCAACTGGAAAAGAAAATCCTGAATTATTAAAAATACACCCAAGTCATGGGCATGATATGAGTATTCATAACGGAATCTCAAGAATTGGATACATGCGTGGTGGTAATTCAGCACTGTTTATTGATGAAGATATGAGTGATGATTTTTTAAAAGAATCAAAAAAATATATAAACGATCATAAAGACAAACCTTTCTTTTTATTTTATAGTTTGCACCAACCACATGTACCAAGAGTACCACATCCTCGTTTTGCTGGAAAATCCAGTTTAGGACCAAGGGGGGACGTTATTTTAGAAGCAGATTGGGCTGTTGGACAGTTTTTAGATGAATTGGATAAATTAGGTTTAGCAGAAAATACAATTGTAATTTTTTCTAGTGATAATGGACCTGTTTTAGATGATGGATACAAAGATGATGCTATAGAAAAAATAGGAAAACACACACCAACAGGTGGGCTTAGAGGCGGTAAGTATAGTTTGTTTGATGCTGGAACTCATGTTCCTTTTATGATTAAGTGGCCAGCAAAAATAAAACCTGGAATTTCTAATGCTTTGGTTTGCCAAATAGATTTTACCGCTTCTTTTGCATCTATGCTTAATCAGAAAAATACAACTTCTGATAGCGCAAATATTTTAGATGCATTTCTTGGTAAATCTGATGTTGGTAGAACAGACTTAGTTTTAGGGGATAGTAATATTACAGCATATCGAAAAGGCGATTACGTATTAATCCCACCACATAAAGGGGCTAAAATAAATTGGGTAAATCATGAAACTGGAAATGACTTAAATTATCAGTTATACAATTTAAAAAAAGACAGAAGTCAGCAACATAATTTAGCAACTCAAAATCCAGAAATGGTTCAAAGTATGCTAAACGAGATTGAGAACATAAAAAATAAATAATACGAATATAAAATCCATTTATTACATCCTTATTTTAACTTTAATATTGGGTTGCAAAGAAGAAAAAAATGTAGCTATTAATACTGCTGAAATTTCGAAAAATAACAGACCCAATATAATAGTAATCATTGCAGATGATGCAGGTTATATAGATTCCGGGTTTATGGGAAGCAAAGATTTGACGGTAGCACCACATAGACCTTGTACTCCTCCAGATTTCATTAAAGGTGTAAGCCAGGCTGGTGAGAGAGGAGATATGGTTGCAGAATTTGATTGGACAGTTGGAGAAATTATGAAGAAACTAGATCAGTTGGGAATTCGAGAAAACAAAATCTTAATTGTATCAAGTGATAATGGAGGGACGCTAACAAGTGATGATGGAAAGGATTACGGTCATAAAAGTTGTGAAGAGCTCAGAGGCCATAAGGGCTCTTTATATGAAGTTGGTCACCGGGTACCTTTTATTGTGAGTTTGACAAATAAAGTAAAGGCCAATACGCAAAGTGATGCTTTAATTAATATTATGGATCTTTACCCTACCTTTTCAAACCTTTTAGGGACATCGGATTTTGAAGGAGATGGGATAAGTTTTTTGCAAATTTTGAATTATGGAAAAGAAGAGCGTATTCATAACAAGCATAAAAATCATAATGACATGGCGTATTTACAAGTTGGCTTTATTGCTGTAAATAAAAAAGGCGCGCATGCAGGTTATAGTTTAAGGTCTGGATTCAATTACGCTGTTTACGACGAAGAAAAAGGAAACAGAATGGAAGATGCCCAATTTAAAATGTCTTGGGATAATTAAGAATATAATTTAATAAAATACATGAAAATAAAACACACCATATTACTATTATTTATTACTAACTCGCTACACATTGTGGCTCAAGAAAGTAGCCCTTTTTGGCAAGACGAAACAATTAATGAGGACAACAGAATGCCTATGCACGCTTCGTATTTTGTATATGAAAACGAGGCTTTGGCAGAAAATGGCGACTGGAAAAAATCTGAAAATTATTATAACCTAGATGGTATCTGGAAATTTAAATATGTTGAAAGCCCTAACGATTTACCTAAAGGATTTGAAAAAACTGAATATAATGATAATGCTTGGAACGATTTTAAAATACCAGCTAACTGGGATGTAAATGGTTATGGATATCCGGTTTATACTAATACCACCTACGACTTTGATTATCTAATAAATATAAACCCGCCTTTAGTCCCTATAGCTTACAACCCAGTTGGCATCTATCGAAAAACCATTACTATTAATAAAAATTGGAAAGGAAAAGATGTTTTTCTTCATGTAGGTGCTGCAAAATCAAATCTTACTGTTTGGGTAAATGGTGCTTATGTAGGCTATGGCGAAGATGGAAAATTGCCACAGAAATTTAAATTAAATGAATTTTTAAAAGAAGGCGAAAACAATATTGTTTTAAAAGTGATGAAATGGAGTGACGGCTCTTATTTAGAATGTCAGGATTTTTGGCGTATGAGCGGTATCACCAGAGATACCTATTTGTATGCTAGAAATAAATCTCATGTAATAGATTTTGAAATAGTCCCAGATTTGGATGCTTTATATTTAGATGGAAGTTTAAAAATTTCAACAACATTTTCAGAATTTAAAAAGAAAGATGGATACATTTTAGAAGTTCAACTAAAAGATGAAACAAAACTTATAGCAACAAAAAGCGTCGAACTTAATGAATCAACGAAAAATATAAGTCTCAATTTCGATGTAATAAATCCAAAAAAATGGAGTGCAGAAATTCCTAATTTATATCAAGTCAACTTCATTTTAAAAAACAAAAAAGAAGAAGTAGTCGAGGTGATTCCTCAAAATATTGGTTTTAGAAAAGTAGAAATTAAAGGGGGCCAACTTTTAGTAAATGGTCAGCCTATTTACATAAAAGGAGTGAATCGGCATGAAACAGATCCTGTTACAGGACAAACTATTTCTAAAGAGCGCATGGAACAGGATATTAAAGTTTTAAAAGAATTTAATATTAATGCTGTAAGAATGTCGCATTATCCTAACGACCCTTATTTTTATGAATTATGCGATACATACGGTATTTACTTAGTTGATGAAGCCAATTTAGAATCTCACGGGATGGGTTATGATATAACAAAAACCCTTGGTAATAAACCAAATTGGGAACAGGCGCATTTACAGCGTATACAACGTATGGTAGAACGTGATAAAAACCACCCATCTATTATTATTTGGAGTATGGGTAATGAAGCAGGAAATGGTTATAATTTTTATAGAAGTTATTTATGGTTAAAAAATCGGGATTCATCAAGACCTATTCAATATGAACGCGCAACTGTTGGTGGTTGGGAAGGAAAGAATATAAAGTTTGATTGGGATTCAGATATTATAAATCCAATGTACAGTTCACCTAAAGGTATGCAAGATTACATTGAAGCAAACCCCAATCCAAGTAGGCCTTTTATTCAATGTGAATATGCGCATGCTATGGGAAATTCTATGGGAAATTTTAAAGACTACTGGGATATTATTAGAGCGCACAAAAATTTTCAAGGCGGTTTTATTTGGGATATGGTTGATCAATCTGTTTATAAAACTAAAGAAGACGGTACGGTCATTTTTGCATATGGTGGCGATTTTGGACCAAAAGGAATACCAAGCGATAATAATTTTTTAAACAATGGGGTATTTAACCCTGAGAGACAACCAAATCCACATGCTTTTGAGGTTAAAAATGTACAACAAAACATTTTAACATCTTGGGATAATAAGGAAGCCATGACAATAAAAGTTTTTAATGAATTTTTCTTTAAATACTTAGTTAATGTGCGTTTAAATTGGACTTTAGTTTTAGATGGCGTTGATGATGTTAGCGGAACTATTGATAATTTAGAAATAGGGCCTCAAAAAGAAGAAATAGTTTTGTTACCTATAAATTTAAAAACAAAACAGTTTAAAGAAGCCTTTGTAAATATTAGCTATACTCTAAAAGAAGATGAGCCTTTTTTATCAAAAGGTTTTGAAATTGCCAAAGAACAACTTTACCTTAAAGGCAACTGGAAAAACAATGTACAACTAGGGAGCGGTACAAAAATGATAGTTAAAAATGAGGATAATGCTCTTATTTTTAAAAGTGATGATGTTGAAATAACTTTTAATAAAAAAACAGGATATATTACAGATTATAAATTTAATAATGAACCTGTTTTAAAAAAAGGCTATCAATTACAGCCAAATTTTTGGAGAGCGCCAACCGATAATGATATGGGGGCTAACTTACAAATAAAACTGCGAGATTGGAAAGAAGCCATGGACAATCCAAATCTTGTAGATTGGACATATTCTACCACAAAAGATGATGGAATTAAAGTAAAAGCGATTTATAATTTACCTCAAGTATTTTCTAAGTTAACACTAAATTATGAGATAAATAGTCAAGGTGAATTAGTTATTCAACAATTAATAGACATAGATGAAAATAAAGAAACACCTGCATTACCAAGATTTGGTATAAAAATGATTTTACCTAAAGAGTTCAATGCCTTATCGTACTACGGAAGAGGACCCTATGAGAATTATATAGATAGAAACTATAGTGCAAAAGTTGGGCTTTACAATCAAACAGTTTCAGAACAGTATTATCCCTACATCCGTCCTCAAGAAACAGGTAACAAAACTGATAACAGATGGATGGAGTTATCAAATAGCAGCATTAAAATATATGTTGAATCCGATGATTTTTTCAGCTTTACGGCATTACATTATCTAGCTGAAGATTTAGATGATGGTTTAGAAAAAGATCAACGACATGCCAACGAGATTAAAGAGCGAGACTTAACAAGTTTAAATATTGATTGCAAACAAATGGGCTTAGGAAGTATTAATAGCTGGGGCAAATGGCCCATGGAAAAATATTTGCTTAAAGCCAAAACATATCAATACAAATTTAAAATAACACCATCTTTAAAATAAATAAAATGAAAACATTACAACAAATTTTTGTTGCAATTTTAGTCACAGTTTTTTGTTCTTGTGCAGAGCAAAAAGTATTCACGGAAAAAGACATACAAAATAATAAGAGTGACTTAAAACTATGGTATAATGCCCCCGCCAAAAGTTGGTCCATGGATGCATTGCCTATCGGAAATGGTTATTTAGGAGCCATGTTTTTTGGTAAAGTGTATGAAGAACGTATTCAGTTTAATGAAGAATCGTTATGGACAGGAGGAAAGGGTTCCTGGGAAGACTATAATGGAGGTAACCGACCTGGAGCTTACAGGCATTTGCCAGAGATTCGTCGACTGATAGAAAAAGGAAACTATAAGGATGCCAATACTTTGGCAAAAAAAGAATTAATAGGAAAAATCAAAAATGTTTCAAATGGGCATTTTGAGGGCTTTGGTGCTTTTCAACCTTTTGGGGATTTATTGGTAACCTCCAAATCAGATCGTATATATCAAGATTATAGGAGAGAATTAGATATTTCAAATGGAGTTGGTTACGTTCAATACAAAGCTAATGGAATTACTTTTGAGCGTACATACTTTGCTAGTTATCCCAAACACGCCTTAGTTTTTCAATTTAAAAATAATAGTAATGAAGGGGTTGATTATGAGGTAAATCAAGATAATGTTGGCTCGGATTCCAATATGTCGTTTGAGAATAACCAATTAATTATATCTGGTGAACTTATAGATAATGGTATGGCTTTCGAAAGTAGATTGCTTATTGATAGCGATGGCGAAATATCATTTACCGACAAAACATTACATGTGAGAAATGCAAAATACCTTAATCTATACCTCACTGCGGCCACCGATTATGTGAACGATTACCCTAATTATAAAGGAAAGGATTTTATAGCCCAGAATAAAAAGATAATTGAATCCTTAAAGCAAAGCAATTACGAAGCTGTTTTGAAGGAACATATAGCCGATTTTTCAGCCCTTCACAATAGAGTTCATTTATCATTAGGTAATAATCAAGAACAAGGGAAAATACCGACCAATAACCGTTTAGATTCCTATGCCAAAGGAGGTTTAGACCCATCACTGGAAGCTTTGTATTTTCAGTATGGAAGGTATTTACTGATTAGTAGTTCAAGACCGGGTACTCTACCAGCGAATTTACAAGGAAAATGGAATGATCGCACGGCTCCAGCTTGGGCCTCAGATTACCATGCTAATATAAATGTTCAAATGATTTATTGGCCAGCAGAATCAGCTAACTTGGCCGAATGTCATGAACCTTTAATAGAATATATAGACAAACTGAGAGAACCTGGGAGTCAAACAGCCAAGGATTTTTTTAATGCAAGAGGATGGGTAGTAAACACCATGAATAATACGTTTGGTTATACAGCTCCGGGATGGGGCTTTCCTTGGGGATTTTTCCCAGCAGGAGCCGCTTGGTTGACTAGGCATGCATGGGAGCATTATAAATACTCTAATGATAAAATTTTTTTAGCAGAAAAGGCTTATCCATTAATTAAAGATGCTGCTTTATTTTGGTTAGATTATTTAAGTAAAGATGAACATGGGCATTTGGTATCTTTTCCTTCCTATTCCCCAGAGCACGGAGAAATTTCAGCAGGTGCCTATATGGATATCCAAATTGTTTGGGATTTGTTTCATAATTGTATGCAGGCTCATGATATTTTAGGTATAGATGATGAATTTTCAAAACAAATAGAGATAGCACATGCAAAACTATTGCCTTTAAAAATAGGGAATTGGGGTCAGCTCCAAGAATGGAAAGAGGATGTTGATGATCCCGAGAACAAACATCGTCATGTATCCCATTTGTATGCTTTGTATCCATCGAATCAAATAAGTACAAATTTAACCTCTTCACTTGCTGAAGCGGCCAAAGTATCACTTGATGCTCGTGGTGATGAAGGTACGGGTTGGGCGCTGGGTTGGAAAATTAACCTATGGGCTAGGTTACATAATGGAGATAGAGCTTATAAAATGTTGAGACGCGCCATGAAATTAAGCTTAGATGATGGTTGGGGAGAAAAACGCAATATGTTAGATGGGGGTGGAGTTTACAGCAACTTACTATCAACACATCCCCCTTTTCAGTTAGATGGTAATATGGGAGTAACGGCAGGAATTATTGAAATGCTTCTGCAATCACATGACGACAATACTATTGATTTATTGCCAGCACTTCCAAGTAGTTGGAAAGAGGGAACGGTAAGCGGATTGAAAGCCAGAGGCGGCTATGAGGTGAGTTTTACTTGGGCAGCAAGCAAGTTGGTTTCTGTTACCATACATTCCAAATCAGATGGTTTTTGTAAGGTAAAAAATGCCGATATAATTAAAAGGATTGAGCTTAAAGCAAATCAAATTATTACGCTAAATGCGACGTTAGATGTAATACCTTAAATGATGAAACTATGGTTAATCGCCTTGACTTAACAACATTTCAGGAGTTGCAACGGTTCTAAAGCCAGTGTGCTCGGCAGAAGAATCCATACTCGTTCCCATTCTGGAAGACACTCTATAACTGGCACAATAAGAGTCACTACATAAAAAAGACCCTCCTTTTATTATTTTTTCTTCTAAATAGGGATTATTTGGGTTATAGGCTTTATCAGCTCCTTTAGGATTTATTACTGTGTCTTTTTTAGATGCTAACTCGTTATGTAAGAACAATTAAATAAAGAAAAATGATTAAGGAAAAATTAGGTGGAGGTGTTTTTCAATCAAGAAAAATATTTTTTACAACAGCTATGCTCCTTTTAGTAATGTATAAAGTCCTTGCAAACACTTACTTTGTCTCACCGAAAGGTTCTGATACAAATCAAGGAACTAGCACAAGACCATTCAAAACTATTAATAAAGCTTCACAAGTCGCCATGCCGGGAGATACTATTTTGGTGCGTCAAGGTATTTACAGGGAACGTGTCGTTCCGGTACGGGGAGGAAGAGCAGGGGCTCCTATTGTCTACATGGCAGAGCCTAGTAAAGCTGTAATTATACGAGGTTCGGAATTATGGTCTCCCAATTGGCGGGCAAAAGGAGAAGGGATTTATGCTGCGGTGCCTGATGATAAATTATTTAATGATATCCGGTCAGATTATATAGATGACCATAACCCTTTCAAGGTGACCTTATCATCTACACCCTACCAACGTGAAGGGAAAAGAGAATGGGAAAGAGGAAATAAATTGGCCGATTCTACCCTGGTTTATACCTGCGGACAAGTTTTTGTGAATGGAAGATTATTTAAGGAGGTTCCCTTTTTTAAAGAACTTAAAAATAATATGTGGCACTACAACCCCGATTCAGGAGAGATCCAGATTCATTTTGGCAATCTTAAACCAGAGGATCAGGAGGTGGAAATCACCACAAGGCGAAGGATTTTCGCCCCCATAAGCAGAGGTTTGGGCCATATAGTGGTTGAAGGTTTTATTATGGAACATTGTGGCAACAATTATCCTACTAATTTTTGGAATACACCCCAGTGGGGACAACGTGGCGCTTTAGGTTTGGAAATGGGACACCATTGGGTCGTTCGTAAAAATGTAATTCGTTATGCTAAGACATTTGCATTGGATGCCGGTCATATAGATCAAAATGGCAAGTCTCAGGCTGCTCATGACAATCTGATTGAACTCAATTACATCCTTGAAAACGGATCGGCAGGTATTCTTTCAAACAGTTCATCCAATTTGGTTATTCGAGATAATGTGGTCATGTATAACAATACGATGAATTTTCTTGGGGCTAAAAGATGGGAGCAGGCAGGTATCAAATGCCACAATATGTTGAATGGAACTATTCAAAATAATTATGTGGCAGACAACTACCTAACTTATGGTATCTGGTTGGACAATAAGTTTCCAAATAGTCGTATCGCTAGAAATGTGCTGCTCAATAATGGGCGTGCAGGTCTTTTTCTAGAAATGAGCGATTATGAATATGATATGCTTTTTGTAGATAATAACATTATAATTGGAAATAAGGAAAACCCAATATACATTCATGATGCTTCCGGAGGTACCTTTATGCATAACCTCATAGCCAATACCGAAAGCCAAAATAAATATGGGCAAGGCGTGCTTATCCATCAGGTGTCAGAGAGAACAAGAACCTATCACCATTCACTTTATAACAACCTTTTTATTAATAATCCGAAAGTCATAGACATTGACTACCCTTCACATCTGGGGGGTGACCAGCGTCTAGACTTTAATGTATATGAGGCAAAGCCGAGTGATCGTGTTTTTATGATCAACAAAGCCTCAAAAAAACCTTCTCCTTGGTCAGATCAAGAGTTTATGACTTTGGTCAAAAAAGAAATCAATGCTAAGGAGATTAAGTTAGCAAAAGGTGAACTCGGAGGAAGAATTCCACTAACTTTTGAACAATGGAGAGCATTTTGGAAAGTACATGATTTAGCGAATGACACCCATAGTGTATTGAAAGAAGGTAGTAAAGTTCAGTACAATAAAGAAACTCTTGAACTTGTAATAGAGATTCCTTATGACCCCAAAGAAATAGGCTCCAAAAACCATGAGCTTATAGACTTTGATTATTTAGGTAATGAGATAGCACAAGATGGCAAAGCCATTCCGGGACCTTTTCAAATACTGAAAAAAGGGAAAAACAAATTCAAAATATGGAATGGACTACCCATTTTAGAAAAAGGAGAGTTGCCAAATCCGATGGAATTTACTTCATATAATCAAAGTTTTCATAATTGGTAAATCTTGGTTGTTGTTACATTTAATTATATGAGAATACTTTATACAATGAAATGCAGAATGAGTTTCATAATTATTTGATGATTAATATGATAAAGATGTTAGGAGTATATTTATATAAAAAAAACAATTTAGGCAAAAAAACTATCATTCATTGTATAACAAATTGTTGTGGTAGGTTCTGAATCGTATTAAATTTACATCATCATTGATTTTTTTAATTTTTGGATATAAACTGCATAATTAGTTTGAATTTAGTTTGGTTGGAAAGGAGTTGGTTTTAAACCAACTCTTTTTATTTTACATTTATGAGTTGGATATGATTACCATTTTTACATTTAATATATATAATTCAATAATTTCATTTTAATCAGAAGATTTATGAAACTTCATTTATTAAATAGGACCAAATTTGATAACACCTCTTTTTCAGTCAATATTAATGACTATAAGCATTTTTTAAAACTTTGGCATTACCACCCAGAATTGGAACTTGTAGTGATAATAAAAAGTTCAGGGACTAGCTTTATTGGTGATAGTATAGAAAAATTTGAAGAGGGAGAAGTGGTATTGATAGGGAAAAACTTGCCACATAAATGGCTGAATGATGATGTTTATTTTCTAGAGAACTCAAAATTAAACGCTAAAGCAGTAGCGATTCATTTTAGGGAAGAGTTTTTGGGAACCTTATTTGAAAAAGCTCCAGAAATGATATCGATTTCAAAATTATTACAAAAATCTTCACAAGGGATCAAGTTTATTGGTCTTGAAAAAAAATTGATAGACAAAATCATCAATTTAAATATCAACGACGTTTTTAAAAGGACCATTAAGTTTATCGAAATTCTGTATGCTTTATCAAATCATAAACAGATCAAAGTATTGTCAAGTGCTGGATTTAGAAGTCCTGAAGTAAGCATTGGCAATAAAAGTTTGGATAGAATGTACGATTATATTTTTGATAATTTTAAGAAGGATATCAGTTCAAAGGATATAGCCGATATACTATTTATGAACCATGCGTCTTTTAGCCGTTTTTTCAAACGTGTACACAAAAAGACCTTTACTAGGTATTTGAACGAGATAAGGACTGGTTATGCATGTAAGCTCATTTTGGAATCAAAATACAGCATATCAAGTATTTGCTATGAATCTGGCTACAATAACCTCTCAAATTTCAATAAACATTTTAAAGACATCAAAGGGATGTCACCGACGGATTTTATAAAGGCCCATTTAGAAAAGGATAAGGCAAAATAAGCATTGGTTTATGTTAGTTTCAAGGTAGTGCAGTTTTACTAAGACTATTAATTTTAATTTTTATTAATAGTTATTAGAAGATGAATCAAAACACCATCATTACAAACATACAAGTAAAGGACGTACGTTTTCCAACCAGTCTCGCTTTGGACGGTTCGGATGCCATGAATCCAGATCCGGATTATTCAGCGGCCTATATTATTTTAGAAACAAACCATCCTCAGAATATGGAGGGCCACGGACTAACCTTTACAATTGGCAGGGGCAACGAACTTTGTGTTGCAGCCATAAAATCATTGAGCCACTTAATCATAGGGAAATCACTTCAGGAATTCACAAATGACATGGCAGGATTTTGGCGCATGATAACGGGGGATAGCCAATTGCGTTGGTTAGGCCCAGAAAAGGGTGTTATCCATTTGGCAACTGGCGCTATTGTGAACGCCGTATGGGATCTTTATGCTAAAGTAGAAGGGAAGCCATTGTGGAGACTTTTGGCAGACATGAGCCCAGAACAATTGGTTTCTTGTATTGACTTTACCTATATAACAGATGCCATAACTCCAGAAGAAGCTTTGGCAATGCTTAAAGTAAAGGAGGCCACAAAAAAAGACCGTATAGCCTATTTGGAAACCCATGGGTATCCTGCCTATACCACATCTGCGGGCTGGTTAGGCTACTCCGACGATAAGATGCGGCGTCTGTGTAGAGAGGCTAAGGCGGAAGGCTTTAAGCATATGAAGATAAAAGTAGGCTCCGATCTACAGGATGATATGCGCAGAGCCGCCATTATCAGGGAAGAAATTGGCTCTGGGTTAAAATTGATGATGGATGCTAATCAAAAATGGGATGTCGATGAGGCCATAATCAATATGGAATGGCTTAAAATGTTCAATCCTTGGTGGATCGAAGAACCAACAAGTCCGGACGATATTTTGGGGCATGCAAAAATAGCAAAAGCTATTGCACCAATAAAGGTGGCCACAGGAGAACATTGCCAGAACAGAGTGGTTTTCAAACAGCTTTTACAGGCCAATGCCATAGGAATATGCCAAATAGATAGTTGCAGAGTGGGTGGAGTTAATGAAATACTTGCCATATTATTGATGGCGGCCAAATTTAACGTGCCAGTCTGTCCCCATGCTGGAGGAGTAGGTCTTTGTGAGTATGTACAGCATCTTTCCATGATAGATTATGTGGCCATTAGTGGCAGTATGGAAGACAGGATTATTGAGTATGTAGACCATTTACATGAGCATTTTTATGATCCTGTAATAATAAAAAATGGCGCTTATATGCCCCCAGCACTACCGGGATATAGCATCACAATGAAGGAGGCGTCTTTAAAAGCCTATGAATTCCCCAATGGAAAAATATGGGAAGATATTATGAAAACAAAAAACGTTAAAGCATAAGATATGAAGTTTGATCTCACAGGTAAATCAGCTCTGGTTACGGGAGGGGGAAGTGGTATTGGAAAGGCCATTTCCGTTGTTTTGGCTGAACATGGTGCCCATGTATATATTTTGGAAATGAACCTAGAAAATGCCCATGACACTATAAAGGAAATTCAAGAAAAAGGTGGAACAGTTGAAGCACATTCTTGCAACGTAGCCAATAAGAAACAAGTCAATGAAATCATCGCTTTAATAGCCGAAAAAGGAAAAATAGATATTTTGGTCAACAATGCAGGCATTGCGCATGTTGGCAATATAGAGAACACTGAGGAAGAAGATTTAGACAGACTTTACCAAGTTAACATCAAAGGGGTTTACAATTGTGCACAAGCCGCAATAAATACCATGAAAACCAATGGTGGTGTAATTATAAATATGGCGTCTGTGGCATCTTCTGTTGGTATTTTTGACCGATTTGCCTACTCCATGACAAAAGGAGCAGTGCTTACGATGACCTATTCAATTGCTAAGGATTATATAAAATATGGCATACGCTGTAACTGTATTTCTCCAGCAAGGATACATACACCATTTGTTGATGGCTTTATAAAAAAAAATTATCCAGATAACGAAACCGAAATGTTCGAAAAATTATCAAAGACCCAACCCATTGGACGTATGGGTAGCCCTGAAGAAGTTGCCAATTTAGCATTGTATCTATGTTCTGATGAAGCCTCTTTTATAACAGGCTCCAATTATGTACTCGATGGAGGCTTTATAACATTAAACGGAAACTGACAAATTAAATTTAAATTAAATATAGATGAAACTAATACGATTTGGAGAAGTGGGAAAGGAAAAACCGGGATTGGAAATAGCCAATGGCGTTAGAATCGATGTGAGCGATTTTGGTGAAGACTACAATGAATCTTTTTTTGGATCAGATGGAATTTCAAGGTTGAGGAGTTGGTTGGGCAAGCATGGAGAGACCTGCAAAGTAGTCGATCAAAATGTTAGATTGGGGGTACCTTTTGCACGACCTTCAAAAATTATTTGCGTAGGATTGAATTATGCACAACATGCTGAAGAGGCAGGTATGGAAGTCCCAAAGGAACCTGTTTTGTTCTTTAAATCCACAACGGCTTTAATTGGTCCTAACGATGATGTCATCATTCCTAAGGGAAGCGAAAAAACGGATTGGGAAGTTGAATTGGCCATTGTCATAGGTAAAAAGGCCTCTTATGTTGAAAAAAAGGATGCCTTTGACTACATAGCAGGCTATGTATTGCACAACGATATCAGCGAGCGTGCCTTTCAAATAGAACGCTCAGGACAATGGTGCAAGGGCAAAGGCTGTGATACGTTTGCGCCTATGGGACCCTTTATTGCCACAAAAGATGAAATAAAGGATCCAAACAATTTAAACCTTTGGTTAAAGGTGAATGGAGTGATGATGCAGAATAGCAGTACCTCCGATTTTATTTTTAACGTACAGCAAGTGGTGAGCCATATCAGTCAGTTCATGACCTTATTACCTGGAGACATCATTTCCACAGGAACACCTTTTGGTGTCGGTTTAGGCTTAAATCCACCGGTGTATTTAAATCAGGGCGATGTCATGGAATTGGGAATAGAGGGGTTAGGAACCTCTAGGCAACATGTTAAAGCTTATGGATCAAAGAGTTGAAGTTTGTTATCAAATTTCTAAATCCGTAGGTTTTGTCAGGAAATTAGATACAATTTTATAATATTATTTTACAGGTAATTAAATTATATGGATTTAGGACTCAAGGATAAGGTAATTATAGTAACAGGAGGCTCCAAGGGTATTGGTAATGGTATTTGTAACCTCTTAGCCGAAGAAGGTGCTGTACCCGTAATAGTGGGAAGGAACCAACAAAATATATTGGATGCTGTTAAGGCAATCCATGTTAAAAACCAGAAAGCATCATATGCTTTTGCAGAGCTTACCGATCACGAACAATGCAAAAATGCCGTAGAACGAGTTATAAAGGAGTTTGGAAAAATAGATGGATTGGTGAACAATGCTGGGATAAATGACAGTGTAGGCTTGGCATCTGGAAATTATGATAGTTTTATGGAATCCATAAAAAGGAACCTAGTACATTATTATTTGATGGCCCATCATGCATTACCAGAACTAAAGAAGAGTAAAGGAGCTATTGTTAACATTGGATCCAAGACATCAGTGACAGGACAAGGTGGTACTTCTGGCTATGCTGCTTCAAATGGAGGGAGGAACGCTTTGACAAGGGAATGGGCCGTGGAATTATTGCCATACAGTATTAGGGTCAATGCGGTCATTGTAGCGGAAAGCTTTACACCGCTTTATGCCAGATGGCTGAATACGTTCCCTGATCCAGAAAAAAAACTAACTGATATCATCAAAAATATTCCGTTGGAAAAGCGGATGACCACCACTGAAGAGATTGCCAATACAGTGGCATTTTTGTTGTCCGATAAATCCAGCCACACCACTGGTCAATTGGTTTTTGTTGACGGGGGGTATGTGCATCTGGATAGAGGATTGTAAAATTAATTATTTAAATTATTATAATATATTGAATATGGACAAAGTTAGACCGCCAGTGGTGTCAAAAAAAGTAATGGTGCCTTTTATTTTGATAACCTCCTTATTTGCTCTTTGGGGATTTGCCAATGCGGTCACGGACCCAATGGTACAAGCTTTTAAAAAAATATTGGAGCTTTCAAATTCTGAGGCCGCATGGGTGCAAATGGCATTTTATGGCGGGTATTTCTGCATGGCTTTGCCAGCGGCCATGTTTATGAGGAAATATTCGTATAAAACAGGTATTTTGATAGGTTTGGGATTATATGCAACAGGTGCATTACTGTTTTATCCAGCCGCAATAACCGAGCAATTTTGGTTCTTCTGTTTGGGGTTGTATGTTCTAACCTTTGGTTTGGCTTTTCTAGAAACAGCGGCAAACCCCTATGCGTTGGCATTGGGAGCAAAAGAAACAGCGACCCAGAGATTAAACTTAGCACAAGCATTTAATCCATTAGGCTTAATAGTGGGTTTGTTTGTTGCACAGCAATTTGTACTCAAGAATTTACAATCGGACGATATAGATAATTTCAGGGTTTTAGATGAAGCTTCAAAGATTCTAATAAAAACGTCTGATCTCATAGTCATTAGAAATCCTTATGTGATTTTGGGACTGGTTATTTTAGCTGTTTTTGTTCTTTTTATTATCAGTAAAATGCCCCAATCCAAAGAAGATGGGGCGATGCCAAACATTGGCGAAACGTTTGCCGCTTTAGAGAAAAATAAAAAATATGTATTAGGAGTCTTGGCTCAGATATTATATGTTGGCGCGCAGATTATGTGTTGGACTTATATTTATCAGTATGCTGAAGCCATAAGTATAGATAGTGTCACAGCGGGTTACTACCAAATGGCCGCATTTATTTTTTTTACAATAGGTAGAGCCATTGGTACTTATTTGTTACGTTTTATAAGTTCAGGAAAATTATTGATGTATTTTGCTCTATTGGCAACCGTATTTGTATTAGGAACTATAATAGTAGAAGGAGACGTTGGTTTGTATTGTTTGGTAGGGGTTTCTTTTTGTATGTCCTTAATGTTCCCTACTATCTATGGTATCGCTTTGGGTGATTTAACCGAAGAACAGTCCAAGGTTGGGTCTGCTGGTTTGGTGATGGCCATCGTGGGAGGTGCCTTAATGCCAAAACTTCAAGGTATGATTATAGATTTAGGAGGGAATGGCGTTAACGATACCACCATATTAGGTGTTTCAGAAGTTAATTTCTCATTTGTTTTGCCCTTGTTATGCTTTATTTATATAGCCTGGTACGGATTAAGGGTGTTTAAAAGGCATGAAGCAACTGATGATTTTTTACATGTTGTATAAATTTAATCATAGACCAAACCCCAATGGGTCGTTATGGAGTGCCAGAAGATTTAGTTAGTACCACATTATACTTGTGTGATGATGCATCTTCTTTTGTAACAGGAGTCGTTATTCCAGTAGATTGTGGGTTTAGTGCATTTTGTGGGGTATAAAATATAAATAAAATATGGAGCAAACATGGCGTTGGTATGGGCCAAAAGATCCCGTATCGTTATCAGATATCAAACAAGCAGGCGCAACAGGAATTGTAAGCGCGTTACATCATATTCCCAACGGAACCATTTGGACTGTTGAAGAAATAAATAAAATAAAAGAAATTATAGAAAGTGTTGGATTAACTTGGAGTGTGATAGAAAGTGTGCCGGTTCATGAAAACATAAAAACACGTTCGGGAAATTTTCAGCAATACATAGATAATTACAAAAAAAGTATTGAAAATTTAGCAACTTGTGGCATTCATATAGTTTGTTACAATTTCATGCCCGTTTTAGATTGGACAAGAACAGATTTGGCTTTTGAAGTAGAAGATGGTTCTAAAGCATTACGGTTTGATGTAGCAGCATTTGCAGCTTTTGAAATGTATTTATTAAAAAGACCAGGAGCTGAAAATGATTATTCTGATGAACAAAAGATGGAAGCTATGGCTTATTTTCAAAATCTTTCAGATGATGACAAACAAAAATTAGTTAAAAACATTATTGCAGGATTACCAGGTGCAGAAGAAGGTTATACCTTAGAACAATTTCAAACCATTTTAGATACGTATTCTCATATTGATGCACAAAAATTAAGAGAAAATCTGGTAGCGTTTTTAAAAGAAATCGTACCTGTTGCAGCTCAAAATAATGTGTTAATGTGTATTCATCCAGACGATCCTCCTTATCCTATTTTAGGCTTGCCACGTGTGGTTAGCACCGAAGAGGATTATGCCTATTTATTTTCTCAAGTACCAGATAGAGCTAATGGGATTACCTTTTGTACAGGCTCTCTAGGTGTTAGGGAAGATAACGATTTGGTTCAAATTGTGAAACGTTTTGCAGATCGTGTTCATTTTCTTCATTTTAGAAGTACGCAACGCGATGAAAAAGGTAATTTCTATGAAGCCAATCATTTAGAAGGTGATGTAGACATGTATAGTGTTGTAAAAGAAATCGTTATAGAAGAGCGCAGACGTAAAGCAGCGGGCATGAAAGATGCTATAATACCCATGCGTCCAGATCACGGACACCAAATGTTAGACGATTTACACAAAAAAACCAACCCAGGGTATTCGGGTATTGGGCGTTTAAGAGGGTTAGCAGAATTAAGAGGTTTAGAATTAGGTATCTCTAAAAGTTTAGTATAATGGCCACCATAAATTCAAAAGCATTTATTACCGATAATTTTTTATTGAATTCTGAAGTAGCCGTAACCTTATATCATCAATACGCTAAAGATTTACCTATTATTGATTATCACAATCATTTATCTCCAAAACTTATTGCAGAAAATAAACCCGTAAACAATATAACCGAAGCTTGGTTAAATGGCGACCATTACAAATGGCGTGGTATGCGGGCTAATGGCATAGATGAAAATGACATAACAGGAAATGCCAGTTTAGTGCAACGTTTTGAAAAATGGGCTGAAACGGTTCCTTATACCTTAAGAAACCCGTTGTTTCATTGGACGCAACTTGAATTAAAGCGCTATTTTGATATTGATGCTATTTTACAACCAGCAACAGCTTCAGAAATTTACAGCAAAGCAAACGCCATTTTAGCACACAAAACACCTGCCCAATTATTAGAAGATATGAAGGTGGAAGTAGTGTGCACAACAGATGACCCATCAGATACTTTAGAATATCACCAAACAATTGCAAAGGCAGGTTTTTACACCAAAGTGTATCCTACATTTAGAGCCGATGAATTGTTTTTTATAGGTCAAGAAAAATTTCTACCTTATCTAAATAAATTAAGCAATGCTGTTAATTTTGAAATTTCAAATTATTCAGATTTTATAAGAGCCATAGATGCAAGAATTGCATATTTTAATGAGAATGGCTGTCGCCTGTCAGATTTTGGGGTAGGCGAAGCTTTAGTCATGGAAGCATTTACAGAAGTAGAAGTGGAAGCCATTTTTAAGAAACGATTGCAAGGTGACACACTTTCTTCATTAGAAATTAATAAATACAGGTCTGCTATTTTCTTACATTTAGGAAAACAATACCATAAATTTAATTGGGTTCAACAATATCATTTGGGCCCTATTAGAAATAATAATACCTGTTTGGTAGAGCAAATTGGTTTAGATGCAGGCTGCGATTCTATAGCCGATTTTCCAATGGCAGAATTTATGTCTAAGTTATTCAATAGCTTAAATGCTAGCAATCAACTAGCAAAAACCATCACCTACAATTTAAACCCATCACAAAATGAAGTGTTTGCTACCATGATGGGTAATTTCCAAACTGGAGGTGTTCCCGGAAAAATGCAATGGGGTTCAGGTTGGTGGTTTTTAGACCAAAAAGACGGGATGGAAAAACAATTAAATACGCTATCAAATATGGGTTTATTAAGCCGATTTGTAGGTATGTTAACAGATAGTAGAAGTTTTCTTTCGTTTCCTCGTCATGAATATTTCAGACGCATTTTATGTGATTTGTTGGCTGAGGATGTTAACAAAGGTTTGGTGCCTAATGATATTGATTTTTTAGGAAACATGGTTCAGGATATTTGTTATAATAATGCTATGCGATATTTTAATTTCAATTAATTGAAAAATAAAGATTATGAAAGAAACTCAAAAGTTATCCAATTATCGTTACAGGATTTTAGGACTTTTAATGTTCGCCACCACCATTAACTATTTTGATAGGAGCCTTATTGGGGTATTGGCCCCAACACTTGAAAAATTATTTGGATGGACCAATAGTGATTATGCCAATATTATGATATCATTTAAAGTGGCCTACGCACTGGGTTTGCTTTTTATGGGCGGTTTAATAGACTGCTTAGGAACCAAAAAAGGATATACCTTATCCATTGTTATTTGGAGTGTATTTGGTATGTTACATGCTTTTGTACGTCCAGGTTTTAGTGTCATTGGATTCGCTGCGGCAAGATTTGGATTAGGCTTTGGTGAGTCTGGAAACTTTCCTGCTGCTATAAAAACAACTGCAGAATGGTTTCCAAAAAAAGACAGAGCTTTTGCAACAGGGCTTTTTAATGCAGCCACAAGCATAGGTGCCATCGCCGCACCTTTTGTTGTGGGGTGGATAGTACATGAAGATGGTAAAAATTGGCAGTTTCCTTTTTTGATCACTGGGATTTTAAGTGCGTTCTGGGTATTTTTATGGTTTAAGATGTATAAAAAACCAGAAGTTCATCCGTATGTAAGCAAAGAAGAATTGGCGTATATCCAGAGTGATTCAGAAATAGAAAATGAAGAAAAGTTGCCTTGGATAAGTGTCGTGGGCAAAAAAGAAACCTGGGCATTTGCATTGGCAAAAACAACAGATGCTGTATGGTGGTTTTACCTGTTTTGGGGGGCGAAATTTTTGGCAGATACTTTTGACGTCAATATTCACAACATAGCACTTCCATTTTTTGTAATATATATTATGGCAGATATAGGAAGTATTTTGGGAGGGTATCTTTCGGGTGTTTTTATTAAAAAAGGATGGTCTATAAATAAGTCTAGAAAAATTACGCTTCTAATATGTTCCTTAATTATATTACCAGTCGCCATGGTGGCTGTTACAGATAACAAATGGTTAGCAATTTTTTTAATCGGATTAGGCGCAGCAGGCCATCAGGCATGGTCTGCTAATATTTTTACATTAGCATCCGATGTATTTCCTAAGAAAGCAACAGCATCCGTCGTTGGTATAGGAGGTATGGTAGGGGCTGTGGCAGGTATTATTGTAGATAAAGCATTAGGTACAGTATTAGATACTGCTGGTAATACAGGTTATTTTTGGGCATTTCTTTTGGCAGGTTCTAGTTATTTGATTGTTCTTGGGTTGGTTCATTTATTAATGCCAAATATGACGCCTTTAGATGAAAATTTAAATAAAAAATCTAATTAAATGAAAGTCGGGTTATTTATACCATGTTATATCAATCAATTATACCCGCAAGTTGGAATAGCGACATTAGAACTTCTTGAAAAATTAGGTGTAGATGTTGATTATCCTATGGGACAAACCTGTTGCGGGCAACCGCTTGGAAATTCTGGATATGAAGATGATTCTAAAGGCATATGTCAATTGTTCGTTGAAAATTTTAAAACTTACGATTATATTGTTGGGCCATCCGGAAGTTGTGTGTATCATGTAAAAAAGCATTTCGATATTTTAGAGCAAACCGAAGATGTAAAACGGGTTAGAAAAAACACTTATGAATTATGTCAATTTATACACGATGTATTAGGAAAAACCCATTTAGGAGCGTCTTTTCCTTATAAAGTAGGCATTCATAAAAGTTGCCATGGTCTACGTGGATTGCGTTTAGGGTCATGTTCAGAACGGATGGACACACATTATTCAACTGAAGAAGATTTACTTAAAAATGTAAAAGGCTTAGAGCTGAAAACGTTGAAGAGGGTAGATGAATGCTGTGGTTTTGGAGGCACGTTCTCCGTATTTGAAGAAGCCATTTCGGTAAAGATGGGAAACGATAGGATTAGAGATCATATTGATAGTGATGTTCAAGTGATTACAGGAGCAGATCATTCGTGTTTAATGCATCTAGAAGGTTTGATTAATAGGAATAAGCAACCTTTGAAAGTGATGCACATCGCAGAAATTTTAAATAGCAGTATCTAAATTATGGCACACGCAGACGAAGCAGCACTATTTAATAAAGATGAATCTAAAGTAGACTGGCATGATAAAGCCTTATGGTTTGTTAGGCAAAAACGAGACAAATCGGCACACAAGGTAAAAGGATGGGAAACACTTAGGGATTTGGCTTCAGCTATTAAAGCGAATGTGATGTCAAATCTTGATAACTATCTTGTTCAGTTTGAAGAAAATGCCCAAAAAAATGGAGTGACTGTACATTGGGCGGCTGATGCCGAAGAACATAATAAAATTGTACATAGTATTCTTCAACAAACCAACGTAAAAAAAGTGGTTAAAAGCAAATCGATGCTTACTGAAGAATGCCATTTAAACCCGTATCTAGAAGCCAATGGCATTGAGGTGGTTGATACCGATTTAGGGGAACGCATCGTTCAACTAGCAAAAGAAGTACCAAGCCATATAGTTTTACCGGCCATTCATAAAACAAAAGAAGAAGTGGACGTCTTGTTTCAAAAGCATTTAGGAACAAAACCAAGTAATGGCGATCCACAATATTTAACGAATGAAGCTAGAAAGCATTTACGCGATAAATTCTTAAAGGCCGATGCTGCCATAACGGGAGTTAATTTTGCGGTGGCTGATACAGGTGGGATTGTTGTTTGTACCAACGAAGGAAATGCCGATATGGGTGCGCATCTTGCTAAAGTGCATATTGCTTGCATGGGTATGGAAAAACTAATTCCGCAAGAAAAACATTTGGGTATTTTTTTAAGATTATTGGCCAGAAGTGCTACAGGACAACCAATTACAACCTATTCGTCACATTTTAATAAACCAGCTCCGGGTACAGAGATGCATATTGTAATTGTTGATAATGGTAGAACCGAGCAGTTAAATCGTGAAGATTTTAGAGCATCATTACACTGCATTCGTTGTGGAGCTTGTATGAATACCTGCCCAATTTACAGACGCAGCGGAGGACACAGTTATAAAGCGACCATACCAGGACCCATTGGTTCTATTTTATCTCCGGGAAAAGATTTAACAAAGCATAGCGATTTACCATTCGCTTCCACGTTATGTGGTTCGTGTTCAGATGTTTGTCCGGTTAAAATAAACATTCATGAGCAATTGTATAAATGGCGACAAGTTATTGTTAAAGACGTGCCACAACCTGTCGTTAAGAAAACCGTTTTAAAAATAGCAGGACGTGTGTTGGCAAATTCTAAAATGTATGGTTTTGCTGGAAAATCAGCACGTTTTATATTAAAGCATGCTCCTCGATTTGTAACGTATTCTAAATTTAATGCGTGGGGAGAAGCTAGAGATTTACCGGAAGTGAAAGATGATAATTTTGATACGTGGTATAAGAAAAGACAAAAACATGAGTAGAGCATCCATTTTAAACGCAGTAAAAAAGAACAAGCCTGACTTATTGCCATTGCCAGAAATCGATTTAGATGTTTTTTCAGAAAATATAGATTTAGTGAAAACATTTATTGGGAATGTTGAATTTGTTGGTGGGAGAGCTATTCAATTGGGTAGTGTTGAAAATATAGATTCAGAAATAAAAAACCTCTATCCTAATGCAACCAAAATAGTATCCTGTACAAGAGATTCTAATTTAGGTACCATTTCGATTTCAAAAAACACTAATCCACACGGATTAGAAACCATTGATTTAGCTATTGTAAAAGGAGAATTGGCGGTTGCCGAAAATGGTGCGGTTTGGATTTCTGAAAATGATCTTACTATTCGGGTCTTACCTTTTATCACCAATGATCTGATTTTAATAGTAAACAAAGAAGATATCCATTTACACATGCATAGTGCTTATAAAGCTATTTCAAAAAGAGACAGAACCTTTGGTCTATTTCTTTCAGGGCCATCTAAAACAGCAGACATCGAACAATGTTTGGTGATAGGAGCCCAGGGCGCTATAAGTTTAACGGTTTTGATTGTTTGAATTCAAATTAGTATTACAATCAATTTATAAAAACATTTAAAAGCATTAAATTTAATTTTAGATAGTTAGAAATGACACATAAGAAGGAATTACTAATAATGGTTGTTTGTTTTTTTATAGCTATGGGTTGTAAAAGACAAACGTCTGATAAAATTGAAATTACTCATTCACCAGATAAAACTATTTCAAAAAAAATATTGGATAGTCTCATTCAAAATCCACCCAAAGATATGGTATGGATCCCTAGAGGCACTTTTTTACAAGGTGCTGTACCACAAGACAACATGGCGATGAAACATGAGAAGCCTCGACACCCAGTAACTGTGGATGGATTTTTTATGGATATTACCGAAGTAACAAACGCCCAGTTTTCAAAATTTGTTGAGGAGACCGGGTATATAACCATAGCGGAACGTGAGATAGATTGGGAAGAAATGAAAAAGCAACTCCCGCCTAACACACCCAAACCTCATGATTCTATTTTGCGGCCAGGATCTTTAATGTTTAAAAAAACAAAGGAATCGGTCCCTAATCTATATGATTTCTCACAATGGTGGCGATGGGTAATTGGAGTCAATTGGAAACACCCAAGCGGGCCACATACTAACTTAAAAGGAAAAGAAAATCATCCTGTAGTCCATATTTCTTATGAAGATGCCTTGGCATATTGCAAATGGGCTAGAAAACGATTGCCAACAGAAGCAGAATGGGAATTTGCAGCTAGAGGCAATAATAAAAACACCATGTTTTTCTGGGGAGATGAAAGAGATGGTTTATCAAAAAGGGCAAATAGTTGGGAAGGAGAATTTCCTGTAAATAACACCTTAGAAGATGGGTTTGAACGAACAGCACCCGTTAAAACATACCCACCAAATAATTTTGGTTTATATGATATGGCAGGCAATGTATGGGAGTTCACTAGTGATTGGTATAATGTAAATTATTATGAAGAGTTGGCATCAAAAAAAGATACAGCTATAAATCCAAAAGGAGCAGATAAATCATATAATCCCAGTAATCCATATTTACAGGAAAAAATAATAAAAGGGGGGTCGTTTTTATGTAGCGATTCGTATTGTGCCAGTTATAGGGTGTCTTCTAGAATGGGAACTAGTTTAGACTCTTCAGCAGAACATATTGGTTTTAGAACAATTGTAACTCCAGAGCAGTTATTATTTAAAGAATAATTTAATAAATAAGTTTTTTTAAAATTATATGATTACAGAATAATTTCAGATGATTAGATATGAATTAAACACACACATAATTAGGTTATTTTATACTAACATGTTGCGGATTATAAGCTGATTTTTTTTACTTAATATTTTTAGATAAAAGTTAAATGATGATTTCCCAGAGATTGTGTGGGAAATAATCTAAAACTTAAAAATTTGTTAAATATCTTGTGTTTTTCATGAGATGAAACTAAACATTACATCTCTAATATCGTTAGGAATTAACAAAAATTGTTTAATATTGAGTGATTTTATTAATCAAATTTTCATTCACTTTAGAGGGGTGCTTGAATGAATAATTCAATTTTTAGTTAAAAAATAGTGATTAATAGCAATACAAATACCGAAAAATTATTAATTAGACAACTTACCGAGGGAAACAATAAAGCCTTTCGTAAGCTTTTTGATTATTACAGGAATGACCTCTACAAATTCAGTTTAAGTATGGTGTGTTCTAAAGACTATGCTGAAGAAATAGTTCAGGATGTTTTTATGAAGGTATGGATTAAGAGAGAATCATTAAATCCTGAAATGTCTTTTAAGTCCTATGTATTTACAATAACCCGAAACAAAAACATAAAATTTCTGAAAAAAGCTGCGAATGACAGAAAACTCAGAGAGGAGATTTTTTATAAGAAGCAAAAATTTGCTAATTCAATAGATATTTATGTCCGAGAATCAGAATTAGAATCTATAAAGCAGGAAGCTCTAGATAAACTATCTCCAAGAAGAAGAGAAATTTTCGAAATGTCCAGAAATGAAAATAAGAGTTATGAAGAAATAGCGGAAGAATTAGGTATTTCAATTAGCACAGTACGGAATCAAATGAGTAAATCCTTAGAGATTCTTCGTGATTTTATTTTAAAAAATAAGGAAATTGGAATCGGGCTGTTATTATTTTATAAAGATTGGATGTAGTCTGATAGTCTTTTTGTCTTACAATTATTGCTTTTTCACCAACTTCAACCCCTTTAAATTATTTTATTCATAAAATAGTTTAAAAAAAATGCAATTTGAATAGTATTCTATTTGGTCTCAAGGGTATTATATATATCAACAGCGATATAATAATAATGGAATCAATTGAAATCAAAGAATTATTTAATAAATATATAAGGAGGGAATGTTCCGAAGAAGAAGTGCAACAGATTGTGGCATATTTCCAGAAATCCAAGGATTTTTCGGGTGTACCAACTATTGAAGAGGTCTCAAAACTGCTAGAGGCTTATCCAGACATGGAAGAAGCCGCCGCTAATCGTATCTATAATAATATATTAGAAACAAATAAAAAGAAGCAGCCGTCAATAAAAAGAATATTTCCAATCTTAAGGTATGTTGCAGCTGCGGTTTTAATTGGAATTCTTGCAACAGCTTATTTATTTCAAGATGATATAAATAATTCACCCCAAGTAAAACCATCAACCATAGTAGACAGTAATATAGTGCCAGGTACCGATAAAGCTACATTGACCTTAGAAGATGGGTCCGTTTTGGTATTGGAAAAAGGCAGTACGGTCCAAACTCAAAAAGCTAATAGCAATGGGGAGAAAATCGTTTATAAATCTGGAGAAGGAAATGTTGCTAAAGTTGTATATAATTACCTAACCATTCCTCGAGGTGGCCAATTTAATATTGTTTTGTCTGACGGGACAGAAGTTTGGCTAAATTCAGAAACCCAGTTAAAGTACCCGGTAAATTTTGTTAAAGGACAGACTAGGGAAGTAGAGCTTGTTTACGGAGAGGCTTATTTCGATGTCTCACCAAGTACAGTGCATGGAGGTTCAACATTCAAAGTAATCAATAATGCCCAAGAAGTGGAAGTTTTAGGGACTGAATTTAATATAAAAGCTTACAAGGACGAAACCAATGTTTATACAACGTTGGTTGAAGGTAAAGTAGCTGTAGGTAATGGCAAGACAATTCAAAATTTGAAACCAAATCAACAATCAAATTTTGATGTAAGGAATGGTACCATTCAAATTAAGGAAGTAGATGTGTATGAGCAAATATCTTGGAAAGATGGCGTTTTTAGTTTTAGAAGTAAACCATTAAAAGAAATAATGAAAGTTTTGTCCAGATGGTATGATGTAGATATCATTTTTGAGAACACAGAGCTGGAATCTTTGGAATTCATAGGGTCATTGGATAAGGACCAAAATATTGAAGAAATATTATCAATTATGAAATCTTCAACAATTAATAATTATGAAATAAAAGGAAATAAGATAATAATTTTAAAATAAAAACTAAACCAACTAATATTTATAGCCAATGAAATAAAAAAAACTTTTAAAAAAAAGAAGGATAAAGTTTAACCCGCAAAAGTTTATAACTCTATCCCCTTGAGATTACTGAATAACTAAAATTTTTAATTAACCAATAAAACACAAATTTATGGAAATAAGTTTAACTAATCCTGCCTTTCCGTTTAGAAAGCAGTTATTAATGAATATTATGAGAATAATGGTTTTCTTTTTTTGTACAGCTTTTTTCGCTTTATCTCCTAACGATATTGTTTCTCAAAACTCTAAGGTTAAAATTGCAGAAGATAAACTATTAACAGTGAATGAAGTTTTTTATCTCATAATGGAACAAACAGACTACAAGTTCTTTTATGAGAAAGGAATTTTTGAGGACTTTCCCAAAGTACAAGTAAAAAAAGGGGTAATAAGAACAAACGAATTACTAAAGCGAAGCTTGTCGCACGGAAATTTGGAAATTACCTTAAATGCTAACAATGCCATAATAATAAAAGAAATCCCTCCTAAAACTTTAGAGGAAAAGGTACAAGAATACAATGTTTCCGG
>NZ_PJEO01000029.1 GCF_002843175.1 Confluentibacter flavum
ACGGCGGGCCATACCAGGCAAGCAATGTCTTTGTGGATGTGCCACCTGGATTAAATCATTATATTGATGTAAGGCATACCAATGGGTGTATCCAAAGGACACCGGCCTTTGATATCGAACAATACGACCCATTGGCATTGGCATTGGCTGATGGCGGACTAAATGAGATTGTTGCCGTTACCACGGGTGGATCTGGGGTTTACCAGTATACGCTGAACGGAGAGGATTACGGAAGCGCCAACACGTTCCTGATCTATAGATCTGGGGATTACACGGTCACGGTGACAGATAGTTATGGCTGTACGGCAATGGCAACCAGGTATTTTGAATATATAGATGTATGTATCCCAAATTATTTCACGCCTGTTACCGAAGGATGGGGACCGGGATGCGCCACACAATATAGGAATTTGACGGTTGATATTTTTGATAGATATGGACGTAAGATAGCAACGCTCCGTGTGGGAGATAAATGGGACGGTAATTATAATGGAAAAGAATTGCCATCAGGGGATTATTGGTACGTAGTGAAATTGAACGACCCAAAAGATGATCGTGATTTTGTGGGGCACTTTACCCTTTATAGATAATGGAAACCAGTGGCTGAACCCTCTAAAAAACAAAACAAATGCGAAAACTGATTATATACCTACTATTATTACTGGTCCTAGCCAAAGGCCATGGGCAAGAGCTTAACCTGCCGGTCTTTACGCAATATTTGGCGGACAACAATTTTGTGGTCTCACCGACCTATGCGGGCATAGGCGATAATCTAAAGTTAAGGGCCAATGGCCTGACGCAATGGGTCGGCATAAAGGATGCACCGGACAACCAATCGTTCTATGCCGATTTCAGGATTGCGGACCGTAGTGGAGTGGGGGTGTCGTTCTATAACGACAAGAATGGGAACACCATCCAAAAAGGGGCCAAGTTCTCCTTTGCTCACCATCTTATCCTGGATTATTATTCCAAGCAATATCTATCGTTTGGGATATCCTATAACATTAATAACTTTAGAATTGATATCAGTAAGTTCAACAATGGCACGGACCAGCCACCAGTTTCAAATCCACTTATAACGGACGATAGATCTACCAATAACAATAATTTTGATGTGGGCATGCTGTACAGGAACAAGGGGTTCTTCTTTAGTTTTAATGCCAATAACATATTGGAGAAAAAAATAGATGAGGACATAAGGATCGCGGAGCCAAATTTGCTGTTGAACTATCAGGTATATTCCGGCTATACCTTTAACGGCCCAAAGAAGAGCGGACTGGAGTTTGAGCCCTCCATTTACTACCAGATGTTCAGCAGTGACAACCGGAGCAGCACCGATCTCAATTTCAAGTTCAGGAAGTTCAACAGGAACGAGGATTATTATTGGGCCGGGGTATCCTACCGTTTCTTGAACGACCAGTTCTTTAAGCCCTTGAATCTGGGACCAATGCTGGGCTTTAAGAAGGATATTTTCTATTTTGGATATGCGTACCAAGTAACTATGAACGATCTATCGGGTTACAATTCAGGTACCCATGTTATTACGATTGGGTTGGAATTTTTACAGGGAATCAGTAATTGTCCATGTACACAGAGCCCGGTGCATTGATTGTTGATATTCTTAATGATATTATGAGCGTTTTTTAGAATTATATGAAGCAAAACTAAATTAATTAATACATAACAGATTTTTTTAAGTACATTTTTTTCTCTCACCCAATATCATAAAGTGACAACTAACAACAACAACCATGAAAAAAACTACTATAATTAAATTGGTGCTTTTGGGATTGTTTTTTGTGCTATTAAATAGTACAAAAGCATTTGCCCAACTTCCCGTTCCTTTTACACCAAGGTTGCCAGGTGGTAATATTACCGTAAAGGGAGATGTTGTATTAATAGGTAACAATATTGTTACAGCAGAAGGACTGCCATTACCGTATAACGGTAATGAAATCAACAATAATAACACTGGTGTTTACGTAAATGTAGCAAGCGGTGGTGATCCAACAATTTTTAGCTCGAGTAGTGCAGATTTGGAAATTGATGTATCCTGTAAAAATATTTTATTTGCCGGTTTATACTGGGCATCTGTATATCCCAATGAAATTGGAACGGATAGGGATGAATTTTTTGAAGGGACACCAAGATTGAATGATTGGAATCAAATGAAATTTAAACTACCAACGGGTGGGTTTATAGATTTGGTAGCAGACAATAATCCAGATCCAATAGGTGAGGAGGATGATATTATTTTTGATGGTTATCAATATTATGGACCAACTGTTCAACAGTCATTTAAGGATTCTCCAATAATTTGTTTTAAGAACGTAACAAACTTAATAGCAGGGTTAGCCGATGCGAACGGTACTTACACTGCTGCAAACATTAGAGCTACAAGAGGTATTAGAGATGGAGGGTGTTCAGCAGGATGGACATTGGTTGTTGTTTATGAAAGTCCATTATTGCCAAGTAAATATATTTCAGTTTTTGATGGTTATGCAGGTGTTGGAGGAACCACATCTCTAGATATTCCAGTTTCGGGATTTCAAACATTGCCAGCTCCATTACCTGTAAATGCCAAAATTGGTGTGGCTGCTTTAGAAGGTGATGTAGGTATTACAGGCGATTCATTCCAGTTTAAAGCGAGTACAAATCCTACTTTCACAATATTAAGTGACGCTGTAAGTTCTGCTGACAATTTTTTTAATTCCACTATTAGTAATAATGGTGTTCATATAACCAATAGAAACCCAGCAAGTTTAAATACTCTGGGTTTAGATATTAAAAATGTATTAATTCCAAATCCCCTAAATTCTGTTCTTCCCAACAGTGCGACGGCGGGCGACTTAAAATTAACAACCATTGGCGATGGCTATGGAGCTTTTGTTACTAGTTTTGCAGTAGAAATTATTGCGCCAGATATTGTTTTAACCAAAATTGTTGAAGATGAATTTGGAAATGATATTGGAGGGCAAGTAGTTGATTTGGGCGATCAGTTATATTATACTATTGGTTTTCAGAATACAGGAAATGATGATGCAACCGATTTAACCATTCGAGATATACTACCAACAAATGTGGTGTTTAATTATCCTGAAGATATTGATCTATTACCTTCAGGAGTAACGGTTCAAAGTTATAACCCAGCTACAAGAGAGCTTATATTTACAATAGACGAATCTGTTGTAGAAGAAAATGATCCTGTGTCTGAAATTAGATTTAAAGTTACAGTGGTTTCAACTTGTAGTTTATTAAGCGATGCTTGTTCTAATAATATTGATAATCAAGCCTACGCTACCTATAAAGGAACCATAAATCCTAATTTCACTATATCTGACGATCCCAGTTTTGCTAGCAACACAGGTTGTTTATTAACACCTGGGGCAACAAATTTTCTTGCTGATTTAAACGATTGTATTTTTGAAGAAAACGTGGTATTATGCGGCGCAAGCACCGTTTTAACTGCTGGAGATGGTTATGACTCGTATTCTTGGTCATCTAGCCCTTCTGGCATACCAGTAATAGGAACCACACAATCCATTACAGTTACCACTCCAGGCTCTTATTATGTACATAATACGGCAGTAGCCCCATGTCAATCTATTGATCAAGTGTTTAATGTGATTACTTATGGAGCTGATGTAGCAAATCCAATTATTCCTTTTGCAGATGAAGTAGTTACCTGTCCAAATGATGGTAAGTTATTGCCAAACATTTTTTTATGTGGCGCCAATGATTCCAGATTTATCCAAACCAATATTACTGATACGTCATCTATGATATGGGAAAAACTCGATGAAACCAGTTGTACCGCCGTTGCAAATGAAGATTGTGCTAATGAAGATCCTGGTTGTACGTGGAATCAGGTAGCTACTGGACCAGATTTTGTAGCGGACACTGCAGGTCAATATAGGTTAACGTTAAATTATACTGGTGGTTGTTTTAATCAGTTTTACTTTAATATTTACGAAAATCTTTTAGTTCCTACCGTAACATCAAGGGATATCTTTTGTACAACTTTAGGAGAAATTACTGTTGGAGGGGTTCCTAGTGGTTATGAATACAGTATTGATGGTACAAACTATCAAGCCAGTAATGTGTTTTCAATTAATATACCAAATCTATATTCGGTTTATATTAGACAAATTGGGGTGACACCAAATCCATGTATATTTACGGTTCCTGATGTTCAAATAAGACAACGGGATTTTACGGTTTCAACAATTATTACACAACCATATTGTAATGGTGAACAAGGAAGTGTTGTATTAGCAGCTAATGATGTTCGTCCACAATATTTCTTTTCGATTTACCAAGGAGCTACATTAATTAACAGTGTAGGGCCCATTCTGCAAAATAATTACACATTTGCTAACCTAAATCCAGGAACTTATACGGTAAATGTATCAACTGAAGATGGTTGTACTTTTACAGATGATATTGAAATTATCAATCCACCATTGTTAACGGCTACTTCGGCACTTACCAAGCCATTAACCTGTACCGATGGAGAAATAACAGTTTATCCTAATGGAGGTACACCACCATATTTCTATTTTGTAAATAGCACAACGGAATTCCAATCTACACCTCAAATTATGGTTACCACACCAGGTGTATATAATATTATGGTTGTAGATTCCAATAACTGTTCGGCTGAGACATCTATAACAGTCAATGCAACACCAGCACCTGATTTTAATGTTTTCAAAACAGACATTTTATGTTTTGAAGCGGAAAATTCAGGAAGTATTAATGTTGATGTTACCAATGCAAATGGAAATAGTTTGCTATATAGCATAGATAATGGCATTACATTTTTTAGCTCTCCAGTTTTTACCGGACTTGCTGCAGGAAGTTATGATGTGGTTGTTCAATATACATTAGGAACAGATGTATGTGTTACTGTGCCACAAACAATAGCCATCACAGAACCGCCAGCTATAATAGGAACTGCAACATTAACAACACCTTATACCTGTACTACGAATGGTGTTATAACAGTTTCAGGTGTTTCTGGAGGAACGGCACCATATACATACAGTATTGATGGGGTTAATTTTCAACCTAGTTTAATATTTTCAGGTTTAACAAATGGAACTTACAATGTAACAGTAAGAGATGCTAATGGTTGTACATTTATTGTGGCTTCCATCGTAATTGATCCTTTAAATCCACCAACGGATTTAAGTTTTACTAGTTCACCATTAACGTGTCCAGCAAATATCTCTACAGTAACAATAACACCAACAGGAGGCGTCGGGACTTTAGAATATCAAATCATATCACCAGCTGGTTCTGCAACTCCATATCAAACATCTAATGTCTTTTCAGGGTTAGCTCCAAATACGTATACTTTTAGAGTAAGGGATGCTAATGATTGTATTTATTCAGAATCTTACACTATCAATCCATTACCACCAATTATTGTAAATACGGTTTTGACTAAAGATTTAGATTGTACAGCCACACCTGACGCTTTAATTACAGGGACTATTTCAGGAGGTACTGCACCATTTACGTATGCAGTATCTATAAATGGAGGTGCTTATAGTTCTTTAGGTTCAACAGGCTCGTCTTTTACATATTCAACTCCAATTGTTGGTACTTTTCAATTTCAAATTACCGACGCTAACGGTTGTACAGCAATCACTGGAATACAAACCATAAATGCCATTTCACTACCTGAAATAACATCGGTTGTCCAAACCCAACCTATTTTATGTAACGGCGATTCTAATGCTGCCATTCAAATTACCATAAATAATGCAGTAGGTACGCCACCGTACGTAATTAATGTTAATAATGACACCACAGGAGTCAATTATGGTACACAGACAAGTGGCTTAACGGCAGGTACTTATACTATTACGCTAACAGATTCAAAATCATGTACAGACACGGCAACAATCATCATAGCAGAACCTACGCCGATAATTGTAAACCACAGCACTATACCAATAACTTGTGATCCAATAGGAGGGATTTCAAAAGGTTCTGTAATTGTAGATAGTGTTACGGGTGGAACAGCGCCTTATAATTATTTTGTAACAGGAACCAATGGATATGCTGCATCAGAATTTAATAACTCTGGTACGACATCGACCACCTTTGATGTTGTTGATTTTGGATTGTATCAAATTATTGTAGTTGATTCTAATGGATGTTCGGTATTAATTCAAAATGTATTGGTAGCCTCTCCGCCAGATGATTTAGCTATTTCAATAACTTCAACTGCAGATTGTACACTAGGCGGGGAAGCTGTGGTTAATATTGGAACAACTTTAGCTAGCCCTGGACCTTTCTTTTTTGATATATATAGAGGATTTGTTCCACCAGCACCACCTGGAGGTACATGGATTCCAGAGGATGCTCCTGGTAGTAAAACAGTTACTTTTACTGGGTTGATTCCAGGGGTTACTTATACTTTTATAGTTTATGATGATTCCACGGGCTGTAGTTATTATGAAACATCAACCGTTCCAATCCCAACTAATTCAACTTTAACAGCCAATGCACTTACTTCGAATAATATTACGTGTGTTGGAAGTGCAGATGGGAATGTCTCTTTTACAATAAATAGTACCTATGGAGTTCCTACTAATGTTGATTATGAAATATTCAATTCATTATCATTGGTATCTACAGGTGTTAGTGGTTCTGGAGTTGTACCAAGTGGTGGTTCATTATCGGTATCTAATATAGGGCCATTACCTTATGGAAATTATTTTGTTTTAATATCCGAAACGTCTGGACCTAATGTAGGCTGTGGAGTGGTTTCGGTTCCTTTTAATATTTCGGAATCTGCAATAGATTTAAGCATCACAGCTACAATAGATAAAAATGCTAATTGTAATCCAAGTTCAGGGGTTATAAGTGCTATTGCTAGAGATGGCACCGGGCCTTATTTATATCAATTAACCACATCAGCTACACCTCCTTTAGCAACGGATGCTTTATGGGCATCGGCGAATACTTTTAATAGAGATGCAGGTAATTATTACGTACATGTTAAAGATGCTTATGGTTGTATTAAATCAACTTCAGTTATTGTATTGCCAGCAGATCCAGAACCAGTAATTACGGCTAGCGTAAACAATCAATGTACGGTAACTGAAGGTAATTTTGCCATTGATGTGGCTTTAACAACCACAGGGGTTGCACCTTATAGCTACAGTATTGATGGAGGTGTCTTCCAGACAAGGACAGCATCGTTTACTATTTCTAATTTATCATCTGGGACGCATACGGTCGAGGTCAGGGATCTTAATGGCTGTGGAAATTTAGTATCTGTTGATATAGTACCTCCCGTTGATTTGTCGCCTACAATAACGGCATTACCAACGTGTAATGATGACGATGGAGTAATAACAATAACAGGTTCCGGGGGAACAGGTTCTTATTCTTATGCAATAAGTCCGAATACAGGAATAACGTTAACAGGTAACGTGTTTTCCGGTGTCCCTTCGGGAACATATACCATTACGGTAACCGATATGGTAACATTATGTACCAAGGACGTTTCCCTAGTAGTACAAGCGGCAACGCCACCAACGGTAATAGCTGCCCAGCCTACGGCAGTCACCTGTTTTGGTGACGCAGATGGCACATTCGAGATCAATGTCAGTGGCTATTCGGGGAACTATGACTATGAAATATTCGATAGCACCAATACACTTATAAGAACCGTTAATGGAGCCAATACATCTACAAATCCAGAACTGGTTACCGGGCTTCCAGCTGGAAGCTATACGGTGGTCGTTACGGAAACTGCCAGTCCGTTCTGTAGCACAACATCAAACATCGTTACCATAGCAACGCCGGCAACGGCCTTGGATGTGGCCGTTTCAGAAACATCCAATGTCACATGTGATGATGGGCAGGGAACAATCACGGCAATTGCCAGTGGCGGTTGGGGATCTTATGAATATGAACTGACTGGAGCTGCCACGGTAGCGTATTCCCCAAATGGAACGTTCAGGAACCTGTCGGCAGGATCATACACCGTTAATGTAAGGGACTCGGGAGGATGTACCGTATCCGGGGCCATTACGCTTACAGTTCCAACACCTATATCGGCAACGGTAACTGCCGATACAACATTATTGTCCTGTTTTGGGGATACCAGCGCCAC
>NZ_PJEO01000033.1 GCF_002843175.1 Confluentibacter flavum
TGCATGTGTTAGGCCTGCCGCTAGCGTTCATCCTGAGCCAGGATCAAACTCTTCATCGTTAATTTTTAGGCGCTCATCGCGCCAATGTTCTTAACAACCAATCGGAATTCCAATACTCAAAATAATCTATTCTCTTTGTCGATCTTCGCCGTTTCCGGCTCGATCTTACGCTGTCAATTCAATATGTCTATGAACTTCTTTTTTTCTTCCCCCAGCTCGTCTCCTTGCTAAGCGGGTGCAAATATAAAACCCTTTTTCCTTTCCCGCAATACTTTTTGAATGTTTTTTGAAAAAAGTTTTTTGATCCCTTTTTCTTTAAAACCTTACAGTCTCCTGCCGAACGTCGCCCCAAAGGCTTCCCTTTTTTAGCGGCTGCAAACATACGACCCTTTTCACATTCCTAACAAACTTTTTTGAACCTTTTTTTGAAGTTTTTTTGAGGAGGTTTTAATGGTTTTATTATCAAATGATTACATGATTAATTTTATTTGAAATTCATAAAAACCCTTCTTGAAAGAGATCAAATCTTAATTGATGTCTCTATTATTTTGACCAAAAAAAGCATCAAAAACAAGGAAGCTAACTTAAATTAAACAAAAAAACCTTCCATACATTACTTAAAAATCAACTTAGAAACTGTTTAAATTTTATCTAAAAGCCATTTTTTGTTTCTTTTTTACCCATATTTCGTTGATTTTTTTTCTAATAGCTCTGCTATTAGAAAAAAATCCGCCTCATCTGACCCAAAAATAATTCAAAAAAGCATCAATAAACAAAACTTAAACAGTTTATAAACATTTTGACATAAAGCCTAAAAGTTTACCTGAAACTAGCGTTAGGGATGGCAATGGCATCCTTTTGCCTATAGGGCAAAAGATATAATGGACAGCCCGACAGCTCCCAAAGTGCTGTAACGCCACGAAAAAAATCCTAAATAATAATACCTATATATATATTGTGTGTATTTGTTTATACTACTATCTTTGCACACTGAATTTAATTTATTTTAATGATACATATAACATTGCCCGATGGAAGTGTAAAGGAGTTTCAACAAAATGTTACTCCCATGGATGTTGCTAAAAGCATTAGTGAAGGATTTGCCAGAAATGTCATTTCGGCCAGCTTTAATGGTACTACTATTGAAACGGCTACACCTTTAACTACGGATGGCTCATTGGTTTTATATACATGGAATAATGATGAAGGCAAAAAAGCGTTTTGGCACTCCTCCGCACACGTCATGGCACAAGCTATTGAAGAATTGTACCCTGGGGTTAAACTTACTATTGGCCCCGCTATTGAAAATGGGTTTTATTATGATGTAGATTTTGGGGATCATTCCATATCTGATAAAGATTTCAAGGCTATAGAGGATAAAATGATAGAGATTTCCCGTGGCAAGCATGATTTTAAAATGCGTTCTGTTTCAAAAGCAGAAGCGTTATCTATATATAAAGGTAATGAGTTTAAAACGGAGCTTATTGAAAACCTTGAAGACGGCACGATTACTTTTTGCGACCACGCTACGTTTACCGATTTATGCCGTGGAGGACATATCCCTAACACAGACATCATAAAAGCTGCAAAAATTTTATCGGTTGCTGGCGCTTATTGGAGAGGCGATGAAAAGAATAAACAACTTACAAGGGTTTACGCTATTTCTTTTCCAAAACAAAAAGACCTGACCGAATATTTAAACTTTTTAGAAGAAGCCAAAAAACGTGACCACAGAAAATTAGGAAAAGAACTTGAGCTTTTTACTTTTTCTAAGAAAGTTGGACAAGGGCTGCCTTTATGGTTGCCTAAAGGTGCTGCTTTAAGAGAACGGTTAGAGAATTTTTTAAAGAAAGCACAAAAGAAAGCAGGTTACGAAATGGTGGTAACACCGCACATTGGACAAAAAGAACTTTATATTACATCTGGACATTATGCTAAATATGGCGCAGATAGTTTTCAGCCCATACGTACGCCTAAAGAAGATGAAGAATTTTTATTAAAACCTATGAACTGTCCTCACCACTGTGAGATTTACAACAGCAGTCAATGGTCGTATAAAGATCTACCAAAACGTTACGCCGAATTTGGTACCGTATATAGGTATGAACAAAGTGGCGAATTACATGGATTAACCCGTGTTAGAGGGTTTACACAAGATGATGCGCATTTATTTTGCACTCCAGATCAACTAGATAAAGAGTTTAAAGATGTTATTGATTTAGTTCTTTATGTATTTGGTTCCTTAGGGTTTGAGAATTTTACTGCCCAAGTTTCGGTAAGAGATCCTGAAAATCCAGATAAATATATAGGAGACGTAAAAAACTGGGAGAAAGCCGAACAAGCTATTATTAACGCCGCAACAGATAAAGGTCTGAACTTTGTTATTGTAGAGGGTGAAGCCGCTTTTTACGGTCCTAAGTTAGATTTTATGGTTAAAGACGCTTTAGGAAGACGTTGGCAACTGGGTACCATTCAGGTAGATTATAATCTCCCTGAACGATTTGATCTAACTTACAAGGGTAGTGATAACGAATTACACCGACCCGTGATGATTCACAGAGCCCCTTTTGGAAGTATGGAGCGTTTTGTGGCGTTATTGCTGGAACATACAGGCGGTAATTTCCCTATTTGGCTCATGCCAAAACAGGTTGTCATATTATCTCTTAGCGAGAAATATGAAAAATACTCTGAAAAAGTTTTAAATTTGCTAGAAAATGACGAAATTCGCGCCCTTGTTGATAATAGGAATGAAACTATAGGTAAGAAAATTCGGGAAGCCGAGATGCAAAAGTACCCTTTCATGTTGATTATTGGAGAACAAGAGCAAGAACAAAACAAAATAACAGTGCGTAAGCATGGTGGAGAAGATTTAGGAATGATTTCGATTGAAGCATTTTCTAAAATTATTGAAACCGAAATAAGCAAAACATTAAAACAATTTTAAATAAGTTTAACTTAAAAAGATAAAGCCATAGCAATTAGAAGAAGAAGTCAGCCCAATTCAAGGGCTTCACAAGAGGACAAGCACAAGATTAATTCTAAAATTACATCGCCAAACGTTCGTTTAGTTGGTGAGAATGTAGAGATAGGGGTTTATTCCACCCGAGATGCTTTAAAAATAGCAGACGAGCAAGGATTGGATCTTGTTGAGATTTCACCTAACGCCGATCCTCCTGTATGTAAGGTTATGGATTATAAAAAGTTTCTTTACGAACAAAAGAAACGAGATAAAGTCATAAAAGCTAAGGCTACAAAAGTTATTATTAAAGAAATTCGTTTTGGCCCTCAAACAGATGACCATGATTACGAATTTAAAAAGAAACATGCCGAGAAGTTCTTAAAAGAAGGTGCTAAATTAAAAGCATTTGTATTCTTTAAAGGGCGTTCTATCATATTTAAAGAGCAAGGACAAATATTATTATTAAAACTTGCACAAGATTTAGAAGAGTTTGGAAAGGTTGAACAGATGCCTAAATTAGAAGGTAAACGTATGACCATGTTTTTAGCTCCAAAAAAATAAAGAAAGAAACTGAAACAACCCTTCGACTTTGTTAAGGGCAACAGATTTAGTAAAGATAAGATGCTGAAACAAGTTCAGCACTAAAGTAATTAAGCGAAATAATTAAAACTAGGAGAACAAGATGCCTAAAATGAAAACAAAATCTAGTGCCAAAAAACGTTTTAAACTAACTGGCACTGGTAAGATTAAAAGAAAGCACGCTTTTAAAAGTCACATCTTAACAAAGAAGTCTAAAAAGCGTAAACTTGCCCTGACTCATGATACTTTAGTACATAAGGCAGACGAGAGCAATGTTAAATTGATGTTACGTTTAAAGTAATATTATTTTAACCGGTTAAATAAATTATAAACCCTGGAGTTAGGCAAAAAAAGAGTTAAAAGTTGAAAGTTGAAAGTTGAAAGTTTTCAAATCTACACTTAGTTATAGTTAGACTAAAAACCAATAACCAATGATTAACAACTAAATTGACCGCCTACTACAAAAAAAACAATTAAAAATTATGCCAAGATCAGTAAATTCTGTAGCAAAAAGAGCCAGAAGAAAAAAGGTTCTTAAACAAGCAAAAGGCTTTTTCGGACGTCGCAAAAACGTTTGGACAGTAGCAAAAAATGCGGTTGATAAAGCGATGTTATACTCGTATAGAGACCGTAGAAACAAAAAGAGATCATTCCGTGCTTTATGGATTACGCGTATTAACGCTGGAGCCAGAACTTACGGATTATCGTATTCTCAATTTATGGGGAAATTAAAAGCTAATGACATTGAGTTAAACCGTAAGGTTCTAGCAGATTTAGCTATGAATAACCCAGAGGCTTTTAAAGCTGTAGTAGAGAAAATAAAATAAGGCGTTTCGCCTATTGTAAAACATATTATTCGCTTAATAAAAATCCGGTTCTTAATTGAATCGGATTTTTTTTATTTACTTAAATGAAGCTTTTATCTAAAAGACATATTTAATTTTTTTTCAATTTGGAAGCTATCATATTCTTGGAAAAAAGAATATACTTTAGTAAAAATGGTATAGGATCCTTTATTGCGAATTTTATAGGCGTGTTGTTTAATATAAAATCAGTCTCAAAAATGAATTTTTTGTTTAACTGTAACGTTTTTAAAAGCCCTTTTATATTTAAATACTCCAAATATTCATAATTAGGTTTTTTAAAATCAATCCCTAAACTTGCTAAAATATATAAATAAGGAAAATTAACTCCCGCAATCATCGATGCATCTAGTGAAGTCCAAAATCTTGTATTGACTTCAAGAATTTTAAACTTTTCTTCCTTTTTATCAAATAGTAAATCCACATGGGCAATACCTGACCAATTGAGTAATTTCATTAACCTTTCAATAGTTAAATATAAATCTTTGTTTTCAACAAAAATCAATCCGGTTAATGGAGCAAAGGGATTATTGTCCTTTAATGTTGCTTTTTGTATGGTATGAGCCAAAATGACGCCATCTTTGCATAAAACACTGCAACCAATATCATACCCTTCTAAACGCTCTTGAACAATAATGTCATGATCAAATTTACTATTTATAAAATAAGCCTCTAAACTACTTTGATTGTCAAAGGAACAAATTCCTGTACCACCACCAAGACCACTTGCTGGCTTAACCAAAACCGGATACTTCAATGATTCAACTTTGGGTATGTCTCCAAACTTAGCTACAAATCCTCTTGGATGAGGCAAATTGTGTTTCTCTAAAAAATACAACAACAACCCTTTATTATTAGCCAACTTAAAGTTATCTAAAGAGGGTAATATGCAAAGTTTATCTTTGAATGAAATTTGGTTTCTATACTTTGCAATAATCTTAATTCCATTTTCAAAAATGGGCATAACAAGATCAATATCATGCTTTTTTAATTCTTCATTTATATTGTCAATCCATTCAAGTTCAACATCAGTTTGAGGGTAATACGCAAAATTGTGAATATGTCGAGAATACCTCATAGGATATCTCTTCTTATTTGAAATCACAAAAATCTTAATGTCCTTTACTTGTGATAAACAATTTATCACACTAGGTAAAATAGGAACTTCTCCATCTGGAATTAAAATTGAAAATTTCATTTAAAAAATAAGGCTGCTTTATCCCTCTAAAGATATTCTTAAATTTCATCCAAAAAAATATTTAACATTTATTATAATTTAAAAGCAACTTATATTCTGTAAGTATGATCATCGGTTTTATATGACAATAATCTAATAATTAATTATTTACTAATCTTTATTTATAATTTTAGATTCATCTCGGATCAAAGGTTAATAGCAAAGCAAATATTAATTAATCAATTTATAAAACATTTAATTATGAAACTTACCAAAATTCACACTGTTTTATTTGGTGTTTGCATTCTTCTTGGAGCCTTGAGTTGCCAAACTGAATCATTAACCGATGAAAACTTAATTACTTCAGACAGTGCTGCCAAAAAGGGCAATGACAAAGCTGCAGCAACATTAGTATGGGATGAATGTTCCACTACATCAACCCAAGTAGATTTACTGGCGGGGCAAAATACGCTGGTTGGAAATGTAACCGTTGAGAGTGACGGAATAAATTACACGATTACTTACAACATTACCGACGCCGGGTGGTGTTTAACTGAAACGCATTTATCTGTTGGATTAACTCCTAATGATTTTCCTCATACTAATTCAGGAAATCCTAAAAATGGGCATTTTGAGTATGGCGAATCTCTGGATTGTGCTTCAAGTGCTTCTTACATGGTACCTGTATCAGAAGGCACCTATATTGCCGCTCATGCTGTTGTAAAATGTAAATCGAATGCGGAATTCACAGCTGATATTGAGTCACTCCCAATCACTATCCCAATTTGTGTAACAGATAAGGGAGATGCTGATAGCTATTTTGACATTTCCATTGGTGGTGATAGTTTTTTAGCCGGTGATTATAATGCATGGTGTATAGACCTTTATAAATCTCTTAACAATGGAGTTTGTTTTGATGCCAATGCCTACTCAATGTATGGTGACAATTTACCTGATGTATTTGGAAAACCTGGAAATCTTGGAGCTGTAAATTGGATTGTAAACCAAGACTTTATATCCCAAGGCTATACTTATGGAGAAATTCAATGGGCTATATGGGAGTTATTGGAACTTGATAACACGATTTCATATTGCTGTTTAGGAACATGGGCCAAAGCAAAAGGAGAGGAAATTGTTACCATGGCATTGCAACATTTGGATTTTGAACCTGTATGCGGAGAATTATTGGGTATAGCAATACTACCAACAGAAGAATTCTCAAGTACTCAGCCTGTTATGATTACTATTCCTATTCCTTGTGGTGGAGAATGTGAAGAAACTGCTTGGGCTGATGGTTGTGACTTCCCTGGAAATAACTGGGCTACTTACTTTCAGTACGGTGAAGAATAATAAAAATTAAAAAATTAAAATTAGAAATCCGGTTCAAAATGAACCGGATTTTTTTATTAGAAATTTTCACAAAGTTAATATTATGACAAAAGTAAACTGGACAATAATCTTTACCTTTGCACTTTTAATTAATGCCTTTTTCTATATTTTATGAATTTATCTGGAATTAAATTAGTCGTGTCGGATATGGACGGCACATTATTAAATTCCAACCACGAAGTTAGCAGCTTGTTCTTTGAATTATTTAAAGAATTAAAAAAGCACAATATTCTTTTTGTAGCGGCAAGCGGAAGGCCCTATTATAGCATCACAGAAAAATTAAATTCAATTAAGGATGACATTATCATAGTTGCTGAAAACGGTGGTATTGTAATTAAACAAGAAGAACTCTTATTATCTACCCCAATAAAAAAAGAACATTTATCTCAAGTTGAATCATTAATAAACTCCAATAATCACATTCATCCTGTTTTTTGCACCAAGTTAAAGGCCTATTTTAAAAGTGCTTCGAATGGATATATCAAATTATTAACAGAATATTATTCAAACTTTACGGTTGTTAATAGTATTGAGGAAATTGAAGAGGACATCATAAAAATTGCATTATACCACGACTTAGATTCTGAAAAATACATCTATCCACATTTTAAACATTTAGAACCCGACTATAAAGTAAAAATTTCAGGTAAACATTGGGTGGACCTTTCAGATGATTTGGCTAATAAGGGACATGCCATTGAACTGCTTCAAAAAACTTATAATATATCACCTAAAGAAACCTTGGTTTTTGGTGACTATAATAATGATATTGAAATGCTGAAACTTGCCACTTATAGCTTTGCAATGGAAAACGCACACGAGAATGTAAAAGAAATTGCCAATTACAACACCAAAAGCAACAATGACTTTGGTGTTGAACTTATTTTAGAAAAATTAATAGAAGCTAAACAAATATAATCAGTTACCAAAAGCTGTGAGTACCAATTGCCTTCCACTGGCATTATTTCTATGTTCGCACAAATAAATACCTTGCCAAATACCTAAATTTAATTTACCATTGGTAATTGGTATTTGTAAAGAAGCCCCTAGTAAAGACGCTTTAATATGAGCAGGCATATCATCACTTCCTTCATAAGTATGCACATAATAGGATGCGTTTTCTGGAACCATCACATTAAAATGCCTTTCAAAATCATCTCTTACGGTATAATCGGCATTTTCATTAATAGTTAAACTGGCAGATGTATGTTTAATAAACACTTGCAGCTGCCCTATACTTATATCCTTTATTTCAGGTATTGCCTCAATAATATCGTTGGTAACTAAATGAAATCCTCTAGGATATGGTTTTAATTTTAGTTGTTTTTGATAAAACTTCATCGATTAATATTTAGAACAAAATTTAAAATTTCATTTTCTTATTATAATAGAATCTATATTTTTAAAGTTATAAAGACGCAACCTTTTAACTTTATTACATCTATATAAAAAACAAGTATAATAAAATCTAAACAAAAACAACATGAAATCGCCCTTAATAATAAGTTTGTTGAAACACACCAATGAAAATAAGGCGATAACATATGACCTTTTAATAAACAATTAAACATTTACATATGAAATATTATTTAATAATTGCTTGCATTAGTTTTTTAACTTTAACAAATTGTTCCCTTGGTGATGTCGACAATAGTGAGCCTCAAGTAATAAGAGTGCTTTGGCATTTAAAAAATGTTAGTGGAGGCGTCGCTGGCGTTGATAACGATTTTAATTCTGGTGTCATTGTATGGGAATTTAAGGACGCAACTTCCACTTTGACTGTTTCTAATAATAATAGCAATGCTGCTATTGAAGATGGTTTGAATTCTGGAACGTATACTTATTCTATTGATGATAATAGTACTGGCAATGATGACTATATTAGTATAGGGCCCAATGAATTTGGAAGCATAGCCATTACCTCAAACGGTAACCAATTAATTATCGACCAAAATAAAACTTCAACTGGCCCTGCTGCCGATGGTTACATTTACACTTTTGATAAAAGCATTATTGTTGAAAATTAAATTAGGTTTTTTGTTTCTTTTTTCTTGCCGCAGGAAACAATACATTGTTTAATATAAGTCTATACCCAGGAGACGTAGGATGTAAATCTAGTTCTGTTTTAGCATCTCCTACCCTATGCTGATAATCTTCTGGGTCATGTCCACCATAAAACGTAAAAAAACCTTTGCCTTTTATACCGTGAATATATTTTGCCTCGCTATTAATTTTGCTCTCACCCATTACCAGTACATTCGATTTTATTTCGTCTCTAGTAAAAGAAGTTGTTTGTCCCATAAAACCCTTTACCAAAGCAGTATGATTTTGACATAACATGGTTGGAATGGGATCCCATTTTGCAGAAAATTCCATTAGAGAAAAATAATCGCTCGTGGCCGTAATCATTCTTTTTTGAGTCATATCAATGGAGGAAAACTCATAAATCATTGGATTTTGCTCTAAGGTAAAATTGGTAAATGCAAAGGTTCTGTTATAATCTATTTTGTTTTGATATCCTGGATCGCTACCATCGCCATCAAACATAGGTTCGCAAATATCCAATCCTTCAGCAGCCAAAGCAATATCAAAGCTATCGGCAGCACTACACATGGCAAACATAAAGCCGCCACCAATTACGTAATCCCTGATTTTCAAAGCTACTGCCAATTTCTCTTCCGATACTTTGCTGTACCCCAATTTTTCAGCTAACGCTTCAGCCACTTTTTTCTCTTCAATATACCAAGAAGTGGCTCTATATGCCCCATAAAATTTGCCATATTGCCCTGTAAAATCCTCATGGTGTAAATGCAACCAATCAAATGCCAAAAGCCCATCATTCAATACCTCTTCATCATATACAGTTTCATAAGGAATCTCGGCATATTGCAAAACCATCGTTACGGCATCATCCCAAGGTTGTTTTCCGTTAGGTGTATAAACAGCTATTCTTGGTGCTTTTTCTAAAACCACGGCTTCCATATTTTGACTTGGACTACTGATGTCTTCTAAAATACTTTCGGTTTTAGAATCTGAAAACACTTCAAATGACACGCCTCTAATTTGACATTCTCTTTGAATTTCTGGAGTATCTGGCAATAAAAATGAACCGCCCCTATAATTAAGTAGCCACTTTACCTTTAGTTCTTTATTAAGCACCCAATAAGTAATGCCATATGCTTTTAAATGATTTTTTTGACTATCTGTATCCATAGGAATTAACACATACGAAGCGAACGTATGTATGGAAAAGAATAAAAATAATATGATAGATAGGGTTTTCTTCATAGACCGAAAGGTAATGAAAAATTATATTGGCTTAAAATGCTTTAGGGAAATATTAAGTTTTATTGCTAAAACGGCACATCACTATCATCGTCCTCATTAAAGGAACTACCAAAAGCTTGGCCCGGACTTGCCTTGAAATTATCAGATTTAAAAGTATCATCGTTGGCTGCCGCATTCATTTTAGAATGAAATTCGAAAGGCGAATCAAAATTATCTAGATTATCAAACTTTCCTAAATGCCCAATAAATTTTAAACGAATGTTTTCTAAACCTCCATTACGGTGTTTTGCCACAATAAATTCCGCTTGCCCTTCGGTTGGCGAACGCTCTTCATCATCCCATTCATCAATTTTATAATATTCGGGCCTATAAATAAAGCTTACAATATCGGCATCTTGTTCAATGGCACCAGACTCACGTAAATCCGAAAGTAATGGTCTTTTACTTCCTCCACGGGTTTCAACAGCACGTGATAATTGCGATAATGCAATAACAGGTACATTTAATTCTTTTGCTAGTGCCTTCAAGTTTCTAGAAATCATAGAGATTTCTTGCTCACGGTTTCCGCCATGGTTACTGCCACCTGTCATTAATTGTAAATAATCAATCATGATGAGTTTGATACCATGTTGTGATGATAAACGGCGTGCTTTTGCTCTTAAGTCGAAAATAGACAATGATGGTGTATCGTCAATAAACAAAGGGGCTTTTTCAAGACCTTTCACTTTTACGTTAAGTTGTTCCCACTCGTGTTTTTCAAGTTTACCTGTTCTTAATTTTTCTGAAGACAGACCTGTTTCACTCGAAATTAAACGTGTAATTAATTGCACAGACGCCATTTCTAAAGAGAAAAATGCTACTGGAATATTTAAATCTACCGCAATATTTCTTGCCATAGACAAGGTTAACGCCGTTTTACCCATACCAGGACGTGCTGCCACAATAATTAAATCGGATGGTTGCCAACCAGACGTTAATTTATCCAGTTTGGTAAATCCTGTTGGAATGCCACTTAAACCTTCCTTATTGGAGATTTCTTCAATTTTTTTCTTCGCCTGAATAACTAAATCTTGCGCTGTTTCACTAGATTTTTTAATATTTCCTTGCGTAACTTCGTAAAGTTTGGATTCGGCATTATCCAATAAATCAAAAACATCCTTGGTTTCATCATACGCATCTTCAATAATTTCACTGGAAATTTTAATCAAACTACGTTGAATATATTTCTGTAAAATGATACGCGCATGAAACTCAATATGGGCAGAAGATGACACTTTTTGGGTTAATGAAATAAGATAAAAATCTCCTCCAGCCAACTCTAATTTTGAGTTTTTTTTAAGTTGTGTTGAAACGGTTAATAAGTCTACTGGCTCACTATTTTCGAATAACTGATAAATGGCCTGAAATATATGCTGGTGGGCTTCTTTGTAGAACGCATCTGGACTTAAAATATCAATAACCTCATCAACACCTTTTTTATCAATCATCATAGCACCTAATACAACTTCTTCTAAATCAAGTGCTTGAGGTGGTATTTTTCCCTTTTCAAGACTAATTAGGGTACTTTTATCAACTTTATAGGATTTAATTTGGTCTGGTTGTTTCATAAAACGAAAATAACTAATTATGGGAGTTCTTAAACATTATTTAAATTATCGTTGTTAACCAGCCATTAACAATTGAACTGTTAACAACTCACAAATATTGTGGATAAGCATAAAAAAATCTGAAGCCGAAGACTTCAGATTTTTTTATGCTATGATTTTAAAAGGATTATCCTTTGAACACGCCCATATTAGCATATTTTTCCATACGCTGATTCACTAAATCTTTTGGTGATAAGTTTTTAAGAGTATCATAATACTTTACAATAGCATTGCTAACAGATTTAAATGTTCTTTCTCTATCCCTGTGAGCGCCACCTAAAGGTTCTTTTATTATTTCATCAATCAACTTCTGTTTTTTCATATCTGTTGACGTCAGTTTTAGGGCGTCTGCAGCCTGTTCTTTGTATTCCCAACTATGCCAAAGTATAGATGAACAAGACTCTGGTGAAATAACAGAATACCATGTATTTTCTAACATCAATACCACATCGCCAACACCTATTCCAAGAGCGCCACCAGAAGCACCTTCTCCTACAATAACGGTAATAATAGGCACTTTCAAACGTGTCATTTCAAAAATATTTCTAGCAATGGCTTCTCCTTGCCCACGTTCTTCAGCCTCTAAACCAGGATATGCCCCAGGTGTGTCAATCAGCGTTACCACAGGAATACCAAATTTTTCAGCAGATTTCATTAAGCGTAATGCTTTACGATACCCTTCTGGGTTTGCCATTCCAAAATTTCTATATTGGCGGGTCTTGGTGTTATACCCTTTTTGTTGCCCTATAAACATAAAGCTTTGATCTCCAATTTTTCCCAAACCACCAATCATGGCTTTGTCATCTTTAAAGTTTCTGTCTCCATGGAGTTCCAAAAACGTTTCCCCACAAATGGCACGAATATGATCTAACGTATAAGGCCTATCTGGATGTCTGGATAGTTGAACACGTTGCCAAGCTGTAAGATCTTTATAAATCTTGGTTTTTGCCTCAATAAGCTTCTTTTCAATTTGCAAACAGGTTCCTGTAACATCTACTTCACTCTCCTTACCAATTACTTGACATTTTTGAAGCTGTTCTTCTAACTCTTTAATGGGAAGTTCAAAATCTAAATATTCCATAAAAATTTATGACTCTATTTTTAATTAGCTTACAAACCTACATATTTTTTTCATTCTAACTTAAGTAAAAATACAAAATAGTAGGATCTCTTTGACCGATAAACAAAAGTAATCATAATCAAAGAAAATATAAAAACTTTAATTCTGTTTGACTAAAAACCTTTTCTTTTTAGCCTTCTCATGTTTTTTAACACGGCATTTAATAGAACGGTAACAATAATAATGGAGGCTCCATAGTAAAACGCCGGACTCATTTTCTCCTTTTCAGGAAAAAGTAAAATAGCGATAATAATACCATAAATAGGCTCCAAATTATAAGTAAGAACCACTGTATACGGACTAATATGCCTCATAACATAAATAGCAGCTATAAATGCATATGCAGTACAAATAGATCCTAAAATGAATAAATACCAAAAGTCAATCGTACTTATATTGAAAAACTCAAATGAAAAACCACCTTCAAAAAGTAGTATAAAAAATGTGATAAAGATAACGCCACTAATAAATTCATAAAATGAAATGACCGTTGCTGTATGTTGTTTTAAAAAACTACCGTTAAGGACTGCAAACAATGATGAAAAAAATGCCGCTAAAATACCAAGTACAATCCCTTTAATATAGTTGATTTCACTTTGGGTTATTACAAAAACACCAAGCATGACGAATATTCCAAAGAAAATTTCGTACCAAATGATGCGTCGTTTATAAATGATAGGCTCTAATATAGACGCGAAAAAAGTCCCTGACGAAAACACCGCCAATGTAATGGATACGTTTGAGGCATCAATGGCTCCAAAAAAAGTTATCCAATGTAATGCAATCACAATGCCTGCAATGGATAATTTAAAAATCGATTTAAGAGGTATTTTAATATGGATTTTGGCTACTTTAATATAAATTAAAATTAAGATAGAAGCGATCGACATTCTAAACCAAACCAAAGGCACAGCATTTATAGAAATAAGTTGTCCTAAAATAGCGGTAAAACCAGCTATAAAAACTAAAAAATGTAGATGCAGGTAATTTTTAAACCTATCGTTTAGCATTATGAAGAAGGAATAAAGCGATGATGCCAAAAATAACATTAGGGAACCATGCTGCAATTATTGCTGGAAAATCCGACTGTTCAGCCATGACGCCAAAAATCTTATCAAAGAAAATAAAAACCATTGCAATACAAATACCCACGGCTAAGTTTATTCCCATACCGCCCCGTCGTTTTATAGACGACACTGCCACAGCAATAATGGTTAATATAAAAACAGACACTGGTAAGCTCCATTTTCTATAAAGCACTAATTGATAACGCCCTACATTGGAAGACCCTCTCAATTCTTCTTTTTCAATAAAATTCAATAAATCGTTATAAGACAGTATTTCGGCAATATAAATTACAGGTGTTAAATCTTCAGCATCAAAAGCAAACAGGGTATCCTTTTTTCTTTCTATTTCTAATTCATCTGGATTATCACCAATGATACGCTTGGTATAATTAGTCAATGTATATAAGGTATCTTCATCACTGTATTTAATAATGTCCGCAGTTATTTTATGGGTCATAACATTATCTTCAAAATATTCTAAAATAAAATTAGTCCCTTGTTTATTTTTAGGATCAAAACTGCTCACATAAATAAGTTCATTTTCATTTATCTGCCTAAAAACGTTTGAGTTTTCAACATCACTTCTTCCAGTTTTGAAGTATTTATAGTCAAATTCATTGAAACCCTTACTTGCAATAGGCGCTAAGTATAAGCCTAATACCAAAGCTAAAATAGCCGCTATAATAGCCCCATAGATATAAGGTCTTAGAAATCGGGAAAAAGACACGCCAGAACTTAAGAAGGCTATGATTTCGGTGTTATTAGCAAGCTTCGAAGTAAACCATATAACTGATAAAAATAAAAATAAAGGGAATAATAAATTTGCAAAATAAATAGTGAAGTTTAAAAAATAAACAAGCACTTCACTTATTGGTACATTGTTATCTAAAATCTTTCCTATTTTTTCGGCCAGATGCACTGTAATACCAATAGGAATGAACAGCAATAACATTGCAGTAAATGTAAAAAGGTAACGCTTGAGTATGTACCAATCTAAAATTTTCATTCTCTCCCAACCTCTCCAAAGGAGAGGCATATTATTTATGTTTACAATTATGGCTTAAACAAAGTTGATTTTAAAAGAAACTATATCATTTTAAAGGCGATTATCCATTTGCTTTATCATGTTGTCTTTCCAAATTTTAAAATCTCCTGCTAATATATGTTTTCTGGCTTCACGAACCAACCATAAATAAAATCCTAAATTATGAATGGTCGCTATTTGTTTTCCCAGTAATTCATTAACCATAAATAAATGTCTTAAATAGGCTTTTGTGTATTCGGTATCTACAAAGGTTATTCCCATATCATCAATAGGAGAGAAATCTTCCTCCCACTTCTTATTCTTGATATTTATAGTACCGTAAGCCGTAAATAACATCCCATTTCTAGCATTTCTTGTGGGCATGACGCAATCAAACATATCTATACCTAACGCAATATTTTCTAAAATATTAATGGGTGTACCAACACCCATTAAATAACGAGGTTTATCTTCAGGTAAAATATTACAAACCACCTCTGTCATAGCATACATTTCCTCCGCAGGTTCTCCAACGGATAAGCCTCCAATGGCATTCCCAACCGCTCCTGCATTGGCGATATATTCGGCAGACTGCATTCTTAAATCTTTATAGGTACTTCCTTGAACTATGGGAAAAAAAGCCTGACTGTAATCGTATTTAAATGGCACTTTTTCCAAATGATTGATACATCTATCCAACCATCTATGCGTCATGTGCATTGACCGTTTTGCATAATTATATTCGCACGGGTACGGTGTACATTCATCAAAAGCCATAATAATATCCGCCCCAATGCTACGCTGAATTTCCATCACATTTTCAGGTGTAAAAACATGGTAACTACCATCTATATGCGACTTGAACTTGACCCCTTCTTCCTTGATTTTCCTGTTAGCAGACAATGAATACACTTGATACCCCCCAGAGTCTGTTAAAATATTCCTATCCCAATTCATAAACTTGTGCAATCCGCCAGCCTTTTCAATAACGTGTGTTTGTGGACGTAAGTATAGATGATAGGTATTTCCAAGAATGATATCAGGATTAATATCGTTTTTAAGTTCGCGTTGGTGCACCCCTTTTACAGTGGCAACGGTTCCAACAGGCATAAAAATAGGTGTCTCAATGACACCATGATCGGTTGTGATTACTCCTGCCCTCGCTTTGCTTTGTGTATCTTTTGCTTTTAATTCAAATATCATATTCAGAAATAATAAGTCGGCAAACCTACATATTTTTTTAATTTTAAAATGATTTTATCACATTTAACTAGGTTGGCTAATTACAATTTATCAAAACAAATAACATTGATACAATTGATGTATAAGTAACTAAGTAGAAGTATACTCATTAATTTTTTTAAAACAGTCCCAGACCTTTTAATTTTTTTTTAAACTCGTTCTTTACTTAAAAATAGAACATTAATCTTTTGTAAAACTATCTTAATAGCCTATTTTTGTCAAGCAAAATTAACAAATTAGATATGCCAAACACTAAACATTTAGAAGATTTAACCATTCAAGTTAGAAGAGACATCTTACGCATGGTTCATAAAGTAAACTCTGGTCATCCAGGAGGTTCATTAGGTTGTACAGAATTCTTGGTTTCACTTTATAATGAAATCATGGTGAGAAAAGAAGGTTTTGATATGGATGGTATTGGTGAAGACCTTTTCTTTTTATCTAACGGTCATATCTCGCCTGTTTTTTATAGTGTGATATCAAGAGCAGGCTATTTCCCCGTTGAAGAATTAAATACATTTAGACTACTGAATTCTCGCTTACAAGGCCACCCAACCACTCACGAAGGTTTGCCTGGTGTAAGAATCGCTTCTGGTTCTTTAGGCCAAGGGATGTCCGTAGCTTTAGGTGCGGCTCAAGCCAAAAAACTGAATCGTGACAACCATTTGGTTTATACGTTGCATGGTGATGGTGAACTTCAAGAAGGACAAAATTGGGAAGCCATTATGTATGCTGCTGGGAAAAAGGTGGACAACATCATTTGTACCATTGATTTAAATGGACAACAAATTGATGGTGCTACTGATGAAGTTTTACCTATGGGAAGCATCAAAGCTAAATTTGAAGCTTTTGGTTGGGTTGTGATCGACATAGAAGAAGGCAACAACATTGAAGCTATTTTAAAAGGCATGGCAAAAGCTAAATCTAACACAGGAAAGGGCAAACCTGTTTGCGTACTTTTAAAAACAATGATGGGAAATGGTGTAGATTTTATGATGCATACACACGCGTGGCATGGTAAAGCACCTAATGATGAGCAATTAGCAAAAGGTTTAGCACAAAACCCTGAAACTTTAGGAGATTACTAATAGCCCCTCCTAACCTCCCCAAAAGGGGGGAATCTTTAGATAACCTATAAACAATGATTACTATAATTTAAATAATACCTAAAAAAAGTCCCTCCTTTGGAGGGATTAGGGAGGCTTATGAAAACATATACATATACAGAAAAAAAAGATACAAGAAGTGGTTTTGGAGCTGGCTTAGCTGAACTTGGAAGAACGAACCCTAATGTTGTAGCTCTTTGCGCCGATTTAGTTGGATCTTTAAAAATGGAAAAATTTATTGAAGAAAACCCTGAGCGTTTTTTTCAAATAGGTATTGCTGAAGCTAATATGATGGGCATTGCTGCTGGTTTAACTATTGGAGGTAAAATACCATTTACAGGTACTTTCGCTAATTTTTCAACAGGTCGTGTGTACGATCAAATTCGTCAATCTATAGCCTATTCAGATAAAAACGTAAAAATATGTGCATCGCACGCGGGTTTAACATTGGGTGAAGATGGTGCAACGCATCAAATCCTAGAGGATATCGGTCTTATGAAAATGTTACCAGGTATGACTGTTATCAATACGTGTGATTACAACCAAACAAAAGCAGCGACCATCGCTATTGCAGATTATCACGGTCCCGTTTATTTACGTTTTGGAAGACCTGTAGTTCCAATTTTCACACCAGAAGACCAAAAATTCGAAATTGGCAAAGCTGTTATGCTTACCGAAGGTACCGATGTCACTATTGTGGCTACCGGACATTTAGTTTGGGAAGCTTTGGAAGCTTCAAAAGTATTGTTTGAAAAAGGCATTTCTGCTGAAGTTATAAACATTCATACCATCAAACCTTTAGATGAAGAAGCTATTCTTAAATCCGTAGCAAAAACAGGATGTATTGTAACTGCGGAAGAACACAATTATCTTGGTGGATTGGGTGAAAGTGTCGCTAGAGTTTTGGCATTGAACAATCCAACTCCGCAAGAATTTGTAGCGACCAATGATACTTTTGGTGAATCTGGAATACCTTCGCAACTTATGGACAAATACGGCTTAAATAGTGCCGCCATAGTTGAAAAATCGTTATCAGTTATAAAAAGAAAGTAATAATATTCGTTTGGCAACGTTTTTGATTGAGTACAATATCTAGTTTCAATCAGTATATAATTACATATAGTACTGTATGTAAAATTCATTTATCTAATTATATAACAAACTAAATTAATTATATAACGGATAACTATTAAGGACTATATACTTTTGGAAAAGAAAAAAACTCAAGTCAAATTAAAAACGAAACTTATGAAAAATTTAAAAAGTAAATTAAATGCTAGTAAAAAAACTATTTTACTAGCATTATTTTTGGTAGCAATATCATCATTTACCTATGCTCAAACTGCAACAGGATTTGGTATTAAAGGAGGTTTAAACTACAATGCCAATGGTGATTATTTTGAGTCTATAGAAAGTAATGCTAAAAATCCGGACAGAAACGTGGGTTATCATGTTGGTTTATTTGGAAAAATAGGCAACAAAATATACTTTAGACCAGAACTTGTATATACCAGTACCAAGAGTGATTATGATAATGAAAGCTTTGAAATGCAAAAACTGGATGCACCTATGTTAATTGGTATTAATATATTAGGACCTCTTAGTGTTTTCGCTGGACCTTCGTTTCAATATATTTTAGATTCTGAATTTAATGGTGTTACCTTTGATGATATAGAAAATGAATTCAGCGTTGGCCTAAATTTTGGTATCGGCCTTAACATTAATAAACTCGGAATAGACTTAAGGTACGAACGAGGTTTTAGTGAAAACGAGGCTACTTTTATAGGTAATAATGGTGTTGGAACCAGTAGATTAGATACCAGACCTAATCAGCTTATTTTAAGTTTATCATTGATATTATAAACGCATTTGTATAAATAAAAAAGCTCACTAAAATTAATTTTAGTGAGCTTTTTTATTTATACATTTTTAAGAACTTTTACTTAGCATCTAAATAATCTGGAATACCATCTGAATCTGTATCTGGAAATGTTATGATAGTTCCTGTATAAGTACCATCTTGCTCTTTTTTAATTTTATTTATAAGTACTTGATTGGTTTGTAAAGACGTGTCAAGAACCTCTTGCCTTGTTGGTTTATTAACTGTTGCAACTTCAATTTCATTCTTAGTTAAAACACCATCACCATCATCATCTGCATCTGCATAATCAGGATTAAAATCACCATCGGTATCATCATCATCTGGATCATTGGCATTTTCAAAATTAACCGTAAATTCACCATCATCAGTTAAATCTTCTAAATAAGATGGAATACCATCGCCATCATGATCGTTTTGAAACATTTGAAACAATTCAAACTTAAATACTATTGGTGAATACGCTGAAAGATTAGTTTGAGCATTCGAAAAATATGCTAACCCTGAAGGTAAAAACATGACGCCTACTCCGTGATTTATAAAATTCACGGTGCCATCATCGTTATCAACAAAAGATTCTGCCGTATTAAAATCCGGCAATACTTTTCTCCAGCCAGAAATTAAATTGGTTAAATCTAATGTTACAGGTGTTACTGCACTATCAAATACTTCATTATCTAAAGTAAAACCTTCATAAGTAACAACAATGTTATCAGCAAAAGTAGGTGAATCTTCTCCGCCACCCTCATTTAATACAAGAACATAAAATTCATAATCCGTGTCAGCAAAATTAACTGTTTTGGCTGGTTCAACGGCAGTCATTAACAATTCACTACCATCTGGCACAACTTCTCCGTCAGCTAATTTCGTTATAATAAGATCGGATATGCTTGGGTTTGGATTTGATTCGAAATCTACTGAATTATAATAATGGCTTTCTAAATAACCAATTAAAGAATCATTGTCAATTATTTGTTGTTCACCTCGATCCCTAGGAGGTGTTACAGGTGTAACGTCATCGTCATCTTTTTTACAAGACAGTAAACCCAATGCTAAAAATAAAATAAGTAACCCTATTTTTCCTAAATTCATTCGCAATTTTTTGGTATTTTTTTCTAATTTCATACAATACAATATATAATCATTCAACATTTACAAATTTAAATAGTAAATGCATCATTATTGTTTATTTTTGAGGTCGCAAGATACAATTTTAATATAATCTTGTACAACAACATTAACGTAGTTTTTATAATTATTATATGCGAATTGATAAGTATTTATGGTGTGTTAGGTACTATAAAACAAGAACTTTAGCAACTATCGCTTGCAAAAAGGGACATATTAGGATAAACAATGATATTGTAAAACCTAGTAGAGAAGTTTATGCACAGGATAAGATTGAGATTAGGTTAAATCAAATCAAATATCAAATTACCGTAAATGACCTCCCTGAAAGCAGAGTTGGAGCGAAATTGGTAGATATATATAGAATTGACCACACACCCAAAGAGCAGTTTGAAGCACAAGAACTCTTAAAATATGCTAAAGATTATTATAGAGAAAAAGGCGTGGGAAGGCCAACCAAAAAAGACAGAAGGGACATAGACGAATTTAAGGATGAAGCATCTGATGATTGAATTTTAATACCAAAGAAAATTAATCTATGTCTGTTTTAGGTCTGATTTGAAAAAAAATAAAATGAACAGATAAAAATGAGTAATTTTATGCTTTAATTTTTTAACCAAAACCCATGGAAGTTAAAAACAACATTATACTAAACCACGACGAAATCAATCATAAAATTAGACGCATTGCGTTTCAAATTTATGAATCAAACGTGAATGAAAAGGAAGTGGTTTTGGCTGGTATAGATAGTAATGGCTATGTCTTTGCAAAAAAATTAAAAGCTGTGCTTCAAAAAATATCCGACATAGATGTAATTCTTTGCAAAGTAACCATTGATAAAAAAAATCCATGGTTGGAAATTAAAACGACACTATCTCCTGAAGATTATAAAAATAAATCTTTGGTTTTGGTTGATGATGTTTTAAATTCTGGAACAACACTAATTTATGGTGTAAAACATTTTTTGAATGTCCCATTAAAACAATTTAAAACAGCTGTTTTGGTAAATAGAAACCACAAAAAATATCCTGTTAAAGCCGATTTTAAAGGCATTTCCTTATCTACTTCCTTACACGAACATGTACATATAAATTTAGACGGAAAATCTTTTGAGGCCTTTTTAGAGTAAATTTAAAAGCAATTCTTCTACAATCTCAGATTCCGTTTTATTATCGGTTGTAATTTTTGCTTCGGCCAGATTATAAAATTGAGAGCGTTCAAACAAATGTTTACCTATAAACTCTGAAAGTAAATCATCTGTTTCTATATGTGCTAATAAAGGGCGTTTGGATTTTTCATTTTTTAATCTACTAACCAAAGCAGGAATACTAGTTTTTAAGTAAATACTTTTAGAATTAGTATCGCTTAAAATAACATCCATGTTGTTTCCATAGCAAGGTGTGCCGCCCCCCAATGATAAAACCACATTGTTTTTATGCTCTAAAATAGCTTTCAAATACGCTGTTTCCAACTTTCTAAAATAAATTTCCCCTCTAGATTTAAAAATATTTACAATAGTGGTTTGCTCCTTTTTTTCGATATAATCATCTAAATCAATAAAATCATAATTCAATTTATTTGCTAAAATCTTCCCTATAGTTGACTTTCCGGAAGCCATATACCCAATTAATATTACATTCATTATTTGGCTTTTAATTGATTCTTAAAAAGATAGATATTCGTCAGGCAAAAAAACAAAAAATTATACAAAAAAAGCATTGTTTTATTAATTAAACATTTTATATTTGCACCCTCATTAAAGAGACTAGACCTGGTAGCTCAGTTGGTAGAGCATTTCACTTTTAATGAAAGGGTCCTGGGTTCGAATCCCAGCCCGGTCACTTTTAATTAACTTTCAACAAGTGGTTACAAAGCCTTGAAAATTATAATATTTTCAAGGCTTTACTTTTTTAGGAGATTTTTTATTCTATATGATTTAATTTAAAAGGATTTATGTGAATATAAAAACTACTCGTAGGTGAAAACTAGTATTCAATTTTTCAGGAATTCACTGATAATACCATTATCAAAAACAATAAACCTCTCAGAAGAAACCGCAGTTAATGATATTACAAAAATGCAATCTTAACAATAACAAGGACTACTAATAAATCTGGTGCCTGATATATATCATAGTTTCTATTTAAAAAACAGTTTAAATTTAGCTAGAATTCTAAAAGTATATGCGATGCTATCCATACTTCTTCCTACAGATTTTTCCGAAAATTCAATGAATGCAGTCAAATATGCCTTGGATTTTTTTAAACAACAAAAGGTTGATTTTTTCTTTATGCATGCCTATCAAAACGATTTCTATAATCATGAAGATTTGGTCTATCGTGAGGTTTTCGATGATGTTCTGGAGAAGGTGAAGAGCCAATCACAAAAAAATCTTGAAAATCTTCTTGATACCGTAAAAAAAATGGCCCCAAACCCTAAGTTTAGCTATCATATCTTATCTGCTTATAATACGTTGGTATATGAAGCTAATTTAATTGCTGAAGCCAAGAATATTGATTTGATTGTAATGGGCACTAAAGGAAAGTCGGACGACCGACATATTATATTTGGAAGTCATACTTTTCAGGTTTTGAAGTACGTGAATTGTCCTGTTTTGGCGATTCCTTCGCATTATACCAATATGCAGCCAAAACGAATTTTGTTTCCAACCGATTATCTCATTCCCTACAAACGTCGCGAACTAAAATTGTTATGTGAACTGGGCACATCTTATAGAAGCATTATTGATGTATTGTATATTTCGATGAGTGATAAACTATCCCTTAGACAAGAAGACAACAAAGCTTTTATAAAGGAAACTGTTTGTAAAACCAAGGTTGATTTTCACATAGAACATAGTAAAAAAATAACAGAAACGATTCAAGATTATATAAAGAACAATCATATAGATATGTTGGTTATGGTCAATACCCAACATTCATTTTTAGAGGATATGCTGTTTCCATCTAATATAGATATAGTAAGTGTGGACCTTAAAATACCACTTTTAGCACTACAAAATACCATGCGTTATATATAATTACATTAAAAATGATTGGTTATGAAACATGAAATGTCCGATTCTAGCCATTCCATCCGATTTTGAATATGAGTCACCATTTGAGATTCTGTTTCCAACCGATCTTGATGTTGATTATCAAAAAACATCATTAGACTTTCTGGTAGATATTGCAGTAACCCATCATTCAAGAATACATGTCATGCACGTATCTACTGGCTATGCTTTTACTGAAGAACAAGAGAACCATAAAATGATATTGGAAGACATGTTTAAAAGCACGGCTTATTTATTCCATGATTTTGAAAGTATGGAGATAGCTGATGCCATTAATAAATTTCAGTTTAAACATAAAATCAATATGTTAGCCATGATAAACAACAAGCATTCGTTTTTTGAAAATTTATTTTTCAAGAATACAATCAATCAAATTGGTTTTCATTTGAATATTCCATTTTTGGTAATTCCTTCTAAAACATACCGTGAGCCATGAAAACAAATACATTAAATATTTTATTGCCAACCGATTTTTCAGATAATGCTTGGAACGCTATTGTATATGCTTTAAAATTATATGCTGACGAATATTGTACCTTTTATTTTTTACATTCCACATACATCTCAAATTCAGTGTCCAGAACTTATATTACAGCACATTATGTTGAAAAACTAAAAGAAGAGGCTTTAAGGGAATTGGCGGAATTAAAAGCCCAGATGGAAATTGTCGATGCCAATGCCAACCATGATTTCAAAACGCTTTTATTTGAAGAGGAACTCATGGATGCCGTTTTTAAAGCAATTAAGCAAAATACCATTGATATCGTTGTGATGGGAACCAAGGGAACAACAGGTTCAATTGAATATTTTTATGGAAGCAATACAGTTAAAGTAATTAAAAAGATTAAAGACTGTCCTGTCTTAATTATCCCAGAGGATCGTGATTTTGTTACGCCAAAGCAAATAGCGTTTCCAACAGATTACAATCGTTTCTATGATGATAAAGAATTAAGGCCACTTAAAAGTATGGCAGATTTATTCAATTCCAAAATTCGAGTAGTACATATAAGTGTCGAGAAAAAATTGTCAAGTATTCAAGAATATAATATGACGATGCTTAAAAACTATCTGGCAGATTATGAATGCAGTTTTCATTGGTTGCCCAATCATCCAAAAAAAGCAGAAGCCATTGCAGCATTTATTGAAGATTTGGAAATAAAGATGCTGGCTATGGTAAAATATGAACACAGCCTCCTTGAAATGATAGTAAATGAGCCAGTGATAAAGAAATTGGCGCTTCATCCTAAAGTTCCCATATTCGTAATACCAGAGTGAGCTGATATTTATCATTGCCATAAAGCATATTCTCAATTAATAGGTTTTCTTATGAAATATTATATCACATGTTTGTCCCTAATGCTTTGCTAGGACTGTTTTCCTTGGTTATGTCTTTATTTATTAAATTAGATACCATACCTAAACAATTATGCCAATGATTTCAGTGGAGAATTTCAATATTAAAGGTCTTTCAAGTAATGAAGTACTTCAATCAAGAAAGCAATTTGGAGTTAACAGAGCCAATTTTAAAAAGGAAAACGAGCTTATAAAGGCTCTTAAAAGTTTATTGAAAGAACCAATGGTGATTTTACTGTTGGTTACAGCAACCATCTATTTTATAACTGGCAATGTAGGGGATGGTATTTTTCTATCGGTTGCCATCATTTTAGTGTCCACAATCTCCCTATATCAGGATTCCAAAAGTCGTAATGCGTTAGAGAAATTAAAAGACCTCACTAAGCCACACAGCAAGGTCATTAGGAATGGTGAAGTCATTGATATCAAAAGTGAAGATATCGTTATTGGTGATGCCTTAATTGTTGAAGAGGGCTATACAATAGCGGCAGATGGTACCATCATACATTCTAATGATTTTTCAGTCAACGAGTCACTTCTTACAGGAGAATCCCTAGCAGTTTACAAGGATAAAGACAAAGTAGACCATTTTGTGTTTCAAGGGACCACTGTTGCTAGTGGATTGGCTATTGCCACTGTTACCGCTATTGGTGAAAAGACCAAATTGGGTAAAATTGGAAAGAGTCTAGAAAACATAGAAGAAGAAAAAACGCCTATCGAAATTCAAATCCAGAATTTTATCAAAAAGATGGTTATTGCTGGGGTGGTTGTTTTTATTGGCGTTTGGATTCTGAATTATTTTAGAACGTATGATGTTTTAGATAGTTTATTGAAATCGTTGACCTTGGCTATGAGCATCTTGCCAGAGGAAATCCCCATTGCCTTTACCACTTTTATGGCTTTAGGCACCTGGAGATTATTAAAAATGGGCATTGTTGTCAAGCAAATGAAAACCGTTGAAACCCTGGGAAGTGCCACGACAATTTGCGTTGATAAAACGGGGACCATTACGATAAATGAAATGAGCCTAGTTAAAGTCTATTCCTTAAAATCGAATACCGTTTCAGATGCTGATTCGTCTACATTTAAAGCGGATGAAAAAGAACTTATAACACTCGCCATGTGGGCCAGTGAACCTATACCATTTGATGCCATGGAAATTTCCTTGCACCACGCCTATTCCAAGACGGTTCATAAAGATGAACGTCCAAGTTATAAAATGGTTCATGAATACCCTTTAGGTGGAACACCTCCCATGATGACCCATATTTTTGAGAATGAAAGTGGCAAGCGTATCATCGCGGCAAAAGGCGCACCCGAAGCCATCATGAATGTGTCCAGTCTTTCAGAAAATGAAAAAAAACAAATCAATGAAAACATCAGCAGTTTAGCATCCCGTGGTTATCGCTTACTGGCCGTAGGCACATCTAATTTTTCAGGAAATGATTTTCCTCTTAATCAACAAGATTTCAAATTTAAATTCATAGGAATTGTCGCCTTCCATGATCCGCCTAAATCAAACATTCAATCGGTTTTTGAAGCTTTTGATAACGCTGGAATTAAAGTGAAAATAATCACAGGTGATAATGAAGATACGGCGCTTGCCATTGCAAAACAAATACACTTTAAAAATGATGACAAACGCATTTCTGGAAGAGAATTAATGAACTTGTCGGAAGTTGAATTGCAAACCGCCTCCACAGATAATTTTTTGTTCACCAGAATGTTTCCGGACGCCAAATTGAAAATCATCAATGCTTTAAAAGCTCAAAAAGAAATTATAGCCATGACAGGTGATGGTATTAATGATGCACCTGCTTTAAAGTCAGCTCATATTGGTATAGCCATGGGTACGAGGGGTACCGAGATTGCAAAACAAGCAGCTTCCATTATTTTGGTAGAAGATGATTTATCCAAAATGCTCGATGCAGTTGCTATGGGTCGCAAAATTTATGCAAATCTCAAAAAGGCGATTCAATACATTATCTCCATTCATATTCCCATTATCCTGACTGTTTTCATTCCTTTGGCGCTGGGATGGGTTTATCCCAATATTTTTTCGCCGGTACATGTTATTTTGTTGGAATTGATTATGGGACCAACATGTTCCATCATTTATGAAAATGAACCCATGGAAAAGAACATAATGGTACAAAAACCACGTCCTTTTTCACGTACTTTTTTCAATTTAAGGGAACTCACAACGAGTATTTTTCAAGGATTGATGATTACGGTCGGTATTCTACTTATTTATCAATATGCAGTTCATAGTAATTACGGCGAATCATTGACGAGAACAATGGTTTTTTTGACGCTTATTGCCTCAAACATAACGCTCACATTAGTCAATCGTTCCTTTTATTATTCGGTTATTACCACTTTGGGTTATAAAAATAAATTAGTACCGCTTATAATAACTATTACTATTGTTATAACGGCATTATTTATTTTTGTGGAACCTTTTATAGGATTTTTAAAATTTGAAAGACTATCCTTAAATCAAGCATTTTTGAGCATTTTTATGGGGTTTTTATTTGTTATTTGGTATGAAATCCTAAAATGGATTAAAAGAAAACAACCTATTTAAATAGAAGCAACTATGACAATTTCTTAATGAAAAAAGTGTTGGATTTGTTTGTAGCTTTTAAGTTATTTTGAGCATTTTCAAAACGTTGTCAACATGTGATTTACTGGCAAGATTGGTTCCTTCATTAATGGTTGTGGCCACACCACATGCAACACCCCATTTTAAAATATCCTTTACCAAAAAATCATTCTTAATTCCATAGATTAATCCTGCAACCATACTATCACCAGCGCCAATAGTACTTTTTACGGATACAGAGGGCGTGGACTGATAAACAACGCCATCTTTGGATGCCATAAAGGCGCCTCTAGCACCTAAAGAAACAACGACATACTCGGCTTTACCTGATTTAACCATTTCTAAAGCGAAATCTTCTTGTTCTGTGCTTGATAAAAATTCCTTGTCTGCCCATTGCGCCAATTCTTTTTGATTGGGCTTCACCAGAAAAACCTTTTCTTTAAGAGCTTCAGTAAGTGCTGGACCAGAAGTGTCTATAACAATCTTTATATTTTTATGGGAAACGTGTTTGATTAATGTCGCATAATAATCTGTTGGCACGTTTTGAGGGAGGCTTCCGCTTAATACAAGGATATCACCATTATTAAGATATTTATCCAATGTCGACTTAATGTCATCGAGTTCTGCATTTTGTAAACCGTTACTAGGCATCCCAAAACGATATTGAAAATTGGTTTTTGTATCCACTATGGATAGGTTTTCCCTTGTCCATGCTTTTATATAAATAGTTTTTGGGTTAATGCCTTCTTTTAAAAGTAATTCATTAAGATTTTGTCCGGTATCTCCACCAGCCGTAAATATGCAATGTGTTTTTTCATCAAGCCTTTTAAGCACTCTGGAGACGTTGATGCCACCTCCACCCGGTTGATATACTATGGAATGGCACTGGAGTTTTTGTTCAGGTATAAGACCATCTACCTTGGCACTTTTATCTAAAGCTGGATTTATGGTAAGTGTTATGATATTCAAAGTTATAATCTTTAAAAATTAGTAGTATTTTAAGCACTTCTAATATAGCTATAAACTTTTAATATGTGTTTGAAAAATATACTTTATCGGTAATTGTTTGAATATGCTTTTCCCTTTTATCTTACTGCTCCGGCAATGAATATTTACTTAAGTCAAAATGGTGCTCAATGGTGTTTTAAATTTGTGGAAACTAATTCATTCTTGCTATAGCCGAACATCGTATCTGCGGAGATATTTGCAGGAACAATAATCTGATTAGCATCGACAATTACAATGCCCCCTGAAACCGCATCAGATAAAATTCGAAAAATGTCCTTGTTATTCTTGAACATTTGTTTTCTCAGATTGAAATGTTCTATAAAGATAAAGTTTATACATTAATTATTAGGGTATTGTTTCAAAAATCCGTGATAATTCCACATGAAAATACAGCTATGATATATATCATTTTTAAATAAAAAAACTGGGTTTAAATTTGCGATTAGGAAAACTATCAAAATGAACACAAAAAAGCATTTGACCTTAAAATTCTATCAAAATTTGGGAAAACTATTTTATGCCATTGCGGCTGCAGACAACAAGGTTCATGAGGCAGAAATAAATACACTCAAAGAACTTGTTAAAAAAGAATGGCTGGACGTTGACGACATCGAGGATGGTTTTGGAACGGATGCTGCCTACCAGATAGAAATTGTTTTTGATTGGCTATTTAATGAGCAAGATACAGGGTTTAATATTAAAACCTGTTATGATGATTTCATAAGCTATAAAAAAGACCAAAAACACCTTTTCACAAATAATGTAAACCGATTGATTCTTAAAACGGCAAATGCCATTGCAGATAGTTTTTCTGGTAAAAACAAATCGGAATTGATACTTTTAGGAAAACTAAACATTGAATTAAATAAAGAATAACCATGAGCTATTATTTTAGTACAATTATTAAAGATGATTTTGATAACGCAGTCGACAAGACTACAGAATTACTTCAAAAGGAAGGGTTTGGTGTCCTTACACAAATCGACATACAACAAACGTTAAAGAAAAAGCTGGATGTGGATTTTAATAGATATAAAATCCTAGGTGCTTGCAATCCACAATTTGCTTATAAAGCACTTCAAGCAGAAAATAAAATTGGCACTATGCTGCCTTGCAATGTCATTATACAGGAACTCGACAACGGAACCATTGAGGTTGCTGCGGTCAATCCCATTCAGTCCATGCAAGCAGTAACAAATCCAGCATTGGAAGGTATTGCCAATGACGTTGCAAACAAATTAAAGAATATGATTAAAAACCTAAGCGACAAAACGTCATTTTAACAAGTTTATAGATTAGCGCAAGCATGTTCTTGTTTTATTTTTTTGCCTATTGACCTATACTTTCAAAAAAGTTGAACCTAATTTAAATTAAGCAAAATAAAATCAACAATCAATGAGCTTACATATTGAAGCAAAAAAAGGAGCCATTGCCGAATCAGTGTTATTACCAGGAGATCCCTTGCGCGCCAAATGGATTGCAGAGACTTTTTTAGAAAACATTGTATGCTACAATGATATGAAACTGATTACCTGTCCTTAAGACTTGGTATCGCTAAAACATTTTAAAAACCAAGTTATGCGTTTTGTTTTTGCATTCTTAATTATTGTTCACGGCCTCATACACCTTATGGGTTTCCTAAAAGCTTTTGGATTTGCAAATCTTAATCAATTAAGCAAAAACATTTCAAAAACAATGGGATTGTTTTGGCTTTTTGCCGCAATACTGTTATTTATTACTACCCTTTTTTACCTAACAAAAGACCGATGGTTTTTTATTGCTGTTCTGGCAATCGTTCTTTCGCAAATTCTGATTATCATGTCTTGGAAGGATGCCAAATTTGGTACTGTGGCCAATATAATTATTCTTATGGTTTGCATGTCTGCTTATGGGAATTATATATTTAATAAAAAGGTGAGCAATGAAACCACATCCCTATTAAAAGGCGTTTCAGTAAATAATGATTCCATTATAACAAAGGAATATTTAACACATTTGCCAGAAATAGTTCAAAAATGGATACAGAATTCAGGTGTCATTGCTAAGGAAAAAATGGTTTCTGTATGGTTGAAGCAACAAGGAGCACTGAAAACCAAACCTAGTGGTAAATGGATGCCTTTTGAAGCAGAACAACATTTTGATGTTTCCCATCCCAGTTTTATATGGTCAACCGAAGTCGATTTTATGCCAATGGTGAAAATGGTTGGTAGAGATAAATTGGTAAATGGTGAAGGCGAAATGCTCATCAAAATGGCAGGTTTAATTCCAGTGGTGGATGAAGGTAAAAACGAAAAAATAAATCAGGCTGCCATGTTACGATATATGGCTGAAATGGTTTGGTTTCCATCGGCAGCTTTAAATAAATATATGACTTGGGAGCCTATTGATAGTACTTCGGCAAAAGCAACATTTACAATAAACTACAAAAGTGTCGTTGGGCTTTTTAAATTTTCTTCTGAGGGTCATTTTCTGTCTTTTGAAGCTCAACGTTATTATGGAGCAGGAGATGATGCAACTTTAGAAACATGGTATGTGCAATCAAAATCTTTTAAGGAATTTGATGGCTTTAAAATACCAAACAAATGCGAGGTCATTTGGAAATTAAAAGAAGGCGATTTCAATTGGTTGAATTTAGAAATCATAGATTTAAAATACAACGTGAAATAATAATAACGCATATGAAAATTAACAAAGAATGGCACCACGCACATAAAATGCCCAAAAACCCAACACTTAAGCAACGCATTAATTGGCATTTGGAACATTTGAAAAATTGCCAATGCAGAACCGATATTCCTAAAAAGTTAAAAGTAGAAATGAAGAAGTTAGGTATTAATAGTTTATGAAAATAGACAAACTTTTAATAATAAAAAGCATACACACTGCCGTTTGGCTTTTTTTCAATGTGGTTATATTTTACCTTTTGTATGCGGTTATAATAAATAAAATTGACCATTGGGTTTGGATTTGCGTTAGTTTGGTAGTCCTAGAAGGAATTGTTTTGGTACTATTTAAAATGTTTTGTCCTTTAACGATAATAGCTAGAAAGTACTCTAATTCCACAAAAGATAATTTTGATATTTTCTTGCCAAATTGGTTGGCCAAGTATAATAAGATTATTTATACCAGCATATTTTTAATTGCTGTAGGCATTCTAATCTATCGCTTGATACGTGATTAACTTAATTATCTTTTGCTTTTCACTCCTCTTTCTCCAATTTTCTAAAGTACCCTCTTGTTAAAAAATCATGCTTTAAGGTTTACATGTTCTGGTTAAACTTGTCGGTACCTTCATTCCCGTTTTTTAAAGTGGTTTTTAGACTAGTGAAATAAGACAGTTCAACTATTTCTTTCAAAAATGTTTGAACCCTATTTAGTCATTTTGGTTAATTTTCAACAAGTGGTTATAAAGCCTTGGCATTTGAAATTAATTAACTGTTGCTCTAGTCTCTTTCAAGAATTAATACCAAAAATTATTACCTCAGAATTTAGTTCGCTAAGTATATAATTAAACTGATTGGGTTAAGAAATTTCTTTTTAAGGGTAATGATGCTCTTTCTTAAGATTTAGATTAGCTAAAATAAATTTCCATTTTTTAATTAAAATTTTCAATTAATATTAAGTATCACATAAACCAACGCTATGAGGTAAACTAAAATAAATCTTTAAAGATATGATAAGCAATATAAAAACTATAAATCCAGTTAATCGCAAGGCCAACATCAATAAAAAGACAAGGTTAAAAGACAGGATTAGTTCCAATGACATCAAACTTAAACGTTTGCCAAAGGTATTAATGATATCAACATACCCTCCAAGACAATGTGGCATTGCAACCTATACTAATGATTTAAAAAATGCGCTTGACAACAAATATGAAAATTGCTTTGAAACAAAAATTTGCGCTGTAGAATCGAACGTAGAAAGTCACACTTATAAAAAAGGAGATGTCGATTTGGTATTAAACACGGACGATTTACAATCGTTTATTTTAATTTCCAAAAAGATAAATGCCGATGAAGACATTGAACTGGTTATGGTTCAACATGAGTTTGGATTATTTAAAAATAATGAAGACGTTTTTGTGAACTTTTTAAAAATACTCACCAAACCAATAACACTTGCATTTCACACCGTATTGCCCAACCCAACATTAGCTTTAGAAGTACATGTTAAAGCTTTGGCATCGATTGCTAATATAATTACGGTTATGACTAAATCTTCATCTGAATTACTAATAAACACCTATGGGATAAATCCAAGGAAAATAGAGATTATACCCCATGGAACCCATTTAATAAAACACAAGAAAAAATCGATTCTTAAAGAAAAGTATGATTTATCGGGAAGAAAAGTGATATCAACTTTTGGTTTATTGGGACCAGGTAAAAGTATTGAAACCACTTTAGATGCGTTACCCGAAATTATAAAAGAACACAATAATATTATTTTTTTAGTTATAGGTAAAACACATCCAACGCTTTTTAATAAGGAAGGTAACACATACATGAATTTCTTGCAGAGCAAGGTTGAAGAATTAAAATTAAAAGACCATGTTAAATTTATCAGCAAATTTGTTCCTCTTCCAGAATTACTTGAATACCTACAACTATCTGACTGTTATGTGTTTACTTCAAATGATCCCAATCAGGCTGTAAGTGGTACATTTTCTTATGCCGTAAGTTGTGGTTGCCCTATTATATCTACACCTATTCCCCATGCAAATGAAGTATTACGAAATGGAAGTGGTGTTCTTTTTGATTTTGGTAATTCTAAACAATTGTCTATGGAAGTGAATAAATTATTAAATAATAAAAATCTTAGAGATGATATGAAATTGAAAGGATTACATGCTTCATCTGCTACCTCATGGGAAAATGCGGCTATAGCTCATGCCCATGTTTTTTCTAATGAAATAAAAAAACCATTGAAATTGATCTATAAGAAGCCACAGATCAACCTTGACCATATAAAAGCAATGACCACAGATGTTGGTATCATCCAATTTTCAATTATTAATACCCCTGATTTAAACTCTGGGTATACCATAGATGATAATGCCAGAGCGCTTATAGCTGTTTGCCAACATTACAAAGTAACGCATAATCCATCCGATTTAAAATTGATAAAGATATACATCAATTTCATTTTAAAGTGCCAACGTTACAATGGTTTATTTTTTAACTATGTGGACAAGGATAAAAAATTCACCAAGCAGAATGATGAAGAAAATTTAGAGGATGCTAATGGAAGGGCCATTTGGTCTTTAGGCTATGCGTATTCATTATTGGATGAAGCAATTGATTTAGATATAACCCTTCTTCAAAATATGAAATGGGCAATCAATCAATTTCAATTACCAATGCAAAACTTTGAATCCCCTAGAGCCATTGCCTTTATTATAAAAGGTTTATACTTCTTTAATATGAAATTGAATAGTAGCGATATAACCATATCAATTGAAGATATGGCTAATAAGCTTGTTGATTCATATAAGTTCCATTCTGAAGACGATTGGAATTGGTATGAACCTTATCTTACCTATGCCAATAGCGTATTACCGGAAGCGTTATTATGTGCATGGAAAGCTACTGAGAAAACAAAATTCAAGCGCATAGCGAAGGAATCTTTTGATTTTCTACTTTCGAAAACGTTTGACGGAGATTCAATCAAAATTATATGCAATCAAAACTGGCTAGTAAAAGGTTCTGATGAAAAATTAGCATATATTGGAGGAGAACAACCCATTGATGTTACCTACACCATATTGGCCTTAAAACAATTTGATCTTATTTTCCCTTTAGAAGGTTACAATACCAAAATGGAAATAGCTTTCAGCTGGTTTCTTGGTAACAACCAATTAAAACAAATCATTTACAATCCATGTACAGGTGGTTGTCATGATGGCCTTGAAACGCATAATGTTAATTTGAACCAAGGTGCAGAATCTACAGTTAGTTATTTATTGGCCCGGTTAGCTTTTGAGGAAATAGCGTAAATATGGTATTTCCTTAAAAGATAATCTAAAATGCAATCAATCTTTTGCTTTAAGAGCTGCTAGTAGATCGTCCATATTAACAGTAACATATGAAGATGAATAATCGGATACAGCATATGGTAAGATTAAATGGTTATTATGGATGAGGCTGCCACATGAATACACAACATTTGGCACATAACCTTCTCTTTCTTCTTCCAATGGGGAAAGCAGAGGTTCTTTTAACCTGCCAATCTCTTTGGTTGGATCTTCTAAATCCAATAATGAAGCACCAATACAATAACGTCTCATGGCGCCGACACCGTGGGTAATTAACAACCAACCTTGATCTGTGTAAATGGGTGAACCACAATTTCCTATTTGCGTAAACTCCCAGGGGAATTTAGGTTCTTGAATTTTTATGGGATTATTCCATAACGTAATTCTTTTGGAATAAAAAAGATAATTATTAACCCCATCAATTCTTGCCAACATGGCATATTTTCCTTTAATCTTACGAGGAAAAAGTGCAAAGTTTTTGTTTTGGGCCCCATCTCCGTGCATGGGCATAATTCTAAAATTCCTAAAATCGTTTGTTGAAAGTATCTTGGGAAGAATGGCATAACCATCATAGGCCGTGTAAGTGGCATATATTTTTTCAGTGCCATCATCTTCTGTAAAACGCACAAATCTAGCATCTTCAATTCCTTTACTTTCTGATGGTGAAATGGGGAAAATGGCGCGTTCTGAAATATTGGAGTCTTCATGAAATTCAATATCATAATAGGAATCAACTAGCCAGGTCATTTCGTTAAGTGCCTTTTTCCTTTGTTCATCAATGTTCTGCTTCAATACATCGCTAACGGCATCTTTTAAAGCAAAATATTCGAATCTGCTTGATAATGAATTCATAATGGTTGAAGAATATTCCTTTGGAATATTCATTTCCTCCATTTTCTTCATAAATCGTTTTTTGTTGTATGTTTTTTTATTTGTAAGAATTGGAAGATCGATATGATTGTGTACATGCTGCATATGTAAATTATTGGAAGTATCCAATATGCCTTTCCTAAAAACTATAGAGGATAAATGCCCCTCTCCTGTAGCCCTAAAGGATATTATGACCCTCTTTTCTCCCTCAGCCAAAAAAGACTGATCGAAATGTTCAACAATTGAAGGGTTAAACAAAGCGGAGGCCTCTACGGAATATTCCATTGTACTATAGGAGCCTATCAAAAGTTTTCGTTCCAAGGATAACTTTTTATGATCCATCCCCATGGATTCTATTAGATTTACATAATTGTAAAAATGCTTTAAAAAAATATTTGAAATATTTCTGTGTCTGTCTAGAAACTCTTTAAGGATTATTTCAAGTTCATGTTTAACATCAACCTCACTTAAACTCATGATGCGGTTCACTAGATTTATGGTTCTAGCATCACCATTATTAAAAAAACGGGCAACTACCCGACTGGAATCTGGTTTAAAATATAGATTTTTACGAACTACTGCAATTGACATGGTATTATCTAATTTTTAAATTATTTTTTAATTTCATCTTAAAATCTGTTACTAAACCACCTGAATAATAAAATAAACTGCCTATAAATTAATTAGAGATTACCCAATTAATTTACAGGCAGTAAAATATTTGAATTAGGTTACTTAATTAACAGCTTTTCTGTTGAGTCTGTTTTCTGCTAGCTTATTTAACTTGTTATTTGCATTATATTCTTCATCCAAGGTTTCCTGTAACTTCCTTGCTATATTATCGTAACCTAATTCTTTGGCATAGCGAACTGCAGTACCATACGCCGCAATCTCATAATGCTCAAAACGTTGAGCTTCTGCAATTAGACCTGCGTCCATAACCTCATCATCATTTGCTTCTTCTATAAAACTCTCGGTTTCGCTAATTAAACCTTTCATCGCTTTGCATGTTTCTCCGTTTGGGGATATCTCTAAATCGCCACAAATTTCTTGAAGTCGTCTTTTATGTTCCTTGGTTTCTTGCAAGTGATCTTCAAAAGCTTGCTTTAACATACTATCACTTGCCTTATTTACAGCTTTAGGAAGTGCATCTATTAATTGGTTTTCTGCACTAAATAGGTCTTTTAAATGATGCTCTAATAAATCTTTTAATGTTTTCATGATTTTAAGTTTTTTATAATTAATTGTTTAAAGATATTTTGAAAAGTAACGGGCGACTAATCTTAAAAATAAAATTATTGACCCAAATGATACAAAATTTTGACAATTCTATTACTTTAACATATCACATTAACATGGTCGTTCGCCAGCCTTAAGACCTTAAGAATTGTGTCATATACTAGAAAAATGCCTATTAGTTCTTCAGGGATTTTATAAATAATAAATAATAGTAATAATGTAAAAAGATCCTTATTAATTTAGCGAATATCCTCTAATCTTTTAATGGTGTTAAGGTCGTTTGCAATAGCCTCTCTTTGCTTAAGTATTACTCCTTGAGTGCTGAATGGCAATGACGTTTCGTTAAGAATATCATTATATTCTTCTAAAGCTGCCTTTTCACCTCTAATAGCTTCTTCCAGCATAGATTCATCATTGTTCGTTGAAAACATGGCCTTTACATCCATCCACGTACGATGAGCTGCACCAGCAAAGCTTCCCCCTTTATCAATATCTTCACCAAAAGATTTAATTTCCCCTTTTAATTCTTGTCCAAACCCATAACGCTCTTGAGCTTTTCTTTGGAAATAATTTTTTAAATACGTATGATTTGTATTCTCTGCTGCCTTCCTAAAACCTTTTTCAGCATCAAATGTTTTCTCTAACAGGTCATTTAATTTATTTCCTATTGTTTCTGTGTATGTATTCATAATAATTTAAGTTTAATTATTGATTAAAATTTACTTGTGTAATTTAGAGATGAAAACCTCCACCTCTTGATTCTTTTAAATGAATAATTGACTCATTTAAATTTAAACGGCATTCATATTGAAGCTTTTAATATCTAAAATATTTTGATGGTTTTGATAGTGTTTTGGACTACAGTTATATTTTTCTTTAAAAATTTTAGAAAAATAACTTCTACTGGTAAGACCTACCGAGTATACAATTTCTGAGATATTGAGTTCTGTTGTTCTTATTAAGTTTTCTGCTACTTCAATTCTTATATTTCTAATAAAATCGGTAACTGTTCTATTATGTAATATTTTAAAACCCTCTTGTAATTTGAAAGGTGATAAACCGGATTTTCTACTTAAATATTTTAGACTATATTGAATTTCTGGAGCACTTCTTATATGTTCTGCTATATCTTTTACAGCTTCCATATCTGTTTGGGTAAGGGAGTAGTAATTAGTCATTGCATTACTTAGGTCATTTTTATGTTGTTCAATTTCTAGGGCTAGAATTAAATAAACAACACTATTAATCAACAAATTTCTAACCAATCCTTTCTGGTTAAGAGATTTAAGATGATTTATTTTTTCTACAATTTTCAAGTTGAAAGAACCTATGTAAGAGTAAACACTATTTTGCTGATCAAGAATGAATGTGATTTTTAATTGATCTCTTAATTCTTTATCTGAAACCGATAAAACATCTACAGTAACCATAGAGAATTCTACCTTTTTATTTTTTTCGAAACTGAAAAAGATATTGTTTTCCGAGGAATTTGAAAAAATACCAGTTTGAAATTGTCCTAATTTGTTTTCTTTACCATTGCCTTCGAAGCTTTGCTTAACATGTCCTTTAGAACAGTATCCGAAATACATTGAATTCGTTTCGCTAAGTCTATTTAAAAATGTTACATCTTCCTTAAATACAAGGCTATATTCCATATAAACTATGGCCTTTTCTATGGAGACTCCGGAAATAAATCCTTTAACAATGTCATTGTTTAGTTCCAATTTGTATTCTTTAGATTTTATGTCTAGTTTTCCACCCAATTCCGCTTGAATTTGATCAAAAATAACAGAGAGGGAATTTGAAGTTATTGATACCGTTTTCATACTTATTCTTTTTAAATGATTAAAAGTGGGTTGCTTTTGTAAATAGGAAATTAAATCAGTACAGTAAGTATTATTAACTAAGACCGATTTAATTTAATATTTGTATAAATGCCTAACAATATTTTTATATATACTTCACAATAAACTCTAAGATCGAATGCCTTTTTAAAAAGTGCGTTCTGCTTTAAACCTTGAATTTTAAATGAGCTAAATATCTATTAAATAATGTTTTAACAAAATTGCAATAAGAGGCCACATGTTTTGTTACATCATTATTAAATTACTTTATATAATTTTTGTTATCTTGAATTTTTCTTAAAACATTAGACACCAAGCAATTCTTAATGGTTATAAAATGCCGGTGAGTTCTTTATGTCCTATTTAAACAAAAGCGTTTCGCAAGAATATTTTTTTGATTATGGCTCACAAGGAGAAATCTTTAGCGATACTTATTTCTCTGATTCTATTAAATATTTTTACTGAAATTATTTTATTTTAAAAAAATAATTTTATGGACTATCAAAATAAGGATAAAAAAAAACCTGACTCATTTAAGCTTAAACATATGCCAGATTTACTTATTAAAACATATAAAGCTTGGATGGAAAAAGAACCCTTTAAGTTAGGTGCCGTTGTTGCTTATTATGCCATATTGTCTCTTCCTGCCTTGCTAATTTTAATTTTAAATTTGGTTGGTACCATTTGGGGGAAAGATTTAGTTAAAGGTGAATTGTATTCAGAAATGTCAATCGCTTTAGGCGCTGACACTGCCACTTCAATTTTAAACATGGTTAATAAAACAGGTGACGAATCTACCTCCTTATTTACTACTATTTTGGGCATAGGCATTTTATTATATGGTGCTACGGGCGTTTTCTATCAATTACAAAACGCACTAGATGATATTTGGGAGAAAAAACAAACGTTTTCAAATGAACTAATAGCGACCTTATTCGGTAGGTTAAAAAGTTTCGGATTTATTTTAATTTTTGGGTTCTTACTGTTGATAAGTTTTATCTTAACGGCTTTACTTACCACATTCGCCGGTAGAATATCTCAGCTACTTTCAAGTAATATTTTAGATTTTGCTTATATTATCGATATCATATTATCCATGGTATTTATATATTTCTTATTTGCTGCCATGTTTAAATATTTACCAAGTACGCCTGTAAAATGGAAGGCCGTTAAAATAGGAGCAGGTTTAACCGCTTTTTTGTTCATTTTAGGCAAATATATTCTTGCCTTCTACTTTGGAAAAACAGAACCTGGCTCCACATATGGGGCTGCAGGATCTATAATAATTGTCATGCTTTGGACCTCATATACCAGTTTAATTCTCTTTTTTGGTGCACAATTTACAAAAGTATATTCGGATAGGTATTTGATAAATAATAGCACAAACTCTTAACAGTTATCATCTATTGTATTCATGGCATATAAACTGATTGCGTTAAAATTAAGTGGGAATGAGTTAAATAAAATTACCCACAAGACCTAGATTTAACTTTATAAGACGATGTTTTTGATTGAAATATAAATAACTGAATAACAACTAATTAAAATTATATTATTATGAGAAGTATTCTTTGGCTAATTGCAGTTATATGTATAATTGTGTGGATTTTAGGATTTTTTGGGTTAGTAAAAGGTATAGCTACGGGTAGTCTTATATATGTTCTTTTATTAATTGCTATTATTGCTATTCTGTATAATATAATTTCCGGACGAAGACCCCTCCCCTAGATTAATCTATAATTGACATTCCTGTTTTTATAATTAAAAGAAATTCAGGGAAAAGTTCAAAAATAATCATTGATTTCACATAACTAATCCTATATAAATCATTATTAAAAATAAAATATATGCTATTAAAACCCCTCTTAATTTACTTAGCCGATGATGATAAAGAAGACCGTATGCTATTTAAAGAAGCCCTGGATGATTTAGATATGAATGTATCTATTGAAGATTTTGATAACGGGGTAACACTTATGGTTAATCTTTTAGACTTGGATAAACCATTGCCTGATGTTATTTATTTGGATCTGAATATGCCCCTAATGAATGGTGAGGAATGTTTGAATGATATTAGAAGCGAACCTCGACTTTCAAACATCCCTATAATCATTTACTCTACCTATGCTGACAAATCCATCTCTGATGAGTTACAAAAGAAAGGGGCTAATTTATATTTAGTAAAGCCCAATTCCTTTAAGATGCTTAAAAATTTATTAAGTAGAAGTCTAGAATACATTCATCTTTCAAGAGACACAACTGATTTTTCGGAATTTGTAATCTCTGAAAAAAAAAGTAAGGTACGGAGTTAGTGTGTTTTAAGCCATATTGCGACATTCTTTTGCACAAGCCAAACACGAAGCGGCACAAACTTTACAATGTTCATGGTCATGTTGTTGGCATTCTTCAGCACACCATTCACATATTTCCGCACATAATTGGCAATACTCTTTTGTTAAAGGGCCACTAGCAACCATAAATTTAATACATATTAAACAGGCATCTACACATAATAAACAACATTTGGGGCAATCGTTCATACTTTCTTTACCCATCATTTGAACAAGGCAATTTTGACAATCGATCATGCATTGTTGGCAAGCTTTTATACAATTTTCATAATTAAGTTCCATATCTTTTATTTTTATAATTAATTTAAAATTAACTGAATAGCCCAAATTGCTTTTGCTCAAAACCTATAATTTTTGACGCTTTAGAATAAAAAAGCATATTCAACCAAAATGAAAAGAAAGTTAAAATAGCAAGATATTAAAGTGGGATAATGGGTAGGTAAACAATAAATTCTGCTCCAAGTCCAACTGAACCTTTAGCAAAAATATACCCGTTGTGGTTTTCAACAATTTTTTTACAAATTGCTAAACCAATACCATTGCCAGTATATTCTGTTTTTTGATGTAACCGTTGAAAGACTTCAAAGATTTTATTTGTATGCTGGAAATCAAAACCAATACCATTATCGACGAAAGAAATTTTATAATACTGTTTTATTGATTTTTCTATATGTTCTGATATCTGAGAAGCCGAAATTTTTTCGCAGCGTATTTGTATTATTGGGATTTGGTTAATATTCCTGTATTTCAGGGCATTCGATATGAGATTTGTAAACAACTGCTCCATTTGAAATAATACACCATTTATTTGAGGTAATTTATCTGAAACAATTTCGGCATGGCAATCATTAATACTCGTGGTTAAATCTTCTTTAATTTTATCTAATACCTGGTTTAAATCTATTTCTTCAAAACCTCTTCTACTATTCTCAAGTCTGGAATAAGCCAATAAATTTTGAATAAGTGATTGCATACGGTTAACCCCACTAATCACTTTACTAAAATATTCTTGGCTCTTAGTAGAAAGATGATTGTTTTCAGTATCCTTTATTCTTAAAGCAAATAGTTCTATTTTACGCAAGGGCTCTTGTAAATCATGGCTTGCTATACGATTAAAAGATTCTAGTTCAGCATTGCTTTTTTTAAGTTCAAGATTGCTTTTTAACAATTTTTTTTCAGCTTCTATAGTTTGTGTAACATCTTGTACAACACCTATTATAACATCCGTGGTTAAAAATTGCACTCTGGTTTTAAAATGTTTAACTAGACCATATTTAGAAATAATCCTGAAAACATGTTCAATATCATTTAATTCGTTTATCGCTATTTTTGTATTTTTATCATACTCATCCAAATCCTGTTTATGTATAAATCCCCTATACATCTCATATGTGAGTTTAATTTCTTTTGGGTCATAGTCTAACATTCGATAAAGATTGTCTGAAAAATCACAAACACCAGTATCTAAATACCATAAAAAACTACCAGTTTTTGCAATTCGCTCTGCATCTGTTAAAATTGAATTCTGGATAATGAGTTCTTCATTTAACTTTATCACTTCATTCGCTTTTTCCTTCTCTTCTGTTATATCTCTAGTGGTAACAGTAACACCATCGCCCAATTTAATGGCTGTATAACGATACCATTTTACGGTACCATTATTATGGTAAGGCATTTCATAACGTCCAGGTTTATCACTTTCCACGGCATTGACCAAATGTGTAAAAACTTCAGATTTGAAAATGTCTGGGTAGATTTCAGATATTTTTTTGTTTTTGATGTTCTCTGGCATACCTAGATTAATTGTAATTGCCTCTTCATTGATAAATAAAATTTCAAAATCTATTATACTGCCATCTTCGGCCCTGATGCTTTTAAAATGAATGACTATATGCAGTATACTTTTAAAAATATTGGTTAGTAATGCCCGGCTATCCAATAATTCTAAATTTTGATTCTCTAATTGTTTTTTAAATAGTAACTCTGCCTCTTTAGCTTCTTCTTCGGCTGTGGAATTACGGGACGTCACCAAAATCCCATTGCCCAAGGGAATAACAACTGAATGAAACCACATTTTTTTATCTTCAACACTAATCTGTCTGTCAAAAAAAATTTTACTGTGTTCTCTATAAGATTGAAACAGTTCTTCTAATTCACCATCACGCTTATGAAAAGGATGTACATTAGAGACTGGTTTATCCATAATGTCGTTTGGTTCAAGATTTAGATAGTCACGGACACAATCGTTAGCATATACAATTTTAAAATCTATTAGTTCATTATTGTGGTATATGGGCTCATAATAGTTTACAATATTATCGGTAGTTGTTAGTACGCTTTTTAAGAAAGCCTCAGATTTTTTAATCTTTAATTTGTTACTATAAATTCCAAAAAAAGAAATAACAAATACAGTTAGTGCAAAAAAAGCCATGACCAATAACATGGTAGGCGTTAAAGATTTATGAAAAGAATAATCAGCTTTTCTTGTATTCATCAAACGCTCTTCGTCTGCTAGCATTCTGTTTGTAATACTTCGTATGTTGTTTGTTGTTGTTTTAATTTTAGCTCTTTGCAATTGACACGCTTGCAATTCTTCTGGAGTATTTATATCATTAACAAGGTTAAGGCTTATTAATTGGTCATACAATGTAATCATCAAACCTTGTAATGGCTTTAATCGCGCTTTATGCAATTCATTATCATTAGTAAGAATTTTTAAGGTATCAAGTATTTTTACTCCTTGTAATTTATAAGTTTCAAAAGCCTTATTAAAAGGTTTATTTTTTAATAGATTTTCCCTAAATTCTTCAGATTCCACTTTGGAGTAATGGTTGGTTAAGTCGCCAATCGCATTATACACGTGCAGTGTATGTACAACCATTTCAGCAGATTTCTGCGTAAGCATGACCTGTCTATATGCCATACTTGTAGTAAACAAAAGCAATGCTATTGCACTAATCAATAATATGATATAGGTTTTAGTAGAGGTATAAACACGCTTAAACTCCATGATTCATAATTTAAATACGAAATAGAAAAGTATCTTTATTTAAATTAGAGATATGGTCCTGCCAATTGAGATTAAGAACCTTTTCTACTACTTTCCGTAACTTTGAATAGCAGTTGGGTTTACTTATATACAAATTGGCACCATTTAAAAATGCATCACTAATATCTTTGTCTGAGGACGAAGTAGAATATATGGCGATGGGTAAATCTTTTAATTTTGGATGGTTTCGAATTTCACTTAAGCATTGCATGCCGTTCTTTACAGGCATATTAAGATCCAGGAATATTAAATTTGGAAGTTCGGCATGCGGTTGAAAAAGATAATCCAGCAATTCTTGGCCATGTTTAAAAAGCAATAATTTGGTTTGTATGGATATTTCTTCTAAAGCTTCAGTAAATAACATTCTATCATCTTCATCGTCGTCGACTAAAATTAGGTTAAACATGTTATCTCTCATATTCTGTTTCATGTTAAAATATTTTACTTTCAATAAAGATGAAAAACATTTATTAACAGTGAGATTTTTAAACCAAACAGATAAATAGTTTTGAGAGGATTGGAATATAACATGTATATATTTAGAATACGTAAAATATAGTACAAGCTATAATTCAATTCATCTTATATGATTCAAAATTATACTATTTTTCTTCAGAATAAAACAATATTATTAAAAAAATAATATGAATTTTATTTTGGTCCTAAATCAGACAAATGTAAAAGCTTGGTGATTTTAATGCGATGAGTCATTTTCATTAATATTTTCGTCATTCGTAATATTGGCTTTGGGTATTTCATTAAAGAATTCTGAAATATCCATATCTGCAGTAGGTCCATAAGCCATTAAAAAAGTGCCTTTTTCGTCCTTACTTGTACTAATAATATATAAAATTGACATATCGGAAGGATCGCTCATACCCTCATACCTGTGTTCTGCAACAATGAGAATATCTTGGGGAAAGTACTCCTCCTTTGTTTCACTATTAATGAGTTTATTGTTTTTAAAATAAAAGTTAGATGTATAACCTTTATCTTGATAGACCTTAATATAGTCCTTTTCGTGTTTTGCATATTTATTGTCCATTCCTTAACTCTTTTTAAATTTAATAGGAACATAAGATTTTGTATCCTGCTTAACAAAAATGAGGCAAAAAGGAAATTAATAATGACTCAATAAAATTCTATTTTAACGCTATCGGTCTTTAATTAAAAATATTTATGTGAATTTTAAAGCCATGTTATCTCTAGATACTTATACTATTTCTTTCAACTTCTAGAAGACTGAATTTACAATGTTCCATTGTGGAATTTATTGGTTTATATAATCAACTTTATTACATTAAGAAATTATTGTTTTGCGTTAATTGTAACGCATGCGAATAAGTAATTTTAATTAGTTGAAATATTGAGCAGAATTCAGGAAAAAGACAGTATATGAGCTAAAAAAGAAAAATGGATTTGTTGTAAAGGCAGTATTAGCTTTTATTTTGTTGGTTGGTTGAATGCCCCTAATGTTAAAACATGAGGGGCATTTTTTAATGTGAATTGGAGTTAACATTTATTTCGAAATCCTACCAAACAAAAAAAGTTGGCACAGGATGCCAACTTTTTTTGTTTGAATAAATTTTATTATTTAAATGGGTGATATTCGAACTTCTGGCCGCCTACAGAAGCATCAGCCATAAGGCCAGCTTTAGGCATAGCAAAAATCACTACACCATCGTCATAATTGGCCTCTGCAGCTTTTCCTTCATCTAAAATAACAGCCGAAGCTTCCGCCGAAAATTCAAAATTCCCTTCCTTAAATTTAGCCAGGGCAGCATCGGTTTCAAAAAAGATGACTTGTGTAACAGCTTGTCCACCTGCTTGAAGCCCAATATTCAATTTTTTCATTCCTGTCATTCCTACTGGTTTTCCGTTTTCATAAAGAACACCATTACCACTCGCGCCTCCAACAATTAATCCGCCCTTTCCAACGTTCGGAAAAATAGCATACCCAGAAGCAGTATCGAAGAATTTTTCCAATCCAGAATCTTTGGCAATAAGCGTGTCCTTGGCTCGGTCCGCATCTTTTAATATTTCATTGTCTTTATCAGTTTGAGCTAATGCACCAAAGCTTATAAATAGCAAACAAACCAATATCATTTTTTCTAGTGTTTTCATAAATATTATTTTTTAAATTAAAGTTTATGATTCAAATCTAGGGGAATGCTTTTTACATCTGTAACTCTATTACATTGATTATTAGCTCAAAAAATGAATAAGATTCAAAAAGAGACTAGCTTCTTAGAATGAAAAGTAGCTCTAATTATAATAGGCACACAAAGGCATTCAGTTTAGTATGGTATTAACTTTCAACAAGTAGTTACAAAGCATCGGAAATTATAATATTATAAAGCTTTATTTAACGAATTTCCAATTAATTCAATCAACTTCGTCGTTTTTCATCTAATTTTAAGGAGAATCCAAAGTCTAAACAAAATCATAGAGTTTTAAACCAATCTTCTGATTTTTAAAATTTCACATCTGACTTAATTGATTTTTAAAAATATTTAAACTTAAAGGTGTAATATTTACACTTTATTCAATATATTTATTAATTGAATTTTTTACCAACTAAATTCAGAATACAACTAAATCAAAATACAACTAAAAATGAAAAAAAATCTAATTCCCCTTTTATTTCTCATAGGAATTTCAATATCAGGATTTGCTCAAGATACAAAAGCCATGAAATTATGGTATAATGCACCTTCTGGAAAAGTATGGGAAAATGCGTTGCCTATTGGAAATGGTTTTCAGGCAGCTATGGTTTATGGCAATGTAGAAAAAGAAATTTTCCAGTTAAATGAACATACTGTATGGAGCGGAAGCCCAAACCGAAATGATAATCCGAATGCTTTGGGAGCTCTTGATAGTGTTAGAAAGCTCATTTTTGAAGGGGAATATAAAGCCGCTGAGAATATGGCTAACCAAAGAATTATCACTAAAAAATCGCACGGACAAATGTTCCAGCCAGTTGGAAATTTAGAACTGACTTTTACTGGTCATGAGAATTATTCTAATTATTATCGGGAATTGGATATTGAACATGCTACCTCAAAAACCAGTTACACCGTTGATGGTGTAACCTATACCCGAGAGGCTTTTACGTCTTTTCCAGACCGAGTGATGATTATTCGTCTTTCTACAGATAAACCCGGGACATTATCTTTTTCAGCAGCACTAACAACCCAACATGTCAAACAGCAAATTAAAGTTAATGGCAACAATGAATTGTCGCTCTGGGGCACGACTAGCGACCATGAAGGTATTGAAGGGAAAGTAGAGTTTAACGCCCTAAGCAGAATAAAAACTGATGGAGGGAATATGACACCTACTGATAATTCAGTAGATATTAAGAATGCAAATTCCGTAACCATATTTGTGTCCATTGCATCCAACTTCAATAATTATAACGACATAAGTGGTGATGAAAACCAACGTGCAAAAGACTACCTGGATAAAGCATTCAATAAGAATTTTGAAGACATGAAAGCGGCACACATAAAAGCATACCAAAAGTATTTTAATAGGGTAACTCTAGATTTAGGTTCTACCGAAGCAAGTAAATTACCAACCAATGAACGACTTAATAATTTTAGAAATACCTCAGATCCTTCCTTTGTATCTTTATACTACCAATTTGGAAGATATCTTTTAATTTCCTCATCTCAACCAGGAGGGCAACCAGCTAACCTTCAAGGTATTTGGAACGGGAATATGAAACCTGCATGGGACAGCAAATACACCATCAACATCAATACGGAAATGAACTATTGGCCAGCTGAGAAAACCAATCTTTCAGAAATGCATGAGCCCCTTTTAAAGATGATTATGGAACTTTCTGAAACTGGCAAAGAAACCGCAAAAGTCATGTATGGTGCTAATGGATGGATGGCTCACCATAATACCGATATTTGGAGGATTACCGGCCCTTTAGATGGGTCATTTTGGGGTATTTGGAACGGCGGTGGCGGTTGGTTGAGCCAACACTTATGGGAACATTATCTTTATACTGGAGATAAAACGTATTTAGAATCTGCATATTCTGCCATTAAAGGAGCTGCGGAGTTTTATGCTGATTTCCTTGTGGAACACCCAACATACAAATGGCTGGTAGTTGCCCCTGGGAATTCACCAGAAAATGCGCCAAAAGAACATCAAGGTGCTTCCATAACTGCAGGTTCCACAATGGATAATCAAATTGTTTTCGATGTCTTTAGCGCCACCATTAATGCTGCAGAAATACTTGGTAAAGACAAAGCATTTGTTGAAAAGTTAAAAAATATGAAAAAGAGATTGCCTCCAATGCATATTGGTAAACACAATCAAATTCAAGAATGGCTTGACGATGTTGACGATCCTAACGATAACCACCGTCATATTTCACACTTATACGGGTTGTATCCATCCAATCAAATATCACCTTACAGCAATCCAAAACTTTTTGCTGCAGCAAAAAACACGCTTTTACACAGAGGTGATGTGTCTACTGGCTGGAGTATGGGTTGGAAAGTGAATTGGTGGGCAAAAATGCAAGATGGTAACCACGCCTATAAATTAATTCAAAACCAATTAATGCCACTTGGAACCGTACGTGGTGGTGGTGGTACTTACAATAACCTTTTCGATGCGCATCCACCCTTCCAAATTGATGGTAATTTTGGTTGTACATCAGGTATTACTGAAATGATCATGCAAAGTTCTGATGGAGCCGTTCATTTATTACCTGCTTTACCAGACAATTTTGATAAAGGTACTGTTGGTGGTTTGCTTACCAGAGGTGGTTTTGAAATCACCAATATGGTTTGGGAAAACAGCAAATTGGTTTCGGTTGAAATTAAATCAAACTTAGGTGGTAATCTTCGTTTAAGAACACCTAACGAAATAAAATCAAAAGCTGGTAAAAAGATTAAAAAGGCATCAGGTGAAAATCCGAATGGCTTTTTTATGGTTAATGATATTGCTACTCCAATTATATCGGAAGCATCCACAATTGAACCATTAGAATTAAAGCCAACATATTTATATGATTTACCTACCAAAAAAGGCAAATCATACACGTTTGTTGTGAAATAAAAAACAATTAAATTAAAATTACAACTATATGCAATTTCAATATTCAAACAAATCAATTTCATTTCTGCCTAAACATTTAATCCATTTGTTTTGCTTTCTTATTTCTTATGCTGCTTTGGCACAAATGCAGGCTTTTAAATTCCAAGATGTTAGGATAACTGATGGTCCTTTTAAAAATGCCCAAGACATTGATTTAAAATACATTCTTGATATGGAACCTGACAGGCTTTTAGCTCCCTATTTAATAGATGCTGGGTTACCAATAAAGGATGAAAGATATGGCAACTGGGAAAGCATTGGTCTTGATGGCCACATAGCTGGGCATTATTTATCGGCTCTAGCTATGTTGTATGCTTCCACTGATAATCAAGAGTTAAAAACCCGTTTGGATTATATGTTATCGGAATTGGAACGCTGTCAGAATAAAAATGGTAATGGCTATGTTGGTGGTATTCCGCAAGGCAAAATATTTTGGGAACGCATCCATAAAGGTGATATAGATGGTAGCGGTTTTGGTTTAAATAATACGTGGGTACCTCTTTATAATATTCATAAATTATTTGCAGGCCTAATTGATACTTATCACTATACTGATAATGAAAAGGCCAAAACCATCGTGATAAAATTAGGTGATTGGTTTATGGATTTGATTGAACCACTTTCAGATGAACAAATTCAAAACATTTTAAAGACGGAACATGGTGGTATTAATGAATCTTTTGCCGATTTATATATTATTACAAAAGATGAAAAATACTTAGACACGGCTAAAAAACTAACACATAAAAATTTCTTAAATCCATTATTACAGAAAGAAGACAAGTTAACGGGTATGCATGCCAATACCCAAATACCAAAAGTTATTGGGTATGAAAAGGTGGCTTCTCTAACTAATGATGAGGAATTATCTGAAGCTGTGAAGTATTTCTGGAATAATGTAACTCACACCCGAAGCGTAGCTTTTGGTGGAAATAGCGTGGGTGAACATTTCAACCCTGTTGATGATTTTAGTGGTATGGTAAAATCGAACGAAGGCCCAGAAACATGTAATTCATACAACATGTTGCGGTTAAGTAAAGCCCTCTTTTTTAATAATAATGATGTGTCTTATTTAGATTTTTACGAGCGTACGCTGTACAATCATATTTTGTCTAGTCAACATCCAGAAAAAGGCGGTTTTGTGTATTTTACACCCATACGTCCTAACCACTACCGAGTATATTCCCAACCTGAAACTAGTATGTGGTGTTGCGTGGGTTCTGGTTTAGAAAACCATACTAAATATGGAGAACTCATTTACAGTCATAGCAATAGCGACGTGTTTGTAAATCTTTTTATTCCGTCTACGTTAAATTGGAAAGAAAAAGGGATTGAGTTAACTCAAAACACCCAATTCCCTTATGAAAATCAGTCGGAAATAGTCTTAAAACTCAAAAAGAAACAAACATTTGCTTTAAATATAAGACAACCTAAATGGGCAGAAGATTTTGAAGTTTTAATAAATGGAAAGGTTCAAAAAATACAAACGAACCCATCTAGTTACATCAACATCAAAAGAAAATGGAAATCTGGAGACAATATTACTATCAAATTTAAAACGGCAACACATTTAGAAAATTTACCCGATGGTTCCAATTGGGTTGCGTTTGTTGATGGCCCCATCGTTTTGGCCGCTAAAACGTCAACCGAAGATTTAGATGGTTTATTTGCAGACGATAGCCGTATGGGGCATGCGACCCACGGCAAATACATCCCATTAGATCAAGCATATGCTTTGGTTGGCAACAAAGACACTTATCTTTCTAAAATCAAAGATATTGGAAAAGGTCGTTTCAGTTTAGATTCATTAGAACTTCAACCATTTTTTGAAGTACACGATGCGCGCTACCAAATGTATTTTCAAACGTATAGTCAAGAAGAATACAAAGAAAAACAAGCCTTATTAAAACAGCAGGAAATCAACGCCGCGGCTCTTGAAGCCAAAACAGTTGACAAAGTAAACTGTGGTGAACAACAACCTGAAGTAGGCCATTTATATAAGGGAGAAAAAAGCAACTCTGGATTTAGTGATGATAAATTTTGGAGAAGTACTCGCGGGTATATGTCCTACCAACTTTCTAATAAAAATCTACAAGGTAAATTTTTAGACATTATAGTATTGGATGAACTAAAATTAGATAATGTTGACATTTCCATTAATGAAAAACCTGCTAAGATAATTTCAACAAAAGACAAAACCATTAGAATAAATGTAAGTGATATGGAAGTAATTGATGTAAAAATAACTTCTGTGGACGGCAAACCAACTCCTAGGTTTTATGAATTAAGAATTTTGAAAGAGTAATGAATATTAATTTAAAAATAAAAAATTGTTTCAAATTAAGAGTAGTATGTCTATTCAGTTTATTGGTATTTAATAGTTATATAATAAATGTAAATGCCCAACAAGGAAAAAAAATTAGCCCATACCTTTTTGGGCTATTTTTTGAAGACATAAATTATGCCGCCGATGGCGGGTTGTATGCCGAAATGGTACAAAACCGTTCTTTTGAATATGCTCCCGCAGACACGCCTCAATGGCACTCTTTAACCTCTTGGGAATATGTAAAACAGGTGTTTTCCTATGGTTCTTTAAACATTGAAACCAATAATCCCATCCATCTTAATAATCCGCATTATGTTGTCTTGGATATTCAACATGTGGGTAAACATGCTACTGGAGAATATAGCGATATTCCCGAAAACAAAGGTACACCCGGAGTCGGCATTAAAAACTTAGGGTATGACGCTATGATTGTTAAGGCTGGCGAACACTATGATTTTTCAATGTTTGCTCGCCAAATATCTGGAAAGCCCATGTCTTTTGTAGTTAGTTTACAAGGAACAGATGGAAAAATCTTAGTTGAAGACAAAATTATTATTGACTCTAAAGATTGGAAAAAATACACAACCACTCTAACGGCTTCAGAAAATAGTGATTCCGCCTCACTTTTAGTTTTGGGCACTTCGAAAGGAAAATTAGCCATAGACGTGGTTTCGCTTTTTCCCCAAAATACATTCAAAAATCGTAAAAACGGACTGCGGGCAGATTTAGCCCAATTGCTTGCTGACATGAAACCGGCATTTGTTCGTTTCCCAGGTGGATGTCTCGTTCATGGCGATGGTACAAATAATATGTACCGTTGGAAACATACCGTTGGTCCCATAGAACAGCGTGTTGAACAAAAAAACCTTTGGGGGTATCATCAAACTATGGGCTTGGGGTATTTTGAATATTTTCAATTTTGTGAAGACATAGGCGCAAAACCAGTTCCTGTATTGCCCGCAGCCGTTAGTTGTCAAAACTCGGGAGGTACATGGCGAATAGGTGGCACAGGGCAACAAGCTTTGCCTATGGAAGATATGGAAGCATACATTCAAGAGGTTTTAGATCTTGTAGAATGGGCAAATGGTTCTGCCACTTCTAAATGGGGTTCCATACGTGCAGCAACAGGTCATCCAGAGGCATTTAACCTTGAATTTATTGGTATTGGTAATGAAGATAAAATCACGCCAGAGTTTCAAGAACGTTTTAATATGATTACCCAAGCTGTGAAAGCAAAATATCCCGAAATTCAACTTATTGGTACTTCAGGTCCTTTTTCTGATGGAGAAGATTTTGAAAAAGGTTGGGCAATAGCCAATAAAAACAATCTTCCCCTTGTAGATGAACATTATTATAAACAACCAGAATGGTTTCTTTCCAACCTAAATCGTTATGATTCTTATGACAGAAAAAAACCTGGTGTTTACTTAGGCGAATATGCTTCTTGGGGCAACAAATTAAAAAATGCTATTGCAGAAGCGGCTTATATGACAACCCTTGAACGCAACGCCGATATTGTAAAAATGGCTTCGTATGCGCCTTTATTTGCTAAGAAAAACCATACTCAATGGACAACAGATATGATATTTTTTGATAATAAAGAGTACAGCTTAACCCCAAACTATCATGTTCAAAAAATGTTCAGCACCAATTATGGTGACACGTATTATAAAAACATTATTTCTACAGAAAAAGATACAACGCTTAGTGCTTCTTGTTTAAAAGATAACAAAACTGGAGATATCATTTTGAAAATGGTGAATACAGGTGTAGAATCAAAAAATATGAAAGTGAATTTAAGCAAGTTTAAAAATTTCATACCTGATGCAGAACAAATTACACTAACTGGAGATGCGGAAGCAGAAAACACTTTAGAAAATCCAACCCATATAGTTCCAAAAAATTCAAACACCAAGGTGAGCAAATCATTTGATTATATAGCACCACCTATGTCATTAACTGTTATCAGAATAAAAACTAAAACAAAATATTAAAACAAATGACTAATTTTTTTAAATCTATACTTCTAAGCCTTATGGTAATGGCTTCGATGTATGCACAGAATAATAAGGCACAAAACCCGCTAATTTTTGCCGATGTACCAGACGCCTCCATGGTGCGTGTGGGCGACACCTACTATATGAGTAGCACCACCATGCACATGAGTCCGGGATTGCCAATCATGAAATCTAAGGATCTAGTAAATTGGGAACTCATCAATTACGCCTACGATACGCTTGGTAATAATGATGAACTTGATTTAGAAAACGGAAAAAACATGTATGGAAGAGGCTCTTGGGCAAGTTGCATTCGCTATCATAATGGGACTTTTTATGTGAGCACGTTTTCCGCTACAACTGGAAAAACCTATATTTTTACTACCAAAGATTTAGAAAAAGGTCCTTTGAATAAAATAGAATTCAAACCTTCTTACCATGACAATACCATCTTTTTTGATGATGATGGTAAAATATATATGATTTGGGCTGCTGGGAAACTTAATATAGCTGAATTGAAAGATGATCTTTCAGGTGTTAAGGAAGGCACAGAGCGTGTTTTGATAGAAAATGCCAGTGCTCCCGCAGGAACTAATATCATGCTAGGTGCTGAAGGATCTCAACTCTTTAAAGTAAACGGAAAATACTATTTATTTAACATCACTTGGCCTAGAGGTGGCATGCGTACGGTAATTATTCACCGTGCAGACAATATTAATGGTCCTTGGGAAGGCAAAGTTGGTTTACAAGATTTAGGAGTAGCACAGGGCGGACTTATTGATACACCAGATGGAAGATGGTTTTCTTATTTATTTAGGGATTATGGTGGTGTTGGTCGTATACCATATTTAGTTCCTGTAAAATGGGAAGATGGCTGGCCTATTTTAGGTGAAGATGGTAAAGTACCTGAAACTCTTGACCTTCCTGCCAGTAAAGGTTTAATCCCAAACATTGTTGCTTCAGATGATTTTAAACGCAAGAAAAAACATAGAGCACTTCCTTTAGTGTGGCAATGGAACCATAATCCAGATAATTCGCTTTGGTCACTTAAAGAACGAAAAGGATATTTAAGATTAAAAACCGGTAGAATTGACACCAGTTTTGTTCAAGCAAAAAACACACTTACCCAACGCACCATTGGCCCAGAAAGCACAGGTTCTACATCATTGGACATTTTTAATATGAAAGAAGGAGATTTTGCTGGATTATGTTTATTACAAAAAGAATTTGGATTGGTTGGTGTAAGAATAGAGAATGGGACTAAAAAAATTGTGATGGTTAGCGCCGCAGGCAATGTAATTAAGGAATTAGAAAGTGTTCCTTTAAACCAAAACAAAATCTATTTTAAAGCTGAATGTAATTTTAAAGATAAAACCGATAAAGCTAATTTCTTTTATAGTTTGGACGGAACATCTTGGACACGTATTGGGGAAACTATCAACATGCCTTACACACTCCCACATTTTATGGGATATAGATTTGGTTTGTTCAATTATGCAACAAAACAAGTAGGAGGCTATGTGGATTTTGATTATTTCCACATAAGTGATCGTATCTCTAATAGTGATTAGTTATGCTGAAGAATTTTAATATCAAATATGAATAATAGCATTAATTATGAACTCTTTAACAACTAAAAAAACGACAAAACGCCTATGGTTTTTATCCCTATGCGTTTTGGGAATGTGGCATTTAAATGCACAACAATTCCCTTTTCAAAACCCTGAATTAAGTTCAGAAGAACGAGCAAAAGATTTAATTTCCCGCTTAACCATTGAAGAAAAAGCGGCGTTGATGTGCGATCAGTCCGATCCAATCCCACGATTGGGCATTAAAAAATTCAATTGGTGGAGTGAAGCGTTGCATGGCTATGCCAATAATGATAATGTGACCGTATTTCCTGAACCCATAGGCATGGCAGCGTCTTTTGACAACCAATTGGTTTATCAGGTTTTCGATGCGGTTTCTGATGAAGCTAGAGCTAAATACAACCAATGGATTAAAGACGGAAATGAAAACAAACGATTTTTAAGCCTTTCTGTATGGACGCCAAACGTGAATATTTTTCGCGATCCGCGTTGGGGTCGGGGCCAAGAAACCTATGGAGAAGACCCTTACCTCACATCACTCATGGGCGTTTCGGTTGTTAAAGGGTTACAAGGCCCAGAAAATTCCAAGTATCGAAAACTTTTAGCGTGTGCTAAACATTACGCGGTGCACTCCGGTCCGGAATGGAGCCGACATGAACTCAATCTTAATGATGTTAATCCACGTGAATTATACGAAACCTATTTACCCGCTTTTAAATCTTTGGTACAGGATGCCGATGTGCGTCAAGTGATGTGCGCATACCAACGATTAGATGATGAACCTTGTTGTGGGAACACCCGATTGCTTCAACGCATTCTGAGAGATGAGTGGGGATATAAATATTTGGTAGTGTCTGATTGTGGTGCTGTGACCGATTTTTTCACCACTCACAATGTGTCTTCTGATGCTACGCATGCAGCATCAAAAGCTGTTCTTGCAGGAACTGATGTGGAATGCGTTTGGGAAAATTATCCTTTTAAAACATTACCAGAAGCCGTTGCAAAGGATTTAATAAAAGAAGCCGATGTTGATAAAAGTTTGGCTCGTGTTTTAATCGGCCGTTTTGATTTGGGAGAAATGGATGATGATGCCATTGTCCCATGGGCACAAATACCAGCATCTGTCTTAAATAGCAAAAAACACCAAGACTTAGCTCTTGAAATGGCTAGAAAATCCATGACGCTTCTTCAAAATAAAAATAATATACTTCCTTTAAACAAATCCATAAACAAAATTGCCGTGATTGGTCCGAATGCCGATAATGAGCCTATGTTATGGGGAAATTATAATGGAACACCCAATCAAACCATTACTATTCTGAATGGCATAAAATCAAAAGTATCTGAAAATAGCATTTTTTACGATAAAGCTTCCGATTTGGTTGAAGACAAAGTAACCACTTCATATTTTCCTCAAACCATGTTTGACGGTAAAAAAGGGTTTAAAGCGATTTATTGGAATACACCCGACAGAAGTGGTGATGTTATCGCAACTACACAAATCGTAAATCCTTTAAAATTAACGACTGCTGGACAACACGAATTTGCTCCTAGTGTAAAACTTGAAGGCTTTTCTGCAAAGTATGAAACCGAATTTATTGCAGAGGAAAACGAAGAACTCGTGTTTAAAACAGGTGCCACGGGTGATTTCGAATTATTGGTTAATGGTACCTCAATAAGCAAATATACGAACTGGCGTACTATTCCAGCAAGGATTCCATTCGCAGTAGAAGCTGGGAAAACCTATAAAATTGAAATTCTTTTTGCACAGTCGAACAACTGGCAAGCCAATCTTGAATTTGATTTTGGAAAAGAATATGATATTAATTTCAGTGGATTGATTCAAAAACTAGAAGGTATTGACACCGTCGTATTTGTTGGCGGTCTTTCAACCTTACTTGAAGGTGAAGAAATGCCTGTCTCCTACCCTGGTTTTAAAGGTGGAGACCGAACAAACATTGACCTTCCTGCTGTTCAAAGAAAATGTTTAAAAGCTTTGAAAGAGGCTGGGAAAAAAGTTGTTTTTGTTAACTGCTCTGGATCAGCGATTGCGTTAACACCAGAAACCGAAAGTTGCGATGCTATTCTTCAAGCATGGTATGGTGGTGAATCTGGTGGACAAGCCGTTGCCGATGTACTATTTGGAGATTATAATCCTGCTGGCAAATTACCTATAACGTTTTATAAAAATTCGGATGCTTTGGGCGATTTTGAAGATTACTCCATGAAAGGACGCACCTATCGTTATATGGATGATGCGTTGTTCCCTTTCGGATTTGGATTAAGCTATTCAAAATTTAATATTGGTGCTGCTAGCTTAAATAAAACAAGTATAAAATCGGATGAATCTATTCAATTAACCATTCCTGTAACCAATTCCAGTAAACGTGATGGCACGGAAATCGTCCAAGTATATGTGCGTAAAGTAAATGATACCGATGGGCCATTAAAAACATTAAAAGGTTTCAAACGCGTGGATGTTAAAGCTGGTAAAGCAGAAAATGTAACTATTGATTTACCGCCGTCTTCATTCGAATTTTACGATTGGAACACTATGGGAATGAATGTAACACCAGGCGACTATGAAGTTTATTATGGGAATAGCTCAGATTCCAAAGATTTAAAAATGACCAAAATCAACATACAAAAAACGAGCATTTAACGGTTATTGCAACGTTATAAATAATTAAACATGTTTATAAAAATGGCTTCTATATTATTTGTTTTTATCCAGCTAAGTTCGTTTGCTCAGAACCCGTTGGCTAATCATAATATAGAAAAAGCAAAACCTTTTTCAAGCACCTCCGTAATACTAAGTCCTTCCTGGATAAAACATCGCGAAGATTTAAACACCAAATATTTAAAATCCCTCGACCCTGAAAGGTTATTGCATAATTTTAGGGTTAACGCAGGTTTGCCGTCTAGAGCAAAACCTCTGGAAGGTTGGGAATCTCCTTCTTTAGGTCTACGCGGACATTTCGTAGGACATTATCTTTCTGCTACTTCTAGTATTATAGAGCGAACTAAAGAACCTCCATTGACCCAGAGGCTTAATTATATGATTGAAGAATTATATAAATGTCAACAATCTTTAGGCAATGGCTATCTAAGTGCTTTTCCGGAAAAGGATTTTGACACTTTAGAAACGACCTTTGGTGGTGTTTGGGCACCCTACTATACGTATAACAAAATTATGCAAGGCCTGTTGGATGCCTATACCAGAACCAATAATCAAAAAGCCTACAATATGTTGTTAGATATGGCATCATACGTAGAAAAGCGCATGTCTAAATTAGATGAGACAACCATAGAAAAACTACTTTTTACTGCTGAGGCAAATCCTGGAAATGAAGCCGGTGCCATGAATGAAGTTTTATACAAACTTTATAAAATATCCCAAGACCCAAATCACTTAAAACTGGCTAAACTATTCGACCGTGATTGGTTTGTAACACCTTTGTCAAAAAATGAAGATATTTTATCTGGCCTGCACTCTAATACACATTTGGTATTGGTTAATGGCTTTGCACAAAGGTATTCCATCACTGGTGAAGAATTATACAAAAGTGCCACAAATAATTTCTGGGATATGCTTATAAACCATCATGCGTATGCTAATGGCTCGAGTAGTGGGCCACGACCAAATGTAACGACCAAAACCTCGCTAACAGCAGAACATTGGGGTGTCGCAGATCAATTAAGTAATACCATGACCAAGGAAATAGCGGAGTCTTGTGTATCACACAATACCCAGAAACTGACTGCTACACTTTTTAGTTGGACAGCAAATCCTATCTACGCCGAGACTTATATGAATACCTTTTACAATTCCATAATGGCATTGCAAAGTGCTACTACAGGAGCTGTGGTTTATCATTTACCGTTAGGGTCTCCGCGTAAAAAAGCATTCTTAAAGGACGACGATTTCCGTTGCTGTAATGGTTCTTCAATTGAAGCCTTCGCGCAGCTAAACTCTGGAATTTATTATCATGACGAATCCAATGTATGGGTTAATCTTTATGTCCCTTCTAAAGTAAATTGGGAAGAAAAAAAACTAAGCATAGAACAAAAAGGCAATTTTCCCACAGACCCTGAAGTTTCATTTATAGTAACTACTAAAAAGAAAGCTGTATTCAACTTAAACCTTTTTGTTCCTTCTTGGGGCAAAAAAGTGGATGTATATGTAAATAATGTAAAACAGGATATTGAAGTCAACCTTAATTCATACATAAGTATTAATAGGCAATGGAATAATAATGATACGGTAAAACTGGTATTCCATTATGCTTTTTATTTGAAAACTATGCCAGACGACAACAAAGTCGTAGCTATTTTTTACGGCCCCATGCTACTGGCTTTTCAAAATAACTCCGAAGTTATATTAAAAGGCGACCATAAAACCATATTAAGTCAGTTATCAAAAAACGAAAACAACACGTTTAACCTTACCAATGAAAATAATACTTATATACTAAATCCTTTATATGATATAGAGAACAAAATGTATGGGGTTTATGCCACAATAAGAAACTATTAAATAGAATCAACAATTCTAAATCCAACAAACTATGAAAACACCAAACTCAATTATTATTAGAACTCTAATCACATTGGCACTGCCTCTCCAATTAATAGCTCAACAAGCTCACATCAATGAAGATTGGGATCCTATGAGAAACACTGAAAACCTTGTCCCTTTGTCAGCTAACGTCATATCACCAGAGGTTTTGGACGACCGTACCGTTATCTTCCGTATTAAAGGCCCTGAACTTAAAAGTGTTACAGTGGGTGGTTCTATGTTTGTGGGTGAAGAAGCCCGTAAACAAGTACCATTTGTAAAGGGAGAAGACGGTATTTGGACCTGTAAAATAGGCCCTTTAGACCCTGAAATTTATTTATACTGGCTAACTGTTGATGGCGTAGGTATGGCAGACCCCAATAATACGTATACAGGCCATGCCAACATGCCTGCTTTTAGTATGCTTTGGGTACACGGCGATGAGCCTAATTTTTATGATGCAAAAAAGGTGCCTCATGGAACCATCCATTGGCAGTATTACCACTCTGAGGTAACGAAGGGCGAAAGAAAAATATTGGTGTATACGCCACCTGGTTATGATGCTTCAAAAAAATATCCTGTTTTATATTTAATGGGAGGCTCTGGAGATTTAGCTGAAACCTGGTATCTGCACGGACAAGCCAACTTTATTATGGATAATTTGATTGCTGAGGGTAAAGCCAAACCCATGATTATAGTAATGCCTAATAATCAGTTAATCCATCGCATGCATCCAGACCATAGCGAAAAAACATTTGAATTGGTTAACGAAGAGTTCAAAAAAAGTATCATCCCCTTTATTGAAAAAAACTACAGTGTAATAAATGATCGTCATGCAAGAGCTATTAGCGGTCTCTCTATGGGTGGAAGACACGCACAATACGTGGGGCTTCATAATTTAGATATGTTTAGTTCCATTGGAATTTTAAGTGCGGCTATTCCTATTGATGAAACACCTGCTTTAAAAGATGCTGATATCAATTCAAAATTGGATTATTTATTTGTTGGGGCAGGAACGCATGAAACGCGTCCGGGAGCAAGACATGAAGTTTTTCATAATGATTTGGAAAAATTAAATGTAAAACATGACTATTATATTGGTAGTAAAGGCGCTCACGATTTAACAACTTGGAGGCATCTACTCTATTACCAATTTCTACCAAACCTATGGAAAAACCTTAAATAGTTGAAATATAATATACTAACAATTTTTAAATTAATAAATCCAATCCTAATGAAACAAAGACTCATCATTTTTATATTTTTTTTAATATCAATTACCAATTTTGCTCAAAATGTAAGTGTGGTATCACCTAATAACAAATGGAAAGTTGAATTGAAAAATGAGCAATCTGCTTCTACTGGGACATGGTATCTAAAAATTAATTCCTTAAAAGAAAATACTAACTATGACATGATTCCTAAAATAGATTTGGGATTATTGCGTAGTGACCAAGATTTCTCCAATGAATTGAAGTTTATTAAAGCTGACAAACCTAAATTAATAAATGAACAATACACCTCTTTACACGGTAAAAGCTCGCAACGTAGCAATTCTGGCAATGAAGTAGTTTTATATTTCGAAAACCCATCAAAAGCTAAGTTAAATGTCATCGTGAGGGCTTATAATGATGGTGTAACTTTTAGGTATGAATTTCCAGAAAAAAAAGGGACATTTACCATCAAGGATGAACTGACCGCTTACAAAATTCCTGATAGTACAAGTAGATGGTTGGAAAAATTTGACCTTTCCAATGAAGGATTATACACTAATATGAAGGACGCCAGTGTTCAACAAGATTGGTGTTACCCAGCTCTTTTTAATGTTAAAGACGATACTACTTGGTATCTCATCCATGAAGCAGACCTAAATAGAAGTTATGCAGCAACAAAACTTACCAATACAATTACTGAATCAGAATATAAAGTAACGCTTCCTGGCCAAGATGAAGGGGTTGGTGAGCCTTTGCCAATCATCAATCTTCCGTGGAAATCCCCATGGCGTGTTATTATTATGGGAAGTCTTGCCGAAGTTGTAGAATCCACATTAGTGGATGATGTTTCTGCGCCTTCAGTTTTAACAGATACCGATTGGATTCAACCTGGTGTTGCATCATGGAATTATTGGTCAAATAATCACGGAACTAAGGATTATAAAGTAGTCACTGAATTTGCTGATTTAGCGGCTGAAATGGGTTGGTCTTATACCCTTCTTGACTGGGAATGGGACCAAATGGAAAATGGCGGCAATTTAGAAGATGCTCTAAAATACATCCATTCAATAGGTGTAAAACCATTAATGTGGTACAATTCAGGCATGTTTAAGTGGATTACCTCTACTCCTGTTGACCGCATGAAAACCCATGAAAATCGAATTGAAGAATTTGCAAAGTTGAATAAATTAGGGGTTTATGGTATTAAAGTTGATTTTTTCTTGAGTGAAAAACAAGATATGATAAAATATTACCTTGATATACTTGATGATGCAGCTAAATTTAAAATAATGGTATACTTCCATGGTTGCTTAGTTCCAAGGGGTTGGCAACGCACCTATCCCCATTTAATGACCTATGAAGCCGCTAGAGGTGCTGAATGGTACAATAACGGTCCAGAATTAACTATCACTGCCCCAGAACACAATAATGTTTTACCTTTTGCAAGAAATATTGTTGGGTCAATGGATTACACACCAGTAACCTTTACAAATTCGCAATACGCACATATTACCTCTTACGGTCATGAATTGGCATTAAGTGTGGTGTTCGAATCGGCCATGCAGCACATGGCAGATCGTCCAGAAGGTTATCAAAATTTACCCGATGCACCTAAAACGTTTCTTAAACATGTGCCAAGTACTTGGGATGAGACAAAATTATTGGATGGCTATCCCGGAAAATTCACGGTTATGGCCCGTAGAAAGGGTTTAGACTGGTACATTGGTGGCATCAATTCTGATGGAAGAAGGGAAAAAGTTCAAAATTTAAAGTTTGATTTTTTATCAGAAGGACAGTCATATAAACTAACATTAATTGCAGATGGCGAATATGACACATTGTTTTCAACAAAATATATGGTTGTAGATAAATCCAGCTCGATTGATGTAACAATGCTTCGTCGTGGTGGTTTTGCTGCATATATTAGTCCAATTAAATAAAACAAACTAAATCACTTATAAATTGATACCTAAATGAAATTTAAAATCCAAAAAATGAAAAAATTAATCGTTTTATGCTGCCTATTAATATCGTCGGCTGTAATTTCGCAAAACGCAGAAGTAGTAAGTCCAGATGGCAAACTAAAATTAAACGTTTCTGTTGAAAATGGTAAGACTACATATTCAGTAACGTATAATAATAAAGTGATGCTTGAAAATTCACCTTTAGGTTTAATAACCAATGAAGGTAATTTTACTGAAAATATGACTTTTGTGGAATCAACCTCAGATAAGGTAAACAAAAGCTATAATCAGGAAAAAATCAAGCAATCCTCAATAATTTACGAGGCAAATACTTTAAAATTTACGATAGAGAATGCGGATAAAAAACAACTATCAATCGTTTTCCAATTAAGTAATAACGACATAGCTTTTAGATATGAAATCCCAATTTGGGGTGAAACCATGTCTTGTGTTGTGGAAAAAGAAATTACAGGTTATAAGTTTCCAAGCAGTACAACAACATTTCTTTCATCTATGATGTCCCCTATGAGCGGTTTTGCACGAACCACCCCAAGTTATGAAAGCAGTTATACTTCAGATGTTGCCATGGAAACGAATACAGATAAAAATGGTTATGTATTTCCTGGACTATTTCGTATAGGAAACAATGGCTGGGTTTTATTATCTGAAACAGGCGTATCTAGTCTTTATAATGCTTCGCACTTAAGCAGCTATACCAATGGAATGTATAGTGTCGAGTATCCTGATGTAAAAACCAATAATGGTTTTGGCAGTGTAGGTGCTCAAGTTGGACTTCCAGGAATGACCCCATGGCGCACCATTACGGTTGGTGAAACTTTAAAACCTATTGTAGAAACAACAATTTCTTATGATGTAGTTGACCCCCTTTATGAAGCTTCTCAAGACTATAAATATGGTCGTGGTTCTTGGAGTTGGATTGTTTGGCAAGACGCTAGTATGAACTATGAAGATCAGGTTAAATATATTGATTTGGCTGCTGCCATGAATTTTGAATATATTTTAATTGATGCTTGGTGGGATAAAAATATTGGTTATGATAGAATGAAGGAGCTTATTCAATATGCAAAATCTAAAGGTGTTGATGTGTTTCTTTGGTACAATTCCAATGGTATCGTGAATGATGCCTTCCAGACGCCAAAAGATAAAATGAACACGTCTATTGTTAGAAAAAATGAAATGAAATGGCTTAAAGAAGCTGGTGTAAAAGGCTTGAAAGTGGACTTTTTTGGTGGCGATAAACAAGAGACTATGCGTTTGTACGAAGACATTCTTTCAGATGCTAATGATTATGGCTTAATGATAATTTTCCATGGTGCCACCCTTCCTCGTGGTTGGGAGCGCATGTACCCTAATTTTGTTGGAAGTGAAGCGGTTATAGCGTCTGAAATGCTTATCTTTACTCAAGATGCTCGCAACAAAGAATCTTATTATGCATCACTGCATCCTTTTATTCGTAATTCTGTTGCAAGCATGGAATTTGGTGGTGTTTTATTAAACAAATTCCTAAACAAGGGTAACACTAGAGGGCAAGAACGTTTAACAACCAATATGTTTCAGTTGGCTACCAGTGTACTTTTTCAAAACCCATTACAAATGTTTGCTTTAACACCAAACAACCTTGAAGATACACCAGCATATCAACTGGATTTTTTAAGAACTGTACCAACCACTTGGGATGAAACTGTTTTTATTGATGGATATCCTGGCAAGCATGTTGTATTGGCACGTCGCCATGGGGATAAGTGGTATATAGCAGGTGTTAATGCTAATAAAGAAACGCTTAAAATCAAAGTAAAACTTCCTATGATTAGTGCAGGTGATGAATTAAATATATATGCAGACGGAGAGCAATCTAAAAATGGGGTTATAACTTCAAAACTTAAAAAGAATCAGGAAATTGAATTAACGATTCCTACTAATGGAGGTGTTTTAATTGTTAATTAAAACTAATTATTATGAAATATTCACATCAAATTCCAATTAAAATAGCATTGATTGTTTTTTCAGTCAGCTATTCATTTTCCCAAAACCCATTGATTAGGGATCAATTTTCCGCAGATCCATCTGCTAGGGTTTTTGGTGACAAAGTCTACGTATTTCCTTCACATGACATTTTAGCAACCGAAGGGAAAGGGCGTAAGGATTGGTTTTGTATGGAAGATTACCATGTGTTTTCTTCTGAAAACCTAACAGATTGGACAGACCACGGTACCATCGTGGAACAAAATAAGGTGGCTTGGGTAAAACCAGATAGTTATAGTATGTGGGCTCCAGATTGTATTGAAAAAGACGGAAAATATTATTTCTATTTCCCATCAACAATTAAAGACTCATTGACAAATGTTAGGGGCTTTACAATTGGTGTCGCTATTGCCGATAAACCTGAAGGCCCTTATATTACCCAACCTCTGCCTATTGAAAATGTAAGAGGCATCGACCCGAATGTTTTTATTGATAAAGATGGACAGGTCTATATGTATTGGTCTCAAGGAAATTTATATGGAGCAAAACTCAAAGATAATATGCTTGAATTGGATTCTGAAGTAAAAACGCTTGGAGATTTACCAACAAAAGGATTGAAAGAAGGCCCATATCTTTTTGAAAGGAATGGTATTTACTATTTAACCTATCCGCATGTTGAAAATAAAACGGAGCGATTGGAATACGCTATTTCAGATAACCCATTAGGTCCTTTTAAAGTCACAGGGGTTATTATGGATGAATCTCCAACGGGCTGTTGGACCAATCATCAATCCATTATTGAATTTAAAGACCAATGGTACTTGTTTTATCATCACAACGATTATTCTCCCAATTTTGATAAAGCACGATCCATAAGAGCAGATTACTTAAACTTTAATGCTGATGGCACTATTCAAAAGGTAATTCCTACCTTGAGAGGCGTTGGCATTACAAAAGCTACGGAAAAAATTGAAATAGACAGATATAGCGCTATTAGTGAACAAGGCGTTTCCATTACTTTTATAGATACCTTAGATACGTTTAAAGGCTGGAAAACGGTGTTCAATCAACCAAATGCTTGGATCCAATATGATAATGTAGATTTTGGTAAAAAACCTTTAAAATCTGTTATTGTAAAAGGAAAATCTGAAACAGGTGGCACAGTAGAGATTAGAATTAATTCTGCAAGTGGTCCTGTGATTGCTGAAGTAAAAATTCCAAAAAGTAGCGATTGGGCAGAAATAAAAGTGCCATTAAAAAAATTCGAATCTAATAATCAAAATCTGTTTGCCATATCAAAAACCAATACTACTGTTGAAACTGATTGGATAAAGTTTGAATAAAATCAACTAAATGTCAAAACAATTATTTTTTTATTCTCTTTTTATGTTTTCTTTTTTATCAGGAGAACTTTATGCCCAAGTTCAAAATGATTGGGAAAATCCTGAAATTATTGGTATAAATAAAGAGAAACCTCATGCCTACCTTTTTCTTTCAGATGATAAAGCGGATAATCCGAATATTATTTCTTTAAATGGCGTATGGAAATTTAATTGGGCACCAGACCCCCAATCTAGACCGGACAATTTTTATTCATTGGACTTCAATACAGAATCTTGGAATACGATAGTAGTACCTGGTAATTGGGAATTACAAGGGTATGATACTCCAATATATTCAAATATACCTTATCATTTTCAAAAAGACCAGCCAAGAGTAACAAGCGAACCTCCAGAGAATTTTACATTTTATAAAAACAGGAATCCAGTGGGAAGTTATGTTACCCACTTCGATATTAAAGAATTGAAAAACAAACAAGTTTTCATCAATTTTGGTGGCGTAAGTTCGGCAATGTACGTTTGGGTTAATGGTAAAAAAGTGGGTTATAGTCAAAATTCTATGACGCCTGCTGAATTTGATATCACAGACTACATTCAACTTGGAGAAAACAAATTAGCCGTAGAAGTTTACAGGCTAAGCGACGGCAGTTATCTTGAAGATCAAGACATGTGGCGTTTAAGTGGTATTTTTAGAGATGTAGAACTAATAACGCGTCCGAAAACATTTATTCGTGACTTTACTGTGTTGGCAGAATCTAATGAAACCTTCAATAATGCCAATATAAATATTAAACTAAATATTGATAATAAATTGGATAAAAACCTTGATGGGTTTTTTGTGGAAGGAACTATTTCCGGATATTCTACATTAGGAAATCTGGTGGATATTAAAATATCCAAAAAGTTAGGAACTTTAAATAAGCTTTCAGAAAATGTTGTACAAATAAATTCCACATTACCGAATCCCCTTTTATGGTCAGCCGAAACTCCCAATCTATACAAACTGAATTTAAAATTAATAAGCAATAAAAAGGAAATTGTAGAAACCCTTAGTTGGAAATTCGGTGTTAGAAAAGCAGAAGTTATTGGCGAAATTTTTTATATGAATGGCAAGCCTATTAAACTAAAAGGTGTGAACAGGCACGAACACCATCCTAGAACGGGAAAATATGTTGACAGACAAACCGTCATCAAAGATATTGAGCTCATGAAACAAGCCAATATTAATATGGTTCGAACCAGTCATTATCCAAACGATTTACTTTTTTATGAATTGTGTGATGAATACGGTATTTATGTAATGGACGAAGCCAATCAAGAATCGCATGGGTACGGTATAGGCAATAAAATTCTTGGTGACGATCCGTTGTGGAAAAAAGCACATGTAGATAGGGCTGTGTCGATGGTTGAACGTGATAAAAACTATACCAGTATTATTATTTGGTCGTTGGGAAATGAAGGTGGACTAGGCCAAAACCTCCTCGCCATGGCAGATGCCATAAAAAAAATAGACCCTACCAGACTCGTTTTTTCAGATTCACAGAGAGATATTTCAGATTTATATGATGAAAGTTATTTAACTCCCGAAAACGCAAAAAAACTTGCAAAAGAAATAAATGATAAACCATTCTTTATGCGCGAGTACATGCATGCCATGGGCAATTCAGGAGGTAACCTCCAAGAGTATTGGGACGTTTTTTATGATGATCCAAGTATTACAGGAGCAGCTATATGGGATTGGGTTGATCAAGGGATAGCAAAAAAAATAGATGGTTCTAAACTAAAATACGTCAATAATCCTGCTCAATTAACGTTAGAAGATGATGAATTTTGGGCGTATGGAGGTGATTTTGGCGATATACCAAATGATGGTCCTTTCTGTAACAATGGCTTGATTGGCCCAGACAGAATGCCTCATCCTCATTATTATGAAGTTCAAAAAGTTTACCAGAATATCAATTTCAAATTAGTTGATCTTGAAAGTCGAAAAATTAAAGTAACCAACCACCACGATTTTATATCTACTGATTATTTTGATTTTGTTTTCGAACTTCTATCAGATGGAAAAATTATAGAGACTGGCTTAGTGCCATGTAAAACTATTTTACCTGGCGAATCAGGAGACATTCCTTTCACCTTACAATCCAATTTAAATACGTTTAAAAGTGAACTGATTCTCAATATTTATGCAAGATTAAAAAAAGCAACATTATGGGCCAATCCAGGTTTTACAGTAGCCAAAGAACAGTTTATCCTAAAAATTGTAGCGCCACAAAAGATAAGTTCAGGGGGAACCATTATTATTAAAGAAACTCCAAATACTGTCACAGCTGAGGCAAATCATTTTAAATACAATTTCAATAAATCGAATGGTGCCTTAACCTCATGGACTGCGAATAATATCGAATTATTAAAAGGTAGTTTAGAACCCTATTTTTGGAAACCCCCAAATAACAACCAAGAAAATAACAGATACGAACAACGTCTTGGAAAATGGAAACATGCCAATGAATCCAGAAAAGTGACTAAAGTTAATATTGAAAAACAAGAGGGATTAGCTGTTATAACTTTCAATATGGAATTACCAGAAATTGGTGCTTCCTACAAGTTAATATATTCTATAAATGGTGTTGGAAAAATACAAGTAGAAGCATCATATACGCCAATTTCTGAAGAAATTCCATTAATTCCAAAATTTGGCATGAGAATGAAAGTGCCATCAAATTTCAATCAAATAAAGTGGTACGGTCGTGGTCCTTATGAAAATTACCCCGATCGTAAAACTGCTAGTTTTATAGGACTCCATGAACTAAAATTGATTAACTTTATAACTCAATATGTATACCCACAAGATAATGCCAATCGTGCTGATGTTCGTTGGTTTTCGTTTTCAAATCAAAGCAAAACCATCAAGATTTTGGGTCTTCAGCCATTAAATTTTAGAGCTTGGCCATATAGTGAAGAAGACCTAGAAAAAGCTAAACACCCATACGAACTAAAAGACCGCGATTTTATAAATTTGAATATCGATTTGAATATTCATGGCGTTGGGGGTGTAGACTCTTGGGGTGCACGTACTTTAGACAAATATACCAATGACGGGAATAAACCTTATAATTATGCTTTTATTATGGAATATAAAAATGACAAATAATTATTAAATAAATACAATTAAATAACAAATATATTAAACAATGAAAAAAACACAACTAATTCTCTTATGTTCAATTATGGCCCTGTTTTCCTTTACTGGAGCAAATAGCCAAACGAAAAAAAATAAAGCTAAAAATCCACCAGTATTTTCCAACTTTGTTTACCAAGGTAATGACCAAGTATATATAGACAATCCATTAAAACCAGATGAGTTTTACACGCCTATTTTACAAGGTTGTTATCCAGACCCAGCCATTACCAGAAAAGGTGATGATTATTATATGGTTTGTTCCTCATTTGCCATGTTTCCGGGTGTGCCAATTTTCCACTCGAAAGATTTAGTTAACTGGACCGACTTAGGAGGTGTTTTAAGTAATGTATCAGAATTCAGTCCTCATGATACAGGTATTAGTCAAGGTGTTTATGCACCAGGTATTACCTATAATCCCCACAACGATACGTTTTACATGATTGTAACGGCTTTTTCAGGTGGACTTGGAAACATTATCGTGAAAACAAAAGATCCAATGAAAGGTTGGGGAAGCCCAATTAAACTTGGGTTTGGTGGCATTGATCCTTCTATTTTCTTTGATGATGATGGTAAAGGATACATTGTACACAATGATGCACCTGATAGTGGAAAAGAACTTTACAGCGGACACCGTGTGATTAAAATATGGGATTATGATGTTGAAAATGATAAAGTAATCCCTGGTACCGATAAAATTATTGTTGATGGTGGTGTAGACCTTACCAAAAAACCTATTTGGATAGAGGCTCCACATATTTACAAAAAAGATGGTAAATATTTTTTAATGTGTGCCGAAGGTGGTACAGGTGGTTGGCATAGTGAGGTTATCTTTAAAAGCGATAGTCCAAGAGGCCCTTTTATCCCTGCACCTAACAACCCAATACTTACCCAAAGACATTTTGCTAAAGATCGTGAAAATAAAGTAGATTGGGCTGGACACGCAGATTTGGTTAAAGGACCAAATGATCAATATTATGGTGTGTTTTTAGCAATTCGTCCAAACGAAGAAAATAGAGTAAACACAGGTCGTGAAACCTTTATTTTACCAGTAGATTGGTCTGGAGAATTCCCTGTTTTTGAAAACGGATTGATTCCTTTAGAACCTAAATTAAAAATGCCAAAAGGTGTAGAAAACAAAACAGGCCAAGATGGATTCTTTCCAAATGGCAATTTTACCTTTACTGACGATTTTACTTCAGAAAAACTGGATTACCGCTGGATTGGTTTAAGAGGGCCGCGCGAAGAATTTATTACCACCACGAAAAAAGGTTTGGAAATACATCCATTTGAAACAAATATTAAAGAATTAAAACCAACCTCTACATTGTTTCTTAGACAACAACACAAGACCTTTTCATTATCGACAACTCTTGAATACAAACCAAAATCAGAAAAAGATTTAGCTGGTATTGTAGCCTTACAAAATGAAAATTCAAACTTTGTGTTCGGTATCACCAAAAAAGGAGATGATTATTTCGTGTTGTTACAAAAAAACCAACGTAAGCCAAGGAGTCGCGAAACAGAATCTACAATTCTTGCAAGCAATAAAATTGATGTTAAAAATCCTATCAAGCTTCAGGTAAAAGCTAATGGAGATGCTTATGAGTTTGGTTATTCAACAAATGGAACCGATTTTGTAAATGTTGGTGGAACTGTTTCTGGTGATATCCTATCAACAGATGTTGCAGGAGGTTTTACAGGTTGTTTATTAGGCCTTTATGCTACTGCTACTAATGATGCTATGCCTCAATAAAAGCATAAAAACAACTAAGCTAAATAAACATGAAACGCATTTATTGGATAGGTTTATTATCGTTATTTATTGTTGCCTGTGGTACTAAAGATTATGAAAAAACAGATTTAGGATTAAAAACCACTATTGATTCTACAACTGTGGACATTCAATTTTTTTCGCCTAAAATTGTTAGAATTTTAAAATACCCGCAGGATTCCGTCATTGATAAAAAAAGCCTTTCAGTTGTTAAGACACCTGAAAAGATGGATTTAAACATTTCGGAAGATGAAAATCATTTCACAATAAGTAGCAATAGTTTATCAGTAAAGTTAAACCGAAAGTCTGGAGAGATTGCTTATTCTGATTTAAATGGCAATTCGCTATTTACTGAGGCTTCGCCAGGTTATGACTTTACCCCTACCAATGATGCTGGAGAAAGCACCTTTAAAGTAAGCCAATCATTCCAATTGGAAACAGATGAAGCCATTTATGGGTTAGGTATTCTTCAACAAGGCAAAATGTCTCAAAGAAACCAAGAAGTTTATATGGTTCAGGGCAATACACAGGACTATGTGCCCTTTTTCCAATCGGTAAAAGGGTACGGTCTTTTTTGGGACAACTACGCTCCTACCACGTTTAAAGACGGTTCTGATGGAACACAGTTCAGTTCAGACGTTGGCACTTGTATCGATTATTATTTTATGTTGGGCGGTAATGCCGATGGTGTTATTGCTGAAATGAGAGATCTCACAGGACAAGCACCGATGTTTCCTTTGTGGACATTTGGTTTCTGGCAAAGCAAAGAACGCTACAAAAGTCAAGAAGAAACTGTTGGCATTGTAGAAAAGTATCGAGAATTGGAAGTCCCTCTTGATGGTATTATTCAAGATTGGCAATATTGGGGAGACAATTACCATTGGAATGCCATGGAATTTTTAAATCCGCAATTTTCTAATCCACAAAAATTTGTGGATGATGTGCACAACCTAAATGCCCATATGATTATTTCCATCTGGTCTTCTTTTGGTCCTGAAACCAAGGAGTACAAAGAATTGAAAGACAAGGACATGTTGATGGATTTTGCAACATGGCCTTTATCAGGAAAAGATGTCTGGCCCCCAGATATGGATTACCCTTCCGGTGTCGTTGTTTACGATCCTTACAACCCAGAAGCAAGAGATATTTATTGGAAGTATCTTAATAATGGCCTTTTCTCTTTGGGAATGGATGGCTGGTGGATGGATTCTACAGAACCAGACCACATGAATGCCAAACCTGAAGATTTAGACAATAAAACCTATCTTGGTTCTTTTAGAAAAGTACGCAATGCATTTCCTTTAATGACTGTGGGTGGTGTTTATGATCATCAAAGGGAAGTAACCTCAGACAAACGTGTATTTATTTTAACGCGTTCTGCTTTTGCAGGTCAGCAAAGATATGGAGCTAATACATGGACAGGCGATGTAACATCATCATGGGAAGCTCTTAAAAATCAAATTCCTGCTGGACTTAATTTCTCAATGACGGGTATTCCTTATTGGAATACTGATATTGGCGGTTTCTTTTTAACTAAATTCCCAAAGAAATTAGAGGATCCAGACTACAAAGAACTTTATGCACGATGGGTGCAATTTGGAACTTTTAGTACCATGATGCGTTCCCATGGAGCTGATGCTCCGAGGGAAATATATCAATTCGGCAAAAAAGGTGATGCTATTTACGATGCCATTGAAAAATTCATCCATTTACGTTATAGCCTATTACCATACATTTATTCTGCGTCTCATGATGTTACCGCAAACCAGTCGAGTATGACTCGTGCTTTGGTAATGGATTTTACATCAGACCAAAATACACATGATATTAACAATCAGTACATGTTTGGAAAATCCATATTGGTAGCGCCGGTAACAGACCCCATGTATACCAAAGATGTTGTTACAGGTAATAGCAATAATAACATACAAGATTTTAGCACTGTAAAATCTACAGAAGTGTATTTACCCACCAATACAGCTTGGTATGATTTCTGGACCAACGAAAAGCATGAGGGAGGAAAAACTATAACCAAAGAAACGCCGATAGATATTATGCCGTTATATGTTAAGGCTGGCAGTGTTATTCCATTTGGACCTAAAGTGCAATATGCAGAAGAAAAAGATTGGTCAAATCTGGAAATACGTGTATATCAAGGTGCTAATGGCGAATTCAATTTGTATGAAGACGAAAACGACAATTATAATTACGAAAAAGGAGTGTATTCCATAATCAAATTTAGATGGGATGACACAAATAAAAAACTAACAATCGACAAAAGAGAAGGCTCTTTTGATGGTATGTTGGAAAATCGTTCTTTTAATATTGTTATCATTAATGCACAAAATGAACCAATCTCTAAAACCATTGATTACAAAGGTGAGATGTTAGAATTACAATTATGAAGACATTAAAAATATTCTTATTTCTATCAATAATTAGTATTCAATTTTTGATAGCACAAAAACAAGCTACAAAAATTGATGTGGAATTATCAAAACCCATTGGAGAAATGCGACCATATTGGTCGTTTTTCGGTTATGATGAACCCAATTATACAACACAAAAAGATGGGCAAAAACTGTTGACAGAATTAAAAGAATTAAGCCCCACAACTGTGTATGTAAGAACACACAACTTACTTACTTCAAAAGGTAACAGTAAAGGTTATGATTTAAAATGGGGGTTTACAGATGCTTATAAAGAAGACAAAAAAGGGAATCCCATTTATAATTGGATGATAGTAGATAGTATCATAGACACCTTCATTGAAAGAGGCATGAAACCCTTAATGGAAATAGGATTTATGCCCAAAGACCTCTCTACAAAACCAGAACCTTATGAGCATGACTGGAGCAATGGGGGCAATTTATGGACAGGTTGGACCTATCCACCGAAAGATTATAATAAATGGAGAGAACTCGTATTTCAATGGGTAAAACACTCCATAGAGCGTTATGGTAAAGAAGAAGTTGTTAGCTGGTTGTGGCAGGTATGGAATGAACCGGATATTGCGTATTGGTCGGGGACTTTTGAAGAATACTGCAAAATGTACGACTATGCTGCCGATGGATTGAAAAAAGCCTGTCCAGAATGTACTATTGGTGGCCCGCATACTACGAGTCCCAGAAATGAAAAAGCATATACATACCTCACCAACTTTATTGAGCACTGTTTAAGAGGAAAAAACTACGCTACTGGAAACATAGGAACACCACTACAATACATTGGGTTTCATGCCAAAGGTTCGCCAGAATTTGTGGGTGACCATATCCAAATGAACATGGGTGTTCAATTAAAAGATATCCAAAAGGCTTTTGAAGCTGTTAATTCATTCCCAGAACTAAAAAATATCCCAATAATTATTGGTGAATGTGATCCAGAAGGCTGTGCTGCCTGCTCGGAAACTAGAGAACCTAAATATGGTTACCGTAATGGTACCATGTATTCTAGCTACACAGCAGCTTCATTTGCAAGAATATATGAACTGATGGATCAACATAAAGTGAATTTAAAAGGTGCTGTAAGTTGGTCCTTTGAATTTGAAGATCAGGAATGGTTTGCAGGATTTCGGGATTTGGCAACACATGGTGTTAACAAACCCGTTTTAAATGTGTTCAGAATGTTTGGTATGATGCAGGGAGAACGTGTTATGGTAAAATCGGAAACTGCCTTATCTGCATATAATATTATATCAGATGGCGTAAGAGAACAAAATGATATTCATGCCATAGCCAGTAAAGAGGGTGATTCTGCATGGATTATGGTTTGGAATTATCATGATGACAATGTGGAAGGTGAATCTGCAAATATTGAATTAACCGTGAACAATCTAGAAAAAAATAAGGTTTTGATACAACATTTCCGAATTGATGATGAATTTAGTAATTCTTTTGAAACATGGAAAGCTATGGGTAAACCTCAAAATGTATCGGAGCAACAATATTCAGAATTGGAGCAGGCTGGACAATTGCAATTATTAACTTCGCCAAAGTGGCAAGAGGCTGTAAATGGAAAAACACAGTTAAAGTTTGATTTGCCCAGACAAGGTGTATCGTTAATACAACTTACATGGTAATTTCAATGTAACTTATTAATAATGATCCATAAATAAATTTAACTACATAAAAATTAATTTGATAAAATTAAAGAATTAGAATTGACTTTTATGAAAAGTAAGAGTCTAAGTAAATACCCCACACCATATTGCCTACTACGTTTTTGGAATTTAACATTAAAAAAATCGAAACAGTATGTTTTTTAAATCAACAATTATTTAAAACTACAAAATAATTAAACCACACATCATTTTTACCATAATTTAAAACTCTAATAATGAATTTTTTAAAACAAGCCATCACTTTAATTTCCATAGTACTTTTCTTTATATCCTCACATTCACAAAATGGTCATGATTTATGGCTTCAAAATAAAAACCCAAAAACAGTTCATGTCGTAACTGCAAAGCAATCGCCCACCATTGATATCGTAAAAAATGAATTACTAAAAGGTTGGCAAGGTACTGAAGGATCCACTTTAACTTTAACCATAAAAAAAGATAGATCCTTACATAGAGATGGTTTTAAAATAACGCCGACCACTATACAAGCAAATACCGATTTAGGAATTCTATACGGTGTTTACGAGCTCTTAAGAAGGCAGCAAACAGGAATTTATATTAATGAAAACATAAATAATCCATCTTACGATAGACGAGTTTTAAATCATTGGGACAACCCTAATGGCAGCATTGAACGTGGTTATGCTGGCAAGTCTTTATTTTGGCGTTATGGCAAAGACTCTTTAGCAGTTACCGAAAGTGACAGGAAACTATGGCAAGAATATGCCAGAATTAATGCGTCTGTTGGTATCAACGGGTCCGTTCTTAATAATGTGAATGCTTCCCCAATGATGTTAACGGCTGGTTATTTAGAACGAGTGAAAGCCATTGCTGAAGTATTGAGACCCTATGGCGTTAAAACATACATCTCCATTAAATTTTCTTCCCCTTCATTAATTGGCGGTTTAAGCACGTCTGATCCTTTGGATGCAGACGTCATAAAATGGTGGAACAATAAAATTAAAGAAATTTACAAACTCATACCTGACTTTGGTGGCTTTTTAGTAAAAGCCAGTAGTGAAGGGCAACCAGGACCACAAGATTATGGTCGTACACATGCCGATGGCGCCAACATGCTAGCTGATGCTTTAAAACCTTACAATGGCATTGTTATGTGGCGAGCCTTTGTTTATAGTGCCAATGATGAAGACAGAGCAAAACAGGCTTATAATGAATTTGTTCCTTTGGATGGTCAATTTAGAGATAATGTTATCATTCAAGTAAAAAATGGCCCTATTGATTTTCAACCAAGAGAACCGTTTAGCCCACTATTTGGTGCCCTTAAAAAAACGGCCATCATGCCCGAATTACAAATTACACAAGAGTATCTAGGACATTCTATCCACTTAGCTTACCTAGCACCAATGTGGAAAGAGTTTTTAGACAGCGACACCTACCAAGAAGGAAAAGGCAGTACGGTAGCAAAATCGACCGATGGTAGCCTTTTTAACCAAAAAATATCGGCTATTTCAGGAGTTGCCAACACAGGGTTAGATACTAATTGGACTGGACACACCTTTGCACAATCCAATTGGTATACTTTTGGTCGTTTGGCATGGAACCATGAACTCTCAAGCGAACAAATTGCTGATGAATGGGTTAAACTAACGTTCTCTCCTTTTGATCTTGCTAATAGTCAAACTAAACCCGATTTTTCTAAAAACGATTGGTCAAATAATTTTCTTCAACCAGTAAAACAAATGATGTTGGATAGTCATGAAGCTGTTGTAGATTACATGATGCCGTTTGGTTTACACCATATTTTTTCTGCCAATGCACATTATGGCCCCGGTCCTTGGTATGGTCCTGAAAGAGTTCGAAAAGATTGGACCTCTCTCTACTATCATAAAGCAGATAGTTTGGGTATTGGTTTCGACAGAACTACTACGGGTAGTAATGCCATTATTCAATATGAAGAGCCGCTTCGTTCACAATTAAGTAACTTAGAAACGTGTCCAGAAAACTTGCTTCTTTGGTTTCATCATGTGCCATGGGATTATAAAATGAAGAATGGCAAAACCCTATGGGATAATCTTGCCTATCGTTATGATGCTGGAGTAAAAAAAGTTAGAGAATTCCAAAAAATATGGGACATGGCAAAACCTTATGTCGATAGCGAACGATTTTACGAAGTTCAAAGTAAACTACGCAACCAAAATAGAAATGCCCAAGTTTGGAAAGATGCCTGTTTACTTTATTTTCAAGAATTCAGCAACATGCCCATACCTTATGATTTAGAACGTCCGATGCACGATTTAGAAGATTTGAAAATAAGTACCATGAAAAGACCACTAGACTATAAATAATTTTTATGAAACACATTTTTATGAAACTAAAATTAAACACCATACTAATCGCAACTTTATTATTGGTTGCAAATTTCTCTTATTCCCAAGACCCTAATTTCCATGTCTATTTAAATTTTGGACAATCCAATATGGAAGGAAGTGCTCGTATTCAACCACAAGACACCATAAATGTAAACGATAGATTTCAAGTTTTAGAAGCTGTTGATTGCCCTAACCTTGACCGTGAAAAAGGTAAATGGTACACCGCTGTTCCACCTTTATGCCGTTGCAAAACAGGACTTTCCCCAACCGATTATTTTGGCAGAACGATGGTAGAAAATCTGCCTGAAAATGTTAAAGTTGGTGTCATAAATGTTTCTATTGGAGGTTGTAAAATTGAATTGTTTGATAAAGATAAATACCAAGACTATTTAACCACAGTTCCTGGTTGGATGACTAACATGGTAAATGAGTATGACGGAAATCCTTATGGACGACTTGTAGAAATGGCTAAATTGGCACAGAAAGATGGTGTTATAAAAGGGATTCTTTTACATCAAGGAGAATCAAATACCAATGATACGCTTTGGACCAAAAAAGTAAAAATCGTTTATGATAATTTGATGAAAGACTTAAATCTTAACCCTGAAGAAGTGCCTTTACTGGCTGGAGAAACTGTTCATGAAGACCAAGGCGGAGTTTGTGCCAGTATGAACAAAATCATAGCAACATTACCAGAAACCATTCCTAATTCCTATGTTATTTCATCTCAAGGTTGTACCGATGGCCCTGATAATCTTCATTTTAATGCCGAAGGTTATAGAACTTTTGGTAAGAGATATGCAACAAAAATGTTATCTTTATTAGGTTACAATAATATTAAAACCGACTGATAATAAGATATTTAACCAAGCCAACTAAAAAACCAACTAAACTAAAAAAGACAACAATGCAAAAAACGACTAACATTTTCATCAGTAAGCAATCGGTTGTTTTTGTACTTACCTTTTTATTATTCTTTACGTGTAAATTGATTCATGCTCAGGAAATTATCAATTTATATCATTCGAATATTCCTAACTCTAAACCATCTGACATCAAAGAATCCGGAGAAGGCATGTACAGAAATGTCACTACTCCTACTCTAGAATACTTTAAAGCTAACCCTGATAAAGCTTCTGGAGCTGCCATTATTGTTGTTCCCGGTGGTGGGTATAGTGTTGTGGTTTATCAGGGCGAAGGTGTTAGTAACGCAAAAGTACTTGCTGAACAAGGCATTGCCACATTTGTACTAAAATACCGGTTGCCTAATGATGACATCATGCCCGATAAAAAAATCGGCCCTTTACAAGATGCGCAACAAGCCCTTAAATTGGTAAGGGAAAACGCCGAAAAATGGGGATTGGATAAAAATAAAATTGGCATTATGGGATTTTCAGCCGGAGGCCATTTAGCGTCTACAGCTGCAACCCATTTTGAAAAATCGTATATAGAAAATTCAAATAACACCAGTTTACGTCCAGATTTTCAAATTTTGGTTTACCCCGTTATCAGCATGACCGATAGTTTAACCCATAGTGGCTCTCGCGATGCTTTAATAGGTAAAAATCCGAGTAAAGAAGATGTTTTACTTTTTTCAAATGAAATGCAAGTAAACACAACCACACCACCAGCATACTTAACCCATACGGCTGATGATAAAACAGTTGATGTTGATAATAGTATAGACTATTTTGAAAGTTTGAGGCATAATAACGTTGATGCAGAAATGCATATTTACCCCAAAGGTGGTCACGGATTTATTTTTAGACACCAAGGATGGATGAACCCTTTATTTGAATGGATGAAAAGGAATGATTGGATGAAAAAAGACTAATTTATTTTGGCGCACTAAAGAATTAAAAAAACAACTAAACATTAATAATTAAATGAAAAAACAATTACTACGTATTGCATTTCTGTTTTTCCTTTATGGAAACTTGGAAGCCCAACCCCCAAGAGGGCCATTTGTTCGTTCACCACAAGTACACCAAGATAAAACCGTAACCTTTGAATACTTAGCACCTAATGCAGAAAAAGTAATACTTGGTGGACAATTTTTAAATAGTTCTGTTGAAATGACCAAAGGCGAACAAGGTATTTGGCGCGTTACGGTTGGTCCAGTTCAACCAGATATTTATCCATATAATTTTGTGGTTGATGGTACTTCCGTCATGGATCCAGGAAATGTTGACTATTTCCCAAATGAACGCTTTAAAGGAAGTATTTTATTGGTCCCTGGAGATGAACCGCGCATGTATGAGCTAAGAGATGTTCCACATGGTTCAGTAACTTATGAATATTATCCTTCTATTGAAGGTTCTACAGGTTCTCTAGTTGTATATACGCCACCCGGTTATGATGCTTCTCCGGATAAATCGTATCCTGTTTTTTATCTTATAAGCGGCACAACAGATACCGAAGAAACTTTTTTCAAGGTTGGAAGAACCAATTGGATTTTGGATAATCTCATTGCTGAAGGACTTGCAGAACCTATGATTGTAGTGATGCCAAATGGTAATACTGCCGCTAGAATAGCGGAACAAAATGGTGGTGCTAAACCAGATGATCCCGCAAGAGATACGGAGGCTGCATTTGAAAGAATGAAACAATTAGAAGATGATTTAATAAAACAAATAATCCCCTATGTTGAGTCCAATTACAGAGCCATAAAAGACAGAGAAAGTAGAGCCATTGCTGGTTTTTCTAGAGGTGGCGGACAAACTTTAAGAGTTGCTTATGGTAATATGGATACGTTTGCTTGGGTATGTACTTACGCTGCTTCGGCTTCACCAAAAGATATGGATACCGATTTTATCTCCGTTAGTAGTAATCCAGAACAGACCAATAAGCTACTTAAATTAAACTGGGTAAGTGTAGGTAATTCAGATTTTATGTATCCTTCAACAATAGAGTATATAAAATATCTTGATGAACACAAAATTAAGTTTCAAAGCTTAATTACTGCTGGTGGACATACATGGATGAATGTTAAAAAATATGTGACCGAATCTGCCCAATTACTATTCAAATAATCACCATCATGAAAAAATTTATATATACCGCTTTCATATTTTTCACCTCCATTCAAATGGTTAGTGCCCAGAGAGCACCTAGGTTAAGTTCTCCTGATGTTGATAAAAATGATAATGTTACTTTCAGATATTATGCACCAAATGCCAAAGAGGTCTTATTGAGCACTGAAATTCTTTCTAAAGAGCTTGCCATGAAAAAAGACGCTCAAGGTGTATGGACAGCTACTATTTCAAAAGTAAAACCAGATATTTATCCTTACAGTTTTAAAGTGGACGGTGTAGAAGTAGCCGATCCCAACAATACCTATGTATTTGCGAACGAACGTTTCAAAAGAAGCATTGTTAACATTCCTGGGGATAAACCACTAGTACATGCTTTAAGAAATGTACCTCATGGTAAAATCAGTTATCGCTATTACACTTCAAAAACATTGAATACCACACGAAGATTATTGGTTTACACGCCTCCAGGATTTAATATGCATGATGGAAAAAAATATCCTGTACTTTACTTAATCCACGGTGGTTCTGATACTGAGGAAACTTGGACGAAAGTCGGTAAGGCTAATTTAATTGCCGATAATTTAATAGCCGATAAAAAAGCTGTGCCAATGATTATCGTCATGCCCTATGGAAATGTACGACCAGCACCTATGCCAGATTTTACCAATGATGTTATTAATGATATCATACCTTTTATCGAAAGCAATTATCCTGTTCACACAGATACTGAGCACAGAGCTGTAGCTGGGTTTTCTGTTGGTGGCGGACAAACATTAAATATAGGATTAACCAACACCGATAAATTCTCTTATATTTTTTCTTATGCGCCATATACGGCTACGGAAGAATTTGCGAAGAATTTTACTAACTGGAATCCAGATGCAAAAAAAATAAATGAACAATTAAAATTGTTTACCATCAGCGTAGGCACCGAAGATTTTCTATATGAAAGTGTTGAAGGAAACCTAGCCATGTTTAAGGAAAAGAAAATTGAAGTAGAACCTATAATAGTTTATGGCGGACACACATGGATGAATTGTAAATTGTTTTTAGCTAATTCATTACAACAAGTTTTTAAATAATCAGAATTATGAAACTCATATTCAACAACATTAACGGATTTAGAAAAAGTAGTTTTTTAATAGCTATAATAGTAACATTCAGCTCTTATTTAGTTACGGGTCAAACCAATACAAATTCAGCATTTAAAAATGTTAAGTACCGAAATTTATTCAAAGAAGCTGGTTACAAAAAAGCTGATATTGACAAAAAACTTTCAAAAGCTTATTATGATATTTTTGAAGGTCCAAAACGTGTTTATTTTGAGGTTGGCGATTCTATGGCGTATGTTTCGGATGTCAAAAACAAGGATGCCAGAACAGAAGGGATGTCATATGGGATGATGATTGCTATTCAATTGGACAAAAAAGAGGTTTTTGATCGTCTTTGGAGATTTTCAAAAACGTATTTACAGCATCAAACGGGTCCTAGAAAAGGATATTTCGCATGGAGTTTCAATCCAGAAACCATGAAGCAAAATTCACCAGGTTCAGCTTCGGATGGAGAATTATATTATATTACCAGTTTATTATTTGCGGCCAACAAATGGGGTAACAACACGGGTATTGATTACTATAAAGAAGCTAGATTCATATTAGACTCCATGTGGGAAAAAGATGGAACAGGAAACATATACAATCTTATTAATACGGAACATAAACAAATAACCTTCGTTCCAGAGGGTAATAACTATAATTGGACAGACCCATCCTATCATTTACCAGCCTTTTACGAAATTTGGGCTGTATATGCAAAAGATGGTCATGAAGAATTTTATAAAGCTTGTGCAGATACATCGCGTGTTTTTTTACATAGAGCCACACATCCTGTAACTGGTCTAAATTCTGATTATACCGAGTTTAGTGGCAAACCACACCCTACCCGCTGGATGCCTGAAGGGTTTCGTTACGATTCATGGCGCGTTCCCATGAATATTGCCATGGATTATGTTTGGTTTGGCAAAGACAAAGAATGGCAAGAAGGGTATGCTAAACGCTTTCAAAATTTTCTAAGGTCAAAAGGACTTGACACTTACGAAGACCAGTTTAATTTAGATGGCTCCCGTCCAGAATTTATACTTAAAGCAGGTGATGTTCCCAAACTACGACATTCTATTGGTTTGGTTTCTACAGCTGCCACAACAGCGTTAATGAACAATGATAAAGGTAGTCTAGATTTTGTGCATGCCATTTGGAATGCCAAGCTTGAACCTTATGAAGACGGCTATTTTGACCCTTACTATGACGGCTTACTGTATCTTTTTAGTCTGATGCATTTAAGTGACAACTATCATATTATCACTCCTAATTAAATCAATTATAGAAAATACATAAACAATGAAAAACAATAAAATGAAAAAAATAGCAGTATTTATGTTATCCTTTTTTGCGCTCATAAGTTCTTATGCTCAAGAAAACACATTCCCAGAAGGCACAAAACCAGCCTCAAGTAATATTGCTGGTGCACAATACCCGAGGATTGACAACGAAAGAAAAGCCTATTTTAGAATTGAAGCACCTGCTGCAGATAGTATTTCTGTGAGTTTAGGAAATGTTGCTTTAACTAAAGACGCAAAGGGCGTTTGGACAGGGGTTACAAAACCGCTTGACCCAGGATTTCATTATTACACATTAAAAATCAATGGTGTTAATGTGAATGACCCTTTTAGTGAAACGTTTTATGGTGCTAGTCGTGTTATGAGTGGCATAGAAGTTCCAGAAGATGGTGTTGATTTTTATGAGATTAAAAATGTACCTCATGGCAAGATAGAATCCCATTGGTATCTAGCTGAATCTACTGGAGAAACACGTCTCGCTTATGTGTATACGCCACCAGGGTATGATAATAATTCAACCGAACGTTACCCTGTTTTGTACTTACAACATGGTATGGGAGAAGATCGTCGTGCTTGGGCCAATCAAGGGCGTACCAATTTTATTCTCGACAATCTTATTGCTGAAGGCAAAGCCAAACCCATGATTATCGTTATGGAAGATGGAGGCATTGCCCAGGCTTTTAATAGCCCGAAAAGACCTCAGGATAAAAACTTCTGGGATGGTTTTGAAGATATCATGATTAAAGATCTTATCCCTAATATTGATGCTAATTACCGTACTTTAAGGCACCCTAAACACAGAGCGATTGCTGGTCTTTCTTTAGGAGGGACTCAAACCTATCAAATTTCGCAAGCCAATCTTGATACATTCTCTGGAATAGGCATTTTTAGTGCGCCTTTTGGTTTTCCAGGTGTTGAAACAGGTTATAATGGTTTGCTAACTAAGCCAGATGAATTTGCCAAAAAAGTAGATGTATTTTATGTGAGTATGGGGTCGAAAGAAGGGGCTCGCGCTGGTAGAGGTACACACGAAGCATTAGAAAAAGCCAGTATTAAACATGTTTACTATGAAGCTCCGGGTACGGCGCATGAATTCCAAACTTGGAGAAAGAGTTTACATGGCTTTGCCCAACTTCTTTTTCAAGATTAATTAAATAACATAAAACTTCTAAACTAAAAACTTAATAAAATGAATTACAAATCGTTAGCAATTATTTTTTCTACTGTATTGACAAGCGGCATCTGCTTTGCCCAAACAACGGTGGTAGAAGATTTCAAAAAATCCGAAACCACCCAACAAGGGAAGGAATATCCTCAAGTAAATTCTGAAGGACGTGTGCGTGTACAAATTTCAGCTCCTGAAGCTAAAAAAGTGCAATTAGATATTGGTGCCGTAAAATATGATTTGGTAAAAGATGACAAAGGCATTTGGATTGGCGAATCTGCCCCACAAGATGAAGGGTTTCATTATTACCAACTAAATATTGATGGCGCTTCGGTTCCCGACCCTAGTAGCCTTTATTTTTATGGAGCAAGCCGTTGGGGAAGCGGTATTGAAGTTCCTGCAACAGATCAAGATTTCTATGCATTAAAAAATGTGCCACATGGTGAAGTACGTGAAGTTCATTACTTCTCTAAAACCAATAACAGTATGCGTCGTTGCTTTGTATATACCCCTCCAGGATATAACGAAAATACCAATAAACGTTATCCTGTGCTCTATTTACAGCATGGTGGTGGTGAAGATGAAACTGGTTGGGCTAGCCAAGGGCATGCTAATCTTATTATGGATAACTTAATTGCAGAAGGCAAGGCCAATCCTTTTATTATTGTGATGGATAATGGTACTTGGGCTAGACCAGCTCAAGCTCCTGCACAAGGCGGGCAAGGTGGACGACCTGCCGGTCCTTGGCCTCCTGAAGGTTGGGCTGATGGGTTCAAGAATACATTATTAAATGACATTGTTCCTATGATTGATTCAAACTATCGCACGTTAGCAGACCAACAGCATAGAGCGATGGCTGGATTATCTATGGGAGGTATGCAAACACGCGTGATTACCTTAGCCAATCCAGATGTGTTTTCCCATGTAGGTATGTTTAGTGGTGGAAGCATCAGTACTGACGATATCAGCAAGTCACCTAATTTTAAAGATAAAGTCAAATTATTATTTGTCAGTTATGGCAGTCGCGAAATAGAAAACCCACGAGCAGGTAGTGCCGACCCAAAAGCAAATACAGAAGCGCTTAAACAAGCTGGTATTAATACACATTTTTATGTTTCTCCACAAACTGCACACGAATGGCAAAGTTGGAGGCGAAGTCTAAAAGAGTTTGCACCACTATTATTTAAATAAATCTAAATATTACTAAAACTAAAATTATGAAACACTTATTATTACTAATTGCCTTATCTGGATCACTATGCTTTGTACAAGCACAGGATACCGTTATTAAAGAAGATTTTAAACCTTCAACCAAAAACCAGCCACAACAAGAATATCCTCAAGTGAACTCTCAAGGCTATGCCCGCTTTAAAATTATTGCTCCAGCAGCTGATAGCGTAAGGGTAAGCCTAGGATTAGGTGGACAAGGTGGAACTAAACTACTAAAAGCAGAAGACGGCTCATGGATGGGTACTACTGCGGGTCCCATGGACGAAGGCTTTCACTACTACAATATAAATATTGATGGTGGCAAATTCAATGATCCAGGTGCTTTAAATTATTATGGTTCTACACGTTGGGAAAGTGGTATTGAAATCCCTGCGCATGATCAAGATTTTTATGCTTTAAAAGATGTGCCTCATGGTCATGTTCAACAAGTCCTTTTTCCTTCACCAAGTACTCAAACATCAAGACGTGCTTTTGTTTACACTCCTCCTGGGTATTACGAAAATCCGTCTTTACGTTATCCAGTACTTTATCTTCAACATGGTTGGGGTGAAGATGAAACCGCTTGGAGTAACCAAGGTCATGCGAATCTAATCATGGATAATATGATTGCAGAAGGAAAAACAAAACCCTTTATTATTGTTATGACTTACGGAATGACTAATGAAGTAAGAATGGGTGGCATGAGAAATTTCAAAATTGAGCCTTTCCAAACTGTTTTGATAAATGAATTAATCCCGTATGTAGATTCAAAATTCCGTACCATTGCAGATCAACAGCACCGTGCTATGGGCGGTCTTTCCATGGGTGGTATGGAAACCAAAACTATTACTTTAGGTAATCCAGACGTGTTCTCTCACTATGCGCTTTTAAGTGGTGGAACATATGCTCCAGATGATGTTAATGCTAATAAGTCTAAAATAAAGCTTATCTTCTTAAGTGCTGGTAGTAAAGAAAGACCGGATGGTGTTAGAAATGCTGCTGCTGCTCTTAAAGAGGCAGGTTTCAATGCGGTTTCTTACGTTTCGGAAGGTACAGGTCACGAATTTCAAACGTGGAGAAGAAGCTTGCGCGAATTAGCGCCGCTTCTTTTTAAAGAATAAATATTTTAACTAAATTATTAAAACCCGTTGTTTGAAGCTTAAGAGTCCAATTAAAAAATGCTCTAACCCTTTCATACAACGGGTTTAATTTAATGAAAAGAATCATCTTATCAGTCATTAGCTTGGTTGTTATAAACACCTCGTTATTGGCTCAAAATATTAAAAAAGAAGCTCCAAAAGGCTTTGATGTAGTAAATCCAAGTTTGGCTAAAGGAAAATTAAATTATATTAAATACAAATCAAAAACCGTCGGCACAACACGTAGAGCTTTGGTTTACACACCTCCGGGATATAACAAAAACACTAAATACCCTGTATTATACCTGTTGCATGGTATTGGAGGCGATGAAAATGAATGGCTAAATGGTGGTACGCCACAAGTTATTTTAGATAATTTATACGCTGAAGGTAAAATAGAACCCATGATTGTGGTCATGCCAAACGGTAGGGCCATGAAAGATGATAGTAGTCAAGGTAACATCATGGCTCCAGATAAAGTACAGGCATTTGCCACTTTTGAAAAAGATTTGCTTGATGATTTAATTCCTTATATTGAAAAAAAATACCCTGTCCTTACCGATAGGGAGCACCGTGCCATTGCGGGCTTATCTATGGGAGGTGGACAGTCCTTAAATTTTGGTTTGGGTAATTTAGACATGTTTGCTTATGTGGGTGGATTTTCATCAGCACCAAACACCAAATTACCTGAAGAATTGGTACCCAACCCAACTGAAGCTAAAGAAAAACTAAAACTGTTATGGATTTCTTGTGGAACAAGTGATGGCCTAATTACCTACAGCAAACGTACCCATGACTATTTATTCAAAAATGATGTGCCGCACATTTACTACCTAGAACCAGGAGGACACGATTTTAAGGTTTGGAAGAATGGGCTTTATATGTTTTCTCAATTTCTGTTTAAACCTGTAGATCCATCCACATTTAATAAATACACGGTTTTAGGAACCAAGCCTGAAACCAATATGCGTAATGCTGAATATCCACAGATTTTACCTGACAACAGAGTTGTTTTTAAATTACAAGCTCCTGAAGCCCAAAGAGTACAAATCGATTTAGGTAAAAAATATGATATGGTTAAAGATACTGAAGGCTTCTGGAATGTTACTACAGATGTGGTTAATCCAGGATTTAATTATTACTCCTTAATTATTGATGGTGTTGCAGTTGCCGATCCTGCAAGTGAAACATTTTATGGTATGAGCCGTATGGCTAGTGGTATTGAAATACCACACAAAGACCAAGATATGTATGCCCTAAACAATGTGCCTCATGGTGATTTACGTATTAAAAAATATTTTTCTAGAGGCACAAATTCTTGGCGTGAAATGTATATTTATACGCCACCCGGCTATGATACTTCAACCGAAAAATATCCTGTTTTGTATTTATTACATGGTGGTGGTGAAGACCAGCGAGGATGGGCTACCCAAGGCAAAACCAATCTTATTTTAGATAATTTAATTGCTGAAGGAAAAGCTTCTTCTATGGTAATCGCCATGATTGATGGTAATGTTGGTGGCGGAGGTATATCTGGATTTGGTGAAAATTCATTAAAAGCTTTTGAAAATGAACTAAAAAGAGGTGCCATTCCTTTTATTGAAAGCAACTATCGTGTAAAAACCGATGCCAAAAGCAGAGCTTTAGCAGGACTTTCCATGGGCGGTCTGCAAACACTGTATGCGGGCATTAAAAATACCGATATGTTTGCTTATTTAGGTGTGTTTAGTTCAGGTTGGTGGGCTAATAATACCGAATTATCCGATCCACAATATGAATTTATGAAAACTAATGTTTCTACAATTAATACAAACCTAAAGGAATTTTGGATTTCTATGGGAGGTGAAGAAGACATTGCTCATGATAATTGCGAAATCATGGTAAAAAAGTTTGATGAGATGGGCATTCATTATAAATATAGTGAATATCCTGGAGGTCATGCTTGGCCTGTATGGCGACATGATATATTTATGTTTAGTCAACTTTTGTTTAAATAGATTTTAGAAGATAGACGATAGATTATAGACGATAGATATAAGTATAAAAAAGCGTCTTGACAGTGTCAAGGCGTTTTTTATGCAAATTTGGTATCATTCAAAAACAGAAAAACTTAGATTACTCTTCTTGATACTCCACTTGTTGTTTTGTCCAAGTGGGGCCAGTGATATAAAACATGCCATTATTTAATTACAATTTAGATTGGTCTCTTATACTTATTAAAAATTCAAACTTCATAAAGTTATGAATTCATTTTCCTAAATTGTTCATAAATTGCGATAGAGGTATAATATTATCCACGCTTTAAATTGAATCATTTTGAAAAAAAATATATTATTTAGAATCATAGCCATTTTACTCCCTATTTTCTTTGTATTACTTATAGAACTTGTGCTAAGAATGGTTGGTTACGGACAAGATTATCAGCTTTTTCATAAAGTTAATACAGATAAGAAGCCTGATTATCTTGAAATGAACATTAATATAGCTGGTAAATATTTTAAAAATAATGGCCTTAATTCTGATAACCAATCAGATCTGTTTCTAAAAACAAAAACCGACAGTACCTTTAGGGTCTTTGTTCAAGGCGCTTCTACGGTGGTTGGTTTTCCTTTCTATAGAGGTGGCTCCTTCCCTCGCATGTTAAAACATCGTTTGTCCTTAACATTTCCGGAAAAAAATATTGAGGTCATCAATACGGGCATTACAGCAGTGAACTCGTACACCCTTTGGGATTTGACAGATGAGATTATAGACCAAAAACCAGATCTGGTAATCATATATGCAGGACATAATGAATATTATGGCGCTTTGGGCGTTGGTTCATCAATTTCCTATGGAAACCATCCTGCTTTTATTAGAACTTACCTTAGTCTTAAAACCGTTCGCTTTTTTCAATTATTAGAAAATGGCTATTATAAACTTTTTAGCTCTGGTGACAAAAAACCCAGCACACAAGAGACAACGTTGATGGAAGTTATGACAAGGGAACAACGTATTCCTTACGACTCTCAAGTTTACCATGATGGATTGGCCCAGTATGAAAGCAACTTAGATAAAATTTTAAAGAAATATAAAAAACATGATATCCCGGTTATATTGTCTACCCTAGTCAGCAACGAAAAGGACATCAAACCATTTATAAGCGACAGCATCCCCAATAAAACCCAATTTTTACAGGCTTTAGAAGAAGGAAAACCTGAGATAGGCAACGTGGCACAGCATAATGCTATGGCAGCATATTCGCTGGGGCGTTATTATTTAGAGAAAAACCAAGATAGTGCTAAAAAATATTTGCATTTAGCTAAGGAATTAGACTTCCTAAGGTTTCGAGCGCCCGAAAAAATTAATGAGATTATCGGGAGTTTAGCTAAAAAATATGACAGTCCTATAATAGATATGAAAAATGTATTTTTAGCACATTCTCCCCAAAACGTAATTGGTGACGAACTTATGACGGAACATGTACATCCTAATGTTAAGGGTCAGTTTTTAATGGCTGATGCGTTTTACCATAAGATAAAGGCATTGAATTTTCTAAATAATTGGGATAATTATATAGGTTTTGATGAAGCCTTTAGGAATATTCCAATCACGAAAATTGACTCCCTTAAAGGGAAATTGGTTATAGAAGATTTAAAAAAATCTTGGCCCTACGATTTGAGGATGTCCGGAACGCGCCCAATGGCAACATATATTGCAAACCCAACATATGAAGAAACAAAAGCTCAAAACATTTATAAAAAGATTGAACCATGGGATCAAGTAATGGCAGAATCATACAGAAGATATGAAAATGATAAAGATTATAACAAAGCGCTTCGTGTAGCCGAGTCCTTAATTTTTGAATATCCTGAGCAAGGTGAAGTTTACCGTATGGCTGGCAACATGTGTTTAAATATGACTAATCTTGAAAAAGCGGCTTATTACTTTTCGAAATGTAATCAACTTGAAAAAAGTAGTCTGTCTGCTAGGCAATTAGCCTCGGTTTATTTAAAATTAAATAAAATTGATTTGGCCCGCAAAACCCTTAAAGAGGCAAAAAATAGAGGTTTTAATGATGAAGCACTCAACAAAATGGTTGAAGACGTAAACTAAGCTAATAAAAGATTACCAAGGTCTCTCAATATCTTTCGTCGTGAACAAATGATTACGCTTATGAAAATAAGAATTGCTTTTATTCTTTTTAAGTATTTGGTTACTGCCCATTAAACGCTGAAAAAAAGACAAGGGTATTAAAACCATATAAAAAATTATGAACATGATAATTTGGTTCATAACCAGGCCCAAATAATGGGCGAAAGAAAACCAAGTTTCAGCAATAATAATCGTTATTTTTTTTGAGATAAAAGATAAGACCAGTAGACCTAAAGCCAAATAGATGGCCCAATTTGTATCAAACTTTAAGTACACAATTAGTGATGCTAAAGCTAGAATGATAATGGTTTCTAAACCTTTTTCCCTGCTCATTAAAATAATGTGTATATAAATGGCGCCAATGCAGAACCACTGGTTAAAAATATCAATATTCCGAAAATTACAAATATTACAATTAAAGGCACAAGCCACCACTTTTTCCTTTCCTTCAAAAAGAGAAAAAACTCTTTAATAAACTCCATTACTTTACAATTAAATAATTTTCTAAAACTAAAACATCCATACCAGATTTCATAAAACAAAGATAGGCATCCTCAGGAGAATTGACTATGGGTTCGTCTTTTACATTAAAACTAGTATTTATAAGTATGCCCACACCCGATAATTTTTTATAGGATTGAATCAAGTGCCACAATCTGGGGTTTAAATCTTTTTTAACCACTTGAACCCTTGCTGAAAAGTCAATGTGGGTAACAGCTGGCAAATCAGATTTAACAAACTTGCGTTTTTCTTCTAAACTGTATTGTTGAAAATCTTCGGGTAAATTTTTCCTAAGGGATTTCTTTACCTTGCTTGTAAATAACATATAGTAAGATTGTTTTCCGAGCTCAAAATAATCATCATAATCCTCTTCACAAACCACGGGAGCAAATGGCCTAAAGCCTTCCCTGAATTTTATTTTCATATTCAAATTATATTGCATTTCAGGATCTGTCGCATCTGCCAAAATGCTTCTGTTTCCTAATGCCCTAGGTCCAAACTCTGTTCTACCATTAAACCAACCCACAACTTTTTTTTCAGCTATGTATTTTGCAGTCGTTTTGGTTAAATCTTCTGCAATTTCAAAATACTGGTATTGGCATTTATGCTTTCGTAAAAGCCTTTCAATGTCTAAATTCGAATATTTTGGTCCCAAATAAACATCAAACGGTTTCTTTAAACCATTAAAACGAAGTTCCTTTTTAATATAAGACACTGCCAAGGCAGCACCCAAAGCTCCTCCAGCATCTCCAGCCGCAGGTTGCACATAAATATCTTCAAAAACTTCTTGATTAAATAAGACTGAATTCGCAACACAATTTAAAGCGACACCGCCTGCCAAACATAAAAAACTTTCACCGGTTTCCTGTTTTACAAATTGGATTAATTTGATAAGTATTTCTTCTAAAACTTTTTGGGCAGCAAGTGCTAAATCGGCATGTATTTGTTCTAATTTTTCTTCAGGTAATCGTTGCTTTATTTCAAAAAGCTTTTCCCATTTTTTTGGATTAACCATACGCAACCCAACAGGATATTCAAAAAAATCTTTATTTAATTTTATGGAACCATCGGGCTTAATATCAACAAGCATTTCCTTTATGATATTCATAAAATGCTTAACCCGCTCGGAATTAGCTAAACCATATGGAGCCAATCCCATCATTTTATATTCGCCAGAATTGACTTCAAAACCTAAAAAATAAGTGAATGAAGAATAAAATAATCCCAATGAATCAGGAAAATGCAGTTCTCCCAGTACTTTAATACCTGTATCTCCACAAGCAATTCCATATGATGTGGTCGTCCATTCTCCAACACCATCAACCGTTAAAAAAGCACATTTACTAAATGGAGATGTGTAAAACGCACTAGCAGCATGGGACAAATGGTGTTCTGGGAAATTTATAGGTATGCTATTAGTTTTAGACACACTTAACTCTTTGATCCTTTTTTTTATAAACTGTTTAATGAAAAGCTTTTCCTTTAGCCATAAAGGCATGGCCATTGCAAACGATTTGAAACCTTTTGGCGCAAATGCGTAATAGGTCTCCAGAAGTCTTTCAAACTTTAAAAAAGGTTTGTCATAAAACGCAATTAAATCAATATCCTCAATGGCAAACCCAGACTCATTAAGGCAATATTTTATAGCTTGCTCTGGGAAGGATGCGTCGTTTTTAATTCTTGAAAACCGTTCTTCTTGAGCTGCATACAAAACCTCTCCATTCTCAATAACGGCAGCAGCGGAATCATGGTAGTATGCAGAAATACCGAGAATTTTCATTTAAGTAAATATAGTTTATAAAAACTCGTTGTGCATTTTAAATAATGCTAATTTTAATATTGTTGATGTTTCTATCAAAAATAAACTTATTGATATATTGAATTGTTGTAAGGGCCGCTATTTTAGATAGGATCCTAGTCTTAAATCCTCGAAAAGACTTGGCATAATTACGTCTTATCATAAATTGGTCACATAATTGTGAGAACAATGTCTCTATTCTTTTTCTCTTTTTTCTGAAAATGTAAGGTTGTTTTTTATAATCTTTTTGATTGCTTCTCATAGGTGTATTTAGCTTTATGTTACAGGTTTCAAACAAATTGAGCTGTATTTCTGCTGATAGATACCCTCTATCTCCAATTAAAGTGCAATCGCCCATTTGTGCTTTAATGTCCTTAAGGTAATTGACATCGTGTACCGATGCAGGGCTCAAATCGACACTTTGAAAAACACCTTTAATAGAACAGACGGCGTGCAGCTTATAACCATAATAATTGGAACCTTGGGAGGCACAATAGCCTTTGTCAGGAAAAGCATAGGCATCCTCTTTACAGACTCTCGAACGGGAACTTCGTGATAATTTACAAACCTCTAAAGGCATACTGTCCACTATAAAATAATCTTCAAATTCATTAAAATGAGAGGCTAATCTTAATCGGATATCATCCATGTAACCTACTAATTTCCGTCTTCTTCGATTGTAGACGCTCCTGTCTATTTTTGAGGCAATAATGACAGGGAGCTTTCTAAATAAATCATTCTCACTATCTATTCCCATAAATTCAGCTGTTAAGCTTAAACAAATCAGTTCCAAATCACTCAGCTTCGGTCGACGTCTTTGATAGTCCAAAAGTTGTTCTTTTGATATTTTTTGTAATACTTCCAATATTCTTTCGTAATTTGCATTTAAGTTGTTCATAATTAATGTTTTATCGCTAAAACAATTTACTGATTATCAGTAATATGGACAACTTTTTTCTTTTAAATCATAATGCACAACGGGT
>NZ_PJEO01000002.1 GCF_002843175.1 Confluentibacter flavum
GCTGACTCCAAATCTAATGCACCAGCAAAACAAACTTAAAATGAAAACCTATAAAACTAAATACAGCATCAAAAACGTTTTTGATGCTGTTTAATTAATCTATTTTTGTCTAATAACCTGTATCGATTTTTTAGGACTAGTCAATATATTTAAATCCTGATAGAAACTATCAGGATTTTTTATTTGACTGTGTCGGAAAAAAAGGATAACTTCGTTAATCCCGATAGCTATCGGGACTATATGAATCATTAAAAACGATTTCATATATAGTTAAATCAACCTCCCAACCAACATTTTCCGAGTTAGAAGCTATTTGGCTTCTAAACTCCTAACGGTCAAATAGCGAAAACTATCTTTGACCACTAAATAATTTCACCATGCAGAAACAAAAGGACCCTCCTACTACTTCATCAAGCAATTTTAGCTTTCAAAAAAAGGTATGGACAACCGCTGCCATTTTTGCCTTCCTGATAATAATGTTACTGCTTATCAATGCCACTTTCAATGTTCTTTTATTGATATTGGCAGGCAGCCTCATTGCTGTTTTTTTTAGAGCCTTAAGTTCCATAATTCAACGTAAAACAAAATGGAAAGAAGGTATTTGTGTTGCTATTTCCATTATCAGCACACTGCTGATTGTCGCCGCCTTATTCTGGCTGATTGGTGCAAAAGTACAGGTACAGATCATAGAATTAATGGATACGCTTCCCAAAACCATTGACAAAGCAAAAGCTTGGGTGAACGAAAGCAGTATGGGCCAAAAAATTTATGATCAAATATTTTCCGAAAAATCAATAGACAAAGCCCAGTTATTTTTACCGGGATTTTTTCAATCAACGTTTGGTGTATTGGGCGATGTATATGTGGTATTATTTATAGGCATATTTTTTACCATCTCTCCTCAAACCTATACCAAAGGCTTTGTGCAAATCATACCACTGCAAGGGCAGCAAAAAGCACAACAAGTATTAGATACATTAGGGGAGCAACTCCGCAAATGGTTGAAAGGAAAATTGTTTTCCATGTTGGTTGTTTTCATACTAACAGCCATTGGCTTGGCTATTATAGGAATGCCGCTTTGGCTTGTGTTAGCCCTGTTGGCCGGGCTTATTAGTTTCATTCCAAATTTTGGGCCCTTGCTGGCTTTAATACCTGCTGTGTTAGTAGCTCTTATGCAAAGCCCTCAAACGGCACTTCTAGTAGCAGGTCTCTACATCTTGATACAGTTTATAGAGAGTAATTTTATCACCACGGTTATTCAAAAAAAATTGATAAACATGCCACCTGCTCTTATTTTGATAGCACAGTTATTTATGGGGGCTTTAACCGGTGCATGGGGATTGGTTTTGGCTACTCCTGTCATGCTGATAATTATTGTGTTGGTGCAAGAGCTGTACATCAAAAACAGAAATAAAGATCCGGAACCATCACCTGCTAAGGAGTGAAAACGACCGTGTTAAATAGTAAAATAATGGATTAAGAATACATCCACTAAATTTAAAATCATATATGGAAACTTCAGGTCCTATGGAAGAAAAAGAATTGGAAGACATAAAAAAGGATAAAAAAGTACAAAGGGCCTTGAGTGAAAACTCAACTTCTGTACAAAAGGAAAGCGCTGTTGTTTTAAAGAAAGAGGCTCCCTGGTTGGGAATAACCGCCATCCTATTCTTAATCTTTGGTGCCATTTATTTTCTTTTAGGATGGGAACGTTTACCGATTTCCAGCATCTATATTCCGCTGGCGCAAAAAATTGTAATGGCTGCTATGTTGATTTCTTTAGTATTGTCGGCAACAAAGCTTTTGAAAAAAATAATTAACCGCAAAATTGAAGATAAAACCACGGTGTTTAACTTCGACCGTATTGCCAATTTGTTTGCGAGCCTGCTCATACTCGGCATTATCCTTTCGCTGCTGTTTGCAAATTGGTATGCCGCTATGGTTTCATTTGGCATCGTATCACTCATACTTGGTTTTGCTTTACAAAATCCTATCACCAGTTTTTTTGGCTGGCTGTACATTCTCATCCGTAAGCCTTACGAAGTGGGTGACCGCATACGAATAGGCAATGTGTATGGCGATATAATCAATGTAAGCTATATTGATACAACACTATGGGAGTTCAATGGCGATTATCTATCAGGCGACCACCCTAGTGGACGCATTATAAGATTTGCTAACTCAAAAGTATTCAGTGAATATATATATAATTACTCATGGCCACTATTCCCATTCATCTGGAACGAAATGAGTTTGTTCGTATCTTATGAAAGCGATTTCAAATTTGTCAGCGATACCGTAAAACGTATTGTTGAAACGGAAATTGGTGAAGCCATGGTGAGACGGGTAAAGCGCTTTAAAATCATTTTGAAGGACACTCCTGTAGATGAGCTGGACGTAAATGAATATCCTTCCGTTATTTTAAGAGCTCATAACAATACTTGGGTAGAAGTGATGGTGCGATACTTGGTTGAGCCAAAAAATTCAGGGAGGGTTAAGAAGAAACTCTTTGAAGTTGTGATGGAGGAACTAAAGAAACATCCGGAAAAGGTCATGTTTCCTAATGCAAATATACAGTGATGACCTAGACAAACGAAACCTTTTTAAAAGCACTCAACATAAACATATATATTCTGAATTCCCTTTGGTACATGGTCTTGCACCACAAAATTTTCGTGAATTTAGGGCGTGATTGGGTAAGCGGGTTTGATAAACTTAACTTTGTCAGGAAAAAAGTCGAACTTCGTTTAACTTCTGATATATTTCATATCATCTGGTTATGCCCAATTAAAAAACAGACAGCATTTCAATAATTTTGTATTAACTAAAATAAAATACCATGAATTACAAGTTTGCATATTCAATTGGCTTTCACCCCTGGGAGGATGCCGAACGCCACAATCCATTTGTCGAGAAAATCACAAAGATCTTCGAGCGAGAAGAAAGTGGCAAAACTGCTCCTTATGGTAAAGCACTCGATATTGGTTGCGGTAGCGGTATATGGGCAATCCGTTTGGCACAACGAGGGTGGGATGTTACAGGTATTGACATAGTTGATAAAGCACTGCAACGAGCTGAAGAGCGTATAAAAAATGAAAGTGTGAATGTCAAACTTGTTAAGGATGATGTAACCGAACTTCACAAAATTGGAAACGGCTATAAATTACTTTTAGACACCGGAACTTTCCATGGATTGAGTAGTTCACAACGAATTGCAATGGGAAAGGCAATAAATAATATTGCTGCTCAAGATGCGATAATACTTTTACTTGTATGGGACCCTAAATGGCGAGCCTTTTTGCCGAGCGGAGCAAGTCGTAAAGAAATTGAAATGTGCTTTCCCAATTGGGCGATAACTCATGTGGAACCTGCTGCTGATAAGCCAGAGGCAATCTATAAAATTTTGAAAGCAAATGAACAATGGTATCGACTTTGTCGCAAATGAATTTGAACTACATAATTAACT
>NZ_PJEO01000019.1 GCF_002843175.1 Confluentibacter flavum
GCTGACTCCAAATCTAATGCACCAGCAAAACAAACTTAAAATGAAAACCTATAAAACTAAATACAGCATCAAAAACGTTTTTGATGCTGTTTAATTAATCTATTTTTGTCTAATAACCTGTATCGATTTTTTAGGACTAGTCATTGATACGTAATACCAATATTTATATTTCTTCCCATATTAAAAATGCCATCAGGTTTGAGCCTTGATAAGTGATTTATATAAGTTACATTGGTTAAGTTAGTGCCAGATAATGTAATGGTTGCTTCGTTTTTAAATAAAGAAAAAGTACCACCCAATCCCGCACTTAATAAGCTATATCCAGCAGTATCGGTTTCGAAAACTCCAACATTGTTTTGCGTAAATGTAGATTTTAGTTTTAAAAATGCATAGCCTTGTTTTAGCCAAGTTTTTTCAAATTCTACCCTAATAATATTTGATATGGAGTTGGCAGGGATTAATGGCAAGTAGGCATCATTTTTTTGTTTTCCTGTCACGGTTTCAAAACTGGATTCTATATGTAACCAATCTAAAGGATGTGGGTGAATATGTAGCCCAACTTCACCACCATACAATCTAGCATCATCTTGTAAATAAACAAAAACAGGGTCTCCTTCAATGACAGTTCCATCTGGGGATAAGAAAATGTAGTTATTGACTTTATTATAAAATCCGTTCACAAAAAACTCAACATGCTCATTTTTAAATTCAAAATTGATATCACTTTGGAAATTTTGTTCATTTTTTAGGTCAGGATTACCAATTTCGTACCTATTTGTGCCTTCGTGTGTACCATCGGATGTTAATTCTGCTAAATTAGGAGCTCTAAAGCCTGTTGATAAATTTATTCTAGTGATTATGTTTTTGGCAATATTGGTTTTAATGCCTGCGGCACCATTAAAGCTATTGAAGCTTTTTTGTATGGCACCAGATTGAATATTAATATGTCTATTATCATAACGAACACCCAATTGTAAATCTGTTTTGTCAAAATGAACGTGCGAAACACCCAATATGCCAAAATCATTGGTAGTAGCATCAGGAATTAATGTTTCCTCGCCATAGTTGGTATTTACCTGATTCATGCCTTGCATACCGACTATGGTTTCAAATTTTCCTAGTGTTGGTAAATGATATTTCACATCGTAATTGGCTGTTTTTAATTTCATGTGAAGAGCAGCTTCTAAGACCTCATCCTCATCTTCATCTTCTTCATGTTCTTCCTCTTCCTCTTCATCATGATGGTGTTCTTCAAACTCTTTTCTATCATTATATATATACCCTAAATTGATGTCTAATCTAGAATTGTTAAGATATACGGTTGATTTTGAACTGAACACATGATTGGTAATTTCTTGAAAAGGAAGCAAAGGGGTTCTTAGGATAGATTGCTCTCCAATATCTTCTGGAATGCCCAATTTAGAGTGGTTTACATTGTATCTAAATTCTGTTTTAAAACCTTGGTCCTGATAGCCAATACCAGCTTTAAAATCTTGTTCTCTAAAGCGTGTGTTGGTAACTCTGTAATCGTTGGTTTTATAATCGGAGTGTTCAGTCAGACTTCCTCTAAATAAAAATTTAAAATGATCTTCAGATGATTTAAAACCCGCATTGGTATTATAGCCTTTGGTATTGCTAAAATAGGTTCCACCAAAATCGCCTGCCGACGTGTTTGTGGGTGCAAATCTTTCAGGATTTAAATATAGCACACCTCCTAAAGCATCACTTCCATATAATAGGGAAGCAGGACCTTTAATGACTTCAATGCTTTCAATACCGTTATCGCTTATGCCTAAACCATGTTCGGCGCCAAATTGTTGATTTTCTAAACGGACGCCTTGTGCGTAAACCAAAACCCTATTAGAACTTAAACCCCTTATAACGGGCTTGCCAATACTTAGTCCTGTTGTAACACTTTCAACACCAGCTATATTGGAAATACCATCGGCTAAATTTACGGCACCACTTGCTTTTAAGTTTTTTACACTTTCTTGTTCCACTTTCATAACATTTTCACTTTGAAGTTTGTGAAATGGTGTAGAGATTATAACACCTTCCATCTCAATGGCTGAAGGCATTAAACGGATTGTAAAATCGTTTGAATTTGGAATAAAGATGTTTATGGATTGTGTTTCATAGCCTATAATGGACACTTGCATGGTGTGCTTTCCAGATGGTATGTTGTCAATTTGAAACATACCATTTTCATTGGTTGTTGTTCCTTTTTCAAGGTCAGTAATATAGATATTAACAAACGCCAAACCTTCATTTGTATGAGCATCCATAACGGAACCTTTTATAGAACTTTGAGAGTATATATTGGTAATTGCTAGTAATAGCAATGTATTTAAAAATAATCGCATACTTATATTTTTTTAATTTAATAATGATTTTGATGCCAAATAGATTGGCTTAATAATGTATTATTAAATTAAAACGGGAGGTCCGCGAAGGGCAATTTGTAAGCGTTGGTACTTACTAAGGAATTGATATTGGGAAATGATACCTAAAGTTTGTTCTTTAGGAGTAAATAAGTTAAACTCGAAATAGGTATAGGTATATGTGTTGTTTAGTTTAAACTTGTAAAAATCGCAGTCTGTATTTAATTCGTGTAAATGCGTGGATTTTTCACCTAAACAAATATCATGTTTGTGATGAGCGAATATATGATTGAATTTCACAAATGTAGGGCCAAGTAAAAATAATGCTAAAGCAAAAGCAGAAATTTTAAATGTAATATGTTGTTTCTTCAATAACATCAACTAAAAAAGCGTTTAAATCCTAATCTGCTAAGCATTTTTTTTTCAAAATTCCAGAAGAATTTATGTTGACCAAAAAGCCAACCAAAAAAAACCAATAGAAATTGATACATAATAAAAAGTAGCAATATTCTAATAGTCCAATATAATATTGAATTAAACGTATCAGGAGTGATATTCAAATAACCTAAAATAGGTTTCCCAATATATGATGCTGTAGAGCCAGTAACAGCAAACACAATAAAAATGATGGCTATTTGAAAATTAGATTCTATGCCCCAACGTTCTTTTAACTTATTCACAGATGCAATTTAATTGCAAAAATAAGGAAAGCGATTAAATTCTTGGCGTAAAAGGACCTAATCTTTGGTTATAAGTTAACTGGAAGTAAATAAAATAATTATAGAGCTTATAATTAACTTCATAACCATAGTCTATGCCGTAACTGTAATCAATTTGCATTTGGTAGAGGTTGCCGTTGAACTGAATAGGATTTGCAGCTCTTCTATTCCATTCATTCACATAAATAATATTCCTGTTTTCCAATAATGTTTGAGAATAAAACCCTTCTGGTCTTGCATTGCCTACCAACCATGCATTAAAACCAGGCTCAATAATAATGATTTGATATTCTAAGGAATCGTTCTCTATTGTAATGGTGTCACTTAATTTGGCATTCGCTAATTTTTCGTTGGTTTGTGAAGCTATGGGCTTTGTGGTGTTACAGCCAATTATAAAGCCAAAAAGCAGTAGTATATATAATATTGTTTTCATAGTCGTTATTTTTTAATGAATTATAATCCAAAAGTATTACCCTATATTATATTTTAAAAGACATAATGAGGGAACACTGGTTTTCATTGAGCGACACTCAAAAACTGGCCAATTAAAGTTACAAAAATCATTCTTTAAATACTTGTTTATGAGTGACTTTTAACAAAAAAATACCAAACACTTGTATGTTTGGTATTTATATATCTATGAACTCTATTCTTTACTTTCTTCCAAAGAGTCCTCCTAAAAGACCACCTAGACCTCCTTTTTTTTGATTTTTACCTCCTAGAACCATGCCTGTAACATCATCAATAACACTACCATCGCCATCAGCATCCAAAATAGATTCTAAAAAACTTTGTTCATTTTTAGCAGAATTACCACCAAGCATACCACCAAGTAAACTTTCTAAACCACTAGGGCTATTGACATGTTGTTTTTTAGCTTGATTACCTAAAACGCCTAATAAAATGGGAGCAGCTACTTTTAATATTTGAGCAACGGAATTAACATCGATACCCGATTTTTGACTTATTGCCATTTGTACGTTTTGTTGTTTACTACCCAAAACATGGCCTAGTATTTTACTGCCATCTTCCATAACATCGTTGCCAACGCCACCACTAAACAAGCCACCTATATTATCTAAAATACTGCCATCGTGTTTGCTATTTAAAGCACTCATAAGTCCTTCTGCACCTTGTGGCGTAGCGGCATTACGTTTCATGGCAGCCATTAAAACGGGCAATGCCATGGTTAAAACATCTTGTGTTTTGCTTTGTGGTTGATTGGTTTCATTGGAAACACCACTAACGATTGTTTTTCCTAAATCGCTGTTTAGTAAATCTAATATTCCAGTCATAGTTTTATTTTTTAAATACAGATTTGAATGTACAAAAAAAAACTTCTAACATGGCTGCTAGAAGTTTTAATTTAAAATTATAATAATATGATTTTTAACCTAATATGCCAATAATTTGAGCCGCTAATTCTGTCCCAATTCTGTCTTGCGCTTCTTCCGTAGCTGCACCAATATGAGGTGTTAACGACAAGCCAGAATTCATTAATAAAGTAATTTCTGGTTTAGGCTCTTTTTCAAACACATCTAAAGCTGCACCAGCAATCTTCCCACTCAAAATAGCTTCAACAAGTGCTACTTCGTCTATAACACCGCCACGAGCTGCATTAGCAATATACACGCCATCTTTCATCATGTCGAATTCATTTTTGCTAATAACGTAACCATCTTGCGCAGGCACGTGTAACGTGATGAAATCTGATTGTTTTAAAACGTCTTCCTTAGAAATCGTTTTAATATCAAAATTTACTTTTTGTCCGTCAAAAAAGTCCAATTCCAAATTCGCTTTTTCAATAAAAGGATCGAATGCAACAACTTTCATGCCAGCACCTAAACCTACTTTAGCTGTTGCTTGGCCAATACGTCCAAAACCTATAACGCCTAACGTTTTTCCTTTTAATTCAACACCTTTGGCATATGCTTTTTTCAATTTACCAAAGCTAACATCACCTTCTAGAGGCATATCTCTATTGGATTGGTGTAAAAAACGTGCTAGTCCATAGAAATGGCCAAATACCAATTCGGCAACAGAATGTGATGATGACGCTGGTGTATTAATAACGTGAATGCCTTTTGATTTCGCATAGTCCACATCAATATTATCCATACCTACACCGCCACGACCAATTATTTTTATACTTGGGCAGGTGTCTATTAAATCTTTTCTAACCGTAGTTGCACTACGTACCAATAGTACGTCAATGCCTTTTTCATTAATATAATTTGCTAATTGTTCTTGTGCTACAGTTGTAGTAATCACTTCATAACCACCTTTTTCTAAGGCATCTTTACCACTTTGTGAAATACCGTCGTTTGCTAATACTTTCATTTTTTTTGTTAAAAGTTAAAAGTTAAAAGTTAAAAGTTAAAAGTTTAAGAACGATTATACTTTTACTTCGGATTAATTTTATTTTTTTTATGAGTTTGAGTGAGCATTGAAAACTGCCACTGAAAACTGTAAACTCATTTTATGCTTTACTCTCTAGTTCACTCATGACTTCAACAAGTGCTTTTACACTTTCTATAGGTAATGCATTGTACATAGATGCTCTATAGCCACCAACACTTCTGTGTCCGTTTAAGCCACTAATGCCAGCTTCTTTAAGCATGGTTTCAAATGTTTCTTTTAAGTTTTCGTTTTCTAAAGTGAATGTGGCATTCATGAATGAACGATCTTCTTTTGCTGCAAATCCTTTGAATAATGGATTTAAATCAATTTCAGAATACATTAATCTAGCTTTTTTCTCATTTAAATCTTCAATGCCTTTTAAACCACCTAGATTTTTTAACCATTCTAAAGTTAGCATAGAGGTATAAACTGCAAAAACTGGAGGTGTATTAAACATACTGCCATTCTCAATATGAACTTTGTAATCCATAATAGAAGGGATGTTACGGGACACTTTACCAAGAATATCTTCTTTTACAACAACCAATGTCGTACCTGCTGGGCCCATATTTTTTTGTGCACCAGCATAGATTAAACCAAATTGGGAATAATCCAACTGACGGGAAAAAATATCGCTACTCATATCACAGACCATTGGGATTTCGCATTTTGGAAACGATTTTAATTGCGTTCCAAAAATGGTGTTGTTTGATGTGCAATGGAAATAATCGTAATCTGAAGGAATATCATATTCCTTAGGGATATAATTAAAGTTTGCTTCTTTGGAAGAGGCAACCTCATAAATATCATCTAATTTTTTAGCTTCTTTAATAGCTTTAGAACTCCAAGTACCAGTATTTAAATAACCAGCTCTTTTTTCTAAAAGATTCATGGCTACCATTAAAAATTGGGTACTTGCGCCACCTTGTAAAAATAATGCTTTATAACCTTTGCCTTCAAGTCCCATTAATTCCAATGCCAAAGACCTTGCTTTTTCCATAACATCAATAAAAGCTTTGCTTCTATGCGATATTTCTAATATGGATAAACCATCATTGTTGAAATCAAGAACAGCCTCTGAAGACTTCATGATTACTTCTTGTGGTAAAATACTTGGTCCTGCACTAAAGTTATGTTTTTTCATTTTCCTATCCCTAGCCCTTTCCAAAGGAAAGGGAATTTAAAGGGTCGTTTTTTTTGGTTAATAATTTATTTTCATTTCCTGTCTTCCTTCCCTTAGGGAAGGATTGAGGATGGGAAATTTTAAAGATGCAAAGTTGCTAATTAATTGTATATTTTGAGGTATAAAATCAATAATTTTTTTGTTAAATCGATAATAAAAATTCAATGGAATCAACGTTATCGGCATAATCCCAAAGTTCGGGTTTCTGAGTCTTCCCAAATGGAATTTCGTTTTCCATAAATCCGTTTGAAACAACACATTGTATTTGCTCTTTTTTAGAATTCAAGGTTTCTTTCAATGCCTCCAACGAATCGTAAAATTCGTAAAAAACAGTGGCAATGGGGGACGAGAAACTTTCATCTTCTTTAATCATTAAAAATCCATTCTCCAGCATATCGAATTCGCTCATCAAATAGACAGCTTTGTTATAATCATAATTGTTAGCATATTTTGCTTTGTCTATAATGGGATGCCAATGGTAAACCGATTCAAAAAAAGCATTAAAATTATAGTCTCTTGGAACAAATAATTTAGAGACATTTCTACAACCAAGACCGTAATATCTAAAAATATCTTCCGATAGCTTTTTTAGTTCTTCAGGCGTTTCCGTTCCCAGTAAAACAGCCACCGAGTTTCTATTATTTCTTATAATGGATGGTTTCTCCTTAAAATAATATTCAAAATATCGGGCAGTATTATTGCTTCCTGTAGCAATAACCGCATCAAACTGTTCTAATTTTTCCTCAGTAAAGCTTATCAATCCTTTAAAACTTGGTTCAACATATTCCAAATATTTAGCTAAATAGGGCAGTAGGTGTTTGTCATTTGATGATTGTTTTACAATCACTTGATGCCCTGCAACCAACACCGATAAAAAATCATGAAATCCAACTAGCGGAATATTTCCGGCCATAATAATAGCTACACGTTTTTGCTGAATGCTTTCAATGTTGTATGGTTTTAGCCAGGTGATTAAGTTGTTTTCGGTCAACAAATTTGCCCAACCTTCCACGGCAAATAGAATATTTTCTTTGGTGAACCAACCATTGTATTCTTCGGCTAATTTTATTTGGTGCTTAAAGCCGTCAAAAAACAAACCGTTGTGTTCAACATTATTTTTTATATGAATAGATTCATTAGAAAATTGACTTAAAAAATCTCCTAATTTTACAAAAGCGTTAATTCTTTGCTGTAAATTCATCCTAAGTTTGGTTATGAATGGTTTTGGCGTTATTTTTGCCATGCAAAGTTAGAAAAATGTAATGAACGACCTTTTTTTAAACTTACTTTTATGATAAGTTTAAAGGAATAATATAAAAAGAAATGCTATGGCAATTATTATAACAGACGAATGTATAAACTGTGGTGCTTGCGAACCTGAATGCCCGAATACGGCAATATATGAAGGCGCAGACGATTGGCGCTACAAAGACGGTACAAGTTTAAAGGGTAAAGTGGTATTAACCAACGGTAAGGAAGTTGATGCCGAGGATGCTCAAGAACCTATAAGTGATGAGATTTACTATATTGTACCAGATAAATGTACCGAGTGTAAAGGATTCCATGATGAGCCTCAATGTGCTGCGGTATGCCCTGTGGATTGTTGTGTGCCAGATGAAGACCATGTTGAAACCGAAGAAGAATTATTGGCTAAACAACGCTTCATGCATCCAGAGGAATAATTATAATGAACAATTATGATATACAATAAATCCTGAGCGAGAGCTTGGGAATATCCATGATTATATTTGGTAAAGAATGTTCCTAAACATTTTTTACGAGCGCAAACCTTAGTGCAAACGTTTGCGCAATTTTCTGAATCAGAACAGATAAAGCAAAGCTTTTTTTTGTCTATCTTCGACAAAAAATATAGTCTTCCATCAATATAAAAACGTAATCGGGCATGAAAAAAATAGTTGGTTTATTTATCACTCTGGCAAGTTTTACAATGTCTGCACAGCAATCGAAATTTACGAACGTTTATTCTTTCATCGAAAATACAGCGGTATTTGAAATCAACCAGACTGAAGGTCACACGGTTTCTATTCCTTTTAAATCTGTTGATGAAGCATTAAATCTTCAGAAATCGAAGTCAGAAAATGTGCTTTCGTTGAATGGAAGGTGGAAATTCCATTTTGCCAATACTCCGGAAGGTACACCCAACGACTTTTTTAAATCAAATTTTAATGATCAAAAATGGTCTGACATCACCGTTCCCTCCAACTGGGAGATGCAGGGTTTTGGCGATCCTTTGTTCCGAAATGTTGCACACCCATTTAAATCCAATCCGCCTTTTGTTCCGCGCGAATACAACCCGACTGGCTCATATCGCAAAACATTTACCATACCAGCAAATTGGAAAAACAACCGCATTTTTTTGCGCATGGAGAAAACCGCTTCGGCATCATTTGTATGGATCAACGGACAGGAAGTGGGCTACAATGAAGGTGCGCAAGAGCCTGCAGAATATGATATTACCAGTTTCCTGAAACCAGGAAAAAATACCATTGCCGTCAACGTCATTAAATATTCAGATGGTGTGTATCTCGAAAGTCAGGACTATTGGCGACTGGCTGGTATTTTCGATGATGTTTGGCTGTATGCAAAATCGGATATACATATCTTCGATTGGTATGCCACTACCGACCTGGACGAAAACTATGAGAACGCACAACTGAATTTGCAGATTACGGTAAACAACCAATCGAAAACCGATAAACAGAACTACAAGGTTAGAACCTCGCTGTTTAATTCAGACAATGTGTTGGTTCAGAATTTTACTTCTGATGCTGTTCAAATAACTGCTGATAATAAACAAATTATTAATATGTCATCAGAAGTATTAAATCCTAAAAAGTGGACCGCAGAAACGCCCAATCTCTATCGGTTAACCATGGAATTAATAAACACTGAAGGAAAAACCGAAGAAGTAATTACGGGTCGTATTGGTTTTAAAGAGACTGAAATCCGCAATCAGGTTTTCTACCTCAATGGCAAGGCGATAAAACTTAACGGCATCAATACGCACATGCAACACCCCACTTTGGGACATACCATGGACGAAGCCACCATCAGAAAAGATTTTGAACTGTTTAAACAATTCAATATAAATTGTGTACGCATATCACACTATCCACCTGTAAAACGTTATCTGGAACTGGCAGACGAATATGGATTCTATATTATTGACGAAGCAGGAGTTGAAGCACATGCTACAGAATCCCTTGGCAATAATCCAGACTGGGAACCCATGTACCGCGAGCGGGTTCGCAAAATGGTATTGCACGATCGAAATCATCCATCCATTCTTTTTTGGAGTGCCGGAAACGAAAGTGGCGAAGGGAAAAATATTTGTGCCGTGATTGATGAAGGACGGAAATACGATACTACACGATATTGGATGTATGGCGGAAATGCTTTTGCGCATGACTGCGAAGAGATTATCGGGCCACGTTACCCAACACCTTTTGAACTCAAAAATCAGGTGGGGATGGTTCCTGAAAGTGTTGATTCGCGACCATCGTTTCTGGACGAATACCTTTCGGTGGCTGGAAATGCCGGTGGCGGACTGGACGAATACTGGGATGTGATTTACCAGTACCCACGCATCATGGGCGGAGCAATTTGGGATTTCGTGAGCCCGGGTTTGCGCGAACCAGTTCGCAAATTGACAGATTCTTCCCCAAACAAGGTCGCAACCCACATCATGGGACGCGCCAAACTGGTTGCCGGACACGATGGCAAAGGCATTGATCTGAATGGTCACGATCAGTGGGTGGAAGTTTATCAGGATAAAAATATTGAAGTCTCGGGTGATGAACTAACAGTTTCGCTTTGGATTTTTCCACGCGATTTAATGAAAATGGGCGGCACACTGCTCACCAAAGGAAACTATCAATTTGGTTTGCAGCAAAATGGTGATAACTCTCTCGATTTCTACATCAATACTGCGAGAATTTACAATTCGAGAAAAACAGTCGTCAGTGCTGAATTACCAAGCGATTGGACACAAAACTGGCATCATGTTGCAGGCATTTATAATGGGAAATCGATATCACTATATATAGACAATAAAAAGGTGGCTGAAGAACCGGTCACTGGGAACATTACCAATTTTCCTTTTCCTCTTAATGTGGGCAAGAATGCCGAGACACATGGTCAGCATACCTCCAGTTATTTGTGCGATGCCATTATCGATCAGGTGGGTATTTTCCCAGAAGCCATAGAAATCAATGATTTATTTACAGCAAAACCAGACTTGAAAAATCGTGCAGCTTTGTGGCTTGATTTTGAACAGGAGCAAAACGAAGGCGAGTTTTTCAGCTATGGAATTGGCGCGCGTACCTATGGAAGTATTTTTCCCGATCGGGTTCCGCAGCCTGAAATGTGGCAAATAAAAAAGTCGGCTCAACCCATTTCTGTAAAATGGAGCAATTCCGAAAAAATGGAAATTGAAGTGCAGAACCGAAACTTTTTTACCAATACGAATGCCTTTGAAGCACGTTGGAATCTGGAGGAAAACGGCATATCAATAGCTTCTGGAAAATTGGAGGTGGATGTTGAACCAGAAGCAAAAAAATTCTACGTGCTTCCTATCCCAAAGCTTCAGCTAAAAGCCGGTGCAACCTATTTGGTAACCGTTAGTTTTCATTCGAAAGAAGCTACACAATGGACGCCGAAAGGTTTTGAGCTGTATTGGGATCAATTGGAATTGCCATGGATTATTCCTGCCGATAAAAAATTGGTACAGCAGCAGACCAATCCTTTAAAAGTAACAGATAATGAGCAACATTTGATGGTATCCGGAGTAAATTTCGATTATACCTTTAATAAAGCCGATGGACAATTGTACTCCATGAAATACATGGGTTTAGAATTGCTGAAACAGGGAGCGCAACTCAATGTTTGGCGTGCGCCTCTGGCAAACGAACTGGACGACTGGACCGCTGGTTCAGCCAGAACGCAAGGCTACGGAACGATGGTTGCTGCTTCATGGTATGCCATCGGTCTGGATAATATGAATTCAAAACTTGAATCTTTTCGGGTTGAAAATAAAGATGAAAACGTCATTGTAAGTATTCGCGACATTGCTCTTTTTGGAAATTCAGGCAGGGCTGGCTTCGAAAATGAGATGATTTATACAATTTCGCCCGACGGCGACATTAGTTTACAGCACACGATTAATCCGCATGGAAGAATGCCCATGATGTTGCCACGCATCGGAACAAAATGGGTATTCAATGACCAAATGCAACATGTAGAATGGTTTGGACGTGGGCCGCAGGAGAATTACCCCGACCGCAAAACTGGGTATCGTATTGGGCTTTATCAGTCGACAGTTGATGCCATGTTTGTACCGTATTTGATTCCTCAGGATACTGGCTTGCGCACTGACAACCACTATGTGCGACTGACAAATGCTGAAGGAATCGGAATTGAGTTCTCGGCAGATAAACCATTCAATTTTAATACCTATAATTACAGTACCGAAAATTTGTCAAAGGCAAAATACAACTATCAATTGATCAAATCGGATGGTGTCACATTCAATTTCGACTACCAGACTACTGGTGTAGGAGGCACGGCAATTGGGGTGCTTAATAACTATCAAACCATTCCTCAAACCATACAATTCTCAAGTTCGATAAAACCCTTTAAAATCAATAAGTAAGCCTGATAGTAACTGGATACAACACAGCGGGTTTCAGAGCAATTTGCAAGTTCAGAGCTCGCTGGCAAGGGCAGTAACGGTGAATAGTGAAGTGGTCACGAACTCCCGAACGCTGCATACACTCAACGTTAGGCAAAATATGAAATCCGTATCCAAAATGAAATTTATTGCAAAGAATGTACAGTAAAGCTATTTCAAAATACTTTTTGGATATTAATATGTTCAACGTTCCTTTTTGTCTGATTTTCGGATTAATGTCTGGATTTTTATGGAGTGTAGTTGTTTTTTCTTCATATGGTATTTTAATCGGTTATTTAGGCTATCAGACTTTCAAAAAGAATGAATATTATGCATATTATAATCTAGGATTTAAAAAAACTGACCTTTTAAAAAAAGTGTGGTTACTTAACACATCTATTTCCATTTTAATATTTCTAATCTACTTAATATTTAGATAAATGGATTTATTAAAAGTAACCAACCTTAACAAATCTTACGGAAAGAAAATAATTTTAAAGAATATCAATCTTGATTGTAAAGTTGGAGAAATAATTGGAATATTTGGTCGCAACGGAACTGGGAAATCAACGTTATTAAAACTAATATTTGGAACAGTAAAAGCTGATTCTATTCTGATAGAAATAAATTCAGAAATCATTCCTCAAAGAAAGGTTATTTCATCAAAAAGAATAGGTTACTTACCTCAAGACACTTTTTTGCCTAAAGAACAGAGAGTTAGAGAAATAATTCCTTTGTTTTTTCCTAATGGAGAAGAGCAAGACAAGATTTTCTATTCCCCGCAAGTATCGAGTTTTGAAAAAATAAAAGTTGGAAAATTATCTTTGGGACAATTACGCTATCTTGAGTTACTGATTATAGGAAGTCTAAGTCATCAGTTCTTAATGTTGGACGAACCGTTTTCAATGATTGAGCCTATTTACAAAGATGTGATAAAAGGTTTACTACTCGAACTTAAAAAATCAAAAGGCATAATCTTGACTGACCATTATTATTATGACGTACTTGAGATAACAGATAAAAATTTCGTTATAAAAGATGGCAAAATATTTGAAATAAAGGACAAAAACGATTTAGTTAAGTATGAATATTTGAACTCAAATGAATAATAAAATACTTTACCTAACAAGTACTGTGGTGAAAAACAAATAATAAAGTATTAATTTCTCACCATTTACTTCTGACGTATCCTCATATATAAGCCCTTATTTTGCAATTGCAAAAGCCTGTTTCGACAGTTTATTGCATACCGCGGTCAGTGCCAGTTTTTTACTCTTACCCTTTGCAACGATCCTGATATAAATTTCCCGACAGGCTTTGTTATGCCTGCTTGCCGCAAAGCTGCACATAAACAAAACTTTCCTCAATCTACCGTTCCCCATTTTATTTATCCTTGGCCTTGAACGTACACCGCTGCCCGATTGCCTTATAATTGGTGTCAAACCCGCATACGAACAGAGCTCTGATGCTAAAGGAAATATTCTATTATTTAAAATACCAGCAATAAATGATAGATGTTAGGAATGTGATTTTAAATTCGAAAAAGAAACTGGCTTCTTTTTTGGAGCCATGTTTGTTTGTTAAGCACTTGCTGCTGCACAAATGATAGCAAGTCTTATTGTATTTTGGGTATTTATTGATTTTTCGCCTTTAAAAGTTTTCTTAATTATTACCGCTACAGCGTTTTTATTAGCCACTATTAATTATAGAATTTCTAGATCTATTTGGATAAATTTATTTTATAAGAATTGACTTTTGAAGCTCATTTTGTTTTGAAATAAGGTAGAGCTGTAATTAAACGATTGCTTCGCTGTTCCTATTCGCAATGACGATATTTCTATAATATATAATGTCATTCCAAAATATCTCTGAGAGTAATTTGTTTGTCATCTTCCAAAACCCAAAAATATTATTTCTCATGTTGCTTTATATATGTTGAAGGAGAGCATTTCATAATTAATTTAAACTTTCTGTTAAAATTAGAAATATTATTAAAACCAGATTCGTAGCATATCTCGTTAATATTATATTTGTTTTCGATCAATAGTTTACAGGCATAACCTATTCTAATTTCTGTTATATATTTAGAAAAGGTTTTACTGTTTACTCTCTTAAAAAACCGGCTAAAAGCAGAGGAATTCATATGTGCTATATCGGCAACACATTGCAGAGTAATTTCCTTCTTAAAGTTCTTAAATATATATGCATAAACTTTATCTAAGGTCTCATTTTTATTTATTCTGAATGAATTGACATATCCTTCACTAGCTAATAACTTATAGTCTTTATGCCTAGACAATTTGTTAAGAATCATTAAAAACTTTATAGATTTATCAAACCCCTCAAGCTCTGACATTTCTTGAATTTCTTCAATTGTTTCTTTGTCAATTTTTAGAAATTTAATCCCAAATTGAGCCCTATTGAAAAGGTCTAAAATATGTGACATTTCTGACGTATGAAAAAAAGTGTTTCCTAAATAGTTTTTTTTGAAATGAACCCCTATATTTCTAGCCAAAAGGCTGGAGTCCTTTTTAAAATATTTTTCATCATTTAACCACATATGTGGCAAGTTTTCTCCAATTAAAATAAGTTCCCCAGGTTCGAATTTTTCTATACTATCACCTATAAAACGGGTGCCCTCACTTTCTAAATTAAGCCCAAGTTCTAGCTCTGGGTGATAATGCCATATTTTTAAAAAATAAGGCATTTTATTAACCTGAGTGCTAAAAGAAGTATTATCTAAACAGCTTCTGTCTATAAAATGAAGTTTCATAAAAAGTTTTTAATAAAAAGCTAATTGCAACTAGAAAAATAGTAAATTGATTTTATATCGAGAGAAAATAAGATAAAAAAAACACTTTAGTTAAAAAAATATCTTTTAAATACTCTGCTTATTCATTTTCATGCAGTTCAAATAGAATAGCGAAAAACATTATAAATTGGCATTTGGGATTGATATATAATCCTTATAAAGCCGCTTTTATATCAATATAGACTTTTTAAATAAACTTCAAACACTTTTTGTTTCTAGTCTTGAATTCTATTTTTTCTTCAAATGGTAAAAATTATTAATGAAATTCAAATATAGATTCAGTATTAGACTATGTATGGTTTTTAAAGTCCGCAATTTTCATAAAATTCAAATAATATAATCTATAGGATTTTATGCTTAATATGTTTAATATACTGTTCACTTTTACTTATAGGGCAAAAAAAGTATCAATAATGGTCAAATTTTTAGAAGAAATGCCTTTTGATAAGTTGTATAATTGTAATACTGCTCATTAAGAGTAGTTAAAGTAAAGTGCGGTAAAAAAGTGAATATAAAATGTGTTGTAAAAAATATAAGTTCCATTAATGAAAAATTGGTATCTGCTTTAAGACAGGGCAATGAATTGGCTATAAAATATTGTTTAATACCTATTATAAATCATTATTGACCATTATCGCAACTTACATAATGTCAACAAAATTTAATGCCATTATGAACAAATGAGAAAATTTGTAACTTACAACTTCCGCTAAATTATTTGTTTATAATAGCCTTCATGTGTGGTTTACAACAATGTAAGAGCATACAAATAACGTTTCTTATAGCACTTAGAGTTATTAAGGGAGGATTAAAACTCTTATTGTAAACGGTTCTAGCAATAATTACTAATTAAAATGGTAATATTTTTTATAAACACTAATAAAATAAATGCCTATGACAAAAAATTAAAACAAATGAAATTAACTCAATAATATTCGATGAGGCAACCAACACTTTCGAGTATTAAATTTTTTTAACTAAACTAAATATTTATACTAAACTATGAAAAAACTCAATCCTAACGGTATTGACTATTGGTCTATTCCTAATTTTAAATTAAAAATCAATTTATTTTTTTTATTTTTTATTTTGTTACTTCAAGTGCAAGCCAACACTTATGTAGAAAATGACAAAATCTCTGAACCAATTCTTAACGAAGAACCCCCGCAATTCCAAGTGTCTGGAACTGTAAAAGATGAATTTGGAGAACCATTACTTGGCGCTACCATTTTGGTTGCTGGAACATCCACAGGAACTACAACAGATTTTGATGGAAATTATACAATTTCAGCTCCTAATGATGGTCAATTAATAATTAGCTACATAGGTTACACAACTCAAACTGTGGCTATTAATAATAGATCTAAAATTGATATTGTATTAGCATCAGATGCCACGAGCCTTGAAGAAACCATTGTTGTTGGTTATGGTACACAGAAAAAAATAACCCTTACAGGTTCTGTTGTTGATGTACAAGGAGAAGAAATAGCAAAGAGTCCTAACGCCAACATTACTGCTTCACTTCAAGGTAGATTACCTGGTTTAGTTGCTGTACAACGTTCTGGTGAGCCTGGTAGAGATGATGCGAATATTTTAATTCGTGGTAATGGAACTACTGGAAATAATTCACCTCTTATTATTATTGATGGTGTTGAGCGTAGTTTAATAGGAAGGCTAAACCCAGATGATATTGAAAGTATTTCTGTTTTAAAAGATGCCTCTGCAGCTATATATGGTGCACGTGGTGGTAATGGTGTTATTTTAGTAACAACTAAAAAGGGAGATATAGGAAAACCACAATTTAGTATTTCATACAATAGTGCGTTTAGTAGTCCAACTCAAATTCCAGATATGATGGATGCGGTTACATACGCTCAAGTTTATAATGAAGGTGCCTATTATAGAGCTGGTAGACCTGCCACTTTTACTCCTTTTTATTCTGATGAGGCTATACAAAAATATAGAGATGGATCAGACCCTATTTTATTTCCAAACACAGATTGGATGGGTGAAATACGCAAAGATTTTTCTCTTCAACAACGTGTTAACATGTCAGTAAATGGTGGATCAGAAGCCGTAAGATATTTATTGTCTTTTGGTACTACTACTCAAGATGGTGATTTTAAATACATGCCTACAGAGTACAAACAATTTAACTTTAGAGCAAAAATTGATGTAAATATTAATGAAAATTTAAGTATTGGAGCTAACATTAGTGGAATTTTTACAAAGAGAAATTACTCAATAGTTAACAATAATACCAATTTTACAAACTCATTACGAGCCAGCCCGTTATTAGTAGCTAGATATCCAAATGGACTGAAAGCACCTGGTAGATTTGGTGAAAGTCCATTGTTACTAGATCAAAGAGGTTATAACAGAACGTATGATGAACCTATTTATTCTTCATTTACAGCTAGTTACAAAGTTCCTTTTGTAAAAGGTTTAAGAGTTGATGCTTCTTACAATTATGATTTAAGTCATGTATGGAATAAAACTTATAATTTACCTTATACATACCATGAGTATAACGTAAACACTCAAGAATATGATTTAAAACAAGGTACTGGTGCTTCAACAGTAGAGCTTAATGAGAGATTTACCAGATATACAACTAAATTATTCAATTATAGAATTACTTATGATAATAATTTTGGAGACCATCACATAGCAGCTATGGTTGGTCAAGAAACACAACAAAATACAGATAATTATATTTCTGCTTATAGAAGAAATTTTATTAGCCCAGCTATTGATCAAATTAATGCAGGAAGTAACGTTCCAGATGATAAAAACAATGGTGGTAATGCAGGAGCATCTGCTCGTAATAACTATTTAGGTCGTTTAAATTATGAATTTCAAGATAAATACTTATTTGAGTTTGCATTCCGTTATGAAGGATCTCAAAATTTTCCACAAGGTAAACGTTACGGCTTCTTCCCTGTTGTTCAAGTTGGATGGGTTTTATCTCAAGAAAAATTCTTTCAAGACGCACTTCCATTTGTTAATACCTTAAAATTGAGAGCTACTCATGGACAAGTTGGTAACGACCGTATAAATCAATATCAATATTTACAATTATTTTCTTTAGGAGGTAATTATACGTTTGGTACCAGTGATTCACCTGGTCTAAACACTGGCACATTACCTAACCCTAATGTAACTTGGGAAGTAAGTACCAAAACAGATTTTGGGTTATCAACTTCACTTTGGAATGGATTATTAGGGTTAGATCTTACTTATTTCATGGAAAAAAGAGAAGATATTTTAACATCTAGAAATCTTTCTATACCGTCCATTTTAGGATTCCCTAATTTACCACCTGAAAATATTGGGAAAGTAGATAATAAAGGGTTCGAAATTATAATAACCCATAAAAACACTATTAAAGATTTAAAATACGATATTTCTGCTAATATGGGTTATGTAAAGAGCAATGTTGTGTTTTTAGACGAGGTACCAAACCCTAATACACCATGGAAAAACGTAGAAGGTCATCCTGTAGGTGCTGGTTTATATTATCAAGCTGATGGTATTTTCAATACTCAAGCAGAATTGGATGCATATCCTCACCAAAATGGTCAACAAGTTGGTGACATAAAAATTATTGATTACAACGGTGATGGCGTAATTAACGCTGATGATCAATTCAGATTTGATAAAAATACCACTCCAGAAATAATATTTGGTATGAATATGAATTTTGAATATAAAAATTTTGACTTAAACCTATTCTTTCAAGGACAAACAAATGCATATCACTATGATGGCGATTTCGCTAATTTCGGAAATGCCGATTTCACTAATGGTTTTGTTGGTAGAGCTGCCGATAGATGGACTGTAAGCAATCCAAACGGCACTATGCCTAGAGCAGATAGTTTTGCACCTGGAAGTAACACATTCTTTTTATTTGACGCCACATTTGTTAGGCTAAAAAGTATGGAAATAGGTTGGACAATTCCAGAAAAATTATTAGCTTCTACTGGTGTTAATAGTCTTCGTTTTTATGCTAGTGGATTCAACCTACTTACTTGGGCTAAAGAAAAGAAATTCTCCGACCCTGAAGGCACATCTGCATTGGCATACCCACAGTTAAGAACTATAAACTTAGGAGTTAATGTTAAATTTTAAAAAAAAAGAAAGAAAATGAAAAAATTAATTTTATTAATTACAGTGATTTGCGCATGTTATTCATGCAGCGATGACATTCTCGACCTTACGCCAATCGATCAGATTAGCGAAGCATCAGTATGGAATGATGCCAAACTTACACAGGCATACCATACTAATTTGTATAATGTTATACAACATGGATACAAAATACATATGCAAATGAAAGCTACAGATGAATCATTTAATAGCATTTCATGGGATATTGGTAATTACTCTAGAGGTAACATCAATCCTGATAATATTACAAGTGTTGCTAATACCCATTGGACTGGTGGTGGAAATGTTTATTTCTGGAACACGGGGTTTAGTTATCTTAGAAAAATCAATCTTTTTCTAGACAAAATGGAGGAAACTAGTCTAGAATTTGGAAATAAAGCACAATTAATTGCTGAAGCAAAATTTTTAAGAGCTTATACTTATTTTCAATTTATTGAAAGATTTGGTGGTGTACCTATTATTACAGAAACTTATAACTTAGGTGATGAGTATAGTTTTGAAAGGAATACTTTTGCTGAATGTGTTGCGTTTATTGAAGCTGATTTAACTGCTGCTATTGCTGATTTACCTGCTAGATATGCATCATCTGATGGTAATTTTGGTAGAGCTACTGGAGATGCTGCGAAAGCATTAAAATCTCGTATGCTTTTATATGCTGCTTCCCCACTATTCAGTCCTACTAAAGATCTTGCAAAATGGCAAAAAGCCGCTGATGCTGCTGAAGCTCTATTAACTAGCGGATATACATTACATGGAGATTATGAGGAACTTTTTAATCAACCAAGTGGATCTGCAAACAATGAGATCATTTTTTCTAAACAATTTTCAGCAACTAATTTCCATCAAGCGCCTATGCATAATTTAGGACGCCGTTATGGTGCGTATGGTGGATGGTGGTCCAGTAATGGCCCATCACAAAACTTAGTTGACGATTATGATATGACTAATGGAGAGCCTCCTTTTATTTATTCAGGTTCTGGTAAAACTTATACTAAAACTATAAATCCTGCTTCTGGTTATGATCCTCAAAATCCTTATGCTAATAGAGATCCTCGTTTAGATGCTTCAGTAATACATGATGAAAGTGAATATCATGGAGATACTTTCGAAATGTGGGTATCACCTAATGGTAGTACTTACGGATTTGATTCCTACAAACAAAGTAGTGATAATCCGCGTTCAAACTATATTATAAGAAAGTTTATGCCAGACGACAATACAGATATTAGTTGGCAAACAAATTATACTAACCCATGGATAATATTCCGTTTAGGTGAAATTTATCTTAACTATGCCGAAGCTAAATTTGAATTAGGTGACGAAGCTACAGCTAGACTTTATCTTTCAAAAGTAAGAGAAAGAACTAGTGTTGATATGCCTGCTATACCTGATAATGTTACTGGTGAAGACCTAAGAAAGAGAATCTATAATGAACGTAGAGTTGAGTTAGCTTTTGAAGAACATAGATTGTGGGATGTTAAAAGATGGAAAATAGCAGAAGATATTGAAAACAGACCAATATACGGTATGGATATTATTAAAGATGGTAATGTTAAAACATATACACCTGTTTTATTGTTAGATAGAACATTTTTACCTGAAATGTATTTATTGCCTATTGAAAGAAGTGAAATTCTTAGAAATGATGGAACTATAACTCAAACACCAGGTTGGGATAATTAAAATTTTAGTTAGTAAATTTAGTTAATTAAAGTGTGTCATTTATTTTATTAAAATGGCACATTTTTTTTATAAACTAAATTTCAGTCAATTATATAACTTATTTGTAATCAATCTTTTATTTTGTTTTATTTTTACATTTTAATAAAGTTTATGCCAATATAATTTTATAAACAAGAATAAATAATTTTAAAAAATCGAGCTTCTAGCTTGGAATTTTTTTATTCTTATTTTAAAACATGACTAAATATGAAATTAAAAAAGATTTTTATTTTTTTACTATTACCTGCATTTTGCATAGGGCAATCTGTAAAAAACCACACCAAGCAACCTGATAAAGTGATTGTTTCCCTAGATGGAGGCGAAATGCACATCACTCCATTATCAGATGGTGCCGTTAGAATTCAATTCGGGAAAGATTTCAAAAATATAAACCATGAAGAACTGGTTTTTACTTCCTCATTAGAAGTGCCTAAATTTAATGTATCAGAAACAGATTCGGAGTTAGAAGTCAGTACTTCAAAAATGAAAGTGGCCATTGATAAAAAAACAGGAGCATTGACTTATAAAGACACTGCTGGTAAAGTTCTTTTAACAGAAAAACCGGGTAGCCGTGTGTTTACTCCGAGCACTGTTCAAGGTCAGCCAACTTATATAGTTGAGCAAGCTTTCGAATCCCCAAAAGATGAATATTTATATGGTACAGGTCAGTTTCAAGACGGGTTTTTAAATATCCGCACATTACCACGACGTTTAACGCAGGTTAATACACAAATTTCCATACCGTTTATCATGTCCAGTAAAGGGTACGGTTTGCTTTGGCATAACTATGGATTGACCGATTTTAATCCAGCAGACCAAGTTATTGAATTAAAACCAGCAGGAACGGATGGGGAAGCCATTTCGGTTGACGTAACAACCACCGAAGGTACCAGACGTGAAAGACGGCAGGAAGGACTATTTACAGGAACATTTACGGTCAAGGAATCAGGGAAATATGCGCTTTTATTAGATGTTGGTCAAAAAATGGCAAGACGATGGCAAGTGGCCATTGATGGTAAAGATATCATAGATTTTAGAAATCCCTGGTTGCCACCTACCACCAGTGAGTTTATTGAATTGGAAGCTGGAGAGCATAAAATTCTTGTAACAGGTGAGCGCAACGACAAACCTGTTGTTTACTACAGAAAAGTGGAAGATGAAACCGTATTTCGTTCACCAGTTGCCAATGTTTTAGATTATGTGGTGTTTTCTGGTAATGCCGATGCCGTGATTTCAAATTACCGTAATTTGACTGGGCAAGCACCATTAATGCCCATTTGGTCTTTGGGTTACATCCATTGTCGTGAGCGTTTTAATACCCAAGATGAATTATTGGAAAATGCGCGCGAATTTAGAAAGCGCAAACTTCCTATCGACATGATTGTTCAAGATTGGCAATACTGGGGCAAATACGGTTGGAATGCCATGAAATTTGATGAAAGTAATTATCCAGATCCTGCAAAAATGGTGCAGGAATTGCACGATATGGATATGCGTTTAATGGTATCTGTATGGTCTAAAATAGATCCAGTATCAGAGCTTGGGAAAGAATTTACGGAAAAAGGGTTTTACATACCAGAAACACAATGGGTTGATTTTTTTGATCAAAAAGCAGCCGATTTCTATTGGCAAAATTTCAGCAATAAACTTTTAAAGCTCGGAATTGATGGTTGGTGGCAAGATGCTACAGAACCTGAAAATGATGATCTTCAAGGTAGAATGGTTAATAATGGTACTATGCCCGGTGAGGTTGTGCGAAATGTGTACCCCATGTATGTTACAAAAACCATTTATGATGGGGTGCGTAAAGATGCGCCTGATGAACGCGTTTTTATTCTTACCAGAAGCGGATTCTCGGGTCAGCAACGCTATTCCACAGCAGTTTGGAGCGGTGATGTTGGTCATGATTGGGAAACTTTAAAACGACAAATTACAGGTGGACTGAATATGTCTATTACTGGTATGCCTTGGTGGACCTTTGATGCGGGCGGTTTCTTCCGTCCTGGAGGCGGCCAATATGAAAGTGCCGAATATCAAGAGCGTTTTTTAAGATGGTTTCAATTTGCAACATTCGCTCCCTTGCAAAGAGTCCATGGCTATCAAACCAATACCGAGTTTTGGCGTTATGGCGAAAAAATGGAAAAAGAAGCCTTGAATTATTTAAACCTACGTTATCGTTTACTGCCTTACATTTATTCTCAAGCGGCAGATATTACGTTTAATAATGGTACAATCATGCGCCCCTTGGTCATGGATTTTGCCAACGATGAGATGGCTTTAAAACAGAATTACGAGTATATGTTTGGACCATCATTTTTAGTAGCTCCGGTTACTGATGAAGGCGTTACCGAGTTAGATGTGTATTTGCCTAAAGATACCAAGTGGTTCGATTTTTGGACAGGGAAACAGTTTGATGGCGGACAAACCGTTAAAGCTGATGCAGCTATCTCTAAAATACCACTCTTTGTAAAAGCAGGCTCTATAGTTCCTATGGGCGATTTCATGCAAAGTACTGAGGATAAGCCCTCTGGTGTTACTGAAATAAGAGTATATGAAGGTGCCGATGGACAGTTCACTTTATATGAAGATGAAGGTACTAACTATAATTATGAAACAGGCGCTTTTTCTAATATTATATTTAATTGGGATAATAAAAAACAAACACTAAATATTGATAAAAGAGAAGGCTCGTTTGAAGGCATGCTTAAAAATAGAACCTTTAATATTGTGTTTGTAAAAGAGAACAGTGAGATAGGCATTGATAAAGCAATACCTACAAAAACAGTAACTTATAATGGGAAAAAAGTAGTGATTAAAAAGTAATTCCTTATTTTAAATATATATAAATCCTGAGCTATAAACTCAGGATTTTTTTAAAGATATTACTCTATTACATTGCTTAAATTTTTTCTAAATTCACGGAAGTGTTCAGGTGTAATTCAATATGATATCCTAGAAGTTATTATATTTATGCAAATTAAAATTTGTTTTAATGATTACACCACTTTAAATTTCGGTTGTTCATGGATATTCGATTTATGAAATCAAGCCTTTTTATAATATTTAGCTTATTGCTTGTTATAGTTTCGCCTGCTGTCTGTCAGCAAAAAAACAAAGCAATATTAAGCGAAACATTAAAACCACGAATCGTAGTATTAACCGATATTGCTCCCAATGATATTGAACCCGATGATATGGAGTCTAGCATCCGGTTGCTAGCCCATGTAGACCAATTTGAGGTTGAAGCGCTTATTGCTACAACAGGTTGGAGCAATACTGGCGGGAAAGAACGTATTGATCTTATTTACGATGCGTTGAATGCTTATGAAAAAGATTTGCCCAATTTGAAAAGACGATCCAATCAGGAAAAATTTGCTGACGATGAATCAAAGCAGAAAATTGGTTACTGGCCTACCGCTGATTATTTGCGATCACGAACCATGCTCGGTAGTACAAAAATGGGAATGAAGTTCATTGGTGAAGACAACAATTCAAAAGGAAGTGATTTTATTATTGATTTAGCTAGTGAAAATGACAATCGCCCTATTTGGATTACCGTTTGGGGTGGTAGCAACACCTTTGCCCAAGCCATCTGGCGTGTACAAAAAGAGCGAACACCTGAAGAGCTAAAGACTTTTTTGAATAAATTCCGTGTTTATACCATTACCGATCAGGACAGACCATGGTCGCAGGGAGATACCATTTCATATGCCAAAAGCTCCCATCAATGGATGAGGAAATTTGAAAAAGACCTTATGTTTTTTTGGGATGAATCCGCTTGGAAGCATCAAAACGAAATTGGCAAGAGTAATTGGGATCATTATGCGCTTCACATTCAAAACCATGGCAATCTTGGCGCATTATATCCCAAATATAAATGGGGTGTTGAAGGCGATACTCCTGCTTTTATGCATGTGATGCCAATAGGATTATCGAATCCAGATGTACCAACACAAGTTAGTTGGAGTGGCTATTTTGAATTTGGCGTAAGTCGAGATACCTTAACGCAATCTTATACCAATTATACAGGAAAGCCCTATGAAATCAGTACAGATTATTTCAAATATTTTTATCCCGCTATTTTTAACAATTTTGCCGCCCGTATGGACTGGGCCAAAGATGGAAAGGGAAATCGAAACCCAATAATAATTGTTAATAACGATAAAAGTATCGCTCCCATCGATATTAAAAAGAAAGCTGGCAAGGAAATTATGCTGGATGCTTCAAAATCATTTGATATGGAGAAAGACCAACTTAGTTTTAAATGGTGGATCATTCCAGAAGCTGGAACTTATAAGAAGGAAATCAATATTGATAATGCCAATACAAACAAGGCTAGTATTAAATTGCCTCTGGATTCCGCTGGAAAAAATTTCCATATAATTTGTGAAGTGGCGGATAACGGCATGCCAGAATTAACAAGTTATAGACGCATTATTATTGATTCAAAATAAATTTATCAAAGCTCATAAGAAAGTATTTGTTGATTTAGTATTAACCAAAAGCCAGCCTTTAAAAATCGGTTTTTTTATAAAATCATAAAAACACCGCACTTAGAATTAATTTGTTAAAAAAAGTCAAAAAAAATAGTTATTAATTTTTAAGTGTAAAAAAAACACTATTTTGGTATGTTGTTTAAGTTACCGACCTCTTAAATATAATGTAATAGGTATGGTTTTAAACAACAAAAAACCAAACTCAACTTAATTAAACTAACAATGCAAAACAAAAAAATTTGGCTTAAGCTAGCCATTGTAATGTCCTTTGGGATTTTAATTAGCTCCTGTAAAAGTAAGTCATCTGAAACTGTAGATGATATGCCTAAAAGAATGGAGATCCTTTTTTTAGGACATAAGAATAACTCCAACCACGATTCCCATAAATTGGCGGGTATTTTATCCAGGGAATATTTCAGGAGCGGTATCAATATTTCCTTTACCGATAATCCAGACGATTTAAACAAAGAGAATTTAGATCATTATGCAGGGTTGATTGTGTATGCCAATCACGATACCATTTCCGATTCTCAGGCAGATGCCCTTCTCAATTATGTTAAAAGTGGCAAAGGCTTAATAGCCTTGCATTCGGCGTCCTTTTGTTTTAGAAATAATGATGAGGTTGTGGAAATGATTGGTGGCCAGTTTAAAAGCCATAAGTTTGATACGATTCAGAATGTGATTTTAAAACCAGATCACGAGGTGATGAATGGTATTACAGACTTTAAAACCGTGGATGAAACTTATGTACACGATAAAATTTCACCTAACATTGAAGTTTTGGGCGAACGTGTAGAAGGCGACCACCATGAGCCATATACATGGGTAAGACCATATGGAGAAGGACGTGTATTCTATACGGCTTTTGGTCATGATACGAGAACATTCACAAACCAAGGATTTTTAGACTTGGTTAAGAATGGTTTAATGTGGGCAGTAGGAGACAAGGCCAAAGCAAATCTTGAAAAGGTTTTTATTGCACAACCCAAATATGTTGATGGATTAGTCCCTAATTACGAGAAGAGAGATCCAGCACCTAGGGTTCAAGAACCTTTAACGCCGGAAGAATCCATGTCTTTAATGCAAGTGCCTGTTGGATTTGAGTTGAAATTATTTGCCTCTGAACCTATGATTTTCAACCCTATGTATATGAACTGGGATGAAAAAGGAAGGCTTTGGGTTATTGAAACGGTAGATTATCCGAATGAAGTAAAAGAAGATGAATTGGGAGACGACCGAATCAAAATATTAGAAGATACCGATGGTGATGGAAAAGCAGATAAAGTAACCACGTTTGCTGAAAAGCTAAATATCCCGACCAGTTTTGTATTTTCTAATGGTGGTATTATTGTGAGTCAGTCGCCATCATTCTTATTTTTAAAAGATACTAATGGCGATGATGTTGCCGATGTAAGGGAAGATATTTTACCTGGTTGGGGTAAAAATGATACCCATGCACAATCTTCAAACTTACGCTATGGGTTAGATAATGATATTTGGGGCATGGTTGGATATTCTAGATTTAATGGGGTTTCAAAACAGGGAGGAAACGATTCCCTTTCATTTGGTAACGCCATGTATAAATTTGATCCGAATACACGAGATATAGAACATTTAGGCAATGCATCCAACAATACTTGGGGGCTTGGTTTCTCAGAAGAATTTGATGTATTTATATCAACAGCAAATAATACGCATTCCGCATTTTTCGGATTGCCTAAACGCTATTTTGAAAAAGCTGGTCTGGATGAAAATGGCATTCTTAAGTTAGACTCCCATTACGATATGCGTTATGCCATTAAAAACCTGCGTCAAGTAGATGTTATGGAAGGTTTTACGGCAGCAGCTGGACACAGTTTATATACGGCCAGGGAATTTCCTAAATCGTATTGGAATAGTGTGGCGTTTGTTACCGAACCAACAGGTAGATTGGTACATAAAGTGAATTTAAAACAAGAAGGTGCTGGCTTTATTGAAGACGGCGATGGTTGGAATTTGTTGACGAGCGGTGATGAATGGGCTAGTCCGATACAAGCGGAAGTGGGTCCAGATGGTGCCGTATGGATAGCAGATTGGTATAATTTCATTATTCAACACAACCCAACACCATCAGCTGGTTCTGCAGGAGTAGATGCCTATAATGGTTATGGAAATGCGTATGTCAATCCGCTTAGAGATCGTTCACGCGGACGTATCTACAGAGTCATATATAAAGGACACGATAAAAAAAGTACCCTGACCTTAAGTAAAGATGATAAAGCAGGTCTTATTAAGGCCATTTCTAACAACAACATGCTTTGGAGAACTCATGCACAACGATTATTGGTTGAAAACAAAGATACCTCGGTGTTTCCTGAATTATATAAGGTGGTACAGAGTGAATCTGTTGACGAAATAGGAATCAACGCACCAGCAATACACGCCTTATGGACACTTCATGGGTTGGGAGCATTTGATGGTTCTAATGATGAAGCTTTCAAGGTGGCTACCAAAGCATTATCACATCCTTCAGCAGGTGTTAGAAGAGCTGCCGTACAAGTATTGCCAAAAACAGCACCATCTTTTGATGCTATGGATGCTGCAGGTCTTTTTGATGACACCGATTTTAGGGTACGGTTAGCGGCTGTTTTAGCAACGACCGAAATGCCTGAATCTGATGGCATCGGACGTGCGCTTGTGAATATGGCAGAGAAACCAGAAAACTTTGCTGATATGTGGTTAAAACATGCATTGACGATTTCAAGTAAGCTCAATGAACGCGGCTTTAGAGCAGAGTTTTCAAAAAGAGGATTGAATTTGAATCCGTCGTTAATGGAAGCGTCTTTGGCTCAAAAACTAGCATTTGGATCGCGTTTAAATGTGCTTCCTTTACGAAGAATGTTTAGACAAGCCGTACCATTGACTCCAGAAGTTGGTAATAATGAATGGATTGTTTCTGGCGATGTAGAATTAAGGCAAAGAGATGATGAACCAGCAGGATATGCGGGCGTTATTATGGTTCAAGGGAATCGTAGGGACGGTTACGGACTTTATTTTATGGAGAACCAATTGAATTTTGTAATTAACCAAAATGGGAAAGCTTACAAAGTAATCACTACAGAACCATTACCAAATAAGTTCTCTTTTACAGCAGGTTTACAAGAAGATGGTACCATGAAACTGACCATAAACGGCAAAGCGGCAGGTTCTGCTAAAACAGCTGGTTTATTTAAGAAGAATCTTGATTTAGGACTTAGAGTTGGTTTTGAAAGAAGCCTTGGTGCTGATAAAGTTGCCAATTATCCGGATAATTATTTCTCAAGATCCACTGCTTTTGAAAATGGTAAACTTGAAATTCTTGACAAATCCGCAGGAACAGAGGTCGTTGAAAATGTCGATCAGGTGATTGTGTTGAATACACTAAAAGATGTGATGAAGTACGATAAGGAATTGATAACTGCCAAGGCAGGGACTACCATTCAAATCGTACTTAACAATCCAGATTTCATGCAGCACAATTTATTGCTTCTTAAGCCAGGCACAATGGAACTTGTTGGTGCGGCGGCAGATAAATTAGCTAGCGATCCAAACGGACAGAATATGAATTATGTACCGGTCATGCCAGAAGTATTGGCTTCTACGCCATTAATCAATACAGGCGGTAGTTATACGGTTACAATTAAGCTGCCCAATATACCTGGAGATTATCCATATATATGTACATTCCCAGGCCACTGGCGAATCATGAAAGGTATTTTACGAGTAAACTAAACTAAAAACTAAATAAGATTACTAACCAATTTATTTTATTTTATGGATAATCAAACGAATTCTGCGCCTGATAGATTGTTGTTCTTAACATGCTTTATAGCGATTGTAACAACGGCTTTTGGATTTATACTTCGGGCAATAGTGTTGCCAGAATGGGGTGTTCAATTTAATCTTACCCAAACACAACTGGGAGAAATCTCAGGTGTTGGTTTGTGGCCATTTGCCATTAGTATTGTCCTTTTCAGTCTGGTGGTTGACAAAATTGGCTATAAAACCTCTTTGGGCTTTGCCTTTATTTGTCATGTAACTTCCGTTATTTTAACGGTTACCGCTGACGGATATAGCACGCTATATCTTGCCACGTTTATTGGTGCTATAGGAAATGGAGTTGTAGAAGCTGTTGCAAATCCTGTCGTGGCAACCATGTTTTCAAAAGATAAAACAAAATGGTTAAACATGCTTCATGCAGGTTGGCCAGGCGGATTGGTACTTGGTGGTATCATTGCCTTGTTAATGGGAACCGATGTACCATGGGAGTATAAAATAGCCTTAACATTAATACCAACCTTGGTGTATGGTATCATGATGCTGCGTAGAAAATTCCCTTTAAACGAACGCGTACAGGCTGGTGTATCTTACAAGGAAATGTTACAGGAAGTTGGTGCGGTTGGCGCCTTGGTAATTGTTGCCATTATTGTATTTCAATTAGGTGAGGTATTTGGATGGGCAATTTGGTTAAACGTGGCCGTTATTATGTTAATAACCTTATTGTTTGGCTTATATACCAAGAGTTTCGGACAACCACTATTTGTGATTCTTTTGGTCATTATGATACCACTTGCTGTTACAGAGTTGGGTACAGATAGTTGGATTACGGATTTAATGACACCGGCAATGACCCAAATAGGACTTCAGGCAGGGTGGATTCTCGTGTATACATCCGCGATTATGTTTGTGTTACGATTATTTGCTGGTTCCATCATTCATAGAGTTTCACCACTTGGGTTGTTGGCCATTTGTTCGTTAGTAGCTGCTGTGGGATTATTTTTCTTATCCTATTCTGTTGGAGTCATGATATTGGTAGCGGCAACCATTTACGGATTTGGTAAAGCGTTTTTCTGGCCTACCATGCTTGGGGTGGTGGCAGAACGATTTCCTAAAGGAGGTGCCCTTACGCTAAATATTATTGGCGGCTTGGGTATGATAGCAGCAGGCGTTATTGGTGCTGGTGTTATAGGATTTGTACAAGATAGTTCTATTGAAAAAGGTATCCGGGACTATGATATGAAGCAAAATACCGAGTTAAGTCAGAACTACATTACTGAAGAAAAAACCAGTATTTTTGGAGATTACAGAGCCTTAGATCAAATAAAATTCGAGAATGCCTCTGAGACAGAAGTTGCGACGATCATAGAGATTCAGCATGAATCTAAAAAAGAGGCGTTACGATACATTGTTATATTTCCTATTTTAATGTTTATAAGTTATATGGCGCTCATCTTTTATTTTAGAAGTAAAGGCGGTTACGCCGCTGTGGCACTAACAAAACAAACCGATTAAAAAGAAAGGAAACTAAATGGCGTTGAATATAAAATATGGCGTAAGCACGTGGTTGTGGGCATCCCCATTTACAACCGAAACCATTCAGGAGCTTTTTCCAAAAATAGCCCAATTTGGGTTTGATGTGGTGGAAATAGCAGTGGAAGACCCTACGCTCATTGATGTAAAAAAAGTAAAGACCGCTTTAAACGATTATGGTTTAGAGACAGTCATTTGTGGGGCGTTTGGAAATTCAAGGGATTTAACTAACGAATCAAAACAGGTTCAGCAAAACGGACTTTCATACATAGAATCCTGTTTGGACATCTGTGCTGAATTAGGGGTTTCTTTTTTTGCAGGGCCTATGTATTCGGCTGTTGGTAAAGCAAGAATGCTTAGTCCAGATCAAAGAAAGGCTGAATGGGATTTGGCGGTAAAGAATTTGCGGACTGTTTCTGAAATGGCTGGAGCACGGAAACTTAATATAGCCTTGGAACCTTTAAATAGGTTTGAATCAGATTTGGTTAATACCACAGACGATGCGCTCCGGATGGTAAAGGACATCAATCATCCTGCGGCTAAAGTAATGATTGACAGTTTTCACATGAGTATTGAAGAACGCGATGTAGAAAGTGCCATTAAAGCAGCTGGAGACCAATTGATCCATGTTCAGGTTTCCGAAAATTACAGAGGGACTCCGGGAAGCGGACAAACGCCATGGGATGCCTACAAAAAGGGACTTGAAGCGATTGGCTATAAAGGTGTAGTTTCTATTGAAAGTTTCACCACAAAAAATGTAGAATTGGCTGGAGCCGTTTGTTTTTGGACGCCTAAAGCGGATACGCAGGACGATTTTGCAAAAGACGGGCTTAAGTTCTTAAAGAAATGGGCGGCCGAATAATAAATACATGTATTAAAAATATTTAAAATTATGAGTAAAAAAATAAATGTGGCCATAGTAGGTCTAGGCTTTGGAGCCGAATTTATCCCCATCTATCAAAAGCATCCCAATGCTGTATTGTATGCTATTTGCCAGCGTAACGAGAAAAAAATGAACGACATCGGGGATGAGTTTGGTATCGACGTGCGTTACACAGATTATGACGAGTTATTAAAAGACCCGAATATAGACGCTGTACATATCAATACGCCCATTCCCAATCATGGCGAGCAATCCATTAAAGCCTTAAAAGCAGGGAAACATGTGGCTTGTACGGTACCCATGGCAACGACGGTAGACGAATGCAGACAAATAGTCGAGTTGGTAAAGTCAACAGGATTAACCTATATGATGATGGAAACGGTGGTATATGCTCGTGAGTTTCTGTTTATGAAAGAACTTTACGATAAAGGCGAATTAGGTAAAATCCAATATTTAAAAGCGAGTCACCAACAGGATATGGACGGTTGGCCTAATTATTGGCCCGGATTGCCGCCTATGCATTATGCAACCCATTGTGTCGGCCCCGTATTAGCATTAACAAAGGCAGAGGCAGAATATGTATCTTGCTTCGGTTCTGGAACGATTAGAGAAGAGCTTATTCCTTTATATAATTCGCCATTTGCTGTAGAAAGTACCCATATTAAATTCCGTAACTCCGATGTAAGTGCCCATGTGTACCGATCCCTTTTTGATGTGGCACGCCAGTATAGGGAAAGCTTTGAAGTATATGGTTCTAAGAAATCGGTGGAATGGCCGCTTATAGAAGGACATCCATTAGTGGTGCATACCGCTAAAAAACCAGAGCCTGAGATTCCACAAGAGGTAGAATCGCCAGATTACGCCCATTATTTACCTGAGGAAATCCAACGTTTTACAACAAAAGGGGTTTATGATACGGACGATAAGCAGCATTTGTCTTTCACGCAAGGCGCAGGACATGGTGGTTCACATCCGCATTTGGTACATGAGTTTGTAAATGCGCTTGTAAAAGGCACAGAACCTTATCCAAATGCAAAACAGTCTGCCAACATGACTTGTGTTGGGATTTTGGCTCATGAGTCAGCTTTGCAAGGTGGTAAACAAATGAACTTGCCTGACTTTACATTTGGTGATAAATAAGGCACTTAACTATTTAAAATAAGATAAATAATCCTGAGTGTAATAATTCGGGATTTTTTTTGTGTCATTGCGAGGCACGAAGCAATCTCATGAAGAGGAACTAAAATTAAACAGATTGCTTCTCACGATAGAAATTTTCATTTCCAGCCTATAGTTTTTATTCGAAGAAAATACCTCGAGGCTCTGCCTCGGGGACAATAGAGGAAAAGTTTGAAAAACGGATGGTTTTTCATAACACTTTGAAAAAGTGTAGTTTTGAACTATGGATGATCATATTTTAAAAAGACATAACAAAACATTACTTCTGTATCATTTAGTTTTTCCTGTAAAATATAGGAATTCAGTTATTACAGAGGAAGTTGGATTTGGTTTGAAAGAAATATGTATTGATTTGTCACAACGCTATGAAATACATTTTGTGGAAGTTGGTTATGAAGAAAACCATGTTCATTTTTTAATACAAAGTGTTCCCAGTTTGTCGGTGAGTGAAATTTGTATGAAAGTAAAGAGTATCACGGCGAAAGAAATTTTCAGACGATTTCCTGAAGTGAAGACAAAGCTTTGGGGAGGAAACTTTTGGACAAGTGGTTACTATGCAAACACAGTAGGTCAATACGGGAACAAAGATGTTATCAAAAAATATATTGAAAATCAAGGTAAAGAAATAAAATATCAAAAGGTATATGAAGCTCAGCTTACACTTTTTGATTTCTAATACTTCGGGGCTCTGCCCCGGGGTAGTTTATT
>NZ_PJEO01000027.1 GCF_002843175.1 Confluentibacter flavum
TGACCCGTCCTGAAATAAGGCTACATAATTTTAAACATTATGTACAAAAATGACAAAGTAATCAGACGGTATTCGGAACCTTTTAAACTGAAAATTCTGGACGAAATCACAACTGGAAAACTTAACAAAAACCAACTAGGCAAACTTTATGGCATTGCGCCTACCACCATTAACGAATGGATCAGGAAGTACAACCGTAAGAACCTAATGAACACAAGGGTAAAAGTGGAAACAAAAGACGAGATAACACGAATCAAGGAACTGCAAAAAGAGATCGGACAGCTTAAAAAGCTACTCCTAAAAAAGGATTTGGATGCATTGGTACTGGATTCATACTTGGAAGTCGCAGCAGAAGACCTGGGCTACAAATCTGTGGCTGAACTAAAAAAAAAGCTAAGTATAAAGCCTTGATCAAAGCCAAAGAAAAAGGTAAGGGATTTGCTTCTTTAACTACTATAACCAATTTTTTGGACATAAACGCAATGCTTACTATAAGTATAAAAATAGAGCTGATAAGCGTTTAAAACTAGAACAGCAGATTATTGGGATAGTTAAGAAAAGACGCAAGTCCCTTCCAAGGGAAGGCGTGCGTAAACTTGTTAAATCCTTAGATGATGAGTTTACCAAAGCCAACCTTAAAGTCGGCAGGGATACTTTGTTTAACGTCCTTAGAAAACATCAAATGCTAACACTTAGAAAGAAATATAGCTCTAGAACAACTAACTCTTTGCACAGGTTCTATAAGTATAAAAACATCATTAAAGATATTGAGGTTACAAGACCTAACCAAGTGTGGGCCTCTGACATAACCTATATCAGAACGGTAAAAGGATTTTGTTACCTGGCGTTAATAACTGATATGTATTCAAGAAAGATTGTTGGTTATGACCTTAGTGATAGCCTGGAACTAAACGGATGCGTGAGGGCCCTTAACAAAGCTTTATATCATGCTAAAAACACAAAAGGACTCATTCGCCATTCAGACAGGGGCATTCAATATTGTAGCAATGTATACACCCAGATACTCAAAAGAAATAAGATAGATATCAGTATGACAGAAGAAAACCATTGTTATGAAAATGCCCTCGCAGAAAGGGTTAACGGGATTCTTAAAGATGAATTTTATCTCGACCAAACCTTTACTGATACGGCGCATGCTAAAAGGGCTACAAAAAATGCAATTAATCTACACAACGAAATAAGATTACACTTATCTTTAGATTTTAAAAACACCAAATATGGTATATAAATTAACAGCGTAAATCAATTATTAACCCTGTAGCCATATTTCAGGACGAGACATGCAAAAACATCCATAGATTATGAAACAAACACAACTTACCGCAGAATTAATAAGCACTGAGTTACTTGTAACCACTGTGCAGGAACTTTCTCTTGCCCGCAATATCGATGCGGTAATGAAAATTGTTCGCACTGTTGCTCGTAAACTGACTGGGGCTGATGGTGCTACCTTTGTCCTAAGAGACGGTGATTTGTGCTTTTATGCTGACGAGGATGCTATCAGCCCCTTGTGGAAAGGCAGCCGCTTTCCTATGGAGACCTGTATTAGCGGTTGGGCTATGTTAAACAAGCAACCGGCTGTAATTGAAGATATCTACCAAGACGATAGGATTCCAGTTGATGCCTACCGACCTACTTTTGTGAAAAGCCTTGTAACGGTCCCCATTCGTACCATAGATCCTATTGGGGCTATTGGCAACTACTGGGCGAAGCACCGAAAGCCCGCGCCCCAACAGGTTGCCTTACTGCAAGCTCTTGCGGATATCACAGCGGTTTCAATAGAGAACATTGGGGTAAGGGATAAGCTTAAGGAAAAACTTAAAGAGCGCAACAAAATGCTAAACCAACTGAAGGTGCAACAAAAGCAACTTCAGGAGTTTACACAAATAATTGCCCATAACATACGTGCTCCCTTGTCTAACTTGCTCATATTAAACGATCTGATTAGACAGACCGAAGCTATTAACGATAAAATGCTTTATCTTGAAAAACAGCAGCCGGTCATTGACTTTCTGCATGAAACTTTTGAAGAATTGGTTAGTGCAACACAGGTGAAAGCAGACTTTAGCGTTGAAAAAGACCATATAGAACTTGAAAAAGTTACAAACAAAGCCATCAATTTGTTGCATGGTGAAATACTGAAAGCAAATGCCCATATAACCCAAGACTTCTCAAAAGCAACAACGGCCTACTTTCCCTCAAAATACATAGATAGTATTTTATTTAACCTGTTAAGCAATGCCCTCAAGTACCGCTCACTAGACAGGGATTTGCAAATCAACATAAAGAGCTATAAAAAATCAGGGTGGGTATATCTTGAAATTAGTGACAATGGGCTTGGTATTGACATACAAAAGCACGGAGACAAGTTATTCAAATTACATAAAACATTTCATAAGCATCCTGAAGCCAAGGGTTTTGGCCTATTCATCACTAAAACCCAAATAGAGGCCATGGGGGGGTATATAAAAGTAAAAAGCAAACCTGAAAAAGGGGCAAAATTTACCGTTAAACTATCACAAGAAAAAACACTATGAATCAAGTACAAAATATATGCCTCGTAGACGATGATGATCTTTTCCATTTCATTACCAAAAAAGTAATAGAAAGAACTGATCTTGTAAAAAATATAAAGGTTTTCTATAACGGTCGGGAAGCGATACACTTTTTAGAATCAGCCCTGTCCTTGATGGAAGAGCTACCGGATGTCATATTGCTTGATCTCAATATGCCCGTTATGGATGGTTGGGAGTTTCTTGAAGAATTCATTTCCCTAAAACCTAAATTAGGAAAGAAAATCTCCATCTACATCGTTTCTTCATCAAACGACCCTGCGGACATTATGAAGGCAAAATCAATAAGTGAAGTAACGGACTTTGTTATCAAGCCGGTAACGGAAGCCAAGTTTGTTGAAATGATTCAAGGTTTATTAAGCGGCTCTGGTAAAGAATAAATACACAGTGACCAAGACCGTCAGTGTCAGTCTATACCAAAACTCCCTTTTTTGAGTTTTGTATTCGGAGAGGTATCTTAGGGAATTTTCAAATAAGAGAATCTCATAACTATATATACATTGGCAACAAGCTGAAAAATGACATTTCTTACCAGTAGGATAAGTGTGAATAAATAATTTGTAATTAAGTTGGGAAATAATTACTAAACGAATTACCAAAACGGAGAATATTATCACAGAATGAAAACAATTTTTTCAAAAAAAAATAAAGGAGGAACTGATTGAAAGAATTGGGGAAGTCAATGAAAACAATAAAGCTGAATGGGGTAAAATGAATGTTTTTCAGTAGAAACGTATTAATGCCCAAAAGATGCAGTTCGTGGAGCCTTGCTAAATGCAATTGCTCATAAAGATTATTCGGGTGGTGTTCCTATTCAAATAAGCGTTTACAACGACAAAATTATTATTTGGAACTAAGGTCAATTGCCCGAAAATTGGACTGTTAAAAATCTATTGGAAAACACGATTCAAGACCATAGAACCCCGACATTGCAAATGCTTTGTTCCGTAATGGTTATATTGAATCTTGGGGAAAGGGAACAATTAAAATTATTAGAGAATGTAAACAATCAGGAATCCCGAACCTGTTTTCAGTTATGATTCAAGTGACATTTCTGTAGAGTTCAGAAAGGATATTTATAATGAAAAATATTTGCAGTCGCTTAACCAAAACGATAGACAAGTAAAGGCTGGTTGTATGCAAAAGACAAAGGAAAAACTACAAATAGTGAATATCAAAGATTAAACGACTGTTCTCGAAATACCACCAGTAACGATCAAAGACTTGCTAAAACCAAGCCTACAAGAGGGAGCAGGAACATTTTACACTTTGAAATGAGGGGTAAGACAGATATAAATCAATTGCACATTAATTGCACAAATTGCACAATGACAAAGGAAAGCCTATTCTATTCGCAGGCACATTTACAAAGCCCTACGAGGCAAGTCTACGGAGAAAATTTTACTCATACAGTTTTAGTTACAGTAAAAACAAAAGTGGAATATAAAACAGGCAGCATAGATTAGTTAGCAATTTAAATTTTTGAATTTGTTAGAGTGAAATTATAGTCAATATTTAATGATAAAATTTGTATCTTTATGTCAATAAAGACAAATAAATTTTGTTTTTAAATAGCTCTTTTTGACTTTAGTGTACTATTCGGTGAATCTTTTGAATAAAAACACGTAAAATACTGTAAAACAGTTATTTATAACATAAAAGTTAGTTCTGTCATCCCGACAAATAGGGTATCAAAGGATATCAAAAGATATGGTAATCAAATGAAATTCAGTATTTTAATATTTTGTTTGAATTCATTTGTATCCATTTGAGTACAAATTTAAAGGTGTCCTATTAGGTGTCCTATTTTTAAGAAATAATTTTTTAAATTTGTAACATTAGTATTTCATCTTTACAGCGATTTGGCTTTCGTTTAACTGATTTATTCATCAAAAACGAAAGTAATGACATTCCTAAAAACCTTCAATGTCCATTTTTGGCTAAAAAAGACGGTCTTAAAAAAAGACGGAACATTCCCGATTTATGCGAGGATCACCATAGATGGCAAACGTGCCGATCTAAGCACCCAACAAACCACCTTAGAAATTAGCTGGTGCACAAATGCAAGGCGCATCAAGCCCAAATTTTCAGGTTCAAAGGAAATCAACGATGTTCTTCAAAACATCCATTCCAGATTAGTTTTATGCCATAGGCAACTATCTGATAGCGGCGTTGTTGTTTCTGCCCAAGCAGTTAAATTAAGGTATTTGGGCAAGGACAAACCTGTTGCTACAATTGATGACCTCATACACTATCATAGGGAGAATGATTTGATCTATTTATCTCCTGGAACGGCCAAAAACTATCCCTCTACAGAAAAATACCTTCATAGGTTTATTTTAAAAGAGTTTAAGTCATCAGATTATTATCTAAAGAACATCAATTATTCCTTTGTTGTCAACTTTGAAAATTACCTAAAAAATTGTCCACCGTTAAGAAAGTCACAGCCCCTAGGAAATAATGGTATAATGAAACACATGGAACGCTTTCAAAAACTGACGACCTTGGCCTTGAAACATGGCTGGATAAAGGAAAACCCTTTTTCCTTATATCAGTTGAAGTTTGAGGAATTTGATAGTGCATTTTTGGACCAAATAGAAATTGATAGGGTTAAATTGCTCAATTCGAGCAATAGTTCATTAGAAGATACCAAAAACATTTTCATCTTTTCTTGCTACACAGGTTTATGTTACATAGAGGTGAAGAATCTTAATACCAAAAGTATAGTTACAGGAATAGACGGTGAACAATGGATAATGGTCAAGCGCCAAAAAACAAAAACCCCCGTAAAAGTGCCACTTCTGGATGAGGCGAGAAGAATCCTGGATATTTATAAGGATCATCCATCTGAACTTAATGGACATCAGCTTTTACCCGTGCTTAGCAGCCAAAAGGTCAATAAGCATTTAAAGAAAATCGCGGGGTTATGTGGTATTGATAAAAAACTGACGTTCCATGTTGCCCGCCATACTTTCGCCACCACGATTACTCTTCTAAACAATGTGCCGCTGGTAACGGTATCAAATCTTTTGAGCCATAAAAAGATTTCCACCACCCAGAAGTATGCCCGGGTTATTGAGACAAAGATTAGCAGGGATATGTTGAAGCTTAAAAAGACCTTAAAGGTGATTAATCTAAAAAGTGAAAAACGTAAAAAGTCAGATACTACGGGTCATTTAAGAATTGTTTAGCGAATTAATAAAATTCAACTAGATCTCTAACCTAAAAAAAAACAGAACAGCATGTTAATAAGCCTTACTTGATCATACTCTTCGTAATATAAGAACTTACAGTAAAGAGGTGGTAAACAGAACCAATTTATTGGTAGTCTATAGCAATCAACAGTTAGACGTTAATTTAAAAGAAATGAGTACTTTAATAGGAATAAAGAAGATCATAAACTTAGGACTTAGACAAGTAAAAGTCGAAAAAGATTGAAAAAATGCAGGCGTGGTGGAATTCGTAGACACGCCAGACTTAGGATCTGGTGCCGCGAGGTGTGGGAGTTCGAGTCTCCCCGCCCGTACGAAAGCCGAAGTTTTTCTTCGGCTTTTTTTATCAAAAAAAACTTATGTTTTTTTGCATAGGTACAACATAGGTACAACATTTTACTTTTTTATTCATTTAATTAAGAATGATGCATTTTAGTTGTAAATAATTTCAAAAAGAATAAAAGAGTCTTTTTTCGAATAAATTCTAAATCATTTTAACATATCATTAAGCTCATAATCCGAAGGTCACTGGCTCGAGTCCAGTTCCCGCTACAAAACAAGACTCATATACATTTTGTGGTTGAGCTTTTTTATCTTTAATTGGGCTAATAATGGACTAAATATAAAAACAAAAAAAGCCTAACAAATTGATTAACAATTGTTAAGGTTTATATTATGCGGACAAAGAGGAACTATCCAAAATCTAAATTTTCTTTTGGTTATTGGAAGTTTGAGATGCTAGGATTTTGGGTGACACCGAATTAGTTCCTTTTTAAGAAAACTTTAACGATTAAATTTAAATTTGATTGTTTTTATTTTGTTTGATTTCTTGGAGGTTAAAGGTTTGAATCCATTCGAGTTTCAATAATATAAGGGATTTTAAAGCAATATTAACGATTTACAATGTTTCCAAAATATAACGTAACGAGCCGTTATTTGTTTCCAACTTTTCATGCAGTTTTGAATTTTTATTTCTTTTTTATTGAGAAAAAGATATAATAAAAAACCTCTATTTATTCAAATAAATAATATATTAGTTCAATTATCATAATTTGAAAATGCCAAAAATTAATTTTATTCAGATTTCAAAATTTATTATTTTAATTGGTTTTGTACTTTTTGTTAGTTGTAAAAACGACGGCGAATCCAAAAGGTACAAAATTGGTTTTTCACAATGTCTCAGTGATAATATGTGGCGTGATGCTATGAATCATTCCATGCAAATTCAAGCATCATTATTGCAAGATAGTCTTACACTTGAAATATTTGAAGCGAATGGAAACATTCAAAAACAAATTAATCAAATTGAAAAAATGATTCAGGATAATTATGATCTAATCATAATATCTCCTAATGAGCCCGATAGAGTTGTACCAGTTATAGAGAAAGCTTTTGATTCCGGTATTCCAATAATTTTAATTGACAGAAAAATTAATTCTAATAAGTTTACGGCATTCGTTGGAGCTGATAACTTGGCAGTAGGGAAGAATGCTGCAAATTATATTGCTTCAATGGAAGAAAAAATTAAAAATGTAGTTGAAATTAAAGGTGAGGATAATTCAACACCTGTAATTGAAAGAAGTAAAGGGTTTGAACAAACAATACAAAAGGAGCCATCGGTCAATTTAATTAAAAGCATGGTCGGTATCGACAGTGTTAAAATTAAGAGTTTGATTGATTCTATTGATATAAATCAAATTCATTATATGTTTGCATTTAATGATGAATTAGCCTACCAAGCATGGAAAATTGTACATGAAATAAGCTCTTCTAATAAAATTAAATTTATTGGTGTTGATGGACTTAATGGCACAAATGGAGGTGTTCAGCTAGTTCAAGATAACGTATTAGAAGCCTCTATATTATACCCAACAGGAGGAGAAGAAGCAATTAAGTTAGCAATGAAAATTCTTGGGGGGGAAAGTGTAGAGAAATATAATATTCTTAATTCAACAATAATAGATTCACGTAATGCGGATATTATGCGAAACCAGTTCGATAAAATTATTCAGCACCAAGATGACATCTCTCTACAACAGAAAAAAATACAAGAACAAGAAAATACCTATACTACACAAAGTAAGACTTTACGATTAGTTTTAGGTCTTTTAATTTTAAGTATAATTTTTGGAGCTCTTGTTATATATTCTTGGCGTATTATTAGGCAAAAGAAAAGAGAGTTGGAACTAATTAATAAAAAAATTATAATTCAACGAGACCAAATAAAAACCAGTAACGATGCAAAGGTTAATTTTTTTACAGGTATATCGCATGAGTTTAAAACACCTATTACACTTATTTTATCATCCATTGAATCTTTAACAGAAGAAAATAGAAAAAGAGATTTTAAGCTTTTAAATGAATTAGGTTTAATTTTTAACAACTCAAAAAGATTATTAAGACTAATAAATCAATTGTTGGATTTTAGAAAAATTGAAGATCGAAAATTTATATTAAGGGCTTCGGAAACCAATATTTTTAAGTTTACTCAAAGTATATATAGAGATTTTGAACGAGAGTCAATAAAAAGGAATATAGATTTTACTATTACTGCTAACAATGAAGATTTATTTGCATACATAGATAGAAATTTAATGGATAAAGTGTTTTTTAATCTGTTATCTAATGCCTTTAAATTTACGCCTATCAGGGGTGAAATTAGCATCAATATAATAGACGTAACGGGGGCTAATTTTTTTGAAATTCATTTTAAAGATTCAGGAATAGGTATTCCAGAGAGAGAATTGGAAAGTGTTTTTAAGCCGTTTTTTCAAGGTTCTAATAATAATAATAAACCAAGTTCTGGTATAGGGCTGCATATATCTAAGGAATTTATTGATATGCATAAGGGGAAAATTCAGGTAAAATCAAATAATGGTACAGAAATTATTATAACATTATATAAAGACAAAATACATTTGAATAGTGATCAAATTGTATTCGAACCAGAAACTAATTATAATGAAAATTTTAATTTTATTTCTGATTATGAAGACGATTTATTGCCAGTAAATGTTTCTTCTAATAATGAAGAAAAACTGAGCATTTTAATAATTGAAGATAATTCGGATTTGGTGAAATTCTTGAAAAACAAATTATCTCATGTTTATGATATACATGTGTCAGATGGTCATGATGGTATTGAAAAGGCCTTAGAAATAATTCCAGATATTATGATATGTGATGTTAATTTACCAGTAAAAAATGGATTTGAAATATGTGATATATTAAAAAGAGATTTAAGGACATCACATATTCCAACTATTATATTGACAGCTCTGGGTAATAAGGAATCATATATAAAAGGATTGGAATCGGGTGCGGATTTATTCTTAACTAAACCATTTAGTTTAGCCATTTTATTTCAGTCAATAAAAGCTTTATTATATAATCGCGCCAAACTTCGGTATTACTATGTCAATAATCTTGAAACAATTAATAAAAATCACGATTTCGGGGTTATGGAGCAGGATTTTCTTTCTAAAATGAATAAGATAATCTATGAGAATATTGACAATTCCAATTTTTCGGTCGAACAATTAGCTGAAGAGTTAAATGTTTCTCGAGTACAACTATATAGGAAAATTAAAGCTATTTTAGACATTAAAGTCAGTGATTATATTCTAAACATCAGGTTGGAAAAAGGAAAGGAAATGTTAAAAAATAATTTAAAACTCTCTATCTCAGATATTGCTTATTCGGTAGGGTTTTCTTCTTCAACATATTTCTCAACAAGTTTTAAGGCTAAGTATGGAAAAACTCCAAAAGAATATAAAGGGAAATTTTAAAATTTCTTAAAATATATTTTTATCCATTGCCTATTTAACTGAAAATTCAGATTAAAAATTCTCTAAAAGACATTTCAAACTATGTTTTCAAAGTAACAATTTTAAATTTTATTGCTGTAATTCATTTAAAAAGTTAATTATAATCAAAATATTATTTATTTTAAATAATTAATAATCAACTAGTTACTGTTATTTTGTTATATCTGAAAAAAAAAATAGTTTGTGAAACAAATCTTAAGAGTCGTTAGATCTTTACAATATAAATTGCATAAGGTTTAATGAGATAATCTATTTGTTTAAACCAAAGAAAAACTAAACGAAATACACCACCACATGAACAGAAAGATATTAATCTGGTCTATTACCGCTGCGTTAGCAGGTTTCTTATTTGGATTTGATACTGTAGTTATATCGGGCGCTGAAAAAAAATTACAATTATTATGGGGTTCTTCCGATATGTTTCATGGCGTTGTAGTTATTGGAATGGCATTATGGGGAACTGTAGTGGGCGCCTTTTTTGGAGGTATTCCTACTAATAAATTAGGGCGAAAAAACACTTTAATATGGATAGGTATTTTATATACCATTTCTGCTATTGGTTCATGTTTAGCAAACGACCCTTATACTTTTGCTGTTTTTAGATTTATTGGTGGTCTAGGTGTGGGCGCTTCAACCATTGCTGCTCCAGCATATATTTCAGAAATTGCTCCTGCAAAAGATAGAGGTAAATTAGTAGGGCTTTACCAATTCAACATTGTATTTGGAATTCTAATCGCCTTTTTATCAAACTACTTATTAAATAATGTTGGAGAAAATGCTTGGCGTTGGATGGTAGGAGTAGAAGCTTTCCCTGCCGCTATTTATACCTTATTTGCCTTAACAATTCCAAAAAGCCCACGTTGGTTGCTTACCAAATTTAGAAATAGTGAAGCCATAGGTGTTCTTAAAATTATAAATCCAGATCAAGATCCAGAAAAACTTATGTTAGAAATTAAAGATGAGATGGAAAACACAGTACCCAACGAAAATATATTTCTCAAAAAATACAGATTTCCATTAATTCTAGCTTTTTTAATTGCCTTTTTCAATCAATTATCTGGCATTAATGCCTTATTATATTATGCTCCAAGAATTTTTGAAGAAGCAGGACTTGGTGAGAGTACAGCCTTATTAAGCAGTATAGGTATAGGTGTTACTAACATGCTTTTTACATTATTGGGTATTATCCTAATAGATAGATTGGGAAGAAAACAATTGATGTATATATGTTCGTTTGGTTATATAATCTCTCTGAGTTTAGTTTCTGCTGCTTTCTTCTTTAGCTGGGAAGGTAGTATTGTACCCATATTGCTGTTCATGTTCATAGCATCACACGCTATTGGTCAAGGAACAGTGATATGGGTGTTTATTTCTGAAATCTTCCCTAACCATTTAAGGGGTGCAGGGCAATCTTTTGGAAGTTCAGTGCATTGGGTATTGGCAGCTGTTGTACCTTCCTTAGTACCAGTATTGTTTTCAACAATTGGTGCGGGTATGGTGTTTCTAATATTTGCTATTATGATGATTCTACAACTTCTATTTGTCATTTTCATGATGCCAGAAACTAAAGGTATATCATTAGAAGAATTAAGTAAAAAATTAATTAAAGATAGAAATCAAGCTAACTAAAACTAAATTATTATGAAACATATGAAATTAAAAAAACTGATTTTTATAATGCTTCTTTCGGTGGCATTTATCAGTTGTAAAAAAACAACTGAAGCCAATCAAAGTAATGTTGAAATAGCGAAGTCCTATTCAGAAGAAGACCTTTACCGTCCTAATTTTCATTTTACACCCAAAAAAGCATGGATGAATGACCCAAATGGGATGTTTTACAAAAATGGGTATTACCATTTATATTTTCAGCATTATCCAGATGGAAACACATGGGGTCCCATGCATTGGGGGCATGCTATTAGTACAGACATGGTAACATGGAAAGAAATGCCCATAGCCATATACCCAGATGATAAAGGATATATCTTTTCAGGAAGTGCCGTGGTAGATGTTAACAATACCTCAGGATTTAGTAAAGGTGGCGGACAACCTATAATTGCCATGTTTACTTACCATGATATGGATGGGGAAAAAGCAGGTAAAACGAATTATCAATCGCAAGCCATAGCATACTCTTTAGATGAAGGTCAAACCTTTACTAAATATTCTAGTAATCCTGTCATTAAAAACCCCAATATTAGAGATTTCAGGGACCCAAAAATTACTTGGGATTCCATACACGAAAAGTGGGTCATGGTATTGGCGGCTGGTCAAAAAATTATGTTATATAGTTCATCAAACTTAAAAGATTGGAAATTGGAATCCGATTTTGGAGATGGTATAGGTGCACATGGTGGCGTTTGGGAGTGTCCCGATTTTTTCCCTATGGTAGTCCAAGGAACTGATGAAATAAAATGGGTGTTGTTGGTGAGTATTAATCCAGGTGGTCCAAATGGCGGTTCTGCAACACAATATTTTGTAGGTGATTTTGATGGTAAACAATTTAAAATTGACCCATCATTTGAAAAAGATTTGAATAGTTCTGAACACAAGTCGATATGGATTGATTACGGAAGAGATAATTATGCGGGAGTAACCTGGGCAAATATACCAGATACTGATGGCAGAAAATTGTTCATGGGATGGATGTCTAATTGGGAATATGCCAATGTAGTGCCTACTGAAACATGGAGAAGTGCCATGACGGTTGCAAGACAAATTGAACTTCAAAAAGTAAATGCTAGTTATAGATTATTATTTCAACCTGTAAAGGAACTAACCAGTTATAGAAGTACCAAATTTAAAAAGGAATCGATAGCAATAAATGGAGACACAAAAATCATTGATTCAAAAGCTATCGATTTATCAAGTACAGAAATCAATTTTAAAATTTCAGATTTAAAAGATAAAGGCTTCACTTTTAAGCTTACAAATAAACAAGGAGACACCTTAGCTTTTGGATATAACAATAGTGATAAAAACTTTTTTGTAGATAGAAGAAAATCTGGTAAAACAGAATTTTCAGAAAAGTTTGTGAACCATGTTTCTGTTGCTAAAAGAACATCATTAAATCCAGATTTGCTTGGTACAATTATTCTCGATAAAACATCTATAGAACTTTTTTTTGATAATGGAGAAACAGTAATGACAGAAATATTTTTTCCTAACTCACCATTCGATAAACTAAGTATTGAACCTAAAGACCAAGAATTCGTTCTTGACAGTATTGAAATCCACAAACTAAATTTTAACTAAATTAATTTATTATGAAATTAAAACAACTTTTATTTCTGCCTGTATTTATTTTTATAAGCATTTGGGCACAAGCACAGGTAAGTGGTACCGTTACCTCCCAAGAAGATGGGATGCCTTTACCCGGTGTATCAGTAATTGTATTGGGCACAAACCAGGGTACTGCAACAGACTTTGACGGTAATTATGTACTGGAAAATGTTGATGAAAATGCAACATTGGTTTTTAGCTACATAGGTTTTAAAACCCAAGAAACACAAATTAATGGACGTTCGGTAATAGACGTCGTTCTGGTAGTAGATGCTGCTGCACTAGACGAAATTGTTGTAACTGGTTATACTAAGCAAAGAAAGGCTGATATTACAGGAGCAGTTTCGGTTGTTGATGTTGATGAAATGAAAAAGCAAACTAATGCAAATCCCATTAAAGCGTTGCAAGGAAGAGTTCCTGGTATGTTAGTTACTGGTAATGGCGAACCTAGTTCCCCTGCCACTGTGCGAATTCGCGGAATTGGCACACTTAATAATAACGATCCACTATATATTATTGATGGCGTGCCCACCAAAGCGGGAATGCATGAATTGAACCCTCAAGACATTGAGTCTATTCAAGTATTAAAAGATGCTTCAGCGGCTAGTATTTATGGATCTCGTGCTGCTAATGGTGTAATTATCGTTACTACAAAAAGTGGAAAAAGTGGAAAAGCTAGACTAAGTATAGATACTTACACTTCTATTTCAAAATACACATCAAGAACCGAAATGTTAGATACTGAAGGATATGGAAAAGCACTTTGGCAAGCTAACATAAATAATGGTACAGATCCCAACTCCAATAGTGTAAAATACCGATTTGATTGGGGGGTCAATTCACAAACAGGACAGCCTTTTTTAAATAAAGTTCTTGTTCCAGAGTATTTAGATGATGAAGGTACTTTAAAATCAGCCAATACCGATTGGTTTGATGAGATATCTAGAATGGGTACAATTCGTAATGTCGATTTATCTATGTCAAATGGAAATGATCAAGGTAATTACTATATGTCTTTAGGCTACTATAAAAATGAAGGCGTTATAAAAACCAGTGAGTTTGATAGGATTTCTGCAAGAATAAATTCCAATTATAAAATATTCAATAATAAAGTAACTATTGGTGAAAACTTAAGCATTTCAAAAACCAATGAAGTTAATGGTTCCCCAATAAATGAGGCTCTACAAGCACTCCCTATTATTCCTGTACGTACTGTTGATGGAAATGGTTGGGGTGGTCCAGTAGGGGGTATGAATGACAGACAAAATCCTGTGAGATTATTAGAAGATAATAAGCAGAATGATTATGATTTTTTAAGGATCTTTGGGAGTTTTTATGCAGAAACAACATTGTTTGAAGGTCTTAACTTTAGAACAAGCATGGGGATAGATTATGGGAATTACTTTGCAAAGAATTTTAGAAAACGTTATGAATCGGGTTATTTAAATAATCCCGTTAATAAACTTGAAACAAATCAAAGCCATAATTTAAAATTAACATGGACCAATACACTTAATTACGATAAAACATTTGGAAATCATAATGTTAATGTATTATTAGGTACAGAGTATTATCACGAGAGATTCAATTCGTTTTGGGCGTCAAGAGAGGATTTTGTAGTTGAAAATGAAGATTACCTTTATTTAGATGCGGGAACTGGGGAAAAAAATAATGGTGGTAGCGGAGCTGAAAATGTTTTATTGTCCTATTTTTCTAAGGTTAACTACTCTTATAATAATAGATATTTAGCTTCTGCAACTTTACGATATGATGGTTCTTCTCGCTTTGGACAAAATAATAGTTTTGGGGTTTTTCCTGCATTCTCTTTAGGATGGAAATTAAGTGAGGAAAAATTCATAAAAGAAAATATCGAAGCTATAAATGACTTAAAGTTTCGTTTTGGTTGGGGAATTACAGGTAATCAAGAAATTGACAACAATGCAATTTATAATATTTATCTAACCGATTATGCCAACACAGCCTATGATATTAATGGATCAAAAACGGGGGTTTTGCCTTCTGGATATAAATTGGTTCAAAATGCTAATCCAGACCTTCGTTGGGAGGAAAGTACCATGACAAACTATGGTATTGATTTTGAACTGTTCCAGCAAAAGTTATATGGTAGTGCAGAATATTATATTAGAGAGACTAAAGATATTTTGTTATTACCTCCATATATAGGTACTCTTGGCGAAGGTGGTAATCAATGGGTTAATGGAGCCTCTATGGAAAACAAAGGTTTTGAGGTCACTTTGGGAACGAGGCTTAACATAAATGAAGATTTGTTTATTAACCTAAATGCTAATATAAGCCAATATAAAAACAAGGTAACTAAATTACCTGCTGAGGTAGTAAATGCATATGGTGGAGATGGTAGAGGTCAAAATATACTGGGAAGGCCAATAAATTCTTTTTTCGGTTATGTTACCGATGGATTGTTTAGAACAGATGACGAAGTATCTAACCATGCTGAACAACCAGGAAAAGGTTTGGGTAGAATTAGATATTCCGATTTAAATGATGACGGGGTAATCAACGATTTTGATCGTACTTGGATTGGAAGTCCCCATCCGGATTTTATTTATGGTTTCACAGCAGAGGTTACTTATGGGCAGTTTGATCTTTCATTCTTATTGCAAGGAATAGCTGGTGTTGATGTAGTAAATGGTTTTAAAAGAGCAACAGATTTTTGGAGTGTTTCGGAAACTGGTTCCAATAAAGGAGCACGATTGTTAAATGCTTGGTCTACTTCAAATCCCAATTCAACTATTCCAGCAATTGCACTTACAGATGCCAATTTTGAATCAAGATTTTCAACTTATTTTATCGAGAACGGTTCTTATTTAAAACTTAGAAATATCCAAATTGGATATAATTTTAGCGATGATCTTGTAGAAAAACTAAATATGCAATCTTTTAGGTTTTATGTTGGTGGAGATAATTTAGCCTTGTTGGCAAAAAGTAAGTCGTTTACTGGCTTAGACCCTGAAAATCCAGGCTTTGGGTATCCTAATCCATTAATAGTAACGGCTGGATTAAATTTAAAATTTTAAACTAAAACATATCAAAATGAAAAAACACATAATATTTTTAATAATGTTTAGCTTATTCATTGCATCCTGTTCAGATGTTTTGGATGTGACACCTAAAAGTGTGCTAAGTGAAAATCAAATTAACACACCTGAAGATGCAGAGAAGTTTGTCATTGCTGCTTACTCCAAATTGGGTAACGACGAAATCAATCGTGCGTTTAGTTTATGGCAATACGGAGATATAAGATCTGATGATGCCTATAAAGGTGGTCGCGACCCAGGTGATGGTCAAGGATTCCACTTTATGGAAACTTTTACAAATGTAAGACCAGATATGTGGATGATAGACGGTATGTGGTTTCATCAGTATGTTGGAGTTAGAAGGGCTAACGAAGGGCTTCGAATCCTCGATAATTTCACTAAAGAGGAATTTCCTAATCTAGAAATGCGTAAGGCAGAATTACGTTTTATAAGAGCTCACTTTTATTTTGAATTAAAGAGATTATTTAATAGAATTCCATATATGGATGAGAATGTACCTGCTTCAGAATATAAATTCATCACAAATGTAGAATTGACCAGTCAAGAATTATGGGAAAAAATTGCTGAAGATTTTGAATTTGCAGCTGCTAATTTGCCTCCAATTCAAGAACAAGTAGGTAGGGCAGATAAAATCGCTGCTTATGCATATCTTTCTAAAGTTAGAATGTACCAAGCTTATGAGCAAGATGAACAATATCAAGTTGTTAATATCAATCAGGTGTTGTTGCAAAAGGCTGTAGATGCTGCCAATGAAGTACTTTCATCTAACCATCAACTAGAGCCAGATTTTGCTAATAATTTTTTAACTGGATCTTACGAAAATGGTCCTGAATCTATTTTTGCAGTTCAGTTTTCAACCAGCGACGGAACCACTAATGGACGTCTGAATTTTGGAGATATGCTAACTGTTCCTCAAGGATTGGGATGTTGTGATTTTAAGAAGCCTTCACAAAATTTAGCTAATGCTTATAGAACTAATAATCAAGGAGTTCCGGATTTAGATACTTTTAATTCTAGTAATGTAGATTTTAATACAGATACAGTAGATCCACGTTTAGATCACACAATTGCACGTCCTGGAAACCCTTGGAAATATGAAACAGATTTAATATTTGAAGAAAGTTGGAGTAGAACTCCAGAGATTTATGGATTTTATAATTCTTTAAAAGAGAATGTTCAATCGGGATATTACCAGAATGTAGACCCCTTTTACGGTAATTCAAAGACGAGAATTATCCTTAGATATGCTGAAATTTTACTATTGAAAGCAGAAGCACTCGTAGAATTAAATAAAATAAATGAAGCGTTGCCTTTAATTAATGAATTGCGAAACAGAGCTTCACAAAGCACACAAAGATTGGTGAACTCAAATGGAAATTCATTGGCTAATTATTATGTAGCGCCCTATGAACCCGGAATTAATATTAATTGGAATCAAGTAAATGCACGTAAAGCAGTCCGTTATGAAAGAAGAATAGAACTGGCATTAGAGGGAGAACGATTTTTTGACCTTGTAAGATGGGGTACAGCCAAAGAAGAATTGAATGCTTATTTTACTGTAGAGCAATCAAGGAGAGGCTTTCTTCAAGGTGCTTCTTTTCAAGAAGGAAAACATGAATACTTACCAATTCCACAAAATCAGATTTTTTGGAGTGAGGATAGGTATGTTCAAAACCGAAATTACTAAAAATGAAACAAATGTTCAGGAATATTTCAATGTCATTGATTGCTTTTTTTATGCTTGGCTATAGTAATATAGCTTGGGGGCAGTATGATGAAATTTATCGACCTCAATACCATTTTAGCCCTTCCAAAGGCTGGATAGGAGATCCTGATGGATTGATCCACTATGATGGTCTTTATCATTTGTTTTGGTGGGGACATGCCGTTTCAAAAGACATGGTTTACTGGGAAGAACTGGAATACCCAATGGTTGGAGACCCAGGCGATTTTAGTTATTTCTCTGGATCGGTTGTCGTAGATAAAAATAATGATGCAGAATTTGGTAAAAATAGTTTGCTGGCATTTTATACACGACATTTTCCGGGGGATAGTTTGCCTGAAACACAAGCTATTTCTGTAAGTAAGGATGGATTAAAGTTTGAATATTACAAGAAAAATCCTGTATTAGATATTAATGAAATATTTTTTAGAGATCCCCAGGTTTTCTGGCATGAAAAGACGAAAAAGTGGGTTATGGCAGTGTCACTACCTAATAAGCAGATTGTTCAATTTTATGGTTCAAAAAATTTAAAAGACTGGAGTTTTTTAAGTAATTTTCAAGGACATGGTGTTCAAAATTCTTTTTGGGAATGTCCAGATATTTTTGAGGTACCTGTACTGGGTAAAAAAGATGAAACGCATTGGGTATTATTTATTGGTAGAGGACCGAATAGGGTTCAATATTTTGTAGGAGATTTTGATGGTTCAAAATTCACACCACACAGCAATATAGTAAGTTATCTGGATAAAGGTGAGGGAATGAATGCCGAAGTATTTGAAGACTTTGAAGACATAATAACTCCAAAAACTAGGTCAGGGTTTCTAGGAAATATGTATTTAGATTCAAAAAACCAAAAGGATAAAAATATTATTTGGGAATCTAAACCTTTTATAATAACCAAGCCTGCCATTAATTTCCTTATTAGCGGAAGTGATAGTATTGATAAACAATCTATTCAATTGATCAAAGATAACGAGGTATTAAAGGAAGCAGTAGGTAAAGGAGATTCTATATTTAGATGGAAAGGATGGGATGTTACAAAGTGGTTAGGTGCCCAGGTTCGAATTAGAATGGTGAACAAAGAATCTAGTAATTCAATAGATATAGCTTTAGATCATATTCAATTTTCAGATGAGTTGCAGAACACCAATCTAGAACACGGATTGTGGTTAGATTATGGGAACGATTTTTATGCAGCTAGAACTTGGCGCGATTACGATGGAAAAAGTAATAGAAAAGTTATGCTAGGATGGTTAGGAAATTGGGAGTATTCTAGGACTGTGCCAACTACATGGGGTAAGGGCTTTGAATCTATTCCTAGGGAAATTATGCTGAAAGAAAGTAATGAAGGATTTCGTCTTATTCAAAACCCCATTGACGAGCTGAAAAAATTGAGAGGTAATTCATTTGAATTGGATATAACCACCATTGATGGGATTTTGGATTTCCCAAAAATTTCCGAATTTCAGAATACATATGAAATGCATGCAAGTTTCAAATTTGATGGTAATGCCAAATTGGAGATCAAGCTTCAAAAGGGCCATGGTAGAAGCCTTATTTTATTGTACGATAGTAATACTAGCCTATTTAAAATAGATCGAAACAATACAACGGATGCGTCTTCAGAAAAATTTCTTGAAAAATTCAAAAGCATTATGCAAGCTCCTGTAAATATGGACAATGGGATATTAAACCTTAAAGTATTTGTAGATCGCTCTTCTGTTGAAATATTTACTCAAGATGGCGAGAAAGTATTTAGTGTATTGACTTTTCCTGGGCAAGATCAAACCGAAGTAAGTATGACTTCTGAAGGAGAAAAGGTTACAATAACAAAATTAAAAGTATGGAAACTCAATTCCATATGGGATAAAAATAGAAACAACTAAAACTAATTATTATGAAAAGCATAAAAACTACCTCGAATAGAATTTTTTATGGAATTATATTTTTTATTTCATTATGTATTACTGCTTGTGACAATGAACATGAAAGTAGTGATTTTAATATGAATGCGCCAGTACAGATTAATATGTTTAATATAAATGGTTCTACAGGAACTATTGATCAAAAATCTGGAAAAATTAACTTTCAACTGCCATATGGGACTTCGCTGGTAGGCATTGTTCCAGAGATTGATATTCCAAATGGAGCTAAGATAACACCTGGATTGGGTGAATCTATAAATCTAACACAAGAGGTTAAATATGTAGTTATAAATGGTAATGTATATAAAGATTATACTTTGGTTGCCAAACTCAACAAGCCAATAACAAGCTTTAAGATAAATGGATTGTCTGCCAATATTAACCATAATTCAAAAATGATTTCTCTGATTTTACCTGAGGGGACAGATTTAACATCCCTTCAACCAGAAATTGAATTGACTGAAGGCGTATCTATTTCCCCGCAGGCTAGCAGCAATATTGATTTTACAAACCCTGTAGCATTTACAGTAAGTGCCGGTAATTTAACTGAAGTTTATACTGCTACAATTACTAAACCTGTTGATGGGCCTATAATTGCTTTTTTAGGAACATCTGAAACCTTACAAGGCATATCAAATCTTGACGAAATCACTGCATCTTCCTGGTTGTTCGAAAACTATCCAGGGGCTCAATATTTATCTTTTACAGATATAGCAAATGGTGTTTCTTTAAACCATATAGATGTTATTTGGTGGCATTACGATGAGGCAATAAGTCTTCCAGCAATTGCCCTAGATGCAAGTGTAAAAAGTGCTTTGCAAACTTATCAGTCAAATGGGGGTAATCTATTACTAACAACGTTTGCTTCACAATATGTCGAAGCTTTAAATATAGTTCCAACAGGAAAAGGACCAAATAATGTATTTGGTGATTTCTTGCCTAACGGTTTTATAGATGGTAATGATTGGGGTATGTCATTTGTTGGTCATGAAAATCATCCTGTTTTCTTAGGGTTAGAAACGTTTGCTTCAGGAAAAGCCAATTTGCTTGAAAAAGGGACATTTAGGTTAAACCACACCGCTTGGTGGTTCTTGCCTGAGTGGGGTGGTTATGCTAACGGTCAAGGATGGAGAGACCAAACTGGAGGAAATAACCTAGCAAGTGAAGCTTGGGACGACTCACTTAATGGACGTGTTACCATAGCGGAATTCCCTGGTGGGGCTTCAGATATACATACAGTCATAATATCTATGGGAGCCTACGATTGGTACAATGAAAATGACACGAACGGTAACAATGGTTATTTAGATAACATAAAAATACTGACGAACAATAGTTTAAACTATTTGGTAGAAAATTAAACCTTAAGAATATGGATTTAAAGCAAAAATTAATAATAGGATTGTTGTTCTGTGTTGTTCTGTCATGCTCAAATGATGACGATACATTTATTCAACCTCCTGTAAACACAACTATCCAAACCAATATTTATCCCAAACCCCCATCAGGTTGGTTTGGAGAAACGAACACATATAGCACTACAGGGTGGGTTGGTGATGTTATGCCTTATTTTGATAATGATAAGTTTTATCTATACTTTTTGCATGATGCATTATCAAAGCCAGAAGGCAAGGGTTTTCATGATATTCATAGTTTTCAAACATCAAACTTTACGGAATTTGATTATGAGGGTAGAATGATTCCTTATGGTGAAACCTATGAACCTGATTTTGGTGTAGGAACTGGCTCTGTTATTAAAGTTGGAAACACCTATTATTTCTATTATACGGGTCATAATGGCATTCCTTTATTTTTGCAAAGTAATCCAAGGGAAAGTGTTTTATGTGCAACAAGTTCAGACCTTAAAAATTGGACCAAGGTGGATGATTTCAAATTAACCGCGCCAATGGGATACTTAGGATATGATTTTAGAGATCCCCATGTGTTTTATAACGAAGAAGACGGTAAATACTGGATGCTTATGTCTACACAAACAGAACCAGGCAGAAAAGCTGTTGTGTTGCTTTTTACAACAGATAATCCAGCTACTAATAATTGGACGGTTCAATCTCCTGTTTATACTACAACGGCTCAAGAAAATTACCTTATGATGGAGTGTGCAGATATGTTTAAAATGGGGTCGTATTGGTATTTAATTTTTTCGGAGAATTGGAGTGATTATAAGGGAACACGCTACCGTATGGCGACATCGCCAAATGGTCCTTGGATAACGCCTGAAGTTGATCGATTTGATGGGGAATATCTATATGCTGCTAAAACAGCTTCAAATGGCAATACGCGTTTTTTGTTTGGATGGACGGCAAGAAAAGTTCCTGAAACCAATACGGGTAATAAAGAATGGGCAGGTAATATGGTAATACACCAACTTGTTCAAAATGCCAATGGGACTTTAAGTGTAAAACAACCTGAGTCTGTCAGCTCTCTTTTCAATAATAGTATCACAATAGAGGAGGAGAGTTCTGTTGGAAATGTAACAAAAAGTAATAATGCATTAACACTAGATGGTTTAACTAGTAAAGCCATGGTTACTTATGCTAAATTAAATAAATCAAGTCAAATAACCTTCACATTTTCAATGCAATCTAAGGGGGATTCAGGGCTACTTTTAAATTACGTTTCAGAAACTAATACGTCGTTTAAAATAGCTTTTGAGCCTGATAACAAAAGAATAGCAGCCTATAATGTAATTGAAGGAAATGATCAATATGTAAATCAAATCCCTTTTCAATTTGTTGAGGGAGAAGAATATCATTTAAATATAATTACAAATGAAGATATGTGCGTAGTATATATAAACGATCAATTAGCTTTTAGCAATAGATTATATGGTACTATAGGGAAAAAATGGGGTATTTATGCCAACACTGGGAAAGTTGTTTTTTCAAATATTACTTTGAAAAGCATTAATTAATCAAAACACTGTAGAATGAATAATTTTAATAATAGAATACTATTTTTTTTAATAGCAAAATAAAAATAAATGTATTTGAGTTAGTATTTTAGTTTAGTTGAAGTACTCCCAGAGTAAATCTAAGATAATGATTTGCTCTGGGATTTTTAAAAAGAAATGATATGTCTAGAGTAGTGTGTTTTGGAGAAGTTCTATGGGATGTATTTCCAACCCATAAAAAAATAGGAGGAGCGCCTTTAAATGTTGCCAATAGATTGGAAGCATTAGGGAATAATGTTACAATGATTAGCGCTATAGGTCAAGGTAAAAGTGGCGCTGAATTGCTTCAATATATTAAAGATGTAGGCATTGATACCAGTTGTATTCAAGTACATAATGAGTACAAAACAGGTAAAGTAAAAGTAATGCTGAACGAAAAAGGGTCAGCATCTTACGATATTAAATACCCAAGGGCTTGGGACAAAATAAGGCTAACGGAAATAAACAAAGAGGTTGTTAAAAATTCAGATGCCTTTGTTTTTGGTAGTCTTGCAGCAAGGGATGATAGTTCTAGAAACACATTATATAAACTCATAGAACTTGCTAAGTATAAAATTTTCGATCTTAATTTAAGACCTCCTTATTATACAAAGGATGTATTAACCCACTTAATGGATAAAGCCAATTTTATTAAATTTAATGACGATGAATTATATGAGGTCAGTAAATATTTAGATTCAAAATACCTTTCATTGGAGCAAAACATAAGATATATTGCCCAAAAGACCAATACCAAGCATATCTGTGTCACTAAAGGACATCATGGAGCAGTATTGATGTATGATGATAAATTTTATTATAACAGTGGGTATCTTATAAAAGTGATTGACACTGTTGGGGCCGGAGATTCATTTTTAGCATCACTAATTAGTAAATTGCTTAATAAAAAGAATCCACAAGAAGCTGTTGATTTTGCATGTGCGGTTGGGGCTTTAGTAGCTCAAAGTGAAGGTGCTAACCCTAAAATATCCAGAAAGGAAATAGAAGACTTTATAAACCCATACTAATTCTTTATCAATAATGAATTATTTTTTTTGAATTAGTTATTCTTTATAATTTAAATTTTAAAGCAAAAGTTTAGTTTGAGTAGAATACAAAGAGTTGGGGATTTTATGATAAATTCCAACTCTCTTTCACTCACTTTTTTATACAGATATGTAATGAGCCACAATAATCTTGAAACCATCTGAAATGTTTAATGGAGAAATTGGAGATTCATGAACTCTTTTGAAGAACAATTATTAACGAAGTTAATAATTGTATCTAACAAATAGAAAACAATAAGATTTAAACAGATGAAAGCTTTTATTTTTTCAATAGTATTTATAGTTGCCTTAACGAATGTTAGTTTTGGTCAAGTTTTGGGTTCTGTTTCAGATTCTTTAACCCCTAAAAAAGAACTAAAAAAGATGATTATATATGGTAGTGATACATGTCATTATTGTCTTGATACAAAGGCTTATTTGAAAGAAAGAAAAATAGATTTCATTTATTATGATGTTGATGTAAATCTTTTGAAGCAAAGAGAAATACTGATGAAATTGAAGAAAGCAGGTATGCCAGTAGATAATTTATCACTTCCTATTATAGATAAGAATGGTAAACTTTTTATTAATACCGGAAATTTTAATGCCTTTCTTAAACGATTAATATATTAAAAAAATAAAAAAGATGTTAAAAAAAACAAATTTAAGTTTCTCGCAGATTTTTAATATGAATGTAGGGTTCTTAGGAATTCAGTTCAGTTTTGGTTTACCGCAAACAGCCGTTAATCCTGTTTTTTCATTTTTAGGAGCACATCATGAAGATTTACCTATATTAAATCTTGCAGGTCCTATTACTGATTTAATCATTCAACCTATAATATATACCACCCAAATATATGCTAAAATTATAGAGAAAAAAGCAAGTTATGATATGCAGATATTAAGAGATAAAGCTGCATACAAATAGCACAAAAATGCGCCAATTATAATTACTTTTATGATTTTAATAGGATTATTACAAACCCTTATATCTTTAAGAATTAACAAATTTTGATTAATGTTGAGCTATTTTATTAATAAAAGTTCGATTTACTAAAATGGGATTTTCAAATTAATAGTTCAACTTTCATTGATGGGAAAATTGATAAAAAACGATATAAATACTGAAAAACTATTAGTTAAAGAGCTTAAGAATAGCAATGAAAAAGCCTTTCGTAAACTTTTTGACTCATATCGAAATGACCTCTATAAATTCAGTTTAAGCATGGTTTGTTCAAAGGATTATGCTGAAGAAATAGTTCAGGACGTTTTTATGAAAGTATGGATCAAACGAGAATCCTTAAACCCTGAAATGTCGTTTAAGTCTTACCTATTTATAATTACCCGAAACAAAAACATAAAATTTCTAAAAAAAGCTCATTTTACAAAGGGTAGAGATGAATATTTACCGATTCCTCAGAAGCAAATAAACCTGGTAGAAGGAATATATGAACAAAACAATGGTTATTAATCTAATATGATCAGAACTAATATGAAATATGTACTATTCAATTTAATCCTACTCCTAGTTTATCAGGTAGTTGCACAGGAAAAAGAGAAAATCAAGGATCCTTTTCGTCTAGATTACAAAAAGGTATATGAAAATATGCATTATGATCAACCTTTAAGACCTCAAGTCCATTACACCCCAATTACAGGACAAATAGCAGATCCTACGGGTTTGATAAGGTACAAGGGAAAGTATCATCTTTTTTATATGTTTGATGAATGGTCTAAATCACGACGAGACAATAAAGGTTGGGGTCATGCTACAAGTGATGATATTATTTATTGGGAGCAACATCCTCCAATTACAAATACTGTAATAGATAACGCACCTGGAAGCGGAAGTGGTATTGTCGATTGGAACAATTCACTGGGATTAAGACAAGGTGTAGAAAGAACCATGGTGGTTTTCTACACGGACTATGGTAGGGGACCCTCTTTAGCATTTAGTACAGATGCGGGGAAAACATGGGTCAGACATGCGAAAAACCCGTTACTTCCTATAAAAGAAGGATTTAGAGACCCAGTGGTTTTTTGGTACAAACCGGATAGGTCTTGGCGGATGGTAATATATGAAGAACCGGGGATTTCATTTTATAGATCAGACAATCTTACGGATTGGAGTTTTCTTAGTAAAATGGACGGCTTCTATGAATGTCCAGATTTGATGCAAATACCTGTAGATGGTAATGAGGAAAATAAAAAATGGGTTCTTATTGATGGAAACGGTTCGTACTACATAGGTGAATTTGATGGGACCAAATTTATTCCTGAGAGTAAAAAACAACCACTTAGTCAACTAGCATACTTGAATAAAGGCGAAAAGAATACCAGCTATTCTACAAAAGATGTTTATGCTACCCAATCATGGAAACAGTCTTATGAAGGTGATGGGCCTTTTTACCAATTAGCATTTATGATGATAAAGGGGGCCCCTGATCATGACAGAACTTGGAGTCAACAACTTATTTTTCCGGTTGAACTTACTTTGAAGACCATTAACAATGAAGTGAAATTTTGTAGAAACCCAATTTCAGGAATAAAAAAGCTACGATATGATCCTAAATTTTGGAAGGACATATCTGTGAAGCCTGAAGATAACCCTTTGGAGCAAATCGACGGTGACGTGTTTGAAATTATATCAGAAATAAATTTAGGTAGTGCTAAAGAAATAGTTTTTGATATAAGGGGAGAAAAAGCTGTGTACAACATAGATAAACAGCAATTGGTTTTTATGGAGAGTGTGGCTAAGGTCATCCCAACAGAAAATAAAATAAAGATCAGGTTCATTGTTGATCGAAACTCGATAGAAATCTATATTAATCATGGAGAGATCACATTTACGCGACTCTTTTATCCAGAATTGTCCAATATGGATTTAAGTTTAACTTCTGTGGGTGGTGAATTCAAAATCGACAATATGGAAGTTTATAGGTTAGAATCTATTTGGTTAAAACGGGAACAGGAACTAGGGTACAAGAGAAAATCAGTAAATTATGCAATACCTAATGATAAAAGATAGCAATTAATACTTTTGTTCAACTATAACAGCATTTTTTATGTAAACCTCCTATTATAAAAATCAAAAAGGGTTTGGAGAAATGTCTAGCACCTCCAATGAAAAATATTTACTAATTGCCCACTTCCAAAAAACAATTTTATATGAATAATTCACAGGAAAAAAACTCAAGTGCCAATACATTTACAAGGCGAAAACTAATATTAAGAGCAACGGCTTTGGCCGCTGGTTTGACAATAATACCTAAAGAAATATTTGCTTCAGGTAGTTGGTTATTCAATAACGATATTAATGGGGGCGTTCCTAATAGTTTAACTCAAGATAAGCAATTTATGAATAGAGACTTTTTGCTTCATAATCAAGCTGCAAAAACATTGTATCATGAATATGCAAAAAAAATGCCCATTATAGATTTTCACTGTCATCTTTCACCCTTTGAAATAGCAACCAATAGAAAATTCAATAATCTGACGGAACTTTGGCTAGAAGGTGATCATTATAAAATGCGTGCAATGCGTGCGAACGGAGTAGATGAAAATTTTATCACTGGTAATGCTTCCGATTTCGAAAAGTTCGTTAAATGGGCAGAAACTGTTCCCTATACCCTAATGAACCCACTTTATCATTGGACACATCTTGAATTAAAACGATACTTCGGAATCGATACAATTTTAAATCCTTCCACTGCAAAGGAAATATATAATGAAGCAACTTCTCTTCTCCAGACGGAGGAGTATAGGGCCAAACATCTGATCAAGAAAATGAACGTTGAGATTGTTTGTACAACGGACGACCCTATCGATGACCTTAAATACCATAAACAGATTGTTGATCAGGGTTATTCCGTAAAAGTGTTACCAGCCTGGAGGCCTGATAAGGCTATGGCCGCTGAAAATCCAGAAGAATACAACACATATCTTGACAAATTATCAAAAGTTTCTGGAATCGATATTTCAGGATACGAAAATCTTCTAAAGGCTCTTAAAATAAGACAGACGTTCTTTAATTCAATGGGGTGTAAACTTTCCGACCATGGCATAGAGAATTTTTATACAGAGAAGTATACCAATAAAGAGATAAATGATATTTTCAATAAAATACGAACCGGAAATCATCCTACCGAACTAGAGCTCTTGAAGTTCAAATCGGCATTGTTTTACCAATTTGCCGTGATGAACCATGACTTTGGTTGGACTCAACAATTCCATGTTGGTGCAATTAGGAATAATAACACTAGAATGTTGAAGCTTATTGGAACCGATAAAGGTTATGATTCTATTGGTGGTTTTGATATCGCCAAGGGGATGTCAATATTTTTGAATCGTCTCGAGTTAAATGAAAAACTTACAAAAACCATAGTTTACAATATTAATCCGAGCGATAATGAACTTATGGCAACGATGGTCGGCAATTTCAATGACGGGCTAATTCCTGGCAAGATGCAGTTTGGTTCGGCGTGGTGGTTCAATGACCAGAAGGATGGTATGCAGGCACAAGTAAAAGCATTGTCAAACATGGGATTGTTAGGGCGGTTTGTTGGGATGACAACAGATTCCAGAAGTTTCCTTTCCTATACTAGGCATGAGTATTTCCGAAGGATACTCTGTAATCTTATTGGAACAGACATTGAAAACGGGGAGCTTCCTGCCGATATGAAAATGTTAGGGGAAATGATCGAGGGAATCTGCTACTATAACGCAAAAAGATATTTTGAGTTTGGGTAGTACCTGTGTAATATCTAATTTACAATAATCAAGAAAGTTAGTTTGAGTTTAGTTTTTTTAGAGCGGAACAGGATAAATTTCATGTTCCGCTTTTTTAAATACTTAGAATACATCTATCTGTTTAGAAAATATTGACCCACATTCAACAGGTTTGATGATCAGGTCCAAAAGAGGTATAGTTCTAATTGCCTTTAGTTGCTCTTTGACAACAATTTATGCCTTTAAATCGATTTATGGATAAAATGGAAAAGCTGCATTCAAGGTTCTAACGCAATAAACGTTGCTTTTTTTTGTTTGATACTAAGCTACATTTTTTAGTTCAAAATACATAATTTCTTTGGGAGTTTTATAACCAATAATTTTACGAGGTCTATTGTTAAGTTTTTCTTGAATTTTCATGAGTAATTTTTCATCAATTTGATTAAAATCTGTTCCTTTCGGGAGGTATCTTCTAATGAGCCCATTTGTGTTTTCATTCGTTCCTCTTTCCCAAGAGGAGTAGGGATGTGCAACGAAAATTTTCATACAAGTATTTTGTGTTATTTTTTCGTGCCTGACCATTTCAATTCTGTTGTCGTAAGTCATGGATTTTTTAAAAATGATATTTAATTGATTTAGTTTTTCAGAAAACATTTTAGCGACTTCGTCTGCTTTTTTAGAGTTTAGTTTGATAATAATAGTATATCTGGCTTTTCGTTCTACAATGGTTCCGATGTCACTTTTAGGATTCTTTCCAGTGATTAGATCACCCTCCCAATGACCAATTTCAATTCTATCTTCAATATGGTTTGGCCTTTTGTCAATACTGACTTGGTTGATTATTTTGCTACCTGTTTCACGTCTTTTTTTAGGAGTTCTTCGTCTTGTTTTTTTACGCACCAGTAGTTTGATCAGTTTTTTGTTTAAACTTGCTTGTGGTCTTGTGTAAATGTGTTTGTAGATAGCTTCATGAGAAATGGACATTATGGGATCATTAGGATATAGTTCTTTAATTCTTCCAGAGATTTGCTCTGGGGTCCATTCTGATAAAAGTCCTTTATAGACAAAATGTTTTAATGGTTTATAGGTGCTATTTTGTCTAGATTTCTTTTGTTTAAATAATCATCTTTAGCACACTAATGCGATAAATCTGCGTCGTATTTATCCTTGGGATCACTGACCCATTTGTTTATTTCTCTAAAGATTGTGGATCATGATCTTTTGAGCTGTTTAACGATGTAAGCTTTGGATCTATTTTGGTTTAAAAGCGTCTCTATTTGGACTTTTTCTTTTAAGGTAAGCCGTCGGTGTTTTTTTACTTCCATTATAACAAATCTATTAATTTAGATTTGTTGCGTTAATTTATTGAATAGAGCTCTCAGTTATCGAGACATTGAATAACTCTTAGCCATAAGAGGAATTAAAGTAGATCATGCGACCATTCAGCGTTGGGTATTTAAGTTTACTCCACTTGTAGAATTGCAGTTCAGGAAAAGAAAAGAGTTGGTTGGGAGAAGATGGAGAATGGATGAGACTTATATAAAAGTAAAAGGTGAGTGGTGCTATTTATATAGAGCTGTTGATAAAGAAGGTAATACAGTGGACTTTCTTTTAACAAAAAGAAGACAGCGTATATCAGCTCATAAATTCTTAATTAAAGCTATGACGAATAATGGCAAGCTAGAACTTATAAATATAGATAAGAGTGGAGCCAATGGATCAGCAATAAAACTATACAACCTAAGAAACCATTCTAGAATACAGATAAGGCAATGTAAATACCTAAACAACATAGTAGAACAAGATCATCGTATGATTAAGTGGCGGATTGTACAAGGTTTGGGATTTAAAGAATTTGAATCAGCCAAGCGAACCATAGCCGGCATAGAAATAGTAAGAATGATAAAGAAAGGCCAACTGTCGAATTAAAAATCATTTATTTCCCTGGTAGTTTAAAAGCTAAAACCATTTTAAGCTTTCCATGCTTATTTCTAACAGATGCGACAGAACCAGGTATTTACATTATATGTGAATATCTGACAAAATTTAGTAACATTTTGATATCAACCACATCTTAATTTTTTGATATCAACACCTTAATATCACCAAAAAGATTACATCCTAATTTAGAGGTAAAATTCGATATGAATTTTAAAAATATGTTTTTATTGAAATAATGATAAATTCATTTGTCCAAAAAAAAATAATACAAAGCGTTAAACAAAATAATTATATCAAGTTTGATATGGCTTTTTTATACCATTATTTTGAAGTCAAAATAAAAACTGAAATTAAAAATTTTCTTTATGCAACATAATTTTTGATGTGTCTTTAGCCATACGTTCACATAACCGCTTATTTCAATAATATTCAATTTATTATTGCAAGCCCATTATTTGGGTGATTTAAAAACATTTGTAATTATTTCATTTACTTGGTAACATGATTACAATTGAGTGTTCTTAATTACAATCCCTTTCATTTTTCATAATTATTGCATCATAGTTCAATGTCCTTGTAACATTAATTAGTATTCAAAATTTAGAAAGTAAATAATTTTATCCTTGTGAATGGTATTCTATATAAGATGTTAAATGAAACTAGCAACAATGATTAAAGAGTAGATCTATTTAGTGGTCTAACTTCAATGTGCTAATTATTAGCATCGCCATTGGTTTAGTTTTTACAATTTTAAGGTTCATTTATACAAAAAAAATTCTTTTAAAATGAACAGGTTTATAGTTAACTAACAATTAAAAATTATGAAAAAAAAGAACTACATTATTTTAGACCTCATTTCTTTTGCTGATTTAAGTCTTTTAATTAAAATAAGGAAATTATCTTTCTTTCTTTTATTAGGAATTACAATTTTACATACTAATTCTATTTATTCTATAGGCTCAAAATCCTTCAGTACTTATGACAAAAGTATCCCTAATAATTCGTTTATTAAAGATGGAGAAAAATTAGACTTAGCAGAACAATCGGATACTTACATTATTCAAAATTTCAAGTTAAATGGTACTATAACAGATTCCAATGGACAGCCATTACCTGGAGCAAATATACTTGAAAAAGGCACTAATAATGGTGTTGTTTCAGATTTTAATGGCAATTATTCAATTGAACTAACTACTAGTTCTGCTGTCATTGTGGTTTCTTATATAGGTTTTACTAGTCAAGAAATTAGTGTGAATAACCAATCTTCTATAAATGTAATATTAAGTGAAGATGCTTCCAATTTGGATGAGGTGGTAATAGTAGGTTACGGTTCTCAAAAAAGAAAGGATGTTACTGGGTCAGTATCATCCGTTAGTATTGGTGAGATTGAGGATGTGTCTACCTCTCGAATTGATCAAGCAATAATTGGTAAGGTGGCAGGGATGCAGATAATTCCTTCAACTGGTGAGCCAGGAGCTGATCCTATAATTAGGATAAGGGGTGTTGGAAGTATATCAGCCAGTCCTAATCCATTATTTGTAGTCGATGGATTTCCAATTGGCAGTATTGAGACATTAAATCCCAACGATATTGAAAGTATTGATGTTTTAAAAGATGCTTCAGCAACAGCAATTTATGGTTCAAGAGGAGCAAATGGAGTAATTATAATCACGACAAAAAGAGGGAAAGTTGGAGAGTCAACAATTACATTTAGCAATTACTTCGGATGGCAAAATGTTGAAAAAACGCCCAAAATGATGAATGCTATGCAACAAGCACAGTATCATTTTGATGGACTTAGAAACAGGAATTTGGATGAAGGAAACGACATTTCTGGGCCACCAGCTAATTGGAGAAGAAGTGTGCCTACAGATGTATTAGATGTTTTGGAAGGTCGAAATACATATGATGTTGATGTCTTGGATGTAGTTTTGCAAACGGCTCCTCAAAGTCAATATCAACTATCTGCAACTGGCGGGAGTGAGAATGTTAGGTATGCAATAAGTGGGGAATATTTAAATCAAGAAGGATTGGTATTGAATAGTAATTTTGACAGGTATTCCTTTAGAGCCAATTTAGATGCTAAGCTTTCTGACAAGATTACCGCTAAAATCAACTTAAATCCAACATATTCAGACAAAAATGCCTTAAGGACCACTGGAAATCAAGGTACTGGTATATTGGGGAGTGCGATGGCTACGCATAATTACTACCCATTATTGGATGAAAATGGTGAATATTTTGAATTTATTGGCTTAGGAGCTATTGCGAACTTCAGGAACCCTTTAGCGGTTGCAAATGAATATAAAAATAATCAAAAGAATTTCCGTTTTCTTGGAAATATTGAATTAAAATATGAAATTATTAATGGCTTTAATCTTAAAGTCATGGCGGGATCTAGCATTCTTAATAATAGAAGAATGACTTTTATACCACAGCTACCTGTTTTTTTCAATAACCCTCCTGAAGGAAGTGATGACACATTTTCAAGCTTAAATTGGATTACCGAAACAACCCTGGATTATAATAAGAGTTTTGGAAAGCATTCTATTGCTGGTCTTATAGGTTATACTACTCAAAAGGAAAGAGGTCATTTAAACTTTTTAGAAAGCAATCAATTCTCAAACAATTTGGTTCAAACCTTAAGTGCTGTTGGTGGACAGATTACTAATGGTACATCTGAAATTTATGAATGGTCATTATTATCCTATTTAGCAAGATTAAATTATAATTATGATAGTAAATATTATTTAACAGGCTCGATAAGAACTGATGGGTCTTCGCGATTTGGAAAGAATAAAAAATATGGTGTATTTCCATCAGTCGCACTATCATGGAGATTATCACAGGAAGAATTTTTTAAAAAGGTTGATTTTGTCAATGAATTAAAACTACGAACTAGTTATGGTGAAACTGGAAACAATAATATAGGTAACTATCAACAATTCGCAACCATTGATTATTTAATCTATCCTTTAGGCGGAAATTCAATTGGAGGTTATGGGCCGGAAAGGTTATCAAATCCTAACTTGACATGGGAAAAACAGCAATCTATTAATATTGGTATGGATGCTAGTTTCTTTGATAATCGTTTATCATTAACGATAGATTATTTTAGGTCAAGAAATAAAGATTTATTATTAAATGTAAATATTCCTTCAATTACAGGATTTAGTAATTCCTTACAAAATATTGGAGAAGTTGAGAATAAAGGTTGGGAGTTTTTATTTAGCACAGTAAATCTAAACGGCCAATTTAAATGGACGACAAATTTTAATATTTCCACTTCAAAAAACAAAGTAGTTAAACTTGGTCCAGAAGGAGATCCAATTTTTTCTGGGACTAATGTTACAATGATAGGTCAGCCAATCGGAATGTTTTATGGATTGATAGCCGACGGTATTTTTTTGAATCAGGCTGAATTAGATAAAGGACCTATATATAACCCAGGAGCTAATGATGAATCCAGACTTGGCGACATAAGATTTAAAGATGTTAGTGGTCCTGATGGTGTGCCTGACGGAATTGTTAATAGTTTTGATAATACCATTATGGGATCCCCTTACCCAGATTTTTATTATGGGATGACCAATAATTTCAATTATAAGAATTTTAATTTAAGCGTTAGTTTTCAAGGAGTTAAAGGTAATCAAATTTATCTTAATTCACGTGGAGCTGGCAATAGCACTAGATCACGGGTTAGGGGGTATGCTTCATTATTTAATTATTGGAAGTCTGAAGCAGACCCTGGTGATGGAGTCACTCCAAGACCAAACGATGCACCAACGGGAGGTGTAAGAGTTGCTAGTAGTAGATATTTAGATACGGGCTCGTACTTAAGGATTAACAACATTACTTTAGGGTATTCATTGCCTAAGGAAGTTGTTCAAAAAATAAATTTAAAATCCGTTAGATTTTATATAAATGCCGTCAATCCTTTTTTGATTACCGATAATACAGCTTTTAATCCAGATGTAAGCAATTTGAGTGATCCATTGAGACCAGGCAATGAATCAAATGATTACCCCTTAGCGAAAAGTATAAATTTTGGTACAAATATTTCTTTTTAATTTTTTAAAAAATAACGATATGAAAAATATAGTCAATTTACTAACACTTATTGCATTTGTGATGATTGTATCATGTAGTGCTGATTTCATTGAAATAAAACCAGAATCTACTGTTTCAATAGATATATTATATAAAACTGACAAAGATTTTCAGGATGCAGTAATTGGTTGTTATCAACAATTGCAAGTACAATATAGAAACTTTTGGGTGTTTGGAGATTTAAGAAGTGATGATTCACAGCAAGAGATATTTAGCAATATTTCCTTACTTACTGTTGATAATTTCACCTTGTCAAGTGATTCCAATTTAATTAGGGATTCATGGTTAAACTATTATAGAATTATTAATAGAGCCAATAATATATTAAATGAAATAGAAAATACTGATCCTTCAATTGTTGTAAATAAAGATCGCCATTTAGCTGAAGCAAAATTTTTGAGAGCTTTGGCCTACTTTGATTTAGTAAGAATATTTGGTGATGTCCCCATGGTAACAACTGTGATTTCACAAGAAGAAGCACATAAAATTCCCAGAACACCTGTTGACAAGATATATAGTGAAGTAATCATTCCAGACCTTATGGTAGCTGAAAATAATTTATCTTCTGTTTACACAGGGTCAGATTTAGGTAGAGCTACTAAAGGTGCTGCTAAATCTTTATTAGGAAAAGTATATTTAACCACTCATGATTTTGCAAAAGCCGAAGCTAAATTACAAGAAGTTACCACTATGGGATATGCTTTATTGCCAACTTTCGATGATTTGTTTGATTATTCCAAAGATGAACATCATAGTGAGTATATTTTTGATATTGAGTATGAAGCGGGGATTAATTCAGGAAGTAATTTTACAAATGATTTTTTGCCAATTGCTATTCCAATGGCCAATTATTATAATGTTGTTGGAGGTTTAGGAGAACGTAATTCACCAACTCAATCCATATTCGATGAGTTTGATAATCAAGGTGGTGATTTAAGAGCATATACCACAGTTGGTGTAAAAGGAGGCTGGATTGACGGAAATGGTAATTTTAATCCGTTACTTCCAAATACTTCTCAATCATATACCCTTAAATATATAACTTCAGTAGCAATTGGAGGTGACAGTAAAGCAAATTGGAAAGTTATTCGTTATGCCGATGTATTGTTGATGTATGCTGAGGCACTAAATGAAAACGGAAAAACTACTGAATCGCTTGATTATTTAAATCTGGTTAGATCTAGGGCTGGATTGAATGGGTATAGTGGTTTATCCAAAGATCAAACTCGTGAAGTAATATATACTGAGAGACGTTTAGAATTAGCTTTTGAAGGACATAGATGGTTTGATTTGGTTAGAACGGGTAGAGCATATAATATTTTGAATAGTGAAGGTATGCAGCAATACATGACAGTTTTTCCAGTTCCACTAAGTCAGGTACAAATAATCAATGACCGAAATATATTTCCACAAAATGAAGGATACGATTAGCAATCTCCAATTTACAAAATTTTATCCTCAAATTAGGATAACGCAAAAGTTTCAATTGTAATATGAACTAAATAATTTGGTTATCGCAGCAAGCCTTATTCTATCCTTGTTTTATTAAAAAAAAGAATTAAAATTTAATGAAAAAGGTTTCAGGAAATGACATTATTAATTCATACTAAATTTGTGATTTTTATTTAAAATAGCTCTTTAACTATAATTTTTCATAAAAATAAACCATATAAAGCATTTAAAATGGACAAATTAACAAGACGAAAATTTTTAACATCGACATCAATGTTTACTGCTGCCTCATTAATTCCAAATACAATATTGGCTTTTCATTCAGCAGGGATGACTGATAAAATTGAGGATAAATGGTATTTAAGAATGAGACGGTGCGCACAACACAATTTGAATGAATATGACCCTCAAAATTTGGATATTGATTATTGGGTTAAATATTGGACAGATTTAAAGTTGGATGCCATAATATTAACAGGAGGTGGATTAATGGCGATGTATCCAACACAGTTAAAGGGCCATTATAGAAGTCAATTTCTTGATGATAGGGATTTGTTCGGAGATTACCTTAAGGCATTAAAAAAAGCAGGGATAAGAGTAATAGCAAGAATAGAAACAAATTATTTGCACGAGAGTGTTTTTGAGGAGTTTCCTGAGTGGTTTGAAAGGGATGAAAGAGGTGAGCCTTTAAAACATTCTGAAACACCTTGGATATATAGGACTTGTTTGTTTAGTAATTATAGAAATGAGCAAGTCCCCAAAATTATGAGAGAAATTATTTCACTTTATGATATAGATGGATTTTTTACCAATAGTTGGCCTCAGGTGGGTGGTAAACCTCATATATGTAGTTGTGATAGCTGTAAACCTCTAAGAAATTATTCTAGAAAGGAATTATCAATGGAATTTACTAGACGAACCTTAAAGACCATTGACATATTAAATGCGGTTGCTAAAGATAATGGAGTAGTTTATAACGTAAATATTGCGGGAGGAATTAGAGCAGTTCAAAATATTAAAAATATTGGTGATAAGGCTGAATGGGTAACTTGTGACCATCAAGGGCGTGGAGGTAATACACCAATTTGGGATTGTGCTCAACAGGGAAAGGTGGTTTATGGAACCATGAAAGGAACACCTGTAACTAATGTTGTTGGTATAAAAACTGGACCATGGAGACATAGCACAAAATCAGAGCCAGAAATTAATATATGGTTGGCTCAATGTACTTCTAGTGGAATGATTCCTTGGTGGGTATATTTAGGTAGTGAGGTTTATGATAGGCGATGGATGGAAATTGGTCGCAAGTACTATCAATGGCTTGCAAAACATGAAAAACATTATTTTAATAAAAGATCGCTCGCAAGAATAGGTGTTGTTTTTTCACAAAAGCTTAATGAATTATATGATGCTCCAGGTCCTGTTCCCGGTGGGTATGGAGGTAGGCCTGTTAACCCAAATGAAAAAGGGAATACAGGTGATTATTTACAAGGAATGTATTATGCATTGCTTGAAGGACGATTTGCCTTTGACCTTATACATGAAGACAATCTTGAGCTAGAAACGCTAAATAATTACGATACTTTGATAATGCCAAATATTGCTTTATTAAGTGATGAACATGCAATTAACATAAAAGAATATGTGAAAAGGGGTGGTTCACTATTGGCAACATTTGAAACAGGTGTTTATGATGAATGGGGGGAGAAAAGAAATGATTTTGCACTAGCAGATATTTTTAATGTACACTTAAACTCAGGTTATCAAGGCCCAAAAGGACAAATTTTTTATGCATCAATTAATGGTGAACATGATATTGTGAATGGTTTTGGTGATACGGAGAGACTTCCTGGGGGAGAATATTATGTGCCAGTAAATGCAATTGGAGACCATCTATTAACCGTGGTTCCACCATATCCTAATGGTATCCCTGAGATGGTTTATGCTCATCCAAGAAAGGAAAGGGATTACCCAGGTCAAAAGAGTAATGAGCCAGCTATGGTTATAAGAGAAAAGGGGAATAGTCGTCTTGTTTATTTCCCTACGGATATAGATAAAAGTATTTGGACCAGATCTAGTGCAGATTTAAGTAAGCTTATACAACAAGCAGTTAAATGGATTACTAAGGATAATTTAGTTGTTGAGATAGAAGGTGAAGGTAATATTGACATTTTTGTTTGGGAAACAGAATCAGGATTTGCAATACATATTCTAAATTATAATAATCCTAATATGACTAGAGCATCCTTAAGGCAATTTTATCCATTAGGTGTCCAGAAAGTGAGGTTTAAATTACCCAACGGAATTCAAGTTTCAAGAGGTGAACTGATTCGTTCTGAAACTTCATTGAATTTCACTCAAACCTTTAATCTTATTGAGTTTGAGATTCCTACTATTTTTGATTTCGAAGTTGCAGTTTTTTACAAAGTATAAACTTGTTTTTTATAAAAATAGCTTGTTAAATTATTGTATTTGAGTACAAAAAAAATAAAAACTAATTTAATATAATTCAAATGAAACAAACACGAAGAGAATTTTTATCTACAACATCATTAGCAACTGCAGGTGTATTTTTGACTAACCCTCTTACATCATCCGCCTTTCATGCAATAACAAATTCAGAAGATAAATGGTATCTTAATATGAGAAGATGCGCACAGCATAATTTTAATGAACATGATCCAGCAAATCTAAATATTGAACAGTGGGTAGATTATTGGGTAAGTCTTAAACTTGATGCCATTATTCTTACAGCTGGGGGTTTTATAGCTATGTATCCAACTAAACTTGAAAATCATTACAAAAGTCAATTCTTAGGCAATCGTGATTTGTTTGGTGATTATCTAAAGGCATTAAAGAAAAAGGGGATTCGTGTTATAGCTCGCATTGAAACGAATTTCATTCATATGGATATTTATAAAAACAAACCTGAATGGTTTGAAATGAATAAGGATGGAACCCCATGGAGACATTCTGAAACACCTTGGATCGGAAGGTCTTGTTTTTTTTCGAATTATAGAAATGAACAAATAACAAAAGTAATTAATGAGATATTATCGCTTTATGATGTGGATGGATTCTTTACAAATAGTTGGCCAGAAGTTGAGCATGCTCCTCGCTTATGTAACAGCACATATTGCAAAGCATATAAAAACTTAACAGAAAAGGAATTAGCAGATGTGGCAATTGAGCACACCTTAACAACAATTAAATTAATTAATGAAACAGTTAAAAAGAAAGGATCCAATATAGTTTACAATGTAAATATTGCAGGTGGAATTGGAGCTATTCAAGATTTGCAAAAAGTAGGGAACCTAACTAATTGGATGACAACAGATCATCAAGGCAGAGGGGGTGGAACTCCAATTTGGGATTGTGCTCAACAAGGAAAAGTTGCATATGCTGTTATGAAAGGGCGTCCAGTAACAAATGTAGTTGGTACAAAAACAGGTCCTTGGAGACATAGTAGTAAGTCCGAAGCTGAGACAATTTTATGGTTGGCTCAGACAACATCTAGTGGGATGATTCCTTGGTGGGTATGGCTAGGTAGTGATCTGCCAGATAATCGTTGGCAAGCTATAGGGAGAAAATATTATCAATGGTTAGCAAAAAACGACATCCATTTCACAAATAAAAAATCGATGTCAAAAATAGGTGTGGTTTTTTCGAATAATGTGAATGCTTTATATAATGCTCCTGGTAGAGTTCCTGGAGGATATTGGGGGGATCCCGTTGATACAAATAGTAAAGGTAATACTACTGATTATTTACAAGGTATATATTATGCACTTTTAGAAGGAAGATTTGTCTTTGATTTAGTCCATGATAATGATTTGACCTCAGAAGGGCTTAAAAATTACAAAGCACTGATACTTCCAAATATAGCTTTATTAAGTGATCAACAGGCTGAAAGCCTTAAGGGTTTTGTTAATAATGGAGGCTCTCTTTTGGCAACCTTTGAAACAGGTCTTTATAACGAAAAAGGTGAATTACGAAATGATTTTGCATTATCTGAGATTTTTGATATCCATTTAAAATCGGGTTATACTAAACCAAAAGGACAAGTTTTTTATGCTACAGTCGAGACTGAACATGAAATAATCAAAGAATTTAAAGGTTTAGAACATTTACCTGGAGGTGAATTTTATATTCCGATAGAGGCCTCAGGGAAACATATAATGAACATTAAACCACCTTATCCAAATGGAATTCCAGAAATGGTTTATCCTTATTCTAGAAAAGAATTGGATTCACAAGAACAGGATTCAAACAATCCAGCTATAGTAGTAAGAGAAAAAGGAGATAGTAGATTAGTATACTTTCCAACAGACATAGATAAAAATGTATGGGCTAGAGGTAGTGTAGATTTAAGTAAAATAATACAAAACTCTGTGCGATGGATGACAGAAGACAAATTAAATATTTCTGTAGAAGGCGATGGGTATGTGGAAGTATTTGCATGGGAAACAGAGGCTGGTTTTGCTATACATATTCTTAATTATAATAATCCTAATATGACTCGGGCATCAATTAGAAGATTCTATCCAATTGGGCAACAAAAGATCCGTGTTGAAATACCAAGCTCAATAACAATAAAAAAGGCTGAACTTTTACGTTCTGAAAAAGGGTTGGAAATCACCCAAACCGGGAGTATAGTAGAATTTCTAATTCCTTCAATTGAAGATTTTGAAATAGCAGCACTTTACAAATAATAGAGTAGTCAAAGAAAATGCCTAAAAAGATTAGATTACGGTTAGTAATTGAACAACTAACTAAAAGGATTATAGTTGATAGTAGTTTTGAAGCATTTGGTTTTGATATTTTAATTAAAGTTATTGACTTAAGAAAATTTTAGAATTATGAGTTGGAATCAAATAATTGACCCTTTTAACAACATTGCAATTTCTGCATTTATATCGGTTTTACCAATAATATTTATTTTTTGGGCACTCATTATAAAAAAAATGAAAGGCTACAAAGCTAGCTTGATTGCTATGGTTTTTGCAATTGCTATTGCTGTCCTAATTTATGGAATGCCTTTAGAACTTGCTTTAATATCAAGTACAAGTGGAACTTTGTATGGGATGTTTCCAATCTGTTGGATTGTAATTACTGCCGTATTCTTATTTAATATGACTGTTGAAAGCGGCCAGTTTGAGGTTATAAAACACTTTATGGCATCTATTACGTCAGACCGTAGATTGCAAGCTATATTAATAGCCTTCTCTTTTGGTTCATTTCTTGAAGGAATGGCTGGTTTTGGGGCGCCTGTAGCCATAACAGCAGCTATGTTAGTTGGATTAGGGTTCAATCCACTATATGCGGCTGGTATTTGTCTCATTGCAAATACGGCTCCAGTTGCTTTTGGATCAATTGGAATACCGATAACAGTGGCATCAAAAGTTTCAGAGATTCCAGAAATGATTATTTCGCAAATGGTAGGAAGAACGCTGCCTATCATATCATTAATAATTCCGTTTTATCTGGTCGTTATTATGTCCGGATTTAAAAAGGCAGTTGAGGTTTTACCCGCAATTTTGGTATCTGGTATTTCATTCGCATTATTGCAATTCTTGACTTCTAATTTTATAGGGCCAGAACTTCCTGATATTATAGCAGGTGTAGGATCTATTGTTAGTTTAGTGATATTTTTAAAATATTGGAAACCAAAATCAATATGGAGGTTTTCAGATGAAGCATTACCAGATGAGAAAAGAAAAGTTTTTTATTCTAAACTTGAATTGATGAAGGCTTGGTCACCATTTATTCTCCTAACAGTAGTAATTATATTTTGGGGATTGTTACCAGTAAAAAAGGTACTTGATTTTATAGGAATGGTTGAGTTTAAGATTCCTGGGCTTCATGAAAAAATTATAGATATTAATGGAAATGGGATACCACATATTTTTAAATTTAATTCTTTATCGGCCGCAGGTACTGGAATATTCATGGCGGCACTATTAGCCATTCCCCTAATTGGGTTGAGTTATAAATCGGCTGCAAAAATATTCTTTTCAACGATAAAACAGTTGAAATTTGCAATTATTACTATTGCGACTATTATGGGCTTCGCTTATATTGTTAATGATTCTGGAATGACAACAACGATGGCAGAAACATTAGCAAAAACAGGCTTTTTATTTCCTTTTTTCGCTCCTATTCTTGGTTGGTTAGGTGTGTTTATAACAGGTTCTGATACGTCTTCAAATGCATTATTTGGCAAACTACAAGCAAATACAGCGACGTCAATTGGTGTAGATCCTGTTGTTACAGTTGCAGCAAATGTTTCAGGAGGTGTGGTTGGAAAAATGATTTCACCTCACTCGATTGCAGTTGCTGCCGCAGCCGGAGGACTTGTAGGAAGGGAATCAGACTTATTTAGGTTTACCTTAAAACATAGTTTTATCTTATTGATTTTTGTCTGCCTTATTGTATTGTCTCAAGCATATTTGTTTGATTGGATAGTGCCAAAATATGAACTAACGGATACAATTGTTGAAAAATTAAGTTCAGAATTAACAAATGGATATATATACTTGTGTGTTCTGGGTTTATTAGTTACTGCTTTTGTTTCTTATATTTTAATAAGTAATAAGTTAAATAATAAGAAAATAAAATATCCAAAAGATTAATTAAATATAAATATGAAAAAACTAAAAATTGTTGTTTTAGATGGCTATACTTTAAATCCGGGAGATTTAAATTGGGATAGTTTAAAAAAACTTGGAGATGTTACTATATATGATCGTACACCTTCTAATTTAATATTACAACGATGTGAAGGAGCAGATGTTCTTTTTACAAACAAAACAATATTAGATGAAATTACTTTGAACAATTTACCATCACTTAAATATATTGGAGTACTAGCTACAGGTTATAATGTGGTTAATACAGAAGTTGCCAAAAAAAACAATATTATGGTGACAAATGTACCTGGCTATGGAACAACTTCAGTTGTTCAAATGACATTTGCCTTATTACTGGAGTTATGTCATCATGTACAATATCATAGCGATTCTGTTATGAATGGTAAATGGAGTGCTTCGAATGATTGGTGCTATTGGGATTATCCGTTAGTTGAATTGGCAGGAAAAACTATGGGTATTATAGGTTTTGGAAATATTGGACAAAAGGTGGCTGATGTAGCAATGGCTTTTGGAATGAACATTTTGGTAGTAGATAAAAACAAAAGTGATCAATCAAAAGGAAATAATATTAGATGGGTGGAAAATCAAGAATTATTTGAAAAATCAGATGTTATTAGTATTCATTGTCCCTTATTTCCCGAAACCAAAGGTTTGATAAATAAAGAGAATTTAAGAAAAATGAAAAAATCCGCATTTATTATAAATACTTCTAGAGGGCCTATCATTATTGATCGAGATTTGGCTGAGGCCCTAATAAATGGCACTATAGCTGGTGCTGCAATAGATGTTCTTTCTGTGGAACCACCTGAAGCGAACAATCCTCTGTACAACGCTCCAAATTGTATTATAACACCCCATATTGCTTGGGCCACAAAAGAAGCAAGAGCCAGATTAATGGTAATAGCTATCAATAACCTTTCTGCATTTATTAAAGGTGAACAAATAAACAGGATAAATTAAAGAATGAAATTAAGATTAATTATAAAAGTGAAGTTCTTTGCTTTTTGTGCCATTTGGTTAACCGTTGTTTCTTGTAATTCAGAATCATATAATATAAATGTAGATTGGAGAGTAACAGGTGGGAGTAATAATAAAATAAACTATTCGGGTTTAAGTCAAGTAGATACCAGTAATGTTAAAAATCTTGAAGTAGCTTGGGTTTATAATACTAAGGATGCAGAACCCAACAGTCAAATACAAGTAAATACAATAGTAGCTGATGGTATATTGTATGGTGTTTCCCCAAGATTAAAATTATTCGCTCTTGATTCTGCAACAGGAACAGAAAAATGGGTTTTTGATCCTTTTGAAAAAAATGAAGAAAGAGTAAATGAAGTAGGGATTAATAGTTGCAGAGGAGTTGCTCTTTATGAAGGTAAAGAAGGAAAAAAGCTGATTTTTTATACTGTAGGACACTATTTGTATTGTATTGATATTTTTACTGGAAAGCCTAGTGTAGCATTTGGACTTAATGGAAAAATTGATTTACGGAATGATTTAGGTAGGGATGTGTCAAAATCATATGTTACTTATACATCACCAGGAATTATCTACAAAGATTTAATAATAGTTGGTTTATCAACTTCAGAAGATTCTTATGCAGCTCCAGGTCACATAAGAGCTTATAATGTTTTTTCAGGTAGGTTAAAATGGATTTTTCATACCATACCTTATCCAGGAGAGGAAGGCTATGAAACTTGGGATAATCCAGAAGCCTATAAGTATGTAGGTGGAGCTAATGTATGGGCTGGTTTTAGTTTGGATGAAGAAAGAGGAATGGTGTTTGCTCCAACTGGATCAGCTACAGATGATTGGTATGGAGGAAAACGACTTGGTGATAATTTGTTTTCAAATTCTATACTTGCTCTAGATGCAGCCACAGGTAAATTAATATGGCATTATCAAACTATTCATCATGATGTTTGGGACCGAGACCTACCTGCCGCTCCAGCATTAGTAACTGTTATTAAAAATGGTAAAAAGATAGATGCTGTTGCTCAAGTTACAAAAACAGGTTTTTTATTTGTACTTAATAGAGAGACAGGGAAACCCATATATCCGATTGAAGAAAGAGAAGTACCTAGGGAGTCAGAATTATTTGGAGAGCGTTTGTCACCAACACAGCCGTATCCTACATTTTATAAGCCACTTATTCGTCAGTCATTCACTGAATCAGATTTAAATAATATTGTTCCTAATTCATCATATCAGGATATTAAAGAAAGGTTTGCTTCTTTAAATACAGGTCATTTGTTTATGCCACCTTCTAAAAAACCAACAATAGTTTTTCCAGGTATGACAGGCGGGGCAGAATGGGGAGGGCCAGCTTTTGATCCAGAAACTGAAATATTATATATCAACAATAATGAAATTCCAAGGATATTGGAAATGGTAAACGTAAAAAGAATAGATAGAGGTTTGAAAATGAGTAATTTAGATATGGGAAAAAAAATATATTCTAAAAATTGTATAGCATGTCATGGCCCTGATCTAAAAGGAAGCGGTGATTTTCCTTCATTATTGAACCTAAATAATAGGTTAGATGAAACCTCATTTATTAATATTTTATCTAATGGTCAAAGAATGATGCCTTCCTTTAATCATTTAAGTCAAAATGAAAAAGTGGCTCTTGCTACCTATCTATTAGATATAAAATCAAAGCAAAAGATAGAATTTATTGATGTAAAAGCAGAGGATGAATCTTATCATCAAATTCCTTTCTCTTCCTCATCTGGAAGACCTTCTAAATTTGAAACCAAAGAAGGGTATCCTGCTGTATCTCCTCCATGGGGTACTCTTACAGCCGTTAATCTCAATACTGGAGAATTTGAGTGGAAAATACCATTAGGAGATTATCCTGAATTAAAAGCAAAAGGTATACATTCTGGAACTGAAAATTTTGGAGGTCCCGTTGTTACTTCTGGTGGACTCCTATTTATCGCAGCTACGAGAGATGAGAAATTTAGAGCCTTTAATAAAAGGACGGGTGAGTTATTATGGGAGACAGACCTCCCTGCAGCTGGCTTTGCAACCCCAACCATTTATGAATCCAACGGTAAACAATTTATAGTCATTGCTTGTGGAGGGGGTAAGGTAAAGACAAAATCAGGAGACAGTTTGATAGCCTTTTCATTACCCAATGCAAATTAAAAAGATTATGAAATAAGTTTAAAAAATATTAATTATGAAACGAAAAGAATTTATTTCTACGTCACTATTGGGTGTAGTTGGATTATCATCAGGGCAAAATTTTTTTACTAAAATCAAAGCACCATTTGAAAAATCATCCATTAGTAATTTGCAATTAGGGAAATTAGACGAAGAAAAAATGAAAATTTGTATTTTTTCAAAGCAACTTCAATGGCTTAATTATCAGGATATGGCATATGCAGTTGCCGAAATGGGTTACGATGGAATTGATTTAACTGTACGTGATAATGGACATGTTTTACCAGAAAGAGTTGAGGAAGACCTTCCTAAGGCCGTTGATGCTGCAAAAAGTGCTGGTATAGAAATTATGATGATAAGTACTGATATAATTAATGCTAATGAACCTAAGGCAGAAAGAATATTAAAAACGGCAGCAGGACTTGGAATACATCATTTGAGAACAAATGGTCTTAACTACCAACCAGATTTGGACATTCCTTGTAATATTGAAAAAATTAAACAGGATTTTATAGGGCTTTCTGAAATTAATAAAAAGTATGGAGTGCGAAGTGATTATTTGAACCACTCAGGTGAAGGTTTTGGTTCATCTTTATGGGATCTATGGTTGACTTTAAAGGATTTAAATCATGAATATATTGGAAGTCAATATGATATTAAACATGCTACAATATCTGGAGCACATTCATGGCCAACAAGCTTTAAATTAATTCATAAGTATGTAAGAACTATGGTTGTAAGAGATTTTAGATGGGAGAAAATAGGTAATAAATGGGAAGTAATTCCTGTTGCTATAGGTGAGGGGATGGTTGATTTTGATAACTATTTCAAATTAGTTAAGAAGTATGAAATTAAAGGGCCCATTTCTGTAATGTGTGATTATAATTTAGGTGGAGCCGAAAATGGATCAAAATCTTTAATGATTCCTGAAAAAGATGTTTTAGACGCTATGAGAAAGGATTTACTTAGCTTGAAAAGTAAACTGGAGTTAGCTGGAATACGATAGTAATCAAAAATATTATAATTATAAAGTAAATTGAAATGAGACATTATTTTTTTTTAGTTATTTATTTATCCTTTATATTAATCATGTTGAATAGTTGCAAATCATTAAATAGTAAAAATACATTTGATGTGATTAAACTAAAAGGGAAAAAAAATTCAGATGTAATTCATTGGGATGTTATTACAATTGGTAATTTATCACGAAACAGGTATTGGGGAGAAAGTGAAGAGCGTTCACTTCACTCGGTTATTTGCACTACAACTATTATTAGATTAAAAGATTACACTATTATAGTGGATCCTTCCCTTAAGGATAGTACTGAGATGGCTAAAGAATTAATGCGTCGTACAGGTCTTGCCCCTGATGATATTGATGTTGTCTTTGTTACACATGAACATGGAGATCATCACGCAGGAATATTAAATTTTCCTAAAGCACGATGGCTTGCAAATCCAATTGCTGCTGAAATAATTAATAAGGAAAACAATTATATTAAAAAAGTTGAGCCAGCCGGGACTAAGATATTTGATTGTATAGATGTTGTTACAGCTCCAGGGCATACTCCAGGAACAAGCGGACTGCGATTTGATTTTAAAGGTTTGTCCATTTTTGTTGCAGGTGATGCAGTGGCAACAAAAGATTTTTGGGATGAAAACAGAATGTATTTTAAAGCTCTTGATACAGAAGAATCGCTAAGAACATATGAAAAAATTGCAGGTATGTCTGACATTGTTGTACCGGGTCATGATAATTATTTTTTCTGTGGGTTTTAATACTCATAATGATATTTATATTCAATAAAGATTTATCAATAGAAATTTAATAATATTAAAATGAAAAAAATATTTCTAAATATTATGATTTTGTTCTTATGTTGTATTAAAGTATTGTCTCAAAGTAATGTTTTAGAAATTAACTCAAATGATTCAATTGAAACAAATCAGAAAGGGGAACTTTTATACAACGGATTAATATTGCCAGTCAAATGGCCACCTAATAATATTGATCGTTCAAGAAGACCTATAGAAATCCCATATTTAATCAATAAACCTGCAGTAATTTTCATAGATGTTGGTAGACAATTATTCGTTGATGATTTCCTAATAGAGAAAACCTCATTGAATAAGGTTTATCATTTGGCTGAAAAAATAAACCAAAACCCCATTTTTAAACCTGAGACAAAAATTGAGTTGAATCAGGGCAATATTCCGGTAGCGGCACCATTTAATGATGGTTTGTGGTATGATTCTAAACAGAAACTTTTTAAATTATGGTATCATGCTGGTTGGTTTAGTGGAACGGGTTATGCTACGAGCAATGACGGGATTAATTGGAAGAGGCCAGAATTGGATGTTGTGAAAGGTACAAACCTTGTATTAAAGATTCGTGATGGATATAGAAGGGATGGCTCTACCATTTGGTTGGATCACGAGACTACTGATGAACAAAGTAGATTTAAAATGTTTTTGTTTAATAGGTTTCCAGAGGGGCAAGATGGAGAATTATATAATTCAAGGGACGGAATTCATTGGGACTTGTTAGGGAATACTTCTGAACTTGGTGATAATAGTGGTTTTTTTTATAATCCTTTTCGAAAAAAATGGGTGTTCAGTATAAGGTCATATTGGCAAGATCAACGTGTTAGAAGTTATTATGAATCTGATGAGTTTTACAGTGCATCACAGTGGGAAAACAAAGCAAAAACAGAACAAAAACCTGTATTTTGGCTAAAAGTAGATTCACTTGATGTGGCTAATCCCATTATTAAAGATCCAACTCAATTTTATGACGCGGATGTTGTTGCCTATGAAAGTATTATGCTTGGTCTATTTGGGATACATAGAGGGCCAAATAACCAAATAGCCGAGTTTGGTGGTTTTCCCAAAATTACTGATATGAGTTTGGGATATAGCCGCGATGGATTCCACTTTTCACGCCCAGATAGACGTTCTTTTATTGGATCTACTCTTAAAATTGGTGATTGGGATAGAGGGTATATACATGCTGTTGGAGGAGGATGTCTAGTAGTAGGGGATAAACTATATTTTTATTATAGTGCATGGTCTGGCATATCTCCCAAATTAAAAAATGACATGTATGCAGGAGGAAGTATGGGGTTAGCCATTTTAAGGAGAGATGGTTTCGTGTCGCTAAATGCCGATGAAGAATGGGGAACTTTAATTACCAGACCTGTTATTTTCAATGGCGATTATATGTTTGTAAATGTTGATTCAAAAGAAGGAGAATTGCAGGTAGAAATTTTGAATGAAGATTATGAGCCTTTTAAACCTTTTTTAAGAGAAAGCTGCAAAATTATTTCTGTGGATAGTACTATACAAGAAGTTAATTGGGAGAGAGTAAAAGATCTGGGGGCTCTAAAAGGTAAAAAGGTTAGATTTAAATTTTATCTTAAAAAAGGAAGTTTGTATTCTTTTTGGGTAACTCCGGATAAATTAGGAGCTAGTTATGGTTTTGTTGCTGCAGGTGGTCCAGGACTTATAGGCAATAAAGATACAAAAGGGAAAAGAGCATATAAGGTTCAAGTCAAATAACAAAAAAATAAAATATCATTATGAATATTCTAATTTCTCCAAATGCTTTCAAAAACAGTGTTGATGCTAAATCCGTTGCACTTTTAATTCAGGAAGGTTTAATTCTAAGCAAGTTGGATTGTACGTGTGAATGCTATCCTATAGCAGATGGAGGAGATGGAACTTGTGATCTTATAATGGATAAGCTAAGTGGTAAATATGTAGAAAGCATAGTTAGAAACCCTTTAGGAAAAAAAACGAAAGCAACCTTTGGTTTAATTAACATGGGTAATACCGCAGTAATTGAGATGTCAAATGCATCTGGTATGAAATTATTGAAACCTGACGAGTTAAACCCATTGATTGCTAATTCTTTTGGAACAGGTGAACAGATGATATTGGCTTTGGATAAAGGAGTCAAAAAAATTATTATAGGAATGGGAGGTTCAGCAACAGTTGATGGGGGCACTGGGATTTTAAGTGCACTTGGTGTTAGATTTTTAAACAAAAGCGGTGAAAATTTACATAATTTACCTAAGGATTTACCAGACTTGGATTGTATTGATATATCAGGACTCGATAAAAGAATTTTGGATTGTGAGTTAGTGGTACTTTGTGATGTCGATAATAAACTATTAGGGGAATATGGTTCTGCAAAAGTTTTTGGACCACAAAAAGGAGCTACTCCTAACAATGTAAAAAAATTAGATGATTGTTTGTTACAGTTATCAAAAGTTATAATTAAAAATTTTGGACTTGATATTTCAGAAATTAAGTTTGGTGGAACTGCTGGTGGAGCAGCGGCTGGATTATATGCATTATTAAATGCTAAATTAGTAAATGGGATTGATTATTTTTTGGAACTTACAGGATATGATGGAGCTTTAGAAAAGTGTGATTTAGTTATTACGGGCGAAGGAAGTATAGATGAACAAACGCTTCAAGGAAAAGGACCTTTTGGTGTGGCAAAAAGAGCCAAAAGTAGAGGGATTCCAGTAATTGGGTTAGCAGGAAAAGTGCCTTTACAAATTACTGAAGAGTTACACCAATACTTTGACGTGTTAATACCAATAAGTCATGAACCCTTAGATCTTGCAAAAGCCTTTGACTTTGCTACCCATAATATAAAACGAACTGCTTTTGAGATTGGTAATTTGTTAAATATAAATAATTAGCACCCCTTATTTTTTACTGTTGTTCAAAATTTTTCAAAGAACTTCGCGATAAAAATTTCTCATACACAAAAAATTAATAATATTCATACATTAACAAAACAGTAACATACCTATGCTTGCTCTCTATTTTCTTTGCTCAAGCTCAATTTAAAATAACAGGATTAGTAATAGATAATGATCTAAATACTCCAATAAAAAAAGCCAAAATATTTGATATTGATTCTAAAAATGAAACATTCATAGATGCTTCGGGTAAGTTAAGTATCCTTACCTTCGGCGACTTGGAAATCTCTGATAAAGGTTATAAAATCAAATACATTGAGGTCAATAAAGACGAAGATTTCGTAATAACACTAACTCCTAGTATTTATGAATTGGAAGAAGTAATTATAAATGGGTTGACTATACCAATAAAACAGAAATATGCAACAAATGCTATATCATTAGTAAGTGCAGTGGATTTAAATAGAGGAAACCTAATGGAATTGCATCCAATACTGAACAGGGTTTCCGGGTTTTTATGGAGTCAGGAACTTTAAGCACAAATAAGATTATGATAAGAGGTATTGGAGCAAGAAACTTGTTTGGAACCGCAAATATAAGAACTTACTTTGGGGATATCCCATTGACAGATGGAAACGGGGAGTCTTCCATTGAAGATTTGGAACTTAGTAGCTTATCAAGAATTGAGGTTTTTAAAGGGCCTTCTTCTAGTACTTATGGAGTAGGATTAGGTGGGACAATTTTATTACAGCCAGAATACACCGATTATAAGTCTGCAAACAGTATTATATCTATAAGCGCTGGAAGTTTTGGAAGACTTGTGGTTAAAACTGCAATTGGAGGAGAGAAATTTGGAGTAAACCTAATTTATGGCAATAACCATACAGATGGTTATAGAAATAACAATGAATATAATAGACACACCCTAACTATAATCTCTAGTATTTATGGAGGAGAAAATGACAGCTTCTCATTAATAGGAAGTTATGTTAATTTAAAAGCTGGTATTCTTAGTTCTTTAGACAGGAAGGGTTTTTAGGATAATCCTAGACAAGCCGCCTTTACGTGGGATAGATCAAAAGGTTCCTTATATACACTAAGAGTCAAAGACCTATTGGTTTCCAGGAGGACTATTGACGATAAATTTTTTGCAATAAATGCAGGAAGAACAAATCATAATGGAATTGAAGTTGATCTTGACTATACCTTTTTTGAAACAGATAAAATCAAACTAATTTCTGTTATAAGTGCTACCAAAAACGATTTTAAATTCAAAGAGTTTGTAGATTTTGATTATGATTATTCTGGAAATGATCTTACTGGTGTTCCTTCAGAGGTCATTAATTTTGGACTGGATATAATTGTAGACAGAGGTCTTTATGGAAATATTAATTTTCAGGAGGTAGCAAGGATACCAGCAAACGATGCTAATACCACATTTAGCGATAATTATGAATTGCTCTACAGCAAGATTGGTTTTAAAAATAATTTTGGAAAATATTTATCCTACGATTTGTTTTTTGGAATGAATAACATGCTTAATACTAAATACGCTTCCCAACTTCAAATTAATGCCCGTGGTTTTGGAAGTACTGCTCCTAGATATTTTTATCCTGGTCTTCCTTTCAATGTATATGTAGGAATTAATATCAATTATAATGTTTTTTAATCGGAATAAATCCTCAAGGGGTCTCTGCTCAACCTCTCCAGGTTTTACATGGAAATTGTCATTCCCGTGAACTCCTATAACTCTAGTTCAATGAAATACCTATATGGACTGCCTCGAGGATAGTTGGTTTCAAAAAATTATTTATTTCTCAATATTTTGCAGATCCAAAGGATGAAATAATCGGTATTTTAATGTAGCTAAAGCGCGATACTGAGTTTGATTGTATAGGTTGGAAACTCATACAACTTGGTCGATGCTGTAAAGAAATTTGGCAGAGCTTGCAATGACCTGTATTCAAGAGCCGTATCTAAAATCAGACAGCCCATGGAAGCCTTGTTCAGTTGGCTTATTGAGAAATCAGATATACAGAAAACAAGTAAGGTTAGGTCTACAAAGGGTTTGACGCTCCATGTAAATGGAAGGTTGATCGCTACTTTTATAGCCCTAATTTTTTAACCCTTGATTCGCATTATTCAATCAATAATGACATTTTTACTTTGTAAATTATAATTTGTTCTTGCCATATTATTATTATTAATTCAAGGGAACTAATTTAAAAATTCCGCCAGACCAATTTTTTGAACCATCAACTGCAACATATATAAAACCATCATTTCCCATTTTCACATTCCTTATCCTGCCTATATTTCTTAAAAGAATTTCATCTTCACCTATAATTTTATTAGTCCTTATCTTAGAGTGATTTAAATATCTGAACCTTAAAGAACCTGATAAAAGACCTCCTTCCCAGTTTTTGTATTTATCTCCAGTAACAAAAGCAATTCCACTTGGCGCAATAGAAGGAGTCCAATATTTAACAGGTTGTTCCATCCCATCTTTTTTTGTTAGGTTACTAATAATTTTACCGTCATAATTGATACCATAGGTTATAATGGGCCAACCATAGTTTTTACCTTTTCTTATAATATTTATTTCATCACCACCTCTGGGACCATGTTCATTCACCCATATTTCTCCTGTTCTTGGATTTAGTGTCATACCCTGAGGGTTTCTATGCCCATAAGAATAAATTGATGGAATAGAGCCAGTTTGATTAACAAATGGATTATCTTGTGGAATACTTCCATCATCATTTATTCTGTGTATTTTTCCCAAGAAGTTACTCAAGCTTTGTGGATTTTCTTTTTCGTTTCCACGTTCACCAACAGAAATGTACAACTTCCCGTCATTACCGAATTGCAATCTAGAACCAAAATGATGCCGGGTTCTTGAGAAAGGTAATGCGACAAAAATATTTTGTTGATCAATTAAATTATTTCCAACAAGTTTAGCTTTCATGACCGCTGTAGTAGCCAAAGTAATACTGTCGGTTTTTTTAAAAATGGCATAAGAAAGATAAATTATATGGTTGTCTGAAAAATCAGGGTGCAATGTAATATCCAATAAGCCTCCTTGACCTTCTGCAACTACATCTGGTACTCCATCAATATTTATTAAAGTTTTATTTGATTTTAATTTATAAAGTTTTCCAGCCCGTTCAGTGATTAACATTTCATTGTTTGGAAGAAAAGCCATCCCCCATGGGACTTTAATACCCTTAGCAATGGTATCCAATTGGATTTTTTGCGATTCTGAAATAAAAATATTTGATTTTACTTCAACGTCTTTAAAATCAAGCTTTTTAATGATTTCAATTCCATTCATTATGTATTCTGCAAGTTCATTGAAGTCATCTTCTGAAAAGGCTGACTTAAAGCTAGGCATTCCTGCGTCCGCATATCCATTTTTTATAGATTCTATTAGACTATCCTTGCTTTTTCCATATTTCCATTTTCTATCAACAAAAGTTTCTATTCTTTCTCCATGACAACCAGAGCAAGTATTTTCAAAAATAACTTTAGCATTTTTATGTTTATTTTCATCGAGTTCTATATGGGGGGGTTGGTTGTTACTTTTGTTTGTATTGCAACTGGTTATGTTTGAAAACAAAATTGGGATTAATAAGATTATTTGATAACTCGTTTTATTCATAAAATAAAGATTTTTATTTTTAAAAATCAATTATTTAATTATTGTTCCAAATACTTTTTAAAGACCAGTAATCTAGATTATTAATTAAAAAATTACTGTTAGATTTTAATTTTAAATTATTATATTTTTTTTGAGGAAAACATAAAGCGGTCATAACTGTTAATCCATCATCAGTAAATAGCTCAACAGATGAATCATCAATTATTAGTGTTAAATCCACTTTATTATTATTTACTAAGCGAGGAGAGGTGATGCGTTTTGAAAAGCCTTTCTCAAAATCAATTTTTCCAGATTTTGTTCTATCAATATAAAATTCATTTTGGCTTTCATTATATCCTAAAATAAGTTGTTCACACAAATCGTTTGACAATATTATACTAAAACTTTTAAGATAGTCTGATGTTAACTGGATACGGCTACGATCTATTGACGTCTTTATTTTCTTAGTTAAATCAAAATCATCAGTTAGGTCAATATTTTTAAATGAACTATGTGCTAAGTTAAGTTGTTCATATTCTTTAACCGGTTTTGAGGCAAGTAAATATTCATTGTTTATTTTTTTTAAACTTAATTCTCGTGTTGTGGTCATAGCACTTCTCCAAGAGGTAGTGGGAACTTTATTTGCATATTGCCAATTACTCATCCAGCCAATAAATAGTTTACGCTTTTTTGTATTAAAGAATGTTACACCAGCATAATTATCGGTACCATAATCGACCCATCTTGTTTTTGAATCAAAAGTAGAGAACTGGTGTCCGTCAAAATCACCGACAAAATATTGGGTAGCAGAACCACCATTCGGACCGCCGGGGTTTATACTTACTATTAAAACCCATATTTTTTTTCCATTAACTACGAATGAAATAAGGTCAGGACATTCCCATACGCCACCATGAGCTCCTAAATCATTTCCAAACTCACTTTCTTTGTGCCACTCCTTTAAATTAATTGAGGAATAAAACGTAACCCTATCTTTTGTAGCAAGTGTCATAATCCACTTTCTCCCTTGTTCAAACCAACTTACCTTTGGGTCTCTAAAATCTTTTATACCTGGATTGTTTAAAACTGGATTTCCATTATATTTTGTCCAAGTATTACCTGAATCTAGACTATATGCAAGACTTTGGTATTGATAATTGTCTTGGCCTTCTTTTCTTAAAATCGGATTGCTATGAGTAAATATTGATACAAGAGGCGTTTTGCCAAGCTTTCCAAATCCTGATGTATTTTTTTTATCAATTACGGCACTGCCTGAATAAATATAACCTAAATTATCGGGATATAGTGCGATAGGCTTTTCTACCCAATGTACCAAATCTTTGCTTTCAGCATGTCCCCAATGCATGGGACCCCACACTGTACTATCAGGATAATGCTGGAAAAACATATGATATGTTTTATTGAAATATATCAATCCATTTGGATCGTTCATCCATGCTTTTTTAGGAGTGAAATGGATTTGAGGTCTGTATTGTTCATTGTATTCAATGCCTCCTGATAAAGATTGGGCATTTGCAAAAAAGCCTATAAATAGGAGATGTAACACTAGATATTGAATTTTGTATCTTAATTTATTATTATACATAGTTATTCTATTTTTCATAAATATTTTTCATTTGCCAAGCATCCAATGAAATAAGCTTGCTGGATTTTCCTTGAGAGCGAATAGACACTCCAACGCTATCATTCCTTTCAGGGTAGACTCTTGCCGCCACGCATTGTTTTCCATTCACAAAAACTTCGACCACACTCTTATCTATAAAAATCCGAAGTTTAAGAGTTTCTTCTGAATTGAGTAGTACTGGAGCGATTTCAGGTGGTCTGGAAAGAACATCTGGTAAAATAGAAGAATGAGAAGTTTCAAGCGATATCATACTTTGATGCTTATATTTCCAATTCGCAGGCCTAGGTACTTCATATGGGCGTCCTTGATGAAATCCTCTTTCTTTGAAAAATGAAATACCTGTATATTCTTCTTTATTTGGAGAACGTAAAATATTAAGTTCAATCATAGGCGCATCTTTTACATCTATTTGGGCTATGATTTCCATCGTGTTTCCATTAATCGATTTAAAAATAATTTCTTCATTGGCGGGTAATTCCATAGAATCCAAATGCTTATGGTTGTAGCGTAATGATTCTATATTTCCTGCTGGTTCTATACCTAAAGTATCTTTACCTATAACGGTTAATTTTCTAGGTAAAGTCATAATTTGATTCCATCCAACAGTTGGCTTTCCAGGATTCATATTAAAAATAATAATGACCCCATCCTTTCCATCAGGAGCCGCTGAGGGTGCGTGTACACCAGAAGGTATAGCAGCTCCAAAATTAAATTTTCCATGAGACGTGGCTACAAATTTGTCATTTTGTTTATCATATTCACCTAAAAGATATTGTCCTCCACTCATATGGCTGAAAAATGCTAAGATATGCTGGTCACCTATGGGCCAAAAATAAGGGCAGGCACCATCATCTCCTATTAATGTAAATCTATCATCTTTTACAAATTCATGCAAATATTCCCATTTGGCCAAGTCTTTTGATCGAAAAAGATGATTGGCCCTAATCCATTTACCTCCAGGCCCTTTAGCTGATCTTCCAGCGGATAAAGAATAATAGGTTTCATCCTTTTTCCAGATACTTGGATCAAATACAGTATACGGTAGTGGGGCATCTGTTGGGCCATTTAATGGGATTACAGCTTTGCCTGTGACTTTTTCCCAATTTAACAATAGTGGATCATTAGAAATGGCAACCATATTCCCAGCCCGAGTTCCATGGTACATGGCAATCACACGATCTTTCTCCACAAATGTGGTACCTGAAAAACACTGGTATTCTGGATTTGGATAAATAGCATATGGAAGATCACGCCAGTGAACCAAATCGGTACTGATAGCATGCCCCCAATGTTGACGAGGATCTTCAGGTGGATATGCTTGATAAAAAAGATGCCAATTACCTTTCCAATAACAAAGACCGTTAGGGTCGTTTAATTTGCCCTCTGGATTCACAAAATGGTAAATTGGTCGATATTTATCATTTTTTAATTTTTCTCTAGATGTTGCAAATCGGAGAATTAGTGGGTTATTTTTTAATTGTAATTCTTGGTTATGTAAAATTGTGTCAAAAATAAACCGAGGGACTTTGGATGTGTAATCCTCATTTTTTGATTGAGCATAACAAGCTTGAGTTATATTATTACCACTAATTATAATTAATAAAACTAAAATAAAGTCAGAATAAAAGAGTTTTTTTAATTTTGTTGTTTTCATATTATCTATCATGTATTCTATCATAGCCTAATTCTTGTTCTCTCTTTAACCAAATAGATTCTAACTTATAAACCTCTAGGTTATTAATTCTACAATTTCCACCAATTGGTGATAGTCCTAAATTTTTATTATCTGCATCAGGGTAGAATAATCGTGTTATGCTAACTTCTCCTTGATTGGCATATATTTCAATTGAGTTTCTGTCAATAATGAATCTCAATTTGATTGTGTTATTTACTGGAATGACCTTTTCCTTGCTGGCTAAAAAAGATAATTCTTTCAAAGCTGAATCGTATATTATTTTTTGGCCCCTAATATCAAAAACTATTTTGTTTGAAGTTCCTAATTCTATTTCAGAAATAATCTCAAAAACGTCTCCTTTAATTTTATCTAGTATATTTTCTTTTGGATGTAACATTATATTTTTCCAAATCTTAGCTTCATGCCTTAATTGCTTTATTGCATCAATTGGATTTCTACACAAGCGGAGTTCGTTATTTATGGTTTTTAATTTTAGTTCTACAGGAAAAATCAACTGTTGACTCCAAGTACGATTATGGTTGGGATCTTCATTTATCATCATAAATGCTAATTGAATAAAAGGACCATCACCCTCATAAGAGTTTTTCCAAGTTTGTGTGGCATAAATGTCTTTGGTATAATAATTAACTCGATTTTTTGATTTATTTAAAATTGAGGTTTTACCTAAGTACGTTTTATTGCTAATAGGATTAAAATTTGTTCCATCAAAATCTCCTATTGTATAAGCACCATTGCCATCTATCAAAACCCATTTTTTATTGTTTTTATCTTCATCTACTGGAATTTCTATTAGATCTGGACATTCATGAAAGCCATTCAAACTGCTGAGTAGTTTCCAGTTCAATAAGTTGGTTGATTTATAAAACGAAAATCCGAACTGTTCATAAAGAACCATACGCCAAGATTGATCTGGTTTATACCAAAAAACCAATGGATCTCTCATGCCTTCTTTTCCTTCAATTATAGGGTTGTTTTTATGTCTAATCCATGATTTTCCAGCATCAAGACTAAAAGCTAACGATGGTCCTCTCCCATAATCTGTATAGAAAACTATAAGTGTTTTTTCTAAACCATGTTGAAGCCCTAGTGTATTGTTCCAATCAACAATGCCGCTACCGCTACCTGGCGCATTATCAATGATTGTATTCGTAATGTTAGGAAGCTGTTCCCAAAAAATGCAATCATAACTTACAGCATGTCCCCAATTTTTATTTTCTTTTCGCTTTTTTGACCATTCATCAAACATATAGAAAAGATGGTATTGCCCTTTATATTTTATTAGACCTGTAGGATCTGCTATTTGACCTGTAATAGGAGTATAGTGAACTTGAGGCCTTAACTCTTGATTGTAATGCATGTTTTCATATACGTTTCTGTAATCTAATCTGAATTTGTCGGAAGAATTGTTTTCCAATTGGATTTGAGCAAAAGAAATATTAGCAAGACAAATGCATAGGCTAAAATATATTATGGATTTATAATTAATATTTGACATAAGGAACAGTATATTATCTATATTCTATTTAGAAAAATTCACGCCAGCGAAAGAATGATGTTATTTTCTTAAGTTGGCATGAACCTTTACTACTAATCATCAATTCAAATATTTTACCATCCAACATTTTGTTGATATAACCCTTCGGTTAAATCAATTTGTGCTTGAGGTATAGGAAAATACTCGTCTTTCCCTTCTGTAAATTGTGCATTTTGCAGATAGGAATGTCTTGTTTTTTCAATTTCTAAGTATGGATTTAGGGTCTCGCCTGCAATTCCCCAACGAACAAGATCAAAGAACCTAGGGCTTTCTGTAGCAAATTCTAAACGCCTTTCCCACTGCATAGCTTTTCGTGCAAAATCCTGTGTCCATCCAGCTATATTATAAGGCTCAATTCGATAGTTAGAAATGGGTGATCCGTCGGTATTTTTTAACTTTCCGGTACTATTTGCAGCTCGAACTCTAATTTCGTTAATTAAAGGGAGGGCTTCTACATGTCTTCCAAGTTCAATCAGAGCTTCTGCCTTCATTAATAAAACATCAGCATATCTTATTATGTCTGCACTTTTTGAGGTTCCAAAAAACGGTCCAACTTTCACTAAACCGGGATCATTTGGTAGGAGCATTTCTTTCATGCCAGAATATGGACCATATATAGTTGGAGTTCTTGCCCAGTTTGATTGGTAAATAAAACTTGGATCGTATTTATATGGGTGAGTTGGTATACCAATGGTATGGTCTAGTCTAGGATCAACCCCATTAGTTTGAAAATCAATCGGATCTTTCATCTCAATATCATTGTAAGTGTTAAAAAGAGGTAATCCATCTATATCCGTTTTAAAAGCATTTACCATGGTTTGACTTGGTTGATGCCATCCACAACAGCCATACCCCGGGGCAAGACTATAACTATGACTATTAGCCATATTTAGTCTTCCTTGTTCTGTGCCATCATCTTGTGAGAACTGAATGGCCCAAACGGACTCGGGTCCATTTTCAGTTTCTAAAATGAAGTTTTCGGAAAAATCGTTTGATAATGAATATTTTCCAGAATTAATCACATCATTGCATAAAGCAACTACCTCATTTAACTTTTCTGGACTAATATTTATAATAGCATTTTGTTCATTTTGTTCATATGCTTGGTAAAGTCTAACTTTTGCTTTATAAGCACTAGCAGAAATTTTATTAGGTCGACCTATCTCATTTTGATTTGTAGGTAAGTTGTCAATTGCAAACTGCAAATCATTAGCAATTAAATCCCAGCCTTCATTATTGGTATAGATTCTATTTCCTGTTAATTTGAGGTCATCATCGCTTATTGTCTCGTCTGCTAAAACGGGATATTTGAATAAGACTTTTAATAAGAACCACCAATGAGCTCTAACAAATTTCATTTCTGCAATACGCTCATTTTTTTTAGGATATTCATCGATAGAAAATTGAGAAATTATTCTGAGAGCATTATTTGTACGGGCTACCCCCTGATATATTAACACCCAAGCATCATTTATCCTTGCCATGCTTGGAAGAACAAGATTATATTGTTCAAAGGCATTAAGTTGACCTCCGCCACCATCAGTGACACTCCCACCTCCTTTATAAGCGTCATCTGAACGAACAGAAGAGTATAACCACATGCTAGAAGTTGGTTTTGTTCCGCCAAAATCGTTTCCTAAAGCCGCATAGGCTGCTATAACCATTTGATCAGCTTCTTCAGGTGTATCTAAAGTTTCTAATGAGACTACTCCTTTTGGACTAAAACTCAAATCATCATTACAACTTAAAATAGTAGTCATAATTGTGATGAACATTAAGAATTTTTTAAAATGTTTCATAATATTATTTTTAAAAGTTAAAGACTAATGTTAATACCTAAAGTATAGGTAGTTGGTCTTGGATATAAATTTCCAGGATTTTCAGGATCAGGACCAGTATATTCATCTTTTTGTAAAGTAAATAAATTTTGGCCTAACATATAAATACGCATACTATTTATTCCGAATTTTCCAACAATATTGGTAAGGTCGTAACCTATTTCTAAATTTCTTAGTTTTAAATAAGAAGCATCTTCTATATTGTAATTTGATCTCCTAGTTTCATCATTACGATTAACAAGTGATAATGCTGGAATAGTTGATGCTGTATTTTGAGGTGTCCAAGCGCTTAAAGTTCTAAGACCATAGTTGGTTCCAGAATTAGATCCAACAAAATCTGTTGCTGATTTTATTCCATTGGGAACTTCTAAACCAGCTACTCCTTGAAAGAAGGTTGATATGCTCCAATTCTTATAACTAAGATTAAGATTAATTCCGTATGTGAAGTCAGGTAATTGGTCTCCTAGCCAATCTTGATCTAATGAGTTAATGACATTATCATTATTTAGGTCAACATATCTTAATCTGCCTATACCTTTACCTGGTTGGTTTGCATGAGCATCAACTTCTGCTTGATTTTGAAATATACCATCTGTAATATATCCAAACAAAGCAGTTTGAGAACGTCCAAGAATAGTTTTTTCAACATTACCAGCATAAGATCTCACTACTGATTGTGGTAAGTAGGTTATTTCATCTTTAAATTTCGCTAAGTTGCCCGTAACGCTATAGTTGAAATCACCATAAGATTTTTGATAATTTACCATGAGTTCAAAACCCTTACTTTCGTTTGTGGCTCCATTTACCCATTGTGATTTTCCTTCGCCTAAAATTGAGGGGTATGGAGGTCTAATTAGTATATCTCTAGTTTCCCTCTTGAATATGTCTAATGATCCTGTTAATGTTTGGTTTAAGAATCCAAAATCCAATCCTATATTTAGCTCTTCACTTGTTTCCCATTTGAGATTTTTATTTTCCGCTTGCAACGAAACAAATCCTGAAGGTAAATTGCCACTATTTTGACCAGCGATTGGATATGCTGTTCCTGTACTTGCTCTACCGGCTGAACCACCATAATTTGTTTCATATAAAGCAAATCTGGCATAATCTCCAATGTCTTGATTTCCAACCACACCAAAGCCAGCTCTTATTTTTAGATCTGAAATTATTTCCTTTGAGGTTCCCATAAATTCTTCATTCGAAATCTTCCACCCCAAACTTGCTGCGGGAAAAAGACCGTAGCGATTATTTTCGCCAAAGCGTGATGATCCGTCTCTACGAATTGTAAATGAACCAAAATATTTTTTATCAAAATCATAATTGACTTTTCCAAAATAAGAGAATAATTTACTTCCTGTTTCACTTCCTGTTGCTGTAGTTCTTCCAGTGCCGGCACCTATTTGAAAATAATCATCGTCTTGAAGAGCAAATTCTTCTCTGTAAACTCCATTATCTAAGAATTGTTGATCAACTTTTTCTGTTCCAATTACGATGTCTAAATTGTGACTTTTATGGGATAGTCGATAATTTAAGGTGTTTGAAAAGGTCAAATTAATTCCGTGCCATTTATTAATACTTAAGCTATTTATAGTTCTACTTAAAAATCCTTCAGTAAATGAACGTTCAATATTTCTATTATAACCATTTGTGTTATCTATTCCGAAACTGGATCTAAAAGTTAAGTTTTTGGCTAATGCTAGCTCAGCATAAACATTACCGAAAATTTCAAGCCTATGATTTTTATCATCCTTATTAATATAAAGCATGTGAAGTGGATTGTTTCTATCAGAAAATCCTGCACCGATAGGAGGACCAGCAAATTCTCCATTCACGTCATAAACTGGAATAATTGGTTGTAGAAATTTGGCCATTTGGATAACCGAAGCTCCTCCTAAGTCACTAGGGGTTGGTGTCTCAACCGATTTTGCTAATTGGAAATTTTCTCCAATCTTTAATTTGCCATTAAGAAGTTTAGTTGATGTATTAATTCGGGCACTGTAACGCTTAAAATCGGTGTATCTGGCTAGTCCTTCATTGTCAAAATATCCCACATTGAATAACATACTGCTTTTTTCAGATCCAGAAGTAATTGTTAAATCATGAGATGTCATTATTGCATCACGAAATACAACATCTTGCCAATTAGTATCTGCTGAACGAACTCCTAACGATTCACCTCCAATCCAATCAACAACATTCACTTGATCCAATATTGGCACTCCTTGATTGTCAGTATGCCAATCGAAATTGTATAAGGCTGAATGAATATTCGGATTAGTACCGTCATTAATAGAGGCTCTCCAAAGAGCTTCACCTCTTTGCTTAGTATTAAGTACAGGTAATGAGCTAGAATATTTTTGAATTGAGACACTTCCGTCATATTGAATATTTAATTTTTCTTGGCCTTTTGATTCTTTGGTAGTAACAATAATAACTCCATTCGAAGCTCTCGACCCATATATTGAAGAAGACGAAGCGTCTTTTAAAATTTGAATAGATTCAATTGACTGTGGATTTAAATTTTTAAAAGCTTGAGCTCTTTTCGTTGGAACACCATCGATAACATACAGAGGGTTATTGTCACCAAGAGTACTAAAACCTCTAATCAAAATTTGACTATTGTCTCCACTGGGGTTTCCATCTGTTTGAATATAAAGTCCAGGGACCTGTCCTTGAAGCGCCTGCATCGGATTTGAGGTTGGAATGTTTCTTATTCCTTCCATGTTAACGACTGAAACAGCTCCAGTAAGATCCGCTTTTCGTTGACCAATATATCCAGTAGAAATAATAACTTCGTCTAAACTTTCAGTGGATTCTAACATTTTTATATCTAATGTTGAACTTTCACCCAATTTTATGGACTGACTTACATATCCAATATAAGAAAATTGAATAGTTGCGTTAGTATTCGCTACTAATGAATATATTCCATCTCCATTTGAAACTGTTCCATTGGAAGTACCAGTTTCAATAACATTGACACCCATTAAAGGTGTTCCAGAAGTGTCCGTTATTTTACCTGATATTTTGATATTTTGAGATATCAGGCATGCTGAATGGAGAAATAGAACCAGAACAAAAACCCCTTTTAAGGATTTTTTTAAATGTAATAATTTTTTCATAATGTGCATAAGTTTATTGGTTTGTAATTAATAATAAGTTTTTTCATTATTATGTATTAGGGCGGTTTATAATTATTAGACCTAATGTGTTTAATTTTTTTAGTGCTATAATGTGTCATACATCAATGAGATTTATTTAAATTAATTTGAATTGCTTCAAGATTTTTCCTTTCAGTAATTGGTATTTTTTTTATACTGTAAATGAATAATCCTATCATGGATAAGGATGAAAAGGCGAATAACAAACCTCCCTCATTTATTTTTGGTGTTTTAAGAAAAAAAGGAATTAGAAAAAAATTAATATAAATTAAAATCAAATAACAAAGGCTTCCAAAAGCTTGCCCTTTAGCTCTAAACCTTATTGGAAATATTTCGGAAATAAGAATCCAGATTACTGTTCCTATTGAGTATGAAAAGGAGGCAATAAACCCTAATAAGTATATAATAACACCTAATCCGGCTAATTCAAGGAAATTTTCTAAATAAAAGGATTTAGAAAGCATTGCAAGAAAAAACATCATTCCTAAAGAACCAATCATTAATTGTATCCTCCTACCAAGAATATCAACCAAAATCATTGATAAAAATGTAAATAGTAAAACTGTAAGTCCAATATATATAAATTGTGTTGACCATGATTTATTTTGTATACTGGAAATTTCAAATATGAGAGGTGTATAGTAAATTATGACCCCTATTCCACTTAATTGATAAAAGCTTATTAGCGTGAGTAAAATTTTTAATGGCTTATTATTACTATTACTTAAAAGCTGAGTGTTTTCTGTGCTTTGGGTTGATATCAAGTGATTAGAAATTAATTTAGCTTCAGTTTTTGAACTCTTTACACGAATTTTATTAAGATTATTAATTACTTCTGATTTTTTACCTTTTATGGATAACCAACGAGGACTTTCAGGAATTTTGTAAGTAGTAATGTAAAGGGCTAGAATAAGGCCAGTTTCAATCCAAGTAAGTGAATTAGATATTTCTAAAAAGTTATTTGAAAAGATATAGTTAAATTGAATACCAAAAAAAAATGCTAAAATTATTAAGAACTGATTAAATGAAATTAATCCTCCTCTGATGTTTGAATTGCAAATTTCTGCTATGAGAATAGGAGTAACTACGAATATTGATCCAATTAACACCCAATTTATAAATCTGAAAAAAAGGAAAGGCCACCAGTCTGAAACGATACTACTTAATATTGTAAAGACAAATAATATCCCAATTATTGAACGAAGTGTTTTTTGGCGTCCAAATTTATCACAAAAATAAATTATAATTAATACGCCAATCATAATGCTAATCAAGATTATTCCAATGACTAATTTTATAGATATATTATAGGGATGAAATATTGGAGTGGAGTTTTTAATTATAAAAGGAATTAATAAAATATTGGTGCTGATTATACATGCATATAATACTTCAACAAGAATAACAATTAATAATAGTTGTCTTTTCATGAATTAACGATGAGATAGTCAAAAGTAATTCTGTATTATTTTTGATGTTATACACAATGATTCAATTATTGTGAAGTATGTTTCAAAGCAGCTTTTATTTAAGATGAAATTAACAAATGTTGTCAATTTTGTATCTATGTTACCATTAGATGAAATAAATTTTGATTTAATCCATCTAATAGTATATTAAATTTTAAAAGATAATTTATATTTATTAAGTTTGATTTCATTTCTGTCTTTTAAGCAATTTTATTGAATAGTTAATGGGAGATTGTTATTTTTATTTAGCAGTTTTTTTATTTCTTTTAATATTCTAATTACATTAATATTTCTCTGTTTTATCATGTTTAATTATCTAATACTCATTTAATAAATCAAAATGAAAACAAGATTTTCTGTTTTAGTCTTTTTATGTAGTCATTTGGTTTGTTTATTTAATTCTTTTATTTCTTTTAGTCAATATAAAGTTGGTTTTTCACAATGTTCAACTACCCATGAATGGAGAAAAGATCAAATTAAACAGATGCAAATCGAATCTGCTTTGTATCCAGATATAGAGCTAATTATTAAGGACGCTAAAAATAGTAGTGATAATCAAATTACCCAGATTGAAAGTTTGATTAATGAAGGTGTTGACCTATTAATTGTTTCAGCTAATGAATCTAAGGCCTTGACTCCAATTATAGAGAAAGTGTATAAAAGAGGTATACCTGTAATTTTATTAGAAAGATATATTGAATCTAATTATTACACATCTTATATAGGTAGTAATAATTATAAAATAGGAACGGAAGCTGCAAAGTATGCAAGTAAATTGTTAAATGGAAAAGGCGAGGTTATTGAAATTACTGGATTGTTGGAAACTTGGCCTGCTAAAGAAAGACAAAAAGGATTTAAAGAAGAAATATCTAATTATCCAGAAATAAGAATTAAGAAATCTATAGAAGGAGAATGGAGTTTTAGCAAATCGGAAAGAGAAATTTCAAATATTATTAATTCTAATGTATCATTTGATTTAATATATGCGCACAATGACCTAATGGCTTTAGGAGCAGTTAACTCTTTGAAAGAATTGAAAGTTCAAAATCGTCCTTTTGTTATAGGAATTGATGGTTTGAATGGTGAATTTGGGGGTATTCAAGCAGTACTTGATAAAAATATAGATGCAACTTTTCTTTATCCTACAGGAAGTGAATTGGCTTTACAAATTGCGGATAAAATATTAAAAGGAGAACCCGTAAAGCGGCAAAATATTTTAGAAACTATTGTAATTGATTCAACAAATGCAAAAATTGTAAAATTACTTTCTGGTCAAATAGAGTCTTTTCAGCAAAATTTAGAGGAACAAAGTTCTAAACTTAATTTTCAAATTTCAAAACAACAAAGCCAACAAGTTGTATTAATGTTAACAATTGCATGCCTTTTTTTAATAGTTGTTATAATTTATGTGATTTATCGGAATTTTCAAAATAAGGTTAATGCAAATTTGAACCTAATCACTATAAATAAGGAAATCGAAAATCAAAATATCCAAATAACTAAAAAAAATGATGAATTAATCTATTTTGGTAATCAATTAGAACAAACATTAAATACTAAATTAAGTTTTTTTACAATTGTATCACATGAATTCAAAACGCCTTTAACATTAATTAAAGGGCCTTTGGAGAATTTAATGGAAAAACAAGTATTTAGTAAACATGAGCAATTTATTCTGAAATTAATTTATAGAAATATTTTAAAACTCTTGCATTTAGTTAATCAATTAATGGATTTTAGAAAAATTGAAAGAAAGAAATTGGAACTATACCTAAGTAAAGTTAATTTTTTTAATTTTTTTAAAGATGTTATAAATTCCTTTTCATTAATTTTAAAACAAAGTAATATTTCGATTACCTTAGAATGTCAAAATGAAAATATTGAAGGCTATTTAGATGTTGAAAAAATTCAAAAGGCTATTTATTCAATTTTAATGGACATCCAAATACGTACTCCAGACTTCGGGAAAATTTATATAAAAATAAGTGAAATTAACCTGTCTTCCAACCAGTCAAATAATCAAGAGGTTCTGATTGAGATAGTAGATACTAACACAGGGCTCACTCAAGAAAAATTGGATACTATTTTTGATGCATTTAATGAAAATGTAAGATTTGGTGATTATTTTAAAACTGTGCTTGGTTTAAATTTGACAAAAGAATTTGTCGAAATGCATGGAGGTCGCATATTAGTTGAAAATGAGAAAGGATTTGGTGTTAAATTTAGTCTTTATCTCCCAGTTAATAAAGATTCTAATTTTATTGAGAGGAAAGAAAAAGAATATAATCCTATAGAACCGAGTGAATTACTAATTGATTATCAAAAGGATTTTCATATTGTGAATTTTCAAGAAATTCGTACTCCTTTAATTAATACCCAGGGAGGCTCAAGTTTGCCAGTGATTTTGGTAGTTGAGGACATAGCTGATATTAGAGACTTTATTAGGATTAGTTTGGGCAATAAATATGTTTTTCTTGAGGCCAATAATGGAGTTGAAGCCATAGAGGTTATTAAGGATCGAGAACCAGACTTAATTATTAGTGATGTTATGATGCCAAACATGAATGGATTAGAATTAGTGCACCTATTAAAATCAGATATAAAGACATGCCATATTCCAATTATATTGTTGACTGCTTGGGGTGAATTAGAACATAAATTGGAAGGCCTTGATTATGGAGCCGATGCTTATTTACCTAAGCCTTTTAATTCTAAATTACTTCAAATCAGAATCGCAAAGTTATTAGAATTGAGATTAAAGCTAATTAATCATTATCATTCAATATCAGATAATCAAATGGATATTGAAGAATCTGGCTTGAATAAAATGGATAAAGTATTCTTATTGAAAATTGGAAGAATAATTGAATCTTCAATTGATAATGAAAATTTTAATGTAGAAGAACTGAGTAATAAAATGGGAATGTCAAGAACCTATATTTATAGAAAAATAAAGAAAATGACAGATATGTCTATTAGTGAATTTATTATAGCAACAAGACTTAAAAAATCACTAGAACTTCTCAGAAACAGTGGCAAATCAATTTCTGAAATAGCATATGATGTAGGCTTTAAAACACCATCATATTACACACGCTGTTTTAAAAATATTTTTAAAATAACGCCATCAGAATATATAGAAAGAAATAAGTAGGTAATATAACATTTTAATCAATGAGTAGATTTTTTATTGCGTTTTCACTATTTTGTTTAACAGCAATGCATGCTCAAACAGAACCAATTAATAAAAAATTTCATATTGGATTATCATTATGTACTACGTCAGATATATGGAAAAAAACTAACCTAGAACTAATACAAAATGAGTTAAGGTTTTATCCCGATATGCAGTTAACTATCAAAGATGCCAATGGCAATTGTGAAGAACAGGAAAAACATATTAATGAATTTTTGAATGAAGGGATGGATTTGTTGATTATTTCTCCAAACATTGTGAATTCAATTAAACCTAGCATTAATAAGGCTTATAGTTTAGGGATACCAATAATTTTAATTGATAGAAAGGTTATTGGTGTAAAATATACTAGTTATGTAGGAGGAGATAATTATAAAATAGGCTATGACGCTGGAAATTATGCTTCACTTTTATTAAATGGAAAAGGAAATATAATAGAAATTAAAGGTGTAAAAGGATCTTCTCCTACAATTGAAAGAAGTAAAGGGTTTAGAGATGCAATTTCCATATGTCCAGATATTAATATTGTTCTTTCTGAATTTGGTAACTGGCAATCTAACGGAGCGGAATTAGTTATGCAAAAAGTTATAAGAGAAAATTTGAAGTTTGATTTGATTTTTGCTCATAATGATTTAATGGCTCAAGAGGCTTATAGATTTTTAAAGAAATCTGGTTTAAATAATAAATGCCAAATTATAGGTGTTGATGGATTACCAGGACCAGGTGGAGGAATTCAATCTGTAATTGATGGTCAACTTAAAGCTACTTTTTATTATCCTCCACAAATTGAAGAAGTTATAAGAATCGCATATAAAATATTGCATAAATTACCTTATGACAAGGAAAATTTTATTGATGCAGTTTTAATTGATTTGAGTAAAGCTGAAGTCTTGAAATCACAGAATATGCAGGTTGAAAGATTACAAGAAAGGATAGATAAGCAGAAAATTGCTTTAGATATAGAAATATCAAAATACGAGACACAGCGATTAATATTGATTTTTGCATTGGTTTCATTATTATTAGTTTTAACACTTGTTTTATTCATTTATAAGGCAATTAAAGATAAAAGAATTGCTAATAAATTACTTTTAGAAAAAAAGAATATAATTGAGAATAAAAATTTTTCAATAACACAACAACAAAATGAATTAGTTCAAATTACTCAAAAATTAGAAGAAGCTACGAGCTCTAAATTGGCGTTTTTTACTAATATTTCTCATGAATTCAAAACTCCTTTAACTCTTATTATGGGACCCTTGGAGCTTTTAATTAAATCAAAAAAATTTAGTTTTGAAAATGAGGAGCAGTTAAGATTAATGAATAGGAACTCTTTAAGATTATTAAGATTAGTAAATCAATTAATTGATTTTCAGAAGCAAGAAAATAATCAATTAAAACTTTCTGCTTCAAAATATGATTTAATCTCCTTTTTGAAGGAAAAAGAGGAGACATTTAGATATTTGGCGAAATCTAAACAAATAGATTTTCAATTTATTTCTGAAATAGGAGAAATATCAATTTGGATGGATCATGATAAACTAGATAAAGTTTTTTTTAATTTATTATCAAATGCCTTTAAATTTACAGAAAGCAATGGAAAAATTGAAATCAAATTAAAAAAACCTAAAAAATCAATTAATAAAATATATGAACAAGAAATTCAAATTGAAATTAAAGATTCAGGAGAAGGTATTGAAGAAAGACACATAAACAAGATATTCGATCAGTATTTTCAAAGTAAAAAATCACATGGTAATATTGGTACTGGGCTTGGTTTAAGTTTGTCGAAGAAATTTGTTGAAATGCACCGAGGGAATATTTCTGTACAAAGCAAAGTCGGTATAGGAACAACGTTTTTTATTAGACTTCCTATCGGGAATCAACATTTGAAAGAAGATGAGATAATTAGTAATAGTCCTATTGATAATTTTGTATTGCCATCACTTCCAACTTTATTAAATGAAAATGAGGCTATAGTCAATACTGTTAATATTGATAAAGTAGGGAAACCCCTAATTTTAATTATTGATGATATCATGGATGTTAGGGAATACTTAAAGAGAATGCTAATTAATGAATATGAAATAATAGAAGCTGTAAATGGAGAACAAGGCCTTAAAGTAATAGAGGAAAGTGAACCTGAACTCATAATTTGCGATATCATTATGCCAGTTATGGATGGGTTAGAAATGATAAAAAAGATGAGGGCAGATGTGAAATTATCCCACATTCCTGTAATATTGTTAACGGCTAAAAATTCTATTGAAAATGAAATTACGGGGTTAGAGGAAGGTGTTGATTTTTATATTTCTAAACCTTTTAATCACGATTATTTACGCAGTTGTATAAGAAATATTTTAAATCAAAGGATTAGATTAAAAGAATATTATAAATGCAATTTAGATTTTCAAATGGTTGAAGATAATCTTTCACGACTGGATAAAAATTTTATTAAAAAAATTGAAAGTTTAATAAATAATTTAGAGAATAAAAATGATCTTACTGTCGAAATGCTTAGTGAAAAAGTAGGGATTTCTAGAGTACATTTATATAGGAAAATTAAAAAGCTTACAGGAATGTCTGTTAGCGAATTAATAGTTGCACTTAAACTTAAGAATTCAATTAATTTATTAAGAAACTCCAATAAGTCTATATCTGAAATTGCTTATGATGTAGGATTTTCAAGCCCTTCCTATTATACAAAATGTTTTAAAAGGCAATTTAAGCTTTCTCCTACTGATTATAGAAAGCAAAACTAAATTGTCATTTTTTTTTTGGTCATTAATAATAATGGTTATTATTTGAACTACTTTATTTTTTTAAATCATCATCCTTACTTGCCTCCTTAAATTCTTTGATACCACTACCTAATCCTCGCATTAATTCAGGTATTTTCTTTCCGCCAAATAACAATAAAACAACCAGCACTATTAATACTATTTGCATAGGGCCTATTGCTAGTTGTAGTGTAGATAAATATTTCATTTATGAATTTTAATAAAGTTAATATATTGTAATTTAATTTAGAATTTTTTTTTTAGTGTAAAGAAACTCTTTTTATAAAGTAGATTGAAAGCATCCTTTGAGGCCGAATTAACAAATGATTAGACAAAAAATTATTTTTGGGATGATTTGCCCCAAATTGAACTTAATTCCCAAGCGTTTATGGAAATAAATTCTGTTTTGCCACCGTTTGAGAATACTTCAATACCTGTCTGGCTTTCAGAAGGATATGTAGAGGCACTTAATACAATCTCACCATCATCCAAAAAAACTTCAATCGATGATTTATCTACAAAAATGTGCAGTTTTAATATATTATTATTGACAGTTAAAGGAGCATACATTTTTGTTGCAAAATTTTGAGTGAAGCTTTTATCAGATACAAAATCAGTACAGTTTGTTCTATCCAAGCAGATTGTAGAAGTACTTGGATCTATTGTTAATTTTAAACTACGCCCTTCACCAATTAATAAATTAAATCCAAATGTAGTGTTCGATATGCATTTAATTTCAGCTTCTAACTCATAGTTGTTTTTTTTAGGTTGAAAGAAGCCAAGTTTTAAATTGCCATTAACAGTTAAATTAGAAATACTTTGTTGTTCTTTTCTCAATTTTTTTAATTGGTTAATGGGTTCTTGAATTATTTTATATCCTATTTCAGTATTCTTTAAAGCAATTTTTCTGGGTAAGGATTGAAAGCCATGTCCCCAACTTGAAGGTTGTTGACGTGCATATTTCCAGTTTCCCATCCAACTTATCATGATAACAGAATCTCCTAATTTTAAGTTTTCATCATAGTTCCTCCAAGTTTTAGTTGCATAAAAGTCATCACCATAATCTAACCATAAAGCATGTTCTAACCCAAAATCTTTTAACTTATCTTCAAAAATAATATGGTCAATGGCTATACCCCCATTTATAGTGTCTTTTACTAAATCTAAAATTTCAATTTGAGCTGTTTTTCCTTTTAAGTCTCTAACATCCCAACCTCTCCATCTAAAAACTTTTTTGTTGTTCCCAGTTGTTCTTCTAGCTACTTTTCCATCAACTATTAATTTAATACAAAGAGAATCTAAATTTTGACCTCCAGCTATTAGAAAATTTATCGCATTTCTATTTATTGTAAAAGGTTTAGATTTCATGACTCCTATATGATTTTCATTAGATAATAGACCAACGTAGCCATTTCCTAAAAAATCAGTTGCTATTGAGTCTTTTAAACGGTTGGAAAAAGCTTGATTTGTAATTTTCCAATTAGATGAATAGTTCGATTCAAAATTTTCAAAGACCCTACCTTCAATCCCTTTACCAAACTTTAAGTAATTTAGGGTTTTAGTGTCCGGATTAAAATTTTTCCCATCAAAATCACCTACAAAATACTGTACTTTGTTAGGACCTCGACCAATTATCATAACCCATTTTTTTAATCCTTGGTGACCAACTACCGGTAGTTCAAAAAGATCAGGACATTCCCAAAAAGAATTTTTCGCCCCTAATCCACCAAATGTGCTGCAGTAATTCCAGTCTTTTAAATTTTTCGATTCGTAAATAAGAATTTTCTGCTCATTGGAAATTGCAACTACCATTTTCCATAATTGACTTGGTTCGTGCCAAAACACTTGAGGATCCCTAAAAATTTTTTTGTTAATATCTAAAACTGGATTTAACTCATAATAATGAAATTCATTTCCCCCATCTTTGCTTATACTAATACATTGGGTTTCAGGTAGGCTATCACCAGGAAAATGTCTAGTATAAATTGCAATCATGCTGTTTTCACCAAAACCACTTGTGTTTTGTTTGTCTACAACCACTGATCCAGTAAAATGAGAGAATGGACGCGGTCCCCCTTTCATTGGGTCGGGTAATTCTTCCCAATGAACAAGATCTTTTGAGATAGCATGCTCCCATTGTCCATACCAAAATAGATGATATTGCCCATCAAATATATATAGACCTTTAGGATCAGCCATATTACTGTCTTTGGATGATAAATGGTATTGAGGGCGATATTTTTCCAAATAAACTTGACCATGTATTGTGAAAATAGTTAGGAAAAAGATTAATATAATTGATTTTTTCATTATTTATAATTTTTTTTCTTTAAAAAAAACACGGATTATTTTAATCCGTGTTCAACTAAACTAAACTAAACTAATCTAAACTAATTCAAACTATAATCTTTTAAAATTTTTGACTTAATTTCTGTTTAAATTATATAATCAAAAATAGTAATTCATATATATAGAAATTGTAAAGAATGATACATTTACCATTAATTATGACTTTGTTGCTAAAAAAAAAACCTACTTTTTTAATTATGAGCGGTAAATTGTAACTATGTTGCATGTTTTATTTTCCTAATATAAAATTAATGGTTACTCAATTGAATTTATAGAGTAACGATAATTAGAGTTGTTACTGAATTATATATGAATATCTTAGATGTTATATTCCGAGGCTGAAGATTTCCCAAATGATAGGACTGTTAAAAATTAAGTTTTTTTTCTTTAAATTCTAACTTCCATAATGAAACAAGTCTAACTTCCATAATGAAACAAGCAAATTTAGTAAGAACCAAAGTAATATAAATCTCAAGGAGAATCAACAAGGTGGATATGTAGGTGATATATATTAAGATTTTGATAGCACAAAACTGGTGTTTAAGTTAGAGTTTTTGTAAAATATATATAAGTTAATTCATTCCAGCACATTCCCCTGCATTCTGTGAAAAACTTCATTTCGGGAAAAGCGCTTCATTAAAAAAGTCTTGGACACAATCCCAAAGTTTTAGATTTCCACTTCTCTTTTTCATGCCGAAGAAGGCAGGAATGCTCCGTTCCCAATATAAAACCTTGAAATAGCGTCCGCTTAATAGGAAAATGTATTTGCGTTTTGTTCCACTTCCTATGATTTTGTATTTCACAAAGAATTTAGAATCACTTCCGTAAGCCAACACCGTCATACCTTTTTTTGACAGCAAAATAACAACATTCAGCTTTGAACTACAGCATAATCAGGCTCGTCCCTCGCACTTTTTATATGTCTTAACAAACCTGAATATTGAAGCGCACCAAGCAACAAAAAGAAGGTAACAGCGGTGGCTCTATGGGAAGTAAATCGAAAATGAATCTTATGAAATCTTACAAAATCAATAAAAAGGAAGCGGAACAAAAGTTAAAAAAACAAAAAAAGGAAAACGCTCTGGATATAATAAGTAAATCAATTTTAAAGCCTTTCTGAAAGGTTCAGATAGGTCAATATTAATCTTTAAATTTTTTAATTATGAGTACTCTAAAAAACAAAGTACAGTTAATTGGCAACGTAGGAAACGAGCCAGAAATCACGAACCTAGACAGCGGAAAGAAAGTCGCTAAATTTTCAATCGCTACCAATGAGTCATGGTAATGACTTAGAAGGAACTTCCATGTTTGGAAATGTTTCTGCGTTAATAAATGTAAAGGATTCATTATCAAGAGCTTAAATATTTATGAGAATTAAAGAAGGGAAAGGTGTGATGCCTTCTTTTGAGATGATTGGAGAAGATAAAATGAATCAAATTGTTGATTTTTTGACGAAACAGGAAAAAGATACTATAGCAACTGATGGTGATTGGCCTTACCCATATAACTATCATGGACACAGGAGATTTGATCTGGAGGACGGATACCCTATGATAAAACCACCATGGGTACAATTAACAGCCATAGATTGAACTGTGCTAAAATTAAATGGCAAATTCCCCTTGGTAACTTCGACTCATTGAATATACCTGGACATCCTATTACGGGAACCCCAAATTATGGTGGACCAATTGTCACAAAAGGAGGATTAGTAATTATCGCAGCAACAGCAGATAATAAAATTAGGGTGTTCGACAAAGACACTGGGGAAAAATTATGGGCAGCAGATTTGCCCACATCTGGTGTGGCAACACCAGCCACTTACTCCGTTAATGGAAAACAGTACATAGTAATCGCCTGCGGAGGAGGTCGAGAAGGTGCAAAATCTGGTGATTCTTATGTGGCTTTTGCGTTACCTTAGAAATAAAATTCTATATATTTATTGATGTTTTATTAGGGTATTATAAACATCTAATGAAACAAAAACTATTTTATTAACCCGTTGTGCATTATGATTTAAAAGAAAAAAGTTGTCCATATTACTGATAATCAGTAAATTGTTTTAGCGATAAAACATTAATTATGAACAACTTAAATGCAAATTACGAAAGAATATTGGAAGTATTACAAAAAATATCAAAAGAACAACTTTTGGACTATCAAAGACGTCGACCGAAGCTGAGTGATTTGGAACTGATTTGTTTAAGCTTAACAGCTGAATTTATGGGAATAGATAGTGAGAATGATTTATTTAGAAAGCTCCCTGTCATTATTGCCTCAAAAATAGACAGGAGCGTCTACAATCGAAGAAGACGGAAATTAGTAGGTTACATGGATGATATCCGATTAAGATTAGCCTCTCATTTTAATGAATTTGAAGATTATTTTATAGTGGACAGTATGCCTTTAGAGGTTTGTAAATTATCACGAAGTTCCCGTTCGAGAGTCTGTAAAGAGGATGCCTATGCTTTTCCTGACAAAGGCTATTGTGCCTCCCAAGGTTCCAATTATTATGGTTATAAGCTGCACGCCGTCTGTTCTATTAAAGGTGTTTTTCAAAGTGTCGATTTGAGCCCTGCATCGGTACACGATGTCAATTACCTTAAGGACATTAAAGCACAAATGGGCGATTGCACTTTAATTGGAGATAGAGGGTATCTATCAGCAGAAATACAGCTCAATTTGTTTGAAACCTGTAACATAAAGCTAAATACACCTATGAGAAGCAATCAAAAAGATTATAAAAAACAACCTTACATTTTCAGAAAAAAGAGAAAAAGAATAGAGACATTGTTCTCACAATTATGTGACCAATTTATGATAAGACGTAATTATGCCAAGTCTTTTCGAGGATTTAAGACTAGGATCCTATCTAAAATAGCGGCCCTTACAACAATTCAATATATCAATAAGTTTATTTTTGATAGAAACATCAACAATATTAAAATTAGCATTATTTAAAATGCACAACGAGT
>NZ_PJEO01000040.1 GCF_002843175.1 Confluentibacter flavum
GAATGAGTCCTTTTGTGTTTTTAGCATGATATAAAGCTTTGTTAAGGGCCCTCACGCATCCGTTTAGTTCCAGGCTATCACTAAGGTCATAACCAACAATCTTTCTTGAATACATATCAGTTATTAACGCCAGGTAACAAAATCCTTTTACCGTTCTGATATAGGTTATGTCAGAGGCCCACACTTGGTTAGGTCTTGTAACCTCAATATCTTTAATGATGTTTTTATACTTATAGAACCTGTGCAAAGAGTTAGTTGTTCTAGAGCTATATTTCTTTCTAAGTGTTAGCATTTGATGTTTTCTAAGGACGTTAAACAAAGTATCCCTGCCGACTTTAAGGTTGGCTTTGGTAAACTCATCATCTAAGGATTTAACAAGTTTACGCACGCCTTCCCTTGGAAGGGACTTGCGTCTTTTCTTAACTATCCCAATAATCTGCTGTTCTAGTTTTAAACGCTTATCAGCTCTATTTTTATACTTATAGTAAGCATTGCGTTTATGTCCAAAAAATTGGTTATAGTAGTTAAAGAAGCAAATCCCTTACCTTTTTCTTTGGCTTTGATCAAGGCTTTATACTTAGCTTTTTTTTTAGTTCAGCCACAGATTTGTAGCCCAGGTCTTCTGCTGCGACTTCCAAGTATGAATCCAGTACCAATGCATCCAAATCCTTTTTTAGGAGTAGCTTTTTAAGCTGTCCGATCTCTTTTTGCAGTTCCTTGATTCGTGTTATCTCGTCTTTTGTTTCCACTTTTACCCTTGTGTTCATTAGGTTCTTACGGTTGTACTTCCTGATCCATTCGTTAATGGTGGTAGGCGCAATGCCATAAAGTTTGCCTAGTTGGTTTTTGTTAAGTTTTCCAGTTGTGATTTCGTCCAGAATTTTCAGTTTAAAAGGTTCCGAATACCGTCTGATTACTTTGTCATTTTTGTACATAATGTTTAAAATTATGTAGCCTTATTTCAGGACGGGTCAAAATGTGCTACAACAATTGGATATAGACAATTGTCTATATCCACATTATATACACTCTCAAAAATAGCTAAAAAACTTACGGAAATTACTTTTAATAATAATTTTTCTTTGGAATAATTAAACAAAAAGAATGACTAACTAACTCAAGCGAGTTTGTTGGATGGGTAGATTAAGAATATTATAGTCACCTATTTGAGCTAAATACCAAACAGGTGCCTATGAATATTTTGTAGATAATTTTATGAAGGGTTTAAGTGCGCTCTAGCTGTTTTTTAATCTTTTCAATGGCTGTTTCAATAGATTTTTCTGGTTCAATAATATTGTATTCGCCCCAAAACGCGGGATCGGAAAAGCCAGAAACCTGCTCTGTTAAAATAGTGGAGGGGAATAACATGCTATTGTTTTTAACCAATTTAGTGTCCATAATTTTCCAATCGGTTACCGCCATTTCACTACTTAAAGTGTAAACACTATTAAAGAGTTTTCCTTGCCAATTTACTTTAAATGTTAGCAAAATATTACTGTAGGCATAATGCCATTTACCATTTTGGGTTCTGTAATTAACCCTATATGTGGCTTCGGTGGGATACACCTCTGCTTTCCTTGGTTTTTTGCGCACGTACATCTCGCTAGCTAATTTTTTATTCTCTACATTTAAACTGTATACGGCACTTTTAAGTGCTAAATTTTCCGCATCTATATAAAGTTTTCCATAATATAGAGGGGTTTCTATCCCCGGATTTTGTTCGAAATTTACAACGTAAACAAGGGCATTATCTATTTGAGTAGATTCGCCAAAACTAAATCTATAATAATCAAGGTTTTCAACGTCAAATATATACTCAGGATATTTAATAATATCAATATATAAATTGCTGAATGGGCCTCCTTGCAATTTCATGGCTAGGGTGTCTAGCCTTGAATAATCGGTTTTCTTCCTTGCTTTTATAAGCTCTATATTATCATTTCTTGAGTTTTTATAGGGTTGTTTGTGTATTTGAACAACAGCCTCAGATAAGGAAGCGTTTTTTTTTCTTTTCTTGATGGTTTCCCTGTAAAAAGCAGTCATTAACATGTTGTCATCATTGTACAACGTATTCTTTTTGCTTAGTGTTTCCATAACCAAGGCTTTGGCATTTTTGAATTTAGATGCAATTTTTATTTCATCTAATTGAATTATTGAGGGTTCTAGATAAATTTTTTCATCATTAGAAATTTCAGAAATCCTAAGTTCTATTTTTTGGTAACCCAAGTGACTGATGGTTATAGTGCCTTCTAAAAGATGATTGGGTATTTTTAGTGAAAATTCACCGTCTGTATTTGTAACGGTGCTAATGTTCGAGCCATTAATAACCAAATCGGCAAACACCAATTTGTCTTTGCTTTTTTGATCAATGACGGTGCCATTTATCTCTTTAAATGAAGAAATATCTTGGGCATATACAAGAGAGCAATTTATAAGAAGGATACAGACTGCTCTAAAAAAAACATCTCTTTTCATATGTAGATAATTATTAGTTTTTTAAAGGTCATATGTTATCGCCTTATTTTCATTGATGTTTGTTTGCAACAAACTTGTTATTAATGGCGATTTCAAATGTGTGTATTTATTGTTTTTTAAATGTCATATGGTATAGCCTTCTTTTTCATTGGTGTTTTTGAATGAAAAATTTTTTGTTGATGGCGATTTCATATCATATATAGCTTATCCAACTATTAAAGTACAAAATATTTGTGTAACTTTCTAATAATTAAGGGGTTTTAACAAATTGAAAGGTTTGTTTGTTTGATGGGGTGTTTAAAAGTATGTTTTATTTATAAGTATTCTTTTTAATATTGAGAACTGTAATAAAGGAACCGTTATATTTAATCAGAAAATGATGAATTGTTTTTGATTTGGATTTTAACCAGAATTCTTAACTAAATTTTTAGAATTTAAAAATGTATTAACAGTATATTTATGCGCTTAATTATTTTAAAAATCAACTATGGCATTGGAAGATATTTCATTTAAAAAAACAGGCTATTTTTCTTCATTAATCTGTGATTATTTAGATGAAAAACCAGAGTTGAAACCGTTTTATAATAGATTCCCATCTTTAGAAAATTTTAAAAAGCAAATACAGGAAAAAGAGCAGTCTAAATTTATTTCAGAATCCCAGCGTCATGTTTTGGTATCGGTTTTAAAAAAGCAATACGCACAGATTGAAACTTCGGAAATGACGGTTGAAAACATTGCAAGTTTAAAATCCAATAACACCTTTACGGTCACCACAGGACACCAATTAAATTTATTCACGGGTCCTTTATATTTTTTATATAAAATTGTTTCCACCATTAATCTTACCGAAACATTAAAATCAGCCTATCCAGGTTATAATTTTGTGCCAATCTATTGGATGGCCACAGAGGATCATGATTTTGAGGAAATAAATTATTTCAATTTTAAAGGGAAAAAAATCCATTGGGAAAAAGAATCAAATGGTGCTGTGGGCGACTTGTCCACTGAAGGCTTAAAAGCTGTTTTTGATTTGTTTTCTTTAGAGTTGGGACAGACCCAAAATGCCGATTATTTAAAGTCTCTTTTCAAAAATGCTTATTTAGAACATTCAAATTTGGCTGATGCGACCCGCTATTTGGCGAATGAATTATTTAAGGACTATGGTTTGGTGATTCTGGATGCGGCTGATAAGGACTTAAAAAAAGGGTTCATTCCATTCATGGAAAACGAATTGGTACACGAAACATCATTTAAGTCGGTCTCCAATACCAATGAGCTCATAAATGATTTACCAAATCAACCTTATGGTATTCAAGTAAATCCTCGAGGTATTAATTTGTTTTATGTAACTGAACATTTTAGGGAGCGTATTGTTTTTGAAGGAGGCGTTTATAGTGTGGTTAATACCGACATGACTTGGGTTAAAGAAGCCATTTTAGAGGAACTCAACTCACATCCTGAGCGTTTTAGTCCCAATGTTATTATGCGCCCATTATACCAGGAAGTCATACTGCCAAACCTATGTTACATTGGCGGTGGCGGCGAGTTGGCGTATTGGTTGCAGTTAAAGGCATTTTTTAATGAGGTAAATGTGCCATTTCCTATATTGTTATTAAGGAATTCGGTTTTGATTAAAACCCAAAAACAAGCTGATAAACTGGAAAAGTTAGGAATTTCCAATGAAGATTTGTTTTTAAAACGGAATGCCTTCATCAATAAAAAGGTTAGGGAGATTTCCAATATTGATATTGATTTTTCAACCCAAAAAGCATTATTAAAACAAGAGTTTGAAGCGTTATATAAACTTGCAGAACAAACGGATAAGTCATTTTTAGGAGCTGTAAAAGCTCAAGAAGTCAAGCAAATAAAGGGACTTGAAAATCTTGAAAAACGTTTGTTGAAAGCTCAAAAAAAGAAATTGTCAGAACAAGTTTCCAGAATGACCGAGCTTCAAAACGACTTATTTCCCAATCAAGGCTTACAAGAGCGAAACACTAATTTCTCTGAATTTTATTTAGAGTACGGCGAGGAACTTATTCCTAGCCTTATCAAAAATTTACAACCTTTAAGAAGTGAGTTTCTGGTTATAACACTATAACTATTGAAGTCTTAAATTTCCAATAATCTGGTAGTTAATCACTAAATTTATACAAATTTAAAGTCAAATTTATTTGTAAAAAACCATGCATAAAATAGATATTGAATTGGTGGAAATGACCATGGATGTTATGAAATATGCCATTGATAGGATTTCTGCTTCCAATCGCCATATAGGTCATCCAAAAACAGCTCAAGAATTAAAGGCTTTGGTAGGTGAGACCATCACCCAAAAAGGTATTGGAGGCGAGGTCGCTTTTAACTTATGGAAGAAGCATTTAATGAATGCCAACGTGTCCATAGACCATCCCAGACATTTAGCGTTTGTTCCTGCATCTCCTACAAGAGCAGCTATTATGTTCGATTTGGTAACATCGGCCTCAAGCATCCACGGAGCTTATTGGATGGAAGGGGCTGGAGGTATTTTTTGTGAAAACGAAGCCATGAAGTGGATGGTATCCTTAACGGGTTTACCAGAAGGAGCCTTTGGTGTATTTACAAGTGGCGGAACGGCAGCAAATCTATCGGCTATCGTAACGGCAAGGGAATATTGGCGAAGTTTGAATAAAAAAAATAAAAATGAAAAAGGATTGATTCTCACATCCATTGGGGCGCACTCATCCGTAAAAACCATGGCAAAAGTGGTTGATGCCGATGTGTTGTATGTGGAAACCGAAGATAGAATGCATGCATCCAACCTCCAAAGTAAGATTGATTCACTAACAGAAAATCAACGTAAACGTCTTTTTGCCATAGTGGCAACGGCCGGAACAACCAATGCGGGGATTATAGATGATTTAGAAGGGATTGCGGTAGTCTGTAAGAAAGAAAAACTTTGGTTCCATGTAGATGCTGCTTATGGTGGTGGTGCGCTATTGGCGGATTCGGTTAAGCATTTGTTTGTGGGCATAGAAGATGCGGACAGCATTACCATCGATCCTCATAAATGGCTATTTTCTCCCTACGATTGTGGCGCTATTATTTATAAAAATCCAGAATTGGCAAAACGGGCACATGAACAAGAAGGCTCTTATTTGGATATTTTTAAAGATGAAGGCTCGCAAGGTTTCAACCCAGCTGACTACCAAATACAATTAACAAGAAGAGTTAGGGGATTGCCCTTGTGGTTTTCGTTGGCCATGCATGGTACAGATAGATACAAACAAGCCGTGGAACGCGGTATAGAATTGGCGCAAATAGCTGGTAAATTAATAGAAGAAATGCCACATGTGGAATTGGTTAGGGAACCAAGCTTGTCCTGTGTTTTATATAGAAGAATTGGGTGGTACCCTGAGGATTATACAGAGTGGACTTACGAAAATCATAGAAAAGGATTTGCATTGGTAACACCGACCAAATGGAAAAAAGAAGACACTTTTGAAACCGTGTCACGTTTCTGTTTTATAAACCCCGATACGACTGAAAATGATATAAAAATAATTTTGGATTCAATGGTTTAAAAATTAATTTAAAAAATTTAGAATCCTAAATCGAAATTATAAAATCATTGTTATTTTTGCGCATGCAACATAACAAGGTACTTATTTTAGATTTCGGTTCGCAATACACACAGCTTATTGCCCGCAGAGTTAGAGAACTCAATATTTATTGCGAAATTCATCCCTACAACAAAATTCCCCAAACAGTTTCAGAATACAATGCTGTTGTGCTTTCTGGAAGCCCGTTTTCGGTAAGAGGAGCAGATGCACCACATCCAGATTTATCCCATATTCGAGGCAAAAAACCAATATTGGCGGTATGTTATGGCGCGCAATATTTAGCGCATTTTTCGGGAGGGGAAGTAGCGCCTTCAAATACTAGGGAATATGGTCGTGCCCATTTATCTTTTATAAAAAAGGATGAGCCATTTTTTAATAAAATAAATGAAGGAAGCCAAGTTTGGATGAGCCATAGCGATACGATTAAACATCTACCAACAAATGGTGTTTTGATAGGAAGTACCAACGATGTGACCAATGCTGCTTATCGAATTGAAGGAGAAGAAACCTATGCCATTCAATTCCACCCTGAAGTATATCATACAACCCATGGAAAACAATTATTGGAAAACTTTTTAGTGCATATTGCAGGGGTTAACCAAGATTGGACGCCACAATCGTTTGTTGAAGAAACGGTGGAAGCGCTTAGAGAAAAGGTTGGTGATGGTAAAGTAGTATTGGGACTTTCAGGTGGTGTGGATTCTACCGTAGCAGCCGTACTTTTAAATAAAGCCATTGGAAAAAATTTATATTGCATTTTTGTAAATAATGGTTTGCTTCGTAAAAATGAATTTGAAAATGTACTGAATCAATACGAGGGCATGGGACTTAATGTGAAAGGTGTAGATGCCTCAAGCCGATTTTTGGATGCGCTTGCAGGCATAGAAGACCCAGAGAAAAAGCGAAAAGCCATTGGCAATGCCTTTATTGAAGTTTTTGATGATGAAGCTCATAAACTTACGGACGTCAAATGGTTGGCACAAGGTACTATTTATCCTGATGTTATTGAAAGTGTATCGGCTACAGGTGGGCCTTCAGCAACCATAAAAAGTCATCATAATGTGGGCGGATTGCCAGATTTTATGAAACTTAAAGTTGTGGAACCATTACGGGCGTTGTTTAAAGATGAAGTAAGACGTGTAGGTGCCACTTTAGGTATTGATCCTGAACTTTTAGGACGTCATCCGTTCCCAGGACCTGGTTTAGGAATTCGTATTTTAGGGGATATCACTGCCGAAAAAGTGCGTATTTTACAAGAAGTGGATGCTATTTTTATTAACGGTTTAAAAGCATGGGGGCTGTACGACAAGGTATGGCAAGCAGGTGCTATGTTGTTGCCAGTAAATAGTGTAGGTGTAATGGGGGATGAGCGTACTTACGAAAAATGTGTCGCCCTAAGAGCTGTTGAAAGTACCGATGGTATGACAGCCGATTGGGTAAATTTGCCTTATGAATTTCTTCAAAAAACATCAAACGATATAATAAATAAAGTAAAAGGCGTTAATAGAGTAGTTTACGATATTAGCTCAAAACCACCAGCCACTATTGAGTGGGAATAATTTTTTTTAAGTTATATTTATACATATATGGACAGTCTTTTTAATAAGATCATCCGTATATAAAATAGTTTAAAAAAAATTATTCTTAAATTGTATGCTATTTCTTTGGCATGCTATATGCATAGTTATTAAAGAACGTTATTTATAAAACATAATGCCATTTTAAAATAGATTATATGATTAAATTCTTTACCGTATTCAGTTTTGTATTGGTTTTTAGTTTCAATACAACTTATGCACAAAATTACAGTACCCACCAAGTTAAAGAAGGTGAAACCATAGAGAGCATTGCTAAGCGTTATTATGTGACACCTTTTGATATTTATGGCTTAAATCCAGAAGTAAAAAAAGGATTGAAAGCTAATACGGTTTTAATTATTCCTATTTCAAAAGCAGTAAAACCCACCGTAACAACTACCAAAGAACTACAAGGTTTTAAAAACCACAGAACATCTCGTAAGGAAACCTTATATGGTATTGCAAAGCAGTATGGTGTTACCGAAGATGAGATAAAAAAGCATAATACATTTTTGTATGCAAATACTTTAAATAAAGGCGATAAACTTCAAATACCTGTATTTAAAGAAATGCAAGTAGTAGCGTCCGAAGAACGCACTAAAACATATATGGTTCAGCCTAAAGAGGGTAAATGGCGTATTGCCTATAAGTTTGGCATTTCTGTTGAGGAACTTGAGACGCTTAATCCTAATATGGGAGAAACACTTCAAGAAGGACAACAAATATATGTTCCGAATATTGAAAAAACAGATGAAAAAATTGTAGATGAAAAGTACAGTTATTATGAAGTATTGCCTAAAGAAGGGTTTTACCGATTGAAAATAAAATTAGGGCTAGAACAAGCTGAATTGGAAGCTTTAAATCCAGGTTTAAAAGAGACTGGTTTAAAGGTTGGGATGGTCTTAAAAATTCCATTTACTACATCCGTAGGTATTGGTAATGAAGGAACCACTACTGATTTATCAACGAAAATTAAGGACTCTAAAACAAAGCACATAGCTGTCATGTTACCTTTTAGATTGAATCGGGTTGATTTTGATTCTATTTCTGGGACAAAAAACAGCATAAATAAAGACCGTTATTTGCAAGCATCATTAGATTTTCATTCGGGGATTTTAATGGCCATAGATTCATTGAAAAAGTTAGGAGTATCACTTAAAGTAGATGTGTATGACACTAGATATGAAGTCAGTGAAGTATCTAAAATCATTCAATCCCATGATTTTAAAAGTGTAGATGCGGTTATTGGTCCGTTAACGCCCAATTGTTATGAAAAAGTGGCTTCTGAGTTAAGAGCATTTAATGTTCCTGTAATTTCTTTAATTGGATCCAATTTGCAATTAAGGGATAATGAATTCCAATCGTTACCTGCAGATGATTTATTAAAAGCCAAGGTTATCAATTACGTGAAAGCTGATACCACAGTTGATAATGTCGTAATTATATCCGATTCCGAGAATGTGGCAGTTTCCAACGAACTTAAAAGAGAATTTTTTTCTGCGAAACAGGTATTTTCAAGAAAAAATAAAGAAGGTAAAGACAGTTATTTTGTAACGGTAGAGGATATTAGGGCTCACTTAAAACAAGGTAAAAACTTGGTTTTTTTAGAGACAAAAAATGCTGGGTTTATATCTAACGTGACTAGTTTATTAAATTCATTGATGCAGAATGGCAATAGGGAAGAAAACAATGAAGGGATAAGAATTGTTTTAACTACAACAAATAAAAATGCGGCTTTTGATGGTGACGATATCAACAACAACGAATTATCTGCACTTCATTTTACATTTGCAGCAAACTCAAAAATGTATAACGAAAGTGATAATAATTCCTTTGTAAATGCCTATACCAAAGTTTATAATATAACGCCTAACAAAAGAGCCACTAGAGGATTTGATTTAACTATGGATGTGGTATTACGTTTGGTAACGTCTGAAGATATGTATCTATCTGTAAATGAAACGCCTTTAACAGAGTATGTGGAGAATAAATTTGCATACAAAAAGAAACTGATTGGTGGTTATTATAATGATACAGCTTATTTGTTAAAGTATCACGATTTGGATATTGTTGAGGTAAAATAATAACTATTGATACCCGATAAAAACGTTTTAATAGAACTAGCGCATACCAAAATGCCTTTTGGTAAATACAAAGACCATTATTTAATAGACTTGCCCGAATATTATGTGGTTTGGTACCACAGTAAAGGTTTCCCAAAAGGAAAGTTGGGCGATATGCTCAGGCAGATATATGAAATAAAACTTAATGGTCTGGAAGAATTGATTAGGACTATTAAAAAGCAGTATCCTAAATAAGGTTTTTTAGAGGTTGTTTAAGGTTGTCCGATAACGTTTCAATATGGTGTTAGTTTATTTTTTTGGGCAATTACCCTTTGATTACTATTTTTAAGAACAGTTGAACAGTTTCAGATTTCCCTATAGGTTCTAATAATAATATAAAAAGATTAACTCCTAAAGCGATGTAAGTATCGGGATGTTTCAGCTTGCCGTATTTCCAGGCCCCAAGATATAGCATTCCTATAATCAGGATTTGTGTAAAGTAAATGGGAAGCATAATATCAATTTCTGGCCAATCGTTACTATTTATGTCCACATATACGTTTTGTATTCCACGAGCAAGGGCTGGCATCATAATGATGAATACAGTGGAAATTAGCCACCAAGCATGATTTTCGATTTCTTTTCTGTGTAGGATGCTTTTAATTACCGCATATCCGAAAGCTGACATCATTACAATTTCTACAGCAGCCACACCAAAAAAGAACCATGGTTCGAATGGTCCAAATTGAACTGGACTAGCCAAAGACCTTTCAGTTGTCTCTATATCTCTGTGCATCATACTCAAAGCAGTTAAGCAAACACCGCCCGCCAAGAACATGCCTATTATCCCATTGGTTCTATGCTTGGATATCTGTCCATGAGTAGCAAAATATGGTTGAATGATTAGATAAATATACCAAATCGTACCCGTCCAATAATGTATATGAACAGACCATGCATTATCAGTAAAGTCACCCCAATAATTTCTAAAAATGCCAAATTGCATAAACAGCATGGGGACGAACATCCATAAGTAAAGTGTTTTGTAGTTGTTCATTTTGCTTTCCTAAAACTTTTAAATAAATCAATGTTCACTTAAATTTAAGATAGCAGAAAAATTTTATAAAATCAAGTGTTATTAACTGATATTCAATTTAATGAAGTACAAATTTTTCAGGCATTTTATGTAAAGGTTCCTGTAGTGTAATGCAGTGTATGCCTCCACCTAAACGGTTCAGTGGCAAGGCATCAATCCAAACTTGTTCTAGGTTAGGAAATACGTCTTTGAATATGGCTTTTACTTTTGCTTCATAGGTTGCCGATGTCCCATGATTGGTATAATACGCGTTTATAATAACACCATTTGACACTAAAAAATTAAGATAGGAGACTGATGCCACTCGGGTTACTTTTTCCCCTATAGTCCTAACGTCGTCTGGAGCAAGCCTATTGGCTTCCAGTTTATCATATTCCATATTGCCGGCTTTCTCTACAATTTCCGCAGTCCATTCAATCACAGTAGGCAAGGGTACTTTAATAATTCTAAATGGTTTGCCATCTTTGTCGGTAGCGTCTTTTAGTATGTTATAGTTTTCTAGCATCCTTTCATAATTTATTCTATTTAAAGGATGTTTGTTAATATCTTCTTCATCCACCCAAGCCAATAAAATGGTATTGGCATCCGCAAACCTGACAAACTCATCGGTATGTCCGCCTGTTCCTAAAGACACATAGTCGTTGTTTGGGATGAAGGACCTAGTGTCATCTACAGTTCCATTCTTTAACCAGATCACTTTTTTTATATTCATAATCCTCAGGTATTCTTGCTCTATGTCTTCCTTGGTCCAATCTGGGTTACGTTGCAAAGTGACTTGTTCGGATTGCAGTAAAATACCTTTGCCATTAATTTCTAGTGAGCCACCTTCCATTACCAATTCCGATTTTATTCGTCTTGCTCTCATGAGACCAGCCATTTCTTTATCCGCATTACTAAACAGATTTTCTTTAGAATTCATTTTCATGGCCAAAAAGTAAAGCGCTAATTGGGGTCTGGTACTAAGCAACCAATCATAATAACCATAATTGCTCCAATTAAAATCTACTGCAGCAATATCTTTGTCATCGTTTACCAAAAATTGGGCGCCATTATCCCGAAGCCAAAGCCTTGCTCCTGGAAGTATCAGGAATTGTATGATACTAACATCTATCCCCATTTTATTCAGAGTTACTTTGGCAGATTTTTGAATTTGGGCTGTTGGAGTCGCGATTTTTATGGGTACCCTCCCTGAAAGGCCTTTTATAATATTTCCGATTGTTGCTTGTACTGTGGCATCTTCTTCTTCCCAGCTAAGCCATACGGCCTGATGCTGTTCAAATTCTGCTGGAAAACGAAAGTCATTGCCTTTGTTTTGTGAGATTGAATTATTTGTGAATAGTATTAGGGCTATTAAAAACAAAGTAAAACTATGTCTGGATAATGACTTCTGTCCGAAAAAGAATGTTGCTGTAGGCATAACGAAGTCCTAATGATTTGGTTATAAGAATTTTCACAAAAATAGTTGAAAATTTTACTGCAAAAAATCATTTAACAATACTTTATCTTAAATCAGTTTATTGTTAATAAGAACCATTTAAATAACTAAAAAACTATTCGGTAATAACTGTTTTAATTTTGTAAATTTGCCTGCGTTTATAAGCGCAACATGACAAATAAAGCAAAATACATATTTGTAACCGGTGGGGTTACGTCTTCTCTAGGTAAAGGTATCATAGCCGCATCTCTGGCTAAATTACTTCAGGCTCAAGGCTATAGAGTAACTATACAAAAACTAGATCCCTATATAAATGTAGATCCAGGAACATTAAATCCTTATGAACATGGGGAGTGTTATGTTACGGAAGATGGCGCAGAAACAGACTTAGACTTAGGGCATTATGAACGATTTTTGAATGTGCCAACCAGCCAAGCAAACAATGTAACCACTGGGCGTATTTACCAAAGTGTTATTGAAAAAGAGCGTCGTGGTGAGTTTTTAGGCAAAACGGTACAGGTAGTTCCCCATATTACAGACGAAATTAAACATCGCATTCAAATTCTTGGCAAATCTGGGGATTATGATATTATTATTACAGAAATAGGCGGAACGGTGGGTGATATTGAGTCATTGCCATACATAGAGGCTGTTCGTCAATTGCGATGGGATTTAGGGGAAAATAATGGTATTGTTATTCATTTAACCTTAGTGCCATATTTATCTGCAGCGGGCGAATTGAAAACAAAACCAACACAGCACAGTGTTAAAACACTTATGGAAAGCGGTGTAATGGCCGATATTTTGGTTTGTAGAACAGAACATCATTTACCAAATGAATTACGCAAAAAACTGGCATTATTTTGTAATGTTAGGGAAGAAGCAGTGATTCAATCTATTGATGCATCTACCATTTACGATGTGCCTAATTTAATGCTTAAAGAAGGTCTTGATAAAGTGGTTTTGAAAAAATTGGGATTACAATCCAGTGTTCCAGATATTACCAAGTGGAATCAATTTTTATTTAAACATAAAAACCCCAAAACTGAAGTCACCATTGGTCTTATTGGTAAATATGTAGAATTGCAAGATTCATACAAATCCATATTGGAATCCTTTATACATGCTGGGGCAGAAAATGAAGTGAAGGTGAATATAGAATCCATTCATTCTGAATATTTAAATGACGATAACATCAAATTAAAGTTATGCCATTTAGATGGTGTTTTGGTGGCTCCAGGTTTTGGAGAGCGTGGTATTGAAGGGAAAATTACTGCTGTAAAATTTGTGCGTGAACATAACGTGCCATTTTTAGGAGTATGTTTAGGGATGCAAATGGCGGTTATTGAATTTGCAAGACACGTTGTGGGTATCTCAAATGCCAATTCAACAGAAATGGATCCCAATACCCCAAACCCCATTATAGATTTAATGGAAGATCAAAAAACAATCACTCGCAAAGGTGGTACGATGAGATTGGGTGCTTGGGATTGTGAATTGAAAAGCAATAGTTTGGCAAGCAAAATCTATAAAACGGACATTATAAGAGAGCGTCACAGGCATAGATATGAATTCAATAGTGCATACAAAGCACAAATGGAAGCGGCCGGTATGATGGCTACAGGATTTAATCCTGATACAAAATTGGTTGAAATTGTCGAGATTCCTAGTCACCCATGGTTTGTTGGCGTTCAATACCATCCAGAATATAAAAGTACCGTTGCCAGTCCACATCCACTTTTCGTGGCGTTCGTTAAGGCATCATTAACGCATAAAAAAAGTAAAAAAGATGCCAAGGTGTCACAACATTAATTTTGGATAACTTATTGCTTAGCTATTTATCATTCCGTTAAAAGCGGACATTTTTTAAGAGATACTATTTAAGACTACATGGAAGAAAAAAAATTAGATATTAATTCGATATTGGGATTTGTCCTGATTTTCGGAATATTAATGTACATGCTTTGGCAAAATCAACCAACGCCAGAAGAACTAGAAGCTCAAGAAAAAGCAAAGCAAGAACAGGTTGAAGCAGAAAAGAAAGCAAAAAATACAGAGCAAACCAAAGTCACAACTACTGAAGATTTTTCAACTCAAGGTGCTACAGATTCTCTTAAACTAGTAGGATTAAAGAATAAATTTGGCGCTTTTGCTTATTCAGCAGCTCAGGCCAGTGTAGAAGAAACGGTTGTAGAAAGTGATTTATTGGCTTTAAAATTCAATAATAAAGGTGGTTATCTTTCAGAAGTAAAGCTTAAGAATTATGTTGACTTCAAAGGTAATCCAATTTATTTGGTAAAAGACAATAATGCCTCTTTCAATATTAATTTTGGAACGACTGATAGCAGAATTCTTAATACTAAGGATTTAAACTTTCATCCAACAGTCACTAAAAATGGGGGCAACACAGTTGTTTCCATGAAACTTAAAGTGTCTGAAAGTAAATTTTTAGAGTATCGTTACGAGTTGAAAGAAGGTGATTATATGATGGATTTCACCATTCGTTCACAAGGTTTAAGTGATGTTATCAATGGTTCTCAACCCATTAATTTAGACTGGGATTTAAAAGCATATCGTCATGCTAAAAGTGTGTCATACGAGAATAGATATACAGAAGTTGTTTTTGAATATGAGGATGGTAAAGATGATTATCTTGGGCAACAAGAAGAGACAGATGATGTTGCTGAGGGGTTAACGTACATAGCTTTTAAACAGCACTTTTTTACCTCTGTATTGTTGGCAGATTCACCTTTTAAAACATCAAAATTAGTATCTAAAAATCTGGTAAAAGATGATACTATTGATACCTTATACACCAAAGCCTTTGCTGTTACACTGCCTTTAGAACTTACTGGAGGCGAGATAAACAAATCAATGGATTGGTATTACGGACCAAGCGACTATAAAATTTTAAATAAATACGATAGAAATTTAGATGAAATTGTACCACTAGGTTGGGGTATTTTTGGTTGGATAAACAAATATCTGTTCATTCCGTTTTTTGCATTCTTGGGAGGCTTTTTACCTTACGGAATTGCCATTATTGTAATGACCATTGCCATCAAGTTATTAATGTCTTTTGTTCAGTATAAGCAGTTCTTGTCTCAGGCCAAGATGAAAATTCTAAAACCGGAATTGGATGCTATACGCGAGAAACACAAAGACAATAAAATGAAAGCGCAACAAGAAACCCTGGCATTACAAACCAAGGCAGGGGCAAGCCCCATGGCAGGTTGTATGCCAGCTTTAATACAATTGCCTGTGTTTTATGCACTATTTCAATTTTTCCCTTCGGCGTTCGATTTACGTCAAAAAAGTTTCCTTTGGGTAGAAGATTTATCGTCTTATGATACCATTGCTAGTTTACCGTTCAATATCCCATTTTATGGTGACCATGTTAGTTTGTTCCCCATATTAGCGTCATTTGCCATTTTCTTCTATATGAAATTGACCACGGGGGACCAAATGATGTCCCAACCAACACAGGAAGGCATGCCAGATATGGCGAAAATGATGAAGTATATGATGTATCTCTCACCAGTTATGATGTTGTTTTTCTTTAATAACTATGCATCAGGGCTGAGTTTGTATTATTTTATTTCGAATGTCATTAGTATAGGTATCATCTTGGTTATTAAAAATTATATTCTTGATGAGGATAAAATCCATGCTCAAATTCAAGAGAATAAGAAGAAGCCTAAAAAGGAAAATCGTTTTCAAAAGAAAATGGCTGAAATGATGGAGCAGGCAGAAAAGCAAAAGCAACTTCAACAAAAGAAAAAATAATTTATAGTAACTATTAAATTAATTATAAGCTGTCAAAATATTTTGGCAGCTTATTTGTTATATATATCAGACATTACTTTCTAAATATGAAATACATAGTTACCTATATATTACTAATATTGGTTTTTTCGGTTTCCGCACAAACGATTAATCAGTTGGATGAAAACGGCAAGCAACATGGTGTTTGGAAAAAGAATTTTGATGGTACAAATATTCTAAGGTTTGAAGGTGAATTTCATCATGGGAAAGAAATAGGCTTATTTAGGTTTTATCAAAACATTAATGGTAAGGCTGTTTTAGCTGCAACGAGGGAATTTTTGGAACCTGGAACAAAAGCTAATGTGACCTTTTTTGCTTCTACCGGAAAGTTAATAAGCGAAGGACAAATGAATGGTAAAACGTATGTTGGTGAGTGGAAATATTATCAAAAGGATTCAAACAAATTACTGACTTTAGAACATTTTGATGACAGTGGAAATTTAACTGGTGAACGTTTTATTTATTACACTACAGGACAAGTATCTCAAAAAGAAAACTACAAAAAAGGGAAACTTGACGGCATATCGGTTTGGTATTCAGAAGATAATGTGGTTATTAAAGAATACACGTATGTTGATGGGGTGTTGCATGGACCTTCCAAATTTTATGATCCAAAAGGACAATTGATAGCAGAGGGTTTTTATAAAAAAGACCAAAAGGATGGCATTTGGAAATATTATGAAAATGGTAAACTTATAAAAGAAAAAAAGACTTCCAATTAAAAACATTTTTACTGGAATCATTACGATAGATAGTAGAGCGCTATGCTTTTCAACTATGGAATTGATTTTAAATATATGTATCTTTGTAGCCTAATTTTGGATTATGAAATCGCCACTAACAACAAGTTTTTTGCAAAATAACACCCACAAAAATAAGGCGATACCATATGGCCTTAAAAAAAACAATAGATAGTTACATATGAAACGTGTTATAGTAGGACTTTCGGGAGGTGTGGATTCTAGCGTTGCTGCCTTTTTATTAAAGGAGCAAGGTTATGAAGTGATTGGCTTGTTTATGAAAAACTGGCACGATGATTCCGTTACCATTTCAAATGAATGTCCTTGGCTAGATGATAGCAACGATGCCATGTTGGTTGCGGATAAATTAGGAATTCCTTTTCAAACCATTGATTTAAGTGAGCAATACAAAGAACGTATTGTTGATTATATGTTTAATGAGTATGAAAAAGGAAGAACTCCCAATCCAGATGTGCTTTGCAATAGGGAAATAAAATTTGATGTCTTTATGAAAATAGCCATGGAACTTGGAGCCGATTATGTGGCTACGGGTCATTATTGCAGAAAAGGCACCATTCAAAAAGATGGTAAAGACATTTATCAATTGTTAGAAGGTGTTGACGATAATAAAGATCAATCCTATTTTTTATGCCAATTATCACAAGAACAATTAGCAAAATCATTGTTTCCGATAGGTGAGTTAACAAAACCGCAAGTACGGGAGATTGCCACCAAATTGGATTTGGTAACAGCAGAGAAAAAAGATTCCCAAGGACTTTGTTTTATAGGTAAAGTTAAGTTGCCGGATTTTTTACAACAACAACTCAAACCAAAAGAAGGTATTATTGTTGAAGTTCCGAAAGAAAACATCATTTATAGCAAAAGCACACCGACGTTTGATTCTAAGCAAGAGGAACTTCGATATTTAACCCAAAAAATTGATTATCATCTTGAAGATGGTACCATTGTTGGAAAACACCAAGGAGCGCATTATTTTACAAAAGGGCAACGCAAAGGGTTGGCCGTTGGAGGTACAGCAGAACCTTTATTTGTTATTGAAACCAATGTGGATACGAATGTGATTTACACAGGACAAGGTAAAGAACACCCCGGATTATATAAGAAAGCCTTATTTGTAACTAATGAAGAGTTGCATTGGATTCGTGAGGATTTAGCACTCAAAATAGATGACACCATGCAAGTCATGGCTAGAATCCGTTACCGTCAACCATTACAAAAATCAACTTTATACAAAGTTGATAGAGGTTTGTATGTGGAGTTCGAACAACCACAATCTGCCATAACAGAAGGGCAGTTCGTTGCTTGGTATTTAGATGAAGAGTTAGTAGGTTCTGGAGTAATTTCGTAACTTGCTATCACCTAAATCGATAAGCGATGAAAAAAGGCCTACTGTTTTTGATATTGCTGTTCTTTCAGATATATGTTAACGCCCAGCAAGATGCTTGGATATATTTAGCCGATAAGCAAAATGTCGCGGCTTCCGTTGCAAATCCCATTACCATTCTAACCCAAAAAGCAATCGATAGAAAAAACGGTCATGGCATAGCTATTGATGATCGTGATGTGCCTGTAAACGAAAGTTACATCACTCAGCTAAAAAACTCAGTAGGAATAACGGTTATGGCAAAATCCAAATGGTTTAATGCAGTACATATTAGAGGAAGTCAAACTGATATTGAAGCACTGACAGGCTTGGGTTTTATTGCGTCAATAGATTTTGCCGATACAAGTTTAAACACAGCAAAACCAGTTTCGCAAAAGCATGCTTCTAAACTTGAAAGTGAATTAATAACATTCAACTATGGAAATGCTTTCAACCAGATAGATATGATTAATGGCCATGAGTTACACCTTTTAGATTACACAGGGATGGGTATGACGGTTGCCGTTTTAGATGCCGGTTTTCCAAATGTCAATACAATGTCCGCTTTTCAAAGATTAAGAAATGCTACAAATATTATAGATGGCTATGATTTTGTAAATAGAAATGCTAATGTGTATGCCAACACCACAAGTAGTCACGGCACATGGGTATTAAGCACTATGGCTGGTTATGTTCAAGATCAATACGTGGGAACAGCGCCTGATGCATCGTATTATTTATTTATAACCGAGGATGCTTTAAGCGAAAACCCAGTTGAAGAAAGCTATTGGGTTGAAGCAGCTGAACGTGCCGATAGTTTGGGAGTTGATGTGATCAACTCTTCTTTAGGCTATGGGAGTTTTTATGATAACACAAATTATAATTTTCCTGCATCTGATTTTGATGGAAACACAACCTACATAACAAAGGGGGCTAACATTGCTTTCGAGAAAGGGCTATTGATTGTTAATTCTGCTGGGAACGAGGGAAGCGGTGGCATCAATGCGCCTGCCGATTCACCAAATGTATTGTCTATTGGAGCCGTAACCGCTGCTGGAACATATGCGTCTTTTAGTTCCGTAGGAAGCACCATTCAACCCACACAAAAACCAGATGTTGTGGCACAGGGTCAGGCAAGTTATGTTGTAGATATCAATGATGTTATTGGCACGCTCAATGGCACCTCTTTTAGTTCACCTATTTTGGCTGGAGGCATTGTGTGTTTATGGCAAGCTTTACCAAATAAAACAAATGCTGAAATCATGCAGTTGGTAAGAGAATCGGCATCACAATATAATAATCCAGATTATTTTTTAGGATATGGTATTCCTAATTTGTTAGCTGCATTGAATACAGAACTTTCAATTGATAATGATGAAGACAATCCCGAAGAGATTTTATTATTTCCAAATCCAAGTTCGGGAGAGGTGTACTTAAAATTACCTTCGGAAGAACCCTTCTGGACATTTAGTCTATATGATATTTTAGGAAGACAAGTCAATACGTTTCCGATTTTAGATGTGACTGATCCCATTGATGTTTCTTCATTATTAGATGGTTTATATATCGTAAAAATTGAATCCCCAAAAATTTCAAAAACGTTCAAACTCATTAAAAAGTAATGGCTAATAGAATTACGGAATTGTTCAATATCAAATATCCTATAGTTCAAGCAGGTATGGTGTGGAATAGTGGTTGGCGGTTGGCTTCGGCATCAAGTAATTCAGGTGTTTTAGGACTTATTGGGGCTGGCTCCATGTATCCTGAAGTGCTACGCGAGCATATTCAAAAATGTAAAAAAGCAACCCATAAACCTTTTGGGGTTAATGTGCCATTGTTATATCCTAATATCCAAGAGATTATGGATATTATTGTAGATGAAGGCGTTAAGATTGTATTTACTTCAGCAGGAAATCCTAAAACGTGGACACCTTGGTTAAAGGAACGTGGTATCACTGTAGTGCATGTGGTAAGCAGTGTGAAGTTTGCTCTTAAAGCGCAAGAAGTGGGTGTTGATGCCGTGGTTGCTGAAGGTTTTGAAGCTGGAGGCCATAACGGAAGGGATGAAACTACTACTCTGACATTGATTCCTATGGTTAAGGAACACCTCCAAATCCCGTTGATTGCGGCAGGTGGGATTGCTACGGGGCAAGCTATGCTGGCGGTCATGATTTTAGGGGCCGATGGGGTGCAAGTCGGAAGCAGATTTGCAGCCAGTGAGGAAAGTTCGGCCCATATAGATTTCAAAAAATTAATTACCAGTACCAAAGAAGGTGGTACGCAGCTAACGTTAAAAGAATTAGCCCCGGTAAGATTGATAAAAAATAAGTTTTATAACGAACTACAGGAGCTATATAAAACGACACCAACTCCAGAACAACTACAAGAGTTATTGGGTAGGGGACGAGCAAAAAAAGGTATGTTTGAAGGCGATTTAGAAGAAGGTGAGCTAGAAATTGGCCAGGTTGCTGGATTGATACACGATATAAAGCCAGTTGCCAAAATTGTTGAAGATATGATTAAAGAGTTTGACCTTGCTAAAACTAGGGTTAAAGGTTTATAGAAACAAAAAGGGGAAATATATTTCCCCTTTTATACAAAAACCTCTAAATAGCTTTTGATCCCCTAAAATAAATAAAAAAATAAAATATTAACAAATCCTTCCGCAAGATTTGTCTCAAAAGCTGTGCGAATTTATACAAAAAAACTTACTTAAACACATAACTTAGTTAAAATTATTAACATTTGTTAATTTTTTTTAAATTCTTAGAAAAGCGTTTTTAAATTATTGAAAAAGTAATGATGAGTTCATTATAAGCAAAGTTTAAGAGTTACTTTTGCAGCATGCAATTAACACATTATACCAAAGAATTTAAATACAATTGGAAGTTAGCAGCCCCTGTTATGTTAGGTATGTTGGGGCATACTTTTGTAAGCTTTGTAGATAATATTATGGTGGGGCAATTAGGAACGGCCGAACTTGCTGCGGTTTCATTAGGCAATAGTTTTATGTTTATTGCTATGTCTTTAGGAATCGGGTTTTCTACAGCTATAACACCTTTAATTGCTGAAACGGATTCTGAAGGTGATTTTATCAAAGGAAAATCATCATTTAAACATGGTTTGTTTTTATGTACGGTTTTAGGTGTTTTACTTTTTCTAATGGTATTTTTTGCAAAACCGCTTATGTATTTAATGAAGCAACCAGAAGAGGTTGTTACGTTGGCAATTCCATATTTGGATTTAGTGGCAATTTCATTAATACCCTTAATTATTTTTCAAGGGTTTAAGCAATTTAGTGATGGTTTGTCTATGACTAGATACCCTATGTATGCTACAGTTTTAGCAAACATCTTAAACGTTATTTTTAATTATTTACTCATTTTTGGAAAATTCGGATTTCCAGAATTAGGCATAGTTGGGGCAGCTTACGGTACGTTAATTTCCAGAATCATAATGGTATGGTGTTTATGGTGGATTCTAAAAAATAAAGAAAAATCGAAACCTTTTGTGACCCAGATCAAGTTTTTTGTTTTGGAAAGATCAATGCTAAAAAAAATCATAAACCTTGGAGCACCAAGTGCCATGCAAATGTTTTTTGAAGTGGCCATTTTTACGGCAGCTATTTGGCTGAGTGGTTTGTTGGGGAAAAATCCACAAGCGGCAAATCAAATTGCATTAAACTTGTCATCCATGACATTTATGGTAGCTATCGGTTTAAGCGTCGCTTCCATGATTCGCATTGGAAACCAAAAAGGATTACAGAATTATGTTGAGTTAAGACGCATTGCTTTTTCTATATTTTTATTAGGCATTATTTTGGCTATTGGTTTTGCGATTTTGTTTTTTAGTTTAAATAATTTTTTACCAAAATTATATGTTGATTATAATGATGCTGAAAATTTAATTGATAATATGGAAGTGGTAAACATCGCCTCTAAATTATTGATTGTAGCTGCTATTTTTCAAATAAGCGATAGTGTTCAAGTGATTTTTTTAGGGGCTTTACGTGGACTTCAAGATGTTAAAGTTCCAACCATCATAACGTTTATTTCCTATTGGCTTATTGGGTTTCCGGTGAGTTGGTTTTTAGGCAAAGAAGATGCTTATGGCAGTATTGGTATTTGGTTAGGTTTGTTGGCAGGACTTTCAACTGCCGCTATTTTATTGTATATTCGATTTAATTATTTGACAAAAAAGTTAATTTTGTCCAACAACTAACAACCATCAACGAATAACCAATAACTAAACATGAGTCTTCCAAAATTTATTTTAGGTGATAACACCAATTATCCAAGTGCTATTTATGTCATTCATACCGAATTCCCCAGGTTTATTATTAATCTAGAAGACGATGAGGTAGAATGGTTTGAGGATTTTGATCAAGAAGATGAAAAGGAACTTGAGATGGAAACGGAGAACATGATTAAACTTGCCACCGAGTTTTACGATAGTGAAATAGCTAAATATGAAGAGTAATGCTTTTTAATTTTAATGAATGATTGATAAAATTATAGAATACGACAAGCAACTGTTCTTGTTTTTAAACAATTTAGGCTCTCCAACTTGGGACTTACTATGGTTAATTATTACGGACGAACTTACTTTTATTCCGTTGTATGCGATTTTATTGTTTTTGTTATATAAAAAGTTCGGAGTAAAAGTATTGTTGCTTTTTATTGTCATTGTTGCGGTCATGATCACTTTTACCGACCAAATCACCAATGTTTTTAAGCGTGGTTTTGAGCGTCCCAGACCGTGTAGGGCAGAAGGTGTTATGGAGTACACACGTTTTATAGCTAAACGCTGTGGACTTTATGGTTTTTTCTCTGGGCATTCATCAAATTCTATGGCAGCTGCTGTATTTGCTGGCTTGTTATTAAAGCCCTATTATAAAAACCTACTGATTGTTTTATTAATTTGGAGTTTTATAGTGGCTTACAGTCGAATTTATGTTGGTGTGCATTATCCACTGGATATTGTGTGCGGACTAACATTTGGCGCTATAACAGGATTCGCATTTTATAAGGTGAGCGTGTATATAATTCGACGTTATGTAGGAGAAATTAGATTAGATTCAGAGAATTAGGGACTGCATTAAATCTATAAGATTTTTATGCAACCTACCTTTATCGAAAAAATCACAAGATTTACTACTGTTCTTCTGGAACTTCTTCTATAGGTACGGCAACTTTCACATCATCCCAAGCCATGGTTAAGGACAAATCCCCTGTAGTACTATCAAAACCTATGGTAAATTGTTCAACCGTTTTGTCAAGTTTATGCACAGGCACTTCAACATCTAAAACATCATAATTCGGGTCCCACATCGGTTTCATTTCGGTATCTACACCCCAAGAATATTGTTTGGAATTAAAAATAACGGTCCAAACCGTGTCTTTTGGTACCGACCATAAGGTATATTTCCCTACTGGTAGAGGCATGCCGTTTATTTCAAGAGGCTTGTTGGTCTCAAAGGTCGTCGCTTCATTAGCTCCAGTTCGCCAAACTTCATTTAATGGCACTAAACCCCCAAAAATTTCACGTCCTTTTTTAGAGGGTCTGTTATAGAAAACCTCTAGTCTTAAATCGTTAAATTTATAAGCAATCGTGTCTTTAGGGCTCAATCGGGCTGAAAAAATGTTTTCAACAAAATAAGAATATAAAAATAGGCCTACGGCTATTAATGATAAAAAAATTAAAAGTCGTTTTAAAAAGGTGTTCATAAGCAATGTTTTATTTAATGGATAAAGATACTTTAAAAAGTATTAAATTATAAAATTCAAACGCAGATTTCATAGCTTTGATATACCAACACAAAAAAAAAATATGTTTTTTGCAACACGCCACTTTTTTTGTCGTCTTTTAAAATGAACTAACTTAAAACCAAAAGTAAGGCTAGCATGTTTCAAGTTGACATTATAGAACAATGTAAACAAAACAATAGGAAGGCACAATTGCAGGTATACAACCAGTACTGCAACGGGATGTATGTTGTTGCCAAACGATTTTTGAATGATGCTGCCGATGCTGAAGATGTTGTGCAGGAAGCGTTTATTAAAGCGTTTTCTAAACTAGATCAATATAAAGCGGAAGTTACTTTTGGGGCTTGGTTAAAACGTATTGTTATCAATAAAAGTATCGATTTTTTAAAATCCAAAAAGCAACATTTGGTTGCATTGGATGAGGTGCACCTGAAAATTGTTGATGCTACAAACGATGACAAATGGTTAGTTGACGATGCAATTACTATAAACGATGTAAAGGAAGCGATTAGTAAATTACCTGAGACCTATCAATATGTGGTAATGCTTTATTTAATTGAAGGCTATGACCATCAAGAAATTTCAGAAATTTTAAATATTACAGAAGTCGCTTCACGTACACAATTATCTAGAGGTAGAGTAAAATTACAAGAACTGTTAAAATTAAAAAAGAATGGCACGAGATATTAGGGACTTATTTAAAGATGAGGGGATACAACATGAAACCATGTATGAAAACCATCAAGAGAGATTTCTTAAAAAATTAGATAAGGCCTTGCCTGTTTCAAACAAACGCCACTTTAATTGGCTTCGAGTCGCTGCAAGTATTGTAGTGTTTTTGGGGTTGTCTTTTGGAGCTTACAATTATTTTAAAGCAACACCATTTGCAAATACAACGGTTGCTGAAACTAAACCTTTTGTTGTTAAAACGTTGGGCGATGTATCTCCAGGACTTAAAAAAGTGGAAGATTATTATTTGGCGAGTATCAATTTAGAATTGTCTAAAATGGCATACACACCAGAAACCAAAGATTTGTTTGATGGATATCTAGACCAGTTGGAAGGGCTTGATAAAGAATACCAACGTTTGTCTGTAGAATTAACAGAGTTGGGGCCAAACGAGTTAACCGTAAATGCCCTGATAGATAATTTAAAACTTCGTTTAAATCTTTTGTACCGTTTAAGATCGCAATTACAAGAATTACCTAATGATGTTGAAGACACATCAAAATCAATCTAAAAAAATCAAAAAATGAACAGTAAAATCATGAAACAATCCTTATTTGTGCTCAGCTTTTTTATAGTTGGAAGCATCATGGCGCAACAAAAATTAACCAAATTATCCCAATCCATTAAAGTGGACAACGGTGTAATTTTAAATTTAAATACCAGCAATTGCAATATCGAATTTGATACTTGGAACAAAAATGTTGTGGAGATTGAAGCCTATATTGAAGGTGAAAAACTTTCCAAAGAAGAATTGGAAAAAGCCCTAAAAGCATGGGGCGTTAGTGTAGATGCCACCTCCAAAGAGATTTCCATAACCACAAAAGGGAATGCGCCGGCTACTTGGATTCAAAACGATGGTCATCATGTTGATGTGAACGCCATCCTCGATGAGTTAAAATATAATTTGGCATATGCCCCAGAAATGAATTTCAACTTCGATTTTGATATGCCCGAAGTCCCAGAAATTCCTGAGATGCCCGAATTGCCCGAATTGCCCGAAGGCATCAATAACATACAATTTGATTATGAAGCCTATAAAAAAGACGGTGAAAAATATATAGAGCAATGGTCTAAAAATTTTGAATCGAAAATGGGTGATGATTACGCCAAAAAAATGGAAGCATGGGGCGAAAAATTCGGAAAAGAATGGGGTGAAAAGTATGGTAAACAAATGGAAGCTTGGGGCGAACGTTTTGCGGCACAAATGGAAGCCCGTGCCGAGCGTATGGAACATTTGCAAGAGCAACGAGAAGAGCAAAAAAAGCAAGTCATTATCATTAGGGAACAACGCGAAAATGAGCGTGAAAAAATAGCTAATGAACGTGAAAAACTGGCTAACGAAAGACGTATGGTTGTGGAGAAAATAATCAATACAGGATCCAACTCAAACGTTAAAAAAACGATTAAGATTAGATTGCCAAAAGATGCCAAAATTAAAGTGGACGTGAAACATGGCGAACTTAAATTTGTATCCAATGTGGATAATCTTAAGGCTAACTTATCGTACACCAACTTTATAGCAAATAGCATTAATGGAAGCAAAACTTCCATTAATGCATCTTATTCGCCAGTTAATATAGCATATTGGAATGTAGGCGAGCTTAACTTAAATTTTGTTAAGACTGCCGAGCTAAAAACCGTAAAACGCTTGGTATTGACCTCTAATTCCTCCAATGTAAAAATTGAAAACGTCACAGACAATGCGGTTATTAATGGCAGTATAGGCAATTTAAAAATCTTAAATGTAGGGGATGGGTTTACCAATTTAAATGTTAACCTTCAAAATAGCGATGCCGTTATTTCGCTTCCTAAAGTTGATTATAATTTCCAGTATAAAGGCACACGCTCTCGCTTAAAACACCCAAAAAAAACATCCAATGATAATGTGTCTACATTCTCAACAAACAATTCAAATACTAAAAAAACCATTGTGGTAAATGCGAAGTACAGCAACGTCGTTATGCAATAGTTTCTTATTTTTGAGGAAACACTTTTTCTATGTCCTCAACCCATTTTAAGGATTTTTTAAAAAACAGTAGTTCCAAACCACTTCGGGTGTTAAATCCCGACATTCCAAACTCAAAATACATTCCCATAGACCTGTCGGTAAATAATGCGCAACTCCATACTTTGGATGTTAGCAAGGTCTCTGTGTTGCAAAACTATATTCAAAACCAAGTCAACCAACACAGCGGACTGCTTGCATATGGTGGTTATAATGAAGTCAGGGATATTTACAAACGCAGCCATCATTTTAATGAAAACGGCGCTACCGAACGTAACATCCATTTGGGAGTTGATTTATGGATAGCAGCCGAAACACCCATATTTTGCCCTTTAGATGCCATAGTGCACAGTTTTAAAAACAACACCAATTTTGGTGATTATGGCCCCACCATTATTTTAAAACACACCATAAATGAGGTTGAATTTAACACCTTATACGGACATTTAAGCTTAGCGTCTCTAAATAATATAGAAACAGGAAAACCCATAAGGCAAGGCGAACCGTTTGCCACTTTGGGTGATACTACTGTAAATGGCGATTACCCACCACATTTGCATTTTCAAATCATAAAAGATTTACAGGGTTATAAGGGCGATTACCCGGGTGTTTGTAACAAAAAGGATTTGGAATTTTATTTAGATAATTGTCCGAATCCGGAGGTTCTTTTGAGGTTGGAATTATAAGGTTCATTTGACGTTTAGCGCACAAGTTTTCCTTGTGGTGAGACGAACTAAGTTTTCTCCGGCAAGTTAAAGTTTTTTTGAAAGGAAAATGTTCTGGCTAATAAAATCCAGCAATGAAACTTGTGCGTTGTTGTGTAATCATGCTTTTATCCCGTATAATCTGGGGAAACACATATTTTCCAGTATTCAATTATAATTTTCATCATCGCTTTGATTTGGTTATAGTCTGATGGCTTTATGAAAAATCCCTGTATTGATTTCGAGTATGCATCAATCACGTTTTTTTGTTCGGCAGTAGTTGTAAAAAATAAATAAGGGATAGATTTTATTTCGAGTTCCTTGTTTTCACGAACTTTATCTCTTAATTCCATGCCATTAAGTTTTGGCATATTAATGTCCGAAAAAATAATAAATGGTTTGATTTTCGTTGCAGTTAAATATTCTAAAGCTTTTTCAGATTCAGAAAAAAATATAATTTCATTGTTATAATCAAGACTTTTAAAAACGTCTGCTAAAATATCTTGATCTTCTAAGTCATCTTCAATAAAAATAATGGGACCTTGCTTATTCATTTTTTTTATAAAGGTAGGGTAATTTATTTATTCACAATTTTATGCATTATAATTTTAGCATGTTGCACAACTACAATAATATAAAACTGTTTTAATGTTTTAAATCAGTTAATTTAATATCTTTTTTGACCTTTTAATTAGGTCTTCGAGATCATGTTCTTCCTTTATGGTTTGCTTGCCGATATTTAAAACCATTTCAGCATGCTTGAGCACTGCTTTTTTGTGCTTTTCATTGGTTGTAAATCCACTTATGGTTGTCAATGCATCCATCAATCTTATAATAACAGAAGGACTTCCCCCTGAATACTGTCGAATTTGATTGTATGCAGCATCTAAAACACCTTCGAACTCTAAGGTGTCGGCAATAATCCTAAGAGTTCCTCCATCATCGAAACGGTATTTTGAAGGAAATTGAGCTTGGGCTAAATAGCACATAGTAGCCGAAAGGTTATCAATAGAGGTGATTGCTGTGAATGGGTCGTTAATTCCGGGAGAGAGCGCACGTGATGCTATTTCAACCATTTGGAGAATTGAAAATTCAAGATCTTGTTGAGAGGTTTTGATTTTTCCGATTTCTAACTGTTTAAAAATAGTTTCTAACTCCTCTTTTTCCCAAAGGTCATTTGAATAAAGCAAACCTATTTCCCCGCCTTGCACCAAATGCCTTCCTGGTCTAGGATATAACTCCAATAATGAATCTTTTTTGGTTATGATTTTTATTAAAGCTTCACTATCAATATATTGAAGATAACCGCTTTTAGGCGCTTTTATGTAAATGCGCTGTTTATAACCTGAAATCGTAGTAGAGATATCCAAGTTTTCTTCTTTTTTTACATCTCCCATTTTTTCAGGGAACAGCGTTTCTAGTTGTTTGAAGATAAAGTCTGAAATATCAGATATCACTTTATCTGCTTGAAGACTGATGGCAATCTGGTGGATAAAAACAATTAGTAAAATAATATTTGTTATAGCGGCTATAATGGCCACAAGTATGGATATAGAAGGTATGAACGTATAATCGTTGTCATCTTTTACTGCAATTAAAACAAGCAGACAATATAGGTAGGTTGAAATATACGATCCCAACACTACTTGATTGAGGCGCACATACATAAAATTTTTGATAAGTCGCGGGCCGAATTGCGATGAGGCGAGCGTCAAGACTACCAGTGTAATAGAAAAAACTGTGCCTGCTACACCCATCATCGCTGCAGAAATAGTGGATAATATACTGCGGGCGGAATCTGAACTGTTCACAAAAAAGAAGCGACCTATGCCGTCTTGTGAAAAATTGAAACTGCCATCAATATAGACCAGGCCTATTGATAACAGGATTGAAGAAATAATTATAATGACCGGAATAAACCAAAAAGTGGCTTTCAATTCACTCCATTTAAATATTAGTTTTTTCATTTATTCGTAATGCCATAGTTATAATAAATGAAAGGAAGTGTCTTTATCCATCTATTCCAGAGCTAATTTATATTGACCACCTTCTGCTATATTTTACATTGGCGACAACTACAATCCTATGAAGTCGTTAATATTTTATATTGGCAGTTACCGACACAAGTTCAATATATAAACGAAGATAGCTGTAAAATTTTACAAAACCAATACGGTTTGGGTAATAACAAAAAAATCCGTAAGGTTAATTACAGATTTTTAAAAGTGTGTATGTCATTATTAAAGGTTATTTATTGCCTTTAGTTGTTTTTTGTTTGTTTATTTCGTCTTGCAATTGGCGTCTTACTTTTTGCTCGCGTTCTACAGCTGTTTTGCGGTGTTCTTCAAATTCTTCTTCAATGTCCGCAAGGTTCTTTTTAGCTTGTCTTGTAATGGCATTACTGTTGTTGAATTTGTAAATAAATAAAGCTAATAAGGCCAATAAACAGCCAATAATAAGCCACATGATGGTTTTGTAACTGCCTTTACTCATTTGTGCGCCAAACAAGCCGATGTTATCTTTTTCACTTCGGGTGTTTTCCAAATTTGCTTGGGTGCTTTCTAAGCTCGATTTTAAATCGGAAATCTCCTTGGCTTGCGTATCAACAAGGATTTTGGTATCTGCTAAATCGTTATGTACGGCTTTTAAGGAATCTATGGTATGGGCTTTAAGGGTGTAAAGCCAGGTTTTTTTAACGACTTTGAAATCTTGGTAATTATTAGAGCGTGTTATAACATATTCAAATTGATTGTCTATGGATCCTTTATCTAAAGAGAGTTCATCTTCTTCTGTGTTATTTTGCGAAAATGCTGTAAAAGAACAGGTTAAAAGAACGGCTATAACTAGTAGGTATTTAATGCATTTCATCTAGGTAGATTTTAAAATGGTTATGTTTGGATTACGAAGTTAAAAAAATTATGCTTTAAAAGGACATATTTATAAAAAAAGCCTCAATTTATATGAGGCTTCTATATATACGAACGGAAATTTTAATTAGATGTTTTATCTAAAGCGATAAGTTATTCTTTCACCATTGTTTTTTACAATTCCAATACTATATGGGAATTTATAACCTCGATTTGATTTAAGGTTTTCAATATCCTCTATAGATTTTAATTCTTTACCATTTAAAGCAGTGACAATACTTCCTTCTTTAACGCCATCTTCTTCCCAATCTTCTTTATTGTCTTCATTTAAATTTATAATGACTAATCCATATTTTAAATCGTATTTTTTTAATTGCTCTTTAGAGGCATTCTTTAATGTGCCAATCACGGGTAAAATAGTAGTTTCATTTCTGGTCAACGTAACATTTACTGTTTTTAATTCGCCGTCCCTGTAAACTTTAAGAAGCACCTTATCGTTTACACGTTTAGCATTAATATGTCCCGTTAAATCGGCAAATTTAGATACTTTAATGTTATCAATTTCCTTAATAATGTCGCCTTTTTGAATACCAGCTTTTTCAGCTCCAGAGGCTTCGATCACACTATCTACATAAATACCTTCGGTATCCGTTACGCCAAATTCTTTAGACAATGCGCTATTTAAAGCAGTACCACTAATACCAAGAATCCCATTTTGTACATTGCCATATTCCATAATATCTTCTATAACCCTGCGGGCAATATTACTAGGTACAGCAAATGAATAGCCCACATAAGATCCTGTTTGTGATGAAATGGCTGTATTAATTCCTATAAGTTCACCTCTGGTATTTACTAATGCGCCACCAGAATTTCCTGGGTTAACAGCGGCATCTGTTTGAATAAAAGATTGAGAGCTAGTACCCGATAAATCCCTGGCTTTGGCGCTAATAATCCCCGCCGTAACGGTTGATGTTAAATTAAACGGATTTCCAACTGCCAATACCCATTCGCCTACTTTAACCTCGTCTGAATCAGCAAAGGTCACAAAGGGCAAATCCTCATCGGCATCAATTTTTAAAAGGGCAATATCTGTTTTGGAATCCGAACCTACTATTTCTGCCTTATAGGTTTTGTTGTTGTTTAACGTCACCGATAGTTCATTGGCATTGTTAATCACATGATTATTGGTAATAATATACCCGTCCGCATTTACAATAACGCCAGAACCTGTACCCATTTGAGCACGCGGGGTACTTCTTCCCATAAATAAATCTTGCATGGTCATTTGTCCGGAACTAATAGATACGTTTTTTACGTGTACCACAGCATTTATAGTATTTTCGGCAGCTAAGGCAAAATCGGGAGCCTCGCTTATTGCTGAAAGTCCAGCCACATTGCTAGTCGGTAAAAATGTTGGATTAGCAGATGCAGAGGTTACAATAACCTGGTTTTCCGGTTCTAAAAATAATTTGTAGGCACCAAGTGTTAAGGCACCACCTAATGCTGAAACCAACACTAATAATAAAATCTTCTTCATAATTTTCAGTTTTATTTTTAATTATAACGATTAAAATTAAAAATTTATTGAATGGAAATTTCAACTTTAACGACGATTTAACAATGAAAAAAACGGTTTTATATTCATATATTTGCCCTTCATTATGCAACAGGTTTTTTATAAATATCAAGGAACAGGAAACGATTTTGTGATGATTGATAATCGTCAGCAAACGTTCAATAAACAAGACACCAAACGTATTGCATTTTTATGTGACAGGCGATTTGGTATTGGAGCGGACGGACTTATTTTACTTGAAAATCATCCAGATTTAGATTTTAAAATGGTGTACTATAATGCCGATGGCAATGAAAGCAGCATGTGTGGTAATGGCGGACGTTGTTTGGTTGCATTTGCAAAGCATTTGGGCGTTATTACCGAAAATGCGGTTTTTGAAGCCATCGATGGTTTACACCATGCGGTTGTAGATGGTGACATTATTAGATTGCAAATGCAGGATGTTAATACCATAGAGAAACATTCAAAACACGTTTTTTTAAACACGGGTTCACCGCACCATGTACAATTTGAAGAGCAGATAGAAGATTTTGATATCAAAACAAAAGGCGCTACCATTAGATATGGTGAACCATATAATGAAGCAGGCAGTAACGTTAATTTTGTAAAAAAAATAAGTAATCAAATTTTTGCCGTCAGAACCTACGAACGTGGAGTAGAAGATGAAACGCTTTCTTGTGGAACTGGGGTTACCGCCGTAGCTTTGGCGATGCATGCTCTTAATGAAACTGATAAAAACCTGATAACCTTACAGGTTCAAGGTGGTGAATTACAAGTTAGTTTTGATGTTGAAAATGGAATTTACAAAAATGTATGGCTCATAGGGCCTGCAACGTTTGTTTATAAAGGGAGTATATGATAACATTAAAAGGAAGTGAGATATATTTACGTGCTTTAGAGCCAGAAGATTTGGAATTTGTGTATGCGGTTGAAAATGATGAATCTGTTTGGGAAATAAGCAATACCCAAACACCGTATTCAAAATTTTTGATTAAGCAATATCTTGAAAATGCCCATAAAGATATTTTTGAGGTAAAACAATTACGATTAGTTGTTTCGAGTTATGACAATAGACCATTAGGCTTAATTGATATTTTCGATTTCGATTTTAAAAACAGAAGGGCAGGTATTGGCATTTTAATTAAAGACTCAAAAGATAGAGATAAAGGCTATGGCAGGGAAGCTTTGCAATTATTGATCAATTATAGTTTTTCGCATTTGGGATTACATCAGTTATATTGTAACATTTCAGAAGAAAATAAAGGCAGCGTAAAACTTTTTACCAATCAAGGGTTTGTAAATGTAGGCCTTAAAAAAGATTGGAATCAGGTTAATGGCGCTTACAAAAACGAATATCTGTTTCAGCTTATAAATAATTAAATGTATATAAAGAAGATACTTTTGACCATCGTATTTATTGGTTTAGCAGTGGCAGCTTATTTTGCTTACTATGTTTATAATGCCATGTTTGTATCCAATACAAACTTTAATAATGATGTGGCCTATGTGTATGTGCCAACCAACGGCACCTATGCCGATGTAAGGGAACAACTGAAGCCACTTTTAAAAGATATTGATACGTTTGATGCTTTAGCGGAACAAAAAAAGTATGTCACTAATATAAAAGCGGGACGTTTTGCCATTAAAAAAGGCATGAACAATAACGATATTATTAATTCCATACGAAGCAATAATCTACCTATAAGACTGTCTTTTAATAATCAAGAATCACTTGAAAAACTAGCAGGACGCATCAGTGTTCAAATAGAAGCCGATAGCTTGTCGTTATTAAATACGATGAAGGACTCATCGTTCCTGCAAAAAAACAATTTCAACTTGGCTACGAGTTTGGGGATGTATATTCCAAATAGTTATGAGTTTTTCTGGAATACGTCTGCAGAGCAATTTAGGGATAGAATGTTGAAAGAGTATAACAGATTTTGGAACGATAGCCGAAAAGCAAAAGCCGAAGCCCTTAATTTATCGCCAAACCAAGTGATTGCTTTGGCATCTATTGTTCATGAAGAATCTAAAGCAGTTGATGAACAGCCAAGAATTGCTGGGGTATATTTAAATAGATTACGCATAGGAATGCCCTTGCAGGCAGATCCAACATTAAAATTTGCAGCCTATCAACTGCCAAAATACAAGAATACCATTATAAAACGCGTTTTGAACATTCATAAAGAGATTGACTCGCCTTATAATACTTATAAAAACTTGGGGTTAACCCCAGGTCTTATTGCCATGCCAGACGTCTCTGCCATTGATGCCGTTTTAAATTACGAAAAGCATGATTATCTTTATTTTGCCGCCGATGCGAAACGTTTGGGATATCATAAATTTGCAAAAACTTTAGCCCAGCATAATGTCAATGCGAGGGAATATCAAAGGTATTTGTCATCTCAAGGCATTAATAGATAGTGAGGTGTTCTAAACTTAAATATATCCTCCCTCTCTTTTTTGTTGCCTTTTTTTCATTTTCACAATCTAAACTAGACTCTTTTCTAACACCAAGCGATACCCTAAACAAACCAAGACGGAATGCCATTGTGATTGGCGAAGCGTCTATAATAGGAGTATCTTTAATCGGTTTGAACCAACTTTGGTATGCCGACTATCCTAAATCTAAATTCCACACGATTGATGATAGTGAGGAATGGCTTCAAATGGATAAAATAGGCCATGTTTTTTCTTCCTATCAAATGGGAAGAATGGGTGCGCAAGGTCTTAATTGGTCTGGTGTAAACAAAAAAGACCAATTAATATATGGAGCCACTTTAGGGTTTGGATTTTTAACTGCTGTAGAGGTTTTTGATGGTTTTTCTGAAGAATGGGGCTTTTCATGGACAGATGTTTTAGCCAATGCAGTGGGCACGGGATTGTATGTTGGACAAGAATTATTATGGGAAGAACAGCGAATGATGTTGAAATTTTCATTTCATCAAACGCAATATGCGTCGCAGCGTCCAGATAAGCTAGGCGACAGTTTTTTAGAGCAGGTTTTGAAAGACTACAACGGACAAACCTATTGGTTAAATATAAATCTGCATTCTTTTTTTAAACAAAGCAATATCCCTAAATGGCTTGATTTGTCAGTAGGCTATGGTGCTGACGGTATGTTGGAGGGGATGAAAGATGTTGACAATCAGTTGTTAACAAATAATGAGAGGGTTAGGCAGTTGTACTTAAGTTTTGATTTAAATTTGAGTAAAATAGAAACAAAGTCACGGGTATTGAGATCCATATTAGATGTTTTTAACGTAATTAAGTTGCCGTTTCCAGCCATTGAATTTAGTAAAAATGGGTATGTATTTCATCTATTGTACTATTAAAAAGAGCACATAAACGAGTAATTTTGAATTAACGATTAAAATGTGTAATTTTGCACCCTCAAATTTTCAGGTATATTTTTTATTAAATATGCTGAAGAAATTTAAAAAATTATGAAGAAAAGTATTGCAAGTTATCTGATTTTATCACTTACAGTATGTGTTCTATTGTATGTTTCGTTGTCTTCGACAGACACGATCGATTTAAGTAAATATTCAACAAAGGGCTTAGAGTTGAATTATACAGTGAGCCCAGAGCCAAATACTCACGAGAGCGATTTGGCATTAAACGAAGGAAACAGATTATTTTCACCTTATCTTGGGAAATCTTTTGTAGGATTTAAAGAGGCTTTAGCCTTTAAAGAATCCAGAGGTGATTATTTTTCGGTGAACACCTTGGGGTATTTAGGAAAATACCAATTTGGAACGGAAACCTTAAAGATGATTGGAATTTATAATCCAGCACATTTTTTAAGCAATCCAGAACTTCAGGAAAGAGCATTTATAGCTAATGCCGAGCGCAACAAATGGATTTTACGACGTGATATTAAAAATTTTGTTGGCAAAAAGATTAACGGCGTTGTTATTACGGAGTCTGGAATTTTAGCGGCAGCACATTTAGCAGGCCCTGGAAGTGTTAAACATTATTTAAGAAGTTACGGTGTTGATGATTATGAAGATAGTTATGGAACATCAGTTCAGTATTATATCAAAAAGTTTTCTGGATATGATACATCTTTTTTAAAGCCGAATAAAAAAGCTAAGGCAACTTCTATTTAAGAATTAAAATTTATGGATAATGAAAATGGTAGGTCTTTTATGAAGGTCTACCTTTTTTTTGTTCCATTCGTTTACGGAAAGTGTTTTTATGTACTCTGTTGGCAACGTGATATCACAAGCCACACAAATACTGGTATTTTTTTCTAAAATGTTGCAAATATCTTCCAGCATTTTATTGTTTCTATAAGGGGTTTCAATAAAAATTTGAGATTGATTTAGCTCAAAAGATAGGCGTTCCAATCGTTTAATTTCTTTTTTCCTTTCGTCTTTGTCTATGGGTAAATACCCATTAAATGTAAAGCTTTGTCCATTCATTCCAGAACCCATCATAGCCATTAAAATAGAGGATGGGCCTACTAACGGCACGACTTTTATATCTAATTGATGTGCTAATTTTACAACATCGGCACCTGGATCGGCTATGCCAGGGCAACCAGCTTCAGAAAGTAAGCCAACATCAATGCCTTTGCAGCAGGATTCTAAAAATTTGGGCAGTTCGGTATCGTCTGTATATTTATTTAGAAGATGTATTTTTAAAGCGGATTGTAATTTATCTGGAGTTATTTTTTTTATAAAATGCCGTGCTGTCTTTTCGTTTTCAACAATGAACGTGTTAGTTTGTTCAATGATGTTTTTTACAGTTAAAGGCAAAACTTCTAAAGGGTCGTTATCTCCTAGGGTTGTTGGTATCAGATATAATTTTCCTTTGGCAGTATTCATTTGGTAGCCTTTCTAATATGTTAATTTTTAAAAATAATTAAAGTAATGACTTAGCAATTGTCGAACATGCCTCATCTAACAGTTTATAAACGTTTTCAAATCCTTCACTGCCGCCATAATAAGGGTCGGGCACATCATAATTCTGATTCGGATATATTTCGTTTAATATGAGCTTGACCTTATCTTTATCATTCTCATGTCTTGCAAGCGCTATCACATGGTTATAGTTATACTCATCCATTACATAAATATAATCGAATGTGTCAAAATCCGCAACACCAAATTGCCTTCCTGATAAACCAGAAATATCCAATCCGTATTTTTTAGCGACGGCTATAGCACGTTTATCGGGTGGACTACCTATATGATAATGTGCGGTTCCAGCAGAATCAATTATGAATTTATTGTTTGGGAGTTTGGATTTTAAAATACCTTCGGCTAATGGCGATCGGCAAATATTACCTAAACATACCATTAAAATTTTAATCATTGAAAAGGGAATTTAAATAGAGAGTTTTTTGGTGATGTCCTCCACGTATTTTTTGAATTGCTTATCTGTAGAAGACAAGTTGTCAACAGTCTTACAAGCGTGAAGCACAGTGGCGTGATCTCTTTTTCCTATTTGGGAACCAATGCTGGCTAAAGAGGCTTTAGTGAATTTTTTAGCAAAAAACATGGCTAATTGCCTCGCTTGCACAATATGACGTTTTCTGGTTTTAGATTGTAATGTATCTATGTCCATTTGGAAATAGTCAGACACAATTTTTTGTATATAATCTATAGACACCTCACGTTTGGTATTCTTAACAAATTTCTCAACAATTTGTTTTGCCAAATCAATGGTGATCTCCTTTTTATTGAAAGACGATTGGGCGATTAAAGATATAATAGCACCTTCTAACTCTCTTACATTCGTTTTAATGTTTTTGGCAACATATTCAATAATATCGTCTGGCATTTCAACACCATCGCGATATAATTTGTTTTTCAAGATAGAAACACGGGTTTCAAAATCGGGGTTTTGCAATTCAGCTGAAAGTCCCCATTTAAAACGGGATAATAAACGTTGCTCAATATCCTGCATGTCAACTGGCGCCTTGTCACTGGTTAAAATAACCTGTTTGCCATTTTGGTGCAAGTGGTTGAAAATATGGAAGAACACATCTTGGGTTCCAGATTTTCCTGATAAAAATTGAACATCATCAATGATTAATACATCAATAATTTGGTAAAAATGAATAAAGTCATTTCTATTGTTCTTTTTTACTGAATCTATGTATTGTTGTGTAAATTTTTCAGCAGAAATATATAAAACGGTTTTTTCAGGATACTTGTCTTTAATATCAACACCAATAGCATGTGCTAAATGGGTTTTCCCTAAACCAACACCACCAAATATAAGTAACGGATTGAACGATGTGCCACCTGGTTTTGTCGCAACCGCTAAGCCAGCGCTTCTTGCCAAACGATTGGAGTCGCCTTCAAGGAAATTTTCAAAACTGTAATTAGGATTTAGTTGCGATTCAATTTTTACATTTCTAATGCCTGGAATCACAAACGGATTTCGCAATTCCGGATTTTTATTTTGGAGTGGAATATCAACTTCTTGTGATTTTAAGCCACTTCTATTAGAGCTTGGAATTTTTTCGGTAAAAGGATGTTTGTTACCATACGTGTTTTCCATTTTTATAATGTAAACAAGCTTGGCTTTTTCTCCAATCTCTTTAGTTAATGATACTTTTAGGATTTTTACATAGTGCTCTTCAAGCCATTCATAAAAGAATTTACTTGGCACTTGAATGCTTAAAGCATTGTCTGTAAGTTTAACGGGAATAATAGGCTCAAACCAAGTTTTATACGCTTGCGGTTGTATATTATCTTTTATGAATTCAAGACAGTTATTCCAGACCGATTGCGCAGTTACACTCATTATTGTATTTATGGTTTGTTTGTTAGTTAGTTAACGTAAAGAAGAATATTACTTTTTCCCCCTAATTATTGTTAGGCAAATATGTGAACAAAATTCTTAAAAAAAAAATGAAATAGTATTGAATTTTCAGAATTTTTTCATCATGTTTAACCCGTAGCCGAAACTACAAAAAATTATTTAATAAACCTTATGAAATTCGACAAAATACAAATAAGAGTGAGATATGGTGAAACCGACCAAATGGGGGTGGTGTATCACGGAAACTACCCATTATATCTTGAAATGGGGCGTATTGAGTGGTTACGAAAATTAGGGATTTCTTATAAAGATATGGAAGAAAGTGGTGTTATGTTGCCAGTAGTTTCTCTTTGCATAAATTATAAAAAATCAGCGGGTTATGATGATGTAATTAATGTAAAAACACAACTAAAAAATAAGCCCACGGCGAAGATTGAATTTGAGTATGAAATTACCAATGAAAAAGATGAAATTTTAACAACCGCTAGTACCATTTTGGTATTTATAGATATGAAAACGAACCGACCGGTGAAAGCCCCGCAATATATTTTGGATGCAATAGGCGATTAATTTTTTATTTCCGTAATTTTTATTTCGAAAAGATTATTGAATATGTCATAAAGGGATGGAGCATCTTTTTTCCTGACTGAAATATAGATGTTGCAGTCCAATGCCAATTTTTGGTTATTAATGGTAATGTTGTTTTCTTTGATGACCCGCATCACTTTATTCATATTCTTATATTCAAATGTGATGCAGAATTCAATATTGATGGTTTTTTCAACAATTTTAGAGGCTTCTAACGTCAATTGTGCAGTGGTTCTGTAAGCATTAATAAGTCCACTAACGCCCAATTTAACACCGCCAAAATAGCGAACCACAACGATTAGGATATTGGTAACATCAAAAGATTGTATTTGTCCATATATAGGCATGCCAGCAGAATTGTTGGGTTCACCATCATCATTGGCTCTGAATGATGTCGTTTCTGTTCCCAATTGGTAAGCAAAGCACCAATGTCTAGCCGCATGGTGTTTCTTTTTTAAAGCGTCTATATATTGTTTTACGTCGTTTTCACTTTGTATTGGATATGCAAATCCATAAAACTTACTATTTTTATCTTTGAATAAAATAGCCTCAGTAGGGGTTTCAATGGTTTTGTATGTGTCTTTTTCAGTCAAAAAAAGGGAATTAAAACAAGTGGCTTTTTACTTTAAAAAGCGTCGTAATATCTTCAGTTTCGGGGTTGATATGCCACGTATTTATATGTAAAGCGTTTGCGGATTTAATATTGTCTTTATTATCATCTACAAACAAACAGTCTTCAGCGTTTAAGTTATTTTTATTTAAAACAAATTCAAAAATATCCCGATTTGGTTTTCTTAAATGAATGTCGTGCGATAAATAAAATGCATCAAAGCAATTTTTGAATTCCTCATAAAAAGACACATTTTTTTTAATCCATTCGATATGAAGTTCGTTGGTATTGCTTAACAAAATCAATTTATATTTAGAGGTTTGTTTTAAATCCTTTATAAAATCCAAACGATGTTTCGGAAAATCTTTCAGCATAAAATTCCAAATACCAATAAGATCTTCTTCGGAAAGTTTGGGGAAGTTTTCAGTATAAAATTCCAAAAATTCGTCCGTAGAAATTAAACCTTGCTCATAAAAACTATTGAACGCCATCATTTCTTCTGAAAGTTCATCAATTTTAAAATGTTTGAAAGCATTTTGTGTAAAGCCTTCAATATCTAAATTGATGAACACATTACCAAAATCAAAAATAATCGTTTTAATCATTTCTATACGTTTTAAGAATATCGTCCATAATGTTTTCTTCAGAAATTAACCTGCCATGTAAAGGTGGTGCTTCAAGTCCTGAGTTGAATAGTGTGTTACCTGTAAAAACTCTAGCTTCATCCCATAAATTTTCATCAATAAACGTCTGTAGCATGTGTTTTCCACCTTCAATAATTACAGAGCTTATATTATTTTCATATAAGATATCACAAATTTGTGAGGCGACCTGTTTTGAGAAATCCATATCGTTTTTTGAGATGACGATTGTCTGGGCTTCGTAATTAAAAATGGCCAAGGTTTTAGGGAGTTTTAAATCTTTATCTACAACAATACGAATGGGATTTTGTCCCGTCCAATCCCTTACGGTTAAACTCGGATTATCCTGCAAAACTGTATTAGTGCCAATTAGAATGGCTTGTTCTTCGGTTCTCCATTTATGGACTAATTGTCTGGAATATTGGTTGCTAATCCAAACAGGTTTTTGCTCATTTTTTGTTTCAGGAGCTAGGAAGCCGTCCTTGGTTTCTGCCCATTTTAAAATAATATAAGGACGTTTTTTGTTATGGAAAGTGAAGAAACGTTTATGGTGTTCCCTGCATTCATCTTCTAAAACACCAACAGTTACTTTACAGCCAGCGTTTTTTAGTTTTTCAATACCTTTTCCGGCAACTTTAATATTGTCATCGATACATCCTATAACCACGTTAGGTATGTTGCTTTTATTGATGAGGTCGCTACAAGGAGGCGTTTTGCCAAAGTGGGAGCAAGGTTCTAAAGTCACATAAAGCGTCGCTTCTTTTAATAGATTTTTATCAACAACCGCATTTATAGCGTTTACTTCGGCATGGTTGCCGCCATAAGCACTGGTAAAACCTTCGCCAATAATGGTATTGTTGCGAACAATCACACAGCCTACCATAGGGTTGGGGCGCGTGCTTCCCAAACCATTTTTGGCAATCTCAATACAGCGTTTTATGTATTTTTCATGTATATTCATCCCGATAAATATCAGGACAAAAATAAGATTAAATAATGGGTATAAACAATATCATTATTAGAGAAATTCAACCAGGGGATAATCAGCAAATTGAGCAGGTAATACGCGATTGTTTTCACGAATTTAAAATCCCTTTGGAAGGGACTGCCTATTCGGATATTGAAACAACCAAGATGTTTGAATCTTATCAAAATGATAATGATGTTTATTTTGTTATTGATGCTAATGGAAAAGTGGTCGGTGGTGGCGGAGTTAAACCGTTAAAGGATTTCGAAACCGAGGTTTGCGAAATTCAGAAAATGTATTTTTCGCCAGACATTAGAGGAAAAGGATTTGGTAAACAATTATTCGAAACATGTTTACAGTCTGCAAAAAATTTAGGTTATAAACAATGCTACATAGAATCTGCACCACAACTAAAAGCGGCCATACACATCTATGAAAGTTATGGGTTTAAACATATTGCAGGTGCATTGGGAAATACAGGACATTATTCTTGTGGTGTTTGGATGATAAAAGATTTATGAAGCGAAAAGATATTCAAAATATATTTCATCAAGAATTAGATGTCATTTATAATAAAAATGAAGTTGATAGTTTCTTTTTTATCTTATTGGAATCCTTTCATAATATCACCAGAATTAAGTTAGCCATGAATCCTGAGTTAATGATAGATACTAATGAAAGACTTTTCAATGCATTAGAACGTTTAAAAAGCCAAGAGCCGATTCAATATATAATAGGAGATACCGAGTTTTTCGGACTGACTTTTAAAGTGAATCAACATGTACTTATACCGCGACCAGAAACGGAAGAATTGGTTGATTGGATACTAACCAGCCACCCAACACCTAATCCCGATAGCTATCGGGACCAACACCTAACTATTTTAGATGTGGGGACGGGTAGTGGCTGTATTGCTGTTTCATTAGCTAAAAATTTGAAAAAAGCTAAAGTTTATGCGCTCGATGTCAGTAAGGAAGCGTTAAACGTCGCTAGACAAAATGCTGAATTGAACCAGGTTGAAATCACATTTATAGAAGCTGATATATTAAAGACGGAAGACGGAAGGTGGAAGACGGATCGGGTTTCTGATGTAAAATTTGATGTTATTGTTTCAAATCCGCCTTATGTTCGGGAACAAGAAAAGGGACAAATGAAACCCAATATTTTAAATAGTGAACCGCATGTTGCGTTGTTTGTTACCGATGATAATCCGTTGCAGTTTTATAAAGCCATTATAACGTTTGCTGTTAATAATTTGAAGGACAACGGTTTGCTTTTTTTTGAAATTAATGAATATCTTGGCAATGATATGATACAGTTATTGAAAGATCATCACTTTACAAATATTGAATTAAAACAAGATGTCTTTAAAAAAGATAGAATGATTAAAGGTCAAATAGGACAATGAATAGTATTGAAGAACACATATTAAAGCTTCGTAACGAACTCAACGAGCATAATTATAATTATTACGTATTGGATAATCCAAGTATATCAGACTTGGAATTCGACTTGAAGTTAAAAGAATTAGAAGCTCTAGAACATCAACATCCAGAGTTTTTTGATATGAATTCTCCAACGCAACGTGTAGGAGGGGAGATCACTAAAAATTTTGAAACCATTCCGCACGAGCATCGTATGTATTCGTTGGATAACTCGTATTCCAAAGAAGATTTATTGGATTGGGAAACCCGAATACAAAAGATGATTGATGGAGATATTCAATATGTATGCGAATTAAAATATGATGGGGCTTCCATTAGTTTGACTTATGAAAATGGTATTTTAACAAAAGCAGTTACTAGAGGTGATGGTTATCAGGGGGACAACATAACGGCCAATGTAAAAACCATTAAATCGGTTCCGCTTAAATTGAAAGGTGATTATCCGTTAAAATTTGATATTCGAGGTGAAATTATTTTACCGATTGATGGGTTTAACAAAATGAACGAAGAACGTATTGAGATTGGAGAAGAACCTTATAGAAACCCTAGAAACACAGCTTCAGGAAGTTTAAAGTTGCAAGATAGCTCTGAAGTGGCTAAGCGCCCTTTAGACTGCTTGCTTTATAATTTAACAGGTCATCATTTAGGGATTCAGACGCAATTTGAAGGTCTACTTAAAGCTAGGGAATGGGGTTTTAAAGTGCCCAATGCTTCAAAATTAGTCTATTCCATCGATGAGGTATTGGACTTTATATCGTATTGGGATGTAAATCGACATGATTTGCCTTATGAAACGGATGGTGTTGTTATTAAGGTTAATAGTTTAGACCAACAAGAAGAATTGGGTTATACGGCAAAATCACCCCGATGGGCCATGGCATATAAGTTTAAAGCAGAACGCGTTTCTACAAGACTTAATAGTATTTCTTATCAGGTGGGGCGCACGGGTGCTATTACACCCGTTGCCAATTTAGAACCCATAGAATTGGCTGGAACTATTGTAAAAAGAGCGTCGTTACATAATGCTGATCAAATTGAGAAATTAGATATTAGGGTAGGCGACGAAGTGTATGTTGAAAAGGGTGGTGAAATCATTCCAAAGATTATTGCAGTAGATTTAAGTTTACGTCCATTTCATTCCACACCAACCGAATACATCACCAAATGTCCTGAGTGTGAAACACCATTAGTCAGACAAGAAGGCGAAGCGCAACATTATTGTCCGAATTACAATGGCTGTAAGCCTCAAATTATTGGGAGGATTCAGCATTACATATCGAGAAAAGCCATGGATATTGAAGGTTTAGGGGGCGAAACCGTGGCGCTTCTTGTTAACCAAGGCTTGATTGATAATTATTCAGATTTATACGAATTAACCAAAGAGCAGATTGTTCCTTTAGAGAGAATGGCTGAAAAAAGTGCCGATAATTTAATTTCAGGCATTGAACAATCTAAAAGTATTCCATTTGAAAGGGTTATGTATGCTTTAGGCATTCGGTATGTGGGAGAGACTGTTGCAAAAAAATTAGCAAAACATTATAAATCTATTGATGCGATTGCCATAGCTTCTATAGATGATTTGGTAAATGTAGATGAAATAGGGATTAAGATAGCCCAAAGTGTGGTTGAGTTTTTTGTTTCAGAAAAGAATACTTACATTGTAGGGCGTTTAAAACAATTTGGTATTCAGTTGGAAATGTCAGCCGAACAACTTGTTGGTCAGACAAATAAACTCGAAGGTCAAAGCATTGTTATCTCTGGAGTTTTTGAGACGCTTTCAAGAGATGAGCTTAAAAAAATTATAGAAGATAACGGCGGAAAAGTAAGTAGTTCTATTTCTTCTAAAACCAGTTTTATTGTTGCTGGCGACAATATGGGACCAAGTAAAAAGAAAAAAGCAGAAGATTTGAATGTTTTATTATTGAATGAATATGAATTCTTACAAAAAATTACATAATTTATAATTTTATCGATAAAATGTATTTTTTAATCGTTTAATTGTAATAATATTTTATATTTGCAGGGTAACAATTTTAATATCTCTCATGAACAAATCTATAATCTTGGTTGGTACGATTGTGTTAATTTATACACTTTTTGTTATTTTTCAATTTGGTGGTAATGAATTAATAGCCTACAATTTAAGATCTTTAATATTCCCTTTTGTTGCTTTAACCTATTTTATATCTATTAGGGAAAAGTCCATTTTCTTTAATTTGTTTTTGATTTTTTACTCTTTATCTGAACTTTTAGCTATAATTTCAGATAAATTAAGTCCTGGTGTTGATTATTTATTAGGAAACTCACTATATATACTTGCGTATTTAATGTTATTCATTAAAATTTGTAAATCAATTAGTTTAATGCATGTGCTAAAAAATTTCAAAATACATTTAGTAGTATTAACAGCATTGAATATTTATATTGTTTATGTTATGCAGATTATTATAGACCCACTTGTAGAACTGAACTATGAGTATTTTGTTGAGCTAATTTATAATATCGTTATGCTTTTACTCTTATCCAGTTCTCTTATAAATTATTTTTATAGAGATAATAAAAAGTCCTTATATTTATTTGTTGGCTCTCTGTGCATTGTGTTTTCTGAAGTAATAAGCGTTGCATATTTATATGTGGCCAAACAAGACTTACTTAATTTCATTGCAGTTTCACTAGCGCTAATCGCTTTTTATTTCTTTTATCAACAGTCTAAACTAGGTAACGAGGAATCAATTAATAACAATATGCTAATTGATTAGCTTCTTTTCTTAAAGGATGGTTTTTATTTACATATGGAGTAATTAGCTTCAGGGATAAAAAAAACCAGTGATAGATTAAATTCCAATACCACTTAGTTTGATCTACATTTCATTTTGGGTATACAACCTCAAAATTTAACAATATAATCGATAAACTGTTTGTTTTAGACGATGTAATAAAGTACATTTGTCCACCTACTTATATTTATTACCATGAACAATACATTCAAAATTGGCTATGATGCCATGTTTTTTTTCGCTTTATTGTTATTGATAACTTTAAATGTTTTTGCTGCTTACAGTGAAAATCCGTTATTTTTAAATGCTTCTAAAGTTATATTCATTCCTTTTTTCTTAATAGCTTTTTGTATCAAGAAAAGAATAGTGAATTTGGTGTTTATTGCTTTTTTAGTGTTCTCATTTTTTGGTGACGCTTCTGGATTGTTTTTGGTAAATGATTTTGGAACAACTAGCTCAAACACTATGTATATGTTTAGTTATATAGGTTTAATTGTGATTGGTGCTTCCAAATTCAAACTTGTGAATATTGATAAGGTGGTTGGTTTTTATTTACTGGGTATTCTATTAATTAATGGTTATTTTCTATACTCATTATGTAGTATGTTGAACGCTTTAATAACAGACGGCACGGAAATGATTTTGTTTGGAACAAAAAGTATGGCTTTAATACTTTTGGTTTTTATCTCATTTGCAGTATATCTAGGTAAACAAACAAAAGCATCCATTCTTTTTTTAATAATGGCAATATGTTTTGCTTTTTCAGATGTTCTAGAATATGTAGTACATTATTATGTTTATAATTGGAGCATTTTGATGTTAGATAGATTATTACATATTGCTGGACTGTTCTTTGCCTTTCAATACATCATTGAAACCAATAAAGTATCTAAAGGCATATATGATGAAAAGGATATTCTGGAAAAAACGTTTTCGAGAGAGAAGATTATGGCTTAAACGGTTATAGCCACTCCATTAGCAGTTATTTTTTTTTCAGAATCAAAATAAAAATCGATTCGTCCCAAATTAATACCATAACAACCAACTTGGTTTACAAGCATATTTTTGTCTTCTATATTTTTCACTATAGTTGGTTTTGATAAAAAGGTGTGGGTATGGCCACCAATAATTAAGTCAATGTTTTTAGTTGCCGCGGCCAATTTTAAATCACTTATTTTATTTGGATTATCTCTAAAATCGTATCCTAAATGAGATAAACAAATAATTAAATCACAAGTTTCATCATCCTTTAAAATTCGAGTCATCTCTTGCGCCGTTTCTATTGGGTCTAAATATTTGGTTTCTTTATACATATTTTTATCAACCAAACCATCTAATTCAATACCTAGTCCGAAAACACCTATTTTAATGTTATCTTTTTTAAATATTCTATATGGTTTTACATGCATGTTCATAACTGTATTTGAAAAATCATAATTTGAACAGATAAAATCAAATTTGGCATGAGGCAATTGGGCATATAAACCATCTATACCATTGTCGAAATCATGATTTCCAATAGTTGAGGCATCATATTTTAGCATGCTCATTAACTTAAACTCCAGTTCGCCTCCATAATAATTAAAGTATGGTGTACCTTGAAAAATATCACCGGCATCCAATAAAAGCGTATTAGGATTTTCATTTCTAATAGATTCTATTAAACTGGCTCTACGGGCAACGCCACCTTTATTAGCATTTCGTCCATCTTCTGGCCCAAACACGTCAATATGGCTGTGCACATCGTTAGTATGTAAAATAGTTATTTTTGATGTTTTAGATGTGGTTGTAAACGACTGTAACCCCAAGCCGCCAAGTGTTAATGCCCCAGTTGCTACAGACGTTTTTTGTAAAAAATCTCTACGTTTCATAAGTTAATCTCAATTGTTTTTTTGAATGAACCTGTCGTCTTTAACCGGGTTTATAGTGTCAACTTTTTTAAAATTATCGATCAAAGCATTTCTGACTTTATAATTTAAATCGTGAACGCCATCGTTTGGCTTAAAGAACGTCATATTATCACCACCATTGTATAAATAATCGTTAGTGGCGACATAATAGGTGTTGTTATCTTCAATGTTTTTCCCATCTATGGTGGCTTTAATAACATTAAAATCGGTATCAATAATTAGTTTTAATTTCGAAATGGGATGTGCTTTTTTGGACTTACTTAAATAAGCAACCAAACTATCCATTTGTGTTCCTTTCATTTCAACTACCAAGAGGCTGTTTTCAAAAGGCATCAATTCAAAAGCTGTTCTGGTTGTAATGTTTCCTTTTGAAATGATGGAACGTATACCGCCATGGTTTAATAAAACCATATCTATATTTTTTCCGGTTCGGCTTTTAAAAATCGGGTTGGCTTCATTATAAACGGCATCAGCCATAAAGTTTCCAATAGCCGTATTAAAATCGCCATCAGTTTTGGTATAAGTGTCTGCCGAATATGCCAACACGCTATCCAAATCTTTCTGTATATGGGTTCTGTAAGGCTTTATAAACACTTCTATATCATTGTCTGTTGAAATACTATCTGAAATGGAGATTTGTTTTCCTTCAATTTTAGCCAAATGTAAATGTGTTTCTTTACAGCTAAAAAAGAATAATAAAAATAAACAGAAAAAAAGATGTTTAAATGTCATAAGAGATACTTGTGAATTTTTGCTGATATTTTGAATCTACTTTTGCTACCTTTGCGCAAAGTATAAAGGTAAATGTTTTTAAGGGCTTTTAAAGAGAATTCAAATAAAAAGTATTTAAATAAAATATTATCAAATCGTTACGTAAACGTTGATGATAGTAAGGTTGAAAGCCTAGGTATTATCTTTAATTTGTTTGAAAATGAGGATTTTACCTTATTCAAGGATTTAGCCGCAAAAATAAAAATACACCCTAATAATGTTAAGGTTATAGGTTTTTCTAATGATAAAAAAGCCGATTTAAATACTTGGGATTTATGTTTTAATCCAGATGATTTTGGATGGAATGGCGGGATAAAGCATGTAGAATTGCAATCTTTTCTTGATAAAAAATTTGATGTTTTAATCAGTTATTATCTGGCAGAGGATTTAGAATTGAAATTGATGACAGCCACATCGAAAGCCAAATTTAAAGTTGGCATTTTGCAGAGTGATCCCAGATTGAACGATTTAATTATTAATACCAATTTAAAAGAATTTGATGTATTTGAAAATGAAGTTTTTAAATACTTAACTATATTAAATAAAATTAAAAAATGAACAGTAAGTTTCTAGGAACTGGAGTTGCTCTGGTTACACCATTTAAAACGGATTTAAGTGTAGATCATGAGGCGTTAACAAACATTGTTAACTTCAATATAGATAATGGAACAGATTATCTTGTAATTTGTGGTACAACAGGAGAAAGCGTAACCATTACAAAGCAAGAAAAACAAGATATTATAGAAACTATTTCTAAAGCTAATAATGGTCGAGTGCCTTTAGTATTAGGTATTGGCGGAAGCAATACCATGCAGGTTATTGAAGAAATAAAAACGACCAATTTAAACGGTATGGATGCTATTTTATCCGTATCACCATACTATACAAAGCCAACACAAGAAGGCATTTATCAACACTTTAAAGCAATTTCGGAGGCATCACCTATTCCTATTATTTTATATAATGTTCCTGGGCGTACATCTAAAAATATGGAGCCAGAAACCACGTTAAGATTGGCAAACGATTTTGATAATATTATAGGTATAAAAGAAGCTTGTAATAATGTGGCCCAATATTTAAAATTATTGAAAGACAAACCAGAAGATTTTTTAATTATTTCTGGAGATGATGATTTAGCGCTTGGAGTTGTTTTAGCAGGTGGCGCTGGAGTTATATCTGTGATAGGACAAGCATTTCCTAAAGAATTTTCTAATATGATACGTTTAGGTTTAGAAGGGCATGCTAAAGAGGCGTACAAACTTCATTTTAAATTAATGGATGTCATTGGTTATATTTTTGAAGAGAATAATCCTTCTGGTATTAAAGCCGTTTTTGAAGCTTTAAATTTATGCCAGGATACCGTAAGATTACCATTAGTTCCTGCATCAAAAGGCTTAAAAGATAAAATTGTTGGCTATATAAATCAATACTAGTGTTAAATATAACTTAAACCTTATTTATACTGTATTTTAGAGGCTATTTTCGTGTAAAATTATATTTTTAAAATCCATTAAAATAACTTAATTTTGCCTCTTGTTTGAAATTTATGAAATGAGCGTCGTTAGGTTATGGTAATAAAACTTTAATTTAATTAAGCACATTACATCTGACAGATAAAAAGCAAAGAATACAAACAGATGAAGCATTTTCTTTATATAGTAATATTACTTTCAGTTTTAAGCTCTTGTAGCGAATATCAAAAGGCCTTAAAATCTGAAGATATTGCTGAAAAGTTTAAACTGGGTGATTCTCTTTATAGCCAAGGTAAATACGAAAAGGCAAACAAACTTTTTGCACAAATTGTTCCAAGTTACAGAGGAAAACCTCAAGCGGAAAAATTGATGTACTTGTATTCCAATACATTTTACAAAATGAAAGATTATCATACATCTGCTTATCAATTTGAACGTTTTGCATCTAGCTATCCTGCTAGTGAGAAAGTTGCAGAAGCTGCCTTTTTAAGTGCAAAAAGTTATTATATGTTATCTCCAGAATATGCGAAAGATCAAACGGAGACAAAAGATGCCATTGAAAAATTACAAAATTTCCTTAATTTATATCCTGAATCTGAATATTCAGCAGAAGCAAACAAACTTTTTAGGGAACTAGATTACAAATTAGAGAAAAAAGCATATGAAATTGCCAAGCAATATGCATTGATTGCGCCTGGATATACAAAGGATTTTAATGCCGCCATAAAATCTTTCGATAATTTTATTTTTGAGTTTCCAGGTTCTGTATTAAGAGAAGATGCCTTGTTTTATAAATTTGATGCCGCTTACCAACAAGCCATGAATAGTGTGGAGAATAAAGTTGTTTCAAATATGATTGTTCCTTTAAGGAAGAACCGTTTGGCACAAGCAAAAGAGTATTATACAACGTTTAAAAAAAGCTATGGAAATTCAAAATATATAGCTGAAGCCGATAAAATGGCAGTTACATTAGAAGAGGAATTAAAAAATTACAGCAATAAAAGTTAAATAGCAATACCATGGATTTAAAAAGAACGAATGCTCCAGTTAATACCATAACTTACGATAGAAACCAAATTGATGAGCCAACAGAGAACATCTACGAGTCAATTTCCATCATTGCAAGACGTGCCGAGCAAATTAATACAGAGATTAAAAGAGAACTAATCGACAAGTTGGAAGAATTTGCAACTTACAATGACAGTCTTGAGGAAATCTTTGAAAACAAAGAACAAATTGAGGTGTCTAAATTTTATGAAAAATTACCTAAACCTCATGCGTTGGCTGTTCAAGAATGGTTAACAGATAAAATCTATTTTAGAAATACAGAGGAAGATTCCCAGGAATAATTTTTAAAATGTCAATTTACTCATAGTAAATAGCTTTCAGGAGAATTTAGCTCATTTATTTTTTATTTTATCAAGGCATAAATTTCCAAGCATAGCCACGGTTACGATTGTAAATTTTAACGAAGAGAAAAGGAAAAGGAAACAGATAAAAACCTTGAAAGCTATTTTTTATGAGTATTATAAGCGGCAAAAATATACTACTGGGCATAAGTGCTGGTATTGCCGCTTATAAAACTGCTTCTTTAGTAAGGTTATTTGTTAAAGCTGGTGCTAACGTAAAAGTCGTTATGACACCTGCTTCCAAAGACTTTATTACGCCTCTAACCTTATCAACACTTTCAAAGCACCCTGTATATTCATCTTTTACAAACGATGAAGACGATAATGCTGTGTGGAATAGCCACGTTGATTTAGGGCTTTGGGCGGATATCTTCATCATCGCTCCAGCAACCGCCAATACCTTATCAAAAATGGCAAATGGTATCTGCGACAATTTATTGTTAGCTACCTATTTATCGGCTAAATGTCCGGTTTATTTTGCCCCGACGATGGACTTGGACATGTATAAACATGAAAGTACGTTAAGATCTTTTAGTGTATTAAAAACTTATGGCAATATTATGATTCCTGCCACCAGTGGCGAATTGGCTAGTGGTTTGGTAGGAGAGGGCAGAATGGCAGAGCCGGAAGATATCATTCAATTTATTGAAAATGATATCTTAAACAAATTGCCTTTAAAGGGAAAAAAAATACTTATTACGGCTGGCCCAACTTATGAAGCTATAGATCCTGTTCGGTTTATTGGCAATCATTCTAGCGGGAAAATGGGTTTTGAAATTGCCAAAGCTTCAGCCAATTTAGGCGCTGAGGTTATTTTAATTACGGGACCAACCCATGAAAATGTATCACATAGCTTAATACATATCGTTCCTGTGGTAAGTGCGGAAGAGATGTATAATGCAACACATACTTATTTCAAAGAAACGGATGTGGCCATTTTATCGGCAGCTGTGGCCGATTTCAAACCAAAAGATGTCGCTAATCAAAAAATAAAAAAGATAGTTGATACGTTAACATTAGAGTTAGAAAAAACCAAGGATATTTTAGCATCTTTAGGAACCATTAAAACCCATCAATTTTTGGTTGGTTTTGCTTTAGAAACCCATAATGAAGTTGAAAATGCAAAAGACAAACTTAAAAGAAAGAATTTAAACTTAATTGTCTTAAATTCGTTAAATGACTCGGGTGCTGGTTTTAAAAGCGACACTAATAAAGTGACTTTTATAAATGATAAAAACCAAATAACCGAATATCCATTAAAGTCGAAAGCTGAAGTTGCCAAAGACCTATTAAACGAAATTATAAAACAACTGGATGCGTAATATTATATTTATTCTATTTGTATGCTTTACAACTTTTATAGGGTTCTCTCAAGAGTTAAACTGTAATGTTGTAGTTAATGCGCGCCAAACGGGAAATGAGAATTTGCAGATTTTCAAAACACTCGAAAATCAGCTGACCGAGTTTGTTAACAATACAACATGGACCAATAGAACATTTTCTGCCCAAGAGCGTATCAATTGCAGTATGAATATTACCATTACTGATTATAGCGGTGAATCTTTTCAAGGTACCATTCAAGTACAATCTTCACGCCCAGTTTTTGGGTCCTCTTATACCACACCTATTTATAATTTTAACGATAGGGATTTTTCGTTTAGATATTTGGAGTTTCAGAATATAATCTTTAACGCAAACCAATACGAATCTAATTTAGTGTCTGTTATTGCTTTTCATGTATATATGATTTTAGCTTTGGATGCAGATTCGTTTACCAAAGGTGGCGGAGAGACATATTTTAAACAAGCCCAAACCATAGCCAATTATTCCCGACAGGAAAATTATAGAGGTTGGAAATTAGAAGATGGTTTACAAAGTAAATTTGCTTTAATAGACAATGTATTGTCTTCAACTTTTCAAGAGTTTAGGGATGTGCTTTATACCTATCATAGGGAAGGCTTAGATGTTATGAGTGACAACCCAAAAGCAGGAAAAGAAAAAATAGCTGCTACTTTAAAACAGTTTGAAGCTATGAATAGCAGACGGCCAAATTCTTTTTTATTACGGACGTTTTTTGATTCTAAAGCAGATGAAATAGAACAAATTTTCAGTGATGGCCCCAATGTGAATATTGCCAGCGTTAAAGAAACCTTGCAAAAAGTAGCCCCCATGCACAGTAGCAAATGGCAAAATATTAAGTTTTAAGTTTCAAAGTTTCAAAGTTTCAAAGTTTCAGAGTTTTTAACCAACAACTAGCAACCAATAACCAAGACCCTTAGCCAAAACATGTTAATATCACTTTCCATAAAAAATTATGCTTTAATTGATAATCTCCAAGTTAGTTTTAACGATGGGTTTTCAATAATTACAGGTGAAACCGGAGCAGGAAAGTCCATACTTTTAGGAGGCTTATCGTTGGTTTTAGGGAAGCGTGCCGATTTAAGCAGTTTAAAAAACACCGATGAAAAATGCGTGATTGAAGCCATTTTTAATATTTCAAACTACCATTTGAAATCGCTTTTTAAGACAGAGGATTTTGATTATGAAGAGCAAACCATCATCCGTAGGGAAATTTTGCCTTCAGGAAAATCCAGGGCATTTGTAAATGATTCTCCAGTAAATTTGAATAGTCTACAACTTTTAGGGGAACGATTGATTGATATTCATTCCCAACACCAAACGTTGGAATTAACAAGTAACGATTTTCAATTTCAAATTATTGATGCCTTGGCAAATAACGAAACTGAACTTCAAAACTATAAATCAGAATTAAAGCTTTATAAATCACTTCAAAAGGAATTAAACGAATTGCTTCACTTTCAAGCAGAAGCGATTAAAGAACACGATTATAATTCATTTTTACTGAATGAATTGGTTGAGGCCAATTTGGTTGTCGGCGAAATTGAATTGCTGGAAGAAGAATATGAAACCTTAAATAATGTTGAGTCCATCAAGGAAAAACTGGCAGAATCTTATCAGCTTTTGGGTGAAGAACAAATCGGTATCATTTCAACATTAACCTTATTGAAAAACAGTCTTCAAAAATTAGCTGGGATGTCTTCAAAATATGAAGATTTATATAATCGAGTCAATAGTAGTTTGATTGATTTAGATGATGTTTTTGCTGAAATTGACGGACTTCAAGAAAATCTAGAAGCAAATCCAAGTAGATTGGAAGAAGTCAATCTAAAACTACAAAAGCTTCATAATTTGATGCAAAAACATGTGGCGACAGATGTTTCAGAATTAATTACTATAAAAAATAGTTTAGAAGAGAAAGTGTCGTACACCGAAAATCTAGATGATACTATTCAAAAAAAGCAAATTGAAATTTCAAAGAAACATGAAGAATTGAACATTATTTCTGAAGTTATTCATAATAAACGTTCTGAAGTAATTCCAACCTTAGTTAACCAATTACAGGATATTTTAAAAGATTTGGGAATGCCCAATGCCCAATTTAAAATTGAGGTGAGTTACGGCAATGATTTTTTTGCTAACGGAAAAGATGCGTTGTCCTTTTTGTTTTCTGCCAATAAGGGCGGTAGTTTTAATGAATTGAAAAAGGCAGCTTCTGGAGGAGAATTGTCTCGGATTATGCTCGCCATAAAATCGGTTTTATCAAAATATATTCAGTTACCAACCATCATGTTTGATGAAATTGATACAGGTGTTTCTGGTGAAATTTCCAATAAAATGGGCGATATCATGTTAGAAATGAGCAAAACCATGCAAGTGTTTTCCATTACCCATTTGCCGCAGATTGCAGCCAAAGGCCATTCGCATTATAAAGTCTTTAAAGAAGATGTTAATGAGGTAACACAAACCAATCTTATGAAACTGAATCATGATGAGCGCATTGTTGAAATCGCGCAAATGCTGGGAGGTTTGGAAATGTCGTCCTCTGCCATTGCACACGCCAAAGAATTATTGAATTGAAAAAGAATAAAACAGTCAAGTTAAAAGTTAAAAGTTTAGTATTTTTAACCTTTTAATTTTAACCAATTAAACGAATCAACACATAAACAAATAAACGCAGTATGTCATACAATTTACTTAAAGGAAAAAAGGGAATTATTTTTGGGGCTTTAGATGCAAACTCTATCGCTTGGAAAACCGCAGAGCGTGTTCATGAAGAAGGCGGCCAATTTGTATTAACCAATGCACCGGTGGCTATGCGAATGGGACAAATAAACGAACTGGCCGAAAAAACAGGTTCTCAAATTATTCCTGCTGACGCCACCTCTGTGGAAGATTTACAAAATTTAATTGATCAATCTATGGAGATTCTGGGAGGTAAATTGGATTTTGTGTTACACTCAATAGGAATGTCCATCAACGTGCGTAAAGGCAAACATTATACCGATCAAAATTATGAATGGACCCAAAAAGGAACCGATGTGTCGGCAATGTCTTTTCATAAATTGATGCAAACCTTATATAAATCCGATGCCATGAACGAGTGGGGAAGCATTGTGGCGTTAACCTACATGGCGGCGCAACGTGTATTTCCAGATTATAACGATATGGCTGATAACAAAGCGTATTTAGAGAGTATTGCACGTAGTTTTGGATATTTCTTTGGAAGAGATAAAAAGGTGAGGGTTAACACCATTTCGCAGTCGCCAACACCAACGACCGCTGGAAGTGGGGTTAAAGGCTTTGATGGTTTTATTGCGTATGCCGATAAAATGTCGCCACTAGGTAATGCCACAGCTTTAGATTGCGCCAACTATACCGTAACCTTATTTAGCGATTTAACAAAACGTGTTACGTTACAAAACCTTTTTCATGATGGTGGTTTTAGTAATATGGGTGTGAGCGATGCTGTTATGTCTACCTTTATGGGAGAAGAATAATATATTTAATTCAGATAAATGAGCCACCCATAAAACGGTGGCTTTTTTGTATGGATTGGTTACATTTGTGTTATGCATCTACAATTCTCATTCATAATCCCTGTTTATAATCGTCCGGACGAAATACAAGAACTTTTACAAAGTTTTGAAGCCTTGAAAACTAAAGAGGCATTTGAGATTGTTATTGTTGAAGATGGTTCTACAATCCCCTCAAAAGATAGTATTGAGTTGTACAAAGACAACCTCAATATTTCTTATTTTTTTAAAGAGAATACGGGGCCTGGGGATTCTAGAAATTTTGGGATGACACATGCCAAAGGCAACTACTTTATCATTTTAGATAGTGATTGCATACTGCCAGAAAATTATTTAGAGACCGTTGTTAAAAGCTTGAAAGAAGATTATGTCGACTGTTTTGGCGGTCCCGATGCGGCAAATGAGTCGTTTAGCAATATTCAAAAAGCCATTAATTTCTCCATGACGTCTTTTATTACCACTGGCGGTATTAGGGGAGGAAAAAAAAGTATTGATAGATTTCAACCTAGAAGTTTTAATATGGGCATTTCAAAAGAAGCCTTTATAAAGTCTGGCGGATTTGGAAATATCCATCCAGGCGAAGACCCCGACTTGTCCATCAGGTTATGGGATTTGGGTTTTAAAACCAAACTTATTCCAGAAGCATTTGTGTACCATAAACGTAGAATTTCCTGGGAAAAATTTTATAGGCAAGTTTATAAATTCGGATTGGTGAGGCCGATTTTAAATTCATGGCATCCAAAAACAAAAAAAATAACTTATTGGTTTCCAACACTGTTTTGTTTAGGGTTTTTAGTAGCATGGGTGCTTTATTTTTTTCAAATAAAGTTTTTTATGCAACTGTATTTGTTGTATTTTATAATAGCATTTATTGTAGCATTAATAACAACTAAAAACGTTTTAGTATCGTTATATTCCATACTCGCGATTGTCATACAGTTTTTTGGATATGGCTTTGGTTTTTTAAAATCTACCATCGTTGTTACCATTTTAAAAAAAGACCCGAAGCAGTTTTTTTCAGAATTATTTTTTAAATAAACATGATACAAAAATTAAAAAAAGAAATACTCATCTCTATCAGAAACAGAAAAATAAATGTCTTTTTTTTGTTTCTGTTATTAGCATTTATCATTTTAATTTTCACCAAACTATCCAATGAATTTACCAATACCATAACATTCGATATTAATAAAATAAATGTGCCGCAAGAAAACGTTGTTCTTAACGATTCCAATGCAAAATTAAAGGTGACATTAAAAACACATGGGTTTAAATGGCTAACCTATTATTTTTCCCAACCAAAAATCAACATAGATTTTTCTAAAGATGTTGTTAAAACAAAATCTGCGTTTATTTGGGATAAGTCTAAAGCCTATATGTACACTGACGAACAATTTGGAAATAATGTGCAATTATTAAATATTTCTCCAGATACATTGGTTTTTAAGTACGATGTAAATTTAGTCAAGAAAATACCCGTGATCCTTAATACAGAGGTTGGGTTCACTGCTGGTTTTGATATCACAGGTAATTACAAATTAGTGCCAGATTCCATAGTGGTGGTGGGACCAGAAATCATTGCTTCAAAAGTTAAAAGTGTTCAAACAGAAAAACTGACTTTAAATGAAGTAAGATCAAATATATCAAGTGCGGTGAAACTTAAATTACCAAAAAACAATAAAGATTTAAAATTCTCTGCCAACGAGATACAAGTGTCTGCTACCGTAGAAAAGTATACTGAGGGCACGCTTAAAATTCCGGTTTCGGTTATAAACGTACCTAATGATATGACCTTAAATTATTTCCCAAAGGAAGTAAATGTTGCCTATTACACCAGTTTAAAGGATTTTAATGCCATAAAAGCTGAAGATTTTATTGTTGAATGTGATTTTAGTACTGTTGAGAATCAACAAGCTTATTTAACACCAAAACTGACCATAATATCGAAATTGGTTAAAAGTGCAAAAGTGAATCAACAACATATTGAGTTTATAATTTTAGAATGATAATAGTAGGACTTACAGGTGGAATTGGTAGTGGTAAAACTACCGTAGCTAAAGAGTTTCAGGCTTTGGGAGTCCCTATTTATATTGCAGATGAAGAAGCTAAAAAACTCATGAATACCTCTAAAGTTTTAAAACGTCAACTCACCAACTTATTTGGCGAACAGGCTTATGTTGATAATGAATTGAACAGACCTTTTATAGCAGATATTATTTTTAAAAATGAATCCTATTTGCAAAAAATGAATGCTATTGTGCACCCAAAAGTGGGGATGCATTTTAAAAAATGGGCATCAAAACAGCGGACGGATTATGTTATTAAAGAAGCTGCTATTTTGTTCGAAAACAATGGGTATAAACAATGCGATTTTGTTATTACGGTAACAGCGCCCAAAAATATAAGAATAGAGCGTTTGTTAAAAAGGGAATCTACCACCAAAGAAAAAATAGAAGCCGTGATGAATAATCAATGGCCCGATGACGCTAAAGTAAAGTTGTCCCATTTTGTTATAGACAACATAACTATTGAAAACACTAAGGAGCAAGTGCTAAAAATCCACCATGAAATCTTAAAACATTGTGGGAAATCTTAAATTTTAACATATTTGTTAATGTAAGGTTAAAAGTAGGAGTGCTAAATGTTAAAATGTTAATTTTGAGTGATGAGCAAAAAGATATTTGTCCTATTAATTATTTTCATGAGTTTATCTCTAATAGGCATAATTTTATTACAAGCTTATTATATTAAAGGAGCAGAATTAAACCAAAGGGAACGTTTCGAGTCTAATGTCAAGAAAACGTTGGCAAATGTGTCAAATGCCATTGAATCGAATGAATTAGATGGTTATTTTGAGATGTTCCAGAGTTTGGATAGTGAAAAAAGAGTTGATACAGCTGTTGTATCTAAACTATTTACTTCTTTACAAAATAAAAGTACAAATGAAACTATAAATTATACACAAATCATATTAGAAGAAAACTATAAGTTGTCTTCGCCGCTCTTTGACATTGGTTTAGATAGTATCGATATAAAAAATATTATAGGTAGTTCTAGCATTGAGGTTTTTAATAATTCTGATCAATCAGATAAAGACATCAAGAGAACACCTATTTTAAATATTGTTAACAGCAGTCGTTTAAGTGAGGCTGAAAGGAATTATTTTAATAAAAACCTTAAAACTTATGTTAAAACAATACCTATATACAAGCGTGTTTCAAAACAACAAATAGATAGCTTGCTCTCTAAAAAATTGAAAGAAAATAATGTTGATATTGCTTATGAGTTTGCTATTTATAGTAACGATTTATCAACAAAAGTGCATACTGATAATTTTGAGAATCATAAATTAGATACTTATAAAGTACCTATTTTTTATGATGAAAATAACCAGAGCAATTACATGCTTTTAGTGAATTTTCCAGAAGATAGAAAGTTCATTTTGTCATCAATTTCCAGTATGATTACATTGTCGGTTATTTTCACATTGGTCATTCTATTAACATATACTAGTGCCTTGTATCAATTATTAAAACAGCGTAAAATATCTGAAATTAAAACAGATTTCATCAATAATATGACGCATGAGTTTAAAACACCCATAGCCACTATAAATTTAGCTTTGGATGCCATAAGAAATCCTAAAATAATTGATGATAAAGATAAAGTGCTCCGCTATCTTAATATGATAAAGGAAGAAAATAAACGAATGCATGCCCAAGTTGAAAACGTATTGAGAATATCTAAACTAGAAAAAAACGAACTTAACATAAGTAAGGACAAAGTTGATTTACATGACTTAGTAGAAGATGCCTTAGGCCATGTAGAACTTATTGTTGAAGACAGGCAAGGTTATATTAAAGCCCATTTAGGGGCGTTAAAATCGACCGTGTTGGCAAACGAAACGCATTTTACAAATGTCATCGTTAACGTTTTGGATAATGCCATTAAGTATTCTCCAGATGCCCCAAAAATAGATGTATACACAGAAAATGTGGGAACAAATATTTTATTGAAAATTAAAGACCAAGGTAGTGGCATGAGTAAAGCAGCTACTAAACGTGTGTTCGAAAAATTTTATAGAGAACACACAGGGAATATACATAATGTTAAAGGCCATGGTTTAGGTTTGGCATATGTAAAAAGAATTGTAGAAGACCATCAAGGTTACGTAAGTGTAGAAAGTGAAAAAGACAAAGGAAGTATATTTACCATAAAACTTCCCTTAATATCATAGAAACTATGGAAGAACAAAAAAAGAAAATTTTATTAGTAGAAGACGATCCCAATTTCGGAACGGTTCTTAAAGATTATTTAATGATGAATGATTATGATGTTGTTCATGCCAAAAATGGTATGGAAGGCTTCGAAAAATTTAAGAAAGGCGATTTCGATTTATGCATCCTAGATGTTATGATGCCATATAAAGATGGGTTTACATTGGCAAAGGAAATAAGAGAAAAAAACACCGATATCCCTATTGTGTTCTTAACGGCGAAAGCTATGAAAGAAGACGTTTTAAAAGGCTATAAAGTGGGAGCGGACGATTATTTGAATAAGCCATTTGATAGTGAAGTGCTATTGATGAAAATCAAGGCCATTATTCAAAGAAAAGCGACTGAAACCATTTCGGATAGTAAACAATTTGAGTTTAAAATTGGTGGTTTCGACCTGAATTCCAAATTGCGTTTTTTACGTTACAATGGTGGTGATCCCATTAAATTATCGCCAAAGGAAAACGAATTGTTGCGCCTATTGGCATTGCACGAAAACGATTTAATGCCCCGTGAGTTGGCACTTACCAAAATTTGGAGAGACGATAATTATTTCACCTCTCGCAGTATGGACGTATATATTGCCAAATTACGCAAGTATTTAAAACTGGATGATAAAGTAGAAATACTAAACATTCACGGTGAAGGGTTTAGATTGGTTGTAAACTAAAAATAAACATTATTGTATAAATTTAAAGCCAGCTAGTTGCTGGCTTTTTTTAATGGGGATTTTAAGGGGATTTTGTGGTTCGTTTAACGTTCTCGGCTTTGAAACGTAGGGCATTTCGGAGCAGCAAGCTTGTACACCGAGACAAAGCTTGCGAAGAAACCGAAACTTGCGGAAACCCTTGTCCGTCCTATGTTTTATACCCATTGTTATGCCAAGTTAATTATGTAGTTCAAATTCATTTGCGACAAAGTCGATACCATTGTTCATTTGCTTTCAAAATTTTATAGATTGCCTCTGGCTTATCAGCAGCAGGTTCCACATGAGTTATCGCCCAATTGGGAAAGCACATTTCAATTTCTTTACGACTTGCTCCGCTCGGCAAAAAGGCTCGCCATTTAGGGTCCCATACAAGTAAAAGTATTATCGCATCTTGAGCAGCAATATTATTTATTGCCTTTCCCATTGCAATTCGTTGTGAACTACTCAATCCATGGAAAGTTCCGGTGTCTAAAAGTAATTTATA
>NZ_PJEO01000055.1 GCF_002843175.1 Confluentibacter flavum
AGTTAATTATGTAGTTCAAATTCATTTGCGACAAAGTCGATACCATTGTTCATTTGCTTTCAAAATTTTATAGATTGCCTCTGGCTTATCAGCAGCAGGTTCCACATGAGTTATCGCCCAATTGGGAAAGCACATTTCAATTTCTTTACGACTTGCTCCGCTCGGCAAAAAGGCTCGCCATTTAGGGTCCCATACAAGTAAAAGTATTATCGCATCTTGAGCAGCAATATTATTTATTGCCTTTCCCATTGCAATTCGTTGTGAACTACTCAATCCATGGAAAGTTCCGGTGTCTAAAAGTAATTTATAACCGTTTCCAATTTTGTGAAGTTCGGTTACATCATCCTTTACAAGTTTAACATCCACACTTTCATTTTTTATACGCTCTTCAGCTCGTTGCAGTGCTTTATCAACTATGTCAACACCTGTAACATCCCACCCTCGTTGTGCCAAACTGATTGCCCATATACCGCTACCGCAACCAATATCGAGCGCTTTACCAAAAGGAGCCGTTTTGCCACTTTCTTCTCGCTCGAAGATCTTTGTGATCTTCTCGACAAATGGATTGTGGCGTTCGGCATCCTCCCAGGGGTGGAAGCCAATTGAATATGCAAACTTGTAATTCATGGTAATTTATTTTAGTTAATACAAAATTATTGAAATGCCGCCTGTTTTTCAATTGGGTATAGACATCGCAAATATCCACACTATAGCACTAAGATAGTAAATCTTACATTTTACTGACTCAAATAATAGTTTATATTTTCAAACTCATACTATTCTAATAATTGGTTTTTAAACGTTTTCAAACCAAACATTTCCAAAAATCTTTAGTTTCAATTGTTAATAACTCTAAAACTACCTAAAAAGGTCATTTTCTGTCCATTAAAATTAATTCAATTTGATGTCAATTAAATTCAATTGAAATGAGTGTCATTAAATTTGATTTTTTTTGGTTTAATATATTGTTTATCAAATATTTGTGAATAACTATTTGATTTTTATTCTTCTTTCAATAGCCTCATTTTATACTTTTATTTCCATAGTCCCATAAGGGAAAACAAAAGCGCTTTTGTTCATTTTATAATCCAAAAAACAATAAAAATGGACACTATTTTAATACTGGAACGATTGGATCGTTTGGAAAAACTGCTGATAGGAAACAAAGAGGTTTTGACCTTTGACGAGGCCTCCGACTATACAGGGATTTCCAGAAGCTACCTATATAAACTAACGGCGTCGGGAAAGATTCCGCACTCAAAGCCCAACGGCAAGATGCTCTTTTTTGAAAAAAAGAAGCTTGTGGATTGGCTGCTCCAAAATAAGCGTAAATCAAAACATGACATTGAATCCGAAGCCTTGGCCTATACCATGCGCCATAAAACGCATTAGGTAACACTTTCATAAAAGTACATAAATCATACACCTTAATGTCTTAAGGTGCCAAAACAATCCTTATGAAACAGATACCCTATATACGAGTGGGCACGTCCTATTACAAACGTGTCAAGGCCCCAACCATAGCCGGCCACTTCAACGAGATCCTGGTGCACTGGAATATGGAGACCATCAAGCAAGACCACGGGAAAGACCATTTAAGTAAAATCCCTAAATATGATGGTTTTACCTGTATTCCAAGCCATATAGAATTTAAACAGGAATATCTTGGGTTTTACAATATCTACTCCCCTTTGGGCAAAGTACCCAAAGAGGGAGACGTTACCTTATCCCTAAAATTCGTAAAGCACATCTTTGGCAAACACTACGAACTGGGCTTGGACTATCTACAATTACTTTATCTAAAGCCTATTCAGGTACTACCAATATTATGCTTGGTATCCAAGGAACGATCCACGGGAAAAAGTACCTTTTTGAAATGGCTAAAGGAAATTTTCGAGAACAACCTGACCTATCTGACCAATGACAGTTTTAGCAGCCAGTTCAATGCAGATTGGGCAAACAAGCTGCTGATATGCATCGATGAAGTCCTTTTCAATAAGGAAGAGCTCACTGAGCGCATCAAATACCTAAGTACTACCAATATCAACAAACTAGAGGCCAAGGGCAAGGACAAACGTGAGGTCGAGTTCTTTGGCAAGTTTATCCTGTGCAGTAACAATGAAGAAAGCTTTATAAAAATCGATTCGAATGAGACCCGATTCTGGGTGATAAAAGTTCCTATTCTGGAAAAGGAACAGACGGACTTCCTTGAAAACCTGATTTTAGAGATACCCTCTTTCCTTCATTATTTGGCCAACCGAAAACTAAGTTCAAAGCATTTGACCCGAATGTGGTTTACACCACTACAGATAAAAACCAAGGCTTTGGAAAAATTAGTCCAGAATAACCGCAATCGTGTAGAAAAGGAACTGGCAAGCATTCTGATGGGTGTGATTGAAAAATTTGATTTGGAAGCCGTTGATCTATGCCCTATGGATGCCCTGTTGGCACTAAACAGAACTCGGGTAAAAACGGATCTGACTCAGTTACGGAGATTGCTGAAAAAGGATTGGAAACTAAGCAACAAGGACAACTCTAACAGCTATCAAAAATTTGTGATTTGGACGGACGGAGATATGACCTTGGTAGATGCTAAAGGGCGCTATTTTACCATTGCGAAATCATTTTTAACTGAAAATTTTGATGATTTGATGACAGAGTGAAAAACCTACCGTATTTGTTGGGCTAAAACCGTCATCATTGTATCATCATTTTGTCATCAAAAAAAATAATGATGACAGTGTAATACTTTAATAAAACGAGAATGATGAAATGATGACATTTTGATGACTCAGAAAACGTACTGTTTATAAGGCTTTACAAGTGAAATCATCAAATCATTAAAAAAACATCCTAAAACACATTGGCTTATGAAAAGAAAAATAAATTGTGAAACAGCCCGTAATTTTTCAGTGGAAAAGGCACTGGAAAAATTAGGGCACTTTCCCAATCGGACAACGGAGAAAGAAGCTTGGTTTCTGAGTCCTTTCAGGTCAGAAACCCAAGCCTCTTTCAAGGTCTCCAGAACCAAGAAC
>NZ_PJEO01000032.1 GCF_002843175.1 Confluentibacter flavum
AAAAATCCAGCATCGTCTATTTCTAAAACCGTACTGTCATCTTGATAGTTTCTGGCACTAGAGTATTTCCATTCTACAGGGTTTGTTACAAAACCACTTTCAACTGGATTGTTATGTATGTAATCTATTTTTTGTTTTACAACCGATTCACTCCATAATTCTATGGGTTTATTATGATGTTGCCAAAATTGATATTTGCTTACGTTACCTTGCTTTTTACCTGCCCTCTCAAACATCCATAATAGCCATTCTTTTCTGCTTTCTTGTGGGTTGTTTTCAATGGATTCCATTACTTTTTTTGCCGTATGCTTTTTAAATGCCTGTAGTAATTCCATGGGTTGCTCGTTGCTTGACCGAAATATAAAATGAACATGACTAGGCATAAAACAATAGGCATAGAGTTCCATACCCTTTTCCGCTCTGCAATAATGAATACTGTCTGCCAAAACATTAAAATAAACTTGTCTTGTAAAAACGTCAAGCCAATATACTGTAGCGAATGATACAAAATATAAGCCCGCCTTGTTATGAAATTTATATTTCCTACTCATGCCTCTAAAAATACAAAAAGACATACTGATTATCTAGAATAGCTTTATTGTTTTTTTTATTGCTTTCGTTTGCCTTACTCAGACGGCACTCGTTGCAAACGAGCGCTAGCGGTGGGATTAATTTACACCCAGTTATTTATTTTTATCAACTATACAGTTAAAGTGATAGAAACTTTTAATACACCAAACTGGCAATAAAAACAGTAAACAATTAAGAACTGAAATAAATAAATGGAATGAATTAACTGGAAATAATAAAATAAAATCATAATCTTTTATGGTGGCAGAATAACTAGAAACACAGAAGGGGAACAAAAAGAGTCTAATTTTAACCCATATATTTTGCTTTATGCCTTGCTGACTTGTCGATAAGATAAGTGCAAATCCAATAATAAGTGAAATACCCAAAGAGCTGGCCCATAACTTAAGTGAAGGTTCAAAGTATATGGTTATAATTGTTAGGTACCAAATTAAATAGCACCACAAAATAATTTTTTGAGTTGTTATGTTTTTAAAGTAGTTAAAAAGGGTAACCATTATAATTCCTATCATTCTTTTTTATGGTTGGTAATAATAATTAGAAAACTCACCCTTATTCCATCCTCTTTCGGTATAAATAGCACCATTAGTGTGATACCATTTCCAAGTTCCAGTTTCTCTTCCCATCTAAATATTTACCTCCGGCTCGATAATTTCCATTTTTGAAGTAATATTTCCAATTACTTTTTTTGTACATTAGAATCTAACCTGCCTTTTCAATCATTCCATTTTCATTGCATTCTTTACTAATATTACAAGAACTAAAAATTACTATGAAAAATTAATAAAAGAGATTTTTTCATAACATATATATTTCCAATGTTTACCAACATCTATTAAATTACCTAATTAAAACAGAATATCCAAAGTTCAAAAAAATATCACAATACTACAAAAAATCACACAATCCATTATCCAACTTTCTAAATGTCTTTTCCAAAGAGCCAAACAATGCAACCTATTAAACCCCTATTTACTCCTTATTTCAACAATAACCATCCCTCTGCTAGCGCTCGTTTGTAACGAGTGCCCTTTAACAACTAACCAAAAAATCCAGCATCGTCTATTTCTAAAACCGTACTGTCATCTTGATAGTTTCTGGCACTAGAGTATTTCCATTCTACAGGGTTTGTTACAAAACCACTTTCAACTGGATTGTTATGTATGTAATCTATTTTTTGTTTTACAACCGATTCACTCCATAATTCTATGGGTTTATTATGATGTTGCCAAAATTGATATTTGCTTACGTTACCTTGCTTTTTACCTGCCCTCTCAAACATCCATAATAGCCATTCTTTTCTGCTTTCTTGTGGGTTGTTTTCAATGGATTCCATTACTTTTTTTGCCGTATGCTTTTTAAATGCCTGTAGTAATTCCATGGGTTGCTCGTTGCTTGACCGAAATATAAAATGAACATGACTAGGCATAAAACAATAGGCATAGAGTTCCATACCCTTTTCCGCTCTGCAATAATGAATACTGTCTGCCAAAACATTAAAATAAACTTGTCTTGTAAAAACGTCAAGCCAATATACTGTAGCGAATGATACAAAATATAAGCCCGCCTTGTTATGAAATTTATATTTCCTACTCATGCCTCTAAAAATACAAAAAGACATACTGATTATCTAGAATAGCTTTATTGTTTTTTTTATTGCTTTCGTTTGCCTTACTCAGACGGCACTCGTTGCAAACGAGCGCTAGCGGTGGGA
>NZ_PJEO01000043.1 GCF_002843175.1 Confluentibacter flavum
TAACGTGAGTTCGATGTAATTATAAAGTTAAATACAGTTGCTTTGTATCGACGAAGTTGTTTTTTAAAGAAGGTTTTCTATCTTTAAAATTATAGGCAATAAGTGAGGCAAAAATATTATTGAAGTAGTTGGTTACGCTTCTATGTCTAGAATGTTCAACTTGGCAAATGTTCTTGAGTTGGTCAAAAATAGTTTCGATAATGGCCCTTTTTCTTAAATGATAAGCATCTTGCACAGGGGTCAATAGTTTTGTTTTCATGTTCTTTTTAAGCTTGGTTACCAGATGCACTCCATTATAGAACAACTCAGTAAATAGATCTTTGGAGATGTAGCCTTTGTCACCAAAGAGCTTCCCAAACAGCTTTTTAACAAAGGCTTTGAAGCGTAAAGGTTTTCTATCATCCACATTGCCTTTAGTTATCATAAAATCAATGATACCGCCTTGGTCATTGGTGATTATGTGCAATTTGAAACCATAGAACCAACCCAGGGAACATTGTCCCCTTTGTGCCAAATCCTTGAATACCCTATGTTGGTTAATTCTTCGCTTGTCACAAACCCTTAGGGGCGTAGAATCTATAAAACTAATCCCCGTACAATTTGCCAATCCACAAACTTTGAGGTAAATAGCCAGGGGCATAAAGCTTTGCCCTTTGAGTTCCACCATACGATTATAGGATACCAGGTTTGGAAAATAACTGGTTAGATGTTTTGAGACATAGCCTATATAAAAATCCTTGAAGGTTTTATACCCGGATAAATGGAAAAGCACTTGAATGGTCATTACTTCAGAGAGGCCCATTTTTGAAGCTCTGGTGCGCTTTTTTCCATTGGCCAGTAGGCTTTTTTGCCAAAAAGGGACAAATTCAAGACAAAAATCATCAATAGAACAGAAAATTTCAGTAATTTTAGAATCGGAAATCATAGCGAAATATTTAGTTATATAATTGAAATTCAGAACTTTAATTTACTAAATTTTTCGCTTTTTTATTATAAATAAATCAACTTTTTTACGTCGAACTCACGTTAATTATTTTCTTTAAGATAATAATCACGAAGAATAAAAAAAGATTGCTTTTTCATCCCTTTTTCTGATATCAAGCCCTTTCTGTTAAAATCCTCTTGAATTCTTTTCAAAGGACGCCTAGAAGAAAGGAAGTCCATTAAAAGCCAAGGTGATAATCCCGCCAAGAAATCAATGTTTTTCATCATTTCAATATTGTTTTTATAAACGTCGGCTTGATATTCTTCTGTCCAACGTTCATTTTTCTCACCATGTAAACCAAATAAGGCGCCACCACCAATTTCACTCATAATCATGGGTTTGTTATAGGCACTTTTCCATTTAATCTCTGCACAAGATTCTGGGGAGCCATAATACCATCCGCAGTAATTGTTTATACCTATTACATCAACAGCTTTGCCCAGAGGGTCTTCTATAAACCTTCCTTCATTATCTTGCGATTGTGTATCTAAAGCAGCAGTAATTAAACGTGTATTATCTAATTTTCGAGCATGTTCCGCCAGATTGGTCAGAAATGACAATCTAGCTATACCTTCAGGTGTTTCATTCGCTACAGACCACAAAATAACACCTGCCCTATTTTTATCGCGCGATATCATTTCGGTCAGTTGGTTTTGTGCATTGTTATAAGTATCCGGGTTTTCAAATTGAATAGTCCAATACACTGGTATTTCAGACCAAATCAAAAATCCCATTTTTTCTGCTTCACGAATCATGGTTTCACTATGCGGATAGTGTGCCAAACGGATAAAATTACAGCCCAAATCCTTAGCCCAGTTTAATAATATTTTGCACTCTTCTACAGAAGTTACCCTTCCTGTTTTAAACGGCGCTTCTTCATGAATACAAATACCTTTTAAGAATATGTCTTTACCGTTCAATACAATTTTAGAGCCTTTTGTTTCAATAGTTCGAAACCCAATGTTATCTGTTAATTTGTCTGTATTGGTTTTAATGACAACTTCATATAACTTAGGATTTTTAGGCTCCCAAAGTATGGGTTTTGCGGTAATTGAAAATGTAGCTTTTCCATTTTGCACATTGGCATTTACACTTTTTTTGAGCTCAGGGATGCTAATAGTTACCGTTTCACCTTCAGTGGCATTGTTAATGGTTACCCAACCTTCAATGGTGTTTGTTGAACCTTTAGATAACTGAATTGAATAATCTGAAATATGAGAAACCGGAGTAGAAATTAAATGCACTGCTCTTGTAATGCCTCCATAATTCCACCAATCTTGGTTTACGGTAGGCACGTTTTCTGGTTTACGTTTATTATCAACTTTTAGGACCACAAAATTATCGCCTTCCTTTAACTTGCCTGTAACATCAAATTGAAATGGTGTATAGCCCCCAATATGCGAACCAATACGTTCTCCATTAAGGTAAACAATCGCTTCATAATTTACCGCTTCAAAGTATAAATACACCAATTCATCCTTTTTAACAGTATGTTTAAAATCTTTTTTATACCAAATCGTGCCTTCATAATAATATAATTTTTCCATTTGAGTATTCCAATCGCCCGGAACCATTAATTGAAGACTTGTGTCAAAATTATATTCAATTAAATCGGATGGTGATTTCATTTTTGCATTGCGAAAATAACCATCGTCTTTTGGTTGTAGTCTATGATTGTAATAACCATTTTCAAGTGGATCGATAATGATGTCCCACAAACCGTTCAAGGATACTTTTTCCCTTGAGTCTATATTTTGCAACAAATTAGAAAATTCTGCTTCCTGTGCATTAAGCATTGTATTAAAACTTAGTGCTGTAACGATTAAAAAAAATCCGATTTGTTTCATTTTTATTTTTCTATTAAAGTTTATTTTTTCAATTTTAAAACTGCTAAGGCTAAAGATACTAATTGTTTGCGTTTAAAATCATTCATTTAAAAAATCCAAAAAAATATCTCTAGGGATTTCTTCTGCTCCTAAACTTTCCAAATGATTTGTGTACAATTGGCAATCTATCAGTTTATAATTTGTGCTTTTTATGAACGTTATAAATGCCACTTTGCTGACATTACTTGCTTTAGAAAACATACTTTCTCCACAAAACACCCCGTTATTCAAATCAACTCCATACAAGCCCCCAACTAATTCATTGTCTTTCCAAACCTCAACAGATTTCGCATATCCTAATTCATGTAATTTTACATAAGCTTCAATCATACGATCTGTTATCCAAGTGTCTCCTTGTCCATGACGCTTTACTTTAGAACAGGCTGTCATGACCTCTTTAAAAGCTTGATTAACAGTTACAGTAAAATCATTGTTTCTTAATAGTTGTTTCATGCTTTTAGAAACTTTCAGTTTTTCTGGAAACAACACAAAACGTGGATTGGGTGACCACCATAAAATGGGCTCTCCTTCGCTAAACCAAGGAAAAATGCCGTGCTTGTATGCATATAACAAACGCTCTACAGACAAATCGCCGCCAATAGCCAATAAACCATCTTTGGTGGCTTCGGATGCGTCAGGAAATTTTATGTCTTGGGTTAGGAAATGCATTGAGAGTAATTATGTAATTAAAAAACCTCGATATTATAAGGAACATCGAGGTTGTTTTTTTAAGACCCTTCGACTGCGCTCAGGGTGGCATTATTTTTATTTTACAGTTAAAACGGCAAATCGTCGTGATCTTCTTCGTTTAAATCACCAGCTGGCTCAAAAGCATCCATTGGTGGAACTGGTGGTAAACTACCATCAGAACTTGCAGCTTGTAAAGCTTCAATTCTCCAGCCTTGAATGGCATTGAAATATTTGGTTTCGCCTTGTGGGTTTACCCATTCTCTTCCACGTAAGTTAATACTAACCTTTACTTGCTGTCCAATTTTATAATTATTCAACAAATCAGTTTTGTCCTGTACAAACTCTACTAAAATATGTTGCGGATATTGCTCTTCTGTAGTTACTACTAATTCTCTTTTTCTAAATCCGCCACTCCCTACTGTTTGAGTTTCGCCAACCATTTTTATTCTTCCTTGAACTTCCATTGAATCTTATTTATATCTTATTTACAATTATATTCGTTATAACAAATATAGCCATTCTATCTTTCAACTAAAAACCGATTTACTAACAAGTTGGACAATAATATTAACAGAATTGCATTATATTTCATATTTAAAACTAACTACTAGTGATTTTTACAGATTATAGAAACACCGTACGCTGGATAATGATTGTAGCTTCGTTTATTATTGTTTCACTTATATTGTGGAAAACTTATGAGTTTTTCCAATATTTCAAAGTAGAGGAACGTAATAAAATGGAACAATGGTCTTTTGCACAGATTGATTTATTGAAGAGTACTGATTTGGATATTAATATGGGAGAGTTGCCGTTATATATTCTTGAAAGCAATACCACAACGCCCATGATTATTGTCAGTAAAAAGGGGGAAATTGATTATAAAAACATTGATGAAGAAAAGGCCAAAGATTCAACATTCTTAAACAATCAAATTTTAAAATTTAAAGAGGAAAATAAACCTATAGAAATATTATATAAAAATGATGTTTTTGCTACTTTGTATTATGGCAATTCAGAATTATTAAACAAGTTAAAATATTATCCATTAGCATTATTGCTCATTATTTTTCTGTTTTCAGCAGTTATATTCTTCTTTTATAAAAGCAACAAAAATGCGATACAGAACAAATTATGGTCAGGGATGGCAAAAGAAACGGCTCACCAAATAGGCACGCCACTTTCGTCTTTAATTGGTTGGACAGAAATTTTAAAAAGTGAAAACATAAATCCAGATTATATACTTGAAATTGAAAAAGATATTGATAGACTACAAACCATTACCGAACGCTTTAGTAAAATTGGTTCTGTGCCTACATTAGAAATGGTTGATATCATTAAAGAAACCATTAATTCCTACGATTATTTGAAAACACGTTCATCAAAACTTGTAGAATTTGAAATCATTACTCCTGAAGGTGACATTCCTGTAAACTTAAACAAACAATTATACAGTTGGGTGATAGAAAACTTAGTTAAAAACGCTATTGATGCCATGAAAGGCAGAGGTAAACTTACCATTGAAATATCGCAACTTGAAGATAACGTAAAAGTAAGCGTTACCGATACTGGAAAAGGGATCCCAAAGAAACTATTTAATAAGATTTTTGACCCTGGTTTTACAACCAAAAAAAGAGGTTGGGGATTGGGTTTATCACTCACAAAGCGTATTATTGAAGATTTCCATTTTGGAAATATTAAAGTCTTGCAATCTGAAATGGGCAAAGGAACGACCATACAAATTGCATTAAAAAGAGCCTATTATGGATGAAACCCTTATAACAGTAAAAGAAGTCGCATTAAACAACAACTGCCCAGAATGTTATGGTAGAGGAGGATTAATATTAACTTTTAAACAGAAGGTTATTGAAAACCAATTATATAAATCCATTACATCAGAAATTAAGGAAAGCATTCATTGTAAAACATGCAACAATATCGTTTATCCTGAACAATGGACAGATGATATTGATCGTATTGTTGAATACCAGCAAAAAGCCTTCAAAGCATTGGCGTCATCTACATACATAAAAAAAACGTCTTGGATTATTATTGCCTTAGTTTCTATAGTTATTCTGGGTACTATATTATTAGTTGCTTTTGTCTAAATCGAATTGGGCTTTTATTGCTTTGGCAGTATCATTCAATTCTTCTGAAGTCATTTTTGTTTTTTGAATAAACCGCGCATCTTCCATGGTGTGTAAAGGAATTAAATGCACGTGTGCGTGTGGCACTTCCAAACCTATTACCGTCATTCCTATGCGTTTACATGGAATCACTTTTTTTATGGCAATGGCTACTTTTCGTGAAAAGGCCATTAAACCATTATATGTGTTTTCATCTAAATCAAAAATCTTATCAACTTCTAGTTTAGGAATACAAAGTGTGTGTCCCTTGCTGTTTGGGTTCACATCTAAAAACGCCAAAAATTCATCTGTTTCAGCTATTTTATAACATGGAATCTCGCCATTAACTATTTTAGTGAAAATTGAAGCCATAAAAACTGAGGGTTTGAGAGAGTTTTGTAAATATAAAAAGATTCCTGATTAAGTTAACCAGGAATCTTTTTAAAGTCATTAATTTTTTAATTATTTATCTTGAAATTTCAATAATATCGAATTTCATAACCCCATTTGGCACTTGAATTTCGGCAACATCACCAACGGATTTACCTAACAAGCCTTTACCAATAGGAGAATTTACAGAAATTTTTCCCGCTGCCAAATTTGCTTCACCATCCGCTACCAACGTATAGATCATTTCCATACCATTGGTTTGATTTTTTATTTTCACTTTAGATAACACCAATATTTTAGAGGTATCCATTTGCGATTCATCTATCAGACGAGCACCTGCTAAAGATTCTTCCAGTTTAGAAATACGCATTTCTAACATGCCTTGCGCCTCTTTAGCTGCATCATATTCTGCATTTTCACTTAAATCGCCTTTATCTCTAGCCTCAGCAATTGCTTTTGATGCTTTTACACGTTCAACATCTCTTAATTGCTGTAATTCGTCTCTTAGTTTTTTTAATCCTTCAGGTGTATAGTAAGATACTTTACTCATAACTTCATCGTTTATTTAATAAAAGATTCCGAACCACGCTTACATAAATTGTGAAAGAGTTCGGAATAAAAAAATCCCGTTTACACGAGATCGAATAACAAAAGTACAAAATTTTTAGTTACATATTAATCAATACTTTAAAAAGCACTTTCCCTCTTACCAAAATAAAAATAAAAATGTTAAGAGGAAATATACAAAATAATATGTCAATTTGCTTTTTGTTGTAACTTGCGTTTTAAAAAATTAGCTGTAGATGAAATCTTTTTTCTATATATTATTGCTTGTAATTCTTTCATCTTGTAGTGGCAACTCAGTTGACAACAGAAACTGTAGATTCCTTTTAAATGTTGGCGTTAATGTGAATGTAAACATGAGTTTGCCTCAGTATAGTCAATTACAATTTATAAGTAATTCTGTATATGTTCCTAATGCTGGCAATGCGGGCATCATCGTTACAAATACAGGTTCTGGTTACCTTGCTTGGGATGCCGGCGACCCAAATCACGTATCAAGTTCTTGTTCTACACTTACAGTTTCTGGGCTAAATGCCACTTGTGGCTGTGCTGATGAAAACACGTATAGCTTGGTAACTGGTCAAGCCCTAGGTAATGGCGATTTACAATGCCCATTAAAAAATTATAGGGTTGAACAAAGTGGCAATAATCTTTTGATTTATAATTAGCCTCCCCTAACCCCTCCAAAGGAGGGGAATTAAGAGGCCATCTTTAGAATTTTAATGTCATTCCAATTAAGAAATTTGTAGTTGCTTGCGGATAATAGCCGGCGCCTTCAATGGTTGTGATGGTTCCTGGATTTGAAAAATCATCATCATAGGTAAAGTAATACCCATTAGACACATATTTTTCTCCAAAAATGTTATTGACCAATCCGGACAATACAATTGATTTGAAGATGGAATTAGGTTTTATTTCATAAGTCACATTAAAATCATTCACGAAATAACTCTCTAATTTTGATGCTTCAGAATCGGTATTTCCCATATATTGCTCACCAACATACTTACTTAAAAATGACATTTGAAAGTTTGTTGTTGGTTGAAAAACCAATGCATTTGCAGCAACAAAATCTGGTGAAAATGAAATGTTTGTTTTTCCTAAATCAACTAACCCTCCATCTTGTGAAATAATAGTTTCTTTGTTTTTATTCGAACTTATTGTGAAATTTGGTTGAATGGCAAACTTTTTAGAGATTTGGATGGCGGCATCAACCTCTAGGCCCAATCTATAACTCGCACCACTATTGGTTCTTATTGGCGCCCCCGTATTATCAAGCGCACCCGATAATACCAATTGCTCATTATACAACATGTAATATGCATTCGTGTTTATCCTGAAATTATTGTTAGTGTGTCTCCAACCTAACTCAAAATCGTTTAACTGTTCGGGCCTGACATTTGGATTGCTTTCAAAATCACTTCTACTTGGTTCCCTATTGGCTCGAGCATATGACGCATAAATATAATTATTAACATCTAATTCATAAGTAATACCTGCTTTTGGATTGAAAAAACCATAGTTTTCATCAATATTAAAAGGCACTACATCTGAGCTTAAACCTGTTGTTTTATAATCAATGAAACGCATCTGTAAATCGCCATACAAACTTACTTTATCATTTAGCTTATAGGTTGCTTTAGTGAATAAACTGAAGTCCTTTTTCTTTCCAACACCATCATAATAATGGTCGCCTATTTCAGAATCACTTGCATATCGTGCCCAAATAATTTCACCAAAATGCTTGCCAATATAATTACTGTATGATGTTCCAAAAGACATATCCAGATTATTATTTTTATAATTAGCACTCGCAGTAACAACATAAAAATCGTTATCTAACCAACGGCGACGAATTAAATCGGTTGTATTTATAGTTTCTCCTCCAATGGTCATTTCGGTTAAACTATAATCGGCAAAATCTTCATCTTCTTTATATTGTTCAAAAAAACCGCGACCATAGGTATAATTCAAACCTAAATTAGTTGACCAATTGTTGTTATAGCGTTCATTCCAATGTAATTGATAATGGTCTTGTTTATAGTCGTCCACTTCATTATCATGAAATCTGGTAACATCATTTTCGTCTGTGTATATACCTGACGGATTAAATGTTCGGTCAGTTGCCAAAGTTTCTGCATCAATACCATTCCAGGCTTGATAGGTGACTTCAGCGCCTCCAAAGGCCAGAGCTTTAATCAACGTATTATCATCTTTATATGTTCCTTGAAGAAAATATGATTTTAAATCTGAAGACGCTCTATCTACATATCCATCTGAATTAATTTGGGATAATCGCCCTGACAATTCAAAGTAATCATTGATTAAACCTGTACTAAATTTCACGTTGTGTTTTCTGGTATTAAAACTTCCAAAACTATTGGAAATTTCACCATTTGCTTCATTAGAAACGGCCTGAGTGAGCACATTAATACTGGCCCCAAAGGCGCCTGAACCATTCGTACTGGTGCCGACACCTCTTTGCAATTGCAAGCTTTCAACCGATGATGTGAAATCGCCCAGATTAACCCAAAACGTTCCTAACGACTCACTATCGTTATACGGAATACCGTTAATGGTTACGTTGGTAGACTGTGAACTGACACCACGCACTCGTATTCCAGTATAACCAACACCAGCACCTGCATCACTAGTGGTGACAACAGATGGTAAATAATTTAGTAGAATAGGTAAATCTTGACCTAAATTGCGTTTTTCCAACTCTTTTTTAGTGATGTTAGAATGTGTAATCGGCGATGTGGCATTTACACGAACCGCGTTTACCAAAACTTCGTCGAGTGATTCAATTTTCGTTGAATCTTGTTGAATTTGATTGGTTTGTGCATTAGCACTGAAAATAATTAAGAAAAAAAAGAAAACAGATAGTTTCCCTTGATAGGATTCCTGCATTCGCAGGAATGATAAAAATACATTTTTAAGAATAGTAGATTTCATTACGATTACGTTAATAATCGAATAAAAAGAGGTAATTATTCTTTGTTGTTAATAATTAATTTTTAGATAAATAAATATTTAAAAAATATCTGTAAGTGCTCATATCACTTGAATATATATCTAAATAGCTATTTTATCGATTCCCTAAACAGCATTACCTGTTCTAGGTTCATTGGGTATGATCTCAGCCGATATAGGCACCCCTTTATGAGAACGATGCAAAGATATATTAGATTTTTGATTTACCTTTTACGATTTACGATTTATTTTAATCGATGTCCGGTTTTTTTCTATATGCCTTTTTATCAGATAGGTTACGTTTACTTTTTAAACGTTTTTTTATAACAGCCCTAGGAATTTTTGTTGGAATTCTTTTTTTTGGAATGATTAAACCCTTTTCAATGAGCTCTAAAAAACGTTTAATGGCGAGTTCTTTATTTTTATGTTGACTTCGACTTTCATCGCATTGCAACATAAGAATACCTTCTTTTGTTAATCTATTTTGAAGTTTATTTTGAAGCCGTCCTTTTTGTGCTTCATTAAAAACGGAAGATTCCAGTATATTAAAAATCAATTCAACCTTTGATGATACCTTATTAACATGTTGCCCACCAGCACCCGAACTTCGTGTTGCTTTAAAAGTCAATTCATTTAGTAAAGCATCTTTATCAAACATCATTCAACTTGATGGGCAGGTTTTAGTAAATCGTTTACGGTTTTTACTGGGTTAAAAGTGCTTACTGGAATTTCAACAAAAATGGAATTCCAATGTGCCATACTTCCATTCCATAAGCCTGGCAATTCATAAGCTTTAATATCTACTCCTCCTTGGGATTTCATCGTAATAAATGCCGCTTTAGGATCAACAAAATCCGTTAGATTAAATTTATTGCCTTTATAATCTCTTACACCACAAACCAAATCGGTTGGGTTAAAATGCGTGGCACTATTTGCAATGTCTTTTTGTTCATTATTATCAAAATCTATTTGTGCAAACTCGATAATTCCTAATGAAAGATTATCATTTTCATCTTTTACCCAAAATGGGCCTCCTCCAGGTTCGCCTTCATTTTTAACCATGCCACAAACACGTATGGGTTTATTCAATTTATCTCTTAAATAACCTATTTTTTCTTCTGGACTGAACTCTTTGTATGCGTCGCCCAAATCTACATTCAGCCTGTTTATGACAAATAATTCAATGTTGTAAATTTCATCTTCTAATATCTCATCTTCATCAAATTTATGCATGTATTTAAAAGTTTGTTCCTGTATTTTTAAAAGCACGCCAGCTACCAATTTTTTATAATCGGATAAGGGCTTATTTTGTTCAAAAACGACGATATTGTCAATATTTTTAATGAAAATTAAATCGTAATCAAGCGTATTAAGATTTTCTATTAAAGCCCCATGGCCAGATGGTCTAAACAATAAACTGCCATCTTCATTTCTATAAAGCTCATCGGTAGCAGTTATTGCAATGGTGTCGGTAGATTTGCTTTGATAAGAAAATGACACATTAAATATTGTGTTGGTCTCTTTTTCTAAATCTTCTTTAATACTTTCTAATTCATTATTAAACATCTCAGTATGAGCCTCAGAAACGGTAAAATGCAAATTAGCCTTGTTGTTTGATGAAGCGCATAAGGCTGCTTCTAACAAATGTTCTTTAAATGCTGTGGAAACCCCTGTTTTATATTTATGAAATGGCAACAGCCCTTTTGGATAAAAGCTATAATTTAATTGGTTGGCATCGAGCATGGCTTTTACAAATAAAACACATTGCTCTCCTAAAGATAAATTGTTGTAATTTGGATTGATCTCCATCGCTTTATTTCGAACAATATCATAAAAAGGTAACTTTTCAAGACCCTTTACAAATACCGAAACATCTTTGTTCTTTTTTGTATAGCCTTCTATGCTTTCTTTATTTGGATCGTATTCCTTTAAAAACTGAAACAAAAATTTGAACATTCGAGAAGCAGCTCCCGAGGCTGGTACAAATTTCACAATAGCTAAATTGTTGCGTTTACTATCAAATTCATTAAGATAATCTTCAAATTTAGCTTGAACTTTTAAAATGCCGTTACCAATGCCAGCGGGTTCAATTAAATGGGAATACGTCATTCCAGATTTAATGGTTTCTATTTGAGAGTTAACCTTTTCTACCGTTAAACCGTAGTCATTTATTTGTTGTATATCCTTTTCTGCAAACATAACATGTTAGTTCTTTAATAGCTTATCTATATATTTTACAGCTGTTTCCAAGCGTTCTTTTTTATTTCCTTTTAATAAAATATACGGGCGATTGTTATCAATCAATGCGTTTTCAAAAGCCTTAAACATGGCTTCTCTATGGTTTGGCCTATCTCTTAAATCATCTGCTTCCCAAGGCGTGTCAATATAAGTCAAAAAATATAAATCATATGTATTTTCTAAAGCATATTTTTCAAGCATTGGATCACTATAACCTAAATAATAAGCTTCTGAATATACTTTGGTTTCTAACAAATCCGTATCGCAAATTAAAATGGTATCTGTTTTTTGTGCCAATTTGTTCTCTAAATCCATTTGACCCTCTGCTATAGGCAATAAATCTTTTGGTTCGCAAGTTTTGCGTTCGTTGTTCCATTTATTCTGAAGATACTCTCGAGCATACTCTGGTACCCAAACAGAATTATAATGTCTTGCTAATTGTAAGGACAATGTTGTTTTTCCAGTAGATTCCGGACCAAACAAAACTACTTTTATACAATTTGCTGGTTGTTGTTTAAACTTTTCCTCCATAAAGAATATGCTTGTATTGCCAAAATTGTAAATATAATGTATTGAAACGACAGCATCCCCCATCCTCTATAGGCATAAAGTGGAACCGTAATAATATCTGCTATAATCCAAAGTGTCCAATTTTCAATTTTCTTTTTTGCCATATACCACATAGCAGTAAAAAATATACCAGAAGTAATCATATCAACATAATTAGAGGTTGTTATTTCATTTCCAAAAATCCTATAAACTATATATGTAAACGCTACTGTTGAAAAAAACAAGCCAAACCCAATCATTTTTTCCTTGGTGTTTGTTCTTGAAATTTTGACCACTTTTTGATTGTTCTCTATTCGCGACCAATTCCACCAACCATAAATACTCATGATGGAAAAATAAAAATTTATCATCATATCACCATATAATTTATCTATTAACAAAAGATAAACCGAAATTACTGTTGCTATTAATCCTGTAGGGTAAACCAAGATATTTTCTTTTTTAGCATACCAAACACTTGCGATTCCAGTAACTAAAACAATGGCTTCTAGAATAATTACAAAAGTGCTTTTATCTTGGTAAGATTTTAAGAAAAAATCAAAAATGGGGTTCATAATCGTATCTGTCTGATTTTACAATTTTCATGTATAACAAACCACGTTCTACAAGTTCGAAAGCTTCTTTTATTTCGGCGGTGAGCACCTGCATCACTTCATCATAATCGCCATAAACCTGGGTGCTTAAAGGATTTTCCAACACCTTTAAATTGGAAGCTCTAAGCTTTTTAATAAAATGAATGATGGCAGGTTCATAAGTGTCTTGCAATGGTGTTAATGTTAATTCTACTGATATTTTCATGTTCTTAAATTAATTTTATTTTATTAGTGAATATGATTCATATTTTATTTGTGTGATGCTGAAACAAGTTCACCAAGACAATTTACCATCTAAGTTCTTCAAAAAATGATTCATCTTCTTCAAAAGCAGTACCAATGACTACTAGATCTGCTCCTGAATTATAAGCATTTTCTAATTGTTCTTTATTTCTGATTCCTCCTCCAACAATTAATGGGATTACCAATGCTTGTTTTACTAAACTAATTATCTGGTTTGTTATAGGTGCTTTTGCGCCACTGCCAGCTTCCAAATATATAAGTTTCATTCCTAAAAGCTCTCCGGCTTTGGCTGTATCAATAATTTCCTGAATTTGTTCTCTAGGAATAGGTTTTGTTCCTGTTACTTTTTCAACAGCGGTTTCTTTTCCATTTTCAATTAGTATATAACCTGTCGGAATGACTTCCAAATTGGTGTTTTTTATTTTTGAAATAGCTTCCACATGCTTCCCAATTAAGTATTCTGGATTTCTTCCGGAAATTAAACTTAAAAATAATAATGCATGGGCTTTGTTCGTAATTTGGGTGACATCGCCCGGGAATAATATGATTGGAAGGTTGGTATGCTTTTTTATTTCGATGACTAAAATCTCCGTATCTTGTTCATTTACCGTACTACCGCCAACAAAAATATGTGTTGCCTGAGATTGGTTTACTTTTTCAATAAAACCAGAAACTTTTTCAATAGAAAATTTATCAGGGTCAATTAAAACTGCCAAAAGCTTTTCGCCATTTTTTATCGAAGCTTGTATGTTTCTATAAATACTGTTCATCTAAGGAATGGCGTAAGCACAAGTAAAGCCTTCAAATTCTAGAAACTGGATATGGTATCTAAACTTTTTATTTTCATATTCAATCCAGGCCACAGTTTCCGTTTCATTATCCGAAACTGGAATAACCAAACAATGCTTTTTAAAACTCAAGTGAGGCGTTGCAAAAAGTTTATATAATGCTTCTTTTACACACCAAATGACGGTTAACTTTTTAATATAATCTGCATCATTTTCAGATAAATATTGGTTCTCATACCCTATAAATTTATGAGCGATAACGGTTATTTTATTTCGTTGTTTTTCAATATCGATACCAATACTATCATCGCTAACTATCACTCCCGAAAAATTAAACGAATGGGTAATTGAAATTTGTTTGCCATCTTTTAAATGCGGTTTACCACAGGCATCATAAAACAAATCAAAATCTGAATATCCAAATTCAGCCAATAATTTTCTAACACTTAAAAAGCCACGTTGATGCAGCTCACTCTTCATTCCTAAAACACGCTTTAAACATTCTGGTCTTAAGTTTACAGATTGAAACAAAACTTCATAAGATTCCTCAATCTTCCAGATTTTAACACATGTTTTTGAATTTGGATTAATAGTTTTATAAAGAGGCATTTAATTTTCTGAAAGTTATTACTTATCTTTGTGCAGCCTAGAGTGGCGAACATTTTTGATAAGCGAATTTAACTATTTAAGTTCAAATCTCAAGAGTGTTTGGTTTTAAAACAAAAATAAAAATTGATATGAGTACAAAAACAATTCCTTACACAGCTAATAAAGTTAAAGATATATCACTTGCAGCTTGGGGACGAAAAGAAATTGAGTTGGCTGAAGCTGAAATGCCTGGGCTTATGAGTCTTCGTGAAGAATATGGCAATTCTCAACCACTTAAAGGTGCAAGAATAGCTGGCTGTTTGCACATGACGATTCAAACCGCAGTGTTAATTGAAACCTTGCAAGCTTTAGGAGCAGAAGTTACGTGGAGTTCTTGTAACATTTTTTCAACACAAGATCAAGCCGCTGCTGCTATTGCCGCTGCAGGAACTTCTGTTTACGCTTGGAAAGACATGACAGAAGAAGAATTTGATTGGTGTATTGAGCAAACCTTATTTTTTGGTGAAGACAGAAAACCATTGAACATGATTCTTGATGATGGTGGCGATTTAACCAACATGGTTTTGGATCGTTATCCAGAATTAATTGCTGGTATTAAAGGATTGAGTGAAGAGACCACAACAGGTGTTCACAGACTTTACGAACGTGTAAAAAAAGGCACCTTACCTATGCCTGCTATTAATGTAAATGATAGTGTTACAAAATCTAAATTCGATAATAAATACGGTTGCAAAGAAAGTGCTGTAGATGCTGTTCGTCGTGCTACCGATATTATGTTGGCAGGAAAGCGTGTGGTTGTTTGCGGTTATGGTGATGTTGGAAAAGGTACCGCTGCTTCTTTTAAAGGTGCAGGAAGCATTGTAACCGTTACTGAAATCGACCCGATTTGTGCATTACAAGCTGCCATGGATGGTTTTGAAGTTAAAAAACTAGAAACCGTTGTTGCTAATGCCGATATTATTATTACTACTACAGGAAATAAAGATATTGTACGTAGCGAACATTTTGAAGCTGTAAAAGACAAAACCATTATTTGTAACATCGGACATTTTGATAATGAAATAGACATGGCGTGGTTAAATAAAAATTACGGTCATACTAAAAACACCATTAAACCTCAAGTTGATAAATATACCATTAACGGTAAAGATATCATTATTTTAGCTGAAGGCCGATTGGTTAATTTAGGTTGTGCCATGGGTCACCCAAGTTTTGTAATGAGTAACTCGTTTACAAACCAAACCCTAGCTCAAATTGAACTTTGGACCAATAACGATGCTTACGGAAATGATGTATATATGTTGCCTAAACATCTTGATGAAAAAGTAGCAAAATTACACCTAGCTAAAATTGGCGTTGAGCTTACAGAACTTAAACCAGACCAAGCAGAATATATAGGTGTAAGTGTTGAAGGGCCTTTTAAACCTGAGTATTATAGATACTAGACAGTTAGAACGCTTCGCTTTTAGATATTAGAAACCCTTGCAGTCCCGATAGTTATCGGGATGTGAGGGTTTTTCGTTTCAATAAAAATCCTTAAATTCCATAGAAATTATGGAATACAAAGAGCCTAAAATAATAGTCCCACGCTTTAATGACGCTTCTGGTTTTTATACTACCCAAAAACGCTCTAAAATGATGAGCAAAATTAAGGGTAAAAACTCCAAGCCAGAATTGTTGTTTCGTAAAGCGTTGTGGGCTAAAGGGATTCGATATCGAATTAACAATAAAGCTCTCCCTGGGAAACCCGATATCTCCATAAAAAAATACAAATTAATTATCTTTATTGATGGGGAGTTTTGGCATGGCTACAATTGGGATGAACGAAGGGAAACCATAAAAAACAATCGTGGTTTTTGGATTCCAAAAATAGAACGCAATATGCAACGCGATAGAGAAATGAATCAAGAACTACAAAATATGGGCTATATGGTTTTCAGATTTTGGAGCAAGGAGATCCAAACCGAATTGGATAAATGCATTAATGATGTTTTGGTTTATATAAACACCGGGAATATCAATTAGTGATTCTCTAAATTATATAATGAATCAAATCAATCTACCAAATCCTCTTCAAAATACCACCACAAGCTAGAATCAATACAAGTTTTCATTTTATTGATATCGATATCATCTTTTAAAAATACAGTCAGGTTTTCATCACCTCTATTTTGCTCAACGGTTTCCCTAATTTCAATAAAATCAATCTCCTTAAAACTTTCTAAATGATGTTTAACTTTCATGTCTAAAGACTCATCACTTAAATAAATTTTGATGGTTTGAGCGCTTGGGGTATTTCTAATTTCTGATCTGAAAGGTTCCATAAAGCTATTAATTTTATTAAAACACTATTTTGTAATAGCCTAAGTTACTAATTTATTGAATGAAAATCAATTAAAAAGCTCTTAATTTAAAGAGCCTTGAATTTAATTATATGCCTACGGAATCGTAAACTACCACACGCTCCCAAAGATGCTGGGATTCTTCAACAAATTTTACATGAGGTGCTTCTTTTTGATATTTATCTTGAACCTCTTTGGAGGGAAACGAAAGTATCAATGAATAGGTGAAACTACCATCAACAACATCTCGTGATGTTCCTGCTGGCTCCCCAATAAACTTGGTTTTAGCATATTCACTTTTAGACATAAAATTTTTAAGTGAAGTTAAAAATGCTTTTTTGTCTTCTGCACTATCTGGATTTTTTAGCCAAAAGTAAACAACATGGGTAAAATGATTGTCGAATTCAGTTTTTTGTTCTTGTGCTTTTATTTCAGATAAATTCATAACAAATAAAAATATTAAACTAGCTTTTAAAATGGATTTCATAATTATTGCTTTTCGGTTTATTCAAAAATACAATATTTTAATTTTGAACCTAGTAAAAAAAGGTTACTGATTAAAAACCAAAAAAACCCTTTTTGTTTCCAAAAAGGGTTCTACGATATTTAATAAATGGTATTACTCTACTAATTTAAGCTTTGCTAAATCGTGGAAGAAGAAATTCATTTCATCATTCATGGATACAAATAATCCGTTGGGGAATTTGCTTCCTAAAGGAACTGTCGTCACATCGCAACCATCGGTTTCTATTGTCCCCAAATTAAGTTCTTTAATAAACGTATTGGTTTCTAAATTGAAAATGTTAAAGGTATGAGCTTGCTGGTTGGATACTATTAAATAGCCTCTATCTTTATACTTTGCAATAGCAATACCTTCTACATCATCTTTAAAATGTTCGCCTCCAAAAAGAGCAATTTCCACATCGCCTTTTGTTGGATTGGCATGGTACTTTCTAATACCAACACCTTCATCGGAATAGTATACAAATCCAGTTTCATGGTCAACCGCTATGGCTTCAATCTCTTTTTGCCCGCTAAATGCACCTAGTTTCCTAAGTAAATTAGCTTTTATACCTAATGAATCTGAAACTAATTCATATTGATATAAATACCCTTTTGATGGCCCATTTTTTCTACTAATAAAAACCGAAATATGTCCTGTTTCTGGATTTTTATAAAGTGCCACTCCCATGGGACGTTTCATTTCCACATTGGTTTCATCTTCAAAAACTTTGAACCCACCGTTATCCAATGGTGTCATATCGGGTACAGAAAACAAGCGTATTTGATGTTTTTCCCTTTCAGAAAACACCATAATATCGGTTGTTGTGGAATCATTTAATTTAAAACCATATGCTACATCTACATTATTTGGATAGCTAATGTTGGTAATGCTTTTCTCTTTTATGATTTTTCCATCTAAATTAAAAGCATATACCCCTCCATTAATCTCATCTTTATCCGTACCAAAAACAATACTTGCTTCTGGGTTGTCTTTGTTTATCCAAATAGCAGGGTCATCGGTATCGTGCGGGGTTTTCTCTGTAACGGTTGTGGCGACAATTTCTGGTAATTTAGCGGCGCAAGACAACAATAAAACGGTAATTCCAAAAACAAGATTTACTTTTATTTTATTCATGCCCTTTCTTAATTTTTCTTAAACAAATCATATTTTAAACCAAAGGTTAAGCGTCTGCCATAATATTCCATTTGCATGGTTCTAGATTGAACACCTTGGAAATAACGTAAAGGCTGATTGGTAATGTTATTTAAATCTACATATAAACTTAAATTTTTATTTATTGAAATATTGGCATTGAAGTCTAAAAAGAATTGCTCATCATAATATCTGTCTTCAAAAGCACGACCACCAATTTCATCAATGTAAGAATCTGAATAATTTCCAGATAAACGCAAGCTTAAGTTTTTACTGGCATAACCTAAAGAGGCATTAAACATATTTGGCGCTGTTTGTGGCAAGTCTAAATCACTACGTTCTTCACCATCTTCATTTTTAATGCCTTTGGCATCAGAGGTTAAATAGGTATAGTTTAAATAAATGCTAAAGTTTTTTGCAAAACCCGGTAAGAAATCCAACTGACGCTGTAATGAAAATTCTGCCCCAAGTACGGTAGCGCCCTCGCCATTTAATGGTTGATACACTTCATACCCATTCGTGTCTTCCGATTGACTTGTGTATACAAAATCTTTAATGTCTTTATAGAATACCCCTGCAGATAGGATCCCCACCGATTTAAAATAATGTTCTGCCATCACATCAAAATTCATAGAGGTTGTTGGTTCTAACTCAGAATTACCTAAATAAATCTCTTCGTCTTCATTGTTAATTTCCCTAAAAGGCACTAAATCAACATAATTCGGTCTTGCTAAAGTGTTAGTCCACGCAAAACGTAAAACAGTGTTATCTGTAGCATCATATTTTAAATGAAGACCTGGCAAAATATTAGTATATGAACTCTCATCTTCTAATTCGTTTGTTCCTGCGAAATCGCCATCCACATCAAAAATCAATTCATTTCCTATACTATTGATACTGGTATGTTCTAGCCTTAAACCAACTAACATACTTAAATTATTGGATAGTTTTTGACTGGTCATAGCATAACCAGCATACACGTTTTCATCCACATCGAAATTTGCCGTTAGGTATTCTTCAGGTAAACCTTCTGCTTCAAATTGAGCGACATCGTTTAATTTTAACCCTCCTAAAAACTCAGGAATTACAAATCTTCCAACGGCATATTGTCTTCCTGCTAAATAATTATTGTCCGAATAATCACGAGTTGGCACACCACCTAAGGATTCGAAAGTAGCACTCTCTGGACTATATTCGGTAAAGTCGTTGTCTCTATTTTTATTTTTCAATCTAGCTCTAGCGCCAAACTTTAAAAAGCCATCTTCTTGTTGGAATATATTTAGTGGTAATTTAAAGTTGGCAAACATATTAAAATCCTTTTCTTCAGTATATTGATTTTCTTCTGTTAACTCTTTAAATTCAAAATTATTGAAATGAGCATCAGATACATTCAATGGTGTAAATAATGGTTTATCCGCATTGTTATTGAATGCTACGCTATACTCACTTTCATAACTTAAATAACGTTCGTTTAAACGTTCTTCGGATGCTTTAGCAAATGAAGCCATCCAATCTATTTGCAATGTATTGGCCAAATGCTCGCCACCTAAACTAAAGTTAAACATACGTTGGTCTTCTAAACGTCTATTTTTATTGCGGTTATTACCAATACCACCTTTAGATTGCCTGCCTACTTCTACCGGAAATGATGTTAAATTACCATTTCCATCAACTGTAAAATCGCCCGTTTCAATATCTTCGCCATCTAAAATCTCATGCTCTAAACGAAATCTATTTTCACGATCATCTCTCCAATTATAAATAGATTTCAAATAAATGTTGTTATTGTCATTTAGATTGTAATCAAAATTTGCTGAAAAACTTCGACGAATACGTTGTACTAAATACTCTCGAATCTCAGATACTTTCGCATACGGGTTTACATCTACTTCTTGTAAATTATCTTCGTCATCCAAAGCATTATATTCAAATTCGTCTTCCCATTCTGCTTCAACGTTATCACTTCCAAAATCAGTATCATTGAAAGACGCTGAAAGCATATAGCCAAATTTGCCGTCATTAGACTTATCGCCCAACAAAAATGAGCCATTAAGTATTCTTTTATTAGTAATATAACTTACTCCAGAACCCGCAGTTGCCGATAAACGAAAACCTTGAGGTGATGTTCTTGTTACCAAGTTTACCGAACCTCCTAACGCATCGGCGTCCATATCTGGTGTTACTGCTTTACTAACTTCAATGGTTTGAATCATATCGGCTGGAATTAAATCCATTTGAACATTCCTATTATCGCCTTCAGCAGAAGGGATACGGCTACCGTTTAATGTTACCGAATTTAATTGTGGTGATAAACCACGAATAATAATGTTACGTGCCTCACCTTGGTCTACTTGCATAGTAATACCGGGAATACGTTTTACGGCATCTCCAATATTGGCATCTGGGAATTTACCAATTTGGTCTGTTGATACGATGTTGGTAATGTTTTGTTTGTTTTTTTGAATGTTTAAAGCCCTTGCCTGTCCACCTAAAGTATATCCTGTAATTTCAACTTCATCCAATTCGGTGTCTCTAGACCTTAAAATTACGTTGATACTAATTGTTTCTGAATCAGATACAACCGCCTCTTGTTTAAAATCTGAATATCCTAAATATTTAATTGATAAACTATAGGTACCCTCTGGAATATCCACAATGGTGAAATTTCCATTAAAGTCGGAAACTGTACCTTTTTTTAGTTCTTCTATGATAATTGTTGCCCCGGGTACAGTAATACCATTTTCATCTGCTATTACTCCTTTTATATTTCCATTTTGTGCAAAAGTTGCTAACGAACATATAAACGTAATACATAATAATACATAGTGTTTTTTCATGGTTGCTATTTTGATTAGTTATTTAGGCGAAATAACAAAATAGCTCAATAAAGCATTTTAAACGATTTTTATCTTACTGTTAAATTATCAAAGAAAAGCACCCTGTTTTGCAATTAATTAACATTTTGTTCATCTTCAGGAAAAAATGGTTGAAACAAACAAGCCCTTTCTGTTTCCAGAAAGGGCTTATACTTTAAAAAGAAAATTATTTCTTAAACCTCAAAAGGCTCAATAGAAACATAAGATTTGTTATCTTTTTTCTTTGTGAATTTTACAACGCCATCAACATAAGCGTGTAATGTATGGTCTTTTGAAGAATATACGTTTTCACCTGGATGGTGTGTATTTCCTCTTTGTCTTACGATAATGTTTCCAGCTATTGCAGCTTGACCACCAAAAATCTTAACACCTAAGCGTTTTGATTCTGATTCTCTACCGTTTTTAGAACTTCCGACTCCTTTTTTATGTGCCATTGTCTTAAGTTTTTATATGGTTACTTATTTTTGTTTTTCAACAAATCTTTTGCCTGTTTTACCCACTCTTCAGCTTCGATTTTTTCACGAGTGATGCCTTCAATAGCAGAAAGTTCTTGTCTATCTGCAGCTTTTAATTTGCTAATTTGCTCGTAAGTGTAAATGCCTATTTCATTCAAACGTTGCTCATAAGCTGGGCCAATACCGTTGATTTCTTTCAAATCATCAGCTTCTGCTTTAGTCGCCGTACCAATGCTGTGAAGTACTTTATCGATATTAATTTCGATATTTGCATCTTCAGCTCTGTGCTCTGCACGCGTTACCAAATTATCACTTACTTCAACTTCTTTTTTAGTTGTTTTTTTAGCTTCTTTTACTGGAGTAGCTTTTTCAACTTTGGCAGCCTTTTTGGCCCCTTCATTTTCAACTTTGGCAGCCTTTTTGGCTCCCGAAGCAGCGATGCTTTCAATGATGATTTCAGTTAAAGATTGACGGTGACCGTTTTTAACACGGTATCCTTTACGTCTCTTCTTTTTGAAAACGATGACTTTATCACCCTTAAGGTGCTTTATGACTTTTGCTCCTACTTGAGCTCCGTCTATAGCTGGGGCGCCTACAGTTACATTGTCACCATCACCAATAAGAAGAACATTATCAAAAGCGACTTGCTTTCCTTCTTCAGTTTGTAAACGGTGAACAAAAACTTTTTGGTCTTTTACAACTTTAAATTGTTGCCCTGCTATCTCTACAATTGCGTACATAGCGTAACGTTTTATTAATTAATTTTGTTCAAAAATGAGTGCAAATATACTCCTAATTAATTAAACTGCAAATGTTTTATTTGTTTTGAAGAAAATTTTTGCTGTTTTTAAAAAGTTGCATGCAGGTAAGTGTTAAAACAACTGTAGAAGCCAGTCCTTCTATTAAAATTATGAACACTAAAATACCACTTCCGTAATCAAAATCAGAGAACCAATTTCTAAGCAAATTATTGGTAAATGCAGTATCTAAATAAAACATGTAAATACACATAAAAGCAGCAAATAAAACGGTTGCGATAAATCCAGTTGAAAGTCCTGTTTTAAAACCACTACCATAATCAAATTCGGAACCGCTACTATTTTTGAAATTTTTAATGGCAACATAAATGGCATAAGCCATAATAGGTCCGTTAAAAATTCTAAACCATGGGTTATTATGAAGACCTATTAATTTTAATGCTAAAAAATATATGATTAAGGTAAGTGCTGTAAAAACACCATATTTAATTGCTACGGAGGCAGAAGATTTCATAATGCAAAATTTTTGAGAATTACTAATCTACTAAAGTTCGTAAAAAAATATGTCTTATAATAATTTTTCACCATTAAATATTTATAAGAAGGTATTTGCCTCTTTAAGTAAAAAGTTAAATATGCAAAGTACAAAGTCTATTTACTTTCCTTAAATTTGTTTCAGTTAAATTTCCATCTTAATGAAACTATTAAAATTTACTATTACATGCATGTTTGCACTTTTTATAGCAACAAGCTGTAAAAATGAAAACAAAGCATCCACTAATGAAAAATCCCAAATGCAAGAGGTTTTGGCAGTACATGATGAAGTCATGCCAAAAATGGGAACGATTGGTAATTTAATAAGTCAAATAGATAAAAAAATAAAAGATACTGATTCTACCGAGGTGCTTGTGAATGCTAATCAAAATTTAAAAGACTCCCATAAAGCCATGATGGATTGGATGAAAGGCTTTGGCGAACGTTTTGATTCTGATGAAATCCTTAAAGGAAAAGCTTTGACGGACGAAAAGCAGACGTTTTTAGATGAAGAAGAAGCTAAAATAAAAGCACTACGTGATAAAATGAATTCTAGCATCAAAAATGCCCAAGAACTTTTAAAATAAATTAGGCATTTAGAAACTGTTTAAATTTTATCTAAAAGCCATTTTTTGTTTCTTTTTGACCCATATTTCGTTGAATTTTTTTCTAATAGCTCTGCTATTAAAAAAAATCCGCCTCATCTGACCCAAAAATAATTCAAAAAAGCATCCATAAACAAAACTTAAACAGTTTCTTATTCTTTCCACTTGACCGTTTCCATGATATGCTTAATATCTTTTCCTAAATAATTTGCTGCGGGCAAAATAGAATCGTAATTGGGTTTGGCATAAAAATAAAGCGAGCCCGTTAAAAAATGATTTATACTATCGGTTACATAAAACTGTGCTTGTGATGCTACATCCCCCTTTAATTCAGAAAACATTCCATATACTTTTTTCTCTTTATTTTCATAAGGGTACACAGGGATTTCATCTGCTTTAATCATGTGTTCTGTAGTGAATTTTTGAGCATCGCGCAAAAACGTAATTAAATTATCCTGATTGTTATCAATAGATTTATAGGTTAAGAATATGGTGCCTTTTAATGATGGATATTCAATAGTAACACCATAACTTTCTGTAGTACTTTCTATAGCTTTAGCTGTTATATTGGTAGCCAATTGATTCACTTCAAAAGAGAATGGCGATTCCACTTGCGCTTCCGTATATTTTGCCTTTGGATATTCAAGCCTTAAATAGGCATTGGGTTTAGGCACAACATGATCGCCGCAAGAACAAAACACAATAACAAACAATAAGATATAAAAAGTTTTAGTCATTATGTATGGTTAATTTTACGAGCTTAATTCGTTTTTTATCTAAAGCTTCAATAGTAAAAACGTAATTTTTAAAATTTATTTTTGTGCCCTGCTTAGGAAAACTTCCTAAGATTTCTAAAACAAAGCCAGCAACGGTTTCTGCCTCTCCTTTATGGGTTTCAAAAACGATGGGATCATCTATTTTTAGAATTTTATAAAAATCCTTTAAAGCTGTTTTGCCATCAAAAATAAAGTTGTTTTCATCTAATTTTGAAAAGGTTACATCTTCATCATCAAACTCGTCACTAATATCTCCCACAATTTCTTCAATAATATCTTCTAAAGAAATCAACCCAGACGTCCCTCCATACTCATCAACTACAACCGCTAGATGCACTTTTTTATGTTGGAATTCCGCCATTAAATCGTCTAGCTTTTTCTTTTCAGGAACAAAAAATGGGTCACGCATTAAGCTTGTCCAATCGAATTCTTTCCTATCTATATAGGGCAATAAATCTTTTACATAAAGAATACCAACAATTTGATCTATATTATCTTTAAAAACAGGGATTCTTGAGTAACCGTTTTCGATTATTTCTGCCATAATTTCAGAATAATTTTGATCGATGTTAAGGGCAAAAATGTCTATTCTTGGTCGCATCACTTGTTTGGTATCTGTGTTTCCAAAAGACACGATGCCTTGCAAAATTTTTTGCTCTTCTTTCGTCGTATCGTGTTCGCTTGTTAATTTAAGGGCTTGCGATAATTGATTAACATTTAAATTGGTTTTTTGCCTCCCTAATTTTTTATGGATTACTATGGTGAAACTTCGCATAGGCAAACTTAAAGGCGACAAAACCACATCTAAAACACTCAATGGATACGCCATGAACATGGCAAATTTTAATTTGTTTCTGCTGGCGTAAATTTTTGGTAAAATTTCTCCAAATAACAATATTAAAAAGGTGATAATAACAACTTCTATAAAGAATCTTAGAATGGGCGATAAAATGTCTTTAAATATAAAACCTCCCAAATAAGCAAATAGAATAACAATAGCAATATTTATAAAATTATTGGCAACAAGAATGGTAGCCAATAATTTTTTTGGGCGTTCTAACAGTTTGGAAATGATTTGAATGCGTTTGGATTTTTTATAAAGTCCATCTTCAATATCGGTTTTAGTAAGAGAAAACAAAGCTACTTCGGAACCAGAAATAAGTGCAGAACACACCAACAATAGAAACATCAAAACAAAACCGCTAACAACTGAAAAATCAACTGTCATCATTAATAAATTAAAACTCGGGGGGTCGGGGTCCAAATACTTTGGTATTAGTTAAACAAATAAAAGTAATTCAAATAATCTAATTTTAAAAAGGAAGATCGTCTTCTTCATCTTCAATAGGTGGCTCATTAACCTTTTGTTTTACTGGTTCAGGCTTTGGCACCGTTGCAGCATTGGATGACGCATTGCCTTCACTTTCCTTTTTAGTTGTTAAAAATGTGAAATCCGTACATTGAATTTCTGTAGAATAACGGTCTTGCCCGCTTTCATCTTGCCATTTTCTGGTTTTCAATCGGCCTTCAATATAAACCTTATCGCCTTTGCTTAAATACTTTTCACATATTTCAGCACCTTTATTTCTTACCACAATGTTGTGCCACTCGGTATTTGAAATACGCTCATTGGTTTGTTTGCTTGTGTAGGTTTCATTCGTTGCCAATGGAAAACGTCCAACACAACCACCACCTTCAAAATAATGCATTTTCACTTCATCACCTAAATGCCCAATTAGCATCACTTTATTTAATGTACCTGACATAATCGTTTATTTATTAAATAGCAAAATTACTCAATTGCCCATCATTTTTTTAAAATTAATAAAAAATTATGATTGCCCATAGGTTTCTATTGAAAATTAAATGCGTCGATAAAATTTCCTATGACTATAGGTACTGCATAATTACGAACTTCGCTTATGGGAATGCCATTAGCTAACGGTGCGTTAAGGGTTACAATCCAAAATTTCGTATATAAATGCTGATGGGATAATCTGTGAATGATTGTGTCCTCATTATATTGTGTGAGTTCAAAAGGAATTTCTTTTAGTAGGTGATGCTCTTTAACTAGCGGCAATAAGTCCTCATAATTTTTTTCCTGTTGGGTTTCAATTAAAGGAAATTGATATAAGTTCTGCCAAATACCTTTCCCATTTCTTTTTTCTAAAACAGTCTTATTATCTTCTGATACCAAAACCAGAAAATTAAAACACTTCTTTTTAGCTTTCGCTGCTTTAATCTTAACCGGCAATTCCGAGATTCGATTGTTTTGTAGAGCTACGCAACTATTCTGAAAAGGACAAACACTACAATTTGGGTTTTGAGGTTTACACTGTACAGCACCAAATTCCATAATGGCTTGGTTATATTCTGCAGGATTATTTTTATCTATAAGTTGTTGTGCTAATTGCTTAAACGCTTTGGCGCCGTTACTGGAATTAATTGGGGTATTGATACCAAAATAACGGGACAATACTCTGTATACATTCCCATCAACAACAGCCATAGGTTCGTTAAAACAAATAGAAGCGATTGCACTCGCGGTATAATCGCCCACTCCTTTCAGTTTTAATAACTCCTTATAAGTATTCGGAAAAACACCGTTAAGCTCATCAACAATGTACTTTGCTGTGGCATGTAAATTTCTTGCTCGGGAATAATACCCCAACCCTTGCCATAATTTTAAAACCTGACTTTCTTGAGCGCTTGCAAGATGAAAAATGGACGGGAACTCCTTTATAAACGCCTCGTAATAAGGCTGGCCTTGTACAATTTGGGTTTGCTGCAGAATAATTTCAGATAACCAAATGTAATATGGGTTAGTGGTTTGCCTCCAAGGAAGTTCTCGTTTATTGTTTGAATACCAACTAATTAAGGTTTTTAAAAATGTCATGGGCCGATTATATGAAGCAAACAAAAATAAACGTTTATAATCTTAAATTTTAATGAATTAGGTTTGAAATATTGAATTTTTAATTCCTATATTTGCATCCCTTTTAAATATATAATAACTAAAATAAAATATTAAAAATGACGAAGGCTGATATAGTAGCAAAAATTTCTGAGAAATTAGGAATAGAAAAAGGAGATGTTCAAGCAACTGTTGAGACATTTATGGAAGAAGTAAAAACTTCTTTAGAAAGTGGAGATAATGTTTACCTAAGAGGTTTTGGTAGCTTCATTATTAAAACAAGAGCAGAAAAAACAGGTAGAAATATTTCTAAAAATACCACTATTAAAATTCCTGCACATAATATCCCTGCATTCAAACCTGCAAAAGTTTTTGTTGAAGGTGTTAAAGGTAATGTAGAAGTAAAATAACGCATTAAAATAAATTATTAATCAAAAAATATACTATTTATGCCAAGTGGTAAAAAACGTAAAAGACATAAGGTTGCAACGCACAAGCGTAAAAAACGTAGACGCGCTAATCGTCACAAAAAGAAAAAATAATTCGAAGAAGTAGTTATAATAAACTACTTTTTTCGATTTTAAAAAACGCTCTTTGAAATGAGGTTTTGAAACGTATTAAACTTTTACGTGAATTGATCTCCACGGACTTAAAAAATCCTGTGAAATACCTTAACTAAATATTTGATAAAATTCGATATTATTCAATTAAGGTATTCAATCTGACTGTTGAAAAACAATATCAATTATCAGATTAAAAAATAATGTATAATCCATCTGTACCGTTTGGTTCTGGGTTCTGGGTTCAGGGTTCAGGGTTATAAAGCCTTAAAACTTTTTAACTTTTAACTTTTAACCTTTAACTTAAATCTGAAAGTATGGATAAAAATTAACTCAATGGATAAAGAATTGATCATTAGATCTAGTTCTGAGCATGTTGATTTTGCCTTATTAAAAGATGGAAAACTTATTGAATTACAAAAAGAAGAAGGAGGTAACAACTTTTCTGTTGGTGATGTGTTTATAGCCAAAATCAGAAAATCTGTTCCTGGTTTAAATGCTGCATTTGTTAATGTAGGTTATGATAAAGATGCTTTTTTGCACTATCATGATTTAGGGCCAAAGCTCCCTTCTCTTTTAAAATTCACAAAAAATGTAAGTGCAGGTAAACTAAAAGATTTCTCTTTAAAAAATTTCCCATTTGAAAAAGATATTGATAAAGACGGCAAAATTGCCGATGTCTTAAAATCAAATCAATCGCTATTGGTACAAATAGTAAAAGAACCCATATCAACCAAAGGCCCTAGAATAAGCTCCGAGCTTTCTATTGCTGGAAGATATATTGTTTTAGTTCCATTTTCCAACCGTATTTCTATTTCACAAAAAATAGAAGACAAAGAAGAAAAAGACAGATTAAAACGGTTAGTAAAAAGCATAACGCCGCCAGGGTTTGGCATTATTGTACGCACTGTAGCACAAGGCAAAAAAGTAGCCGAACTAGATAAAGATTTACAAATTTTGCTAAGTCGTTGGACCGCAATGAGTAAAAAACTTATTAAAGCCCATCATCCAAGTAAAGTATTGGGAGAAATGAATAAAGCCTCGTCCATTTTACGAGACATATTTAATGATACCTTTACAAGCATTCATGTTGATGATGAAGAGCTTTTTTATCAAATTAAAGATTATGTGCAAGAAATTGCACCAAACAAAGAATCAATAGTTAAATTGTATCAAGGAAACGTTCCAATATTTGAAAAATTCGGAATTGAAAGACAAATAAAAACCTCTTTCGGTAAAACCGTATCTATGGCAAAAGGTGCCTATTTAATTATAGAGCACACAGAAGCACTGCACGTTATAGATGTAAATAGCGGAAACAGATCTAACAAAGCCAATAACCAAGAGGATACAGCATTAGAAGTTAATATAATCGCTGCTACAGAAATAGCCCGACAATTACGCTTGCGTGATATGGGAGGTATTATTGTAATCGATTTTATAGATATGACCAATGCTGATAACAGGCAACAACTCTTTAATCACCTTCGTGATGAAATGAAGGATGATAGAGCAAAACACAAAATATTGCCTCCTAGCAAATTTGGATTGATACAAATTACAAGACAACGCGTTCGTCCAGAAATGAACATTGAAACCCGCGAGGAAAACCCAGACGGAGTCATTAATGGTGCCGAAGTTGAAGCTCCTATAGGTATAGTGTCGAAAATAACTCACGACCTAGAGCAATTATACAAAAAAGACTATAAAAAGCTGACTTTAAACACGCATCCTTTTATAGCAGCCTTTTTAACTAAAGGTTTTCCATCTACACGTTCAAAATGGTTTTTTGAACATAAAAAATGGGTTAAAGTTTTACCAAGAGACGCTTACACATATTTAGAATACCACTTTTTTGATAAAAATGGTAATCAAATTAAATAACTTAAAAACCCTTACTATTTGTTTAGTGAGGGTTTTTTGTTTTTTTGTCATTCCTGCGAAAGCAGGAATCCACTATTAAGTCAGGCTTATTTCAAATTTCCCCAGATTCCGCTACACCAACCATATCAGGATATTCATAAAAACGGCATTGTGAAGCACTGAAACCATTGCTTGAGAACATGCCATTTTATTGATTTGAATTTAATTAACCTATTATTTTGTAAGTTACGATATATTTTGTAAGTTAAATGTTGTCGACTAAGTAATATCTTTCCTGAATTAAAGTTGCACAAATTTTTCGGTGTGCTAATTAATGGACTGTAATGATGGAGAAAAATGAATTTAAACATTTTAATATGAAAAATTTTCAAAATAAAAAGGTTGTAATATCAGGTGGGGGTAGTGGTATTGGTAATGCTATTATAAATGAACTATACCATAAAGGGACTAGAGATTTTGCAGTTATAGGAAGGAATGTAGACAAATTAAAGCGCCTAGAAAACGATTTTCCTGAAGCCATATTTTTATTATTTCAAGGCGATATATCCAAACCTAATAGCATACATGAATTTGTCAATGTTATATCAAATTCATGGAATACGGTTGATGTATTGATTAATAATGCAGGTGTGGTGAGTGCGGGTAGCTTAGAGTCCATTTCGGATGATGATATTGTAGCCCAAATAAATATAAACGTTACGGGATTAATTTTGCTTACAAAGCATGTGCTTCCTCTGTTAAAAATGAGCAAAGAGGCAGCGATCGTTAATGTGTCATCAGGTTTAGGCCTTATTGGTATGCCATTTTATGCATCTTATTCAGCAACTAAAGGTGGCGTTAGGTTGTTTTCTGAAGCCATAAGAAGAGAATTAAAAGATTTCCCTATTCAAGTAATCACTGTTTACCCAACAGTTACTGCTACGCCTATGATGGAATCTGCTAAAACAGATGCCATGGATACACCAGATTTGGTCGCACAACAAACTATTGAAGGTTTACAAAACAATAAGATAGATGTGATTTTAGGAGGTGATCAACGGCTGGAAGATGTAAAAAAAAATATAAATGACCCTAAAGAATTCGATAAAAAGGCAGCAACAATGTACGAGGCATTGTTAGAACGCACATCCAATCACCGTTCCATGTAATTCAAAAATAATGTTTAAAATTATGTAGCCTTTATTCAGGACGGGGCAAACTTAGCGGTAACGAAGCAACAGGGACAAGCTACGTTAGTAAAATCAAGTCGCCGGATTAGGAATCACAGCATGCACTTCATTAATCTGTTTTAAAACATCTTCACCTAACGTTACATGAATACTTTCTATATTTTCTTTAAGCTGTTCTAAATTAGTTGCTGCAACAATATTACTGGTTAAAAAAGGCTGTTGGTTTACAAAAGCCAATGCCATTTGTGCCAATTTTAAACCATTATTTTTGGCAATTTCCAAATAACGCTTTGTGGCTTCAACACATTGCTCACTACTGTAACGCGACATGTGAGGGAACAGGTTTAATCGTGATTTCGGGTTTGCCGTACCATTTATATATTTGCCTGTAAGCATTCCAAACGCTAAGGTTGAATACGATAATAGTCCAATATTTTCTCGATGGGAAATCTCTGCAATATCACCTTCAAAGGTTCTGTTAAGCAATGAGTATGAATTTTGAATGGTAATCATTTTAGGTAAATGATGCATTTTATGTTCTTCTAAAAATCGCATGGTTCCCCAAGCTTTTTCATTGGACAAACCAATATGTCTAATTCTGCCTGCTTTTATTTGCTTTTCCAAAGAATGTAATACTTCATTAAAATTGTCTTTCCAAGAATCCTCGGGATCATGTTCATAATCCCTTATCCCAAATGTGTTTGTTAGACGTTCTGGCCAATGTAGCTGATAGAGATCAATATAATCAGTTTGCAATCGTTTTAATTCCTTTTCTATGGCATCGTTTATGGAATCTGGACTAAAACCGTCTTTCCTGATATGTGATACATAATCGCTTGTTCTTCCTACTATTTTACTTGCTAGAATAACCTTATTTCTATTACCTGTTTTTTTTAACCATGATCCAATAATGTTACTAGTACTACCACTGGTTTCGGGTCTGGCAGGTACTGGATACAACTCGGCGGTATCAATAAAATTAATGCCTTGCTCTAGAGCATAATTTAGTTGCGCATGTCCTTCGGCTTCTGTGTTTTGTTCGCCCCAAGTCATGGTGCCCAAACAAATTTTACTGATTTCTATATTGGTATTTGGTAGTGTTGTGTATTTCATGTTAGATTATTTTGGCATTCCCGCCAAGGCGGGAATCTCTTAAATTAAAACTTATATAAAAATGGATTCCTTCCCGATAACTATCGGGATTCGCAGGAAATCAAAGATTCGACGAAGTCAATGACAGTCATAAAATTATTATGTTTACTAGATGCTAAAGATAAAAAACCTTTCAAGTAGAAAAAAACTTGAAAGGTTTTAAAATTATAGTAATAAGAATATGTTTAGTTTTCACTTAACAACTTAGAAAGCTCATCTAATTTAGGTGTTAAAATAACTTCTATACGTCTGTTTTTTGCTTTACCTTCTGGGGTGCTATTGGTTGCAATGGGCGCATACTCTCCACGACCCGCAGCAGTTAAGTTTTCAGGATTTATAGAGGCATTTTCCCTTAAAATATTAACGATCGATGTAGCTCGCTTGGTCGATAAATCCCAGTTGCTTGTTAATTGTCCACTACCTTGGTAAGGCACATTATCGGTATGGCCTTCAATTAAAACAGCGATGTCTGGATTCTCACCTAATACACCGCCTAATTGTTGCACGGCTCTTCTACCTTCCGTACCTACTGCCCAACTACCTGAATCAAAAAGTAGTTTGTTTTCCATTGAAACATACACCTTACCATCTCTTTGCTCAACGGTTAATCCTTTTCCTTCAAAATCGGTTAAAGCTCTTGAAATAGCATTTTTTAAAGCCGTCATGGCGGCATCTTTATCTGAAATGACTTTTTCCAATTCAGCTACTCTATTGGAACGGTCTGCCAATTCTCTTTTAAGAGCTTCCAAACGTGCATTTTCAGCTGCAAGGGCTTGTTCTTTAGCTTCCAATTGTGCTAATAATTCTCTATTCTTTTTTGTGTTGGAAGCAATGGCCGCGGAGCTATTTGTTTCTAAGGCATCATAAGACGCTTTTAAAGCATCGTAATTTGCTTTTGTCGCAGTATAGTCACTTTGCAATCTATCACGCTCGGCAATAGCTTCATCATAAGCAGCTTGCAATTGTTTCAATTCATTTTCAGCGGCTGTTTTTGCACTTAAAAGTGTTTCGTTATCATCTGAAAGTTTTCTGTTTTCAGACTTTAAATCGGCGTATTTAGCTTCTAAATCTTTATACACTTTTGGCGATACACATGAAGCAGCGAACATTAATGTTACTACTGCCAAAGAAAGTTTTTTAATCATATTGTTTGGGTTGTTGATTTATAAATTAATTTTCGATTTCTACTAAAATAGGACAATGGTCGCTATGAACGGCTTCCGATAATATAACGGCTCTTTTTAATTTTTCTTGTAAGGGTTTTGTAATCATGGCATAATCGATTCTCCAACCTTTGTTATTTGCTCTAGAATTGGCTCTGTAACTCCACCAAGTGTAATTATGTGGTTCTTTATTAAGATGCCGAAAAGAATCAATAAATCCATTCTTAATAAAGTTACCAATCCAGATGCGCTCTACAGGTAAAAACCCGGACACATTGCTCAATCCTTTTGGGTTGTGGATATCGATTTCTTCATGACAAATGTTATAATCGCCACAGATGACAAGATTGGGGATTACTTGTTTGAGCGTATTTATATAATCATGAAACATATCCATGTATTCTAATTTATGACCTAAACGGGCATCGTTGGTTCCAGAAGGCAAGTACAAACTCATCACTGAAAAGTCGTCAAAATCAGCTCTTAAATTTCTACCTTCAAAATCCATCGACGCAATTCCTGTGCCGTATTCTACATGATTGGGTTTTATTTTACTTAAAATAGCAACGCCACTGTAGCCTTTTTTTTGGGCACTAAACCAATAATGATATGGGTAACCTGCGGCTTCAAAAATATCTAAATCCAACTGTTCTTTCAACGCTTTTATTTCTTGTAAACAAATAACATCTGGATTGGCACTTTTTAACCAACCCATAAAACCTTTATTTATGGCCGAACGAATTCCGTTTACATTATAGGATATAATTTTCATTTTTATATTTTTTAAGAGATCCCGACATGAAGTCGGGACAATACACTTTTAAAAGTGTATTGTTTTCAGCTAAAATAAATAATGCGTTACTTTTACACTATTATTTTGCAACGGATTTAACAAAATCTATCAACAAAATATTTTAAACTAATTGTAGTTTAAGTATCAATGAAGCACATTGCAGCAATTCTTATTTTTTTAATTGGCTTTTGTGGATTTTCGCAAAACCAACTGTCTAATTATAGAGCTAAAAAAGTTGCTGTAAACGATACTATTGTTATTGATAGCGTGAGCATCAATCCTAATTTTTTTTCCATAAAAGACAAAAATAATGTATTGGTAGATTCTACCTTTTATACCATTAATTTTCCTAAAGCTATTTTAATTCTGAAAAAGCCTTTGGAAACGGATTCCATCACCATCGATTATTTAAGATTCCCAGATTTTTTAACCAAAACCTACAAACAACTTGATGAGAATATTATTGTTGAAAACACAGATAACCAACAAAAACTATATAAACTGTCTCAACCTAACGAGACTAAAACTTTTATTCCTTTTGATGGTTTAACAACTTCGGGAAGCATTTCCCGTGGTGTCACCGTTGGCAATAATCAAAACTCAGTTTTAAGAAGTGAACTCGATTTACAAATAAGCGGGAAACTTAATGATAAGGTGTCGTTAAGAGCGTCTATTCAAGATGCCAATATACCATTACAGGAAAGCGGTTATTCACAACGGCTGGATGAATTTGATCAAGTGTTTATAGAATTGTTTAGCGATACGTGGAGCATACGTGCAGGCGATATTGATTTACAAAATAACACCTCTTATTTTGCTAACTTTTCTAAGCGGGTACAAGGACTATTTGTAAATACCAAATTTGGCAACGAAGATTCTCAAACCAATGTGTTTGCTGCCGGTGCTATAGTGAGGGGACAGTTTACAAGAAGCCAATTTACGGCCCAAGAAGGCAATCAAGGGCCTTATAAATTACAGGGACAAAATGGCGAATTGTTTGTGCTTATTGTATCTGGAAGCGAAACGGTTTATGTTAATGGTGTAGTTGTTCAACGCGGTGAAAATAAAGATTATATCATCGATTATAATGCAGGGGAAATTATTTTCAACTCCACATTTCCTATCACTTCTGAAATGCGTATTACTGTGGATTATCAATTTAGCGAACGTAATTACTCACGATTGGTTGCTTATGGTGGCGGACATCACGAAAGTGAAAAACTGAGTTTTGGTGTTTCGGTGTATTCTGAAAACGATTCCAAAAATCAACCGCTTCAGCAAAACCTATCGGAAGAACAAGTTCAAATATTGGCCAATGCTGGCGATGATAAATCGCTTATGGTAGCACCGTCTGGTGTGTTGGAGCCTTATAATGAAAACCGAATTCTATACAAAAAAGAATTTATCAATGGTGTTGAAGCATACGTGTTTTCCAATAATCCAGAGGACGAATTGTATCGGGTAACGTTCTCTCAAGTTGGTTCCAATCAAGGAAATTATGTATTAAGCAGCATTAATGCCATCAACAATATTTATGAATATGTTGAACCTGTAGCTGGCATTCCGCAAGGAAATTATAATCCCATTGTTCAATTGGTGGCGCCTACAAAACTTCAAATAGCTGTTTTAAACGGACAATACAATCCCACTGAAAAAACTAATATTAGTTTTGAGGCGGCTGGAAGTAAAAACGATTTGAATTTATTTTCAACTGAAGATGATGCCAATAATGATGGTTTTGCAGGAAAATTAAAAATAACGCAAACCATTTTTAAAAAAGATAGTCTTTGGAGCTTGAATGCTTTTGCTGATGCTGATTATATTCATAAAAATTTTAAAACCATCCAACGATTGTATAACGCCGAATTTTCCCGTGATTGGAATATTGATACGCCTCTGGGAAACCAACAATTAATTATAACAGGATTGAATTTATTTCATCCCGAAAAAGGAAACGCCAATTACCACTTTGAGCATTTGGAATTCTCTGAAAATTTTAATGGAAACCGGCATGTTTTTAATGCCAACCTCTTTTTAAATAAATTTCAAATTACATCGTATTCCAGTTTTCTAAATGCTGAATCCCATATAAATACCTCAACGTTTTTAAGGTCTTTTAACCGAATTACTTATAGCATGAAAAACAATTGGATTGGTACCAAACTAGCTATTGAAGATAATCAACAAACAAATAGGTCAACATCCCAATTAACGCCATTAAGCCAAAAATTTAAATCTTATGAAGTCTTCACAGGTGTTGGCGATAGTTTAAAGGTTTTTGCTGAAATCGGTTATAAATTCAGGGTGAACGATAGTATTAAAAACAATAAATTGCAAAAAGTAAATAGTTCAAATACATTTTATTTAAAATCGAAACTCATACAAAATAACAATACAAATTTGGCACTTTACGCCAATTACAGAACCCTTAAAAACGAAGACGAAGCCATTGAAGATGAACGCTCCATCAATTCCAGAATTCAATACAACCAAAATCTTTTTAAACAACTTTTACTATGGAATACTTTATTTGAAACCAACTCTGGAGCCTTTCCTCAACAAGATTTTACCTATGTAGAAGTAGAACCAGGCCAAGGCACTTACACGTGGATTGACTACAATAATAACAGCATACAAGAGTTAGAGGAATTTGAAATTGCCCAATTCCAAGACCAAGGAAAATACATTCGGGTATTATTACCAAACCGAGTTTTTGTAAAAACGCATCAAAATCGGTTGAGCCAAACTTTAACGTTCAATCCATCGCAATGGGCCGTTTCAGAAGATAAAGCAGAAAAATTCTGGTCGCATTTTTACAATCAAACCAGCTATTTAATCGATAGAAAAATAAGGCGTGACGGCAATAATTTCAATTTAAATCCATTTGAAAACGATGTCAACAATCAGTTAGGTTTGCAATTAAATTTTAGAAATATGTTGTTTTTTAATCGTGGCAAGCAGCATTATACAACATCATACACCTATCTCTCCAATAAATCAACAAATACATTATCCATTGGATTTATTGAAAATAGTTTAAAAAGTCACCAATTAAATATCATACATAAAATAGAGGAAAGTTGGTTGCTGAATTTTCTAACCGCTTTTGAAACCAACGAAAGCATTAGCGAAAACTTTGCCAGTAAAAATTACAATTTTAACGAGAACCGTTTCAATCCTAAAATCTCCTATTTACTTGGTGATAATACACGCTTCGATTTGTTTTACCAATATGCTTCAAAAGACAATACTATTGGCAGCTTAGAGTCCTTAAAACAGCAAAAATATGGCACATCATTTACATTAGCCAACAACGAAAAAGGTGCCATTAATGGAGAATTAAATTATTTTTCAAATGCCTTTGAGGGAAACCCAAATACACCAGTCGCTTACCAAATGCTTGAAGGGTTACAACCTGGCAAAAACTTTACTTGGACCTTGTTAGCTCAAAAAAAACTAACTGATTTCTTAGACGTAAATTTAAGTTATTACGGCAGAAAAACTGAAACCAGTAAAACCATCCATACGGGAAGCATTCAATTAAAAGCTTATTTTTAAACGCTTTATAAGAAATTATTAATCATTTTTTTGTAATATTACTTCTAGTATGGGTAAGCTAGTTGTCATCCTTTATTCTTTTTTGATCCTTATACAAAGTTTCAACATTAACATTGAAGATATTTCAAAGTTCAATGCCCTTTTGGAACATGCTCAATACCATAAAGAAATGTATGGTGATACTTTTTTTGAATTTTTATCTGAACATTATGGCAATGACATGGTGTCGCATGAAGACAAACATAGCGAACATCAAGATTTACCCTTTAAAGACCAGCACCATATCCTTTGTCATATAAGCACCTCTTTCATACTTACACCACAAACAACTTATATTATTAACCTTCATGAATTCACGGAAAATCCTGTGATTTTTTTATATAAAGAATCCTTTTCATCTTTTGAAAAACGGTCCATTTTTCAACCACCCAAACTAGCATAATTCCTTTTTATATTTTTTTAAACTATTCAAATAGCACATTTTGAATAGCTTTTATTAATTTCTATTAAATGAATTATGTTAGAAAGCATTATAAAATTCAGCCTAAAGAATAAGCTTATAGTTCTACTTTTTATTGCTCTTGTTATTGGTTCTGGTATTTTGTCTTTAACGCAAATTCCCATTGGTGCGGTGCCCGATATTACCAATAACCAAGTACAAGTAATCACCACATCTAGAAATTTATCCACTCAAGACATCGAGCAATTTATTACTTATCCCATTGAACTTGAGATGGCAAATCTACCAGGTGTTGAAGAAATTCGCTCGGTATCTAAATTTGGGTTATCTGTAGTAACTATTGTTTTTGATGATGATATGGGGACCTATTTGCCCCGACAACTGATTGCCGAAAAAATAAAATCTGCTAGCGAAAAAATTCCTGAAGGTTTTGGGTCTCCAGAAATGGGGCCTATTACCACTGGTTTGGGTGAAATTTACCAATATATTTTAGATGTAAAACCCGAATTTAAGAATCGCTATAGTAATACAGAATTAAGAACTATTCAAGATTGGATTGTGAAACGCCAGCTTTCTGGTATTCCCGGTGTTGTTGAAGTGAATACTTGGGGTGGACATTTAAAACAATATGAAATTGCCTTAAACCCACAAAAACTTAAAGCCATGAATATTGATTATATGGCTGTTTTTAATGCTTTAGAAAAAAATAATAGCATTGCGGGTGGCGGGTATATTGAAAAAACCAATGAAGCCTTTTTTATTCGTGGTGAAGGATTAGTAACGTCTATCGAAGACATTGAAAACAGTGTTATAAAAAATGATGATGGCTTACCGATTTATATAAAAGATATTGCTAACGTAGGTTTTGGTAGCGCTACTCGTTTTGGCGCCATAACAGGAAACGGTGAAGGAGAAAAAGTGCTAGGGCAAGTTATGATGTTAAAAGACGGTAATTCCAAAAAAGTGATTGATGCCGTTAAAGAACGTGTCGCTTCCATTCAAAATTCCCTTCCGGAAGGTGTTTATATTAATGGCTTTTTAGAACGAAGCGAGCTTATTGGCAAAACTACGTTTACTGTTGCTGAAAACTTAATCCTAGGTTCTCTCATCGTTATTTTTGTTGTGGTTTTACTCTTAGGAAATTTAAGATCTGGATTGGTTGTAGCATCGGTGATTCCCTTATCCCTATTGTTCGCCATTACCTTAATGAACCTTTTTGGCATTGATGCCAATTTAATGAGCTTGGGAGCTATCGATTTCGGAATCATCATAGATGGTGCTGTTATTATAGTAGAATATATTGCTTTTCAAATTACGTCGCAAAGCGGAAAAATCAAAGCTCTATCGTATGCAGATCAGCAATCAACCATAGATGCTATTACACATAAAAGTGCCGCTAAAATGATGAACTCTGCCATTTTCGGCCAGCTTATTATCCTCATTGTATTTATCCCCATTTTATCATTGAGTGGTGTAGAAGGAAAAATGTTTAAACCTATGGCACTAACGTTCAGTTTCGCATTAATAGGCGCCATGATTTTTTGTTTAACCTATGTTCCAGTAATCTCTTCTATGTTTTTAAAACCGAATAAACAAAGTGATAAAAACATATCGGTTAGAATAATGAGGTTTTTAACTAAATTCTATAAGCCGACTATCCATTGGGCACTAGAAAATAAAAAAATAGTCGTCTCGCTTGCAGGGCTTTTATTAGCCTTAAGTATTTGGATTTTCAGTACCATGGGAGGGGAATTTGTTCCTACATTGGATGAAGGGGATTTTGTTATTCAACCCGTTTTAAAAACAGGGACATCTTTAAGTAAAACCATTGAAATTACCACTAAAATCGAGCAAATCCTTTTAGATAACTTCCCAGAAGTTGATCAAGTTGTAAGTAGAATTGGTGCTGCTGAAGTACCTACAGACCCCATGAGTATGGAAGAAAGTGATGTTATTATTAAACTAAAACCAAAAGACGAATGGGTTTCTGCCGAAAGCAAGGATGAATTAGCCGATAAGTTTAAAGAAGCACTCGCTATTATTCCAGGTATGGAAGTTGAATTTACGCAACCTATAGAAATGCGCTTTAATGAGTTGATTACTGGTGTAAGAGCCGATGTGGCCATTAAAATTTTTGGAGAAGATTTATCTGTTTTAGCACATAAAGCAAATGAAATTAAAACGCTTATTCAGAATGTGGAAGGCGCATCAGACATAATCATTGAAAAAGTAGAGGGCTTACCGCAAATGACCGTAACGTTTAATCGAAATAAAATTGCAAGATATGGTTTGAATATTTCTGATATAAACGAGTTGATCTCCATGGGATTTGCAGGTAAAACCGTTGGGACTGTTTTTGAAGGGGAAAAACGATTTGATATGGTAATCCGCTTAGACGAAGCACACCGAACAAATATTTCAAATCTAGAAAATTTATATGTTGATACACCAAGCGGATTGAAGATTCCGTTAAGTGAATTAGCAGACATAAAATACAACACAGGGCCTGCTAAGATTTCAAGAGACGACACGAAACGACGTATTGTAGTTGGTATTAATGTTAGAAACCGGGATTTACAATCTGTTGTGGATGATGTCAGGCTCATTATTGAAAGCAAAGTAAAACTACCAACGGGTTATAGTGTTTCTTATGGTGGACAATTTGAAAACTTACAAAGCGCCAAAGCGCGATTAATGATTGCAGTGCCTATTGCACTCGTACTTATTTTCATTTTGCTTCACTTTGCATTCGGGTCTATAAAGGAGGCTGCTATGGTGTATTCAGCCATACCACTATCTGCTGTTGGCGGCATATTACTGCTTTGGATAAGAGATATGCCTTTTAGTATTTCAGCCGGGGTTGGCTTTATAGCGCTTTTTGGTATCGCTGTACTTAATGGTATTGTATTAATTGAACACTTTAAAGAATTAAAAGAAGAAGGCGTTACTAATATAGAAGAACGTATAAAAAGAGGCACTGCAGAACGATTGAGACCTGTTTTATTAACAGCGGCGGCGGCGGCTTTAGGGTTTTTACCTATGGCTATTTCTACAAATGCCGGCGCAGAGGTACAACGTCCATTAGCTACCGTTGTTATTGGTGGTTTAGTGAGCGCAACCATTCTTACCCTAATTGTTTTACCTGTTTTATACGCTTGGTTTGAAGAAAAAACTGAAATTAAAATGAATAAAAAAGCCATAATATCTGTAGTCATTATTCTTTTTGCTCTGAATATAGACGCGCAAAACAAACCATTAACGATTGATGAAACTTTAAATTTGGCTATTGAAAATAATGCCGATTTAAAAGCATATTCATTAAAGGTTGATGAAACGAAAGCCTTAATTGGTAGTGCATTTAACTTTGATAAAACATCGGTATATTATAGCTACGACGAAAACAATTTAGCCATCAATGGTTTGCCGTTAAAAGTTTTTGGAGTTTCTCAAGATTTTAAATTTCCAACGGTTTATTTTGCTGACAAAAAAGTCAATAAGGCAAGATCGAATCTTCAAGAATCCACTTATGATATTAGATTGCAGACCTTAAAGCGTGATGTTTATTTGGCATATTATAATTTGAGTTATACTAAAAATAAAGCTCAAACTTTTAAATATTTAGATAGTTTGTATCAAAATTTTGCTAGTGCAGCCGAACGTCGTTTTGAACTAGGTGAAACCAACTACTTGGAAATGATTAATGCAAAATCCAAAAGAAAGCAGTTAGAAACAGCTTATAAAAAATCGCTACAAGACGTTGTTTTGGCCAAAGAGCAATTAAAGAAATTGGTACAAATTGATAGTTTAGCAATAGTAGACGCCCCGTTGGCTAAGCTTGAATTAAAATCCATTTCTTTGGATAACAATATGGGCCTTTTATATTATGAAGAGTCCCAACACTATTATAAAGCTTTAAATCAGCAAGAAAAACAAAATCTGTTACCCGATTTAAGTGTTGAATATTTTCAAGGCTCTAATAACAGTTTAAATAACAATATACAAGGCTATCAATTTGGAGTAAAAGTACCTTTACTTTTTAGCGGTAATACTTCAAAAATAAAAGCTTCAAAAATCGCCCAAGAAGTCATTGAGACTGAAAAACAAAATTATAAGGTTAAGTTACATGCCGAATATCAAATGCTTTTAGCCCAACTTGAGCAACACAATGAAGCTATTAACTATTATGAGTCCCAAGGTAAAACTCTTTCAGAAGAAATTATAAAAACTGCCGACCGCACCTTTAAAGAAGGTGAAATTGATTTCTTCCAATACATACAAAGTATAGAGACAGCAACCGAGATTGAATTGACCTATCTGGACAATATCAATGCATACAACCAAACCATTATAGCTATCAATTATCTAATCTTATAAATTTAATTAACATGAAACATATATATATCTTATTATTTTCACTTGTATTTGTGGCTTGCGGAAATTCAGAAAAACAAAATGAAACGGTTCCTGCTGAATCACTAAAAACTGATGCTATAGTAATTAGTCAATCGCAATTTACTAGCGAACAAATGCAATTGGGAAAACTCGAAGAACATGCCTTTAACGAAACCATAAAAACAAGCGGTATGATTGATGTGCCTCCGCAAAATAAAGCAAGCATTAGCACCTTTATGGGCGGTTATATTACCAAAACCCCATTATTAATTGGCGATAAGGTAAAAAAAGGACAAGTCTTAGTGACTCTAGAGAACCCCGATTATGTTGAAGTTCAGCAACACTATTTAGAACTTTCGGAACAGCTCAATTACTTAAAATCTGAATTCGACCGCCAAAAAACACTTTATGATGAAAAAATCACATCCCAAAAAAACTTTTTAAAAGCGGAAAGTAGCTATAAAAGTAGTTTGGCACAATATAATGGTCTAAGGAAAAAATTGAGCATGATACATATAAATCCTTCGAGTGTTGAACAGGGACAGATAACCTCAACCATCAATTTATATGCCCCTATTGATGGCTATGTAACAAAAGTAAATGTAAGTAATGGTGTGTACGTGTCTCCATCGGATGTTATTATGGAAATAGTTGACACAGAACATATTCATTTAGAATTATCGGTTTTTGAAAAAGATATTTTAAACGTGAAAAAAGATCAAAAGATACTATTTAAAATACCTGAAGCATCTCAAGATACTTTTGAAGCCAAAGTATACTTAGTTGGTACGGTAATAGATGAAAAAAATAGAATTGTTAATGTGCATGGGCATATTACAGATGAAAATCAAACTAATTTTATTGTTGGCATGTTTGTAGAGGCAACCATTACGAACAATGTTACCGACTATTTGGCTTTACCCAATGATGCCATAACAGAGATTGACAATCAATATTTTGCGTTGGCACTAACCAATAAAACAAATGATAACTTTTACTTTAAAAAAATAAAGCTTGATATAGGAAAGCAAACCGAAACATTTACTGAAATAACGAACCAAGAAGATTTATTGAATAAAGAGATTTTGACAAAAGGGATTTATATGTTGTTGAATGAAGGTGGTGAATAGCCCAAAAAACAGTTATTACAACCCTAAACTATCTATTTTTTTAAAAATCGATATGATGTTATTTACGGCATCAATGTAAAATTGTGGTTGGATATTCTCAAAATCATCTGTAGGTTGATGGTAGTCTTTGTGGTCTGCCACGCCAAAATATAAAAAAGGTATCTTTTTTTTGTAAAATGATGCATGGTCTGAAGAATACGTCCAATTTTCCTTTTGGTCTTCTCCATCATGCCCTGCTATAAGCTTTATGTCTCCAATCGCTTTAAAATTTAAGATTAATTGCTTTAAGTTTTCATTATACCGTGTGCCAACAACAAACAATTCTTTATCATCACCTCGGCTTATCATATCCAAGTTTAAGTTTAACTTAATCTTATTCAAAGAAACAATCGAATTTTCTATGTAGTATTTAGACCCACGAAGTCCTAACTCCTCTGCATCAAAAGCAGCTAATATAACCGAATGCTTTGGTGGGTTATTTTTAAAATATTCGGCAAAGCTAAACAAGGCGCATAACCCTGAGGCATTATCATCAGCACCATTGTATATAGTGCCATTCTTAATCCCTTCATGATCGTAATGGGCACTAATGACTATATAACTATTTGGTTTTTCAGTACCTTTAATCCACCCTAAAACATTGGTGGCTCTATAGTCTTTTCTTTGCTCTACAAAAGAAAACGATTGTTCAAACGTATTGCCTAAAGGGGACAATCCTAAACTATAAAACTGATTGATAATATATTTTCTGGTTTTAATGCCACCTTCAGATCCTGTTCTTCTGCCTTCAAAGGCGTCCGATGACACCGTTTTTAAATGCATCAACAATACATCCTGATTAAAGGCAAGACTATCATTTAGTTGGTTTTTTTGGGCATTTATAACTTGAAACAGTGCCAAAGAAAGGAGACAGTAAAAAAATGTTTTTAGGCTCATAGATTTTTATAGGATAATCAAATCTAAATAAAAAATCCAAAGCAATTAATATTACTTTGGATTTAAATTCTATAAATATCCAATTCTATTCTTCTTCTTCAGATGAAGATACTAATCTTGCTGGTTTTACTGAAGCATCATGTGATTTATGGTATTCTTCTAAAAGATTCATGGTTGCGTTCAATAAATCCTTGGTTTCCAACAAAAGACTAAAATATAAGGTTGTGTTCTTTGGGCTAGTTTCCTCTGAACGCGTGCGACCAACCTGTTTTTGAATTTTAGATGCAACCAAACCTAAAATCTCTTCTTTCCTACCGATAATAACCCCAATTTGCTTGAAAGATCTAGATTCAAACGCATCTTGTGTATCATTAAAAAAGGTGTCGAATCGGGTGTCAATTTCCCTTAATTCCTTTATTTGATTGAACTTTAGTTTTTTATGATTGTTATTAACGTGTTTGTAACTCACTCTGGAGATATATTCTAAAGACTGTACAATGTCTTGTAAATACGCTAAAATATGGATGTAAAAATTACTAGCTGCAATACTGGACTCATCTAAATTTTTAATAAAATAGAAGATGTTATCGCGCAATTCGTCTACCTCGCTAGACAATTTTGCAATTTGCTTTCCATTCTTTTTTAATAATGACAAATCTTGTAATGCCAATCCATTGATTGCATTCGAGTAAATTTTATTGCCACGTTTAACCACATTAGCAATATTATCAGCACTTTCATGAATAACTCCTTGTATTGAGCTGCTTTCAGACGTTTGCAAACGGTCTGATGATTTATTGGAGTTCATTTTTTTAGTGAAGCTAATCGAGCTTCTTACAATAAGAATAACCGCTATTAATAATAAGATACCTATAGCAATTGGACCGCCAACATACATGATGAAGGCCAAAAGTCCTGCAACTACAAAAGCCATGATTGCGGTTAAAAACCATCCTGCGATTACATTAAGCACCCCTGCAACCCGGTAAACAGCGGTTTCATTGTTCCATGCTCTATCTGCCAAGGACGTACCCATAGCCACCATAAACGTCACATATGTGGTTGACAATGGTAATTTCATGGATGTTGCTGCCGCTATTAAAATACTGGATACAATTAAATTAATAGATGCTCTTACTAAATCAAAAGCAGGTAATTCGGTATTCTCTTTTACAGATATATTAGCATTCTCTTTCTCAAAGCGCTTGTTTATTTTTTCTTGTATCGAATTTGGTAAAACGAATTTATAAACACTTGATAGAGCAACTGCCGAACGCACTATAACCCGTGATAAATAATTGGGCTCAAACCGTTCTTTTGCATCACCTTCTCTTGAAAGGTTGATTTCTGTTTGTGTCACATATCTTGACTTTTTTGAAAGCCAAAGCGTCACTACCATAATAATGCCTGAAAAGACCAATAATAACGTTGGGGTTGGTACTTCACTCGCTAAGCTTCCCATACTAAAGGCCGTAGCCGAAACACCTGAAGCCTCCCATACTTCAAAGGATTGCCATGCGGCAATAGGCACACCAACAAAGTTGACCAAATCATTACCTGCGAATGCTAATGCTAGAGCAAACGTACCTATAAGTATGATAAATTTATAAATGTTAACTTTAAATAAACCTATTAACAAAGCGCTAAAAGCCATCCAAAAAGCTAAATTTCCAACTAAAATTATAAAGGTATTATTCTTTATAAAATCTAAGGTGGTTACATCGATAAAAGAAACGCCTTTTAACCCTTTTATGATAATAAAATAAGTAATGGCCGATGCTGCAATACCTCCCATTAATACATTTACCCAGTTGCCATGTTCTTGAAACCTAAAAGATAATAATGTTCTTGCGATGTATTGAACAAATGAACCTACGGAAAACGCTATAACCACAGAAAGTAAGATACCAAATATGATTTGTGTAGCCTTTTCAGTATTTATATAATTGAAAACATCTTCAAAAGTTCCATCAAGGCTGTAGACTTTTATGAGTGCCATAGCTACGGAGGCTCCTAATAAATCAAATACAATAGAAACAGTGGTTGATGTAGGCATTCCAACACTATTGAAGAAGTCCAATAGCAAAATGTCGGCTATCATAACCGCCATGAAAATGATCATGATCTCATTGAAATTAAACATGGCGGGATTCATAATGCCCTCACGCGCAATTTCCATCATTCCACTAGAAAAAACCGCTCCCAAAATAAGCCCCGTAGAGGCTACAATCATGATGGTTTTAACTGGTACAGCTTTTGAACCAATGGCAGAATTTAAAAAGTTTACAGCATCATTGCTAACTCCAACTACTAAATCTGCAACAGCTAGTAAGCCCAGGGCTACTAGCATATAGATATAAAGATTTTCCATTAAAAAAAGCCAAATAATTTAATGGCAAATGTCTCATTTTTTAACGAACTCAATGTTATCAAAATGTTATGTTCTTTTTACAGCCTTCTATAGTTTAAATACTTATAAAAAACTTGTTTGGCATGAAAACAGTTCGATATTAATAGAAATAATCAAACTATTTTAAAATTTAACTTACTATAAATGAACTATTTAGTATTTTAATGTTAATTTAATGTTACCTTAATGTTGATTTATTGTAAATTATTTATATATTTGTTTAAGAATATTAATCAAAAACCCCTAGAAAATGAAAAAATATATTTTAATCTTAGCAATTGTGTTTATTGGTACTTCAGTTTTTGCACAAGAAAACACCCAAAAAGTTACGCACGTACAAAAGAAAGATTTAATTGAAGCTACCTATTACTATGCTGATGGAAGTGTACAACAAGTTGGTACATTCAATGAAGAAGGAAAATTGCATGGCACTTGGACTAGTTTTGATACAAATGGAAATAAATTGGCTGTTGGAAATTATGAAAACGGTAAAAAAGAAGGTAAATGGATATTTTATACCAACGGATTAGCTAACGAAGTTAGTTTTGAAGATTCTAAAATTGTAAATATAGCCACCAGCACAGATAATTTATAGATTCAAACTTAAGCAAGCATTTATCAAAAAAACAAAAAGCTCCCGATTTGGGAGCTTTTTGTTTTTTAAAATTTTTATTTAAAATTTATAACTGTATCCTAAAGAGAATTCCGTTCCAGGTTGTCTTAAAGAATATAATTGATTCTTAGCTCCAAAAGACTCAAACTCACTTAACCTATCGTCATTTAAAATGTTATTCACCTTAATATCTATGGTGCTTCTTTGTTTTTCACCTAAAGATTTACTTAAGGTAAAATTTAAGCTGTTGAATGGTTGCGTGTAAACATCCGGAACTAAACCGATACCTACAGTTTCAAGAGTTGAACCTTGTACATTATAAAAAATACCTGTTTGAAATCCTATATCAGAATTATTATAATCGAAACCAACGTTAATCAAATAAGGCGCTTGACCCTGTAAATCACGTTCACGATCTATAACCTCTCCATCTCTTTTAGCATTATTTCTGGCTTCAAATTCATCGTCAGACATGGTTAGCTCCGATTTGATGACCGAAACATTAACATTAAGCTTTAGGTTGTTTAAACTTTCGGCTATAAAACCCAATCGTTGTCTAAATTCCACTTCTGCACCATAAACTTTGGCATTACCCAAATTATCTACTGTAAGCTGGGTTGGTGCTTCTAAAAAGAATGCTTGCTCAATAGGGTCCTTAAAATCTTTGTAAAAACCACTTAATGCAAACATTTGACCATCATCGCCAAAACGTTCAAACCTTAAATCAAAGTTGTTTACATAGGTTGGAACTAAATCAATATTTCCAATAAATAATCTATTTGTAATAGGGTCAAAAATTTGTGCCACAGAAGCTTCTTTAAAGGAAGGTCTAGCCGTAGTTCTAGAATATGAAGTTCTTAAATTTGCTTTATCATTTAAAGCGTAAATAAGGTTGGCCGACGGAAAAAGGTCAAACTCATCAATAATCAACTCTCTTTCAAAAGTTTTAGCGTTATTACGTCCTGTGTAATATGAATTAAATAATTCTGTTCTTAAACCTAAAACCGTTTTAAAACGTTCGGTTAAATTAAACTCAGCAGAAATATAAGTTGCACCAATTCTTTGTTCTCCTTTATAAGCATCATTAGGATTGAATTGGTCACCGAAAACCAAGTGAGACCCCTCATCTGTTGTTGGTGTCCATAAATTTTCAGGTGCTAGTAAGTTATCTGGGTTACCATCAAATAAGAAACTATCATCACCACTAATAAAAAATGTATAGTCATCGATACTAAAATTTCTAAACTTATAGGTATAAGCACCACCAAATTTTAAATTTGCAGGCCTGTTAAAAAGCTCCAATTTTTTATCGAAATCTGCTTTCCCTGCCCAGTTTTCCTCAATTAGGTTTCTCCATATTTGGATTGGATAGGTAGTAGAACTCGGACTTATTATAAAATTTCCATTTTGAGATTCTCTTAATGGTGTAATTCGGTGCGCTTTATCCATAACCTTTGAAAAGGTTGGTGAAATAACCCAATTAAAATCCATAGCTCTTTCGGCTTTACCAAGTCTGTGGCTACCCCCTATTTGTAAATTAGAAATAGCACGTTCTGTATAGGTTAGCGAGTTTTTTTGTAAAGGTTCAAAGCCCCCTCCTACTTTATCTTCAGAAATTCCTTGGTCAAAAAAACCAGCTGCAGACTCACCGTTCTGTATGTGCAGAAAATTTACTTTATACTTTGATAGATCTGTTTTATAAGTTAACCCAACTAAACCATTTAAGATAATGTTGTTAATCCCTTCTGAGCCGTTAGAAATAAGCACAGCATTAAGCTCATTATTTCCTGCATTACTAAAGTCTTTTATATAAGCACCATCATTTCTGTTTTCATAAAAGGTTGTTTCATTTTTGTAAGAAAAGGATGCCTGGTAACCTAATTTATCATCGCCAATATCATACTGGTTCCCTAAGGTAAAACCAAAATCGAAATTCATGTTGCTGGTTTCTCGTTTTGCCTGCAATTCTTTTTGAAATCTGCTTGTAAGGGATGTTAACAAGAGCCTATCATCAAAAGTACCAGGAATTGGTTGATATCTGTGAATTGGTAAGTTCCTTGTGCCATCGTCATATCCAAATAAATCAGTATCACTACCGGTATAAGATAAATAATCGTTGTTAAAGTGCATATCTGGGTTGTAACCAGTTCCTAAAGATATGGTGTATTCAGCTTTAGAAGGAAAGTCTTTAGTTACCACATTTACAATACCCCCAGTAAAATCAGCAGGATATTCAGCAGAAGCCGATTTTAATACAATGACATTGTCTAGAATATTGGTTGGGAACAAATCCATTTGAATGGTATTTCTGTCTGGATCAAGTCCAGGTATATCTACTCCATTTAAAATAGATTTTGTATAACGGTCACCAAGACCACGAACATACACATACTTACCACCTTGAATAGATACACCGGGAACACTTTTTATGGCACTCGCAACATTACTTGCTCCTGAACTTCTAATTGCTTGTGCAGAAAGTCCATCTAATACCACAACAGATTGCTTTTGTAAACTTAAAACCGCATTTTCAGTATTTCTTTTTGTAGAAGTAGTAATTACAACGGTATCTAACGAATTTGTTGTTAAAACAATATCTAGAGTAACAATTTCATTAGGCTTGACAACCACCTCAGAAATTTCTTGGGTTTCATAACCAACAAAAGAAAAAACGATGGTGTAAGTCCCTGCTTCTAACTCTAGCTCATACTTTCCGTCAAAAGCGGAGGTAGTCCCCTTAGTGGTTCCTTTAACTAAAATATTAGCAAAAGCCATAGGTTCATTAAACTCACCATCTAGAACTGTACCTACTACTTTACTTTGGGCAGAAGAAATATAACTTACGAGAATAAAAACAAAAATTAAAACGTTTTGTATATTTTTCATATTAAGAATTATATAACCCACCACTCTTTAAGTGATGGGTTTAATGTGTTTATAAAGTGAATTTTTTAAAACCCTAAATTGCCAGCAGTATTGGCATACGTCCAAGCAAGGAGTGATGTGTTAGCACCTTTAGTTTGAGAGCCTTTTGTTACAGCTGAAGCAAAATCACCAAAGCCAGTTACGGTTACGGTTGCTGCGGTATTTTTAAATATAGTTTTTACATCGGTTACAGTATCTGGTAAAACAATTTCCCAAGCTGCAAAAGTCAATAAACCATCATTGTAGTTGGTAGCAACACCATCATTATCCAATTCAACATCAGCAGCTGCTTTAAAACCATAAGCATACACGTTTTCCGTACGTCCTTGAGCGCCACTTCTGTAATCAGCATACTCACCGTTAGATGTCACAAGATTACCAATTAAGGTTAGATCTCTTAAAATAAATGCACCATTAGCAGAACCTTCTGGGCCGTCAATCTCTAGGGCATGGTCAGAGTTATCCCCTAATGCAACAACAGCATTGTCAATAGTTCCAGAGTAAGCTTGATCGATATCTAAACCGTCATCACCACAAGCCCAAACTAGTAGGTTGGTCGCATTTACAGTACCACCAAAAAATTCAATACCATCATCTACATTGGCAACAACTTCAACATTATCAATTAAAGTACCACTACCTACACCACCAAGGGTTAAACCATTTATTTCGTTTCCTTCACCAATTAAAGAACCTCCATGTCTGATAGAGATATATCTTAAGTTACCTGAATCATCTAATGGATCAGTTCCTCCATATTGACCAAAAGTATCATCAGCAGGAATCCCTTCAATCTGCGCAGTTACAATATCCCCAGAAAAAGAACAAGGTGCATTACCAAGTACTATTAGACCACCCCACAAACCTCTATCATTTTCAGATAAGTTAGTACCTTGAGTTTGTCCACAAGTAATGTTATCACTAGTAGAAGTGAAAATGATTGGTTGATTAGCTGTTCCTTGAGCATTAATTTTACCTCCTCTAGCAACAATTAAAGCAGAAGCTAAAGAACCAGTCCCTGAAGAACCTTTTATAATAGTCCCCGGATTGATTGTTAAAGTTACACCACTTGGCACAACAACTTTTTGGTTAAGTTGGTAAATATTGTCTGCTGTCCATGTAGTGCTAGCAGAAATAAAACCAGTTACAGCAATTGTTTGGCAGGTTTCACCACCACCACCACCACCACCATTTTCTATGATGATAGTTCTTTCCTCTATTATTATTGGTGTATCATCATCTTGAAAACACCCAGTGAATATTAAAGAAGATGCAATTAAAAGAGTTAAAAGTAATTTTTTCATGAGAATAATTTTTAGATAAAATTTTTTAGATAATTTTTATAATTAATGACGCAAAGAAAGACACTTAATGTAAAAATGAGGTTACGTAAGGATTAAACAACTGTAACAAAAGTGTTATATAAATGTTATTAAATGCTTAATTTGAAAACATTAAGTTAACATTGAAAATTAAAAGGTTATTTAAAAAAAATAAGCAGAAACTAAAAAATAACTTTACATTTTATTCTAGTTCAATTGCTAAAAAATAAAACCGTTAACTTTGGAAAGTATAGAAAAAGACCTGTTACTTTAAAACCGTAAGGGTTTCGTCTTCCTGTTGCCTTACTGTTGGAGTGGCAAGAGATGCCAATTCACTTAAAGAAATTGTACTTGCTGCTAAAGATACTTGTAATTCCGTTGGTTGTAGCGCATCTACATGAACCTTAATTTCTTGGGTTTCGTAACCAGGAAAACTGCAAACCAATGTATAATCGCCTGCTTCTAAATTTTCAATAAGGAATAACCCTGTTAAGTCTGTTTGGGATGCTACTGAAGTACCTTTAATAGACATACTTGCAAATACCAAAGGTGTATTGCCTGACTCATTATCCATCACTTTACCAACGATTAAGCCTGTATTTTGGGCATAACTAAACGTGGCAAACAACATTATAAATAAATAAAAAATGTTTTTCATAATTGGATACATAATAATAGTGCAAATAAAAAGCTTTACTGCCAACAGAATGTTACCTAAATATTAAGCAACGGTCATTAAAATGTTAGCTTAATGTTACCAAATCGCCATGATTTGGAAGCACAAAACACCAATGGAGATTTAGCGATTGCCTATGACCTTTAAAAACAAATAAATATCTACATATGAAATGAGCATGACCGAAAAATTGGTCGTAAACACTAATTATATATGCGAATAACATATGACAAATAAAAATCAATAAAAATCTACATATGAAATTCCGATTTTATTTTAACTGATTTTAGTTATCTTGCCCATGCTTAAAATTTAACCATGAACTGGGAACAATTATTATCCTTAAAACGCTTTGGCGACACCAATAAACGCATTAGAAAAGAACAAGATGAAACCCGATTAGGGTTTGAAGTAGATTATGATCGCGTTATTTTCTCTTCAGAATTTAGAAGCTTACAAGACAAAACCCAAGTAATCCCCTTATCGCAAACCGATTTTGTTCACACCCGCTTAACACATAGTTTGGAAGTTAGTGTGGTTGGGCGTTCGTTGGGACGGTTGGTTGGAAAAAAATTACTGGAAAAACATCCCCATTTACAAAACATTCATGGCTTCCAGGTTAATGATTTTGGTGCTATTGTTGCCTCCGCAGCTTTAGCACATGATATAGGGAATCCGCCGTTTGGACATTCGGGCGAAAAAGCGATAGGCGAATTTTTTAAAACCGGAGCAGGCAACCACTATAAAAGCCAACTCACCGCAAAAGAATATCAAGATTTATGTGACTTTGAAGGCAATGCTAACGGATTTAAAATTTTAACTGAAAGCAGAGCAGGAAGAAGTGGCGGACTCCGTTTAAGTTATGCGACTTTGGGCGCTTTTACCAAATACCCAAAAGAATCGCTTCCTAAAAAACCAACCACTCACATTGCCGATAAAAAATACGGCTTTTTTCAAAGTGAAAAAGATGCTTTTGTGGATATTGCATCCGAATTGGGTTTGATAAAACGAAGTAATAAAGACTTAAGTTTTTCGCGACATCCATTAGCTTTTTTAGTGGAAGCTGCCGACGATATTTGTTATACCATCATCGATTTTGAAGATGGAATCAACCTAGGACTCATCCAAGAAGAATTTGCTCTGGAATACCTGTCTAAAATAATACGCGATAACATCAAACCCGAAAATTATTATGCACTTTCAACTAAAGAAGACCGCATTGGTTACTTACGCGCATTGGCAATTGGCACATTAATTAATGAAGCTGTGGACATTTTTATGAAACACGAAGAAGCCATTTTAAATGGTGAATTCGATTGTGCTTTGCTGGACAAAAGCAAATACGACGCACAAATAAAGGATATTATTAAAATCAGTGTTGAAAATATCTATCAATCAACCGAGGTGGTCGATAAAGAAATTGCAGGTTATGGCGTTTTAAACACACTATTAACCACTTATACCAATGCCATAAACAATACGTTTGATGGAACGGCTTCCAATTATGACAAACTTATTTTTAAAAGCCTTCCAAAAACAATAAACATAGAGAGTTCTAGTTTGTACAAACGTTTGTCTAGTGTGTGTTTTTATGTGTCCTTACTTTCAGATAGTAAAGCCATTTTAGAATATAAAAAGATAAAGGGGTTTAGTTTTTAGGATTAAATGCACGCTACCGCTAAGCTCCAGCTTAGTGGCTACAAAGTTAAGAATAATACCACGCTACCGCTAAACTCCGCTTAGTGGCGGTATGATTAAGAAAATTAACGCTTTTACTTTCCGCAAGCTATCGCTAAGCTCCAGCTTAGTGGTGACAAGAGTAAGAAAAAAGAAGCTTTTACAATGTAAATATTAGAGGATGTAAAAGCTTTTTGTATTTTAGATTTATGAGTAGAAACTATAAATTTCATAATAAGTCGGGGTTGTACTGTGTATCGTTTGCTACGGTATATTGGTTGGATGTTTTCACAAGACAGATTTATTTTGACGTTTTGGTAGAAAGCATAAACTATTGCAGAGCAAAAAAGGGCATGGAGTTATATGCATATTGTTTTATGCCAAGTCATTTGCATTTAGTTTTTAGATCGAGTAATGATGAACCGGATGGTTTGTTAAGAGATTTTAAAAGTTTTACAGCAAAGAGAATTATAGAAGCTATAGAAACCAATCCGCAAGAGAGTAGAAAAGACTATTTGTTATGGTTTTTTCAACGAGCTGTAAAAAATAAAAGTAATGGTTCTAAATATCAATTTTGGCAACATCATAATCAGCCAATTGAATTATGGACTGATAAAGTTATAAAGCAAAAAATAGATTATATTCATGATAATCCTGTGCAAAGTGGTTTAGTAACTGATCCAACGCATTGGAAATATTCTAGTGCAAGAAACTTTCAGGACGACCATACGATTTTAGAGATTGATGGTGCTGGGTTTTTGGGTTGAGTTTTGCTGCTTACTGTTGTGGCCACTAAGCAGAGCTTAGCGGTAGCGGGGGGACTTGTAACAGATCCAACGCATTGGAAATATTCTAGTGCAAGAAACTTTCAGGATGACCATACGGTTTTAGAGATTGATAGTGCTGGGTTTTTGGGTTGAGTTTTGCTGCTTACTGTTGTGGCCACTAAGCAGAGCTTAGCGGTAGCGGGGATCATTATATTTCTATAAAAAAATTCAATGTCATCCAATAACTATGTCTCGTCTTATTATTTAAAAAAGAGTCGACTCTATAGTCCAAGCCTGTTTCTATTTTAAAATCGCCAGCTATGCTAAAACCAAGAAGAGGAACTAATCTTATTTCAAGGTCGTATTCCATTGCTTGTAAACTATTTACATATTCATTATTAATTTTTACATAAAATTCTTCTGGATTTACTGACTCTCCATTTAAAGGTATTTCTGAGGTAATTCTATATCTAATTCTGATTTTAGGTTTTTCAATTTTAGAAAAAGTTTGGTCACTTAAAAACCGATGTGCCAAACGAAATCCCGACAATCTTTGCACAATAACGTATTGCTGTATGAATCGGTGAAATAATTCCCCATCTTCAAACCTAATTAAATAACCACTCGCTATTCTTGAATTTAAACCAACATTTTTTGCAGCGATTAAAGAAAAGTCCGTAAGAGCATATTTATAGCTTTTATCTACATCTCCATTCAATTCACCACTCTGAAAAAGTTGTCGAAATTCTATTTTTGTGTTTAAAGACCAATCATTTTTTAACTTACTGTTTAAGTTAAATGACGGCAGTCCACCAAATTGATAAGCACTTTGAGCAAATACAGAATTTTTTATCTGAGGAAGCACCAAAACAAAGATTAAAGCTATTATTCTAGTATTCAAGGTGGCTACTGTTTTTAAATACTATTTTTGATGTAGAAATTAATTTCCCTGTATCGTTAAACAAATATTCAAAAAGGTCTAGCTCATTTTGCTGTCTGCATCTAACGATTAGCTCATATTTGGTTGTTAGGGACAGGTTATTTATATCAGCCTTTAGTATGGAAAACAACTGAGATTCACTACCCGTGTATTGCTTTTGAACTTTTACAATTTTATGTTTTAAACAATCTGTTCTGAGTTGAAAAAAAATTGAGTCTTTTAGGCTATCTCTCAAGTCTTTCCAATTTACTTCAATTTCTATATCCTCAACATGTCCAAGTGTATCAAATTCAACACTATATCTTACTTTATTATGCTTAAATTTTCCTTCAATACTTTTTCTGTTTAGTCCTTCTTCCTTATACCATTTTACTTTATTGTTAAAGTTTAACGAATCAATAAATACTAGGGCCTTAACAGGCACATCATTTGGTTTAATACGACTTTCTTTTTCAAATTTTTCCTGTGCAAACAAATTGCATGAATAAGTACAAGCCATTATTAGTAATAAGTAGAAAAATTTATGCATCATTCCTAATTTAATTCTAAACTTTTATAAAAACAATTTAAAGTATTCAGTCAAACTCTCAACATCCAACCCAATACTTTTTTGAAGTTCAGCAACACTGCCATGTTCAATAAACACATCTGGAATGCCTAAAATTTTGATATTATTTTTATAATTATGTGTTGCGGCGAACTCTAAAACAGTACTTCCAAAACCGCCTTTAATACTGTTGTCTTCTATGGTGATAACGGCATCAAATGTCTTTAAAATAGTATGTAGCAATACCTCATCCAAGGGTTTTACAAAACGCATATCATAATGCGCTATATCATCAGGGTTCTTCGATTTTTCAATCGCTTCGCTAATATTTTTAGCAATCGTCCCAATACTTAAAACAGCCAGTTTACTGCCTTCTTTAAGTTGAATGCCTTTACCAATCTCTATTTTAGAAAACGGTTGTTTCCAATCAACAGTCACGCCAGTGCCTCTTGGGTAGCGAATCGCCATGGGTTGTTGTAAACCAAGTTGTGCAGTGTACATGATGTTTCGTAACTCCATCTCGTTTCTGGGTGCAAAAATAATGAGATTGGGGAGACACCTTAAATACGACACATCAAAAACACCATGATGCGTTGCCCCATCTTCGCCAACTAATCCCGCCCGATCTAAACAAAAAATAACGGGTAATTGTTGTAATGCGACATCATGAATAATTTGGTCGTAGGCACGTTGCAAAAACGTGGAGTAGATATTACAAAACGGAATGAGTCCTTGGGTTGCCATGCCAGCGGCTAAGGTTACTGCATGTTGTTCGGCAATGCCCACATCAAAAGCACGATCTGGAAAAATATCCATCATATATTTTAACGAACTCCCCGTTGGCATCGCAGGGGTAATCCCTACAATCTTGTTGTTGGTTTTGGCCAGTTCTACGATGGTATAACCAAAAACATCTTGATATTTAGGCGGCAGCCCAGAAGTCGATTTTGATATTAAATCGCCTGTTATAGCATCAAACTTTCCGGGCGCATGGTATTTTACTTGGTTCTCTTCCGCTTGTTTTAAACCTTTGCCTTTGGTGGTTATGATGTGTAAAAATCTTGGGCCTTTAATCGTTTTTAAACGCTTTAATTCTGAAATGATTTTATCAATATCATGACCATCAATAGGTCCGGAATAATCAAAATTCAGGGCTTTAATAATGTTGTTCTTTTTCTGAATGCCTTTTTTAACATTGGTTAAATACTGTTTTAAAGCACCCACGCTTGGGTCGATACCTATGGCATTATCATTTAAAATAACCAACACATTGGCATCGGTGACACCCGCATGGTTTAGTCCTTCAAAAGCCATTCCGCTGGCAATGGAGGCGTCTCCAATAACAGCAATGTGCTGCTTTTCTAAATCACCATGTAGTTTGGAAGCAATCGCCATTCCTAAAGCTGCCGAAATGGATGTGGAGGCATGCCCCACTCCAAAAGCATCATAGACACTTTCGCTTCTTTTTGGAAATCCACTAACACCATCAATCTGCCTATTGGTATGAAAAATTTCTTTTCTGCCCGTTAAAATTTTATGACCGTAGGCTTGATGACCAACATCCCAAATAAGTAAATCTTCGGGAGTATTGAATACATAATGCAAAGCAATGGTTAATTCTACAACACCCAAACTGGCACCTAAATGACCTTCTTTGGTCGCTACAATATTGATGATAAATTCACGTAATTCTTGAGCAAGTTGTGGCAAGTCTTTTTGGTTTATAAGACGTAACTCTATGGGTGAATTAATGGTATTTAAAATATTGCTTTGCACGGAACAAAAGTACAAGAATGAAATCGTATTTTTGTTATTATGATAGAACCTTTTGACGACACCTACTTTATGAAAAAAGCACTTCAAGAAGCTGAAGTTGCCTATAGTAAAGGCGAAGTCCCTGTAGGTGCCGTGATTGTGATTGATAATAAAGTGATTGCCAGAGGCCATAACCTCACCGAAACCTTAACCGATGTGACAGCACATGCCGAGATGCAGGCAATTACAGCGGCTTCTAATTTTTTAGGCGGCAAATATCTTCAAAAATGCACCTTGTACGTCACTTTAGAACCTTGCCAAATGTGCGCTGGTGCTTTGTATTGGAGTCAGATTTCCCATATTGTTTATGGTGCTAGGGATATGGAACGTGGTTGCATACATTTAAACACAAAACTTCATCCAAAAACAACGATTAAAGGTGGTATTTTGGAAGCTGAAGCGTCTGAGCTTTTGAAACGGTTTTTTATTGAACGGCGGAATTTGAATTGATTTGGGTACTGGGTACAGGGCACTAGGTGTTGGGTACAGGGTGTTGGGTTTACGTTAGCGGTTGAAGTGGCATCCTTTTTTGAGGCACGAAAAAAAGATATAACGGAAAACGGGACCCGAAGGGTAACGCCAAAAAAATGTTACTTTTCCTTTTCCCGTCGCTCCCGCATTTTATCTAAATTTTCCTTGGTGAGCATGTAATCCTTAATATCTTTATCTTTCCAACGATAGTAGGCAAATACTGGGAAAGCGACAAAAAATAGGCCTAAAACTCCAAAACCAATAAGTTTTTGCGAATATTCAGATTCAATAACATACCCTGCAACGATGCTTCCTAAAGTGGCTATAAATAGAAAAATGATGATATATTTCATGTCTTAACTTAATTAGTGAAATTAATAAGTTGCCTTCTGTAAGCTGTCAACAGTTTGGATTTTGAAATAAACCCAACATACACATCGCCTTTTACAACTGGTAAATTCCATGCACTACTATCTTGAAATTTTTTCATAATATCGGTCATCTTGTCTTTATCCATATCAATAATTTCTGGTGCTGGTTGCATAATTTCATGGGCTCGTACTTCCGAATATAAATCTTGATCGAACATAATCGGTCTTAAATCATCCAAAAGAATAATACCCACTAATTCCTTAGTTTTAGCATCAATAACTGGAAATATATTTCTGTTGGATTTAATGACAGCTGTATGGACTATTTCTCCTAAGTTCATGTTGGATGTAATACTCACAAAATTAGTTTCTATAACTTTTTCAATATCCATGAACGATAATACCGCATGATCTTTATCATGTGTTATTAATTCGCCCTTTCTACCAAGTTCCATATTATAAACAGAATGCGGACTGAAATATTTTGTAATAATAAACGAAATAGTAGCCGTTAACATTAAAGGAATGAACAACTCGTAGCCACTGGTAAGCTCTGCAATTAAGAAGATTGCCGTTAATGGTGCATGTAAAACGCCCGCTAATAAACCAGCCATACCCACCAATGTAAAATTACTTTCGGAAACTGGAGTATTTACAAAACCACTGTAATTAATTATTTTAGCAATACAGTTACCCATAATGCTTCCCATAAAAAGTGTTGGTGCAAAAATTCCCCCAACACCCCCAGCTCCAAAAGTGAGGCAACTGGCTATAATTTTAAAGAAAACCAACCCGGCCAAAAGGGCAACAACAACCCATATATTGGTTAAATCCATTTGCAAAAAGTTATTTTCTAGGGCCTTCTCTGGATTTCCAGCTATTAAATTATTGATAACTTCAAAACCTTCCCCATAAAGCGGTGGTATAAAAAATATCAAAATACCTAAAAGTACTCCTCCAATAACCAATCGATTAATGGGTGATTTTATTTTTTCGAAAAACTTATTAATCCGGTCATAAACCACTGCAAAATAAATGGATGTAAATGCCGCAGCAACACCCAAAACAGCATAAAAAGGTGCATCTTGAATGATGAACTTATCTTCAATTTTAAAAGGCAACAAGATATCATCACCAAAGAAAAAATAAGAAGTTAATATGGCTGAAAGCGACGCCAACAATAATGGCAACATGGATGCTATGGTTAAATCTAAACTAAAGACTTCAATAGCAAAAACAATAGCGGCAATAGGTGCTTTAAAAATAGAAGACATGGCGCCTGCAGCAGCACAACCTATTAATAAATTCCTAGTGGTTTGGTTCATGTGAAACATTCTGGAAATGTTTGATCCAATAGCTGCACCTGTAGCAACCGTTGGTCCTTCCAGACCCACAGAACCACCAAAACCAACGGTAAGTGGCGCTGTTAAAATAGAACCAAACATTTGGTATTGTTTCATAATCCCTTTACGTTTGGAAATAGCATATAGGGTTGATGGAATACCATGGCTGACTTTGTTCCTTATTATATATTTCATAATAAGATAAACAATGGTTAGCCCTAGAATGGGGAATAAAAAATAAAAGGCATGATGGTAATATTTTACCAAATTTCCTTCTAAAACATGCTGAAAAAAGTGGGTTAAATTTTTTAATACAACGGCGCCTACCCCTGAAGTAAATCCAACAACAATACTTAAAATATATACAAACTGCTTGTGAGAGATGTGTTTTGCTCTCCAGATAAGTATTTGTTTTAAAATGGTTTGGCTTGGCATAATTAAATCTACTAAAAAATCCTGCATGATGCAGGATTAATTTTATTTTAAATTAAGTTTTAAGCTCAATTCTTCTAATTGCTTATCATCTATCGGTGCCGGTGCATCAATCATCACATCACGACCATTATTGTTTTTTGGGAATGCAATAAAATCTCGAATGGTTTCTTGTCCGCCTAAAATAGCCACCAATCTGTCCAATCCAAAGGCCAAACCGCCGTGTGGTGGTGCACCATATTGAAAGGCATCCATTAAAAACCCGAACTGTGATTTGGCTTCTTCAGGAGTAAACCCTAAATAATCAAACATTAAGGCTTGAGTTTTTTTATCGTGAATACGAATAGAACCACCGCCTATTTCATTTCCGTTAAGCACCAAATCGTAGGCATTTGCTTTTACATCGCCAGGATTCGTTTTTAACAATTCCAATTGCCCTGGTTTAGGTGATGTAAACGGATGGTGCATGGCGTGGTAACGTTTGGTATCTTCATCCCATTCCAATAAAGGAAAATCCAACACCCAAAGGGGTGCAAACTCGTTTGGTTTACGTAAGCCTAAACGTTCTGCCAATTCCATTCTTAAGGCTGAAAGTTGTGTTCTGGTTTTATTGGTTTCTCCAGCAAGAATGAGTATTAAATCACCTGGTTTAGAATGACATTTTTCCGCCCAAGTTTTTAAAACAGCTTCGTCAAAGAATTTATCTACTGAAGATTTGAGTGTGCCATCTTCATTATATCTCACATAAATTAAACCATTTGCTCCAATTTGAGGACGTTTTACCCAATCTGTTAATTCGTCCAATTGCTTCCGAGTGTAGGAAGCGCAATTTTCAACGTTTATAGCCAGCACAATTTCTGAATTGTCAAAAACAGGAAACCCTTTTGGTTCAAATGTTCCAGCTTCGGGAGATAAAGGACAAAACTGCATTCCAAAACGAATGTCTGGTTTATCATTTCCATACAAACGCATCGCATCATCGTACAGCATCCTTGGAAATTCCTTAACCTCAACACCGTTAACTTCTTTAAGTAAATAGCGGGTTAAACCTTCAAAAACATTTAAAATATCTTCTTGCTCCACAAACGCCATTTCACAATCTATTTGTGTGAATTCTGGTTGTCTGTCAGCACGTAAATCTTCATCCCTAAAACATTTTACAATTTGAAAATATTTATCCATGCCACCAACCATCAACAATTGTTTAAAGGTTTGTGGAGACTGCGGCAATGCATAAAACTGCCCTGCATTCATTCTACTTGGCACCACAAAATCACGTGCGCCTTCTGGCGTTGATTTTATTAAATAAGGTGTTTCCACCTCAATAAAACCTTCATTAGATAAATATTTACGAACCTCTTGAGCCACTTTATGCCTAAAAATCAAACTGTTTTTTACTGGATTACGGCGAATATCCAAATAGCGATATTTCATTCGCAATTCTTCGCCACCATCGGTTTTGTCTTCAATGGTAAAAGGTGGCAATAAAGCCTCATTCAAAATAGTCAATTCTGAAACCAATATTTCAATGGCACCCGTTGGCATATTTGGGTTTTTTGAAGTACGTTCAATAACGGTTCCTTTCACTTGGATAACAAACTCGCGCCCTAAATTTTGGGCTTGCTCCATCATTTGTTTAGATGTACGTTCTTCATCAAATACCAATTGGGTAATGCCGTAACGATCGCGTAAATCTACCCAGACAATAAAACCTTTGTCCCTTGATTTTTGAACCCACCCTGAAAGTATCACGGTTTCATTAATATTTTCAGTTCTTAATTCGCCACAATTATGACTTCTGTACATAGTTTGAAAATTGAAGTGCAAATTTAAGCAAGTTAAGTGATTATCAAATAAAAAACCCTCAAACAATTTTGAGGGCTTTACTATAAATCGAATTTGGGGATTACTACATTTCTTGAACTTTAACTTCCGTTGAACTTGTTTTACTTTTTAACCACATTTTAAATAAGGTTATTAAATAAAACAATATAGGCACAACAACGAGGGTTAAGAATGTCGCAATAAACAGTCCGTAAATAACCGTCCATGCCAAAGGGCCCCAGAAAATAACGTTATCACCACCAAAATAAATATGGGGATTAAACTCACTGAATAGGGTGAAAAAATTAATATTTAAACCAATCGCTAACGGAATTAACCCCAAAATGGTTGTAATGGCTGTTAACAATACCGGACGCAAACGTGCTTTACCTGCTGTGACGATACAATCAAATAAATCGTTTGTTGTTAAATAATCATCGTCATCCAGACCCAGTTCATATTTTTTTCTGTCTATTAATAATTGTACATAGTCAAGCAGAACCACCCCATTATTTACTACAATACCAGCCAAGGATATAATACCCATCATGGTCATCATGATCACAAAAGGTGCTCCCGTGATTACAATGCCTCCAAAAACCCCAATAAGACTCAAGAAAACAGCCGTCATTATAATGGCAGGTTTTGATATGGAATTGAATTGGAAAATAAGGATAAAGAAAATCAATGCCAACCCTTTAAAGAAGGCGCTCATTAAAAAGGCCTGTTGTTTGTTTTGTTCTTCAATTTGTCCTGTGTAATCTATTTTAATAGTGCTTGGTAAATCTTCAAAATTCTTCATTTCGTTTTGGATTTGTTGTACCACTGCACCAGCATCTGTATAACCTGGAGATAATGCTGAATAAAGAGTTACCACACGCTTGGTGTCATTATGCTTAATGGCACTGTAGCCAGAGTTGTTGCTTTGGCTTGCTACTGTTGATACTGGTATTTCCCTAATTTGTCCCGATGCCATATCCCTGAATGTGATATTTTGATTGAAAATGGCACTTTTATTATACCTGTTCTCTTCATTAAAACGCACATAAATATCATAATCTTCTCCCGCTTCCTTATAAACACCAGCTTTGGCCCCAAAAATGGAATTTCTAAGTTGTTGCCCTACCTGACCGGTACTTACACCTAACTCTCCCGCTTTTTCCCTATCAACAAGCACCTGCATATTGGGTTTGTCTTTATTCACATCAATCTTTAATTCATCAATCCCTCCGATGTTTTTAGAATTAATAAAGTCGCGCATTTGCTCAGCTTTTGCAATCAATTCCGAATAATCATCTCCTTGCAATTCAATATTAATTGGTGGCCCCGCTGGTGGTCCGGCAACATCTTTTTCAACAGAAATTAAAACCCCTGGGTAAATGCCTACCAATGCTTGTTGCACTTTTTGGCGCATTAATTCACTATCCTCACCATTACGAAATTTATACTCCCGCATGGATGCCGTAATTTTTGCTTTATGGGGCATTTCCGCTGCAGAACCACCATCGGTTTGTGGGTTTCCAGCGCCTTCACCAACCTGAGATACCGCACTTTCTACCATGAAGTTTTTACCTTCTTTGATATACATATCTTCATTAATCACCGCATAGACTTTGTTTTCTATGTCTTTGGTAATCTCATTGGTTTTCTTAATATCAGTTCCTTCTGGATATTCTATATAAACTATAATTTGATTTGGTTTGTTATCTGGGAAAAACTCCACTTTTGTTCTTTTCATTCCTAAAGAAGCCCCAAATGCCATGAAAGCTATAATAAGCAATAAAAATGTACCAATGGATATCATGTATGGACGTTTCCCTTTTAAGGCACTTTTCAACGTTCTTTCATAAGAGTTTTCTAATCTCACTAAAGTTTTGGCTTGAAAATTATTAGCCATTCTTCTGATTACCAATCTATAAACCCAAAGCATGATAGCTGTAAATAACATGACGCTTCCTAAACCTTTATAGGCACCACCAATAATGAAGATGATAATACCTATAACTGAAATTATTGAAGTTATTTTTATGATACGATCTTTAGGCATATCCTTATCTTCGGTGGTCATAAGTTGAGATACCAATACCGAATTGAAAAATATAGCAACAATTAAGGACGACCCCAACACAACTGCCAATGTAATGGGAAAATAAATCATAAACTGCCCCATAAGCCCTGGCCATAAACCAAGAGGAATAAAGGCCGCTACTGTTGTGGCCGTTGAAATAATAATGGGCAAGGCGATTTCGCCAATTCCTTTTTTAGCCGCTTCCACACGACCCATGCCTTCATCTTCCATTAAACGGTAAACGTTTTCAACTAAAACGATGCCATTATCAACCAACATACCAAGTCCCATAATCAAGCCAAAAAGAATCATGGTATTCATGGTGTATCCCAAAGCATTTAAAATCATAAGGGACATGAACATAGACATAGGAATGGCAAACCCAACAAAAAGAGCGTTTTTAAACCCTAAAAAGAACATTAAAACGGTCACTACCAATATGATACCGAAAATGATATTATTCACTAAATCGTCTACTTGTCCTAAGGTTTTAGACGATTGATCGTTAGTTATGCTTACTTTTAGATTGGAAGGAAACACACTGGTTTTGGCTTCTTCAACTATTTTTTTTATCTGCTCTACGGCTGCTACCTCGTTTTTACCAGAACGTTTTTTAACATCCAACATCACAACGGGCACGCCTTCTCCAATACTGGCATCATATTCCCTTGCATATGTGGTTTTATCTTTGTCCTTAAAAGTTACTTGGGCAATATCTGTTAAATAGATAGGGTTATCATTTTCAGACTTTACAACAAAATTTTCTAGATCTGAAGGTTTTTCTATTTCACCAATGATCCTAATGGTTCTTCGCTGTCCACTGGCTATAAAATTACCGGCAGACATGGTCATGTTACCATTATTAATGGCTCCAATAACATCTTCAAAACTTACTTGCGATGCCATCATTTTGTAAATGTCTACCGCAACCTCAACCTCTTTTTCTTGGGCCCCACGGATATCTACTTGCTTAATTTCTAAAAGGTTTTCAATTTCATCTTCTAGATGTTCGCCATATTCTTTCAATTTATCTACAGGGTAATCTCCAGATATATTAATGTTTACTATTGGCACTTCTTCAGATAGACTAAGCTCGAATACATTAGGCTCTATTTTAGCATCATTAAATGTTGGCCAATCTTCACTAGAGGTTTCAGTGCTTATTTCATCCTCCACTTTTTGTTTTGCCAGTTCTACACTAATGCCTTCATCAAACTCAACAACAATCATAGAGTAATCCTCTTGGGAAGTGGAGGTTATCTCTACCACATTACTAACGGTTTTTAATTTATCTTCTAAAGGATCTGTTATCAGTTTCTCAATATCTTCTGCTGTATTGCCAGGATAAAGAGAACTTATATATATTTTTGTTTCGTGTACTTCAGGAAAACTTTCCCTTGGCATGTTAAAATATGCCGATGCCCCTAAAAAGAAAATAAGCACAATGACCACATACATAGTGGTTTTGTTATGTATTGCCCAAGAGGACAACTTAAATTCTTTATCAACTTGTTTTTTCTGTTTACTCATAACCTTTGATTATTGATTGGCAATTTTAACGGTTTGGCCATCTTTAACACTTCGAGCACCTTCTTTAATGATTTCTGTATCATCATCAATACCACTCAATACTTCTATGACATCGCCCTGTGTTTTTCCTGTTTTTATAATAATCCTGTTAGCCAGAGCTTTATTAGTATCTTTGCTTTCTATAACATAGATATACTGCTCTCCACTGGCATTTTCAGAAATAATATTTTGAGGTATAAGAATTGCTTTGCTGTTTGTATAATCATTTATTTTAAGCTTTGCAGTAAGATTTGGCTTAATCAATTTATCTGCATTAGGAACAGCAACTTCAATTTTAAATGTTCTATTGGCTGGATTAATAAAATTACCCGCTTGTCTTATTTTACCTTCTATGGTTTTACCTAATGCAGGAAATTCAATTTGCACGTTTTTACCTATAACCACATCCCTTATGTAATTTTCGGGCACGTCTGTTTCAATATACATATCGTCTAAATTAACCATACGGATTATTGGTGATTGTGGCGCCACCACGCTTCCTTGTTCTATCATTACATCATCTACAATTCCAGAAAACGGTGCTCGTAACGAGTTTTTTGCAAGTTGGCTTTTTAACTGATTAACAGTTTGCTCTTGCGATTCGAAACTTGATTTAGCTTGCAAATACTGAATTTCACTACCTATTTTTTGTTCCCACAAACGTTTTTGACGTTCAAAAGTTGTTTTTGCAAGATCTGATTGAATTTGAAGTTGTGCCAATTGTTGACTCAACCCACCATCATCAATAGTCGCCAATAATTGTCCTTTAGCAACTTTGTCGCCTTCTTTTACATACACTTTATTTAAAATTCCCTGTGTTTCTGGATAAATTACAATATTCTGTTTAGTGTCTACGCTTCCTTGAAGTTCTAGATAATGATCAAATAGCTCCGATTTAGACGTAAAAGTGGTCACCAAAGGCAAGTTTTTTTCAGGATCCAGTTCATGGATTTTATCGTCGAGCAACTTTATTTCTTGCAGTAACTGATGTTGTTGGTTTACAAGAGCCTCTCTTTTGGCTTTAATTTTAACCTCATCATTGGTTGCTATGACATCTGCAGCTGTTTCTTTTTTATCACCACAAGAGATAATAGTAAAGAAAAATAATAGTAAATATATGATTTGTTTCATGGTCGTTTTTTTATTGTTGATTAATGAGTTGTTGTATTTAAAACGGTTTCCAGCTCTGCCTTTTTGTTGATCACATCAAGCATGGCTTGCAAATATTCTTGTTGAGAACTGTATAGTTGAATTTGTGCTTGTCTAAGATCAAAACTAGAAGTTACACCTTCAAAAAACTTGGTCTGGTTTTTACTTTCGATGCGTTCCGCTAATTTTAAGTTCTGCTTTTTGTTTTCATATTCTTCTATGGACAATTGATAATCACTTTTTGAAGCTGCGATTTCAAGTTTTAGATTTTGCTCGGTTTGTGTTAAATTCTCTTTAGATTTTTCAAGATTTATTTTAGCACGTTGGGTTGAAGCACTTCGTAGTCCGGAGCTAAAAATGGGAATGCTCATATTAACACCAAAAACCCCAAAACCATAATAAGGTTGATCACTGTCAAAAAAACTAAAGGTGTCGCTATATGATAAATATCCGCCAGAAAGCGAAGCGCTTAAGGTTGGAAGGGCTTTACTTTTTTCTAATTTCACAAGAAGTTCCTTTGATGTTTTATCATTTAAAGCAATTTTGTAATCTACATTTTCGTCAACTGATTCTTCAGCATTTAATAAATCCAAATTAATATACTTCATGGTCAAGCTTTCTAGATTATCCGTAAGTTTTATTTGAGCATTAATATCGAGTCCTAAAGCAATATTTAGCATTTGGTATGCTATTCTTTTTAATCGTTTTACATTGCTCAAATTACTTTCTACACCAGATAAGGTTATTTGTAATTGCTCTACACTTTCTTCTTCCTCTAAACCATTTTCAAAAATGGCGGTAATTTCTTTAAGATTCTTTTTTAATACATCCACATTTCGTTGTAAAATGTCTTCACTTTCGGTTGTAAGCAACACATTGCCATACGCGTTTATGATAGACTTCCTGACTTCCAAATCGGTTTTTTCTTTGGCATTTTTAGATATTTCCAAAAATACTTTTGTCGATTGCAGGCCAACCAAATAAGAACCATCAAATAATAACTGGTTTAAAGTTGCTGTTGCATTAAAGTTTTGTTTTATTCCAAAATTAATAGCGGCATATTCTCCAGCAGGGCCTCCAAATGCCTCGGCTGGCACCACTTGTGTCTGTAACTTTAAAAAATCTTGATAGCTAGCATTTCCACTTATTTGTGGCAAACCTGTCGCTATAGTTTCCCATTTTTGCTTTTCTGCAGCCTGTATGTCCAATGCTGCATTTTTTACCGTTCTATTATGTTCCAACCCATAATTAATGGCGTCTTCCAAGGAAAAACTTTGGTTGCTTTCTTGAGCCAATATTATTGTGGAAATAAATAAACTAAAAATTAAAATTAGTTTTTGCTTCATGTTTTATGATTGATTTGATGTTATAAACTTGTTTAGTATTTGTAAGCCCTTATCGGTTACTATGGCTCTTAAATGGTATTCTAAATAGCTTTCCATTAAATAGTCCATACTAAAAATATTTTGTGGAAAAATGGTATCATCTTTTATGCCCGTCATCCCATTAAAATACATTCTCGAAATAAAATCTACATCAATATTAGGTCTGAACAATTGGGTGTCTATGCCATTTTGCAGACTTTGACTTACAGAGCCATGCATTTTTTCGAATTGCTTTATTCTTAAAACCTCATATATTTGAGGATAATACTTTTTAAGTTGATATTGAGGTGACGATTTTTCGTTTTTCAAATGATGCATCACGAACATTTTTATATCGTATAACTGCTCTATAGGATTAAGCGATGTGTTGCAAATACCATCAATCCCTTCACATATACGACCAAAAAGCTCAAATGTTACAGCTTCAACCAGTTTTGTCTTATTTGCAAAATGTACGTATATGGTTTTTTTTGATATCCCCATTTCATTGGCAATATCATCCATGGTAACACTTTTAAACCCTAGGGTTAAAAATAGTTCTGCGGATTTATTTATAATTTGTTCTCTCATTTTGAAGGCGCAAAACTACAACAGGAAACTTTAAAAACCTAAATAGTTTCCAAAGTTTTAAAATTTCTTAACATTTAATTAACTTTTAAAAATTTTAATATTGCGAATTCCATTATTTTTGCTTTATGCTTTCAATAGAAAAATACCAACAAGAGTTTATTGAATATTTAAATAACTATTCAATTGTAAAAGAACCCAACGGACTTTATAGGCCCATTGAATATATTTTAAACTTAGGAGGTAAAAGACTCAGGCCCGTTTTAACCTTAATGACTACCGAAATTTTTAATGGCGATTATAAAAAGGCTTTAAACGCAGCTTTGAGCATTGAGGTTTTTCATAATTTTTCCTTGGTTCATGATGATATTATGGACGATGCACCTTTGCGTCGTGGACAACAAACCGTGCATGAAAAATGGAACATCAATACAGGCATTCTCTCGGGCGATGCCATGCTGATTATGGCGTATCAATTGTTTGAAAATTATGAGCCTAACACCTTTCAAGCCCTGGCAAAATTATTTGGCAAAACAGCGCTAGAGGTTTGTGAAGGCCAGCAATACGATGTGGATTTTGAAACTAGAAATGATGTTTCCATTCCAGAATATTTAAAAATGATTGAATATAAAACGGCCGTTTTGCTTGGTGCTGCTATGACAATGGGTGCTATTGTTGCTGGTGCTTCAGAAAAGGACCAACAGCACATTTATGAGTTTGGCAAGAATTTAGGGGTTGCTTTTCAGTTGCAAGATGATTATCTGGATGCATTTGGTGATCCAAAATCGTTTGGCAAACAAGTAGGTGGCGATATTATTGAAAATAAAAAAACGTATTTATACCTAAAAGCTTTAGAGTTTGCCAAAGAAGCTGAAAAAACCTATTTATTAAAACTATTTAATGAAAAACCTATTGACAACCTTTTCAAAATAGATCAAGTAAAAACGCTATTTTTAACAACAGGGTCGGCTGAAGCAAATCAAAAAGAAATTAGAAATTATACCAACAAGGCTTTTTCTGTTTTAAATGATTTAAATATTTCGGAAGATAAAAAAGAGCTTTTAAAAGCCTTTGGGAATCAATTAATGAATAGAACTATATAATGCAATTGCCAGCTACATTTGACGATTTGATTGTTGAAGCCAATCAATTAAATTTATACAAAAACTTAATTTTTCAGCTTAACAAAGATTTTAAATTAGCTAATATTGATTTAGATTTTCATGAAGACATATTACCAACTAGTTTAAAATTTATACTTCACGAAACCATCTTTAATCTCATTCAAGAAAAATTTACAGATTACCTGAATCTGCTTTATATCATAGATGTGTCTGAAAAGCAAATAAAAGCTTTAGACGGCAATGATACACTCAAACTATCAGAAGATGTGTCGTTTTTAATATTAAAACGCGAATGGCAAAAGGTTTTTCTAAAAAATAAGTACAAATAAATTAAATAAGATAAATTTGTCCTATTTAAAAATATGTCTTATCTTTGTATCCAATTAAGTGAATAATATGTTTTCAAAAGCATGCGAATATGGTATTAAAGCGTCTATTTTCATAGCGATAAACTCGTATGAAGGAAAGCGTGTTAGCCCAAAAGAAATAGCGAAAGAAATTAATTCTCCGCAGGCATTTACGGCAAAAATATTACAAGCTTTGGTAAGGCATAAGGTTATTAATTCTGTGAAAGGGGCTTATGGAGGTTTTGAAATTAACAAAAATGAACTTAAATACATTAACCTCTCCCAAATTGTTAAGGCCATTGATGGCGATAACATTTACAACGGATGCGGTTTAGGTTTAGATAAATGTGATGAAAACCATCCATGCCCTGTCCACGAGAAATTTATAACCGTTAGAGACGAACTAAAACACATGTTAGAAAACACCAGTTTAGAAGAACTTGCCTTAGATATTAAATCGGGCGCTTCATTTTTAAAAGCTTAAAAAATTTAAATATAAATAGGATAAAATTATCCGAAATAAAACTATTATGGAAACAATAAGTAAAAACACCCAAAAACAAATAGGACAATTTGTTGCCGAAGATTTTAGAACCGCAGCAGTATTCTCAAAATATAAAATTGATTTTTGTTGCAATGGCAACAGAACGATTGAAGAAGCCTGCACGAAAAAAGGCATAGACAATAATATTTTAATAGATGAACTAGAAGCTGTTTTAAATTCTAAAACAGACCAAACCATAGACTATAAATCATGGCCTTTGGATTTATTGGCAGAGTATATCGAAAAAAAACACCATCGTTATGTAGAAGAGAAAACTCCGGTATTACGTCAGTTTTTAGATAAATTGTGTAAAGTCCATGGCGAAAGACATCCTGAATTATTTGAAATTAATGAGTTATTCATAGGTTGTTCAGGTGAACTTGCGTCACATATGAAGAAAGAAGAATTGATCCTTTTTCCGTTTGTTAAAAAAATGGTGAAAGCAAAATTAGAAAATAGCGCTGTACCATCGCCACCCTTTGGGACAGTTGAAAACCCAATCGCAACAATGATGCAAGAGCACGATAATGAAGGTGAGCGTTTTAGAAAAATAGCTGAGCTATCAAATAACTATGCGCCACCAGCCGATGCTTGTAACACATACACAGTCACATTTGCTATGTTAAACGAGTTTGAACAAGATTTGCATTTACACATTCATTTAGAAAACAATATTTTATTCCCCGAAGTAATTAAATTAGAACAACAATTTGGTTAATAGCAATTTTTAACAATAGCTTCAATTAAAAAATCCAGAAAGACTTTTTGATTTTCTGGATTTTCTATGTTTATTGATGTACAACTTAAAGATAATTTATAATGCCTAAAAAACTTGTTTTAGTCTGCTTGCTTAACTTTTTTATAGCAGCTGTTTTTGGGTTACTATTGCGGTATGCTTTTGTACAGCCCATAGAGTTTAACTATCGATTTTTAACGCATGCCCATTCGCATGTTGCTATGTTGGGCTGGGTGTATTTAATGCTTTTTGCGCTCATAGTCCACTATTTTATTCCTAATAAAAAGCCTATTTATAATCGTTTGTTTTGGATAACCCAATTTGCCGTTGTTGGTATGTTATTTAGTTTTCCTTTTCAAGGGTATGCCGCGGTTTCCATTTCGTTTTCAACCTTGCATATTTTTTGTAGCTATTATTTTGCTTATTTAATTTTCAAACATCATAAAACCGAGAATAAAGTTACAAGTCATTTACTTAAAATGGCACTAGCTTTTATGCTAGTATCTACTATTGGTGTCTGGTGTTTAGGTCCAGCGGTCGCTATGCTTGGGCAAGCATCGGCATTTTACCAAATAGCGATTCAGTTTTTTTTACATTTTCAATTCAACGGATGGTTTTTGTTGGCTGTTTTTGCTGTGTTTTTTCACAAGTTACAGCTTCAAGATTCCAAACAGTTTAGGTTGTTTTTCAAATTTTTAATCATAACAACCATTCTCACTTTTGCAATGCCCATAAACTGGTTTGCGCCACATAGTGTTCTGTTATGGGTTAACGGTCTTGGCGTTATCTGCCAATTAATAGCCCTATATTACTTTGTAATAATTGTAAAATCCCCGTTAAAAACATTAATCAATAAACAAGTGACTATTACTAAGTATATGTATGGGTTTGCCTTGTTTTGTTTTGTGCTTAAGATTGTATTGCAATCGGCATCTTTAATTCCGGAAGTTTCGAACGTAGCATACCAACATAGAAATTTCGTCATTGGGTTTATTCACTTAACCATGTTGGGTGTTATTTCTGGGTTTTTATTTGCATTTTTATTACAAAATAGTTTTATAAAACATTCTAAAACATTAACTTACGGGATATATGCCTTTATCTTAGGGTTTGTATTGACAGAACTTATATTATTGATTCAAGGAGGCTTTTTTTACTTTGGAATAGGCCTCCTACCAAATTATTACTTAATACTATTCTTATGCAGTATTTTATTGCCTTTGGGCATTGGATGCTTTATTTATAATATTTTAAACACTAAAAAAAATGTCCGAAAAACCACTTAAACGTCACAAAGCATTACAACCTTTAAGCAGAGAGCATCACCATGGTTTATTATTATCATGGAAAATTAGAGCAGGCTTTAGTAAAAATATAGAACCAGAACGCATCAAGATTTATGCTGATTGGTTTTTTAAAACGCATTTAATGCCACATTTTGAAATGGAAGAACAGTATGTTTTTTCGGTTTTAGAACCAAATAATGAGCTTGTTAAAAAAGCATTAGCAGACCATAAACTTTTAAGGCGTTTGTTTGCAGATGACGACATAGAAATGGCTTTAAGTAAGATTGAAGAAGTGCTAGATAAACATATTCGATTTGAAGAACGCATTTTGTTTCCAGAAATTCAAAAAGTGGCAACCGAATTGCAATTGATTGAAATAGAAAAAATTCACCAGGAAACTGATTTTTTAGATAAGCTGGATGATGAATTTTGGAAATAAACGACTAGGGACTGGAAGTTAAGTCTTCCAGATTTTGGGACTTAATTTATTAGCCACGAATTACACAAATTCACACAAATTAATTCGTGTTTAAAAGTATTTAAGACCAATAAAATTCTTTAAGGTGTTACTTCCATAATAGACGCTATGGTTTCTTTATTATCAACTCCCAAGCCTTCTTGTTGGTGCTTTAATTCGCCTTGCGGATTGAATACAGAAATGATGTTGGAATGAGAAAAATCTATTGGTGAAATTTCTTTGTATTTTACAGATAACACATTGGCGAACTCCCGAACACCACTTTCGGTTCCTTGTAAAAAAGTCCAATGCGCGTCGTCCATGAAGTTTTCTTTGGCAAAGGCCTTCAGTTTTTCAGGAGTGTCGGTTTCTGGGTCGATGCTTACCATAACAAACTGAATCTTTTTTATTTTTTTATCGGGAATTTGAGATTCAATGTTGCGCATATCGGCAACCAATCGTGGGCAAGCTGCTTTACATGATGTGTAAATCATGACCATAACCAAAGTCTTTCCTTTTAAATCTTTAAGTTGAATAGCCTCCCCTTCTTCGTTATGCCACATAGACGTTAAATTGAAAATGGATTCTTCTGAAATATCGTCATCATCTGCCAATTTGGAGTTATTTTCAACAAGAGCCAAATCCATTTTACAAATAGGGCAACTTCCTTTTTCTCCATACGTTTTATCACCTTCACATTGCATAGGGCATTGATAAACCTCAGTAGTGTTGGCTTTTGACTTTTTATCAGAGTTGCAACTTTGAAATGCTACAAAAATCAGCAACACAACCATTATATATTTAAGCGTTTTCATCTGTTTATATTTAGCCCCCTAACCCCCAAAGGGGGACTCATACTGGTTTTAAGGGTTCTGTTTGTTATTTTAATTCTTAATTCTGGTTATTCAGTTAATTGTTAATTCTTAACCCTTGGTTAGACTCTTAACCCATAATTCATAACTCATAACTCTTAACTCTTAACTCTTCCGGTCAGATGTTACACCTACAATCATGTCCCTGTGAGTCAGTGAACATTGTCATGGGTGTTTCATTTTACTTTATTTATATCTTGCACACAACGAAATCCTAAATTCTTCATGGAATACTTGGCTTTTAAACTACCTCGAATAGCATAACGCATAAAAGCGGCATAATTCATTAAATCGGTAGCATTCACAGAAGCACTGCCACAAAAAAGATCACTGTCTTTATCTACGTCTTTTCTAGATTCTCCGGTTATTAAAACCGAATTAAAATCTAAAGTCCATTCCCAAACCAACCCATGTAAATCGTAAACGCCCCAAGCATTTTTTGGTGTGAGTCCAATACTATTTTCATTAGATCGTGGTGCTTCATACCAAGCTAGAATCTGTTCGTTATAAGAAGGCTTAACGCGTGCATCTTTGGTTGTTTCGTCGGCCATGGCAACATATTCCCATTCGTCAACGGTTGGTAAACGTTTTCCTTGACATTCGCAATAATCTTTAGCAGCAAACCAAGACACATAGGTAACAGGGCTATCTGGTTTTTCTGAATCTTTAAGTTCTAAATCGTTTTTCCAATTGGTTAAATAGCTACCATCCACAAATAATTTGATGCTTTTAGATTTTTGCCATTTAGGATATTGCTTTACAAAATTTACATACTCTGCATTTGTAACAGGGTACATATCCATTTCAAAATCATTTACTTCAACTACGGTAGAATCTCTTCCGTAAAGTGGAATATAGCGACTCCCCTTTATGGAAACCATGCCTTTAGATTGTGCGAAAAGCAACGGTTGCAGCACTAATATGGCAAATACTATAAGAAAGGCATGGTTTTTCATTCCGCTATTAATTATTTACTGTTTTTTACTTTATCTACCATAGCTTTGGTAACAACTTTTTTGGAATTGCCCCAACTGTTATATACATAGGTTAATACATTTGCAATCTCATCGGATGATAATGTTTGGCGTGTCATAACGCTGTTGTATTTCTGACCATTTACGGTAATTTCACCTGTTAGACCGTTCAATACAACCCCTATAGATCTATCGACATCGGCATTTAAGTAATCGGATTTTGCCAATGGCGGAAAGGCATTAGGAACGCCTTGTCCTTCAGCTTGGTGGCAAGCAAAACAGGTTTGCATGTAAGCTTGTTTTCCAAATTCCATTTGTTCTTCAAAAGATTTAGCAGGAATTTCAGAAGCAACGATTTCATCCGTGGTTGGCATGGTTTGGATGCCTGGCCCTTCAGGTAAATAGATATCGTCCCGTATTTCTCCTGAGTATATTTTTTTGTCTTCTTCACCTTCTACTTTTAGCATTCCTAAAGCACCTTTATTGAAAGCCCTAAAAATAGAGTGGTCAACTAGAATAAATGTTCCTGGTACATCTACACGGAATTCCACCATAGCGGCGCCACCTGCAGGAATTAAAGTCGTTTGTACATTTTCATTGATTAAATCACCTCCTTCTATATGTACTCTATCAAATATTTCTCCAATAACATGAAAAGACGATACCAATCCTGGACCACCATTACCCACAAAAAGCCTAACTGTTTCACCTACTTTGGCAGTTATGGCATTGTCGCCAGTAAGTGCGCCAACTTTTCCATTAAACACCACATAATCGGCTTTTTCATCAATTGCTTTCTGCATATCGAAAGGTTGTAACCCACGTTCACCATTAGCGCCTTTTGTGTAAAAATCGCCCTGCATAATGTAGTATTCTTTATCTACTAGTGGCAAACCTCCTTCAGGCTCAACTAAAATTAAACCATACATACCGTTGGCAATGTGCATTCCAACAGGTGCAGTAGCACAATGATACACGTACAATCCCGGATTTAAGGTTTTAAACGAGAATACTTTTTCATGCCCAGGGGCGACAAAAGAAGACTCGGCTCCTCCACCTGGACCAGTCACAGCATGTAAATCAATATTATGTGGCAGCTTATTATCTGGATGATTCTGTAAATGGAACTCTACTTCATCGCCTACTCGTGTTCTAATAAAGCTGCCCGGTACAGTGCCTCCAAAGGTCCAATATACATATTTTACACCATCGGTCATTTCTCCTTCTTTTTCAAGAATTTCCATCTTTACGATGAGCTTTTTTGCCTTTCTTTTTCCAACTGGTGTTGGTACATGGGGTGGTGATGTTAATTCTGCAAGCATTTCTCTGTTAACAGGAATGTCTGCTGCGTCATCGGAAACCGTTTCTTTTTTATCGAGACAAGATGTTAGAAATAGCATGGCAGCTATTGAAAACCCGATTATAAAATTTGATTGTTTCATTTTTTTTGTTTTCGTTTTAGTATTATTATTATAAAAATCAATTATTTACAAATAGGACATTTTTATCCTATTTATTTTAATAAAAGTAAAGAATAATGAAGTTATAAAATATGACAATTGTCATTTTTAATAAAAACATGAAAAATACAGCAACTCAATATAGCTAAGTGCAGTTCATGAAAAAAGAAGCTAAAAATAAAACCTAACAAACGGCATCCAAGGGTCGGCATAAATACTTTTTTTTTCATCATATAATACGTCGTATCTAATACCGAAAGTGACGTTGCCATTCCTGTAACCTAAACCTAAAAATAATGCAGGCGACCAATAATTATCGTCTGGAAGATTAAAAGAAGCATCATATTTTCTATTAACTCTAAGCTTTTCAAATTCAGAAGAAAATTGTAATTGTGGAATCACATTTACCAAGCCAATCAAACTACCTCCATAAATTGTCGATTTATAAAAGCCTTTTCTATTGTTTATCGTTCCGTTTAATCCCAAACCCAAAGCAACGGTTTCATTAAATTCATAGATGGCGCTTGGAGCCAAAGTTCCGCTAAAAAAACCGTCTCCAAAACCCAACCCAATGCCGCCGCCAAATCGAACATGGTTCCAAAAATCATTGGACTGTTGAGACTGAACCAAATTATTAAAACCTAAAAAAAACAGAATAATAAAGGCCGCTTTTTTGTGAATTATTATTTTTTTATTCATTCAATTGTAATTTTTTAATAAATTAACGAAATCGTCAACTTATTGATGAAAAGGAATTTAAAAGTCTTATAAATATATTAAAAGAAACTTCTATTTTTAGCAAAAGTTGTATTTTTGACGAAATTTTGAAAACCCTTTTCGGAACTATTAATTATAATGGATAAATTTTCATTTCTAAACGCAGCACATACGGCCTATTTTGCCGACTTATACGATCAATATTTACAAAATCCTGATTCTGTTGAACCAAGTTGGAGAGCCTTTTTTCAAGGTTACGACTTTGGCAGTGAGAGTTATGGTTTAAGTGGTGAAATTATTGAAGGCGTATCAACACAAATTCCTGAAAAAATAGAAAAGGAATTTAAAGTTGTTAAGCTTATAGATGGGTACAGAATGCGTGGCCATTTATTCACTAAAACCAATCCGGTACGGGAACGAAGAAGCTACGAACCGTCATTAGCGATTGAGAATTTCGGTCTTAGCGCAAATGATTTAGATACGACTTTTAATGCAGGGGAAATATTAGGTATTGGCACAAAGACTTTACGTCAAATCATTACTCACTTAGAGCGTATTTATTGCAGTTCTATCGGTATTGAATATATGTACCTTCGTAATCCGGATGTGATTAAGTGGTGGCAAGACAAACTTAACTTAAATGATAACCAGCCAAATTTTTCTGAAGAAAAGAAAAAATATATTCTTTCTAAATTAAACCAAGCGGTCACTTTTGAGAACTTTTTGCAAACAAAATATGTAGGTCAAAAACGGTTTTCTTTAGAAGGTGGTGAATCGTTAATTCCAGCCATTAGTAATACGCTTTTTTATGCTGTTGAAAAATACCAAGTAAAAGAATGTGTTTTAGGTATGGCTCACAGAGGTCGTTTAAGTACCCTTATTAATATTTTTAGAAAACCAGCGCATGAACTTTTTAGCGAATTTGATGGTAAGGATTTTGAAGACGAAAATATTGATGGTGATGTAAAATACCATTTAGGGTTAACGCTTGAAAAAACCTATCAGAATGGTAAAAAAATAAGAATGAATTTGGTTCCAAATCCATCACACTTAGAAACCGTTGCTTCTGTGGCCGAAGGCATTACAAGAGCAAAAATTGATAGTGATTATGATGGCGATAATTCTAAAATATTACCAATTATAGTTCATGGTGATGCTGCTATTGCGGGACAAGGCATTGTTTACGAAGTGGCCCAAATGAGTCAGTTAAATGGCTACAAAACAGGTGGAACCATACATATTGTAGTTAATAATCAAATTGGTTTTACCACTAATTATTTAGATGCCCGTTCAAGCACCTATTGTACCGATATTGCCAAAGTAACTTTATCACCCGTACTGCACGTAAACTCAGATGATGCCGAAGCTGTTGTACATGCTGTAGAATTGGCGTTAGATTATAGAATGCGTTATAAAAAGGATGTTTATATAGATTTATTAGGGTACAGAAAGTATGGGCACAATGAAGGTGACGAACCTAGATTTACGCAACCTAAATTATATAAAGCCATAGCAAAACATCCAGATCCTTTTACTGTATATTCTTCAAAATTAATTGCTGAAAACACTATTGATAAGGCCTATGCTCAAGCTATAAACGAAGAGTTTAAAAATACTTTAGAAACTGAATATACCAAAGCTAAAGAATTAGACGCCTCAAAGGTTAGGGAATTCATGCAAGAACGTTGGAATGGTTTTACCCGAAGCGGTTTAGAGACCATGTTGGAAGGTGAGGATACAACCTATTCCTTAGATAAATTAAAAAATATAGCTAAATTAGTTTCCACCGTTCCAGAAGGCGTGAAATTTGTTAGAAAAGCAGAACGAATCTTAGAAGGAAGAGCAAATATGGTTTTTGAAACTGATACTCTTGATTGGGGTATGGGAGAAACATTGGCTTATGGCAGCTTGCTTGAAGAAGGCTTTAATGTTCGCATTTCAGGGCAAGATGTTGAGCGCGGTACGTTTAGCCATCGTCATGCTATTTTACGGGATGAAGTATCTGAAGAACGTATTAATTTATTAAACACCAATCCGCAGAGCAAAGGTAAAATGGATATTTTTAATTCACTTTTATCTGAATATGCTGTTCTTGGTTTTGATTATGGGTATGCTATGGCAAACCCAAATACCTTAACTATTTGGGAAGCTCAATTTGGTGATTTTAGTAATGGTGCCCAAATTATTTTCGACCAATACTTATCGGCCGCTGAAGATAAATGGAAAGCCCAAAACGGTATTGTTGTCCTATTGCCCCATGGTTATGAAGGTCAAGGTTCAGAGCATTCATCTGCCAGAATAGAACGTTACTTACAATTATGCGCTAACGACAATATGTTTGTGGCAGATTGTACTACACCCGCAAACATTTATCATTTATTGCGTCGTCAAATGAAACGCAATTATAGAAAACCATTAATAGTTTTCACACCTAAAAGTTTGTTAAGGCTTCCTAAAGCCGTTTCATCTATAAGTGAGTTAGCTAATGGTAGGTTTCAAGAAATAATTGATGACGTTATTGAGCCTAAAAATGTAAAAAAATTAGTGTTCTGTACTGGTAAGTTCTATTATGACTTAGAGGCTCAGCGAGAAAAACTTGAAAGAGATGATGTAGCATTGGTAAGAATAGAGCAATTATTTCCATTACATCTCGAAAAAATACAAAACGTTATTAATAAATATCCTCATGTTGAAAAATACATTTGGGCACAAGAAGAACCCAGAAACATGGGCGCTTGGAGTTATATGGCAGAACGTATGACTTTAGTTAAACTAGAGGTTTTAGCAAGACCATACAGCTCTGTACCAGCTCCAGGATCTAGCACAAGAGATAAACGAAGACAACAAACAGTTATAAATGCTGTTTTTGATATAGTATAAAATAATTAAAATTATAAAGAATGATTTTAGAAATGAAAGTGCCATCGCCGGGAGAATCCATTAAAGAAGTGGAAATAGCTACATGGCTTGTAGAAGATGGAGATTATGTAGAAAAAGACCAAGCCATTGCCGAGGTAGATAGCGATAAAGCAACCCTAGAACTTCCCGCAGAAGCTAGTGGAATTATTACACTTAAGGCTGAAGAAGGCGACGCTGTTGCTGTTGGTGCTGTGGTATGTTTGATTGATACGAGTGCTGCAAAACCAGAAGGGGATGCACCAAAAGTTGAAAAGAAAGAAGAAGCTCCAAAAGCTGAGGCTCCAAAACCAGCTGCAGCAGAAACAAAAACATACGCAACAGGTTCTGCAAGTCCTGCTGCAAAGAAAATCCTAGCCGAAAAAGGCATAAGTGCTTCTACCATTTCTGGAACCGGAAAAGATGGCAGGGTAACTAAAGAGGATGCTGTTAGTGCCGTACCTTCTATGGGGACACCTACAGGAGGAAGTAGAGGTACTACTAGAAGTAAAATGTCTATGTTACGCCGAAAAGTGGCAGAACGTTTGGTGGAAGCAAAAAATACAACGGCTATGTTAACCACGTTCAATGAGGTTGATATGTCTCCTATTTTTGCTTTGCGTGATGAATACAAAGAAACGTTTAAAACAAAACATGGTGTTGGTTTAGGTTTTATGAGTTTCTTTACATTAGCTGTGGTAAGAGCCTTAAAAATGTACCCAACGGTAAACTCCATGATTGATGGCAATGAAATGATAACTTATGATTTTTGCGACATCAGTATTGCCGTTTCTGGACCAAAAGGATTAATGGTTCCCGTGATGCGAAATGTTGAAAATTTAAGTTTTAGAGGTGTTGAAGCCGAAGTAAAGCGATTGGCTATACGTGCACGTGACGGACAAATAACAGTTGATGAAATGACTGGCGGAACGTTTACCATTTCTAATGGTGGTGTTTTTGGTAGTATGCTTTCAACCCCAATTATTAATCCACCGCAAAGTGGTATTTTAGGGATGCACAATATTGTTGAAAGACCTGTGGCTATTAATGGTAAGGTTGAAATAAGACCTATTATGTTTGTAGCTTTGTCTTATGACCATAGAATTATTGATGGTAAAGAAAGTGTTGGTTTTTTAGTGGCTGTTAAAGAAGCTTTAGAAAACCCTACAGAATTATTAATGAATAACGATGTTAAAAAAGCTTTAGAGCTATAATAACACTTATATATAGTTTAAAAAGGTCAGACTTTAATTAAAGTCTGACCTTTTTTTTGATTATATCCCGATTCTACAGTTGCATGTCAATAAATAATTTTTTGAAACGAACTATCCTGGAGGCAGAGCCATAGAGGTTTTTCGCTCGTTTCATTTTGATCTACGGGTCAAAAATCAAAATTCTCTATTTGGATTCTCGTTTTCACTGGAATGACAATTTCAATGGAAACCCCAACGCAAAGCGTCGAGGAATTCTTTTCGATTCAAAAATTACCTTAAGTAATTCTTTTTGAGTTGTTTTAGTTCATTGCCCATAAAATTCCCGCATTAAACTCTCAATCAAACATCTAAAACTAATTTATATCCGTAAATAAATTATATCTAATATTTAACAATAAAAATTATGAAAAAAATTTCAATTTTACTACTTGCAATCATTGTAAGTTCTTGTGTTTCAAAAAAGAAGTATGTAGCATTAGAGCAAGAAAATGGTGAAATAAAAAGCGAATTACAAAAGACTAGAGTTGCTAAAGAAGATTTAGAAGCTAAATTTGATATAATTCAAGCTCGTGTTGATGAATATAATTCCAAAATTATATCATTAAAAGAAGATAGCGATTCTAAATATGAAGTTGTTGGAGACAATGCAGCATTCATGTCGAACGATTCCAAAAAAGTAATGCGAGAAACATTAACAAAAGTTGACGCCAATAAATTAAATAAAGCTAAAACACTTAAGGATTCCATGAATTTGGCTATTGCCTATAATTTAGGAAAAACAATAAGAGCCAGTAACATGAATGAAGATGAAGATATTGCGGTAGACATTAATGAAACGGTTGTTATGATTTCTATTGCCGATAATATGTTATTCAATACTGGTAGTTATCAATTGAGCTCTAAGGCAGACCACATTTTACAAAAATTGGCTGATGTTATAAATTCTGAACCTAGTTTAGAAGTTATGGTTGAAGGTCATACCGATTCTAGAACCATAAGCACTACAAATATTTCTGATAATTGGGATTTAAGTGTTTTAAGAGCAACATCGGTGGTAAGAAAACTACAAGAAAAATTTGCTGTATCTCCCGATAAAATGATTGCTGCTGGAAGAAGTAGTTATCAGCCACTTGTTGAGAATGACTCAAAAGACAACATGTCAAAAAACAGAAGAACACGTATTGTTATTCTTCCAAACATTGATAAGTTTTTTGCTTTGATGGCTTCTACTAATTAAAATTAATCCATTTATACAATTAAAAAAGCACCTTTTAAAAGGTGCTTTTTTAATTTATGTCATTGTCTTGTCCTGAAATAGCGATACACAAAAAGTATCCTTATGGAAAACCACCAAGAAAACCGCTATGTAAAGCGTACACAGAAAGACTACACAATGTCTTTTAAACTACAAGTAGTTCAGGAAATTGAACATGGCAAGTTGTCAACTCATGAAGCTTGCCGCAAATATGGGATCCAGGCACGTTCAACAATAGTTGAATGGTTAAGAAAATTTGGTAGCTTTGATTGGGAAAACAAAACGCCCTCCAATATGCCAAAATCCCCTGAACAAAAAATAATGGAACTGGAAGCAAAGGTCAAGCTACTTGAAAAGCAAAAAGCATTTTTAGAACAGCAAGCTTTCGTTGCCGATAAGAAGGCCATCATATTCGATATGATGATTGATATTGCCGAAAAAGAATATCAAATTGACATCCGAAAAAACTCGTCACCCGAACAATCGACCATTTTAAAGAACAAGAAAAACAAACAGTAATGTTTGCCTGTACTTTGTTCGGGGTAGACAGACAGGTTTATTATCGAAGTATAAAACGTCGCATTATCAAGCAGGACAAGGCAGCATTGGTTGTGAAAATGGTTTTAGAAATCAGAACACAAATGCCAAGGTTAGGAGCCAAAAAGTTGTACTATTTACTAAATCAAGATTTAAAAACATTGAAAATAGGAAGGGATAAATTTATTGATATACTAAGGGCCAACCACTTATTGATCGTTCCAAAGCGTTCGTACCACATAACCACAAACTCACACCATCGCTTTAGAAAGTACAAAAACCAACTACTGGATTTACAAATAACCAGGCCAGAACAGGTTTGGGTGTCGGACATCACTTATATCGGAAAACGAGAGAAACCTTGTTATTTAAGTTTGATAACTGATGCTTATTCAAAGAAAATAGTGGGCTATAATGTGTCTGATAATTTAAATACAGAAAGCAGTTTGGTAGCTTTGAAACTAGCTGTTAAGCAGAGAGGAAACACGGGATTACCGTTGATACACCATTCTGACAGAGGATTGCAATATTGCGCCAATGAATATCAAAAAGAACTCAGTAAGCACAAAATAAACCCAAGTATGACCCAAAACTCTGATCCCTACGAAAATGCTGTGGCAGAAAGAATAAACGGCATCTTAAAGCAGGAATTCAATATTGACAAATACAACAAAGACTTACCAATTATGAAGCAAATAATTAAAGAAACAGTAGCGATTTATAATGAAAAAAGACCGCATTTATCAAATCATATGCTGACTCCAAATCTAATGCACCAGCAAAACAAACTTAAAATGAAAACCTATAAAACTAAATA
>NZ_PJEO01000003.1 GCF_002843175.1 Confluentibacter flavum
ATCTAATTCTGCTTTGACATTTGTATTATTTGTTGCTATAGCATCTGCATTAACTTTTGCTTGGGCATCCAAATCATTGGCAGCATCTTGCAATGACGTAGATCCTGAAATGTAATTTGCACTTGTGTTCGCTGCATACGTACCATCGGCATTTAAGCCTGCGCCAGTTTGAGTTGTGTTTAACTCTGTTTGAAGAATTGCCTCTTCTTCCATAGCTCTTACCTCTTCTTCCAATATCTTTATTGTATTATCAGAAATTAACTGTAAAGTTTCAGTGCTTGCTGGTTGAGGCATATATGTTAAATTCTGCTCACTAAGCAGGACAAAGTTATTACCCGTACCTGAAAAATCAATATCTATTTTTAATTTTTTTGATAAACCGATCCATAGAATGTCTTCAAAATAGGACCCACTTATTCTTGTTCCGTGCCCTATAAGTAAGTTTATCATGCCATACGCATCCGTTTTTGTTTGATGGTACTCTTGATATTCTTGTTCATAAGATTCATTCATAACCGTAAACCTTACAGCAACATTGCTATTTGCCAAAATACTGGTTTGAGCGTTTACGCCTGGAAGTTCTTTGGTATTCGGATTTAAAATGACGGCTTGGTAACTAATTCCAGGTGTTTGCGAAAAACCCTGAAAACCAGCAACAATCAATAAAAGTAATAGTAATATTTTTTTCATAAGATAAGGGGTTAGATACTTGTTATATTTTTTAAAATCTAAATTTTTTTCAATAAACGTAGGGTTAACTAAAGTTCTATTAATGCTCCTAAACTGATGTTATGGCTTTCAATTCTTAAGGATTCATAATCGTCATTCCCTGATTGGTTTAAACTCTTTCCAAAAAGATACTGCACATAAAAAGACAATTCATCTGAAACCGGATGCAAAAAACCCGCGCCTGCCTTAAAACTGAACATCGTTTTATCAAAGTCATCTGCATTTTTAAGATTAATAACCTCATTATTAAAGCTCTGGGTTCCTTGAAGTAAAACTCCAGTGGAAAATAGTCCCTTTAAATAGAATGCTGAATCATGAATAGCAAATAAATTAAAATCCAAACCTGCATTTAGTTCTAAATAATTAACATTCCACTCCAAGATACCTTCCAAAGTATTATCACTTCCTATGGCGCCATAACCCGCATAACCAATCCCCAAAGAGCCATTTAATTTCTCAGAAGAAGCAAGGTTATCTCTATAACCTAAGCTCATAAATGTATGATTACTTGCCTGTAAATTGTCAAGTCTTTCGCCTTGTGAATTTTTATAATCAAATGATGATGATGTTTTACCTGCTTCAAGGTATAATTGTTGCGCTGATGCTATCGTTGTTCCAACAAAAAATAGCAATAATTGTAGGGTTTGTTTCGTATTCATGTTATTGGGTTAATTAAAAGTATAGTATTTATAGTTGCTCTATTTTTTTATGATTTTGGAGATGAACTGTTTGCTATTAGCAACAGTTTTAAGAATGTACTCTCCTGTAGACAACCAACCTAATGTTATATCTATTTGTTGGTTAGTTCGGTAACTTTTTGAAAACATCTGGGCTCCCAACATATTAAATACGGTTATATGAATGTCACCTTCTATATCTTCCTTAAACACTAATGAAATTTGTTCTACAAAAGGGTTTGGGTATACAGTTAATTGCAGATTTAAGGGTATATTTTTTTCTATAATTTTAGATAACACATTAGGTTGAATAAACCCTTGTCGAAAAATGTAATCCCCATTTACCGTTGTACCAATAACACTTGGTTGTCCTATACTTTGTTGAATGACATAGGTATTACCTCCGTTTGTTATTTCTTCAGAGGCTCCTGAAGCCCCGGTTGTAGATCTTACTAAATTTGATTGTGAAAAAATGGGTTGTTGAAAGACACAACAAAAACTTACTAATAGTAATAGTTTCATCATAGGTTTTGATAAGTTTGGGGTTAATATGATTAAATACGTAAGTTTCAATCAGGTTGTAAACATACCAATAAAAATACGTTTAAACGATAAAAATAAACTTATTGTCGATTTTTTGAATGAATCAGTAAGTATTTAAAGTAATTAGTAAGATAAAAATCGTTTAAGTGCAAAGGGTTTTAATTTGTCAATTAATTATTCATTCAAACTCTTTATTAATTTGCTATTTTTACATACTAACCAAAATCCATCCCATTAAAAATTGATAGAATCATTTTTATTTTTATTTACAGGAATTGTAGGCATTGTTACAATTGCCTTAATGATTACTTCTTATAAATCCAATCCATTTTACAATGCTTTTTTACTATTTATCATTTTAATAGTCTCCATTCGTTTTTTAATCCATGGTAGTTATGAATTGGGCATACAAACCCTTTTAGCTCCTAAACAAGGCCCTTCTTCCTTAGTTTATTTGTCGCTTATACCTTGTTTCTATTTATATTACAAGTATCTAGTCCATCAAAAAAAGACCTATAGTCTTAAAGATTTTAAGCATTTTATTTTCATTGTATGCCTGTATGCCATTAATACCAATAGCATTTTAAAGGATAGCTTTATATTCCATTTTGGACGTATAACCAATTTCATTTTAATAGCAGGATTTATACTCTTCTATTTGATATTGATTTTCAAGTTATTGAGTAAAAACATATGGTTTAAAAAAGATATTCCCATTAGTAATATCCATTTTAATTTGATTAAAAAATGGTCCATTTACTTATTTACTTTAAATGTATTGGGGTCTATCGCACTCATGGCGTCGATTTACAAAGAAGTTAATTCTGAATCCCTGATTTCAGGAAAAACGATGGCTCCTCTTATATTGATTTTTTGGTTATTCATCTACTTTAAAATTTTAATTTCTCCTGAAATATTATACGGATTGCCTATTCTTAATAAAAAGCTTCTCAAGTTTACACCTCCCCAATTAAGTGATGAGCAAACTTTAGCATCAGCAAATAAAAATTGGATATTTGAGCCTGGTTCCCAAAAGAACCATCAAGATTTAAAATTACAAGAAAAAATTAGGTCTAACATTTTTGGATATATTGATGAAATTGAAAAATTGAGTCATGAAGAATTTATTTTTAGAAATCCCAAAGCATCTTTTACCGATATTGCCAACAAATTAGGCGTACCAACAAGTCATATTGTATATTTGTTTAAATACCACTCAAGTATATCTTTTTCCGAATTCCGTACGCATTCTAGAATAAAAGATAGTATCAATTTGATAGAACAGGGTTACTTAAAAACCAATACGCTAGAGTCCTTAGCTTACAAAACTGGATTTGCCTCTTACAACCCGTTTTTTAGTGCATTTAAAAAAGTAACCACTTATTCACCTCAAGACTATCTAAAGTTTAAAAAACAGTAATGGTCTTAAAAGGTAATATGAGCATATTTTTTTTGAACCTCTAATTTATGAGCTTCTAGTTTTTTAAGAAATTCTTGATGTGCCTCTGAATTCTGATGGAATGGTTTATGTCGTAATCCTTTTTGAATGGTATCAATACAATTCATTGTTTTAAATACTTCTGTTGAAATCCAAACTAACTGAAATTTTTCCCAAATATAATTGATGGCGGTTTGGTTTGGATGTAACATATCTTCTGCATAAAAACGATAATCGCGGAGTTCGTCCATCATAATTTCGTAAGACGGGAAGTAAAGCCCCCTATCCCCCAAAGGGGGAATTACTTTATGGATAGCAGAAATAAGATGCGATTTACTTATAGTGTTTTCAACAAAACCGTCTTTTATATGGCGCACGGGCGATACCGTAAAAATAATGGATGCTTTGGAGTTTACAGAATGTATTAAACTTACCATTGTTTCCAGCGAATTAATAATATCATCAACCGACAATAATTCTTTTACAAACTGTTTTTGAGGTACTTTATGGCAATTGGCTACCGTGGTATTGGTTTCAACAAAACGATACACCCAAGCGGTTCCTAAAGTGATGATGATGTGGGTTGAATCGATTAATTGTTTATTTGTTGAATCGATTAATTCGTTTAAAGAATTTAAAAAGGTTTCTTTATTTGGATTTGATAATTCGGAATGCACCTCAAAGCAATTCCACTGTTCGTTATGAAAGAAAATATCTTTCTCTGAATAATAATTTTGCTTTAAACTTCTTTCAACAATCTTAGCCAACGAAACCGGATTAAAAATAATTCCAAACGGATTTTGAAGATTTTGAAACTTGAAATATGATAACTTATCCCCTATATTTTCAACAAAACAAGACCCTAACAAAAGAATATTAGAATGATAGTCTATTAGGTTTTTAGACTGCTTCGTTAATGGTATTTGGGTTTGGAGTTTCATGATAGAGTTGCAAAGCTACAAAGTTACAGAGTTACAAAGTTAAATTTATAAAGGACTTCAAGTTTAAATTTTATCAGCTTAGAAGCTTTGACACTTTGCGACTTTGAAGCTTTGGAGCTTTGGTACTCTGCAACTTTAATACTAACTGACATATCTTTTAACCGCCGTTAAAGCCTCATTAATTCCCCCAACATTTTTCCCTTTTCCTGATGCAAAGAAGGGTTGGCCGCCACCATTTCCGTCGATGTATCTACATAATTCTCTAATGACATTTCCAGCATTTAAACCTTTTTCAGCAACTAATTCTTTTGAAATATAACAATGAATATTTGGCGCATTATCTTCAACTGAAGCCAAAAACACAAATGAATTTGATTTTGAACTTCCAATCGCTTGAGCCAAATCTTTGGTTGAACTCATTGATAAATCAACTTGTTTTGCTAAAAAGTTAACACCGTTTATTTCTTGAAATTCTGCAACTAAGTTGTTTTTTAAGCCTTCAACTTTTTCTTTTACTAATTGCTCAATTTGTTTTTTCAACTTAGCATTATCTTCTTGAAATGAAATAACGGATTTTAAAATATCTTGTGGATTTTTCAACGTTTCTTTGATTTCAGCCAACGTATTTTCTTGACTTTGGTAAAAACTTTTCACAGCATCACCTGTAATCGCTTCAATACGTCGAATTCCTGCTGCAACGGCACCTTCAGAAATGATTTTAAAATGCCAAATATCAGCTGTGTTTTTCACGTGAATGCCACCACAAAGTTCTTTACTTTCACCAAATTCAATCATACGGACAGTATCACCGTATTTTTCACCAAACAATGCCATAGCACCTTGTTCCATCGCTTGCTGAAGAGGAAGATTTCTGTGTTCTACCAATTGTAATTGTGCCTCAATCTGAGTATTTACACTTGCTTCAACTTGACGTAACTCTTCATCAGTAACTTTTGAAAAATGCGAAAAGTCAAAACGTAAATAATTCGGATTTACCAACGACCCTTTCTGCTCCACATGGGTTCCCAAAATAGTTCTCAAAGCCAAATGCATCAAATGCGTAGCGGAATGATTTTTGGAAGTTGACGTTCTTAATTCGGTGTTGACTTTTGCAGTAAAAGTTTGGTTCAAATCATTTGGTAAACTTTTCGCAAAATGAATAATCAAGTTATTTTCTTTTTTAGTGTCTATTATTTCAATAGCTCCCTTTCCTTTGGATAGGGTTGGGGTGAGGCTTCCTTTATCACCAACTTGTCCCCCACCTTCTGGATAAAAAGGGGTATTGTCTAAAACGATTTGGTATAAAATGCCATCTTTTTTCGAATTAACTTTACGGATACGAGTTATTTTTACATCATTTTCAGTTTGGTCATAACCTACAAATGTTTCCACATTTTCTGGAATTAAAACGGTCCAATCTTCAGTTGTAACTTCAGAAGCTGCACGCGAACGCTTTTTTTGCTTTTGAAGTTCGATTTCAAAATCTTTTTCGTTGAAAGCATATCCTTTTTCTTTTAAAATCAAGGCCGTTAAATCTTTTGGGAAACCAAAGGTATCGTACAATTCAAATACTTTAGCTCCTGAAATTTCTGTTGATTTTGTAGTAGATGTAATAACTTCTTCAAGCAAATCTAAACCTTTGTCCAAAGTTCTTAAAAACGACGCTTCTTCTTCACGAATGACGTTGGTAACCAATTGTTGCTGCGTTTTAATTTCTGGGAAGGCAGTTCCCATTTTTGCGCTTAACACATCAATCAGCCTATAAATAAATGGTTCTTTTTTGTCTAGAAATGTAAATCCGTAACGAATCGCACGACGCAAAATTCTACGAATGACGTATCCAGCACCCGTATTACTTGGCAATTGTCCATCGGCTATTGAAAAAGCAACGGCACGCACATGGTCGCAAATAACACGAATCGCCACATCTACTTTAACATCTTCGCCATACTTTTTATTAGTAATGGTTTCAACCTCTCTAATAATAGGGGTGAAAACATCAGTATCATAATTAGATTGCACACCTTGCAACACCATGCACAAACGCTCAAAACCCATACCTGTATCAATATGCTTATCTGGTAAACTTTCTAAGCTACCATTAGCTTTTCGGTTATATTGCATGAATACTAAATTCCAGATTTCCACTACTTGTGGATGGTCTTGGTTTACCAAATCCTTACCCGAAATTTTTGTTTTTTCTTCCGCGGAGCGAATATCAACATGTATTTCACTACAAGGTCCACAGGGCCCTTGATCTCCCATTTCCCAAAAATTGTCTTTTTTATTTCCTTTTAAAATGCGTTCTTCTGAAACAAATTGTTTCCATAAATCGTATGCCTCCGTATCCATGGGAAGCTTATCTTCTTCGCTTCCTTCAAAAACGGTAACATATAAGATGTCTTTATCAATTCCGTAAACTTCGGTAAGTAGTTCCCAAGCCCAAGCAATGGCTTCTTTTTTGAAATAATCACCAAAACTCCAGTTTCCAAGCATTTCAAACAAGGTATGGTGGTAGGTATCATAACCAACTTCTTCTAAATCGTTATGTTTTCCCGAAACGCGCAAACACTTTTGTGAATCTACAATACGGTTGCTTTTGGGCTGTGCATTTCCTAAAAAATACTCTTTAAAAGGAGCCATACCAGAGTTTACAAACATCAAGGTTGGGTCGTCTTTTAAAACCATAGGTGCAGATGGTACAATAAGGTGTTTTTTATCTTCAAAAAAACTTAAAAACTGAGCTCGAATATCTTGTGACTTCATGTAATTTTATTAAAACAGTGTTTCTCTTGGAAACCACTTTTTTTGTTTTCCCTGCAAATCTATCTTAAATTTTTAACGGATAGAACTTACTTTAAGTTTTTATCAGTTAGTTTTACTAAATTTACTTTGAAAAATATTTTGTAGGTTTGTTCGTTTACATACCAAAAACCAAACGTTTGGCAATTTAATTTGGTGTAAAAATAGTATAAATTAAATAATGAGTAAAGTAAAATATTATTACGATTCTGAGTCGCTGTCCTATAAAAAAATAGAACGCAAAAAAGGAACAACCTTTACTTATGCTTTTGTATTTACTTTAGCTGCTGCTTTGTTTGGATTTATTTTTGTTTTTTTAGCAAGTCAGTTTGTTGAATCACCCAAAGAAAGAGCCTTAAAACGCGAATTGCAAAATGCCCAACTTCAGTTTGAATTGCTTAACAAAAAAATGGAGAAAACGGAGATGGTTTTGGCGAATATAGCAGATAGGGATAACAATATATATCGCGTTTACTTTGAAGCAAACCCAATTCCTGAAGAACAACGTACAGCTGGTTTTGGAGGAGTAAACAGATATAAAAGTTTAGAGGGTTTTGATAATTCTAAATTAATAGTAGAAAGTAATAAGCGTTTGGATATCATTCAAAAACAACTTGTGGTACAATCAAAATCCCTTGATGAAATTGCCAAACTAGCAGAAGATAAGGAAAAACTTTTGGCCGCTATTCCTGCTATACAACCTGTAAGTAATCAAGACCTCTCTAGAATGGCGTCGGGTTATGGTTTTCGTTCAGATCCCTTTACTAAGGTTAGAAAAATGCATTGGGGCATGGATTTTTCAGCTCCAAAAGGCTCACCTATTTATGCCACTGGCGATGGTGTAGTAGAACGTGCCGACAATACAGCCTCGGGCTATGGCAACCATATTAGAATCGATCATGGTTATGGTTATGTAAGTTTATATGCCCATTTATTCAAATACAATGTTAGAAAAAACCAAAAAGTGAAGCGTGGCGATCTTATCGGTTTTGTTGGTAGTACAGGACGTTCTGAAGCTCCGCATCTTCATTATGAAATATTTAAAGATGATGAGCGTATCAATCCTATTAATTTTTACTATGGAAGTTTAACGGCCGAAGAATTTAATGAAATGCTAGAACATGCGTCATTGGAAAACCAATCTCTCGATTAATGTATATAGAATTACCTGAAAAACGATATTATGCTATTGGCGAAGTTGCCAAGGCATTTGCTGTGAACACCTCTTTAATACGCTTTTGGGAAAAAGAATTTGATGCCCTTAAACCTAAAAAAAATGCCAAAGGCAACAGGAAGTTTACACCAGAAGACATTAAAAACCTTAAGCTTATTTACCATTTGGTTAAGGAGCGCGGGTTTACGCTAGAAGGTGCAAAAATCCATTTGAAAGAAGACAAGCAAGAAACGCTCAACAACTTTGAAATAATAAGTAAATTAGAAGATATCAGAAATCAGCTCATAAAAATTAAAGAGCATCTGTAACATTTCTTGGAAATGAATTACTAATCATACATAACCGATTAAAAATCATAAAATTTATATAAAATGAAAAAAGGATGGATTGCTGGATTAGGATGTGGAGCTATAGCTTTAATAGGTTTAGCCATTTTAGTTGTTGTTGGCGGAATTTTTGCTTACAATTTTAACAATACTGCTGTAGAATATGAAGCCAATGCAAAAACGGCATGGTCTAATGTTGAAAGCGCTTACCAACGTCGCGCAGACCTTATACCTAACTTAGTGTCTACCGTAAAAGGGTATGCCTCGCATGAACGAGAAACCTTAGAAGCTGTTGTTAATGCACGTGCTGAAGCGACTAAAACCACCATCGACCCCACTAATCTAACTCCCGAAAAAATGGCTGAATTTCAACAAGCCCAACAAGGTATAAGTGGTGCTTTATCTAGGCTACTGGTAACTGTTGAACGTTATCCGGATTTAAAAGCGGATAAAAGCTTTTTAGAACTGCAATCGCAACTAGAAGGTACTGAAAACAGAATTAATGTTACCAGAGATCGTTATAACGAAGCTGTTAATACCTATGATATTTATACAAGTAAATTCCCTGGCAAATTATTAGCCGGTTTATTTGGTTTCAAAGAAATGGCAAGATTTACAAGTGCTGCCGGAAGTGAAAACGCCCCTAATGTAGAATTTTAAATGTCTAAAGTTGAAGATTTCCTATCTGTAAGCGAAGAACAAGAGATTGTTGAAGCCATTAGATTAGCTGAACTTAAAACGTCTGGAGAAATACGTGTCCATATAGAAAAAACGTCTAAAGGCGATGCCTATAATCGTGCATTAGACGTTTTTCATGCTTTGAAAATGGACAATACCAAGTTGCAAAATGGGGTTTTAATATATGTAGCCGTTGAAGAAAAAACCTTTGTTATTTATGGTGATAAAGGCATTAATGACATTGTTGGAATAAATTTTTGGAATAGCACTAAGGATATCATACAATCTCATTTTAAATCCGGTAATTTTAAACAAGGTTTAATTGAAGGCATTTTAAAGTGTGGCGAGCAATTACAACAGCATTTCCCTTATTCAGACTTAGACACCAACGAGTTATCAAATACCATTTCGAAAGGTTAATTTTCTGTGTTTTACAAATTGCCCCATAAAAGAAACCTTTTAATTTAAATATCACATCTAATTGAAAACACGCAATAAGCATATTAACATTCTACTGTCTTTAATAGCATTATTATGTATTCAAATAGTACATGCGCAATTTGAAATTCCTAAAAAACCAGATTTTCAAACCAGTGTATATGATTATAGCAATCTGCTCTCTGCCGAGCAAAAAAGGAGTTTAGAAGAGAAGTTAATCAAATACTCAGATACCACATCAACCCAAATTGTTATTGCTGTCATTAACTCTACAGAAGGTGAGGATATTAATTTTTTAGGAGCACAATGGGGACAAGAATGGGGCATTGGACAAGCCAAGGAAGATAATGGAATTTTAATTTTATTAGCAAAGGATGATAGAAAAATAGCCATTAATACAGGTTATGGGGTAGAGCATTTATTAACCGACGCCATGTCTAAGCGTATTATTGAAGGCGACATCATCCCTTATTTTAAGCAAGGGGATTATTATGGCGGACTTAATAGAGGTGCTGATGCCATTTTTGGAGTGTTAACTGGCGAATATAAAGGCACTAGAAAATCCAATAATGACAATGGATTTCCAGTGGGATTGATCTTTGTGATTATTTTCATCATCATTCTAATTTCCGTTTCAAACAATAAACGTAGCGGTGGCGGGGGCAACAGAGGCAATAAATCTGGTGGTTTTGATATTTGGGATGCCATTATTTTAAGCAATATGGGTAGAGGCAGCTTTGGTGGTGGCTCTGGAGGTTTTGGTGGCGGAAGCTCTGGAGGCGGTGGTTTTGGTGGTGGTTTCGGCGGCGGCGGATTTGGCGGCGGCGGCGCTTCAGGCGGTTGGTGATTTTATAAAAATCATCAAAATCTATAAAAACCCAAAGAGTTAATTACCATCATTGATGAACAAGACAATAATTAACTCTATTTCAAACTTTTTTTGAATATATTAACCATTTAGTAAATCTACATTGGTGGCGGTGGTGCCATGCCTCCTTGACCAGCGTTGGCTCCTAAAGAATTGAATTTCCAACTAAACCCAATCATAAAATACTGCCTAAGCACAGTATTTTGTTGGTCTTGAACAAAGTTTTGGTTAACCACCCTTGTGGCGTTGGTGTTTTGTTTTAGTAAATCAAATGCTTTTAGAGTAATGGTTCCTTGATCTTTTAACACAGAGTACGATAAAGTAGAGTTCCAAAACCACGAACTTTTCTGGAAGCCATCGGCGACATTAGGGTTATAGTTAAAATTTATATCATTCTGCCATTCCAATTTTTTAGTAAAGTTGACTAAATTAAAAATTCTAATTCTGTGGTTTGTAAAATCACGTCCCTCTAACCCTTCAAAATTAAATGTGTTTTTTGTATAACTAAGCGTATAGTAAGGTCTTAACTCCATAACATCTTTCCAAACGAAACGAGCGCCAATATTTACACTAGTTGTCTTTGCTAAATTTGCGAATTGCACATCGTTATTAAAATTTACGGATCGATTGATCCCTCCCCCAATGCCACCATAAATTTGTACTGTTCTAAGGGAATCTATTTTAATTTTTCTTGAAAGGCTTACATCTCCATTTACCCTATAAATACCTTTAGCATTCACATACGTTGTTTCCCTGCTTAAATCATCATTTATGGTTTGCTTAGCTACCACGGCATTGTCTTCCATAAAAGAACTCATATACAAGCTAAATCCATTACCATTAGGATTATAAATATTGTAATACGTATAAAAATTATGAGTAGTTGAGGGTTTTAACAATGGATTGCCCGTAACAGTATTCAATGGGTCTGTTATATCACTAAATGCTTGAAATCTTGAAATATCTGGCACACTGTTGTTTACATTGTAATACAAATAAACCATTTTCTGGGGCGTGGGCCTGTAACTTAAATACGTTGTACCCGTAAGAGCTTCAAAACTTCTCTTAAGATTAAAGTTTGGCCTTAAATAATCTATATTTTCCAAATCCCTAAAAAGATATTTAGCCATGACATAAGTATTCAGCTTTTTATCTTGGTAACCCAATTTTGCAGACGGGCTATTTAAGAGATTTGTGTTTTTGAAATCTGTACTAAAGTCTTCATTAATATCTGTTTCAAACTCTTCGGCAACCGCATCATAATCAAAAGAACTAAAGCGCCTTTTAGCAATCGTGTTTCGGTATTCATAGTTAAAATCTAAATAAAATTCTTTTCCTATCAATGGCAACCTGTAAGTTAAACTCCAATATGTAGTATTGGAGTTATCATCTGTTTTCCTATACTGATTTCTCTCTACTGTTCTAGGGTTGTCACCATAATAAACAACTTCAGAATTAAAGTAATTATCAATTAAACTTGTTTTATCATCAACGTAAAAATTACCTCTTAAGAAAGACCCTTTACTTCCAAAACGTTTTGTGAAACTAATATCATTACTAAAATTTTTGGTTTCGTTATCTACGTATGTACCTGTTGTAGACTCGTTGGTAAGCACACGGGAAGCATTATAACTTTGCTCATTGGCATCACCAATACTTTCAGAATTTATATACGTTAGTTTAGGTTTAACAGATATAAAAAGCATAGAGTCTGGCTTAATACGTACTTCCATACCCAAATCGTGGGTATCTGTTTCATTTATTGTCTTTGATTGCGAATCATTAAAAAAGGTTCTATCTGTAAAAATATTTTCTCGCTCGGTTATACTCTCATTTTCTGAATCGGATTTAGAATTGAAATAATTAGCCGAAATATCTAATTTCTTCCCTAAATCGTCTGCATAATTTGCGCCTGAACTTCTGGAAGTTGTAATGCCCTGGCCCCCACCAAAGCTCCTACCGTCTATAATTACAGTACCATTCCCATATGAAACCATAGAATTAGCACCCCCTAACATTTTACTTATTTCACCATAACTAAATCCAGATTGATTTATATTGTTTCCCCCAGCTAAAATGCTCAGGCGTTGATCGCCCTTAAACAGGTTAAACATACCTGCATATTCGTACCTGTCGTCTGTACCAACACCCCCAGCCACACGACCAAAAATACCTTTATTTTTGTCTTCTTTCATGACCAAATTAATGGTTTTACTCGTTTGGTTACCGGTTTCTCCTGCAAATGCCTCTGCATCTGATTTGGTATCACTCACCTGAATTTTACTAATAATATCCTTATTAAGATTTCTGGTAGTAATCGTTGGGTCGCTGCCGAAAAATGGTTTTCCGTCTACCAAAATTTTGTCTACAGATTTCCCGTTAATTTTAATAGATCCATTTTCGTCTACTTCTACACCTGGCAATTCCCTCAGCAAATCCTCAATATTGGCGTCTTTTTTTGTTTTAAATGATGCTGTGTTGAACTCTAATGTGTCCTGTTTTATAACTACCGGTGCTGCAGATTTAACAATAACCTCATCAAGAGCATTACTATCTGTCCTCAAAGTAATAGCTCCTAATTTTATTTCTGGGCTATCAAGCTGTATGGTTTTAAAATACGTTTCATAGCCTACAAAGGATATAAATAAATTAATTTCTTTGTCTGCTATTTTATCCACTAACTCAAAGCCTCCATTTCTATCTGTAATGGTGTAAGTTACCATGGAACTATCTTTAACTCGCTCTAAATAAACAGTAGCGGATTCTAAAGGGGTGTTGCCTTCTTCAGAGAGTAATTTTCCAGAAATTTTAAATGATTGTGATTGTGAATAGGCATGCGTAGTAAGCATAATTACTACAATAATTAAGATTTTTTTCATGTGATTGGTTGATTGATTGATGATTGTAATTTTTATAAAAACGAATATAACTACATAATCGTGTGATAATTCTTAAAAAAAACTTAAATTTTACATACAAAATTAACCAGATAGGTAAAAAAGTGATTCCATTCCTACTTATTTGATTTGGAAATTACTATGGCAACACTATTATATTCAAAAAAAAAAACACCTAATTAGGGTGTTGTTTGAAAATGCTTTGATAATGTTTTTTTAGCGACGTCCTCTAAAGTTTCCGCCTCCACCTTGCCATCCTCTTCCGCTATTTGGGTTAGCTTGATCTCCCAAGGTATTAAACTTCCAACTAAAGCTTAGCATAAAATACTGTGTTAAAACGGTACTTTGCGTATCTTCAATATAGTTTTGTGTAGCTACCCTACGCGCATTGGTGTTCTGGTTTAATAAATCGTATACTTTAAGCGTTACCGTACCTTGGTCTTTTAAAACTGAATATGCTAAAGAAGAATTCCAAAACCAAGCACTTTTTTGAAAACCATCTGCTATGTTGGGATTATAATTAAATCGTATATCATTTCGCCATTCAAATCCTTTAGGCAAAAACGTAGCAGTATTCAATATCATATTATGACTAATAAACTCTTGTGTATTGAAATTATCAATATCAAATGTGTTTTTTGTGTATGACAGACTGTAGGTTGGAGCGATTTCAAGAACGTCACGCCAAACCAAACGTAGATCAATACTTGGCGACAAGGTGGTATTAAGACTCGAGTATTGAATACCATTGTTAAAGTTTATGGAACGTCTTATATTAGGGTTTATTCCAACACCAAAATTCAAGGTTCTTAAACTATCAATAGTTACCTTTTTGTTTAATGAGGCATATCCATTAATGTTATACGCTCCATTAACATTGGCATACGTGGTTTCTCTTTGTAAATTTTCATCAATGGTTGTTTTTGAAACGACTTGGTTGTTTTGGAAGTTGGCATTAAAATAACCGTAGAATCCAGTCCCTTTTTGAAAATCGAATGTGTTGTAATTTACATAAACACGATGTGCATTTTCAGGTTCTAATTCAGGATTACCAACAATCGTATTTAATGGATTAGATACGTTTACAAAAGGTTGTAATTGTGATAATTGAGGCACATTATTATTTAAATTGTAACCTACAGTTAATGATGCTTGCGGGCTAAAACTGTAACGAAATCTAGAATTTAACTCAACAGCCTCAAAATCACGTGTCAAACTTAAATTAGGTCGTAAGCCATCATTATTCTCTAATGTTCTAAAAATATAAGATGTCTCTATGCTTGCGGACCAATTTTCTTTTCTATACTCTAACTCCAAAGAAGGTGTTTGTGCTTTATTGGTATATTCAAAATCAGTACTTTGATCTGTATTAAAATCTGAATACTCACCTGTACCTGAATCTCTATCAAACGTGCTTTTTATGTTTTCTTGTTTATTATTGGAATAATTATATTGAAACTCTGCAAAAAACTCTTTACCTATAAGTGGCACTCTATAGGTCAAAGATGAACTAAATTGATTGCTTTTAGAATCACCGTCCGTGTATTGTTCCCTTAAAACATCTCTAGAACTATCTTGAAAAAAAGTAGTTTCAGAATTTAAGAAATCATCTGATTCTGTAGTATTAATTTGGTTATCGATGCTAAATCTCAAAAAAGATCCATTGGTGCCAAACCTTTTAGTGATGTCTAGGTCATTACTAAAGTTTTTACCTATATTCTCAACATTTGATGCTGATGTTGATTCATTTAATAATGTATTATTGTCATCAGAAGATGATTCGTCTTCGGTATAAACCGTTGTGCTTTTTGAATAGCGAAACGAAGGCTGTATATTGATTAAAAGTGTTGGATCAACTTCAATATCAAATTCAACATTAGCACTATGGCTATCACTATCAGTAAACGAGGCAGATTCAGAAGTTGTAAAATATCTAGAATCGGGTAAAATATTTTCTCTATTGCTTAATGTTTTGTTTTCAGAATTACTTCCTGAATAGAAATAATTAGCAGAGAGGTCAGTAGATTCACCAAATTTATCAGCATAGTTACCTCCAAAATTCTGGGATTCCGTAATACCTTGGCCGCCTCCAAAAGATCTACCACCGCCAAATCCAGTATTACCACCACCAAACATCTGACGTATTTCACCAAAACTGAAACCAGGGGAATTAATATCGTTACCTCCAGCTAACACACTGATGCGTTGATCGTTATCAAAATAATTGTACATACCTGCATATTCATAGTGCTCATCGGTACCTAAACCAGCTGCAACCCTACCAAACACGCCCTTATTGTTTTCCTCTTTTATTACCAAGTTTATTGTTTTATTGTCTCCAGTAACTGTTTCGCCAGTAAAAGCTTGGTCTTTGCTTTTAGTGTCTAGAATTTGGATTTTTTCAACAATATCTTTAGTTAAATTTCTGGTTGTAATTGTCGGGTCATCTCCAAAAAAGGGCTTACCATTAACAAAAATTCTATTAACTTCCTTACCATTTACGGTTATGGTACCTTCTTCATCAATCTCTACCCCAGGAAGTTCTCTTAACAAATCCTCAACATTAGCATCCTTTTTAGTTTTAAATGAGCGAACATTAAATTCCAAAGTATCTTGCTTAACCGTAATAGGGGGTGTAGATCTTACAATAATTTCATCTAAGGCATCAATATCCGTCTTTAGGTTAATGGTACCTAAATTAATTTCCTTATTATCGATTTTAACTTTTTGAAAGTGTGTTTGATATCCTACAAAAGAAATAAACATACCCAACTCAGCTTCATCTGTTCTGTTTTCCAAAGAAAAATTACCTGCTCTATCCGTAATTGTATAAGTTACCATGGTGCTGTCTTTAGCACGCTCTAAATAAACGGTAGCAGATTCAAGGGGTGTTTTTTCGTCTTCTGAAATTAATTTGCCTTGAACTTTAAAAGATTTTACTTGTGAAAATGAAACTAACGTATAAAGTATAAAGGCTAGAGTGAAAAAATATTTCATTGGAATGGTTTCGTTTGGTAATTAGTGATAGATGAATTTAATTTTAAACATTACTTTTTAGACTTATCTAAAAGAATAAGGTTTAATGGAATTAAAGACACATCTACTTTTTAACAAAAATTTATGTTTCTATTAAAATCACTTCTTACGCATATATATGCTGATGGGAACCCCATTAAAATCGAAATGTTCACGTATTTTGTTCTCTAGAAAACGTTTGTAAGGATCTTTTACGTATTGAGGTAAGTTGCAAAAAAAGGCAAATTGTGGTTGCGCCGTTGGCAATTGCATAATGTATTTAATCTTTACATATTTCGCCTTGTATGCAGGCGGTGGATAATTTTCTATAATGGGCAGTAAAATCTCGTTTAGCTTGCTGGTTTTTATTTTTTTTACTCGGTTATTATAAACCTCAACGGCCGTTTCTATCGCTTTAAAAATACGTTGCTTGGTTAATGAAGAAATAAACACAATAGGCACATCGGTAAAAGGTTCCAGTTGTTCCCTGATCATCTTTTCGAATTCGTTGGTAGATTTATGGTCTTTTTCAACCAAATCCCATTTGTTTACAAGAATGACAATCCCTTTTCTGTTACGTTCAGCCAACCAAAATATATTTTGAACCTGACCATCAAAACCTCGTGTGGCATCCATAACGATTAAACACACATCGCAATGTTCAATGGCTCTAACGCTTCTCATCACCGAGTAAAATTCTAAATCTTCTTTTACTTTGGATTTTCTGCGTATTCCCGCCGTATCAACTAAATTAAATTCAAATCCGAAACGATTATATCTTGTATCAATGGCATCACGTGTGGTGCCAGCTATATCGGTTACGATGTATCTGTCTTCGCCTATTAATGCATTAATAAATGATGACTTACCTGCATTTGGGCGACCAACCACAGCAAAACGTGGCAACTCTGCTTCTTCCACATTTTCTTTTTCTGGTAAGGCTTTTACAAGCGCATCCAATAATTCTCCCGTTCCACTACCATTAATACTGGCTATGGTATAATATTCTCCCAAACCTAATGCATAGAACTCTACCGCATCTTCATTACGCTTGGCATTATCAACTTTATTAATGACCAAAAACACAGGTTTATTTACTTTTCTTAAAAGTTCGGCAACATCCTCATCCATGCCAGTAACACCTGTTTCAACATCTACCATAAATATAATGGCATCGGCCTCATCAATCGCTAATTCTACTTGTTTATCTATCTCGGCTTCAAAAACATCATCACTTCCCAACACATAACCTCCAGTATCTATAATAGAAAACTCCTTACCGTTCCATTCACTTTTACCGTAATGACGGTCCCTGGTAACACCGCTAACGGCATCAACAATAGCTTCTCTCCTTTGAATCAACCGATTAAAAAAGGTTGATTTCCCAACATTTGGACGTCCAACAATGGCTACTATATTGCTCATAATTTTTGCTTAAGCTCTTTTTTTTCTGAAAACTTTTGCAAAAGTAACAAATATACTTTAAGCATTCTTCATTTTGGGAAAAGATTAAAATGCTTAAATTATACACAAAAATCATTAAATTTAGCATAAACTAAGAAGAATCCATGCTCTCCAAAAATGACATCGCTTTACGACCTAGATTTAAATTCGAAATCAATAAAGACAAAGACACTGTCTTAAATGCTTTTGTTGAAGCTAAATCTGCCCAATCACTCTTTATCATTACACGCATTGATGATCATGTGTTTATTAGAAAATCTAATGTACACAGCACATTTTGGTCTCCACAATTACAAATTGAAGTCAACAAAATTGAAGAACATTCCAGCAGTGTAAGTGGTTTGGTTGGTCCCAATCCAACCGTATGGACGCTGTTTATGTTCTTACACTTTATGGTTGCAGGTTTATTTATTGCTTTTGGAATATGGGCCTACACCAATATTTCTTTAAATACGAGTTATATCATCCAAATTAGCTTTATGCTATTGATGGTAATTATTTGGTTTTTGCTTTATTTTGTTGGAAGAATTGGAAAAGATTCAAGTGACGAAGAAATAAACGACTTATATGTTTTTATGCAAAAGACTATAGGTTAAAAAAATAAGCCCCAAATTGAAACCAATTTAGAGCTCACTTAAAACTAAACTAAATTAACTAACTCAAAAAAAACATTAATATCTTAATCTTTTTGATTGTTCTCATAAATTGTAACGGTACCACTATCTTCATTTGATACTATTAATAAATCTTTTCCATTAGGACTATCTTTCGATGGAATAGATATTAAGCCTTCAGGTCCTTCATCTCCATCATGCGATAAGATGTCCAAAAATATAGGACTTGCAGGATTTGAAATATCATAAACCATAATCTGATCATTTCTTTCTAGACCTACAAATAGAACGTGTTTATTGCCTTGAATCGTTAAAACCTCAACACTTTCTGGTTCAGCACCTTTATCATCACTTCTTCCATCACCGTCATTAAATCTGTCTGGTGTTAAGTTTAAGGTTTGCAAAGCAATATCATTACCACTGTCATAAACCATTTGTCCATTTCCAGTCCAAACCGTAAAAGATCTTGCGCCGAAACTATAAAGCTCATCGTAGTCGCCATCACCATCGGTATCACCAAGTGTTTTGGTTATTTTCAATCTTCCCAAATTTTCGTCTTCCTGTAAAAATGCGGCGTTTGGAAATGCAATCGGATCTAAATCAAGGTTCTTCACACGCGCTTCTTCAACAAAAACCTCTTCATCATCATCTTCATCATCCGTTCCTTTATTATCTATATACTCTCTAGCATCACCTTCATTAGCAGTAATTAAATAATCCATGCCATTTACCTTTATATATTTAATGGCATCTGGCATATATATACCATAAACTGGCCAATTGTTCAAGGCTTTAATACCATCATCATCACTAGCGTCTATCTCGTTACCAATTAAGTTGTAGTCTTTAAATCCTAGTGGATAAATAGTTTCTATTTGTTTCGTTTCAAGATTGATTTTTGCAACACCATTATTTTCTTGAAGTGTTACCCAAGCATACCTTGAGTTATCTGAAATAGCAACATATTCTGGCTCAACATCCATTGCCAAAGTCGCATTAGGACCAAAAACCCTAAAACCTCCTGCTTCCAACATGGACTGTTGGCTATTAAAATCATCAAAATATAATGTAGTAGTTGTTCCAGCAATTATTTCAATGATACTAATAGATCCCTTTGGGTCAACAGTATATAGACTATTTGGCTCACCCTCATTGGCTGAAACAATATATTTTCCGTTCGGTGAAAATGTGACCATATCTGGTAACGCCCCTACTTGATAAGAATTTAAAAGTGTTCCTGAAGAAGCTTCAAATAACATAATAGAACCTAAATCCTGCTTAATAGCTGCTTCAACAGCTACGGCAACTAATCCCTTACTCACAGCCACACTATTTGGTGTTCCCGAGCCTAAAACTAAAGGCGCTTCCTCTTTGGGATTGTCAATGTCAGAAATATCAAAAACTGATATTTGATTTAATTCAAGGTTAACAACAAACAATTTCTTGCTTTGAGGGTCAAATGCCGTTATCTCTGACGCTGTTTCTCCCCCAACTTTAATAGTTGTTTTGTATTTAAAATTGACATTGAAATTGGACGATTTTGCAGATTTTGCTTGTAAGCTAGCATCTGTTTCAACAATATCATCAACTTTGTTGCACGATGAAAAAGTGATTAATAGGGCTAAAATAGAAAGTCTGAAGTTTGTTTTCATTTAATAAGTTTTTTGGTTTATCAAATGTAACTGTCGACTGTAAAATTTGTGTTAACTAAAGAAAAACTAAAGATTAGCTTTTGCTATTGATTGTAACCAAAACGTTTCAACTGCTTTTGATTGGAACGCCAATTCTTATTCACTTTCATCCGCACTATGCTCACTTTAATCCGTTGCGAGGGATATACTATGCCCGTTATTAAACTTACATAGAACGGAAAGAGTCATTCAAATGAATGGAAAAAACGAATTGCAACAGCTTAAACCCATCTTGAAGATGATAGGCCGTTAAGACTGCTTGATAAACATTTCTTAAAGTTAGTTTAAAATATTTTCTACAAAATTATGATTCTGCCCTAATAAGTAGTGCTTATGACACTAATGAATTCATTTTTAACTGTGAATCCAAAAAAAGGATTCTTCCTTCAACTGTGCAGAGGCATAAAAAAAGCCGATGTTGAATACCGGCTCAATCTAGATAACTAAAAATTAAGAACATACTCATGAATGGCACTGCAAATTTATTCGGACCATATGGCTTGACATAAAGATATAGTTGAGGAAATAGTTATTAAATAGAACATTTAAAGTTCAATAAAAGGATTATTTAACCTCTAAAAATATTGGATTCGAATAAAACCAAAGATCATCCCATGGATTTTCGCCGGTATGGTCTTTTACCGGCTCAAGTTCATACGTATTGTTAGTCCCACGGAGACGCAAATACATGCTATGATGCGCATTTTTAATCAAATAAGTCATTACCAGATAATCTCCTTCCCTTTTCATTTCCTCTGCATAATACCGTTTTTCAACCCTTGTGGTGAAATTGTGATCTAGGGTTAAGTCGGAAGATTTGCCCGTTACTTCACCAACGATAAGGTCTACCCGATTCACTTGTGGATTATCTCCGTGATGATTTACTGTATCCGGATCAAGAAGCTTTATTGTAATTTGTACATCAGCGTCTTCTTGGATGGGCAAGGTGCCTCCAATTTGGGCGACCTTATTTTTGTAGGCAGCTTTAAATTCAAGTTCAGATATCAAATCACCGGTGGTAATAAAAATACGTCCGTTCCTTATCCCTTCCAGAATATCATCGTAGCTCTTTTTGGCATACACATAGGTTTTGGAATACTCACCAGGCCAAAAATCACTGCCGCCATCCCGCCAGTTGGTGTGGGAGTCCGAGGTGGCCGTAATCCACCAACGACGACCTTCGCCCAGCATAGAATCCCAAAATCCCCCCAAATAAGCGGTCATTTGGTCATACCCCCCCATGGTTTGATTGCCATAGGGTCTGGAATCTGTTGTATCCAAACTGCCGTCAGGCTTCAAATTTCCGGCTTGGTGGCCCGGTGCACCTTCCATTCCCACGGCTACATTTGGGGCAAGATTATTCCAATTGCGAAACTCCCTTGGTTCTTTATGCGCATACTCAAACAAAGAATCGGCACCACGGGAAGGATGGTTGGAAATCAAGACCGGCGGGGTTTTGGCATTTTTCATATAGGTTATGGCCTTCAACATATGTTCTTCGGTTTCGCGCTCCGGTTGCCTAGGAAAAACATCTTTTGTGGCAAATTGGCTTTCAATTTCGTAAAGCAAAGTGTGCTCATGATCGGAATGGGGAATGATCAAACTGTTGTGGTCTGCCGAGGGCGCATCAAATTCCATCCCGTGAAATTGAATGACTTCCGGCGTTTTTTCACGGGATTTTAGCAATTCTGGATACGCATTTTCCAGGTTTATTTTAGCATGGTTCGGTCCTCCATGATCTGTTGCTACCATCCAGTCCAGTCCGTATTGTTTTGCTTTTTCGGCATTCGTTAGGATCGAATACGGCTGTTCTTCAAAATTATAGATGGGCGGGGTGGTCGAAGTATCATATCCGGCACTGTATTTACTATGGATATGGTGATCGCCTGCACGCCAACTTCTTATGCTGTCGTTTTGCCCCGTCATCTTTGTGATTACAAGTACAGTAAAAACAAGCAATGCTGTGCAACTTAAATTTGATGTTTTTTTTAACATGTTCTTTTTTTAAAAATTTCTGGAATATTTTAAATAATCATAATATTCAATTTCTTGCTTTGAGGTTCAATTGCCGTGATCTCTAATGCTGTTTCCCCCACCAACTTTAATGGTTGTTTTGTATTAAAAATTGACCTTAAAGTTTTGAGGATTTTGGGGATTTAAAAGATTTTGCTTGTAAACTAGCATCTGCTTCAATAATATAATCAGCTTTGCTACACGAAGAAAAAGTAATTAATAGGGCTAAAATAGAAAGTCTGAAGCTTGTTTTCATTAAATAAGTTTTGGTTTTATTAAATGTAACTGTCGACTGTAAAGTTTGTGTTAACTTAAGAAAAAGTAACGATTAGCTTTTACTACTGATTATAACCAAAACGTTTCAGCTGCTTTTGATTGGAACGCCAATTCTTATTCACTTTCACGTAGAGCTCTAAGTGGATTTGCTTGCCAAAAAATTGCTCCAAATCTTTCCTAGCCTCTACCCCTACGCGTTTTAAGGCAGCTCCTTTATGACCAATAATAATGCCTTTTTGGGTCTCTCTCTCAACCATAATAACAGAACGGATCCTTATAATGGTTTCTTCTTCAAAAAACTCTTCGGTATCTACCTCAACGGCATAAGGGATTTCTTTTTTGTAATGAATTAAGATTTTTTCACGAATGGTTTCATTGATGAAAAAACGTTCGGGCTTATCCGTTAACTGGTCTTTAGGATAAAATGGTGGCGATTCTGGAAGCAACTCAATAATCCTATTAAATACTTCCTTTACTTGAAATCCTTCTAAAGCAGAAATGGGAATAATCTCTGCATTAGGCACTTTTTCTGCCCAAAATTGTACTTGGGTTTCCAATTGTTCTTGGTTGGAGGTATCAATTTTATTTAAGAGCAATAATACAGGGATTTTAGAAGAGGTAATCTTTTCAAAAAACATATCGTCTTTTAAAGCTTGTTCACCAATTTCAACCATATATAGTAAAATATCGGCATCCTCAAAAGCAGATTTCACAAAACCCATCATAGATTCCTGCAACTCATACGCTGGTTTTATAATACCGGGCGTATCGCTAAACAACACCTGAAAATCATCACCGTTTACAATCCCTAGAATTCTATGACGTGTGGTTTGTGCTTTTGAGGTAATGATAGATAGCTTTTCCCCAACAAACGCGTTCATTAATGTAGATTTCCCAACGTTTGGATTCCCAATAATATTTACATAGCCCGCTTTATGATTCATACACTTTATTTTAATACTGCAAAGTTACAACCTTGAGGCAATTATTACACTATGATATTGTTTTAAACAAAAAAAACAGGAAGCGTTTGCTTCCTGTTTTAATGATACTTTTATTTTGTATCTAAAATTATTGAACTATTTCCAACAATTCAACTTCAAAAACCAAAGCTGCAAATGGTTGTATTGGGCCACCTTGACGTGGACTAGCACCATAAGCTAAATCTTGAGGAATGAAAAATTTGTATTTAGAACCTACAGACATTAATTGTAATCCTTCTGTCCAACCTTTAATAACTTGACCTATACCAAATTGAGCAGGTTCGCCTCTTTCAACCGAACTATCGAAAACAGTTCCGTCAATTAAGGTTCCAGTATAATGAACTTTAACGGTAGAAGTTGCGGTTGGTTTTTCGCCAGTACCTTCTTTTTCAACGATGTATTGTAATCCGCTAGCAGTAGTCTTTACACCCTCTTTTGATTTATTTTCTGTCAAAAACGTTTCTCCAGCAACTTTAACCTCGCCAAATTGTGATTCTAATTCTTTAGCCGCAGCTTCTTGTTGCTTTTGCATCATTTTAGCTTGATTCTTTTGAACATACATTTGGATGATGGTTTGGGCTGCAGCTTTATCCAAAATGGTATTCGTAGAATCCATAGCATTCATATATCCTGCTAAAAACAATTCACTGTTAACTTCTTCAAAATTTGAACCAATACTACTTGCCACATCTAAACCTAATGCATAACTAACAGAATCTACTTCTGTTTTTAATGATTCTTTTGTAACTGTCTTTTTGCTATTGCAAGAAAAAACCAATGATGCTAATACAATGGTTCCTAAAAATTTAAATAATTTCATTTTCTTTTATTTAATGTTTATTGTTAATCTATTTTCAACTACTTAAAATGTATCACTTTATAATAAGAAGTCTATTTTCTGAATGTTTGTTTTGGTTTATTTTAAACCGATGCCAAAAGTAGCAAAATTAAATCCACAATAAAAATATGCTTCGTGTTTTAATAAATAATTTAAGCTTATAAACTCTAAACATGCTTAAGCAACTAATTATAGATATATAATTGTTTATTATTTACATATATTTATGGTATATTTTAGTAATTGATAAACACGTATTTTGCAATTTTACTTTACGTAAGTAATTTAGATTTGATTGTCAGAATCAATCATATAACGACTGTCACCTGTAGCAACTGTCACAAATTAATAATCGTTAAAATAAAAAAACGGATATTCCAATCATTAGATTTATAACACCAACTATTCCAAATGAACACCATTCCCTTTTCTGTTTTACATAGAACTGAACAATTAGAGAAAATACAGAACAGTATTTTCGATTTGGTTATTATTGGTGGCGGCATTACAGGTGCAGGTATAGCTTTGGAAGCTTCATCTCGGGGTTTAAAAGTCTGTCTTATTGAAAAAAATGATTTTGCCTCTGGAACCAGTAATAAATCCACGAAACTCATTCATGGCGGCTTGCGGTATTTAAAGCAATTTGAAATAGGTTTGGTCCATGAATCTGGAACGGAGCGTGCCATTCTTAATAACTTAGCCCCGCATTTAGTGATTCCAGAAAAAATGCTTTTACCCTTGATAGAAGGTGGTAGTTATGGAAAAACGCTGACGTCTCTCGGGCTCATGGTTTATGATTTTTTAGCCGATGTGAATGATGATGACAAACGTAAAATGCTCGACAAAAAGAAAACACTAAAAAAAGAACCGCTGTTAGACGACCGATTTGTTTTAGGTGGTGGTTTTTATACCGAATACAGAACCGATGATGCCCGTTTGACCATCGAAATTTTAAAACAAGCAGCTGGATTTGGTGCTACTATCATTAACTATTGTGAAATGACATCATTCAATTACACCGATTCTTTAATTGAAAATATTGAATGTGTTGACCACAATTCTAAACAAAAAATCATCATAAAAGCCAAAAATTATGTGTCGGCGACAGGCCCTTGGGTGGATGTTATTCGAAAAAAAGATGTCTCCCTTGACAACAAACGCTTGCATTTAACCAAAGGTGTTCATATTGTGTTTCCTTATGAAAAACTGCCCATCAAGCAATCCATTTATTTTGATGTGGATGATGGCAGAATGGTTTTTGGCATTCCCAGAGGAAAAACCACGTATGTAGGCACAACCGACACCAATTATTCTGGAAATTTAAACCATGTGGTGACGACAACGGCGGATGTCGATTATTTACTACATGCTATTAATGGTATGTTCCCAAGTGTGAATCTGACTGTTGAGGATGTGGAATCGAATTGGGCTGGATTACGACCATTGATTCATGAAGACGGTAAAGATCCCTCTGAATTATCCAGAAAAGATGAGATTTTCGTTTCAGATAGCGGACTCATATCCATTGCTGGCGGGAAGTTAACAGGCTACAGAAAAATGGCGCATCGTGTAATTGAAATCGTTTTAAAAACAATGTCCACAAAGGACAAAGGACATATTAAAGAATCCTTTACAGACACCATTCCATTAGTAACACCTGCTTTAAAATCTTCTGAATACGTTGCTTCCTATATAAAAGCACTAGAAAGACAGTTATTGGATTTCGGCATTACCGACCATTTTTATGCGTCATACCTATGTTCAACCTTTGGAAAAAACGCTGATATCATATTAGAAAAAGCAACAACACTATCAGGCAAACCTAATGACCGTTTAGTGAAGGCCGAGTTATGGTACTGTGTCCATTATGAAATGACCAATACGGTAGCCGATTTTTTTGTAAGACGCACCAGTAGCTTATATTTCAACATTAAAAGCATCAGCAAAAATTTAGATGTAGTTGTAAAGGATATGAAACACTATTTTAATTGGGATGCGGATAGAATAAACGCTGAAAAAACCCAAATGCAACAACTTTTATATGATGCAACCCACTATTACGAAACCGAGTTCTAATTAATAAAGTTATGATGGATATTGCCTTAGAACTTAAAAACATACTTCCCCCAAGCAGGGTCAAAACGCGTTACATCGATTTGGTGTCTTACGCGTCTGATGCTGGTTTTTATCATTTGGTTCCAAAAGCAGTAGTGCAACCCATCAACGAGGTTGAGATTATTGCGCTATTTCAATTTTCACAAACATACAGCATCCCTTTGGTATTTCGTACGGGTGGCACCAGTTTATCGGGGCAATCCATCACCGATGGTATTTTAGTGGATTTAAGTCATTCGTGGAAACAGATTGCTGTTGAAAACGATGGTGATACCGTTCGTGTACAACCTGGCATGACGGGGGCTATGGTGAACGCCCATTTAAAAAAATACGGTAAAAAAATAGGTCCCGATCCAGCTAGTATCAATGCCGCTATGATGGGCGGTATTGTATCCAATAACTCCAGCGGGATGTGCTGTGGTGTGGCTTTAAACTCGTACCATACGGTTAAATATTTGCGATTTATCTTGCCTAACGGAAACACCTATTCCACAGAAAACAAAGACGATTATTCCAGATTTCAAAATACTGAAAATGAATTGTTTATCAACTTAGCTAATCTTCAACATACCATTGTATCAAATGCGGAACTGCATGATAAAATCCGTAAAAAATATTTGACCAAAAATACGGTCGGTTATTCGTTAAATGCGTTTATCGATTTCAAACATCCTTTGGATATCTTGGCACATTTACTTATCGGTGCGGAAGGGACTTTGGCTTTTATTTCTGAAGTGGTTTTAAACACCGTTCCTGATTATAAATACAAATCGACTGCCCTACTGTATTTCCATTCCATTTTTGATGCTTGTAAAGCCATCGTGCCTCTTAAAAATTCTGGCGCTATGATGGTGGAACTCATGGACAGAGCGTCGCTAAAGGCTGTTGAAAATATGGAATCCATTCCCCATTTCGTAAAAACATTACCAGAATATGCCGCGGCTTTACTTATTGAATACCAAGAAAACGATTTTGAAGCAATGGATAAAAAAGTCAACTATTTTTTAAGTACGACTGGAAATTTAAACTTAATTCAAACACCAATTTTTACGAGTCATCCTCATGAAATGGCTGCTTTGTGGAAAGTCCGTAAAGGCTTATTCCCTGCTGTCGGCGCCGTCAGAGCCTCTGGAACAACCGTTATTTTGGAAGATGTGGCATTTCCTGTTGAAAAATTGGGCGATGCGATTGTAGATTTACATCTGCTTTTTAAAAAGCATCATTACGATAACGCTATTATTTTCGGACATGCCAAAGATGGTAATATCCACTTTGTGGTGACCCAATCTTTTAATACGGACCATGAGATTAATCGATACGATGTGTTCATTAAAGAGGTGGTGGAACTTGTGGTTACTAAATACGATGGCACTTTAAAAGCAGAACACGGTACGGGTAGAAACATGGCACCTTTTGTGGAAACAGAATGGGGCGGTTTGGGTTATGAGATTATGAAACGTTTGAAACATTCGGTTGACCCACATCTACTTTTAAATCCGGGTGTGATTATTAATGATGATAAACACACACATCTAAAAAATTTAAAAGAACTGCCCACGGTTGAACATGAAGTGGACACCTGTATTGAATGTGGTTATTGCGAACACAAATGCCCGAGCAAAGATTTAACAACCACACCTAGACGACGTATAGTGGTTCGGCGCGCCTTGAAAACGCTGGAAAATAATGGTGATACCGCGAATTACAACCTGCTAAAAGAACAATTTCAATATGATGGCTTGGATACGTGTGCCCTTGATGGCTTATGTGCTACCGCCTGCCCTGTCGATATCAATACAGGCGATTTAGTAAAACGACTTCGAAGTGAAAACCATTCAACATTCGCTAATACGGTGGCTTTAACCGTTGCTAAAAATTTTGCCATGGTACAATGGCTTGTTAGAATGGCTATAAAAAGTGGCACGCTTATCAATAGTTTTTTTGGAAAAAACACCATGACCAGCCTCACCATCCAAATTAGAAAAATCATTCCAAACTCTCCATTATGGACACCACAAATAGCATCACCACCCAGTTTATCGGCTATAGAATCCCATACAATAACCAACCCAGACATTATCTATTTCCCATCGTGTATTTCTAGGGTTTTGGGCACGTATGAAGGCAAAGAGAAAAACAATATGGAAACGTTTTTAAGTATCTGTAAAAAAACAAATATAGCTGTTTCCGTTTTAAAGAATGTGAATAGCAGTTGTTGTGGCCAACCATTTTCATCAAAAGGGCATCAAGACGCTTACCATGTTACAGCCAATACCATTATTGAAAAGCTTTGGAACGCCACCCAATTTGGTACCATTCCTGTGGTGATTGATGTGAGTTCTTGTGCCTACAGCTTAAAACAAATGGGTTCTACCTTAACTGCTGAAAACAAAGACAAATTAAAGAAACTACAAATTTTAGACACGGTCGCGTTTTTACACGATATGGTACTTCCCAAAAGCCAAGTGAAACGTTATAAAAATAGCATTGTGTTGCATTCGGTTTGCGCTCTGGAAAAACTGAAAATTGAAGATAAGTTTATAGGGGTTGCCAAACATTTTGCCAAAGAGGTAATCGTACCAAAAAATAATGGTTGCTGTGGCATGGCGGGCGATAGAGGTTTTATATTTCCAGAGCTGACCAAATCTGCCACAAATGATGAAGCACAAGAATTAAACAATGTGGTTTGTGATGGCTATTATGCCTCAACCAAAACCTGCGAAATGGCGATGAGCCAAGCAATGAATACCAATTATGAATCTATTTTGTATTTGGTGGATGAATGTTTATAAGTTGTTTTTATTTTATAAAAAATTTCTGCTAACTTCGTCAAGTGTCAAATTTTATTTTGAGTATTGTATATCGTAAAGTTGTAACATCTATCAAATTTTCAATATTAAAAAACCTATTTGTGAGAGAAAATTTACTTTTTTTATTATCATCATTATTATTTACATTCACTAATTATGCTCAGTTAGATACAAATTTTGCAAACGGAACTTTCACTGGGGGTTCTGCAACTGTTGTGCAAATAGAAGCTCTTAATGGTGTATCGGTCTATGATTCAGATTTAGCTGCCGATTGTAATAATGCTTGGAAACCTCAAGGTACATTATGTAACAGCAGTAATATCGATAGTAAACTAGAAAGCACTAAAGTAGACATTAATTCTGGAGCAACATGGAATAATAATGGAGGAACAGGGATTGGAGTTCTGGTTATTGATTTAGGAACAGCAAAGAACATTGATTTAGCACAAATTTACCAAATGTACTCTGATGGTAAAACGACTCATGCACAAATTTATGCTCATGTTAATATCACAAGTTCAGCTCCAGATCATTTAGATTCTGGCTGGTTTAGTCTAGGAGCAGAATCTGTAATTGGAGATGGTGAATTAAACAATAATACTGTTACATTACCAACAGATATTTCTTTAACACAAATAAGCACTAGATATATAAAATTACATTTAAGAAATGATGGCAGGTATGGATCTAGTGGCTACATTGAATTAAGAAGCATTAAGCTTTTCCAAACAACAACATTAGAAGCTGAAAGTATTGAGCCTACAAATCAAATAATGATTTATCCAAATCCTGTTAAAAATAATACTAAAATTTATTTACAAGATTTAAATAATGGAACAGTTTCCATCTTTGATATAAATGGAAGGATGGTTTTATCAAAAGAAGTCCATAATAATACAAACACTTTAGATTTATCTCATCTTTCAGCAGGTTTATATCTACTAAATTTAAACTCTGATAAAGGAAGTATAACTAAAAAAATTATTAAGTATTAAAGCTCATTATAATTTAGGCTTATCTGCTACCATTTTAAAAAATAGTAAATAGTCTCATTTTACTCATATTAAACCCAAATCATAATAATTAAAATTTATAGCAATTATTAAATCATCAATATATAATCAAACATTTAAAAAAGATTATGTTTAAATAACTAGAATTTTAGTTTTGAGGATAGATTAGAAAAAAAGATTTTTTTAATAAAAACTACACACAACCATCAATTCACAAACACAACATGAATACATCAAAAATCAACTTAATTTATTCTGTTACAACCTCCCCATACAAATCAAAATCAGCAGCATCCGTAATTTTTACGGTCGTAAATTCGCCCGTTTTTAAATAGGTTTTACTGGCATCAATAAGCACTTCGTTATCTACATCGGGTGAATCAAATTCCGTTCTACCCACAAAATAACCGCCTTCTTTTCTATCAATAACTACTTTAAAGGTGTTGCCTATTTTTTCTTGGTTCAACTCCCAAGAAATTTGTGATTGTAGTTCCATAATCTCGTTGGCACGTTGTTGCTTCACCTCTTCTGGCACATCATCTTCTAAATTATAGGCATGGGTGTTTTCTTCGTGACTGTATGTAAAACAGCCCAAACGCTCAAAACGCATCTCCTTAACCCATTGTTTAAGGGTTTGATAATCTTCTTCAGTTTCACCCGGGTAACCTACAATTAAGGTGGTTCTAATGGTCATATTGGGGACAGCAGCTCTAAAATCTTTTAGTAATTGCGTGGTTTTTTCTTTGGTAGTACCACGACGCATACTTTTAAGAATACTATCAGAAATATGTTGCAACGGAATATCCAAATAATGACATATTTTAGGTTCTCGGTTCATCACATCCAGCACATCCATCGGAAACCCTGTTGGAAAGGCATAATGTAAACGAATCCATTCAATACCATCTACTTTTACCAACGCCTCTAAAAGTTCGGCTAGGTTGCGTTTTTTATATAAATCCAACCCATAATAGGTTATATCTTGGGCGATTAAAATAAGTTCCTTAACACCTTTGGCGGCTAGTTTTTCTGCCTCGGTAACCAAATCTTCAATCGGCGTACTTTTGTGTTTGCCACGCATTAACGGAATGGCACAAAAACTACAGGGGCGATCGCAACCTTCGGCAATTTTTAAATAGGCATAATTTTTTGGTGTGGTTGTTAAACGCTCACCAATCAGCTCGTGTTTATAGTCGGCACCCAACGCTTTCAATAATCCGGGAAGTTCGGTGGTTCCAAAATACTCGTCCACATTCGGGATTTCCTTTAATAAATCTGGCTTGTAACGTTCACTCAAACAACCCGTAACAAATACTTTATCAATTTCGCCATCTTCCTTTTTTTGAACGTATTCCAAAATGGTATTGATGCTTTCTTCTTTGGCATTATTGATAAATCCGCAGGTATTAATCACCACGATATTCCCTTCTTTTTCATGAACCACATCTTTTCCGCTGGCTTTTAATTGCCCCATCAGTACCTCACTATCGTAAACATTTTTACTACAGCCAAGGGTTACAACATTAATTCGGTTTTTCTTTAGAGATTTTGTACGCATGCCTTCTTTAAATAAGTGTGCAAAGATACATAATGATTTACGATATACGATTTATGATTTACGAATTTTGGTTGAAGCTGTTAGCTGTTAGCTGTTAGCTGTTAGCAAAACTAACTTTTAACTTTTAACTATTTATAAACCTTTTATATATTTGATAGTGTAAAACCCAAAACCTACTATTATGAAAAAGTGGCCCATCCTTATAATACTTACTTTCGGATTGTTTTTTGGATGTTCAAGTAATGATAATCCCATTGATCCAGACCCAACTCCTACCGAACTTTATTTCCCAACATCGAATTCTGATACTTGGGTAACAGTGCCTGTCTCCGAATTAGGTTGGAATGCTAGTGCGCTTCAGCCACTTTTGGATTATTTGGAAGAAAAAAACACCAAAGGTTTTATAATGCTTTACAATGGAAAAATTGTTGTTGAAAGCTATTTTAACGGACACAGCGCAACAGCGTCTTGGTATTGGGCGAGTGCCGGAAAAACATTAACCTCAACCGTTTCTGGAATTGCACAAGAAGAGGGCTTGATAAATATCAACAATAAGGTATCGGATTATTTAGGGACTGGTTGGACAAGTGAAACTTTAGATAAAGAGAACCTGATTACCTGTAAAAACCTACTCTCCATGAATTCTGGTCTAGATGATAGTTTAGGTGATGATGTATCGTCTGCTAACTTGCAATATAAAGCCGATGCAGGTACACGCTGGGCATACCATAACGTATATGTGAAAATGCAGGATGTGGTGGCTGCTGCCAGTAACCAAACTTGGAATAATTATTTCAACACAAAATTGAAAGATAAAATTGGCATGACGGGACTTTGGACCCATTTAGATAATTTAAATGTGTACTGGAGCAATACCCGAAGCATGGCACGTTTTGGCTTAATGATTTATGCCGAAGGCACATGGGGAAACACTCAAATTGTCCCTGAAAATTTTTTAAATGAAGCCACCTCAACGTCCCAAAATATCAATCAAGCTTATGGTTATTTATGGTGGTTAAATGGAAAATCGAGTTATTATTTGCCCAAAACCCAAATTGAAATTAATGGCACATTAATTCCTAATGCACCAGCCGATATGTATGCCGCGTTGGGTAAAAATGACCAAAAGATTTATGTGGTGCCTAGTAAAAAACTGGTTATTGTTAGAATGGGAGACGTTGCCGATGGGGCTAATTTTGCATTATCGACTTTTGATAACACACTTTGGGAAAAGATTAATGATTTGATTGAATAAATAGCTTTTTGCTTTAATGTAATTAAAAAAAGCATAATATATGAACAAAAATTTTTATTCTATATGATATGTGGATTCCTGCCTACGCAGGAATGCTATTTAAAAAACGAATCCACAAACTCAAATTTATTGAATACCTGAAGGTCTTCAATACCTTCTCCAACGCCAATATATTTCACGGGAATTTTAAATTGGTCCGAAATACCAATCACCACACCGCCTTTAGCTGTCCCATCTAATTTAGTAACCGCTAGTGAAGTGACTTCTGTAGCTGCAGTAAACTGTTTGGCTTGCTCGAAAGCGTTTTGCCCGGTAGAACCATCTAAAACCAACAAGACATCGTGAGGTGCATCGTCCACCACTTTTTGCATGACGCGTTTTACTTTGGTCAGCTCGTTCATTAAATTCACTTTATTATGCAAACGACCAGCGGTGTCAATAATAACCACATCCGCATTTTGGGTCACGGCACTCTTAAGCGTATCGAATGCTACAGATGCTGGGTCGCTACCCATAGATTGCTTAACCAACGGTACGCCTACTCTATCTGCCCAAACCTGTAATTGATCGATGGCAGCGGCTCTAAACGTATCAGCCGCACCAAGCACCACATTCAATCCTTGCTTTTTAAATTGATAGGCTAATTTCCCAATGGTGGTTGTTTTACCAACACCATTAACGCCTACCACCATAATCACATAGGGCTTTTTAGTGGATGGAATGGTAAATTGGGTATCTTCTCCAGAGTTGGTTTCAGATAACAACCCAGCTATTTCTTCGCGAAGGATTAAATTAAGTTCGTCGGTCCCTAAATATTTATCTTTAGCTACTCTGGCTTCAATGCGTTCTATCACTTTAAGGGTTGTGTTTACACCTACATCACTAGACACCAATATCTCTTCCAAATTATCTAAAACCTCATCATCTACTTTAGATTTTCCTGCAACGGCCTTACTTAATTTACCAAAAAAACTAGATTTAGATTTTTCAAGCCCTTTATCTAGGGTTTCCTTTTTTTCTGATGAAAATATTTTTTTAAAAAAACTCATTCTTTTAAATGTGTATTCGTTTGTTTTTTATTTGTTTAGGCGTTTGATCCACGATATTGATGGAAACGATGTAACAACTTTCTTGCCCATTATGACCTACTGAAAAATTGTCATTAAAACGGGATGTAAATATAAAACAAAAGCCGCTTTCTTAAAGAAAGCAGCTTTTAAATATCTATAAAAAAGTAAATTATTTCTTGCTTAAGAAATTGTCTACTAATTCTGGCGCCATAATTGATTCAACAAATGTGTAAGCTCCCGTTTTTGGGGATTTTACCATTTTTATAGCTTTTGATAATCTTTTTGATCCTGTTTGTAACGATGCTACTGCTTTCTTTGCCATGATTCAATACATTTTGAAGTTTAAGAACTTCTAATTATTTAATTTCTTTGTGAACTGTCATACGTTTAAGAATAGGATTAAATTTTTTAATCTCCATTCTATCTGGTGTATTCTTTTTGTTTTTAGTTGTAATGTATCTTGAAGTTCCTGGTTGTCCAGATTCTTTATGCTCAGTACATTCTAATATAACTTGTATTCTGCTACCTTTCTTTGCCATGTTTTCTTAACTTATTAAATGCGGCTATTATTTTAAAAAACCTTTAGATTTTGCATCTTTAATCGCTGCTGTAATCCCTATTTTATTAATAGTTTTTAAAGCCGAAGTAGATACTTTTAAAGTTACCCAATTATCCTCTTCTGGAATGTAAAAACGTTTTTTAACTAAGTTCGCATTAAATTTGCGTTTAGTTTTATTCATCGCATGAGACACGTTGTTTCCAACCATTGCCTTCTTACCGGTAAGTTCACAAACTCTTGACATTATTATATAACTTTAAATATTGTTGTTTAAAAACGAGGTGCAAATATACAAAATCTTTAATTTATGACAATCTATTTATTATCAATTTTTAAAAATTTCTTTTAAGAGCATTTCAAAGGCTTTATTAGCAGCCTGATTAATGACTTTGGAACGAATATTTCCAAGCATGAATTTTCGGGAATATACCGTAGTTTTAGTTGCGATAGCGACATAAACCGTACCCACTTCCACATTAGAATCGCCTTTGGTTGGTCCAGCATTTCCTGTGGTTGCAATGGCATAATCTGTTTTAAACATTCGCAAAACATGTAGAGCCATAGATTCTGCTACTTGGGAACTCACAACAGAATGTTCTGCAATATCATCTTTGGAAATGCCTAGAATGTCTATTTTCGACTCGGTGGCGTAACTGACAATACTTCCTTTAAAATAAGCGGATGCTCCCGAATTGGCAATAAATCGTTCAGCTATTTTCCCCCCTGTACAACTTTCGGCGGTAGCAATTGTCTTTCCAATGGCTGTTAATTTTTGCCCTATAGCTACCTCAATGGAATTATCGTCATCATCAAAACCAATAAATTCATCCTTTACTAAAGGCAATACCTTATTAATTTCATTTTGAACATCCGCAATAATTTGTTGTTCATCCAATCCTTTGGCAGACAAACGCAACCTCATCCTGCCTAAATCTGGCAGATACGCTAACTTGATGTGCTTAGGAAGTGCATCTTCCCAAGATGCTATTCTATCGGCTAAAGTACTTTCACCCAAGCCATAAATCAATAAAGTTTTATGTAAAATAAAAGGACATTTAAACTTAATTTTTAATCTAGGAAGCACCTCGTTAGTCATTAAACCTTTCATTTCAAAAGGTACACCCGGTAAAGAAATAAATACTTTATTATTCTTTTCGAGCCACATACCCGGAGCTGTTCCCAAGGTATTCATTAAAACGGTTGCTTTTGAAGGCACCAATGCTTGATCTATGTTTACTTGCAACAACGTCTGCCTAACATATTGCTTCCAAATGGATTCAATATTTGCTAAAACAGAAGCATCCCTGATTAATACATCGTTAAAATATTCCGCTATGGTTTTTTTAGTGATATCGTCCTTTGTTGGCCCTAAACCACCTGTAATGATGATGATATCCACATGACTTTCAGCATCTTTAAACGCTGTTAAAATATGAGATTTGTCGTCTTGAACAGAAGTAATTTGATAAACCGATACACCAATTTTGTTGAGTTCTTTTGCTATAAAAGCAGAATTTGTGTCAATAACTTGACCTATGAGAAGCTCATCGCCTATGGTGATTATTTCGGCTAACATTATAAATTAAAATCTGATCTTATTTCATCAACAGCTCGTTCTACCGCAGCAATAACAATATCCAGTTGGGGTTTAATATCTAAATCCGTTTTCTGGAATTTGCCCCAATCCTGAACTTCAATTAAAATATCAAGCACGCCAAGTTCGAATAAATCGACAGTCGGTTTCATTTTATGTGCCGCTTGATACGCATTGTAGTAATCCTTTTCGGCTACTGCTTTTTGTAAGCGTTCGGCATCTTCGGGAACTTCCTCTAAAAAGGCGGCCGCTAAAGTGGCGATAAACTCTTCATCGTTGTCCGCTAATTCACGTACTCTAAATAATTTGTAATGCTGTTCCATTTATTTAACTATTATTGAAAACATTTTTTTATCTTCTATGAATCCTGAAAGCTTATCATTTACCTCAACTTTGCCTACGCCGGCGGGAGTTCCTGTAAATATAATATCTCCTATCTTTAATGTGAAATATTTTGAAATATATTCTATCAATTCATCAATTTTCCATAACATAAGGCTTGTATTTCCGATTTGAACAATATTTTCGTTTTTTTTTAAAGAAAATTCAATGGCATTCACGTCCTTAATGTCTTTAATAGGAATCCAATCGCCTATAACCGCAGCACCATCAAACGACTTTGCTTTTTCCCAAGGCAGGCCTTTTTCTTTTAATTTGGTTTGTACATCGCGGGCGGTAAAATCGATTCCAAGTCCAATCTCATTATAATATTTATGCGCAAATTTTTTATCAATGTGCTTTCCTATTCTATTAATCTTAACCAAAACCTCAACCTCGTAATGGACATCATTCGAAAAATCCGGTATAAAAAAAGGCTGTTTTTTTAACAAAATAGCCGTGTCTGGTTTTAAAAAAATAACAGGATCTGTCGGTTTTTCGTTTTCCAACTCTTTAATATGTTCTGCGTAGTTTCTACCGATGCAGATGATTTTCATTGTTGTTTAGTTGTTAAGGTGTTTAGTCGTTTAGTTGAAGTAACTTTTAACTTTTAACTTTTAACTTTTAACTTTTTAACTTTTTAACCTAGTTTATTATTAAAATTTCTTAGTTTGATGGCTGTCAACACTTTTTTGGTGTATAAGGGGAAATCGGCATTTAATAACCATCCAAAATAACCAGGTTCTGTTTCCAAGACGTCTGTCACCAATTTGCCTTTATGCTTACCAAAAGCAAAACATTCCTCACCTTTTTTAGTATAACCTATAAACCCCGCAAAATCCGCAAATTGTTTTCGTGTGCTGAACTCCGCCAAAAACTTGGTGTCATTTTCAATCTCTTTGTATTTATCGATTTGGGCCTTTAGAACTTCGTAAGTGGCGTTGGTGTCGGCTTCTGCTCCGTGGGCGCCTTCCAGTTCTTTATTGCAATAAAATTGATATGCAGCACTTAAGGTACGTTGTTCCATTTTATGGAAAATAGTTTGTACGTCTATAGACAATCTGTTTTTCATATCGAAATCCACTTCAGCCCGCAACATTTCTTCTGCCAACAACGGAATATCAAATCGGTCGGAATTAAAACCCGCCAAATCTGAATCCTTAATCATATTATAAATCTCTTTGGCAACTTCTTTAAATGAGGGTTTATCGGCTACATCGGCATCCGTAATACCATGAATGGCAGTGACTTCTTTAGGAATGGGCACTAGTGGATTAACCAACCATGTTTTACGTTCTTCCTTCCCATTTGGGAATACTTTGAGAACAGAAATTTCAACAATTCTGTCGGTGGTTATATTGACGCCCGTCGTTTCTAAATCGAAAAAACAGATGGGTTTTGTTAAATTGAGTTGCATAAGATATATTTTACAAAAGTGTAAAGATACTAAATTGAAAAGTGTAGAAAACAAAAAATCCAACCGTTTTATGGGTTAGATTTTGCATATAATTTAATATTATTTAGATTTCCCTATGACTATCCCAAGCCTCTAAGTAATCTTTTACGGCTTTTACAAACTGACCTCCAAGGGCACCATTAACCACTCTGTGATCGTAAGAATGGGATAAGAACATTTTATATCGAATGCCTATAAAATCGCCTTCAGCAGTTTCAATTACTGCAGGTGTTTTTCGTATGGCGCCCAGAGCCAAAATACCAACTTGTGGTTGATTGATGATAGGCGTTCCCATAATACTTCCAAACGAACCAACATTGGTTACGGTATACGTACCACCATGTGTATCGTCTGGTTTTAATTTGCCTGTTTTGGCGCGATTCGCTAAGTCATTCACCTGTTTTGTCATACCAAACAAATTAAGTTGATCAGCATTTTTTATAACGGGCACTATTAAATTCCCATTTGGTAGCGAGGCCGCCATACCCAGATTGATGTTTTTCTTTTTGATTATTTTATCACCTTGAACAGAAATATTCATCATGGGATAATCTCGAAGCGCTTTGGCAATGGCTTCCATAAATATGGGCGTGAACGTTAAATTTTCACCCGTACGTTTCATGAAATCATCTTTAACTTTTTGTCTCCAGTTCCAAATTTTGGTCACATCGGCCTCAATAAAACTTTGTACATGGGCAGAGGTTTGAATGGACTCCATCATATGATGTGAAATGAGTTTCCCCATTCTGGTCATCTCAATAATTTCATCCTCACCACCTGGCATTATTGGTGTTTGAGTAAGTTTAGGCGTTTCTTGTATTGGTATTGTATTTTGTATGATTGGAGTGTCCTCTATAAGAGACTCAACTTTAGATTGAATAGGAGCTGTTTCTGTAATGACATTATCCTCTTTAACCTGATGTAATGACGTGTCAATTTTGCTTTCGAAGGTATTCTGACCATTAGATTTATTTTCTATATACCCCAAAATATCATCTTTTGTAACACGTCCTTCTTTACCTGATCCAGAAATCGTGTCTAATTCCAATTGGGAAATACCTTCTTGCTTCGCAATATTCTTCACTAATGGAGAATAAAATCGCCCATCGCTGGAAGCTAAAGGGCTCACTGTTTCTTTAGCAGCTTGGATAGTTTGTGAAACATGTTCAACAGCTTCCATAAGTTCCGGTTCTTCAAAAGAGGACGAAGGCTCTTGTTCAACATCTGCTTCAGTTTCAATAATGGCAATGACTTGACCAACTTGTACTACGTCGTCTATATTAAAGCGTTTTTCAATCAAAACACCTTCCACCTCACTAGGCACTTCACTATCTACTTTATCTGTTGCTATTTCTAAAACAGCTTCATCAAGTTCAATGGTGTCACCAACTTCTTTTAACCATGATGTGATGGTTGCTTCTGCAACACTTTCGCCCATTTTTGGTAATTTAAGTTCAAACTTTGCCATATTTATAAAGTAAACTGCTATTTTATTAACGCTGCAAAATTAGTGAAAAATCAATAATTTCTTAAGGCAATTAATAATTAAAACTATTCAAAAACAATGATTTCACCCCTACTAATAACATTATCGCTACCAATTATAAAGTTAGAATTGTTAGGTAATATTTTATATGTCAACGATTTAACAGCACTTTTATCTTCTATAAAACCAATTATACTTTTATAACTTAATAGATTGGCATCAAAAATAATTTCATCATTATTTTTGATATCTTCTAAGTTTGAGCTTAAAACAACTTCTTTTGCTAGTATTAGCTTTAAACTTTTATTCACTTTATTGGAAATAAAAACATATCTGAAAATATTTTTTCTCTTAATTACAGGAATTTTTCTGGTTAGGTAAGCCAGTCTAATACCCAACCAAACAAACATATTGAACAGTATATTCTTTTTAAAATGCTTCATATAAAATATTTGCATGGCACCAAAAAAACGCTTGGCATAATGTTTATCCCGTAATGTACTTTCTCCTTTAAAATGAATCACTGTAGTTTCACCATAATAATAATTTTGGAACCCTGATTTTAAAATTCTGTATGACAAATCAATATCTTCACCATACATAAAATAATCTTCATCAAATCCACCAACAACATTATAAAGTTCGCATTTTAAAAACATGAAAGCACCAACCAAAATGTCTACTTTAGCTGATTCATCTTTATTTAAATGAGAGGCATAATACAGCTTAGGATTTCCTAAAAGCTTTAATAAAGATGCTTTTACGTATGGAATGTTTCGTTTGCTTTCTGGCAGAAATTCTCCTGAACCATTAATCAATTTACACCCAACAATACCCAATTTGTCTTTGCTGGATGAAAATTCCAAAAGTTTTATAAACGTATCTTCTGAAACAACGGTATCGGGATTTAGAATACAAATATACTCGCCTTTAGCTTTAGCAACTCCTATATTGTTTCCTTTTGAAAAACCATAATTTTCATGGTTTTCAATAAGAATAACTTCTGGGAATAACTGCCTAACCATCTCGCAGCTTTTGTCCTCAGAATGATTATCAACCACAATAATTTCGGCATCAATAGTTATAATAGCCTGCTGAACACTTTTTAAACAGAGTTCTAAAAAATAGCGAACATTATAGTTTAATATAACAATGGAGAGTTTCAAATGCGGTTTATGATTTTAATGTAGCTTCAAATGGAATTCTGTTTATAATACTGCGCCCTAAAGTAATCTCATCGGCATATTCCAATTCATCCCCAACAGATATGCCTCTTGCTATTGTTGATGTTAAAACATTGTATTCTTGAATTTTTCGGTAAATATAAAAATTAGTGGTATCACCTTCCATGGTAGAACTTAATGCAAAAATAAGTTCTTTTACTTTGCCTAGTTTTACTTTTTCAACCAACGATTCTATATTTAAATCATGCGGCCCAACACCATCCATAGGCGATATTTTACCTCCCAAAACATGGTACAATCCTTTAAAGGAGCTTGTGTTTTCAATAGCCATAACATCCCTTACATCTTCAACAACACATATAATAGCTTCATTACGATTCGGATTAGAACAAATATCGCATACATCCACATCGCTAATATTATGACAAGATTTACATAATTTTATGTCATTTCGCATGGTTTGCAAAGCTTCAGTAAGTGCTAATGTTTGCTCTTTGGGCTGCCGTAGCATATGCAAAACCAAACGTAAAGCAGTGCGCTTGCCAATACCTGGGAGCTGAGACATTTCATTGACGGCACGTTCAAGTAGTTTTGAAGAAAATTCCATAGGCTGCGAATTTACAATTTTAGGTTTAATAATGAATACCAAAACCATTTCAAATTATTAGCAATTATTTTGGTTTGTAATTTTGTATATTTCGCTACCTAATTTAAGTTATGCAGCCTTTTCACGTACTCATTTTAATAGTTATTTATTTTGGTATTCTCATTTTTGTATCCTATTTAACTGGTAAAGAAGATAGTAACGATTCCTTTTTTAGAGCAAATAAATCGTCGCCTTGGTTTTTAGTGGCATTTGGTATGATAGGTGCCTCGTTAAGTGGCGTTACTTTTATATCCGTCCCTGGAGATGTTGGCACTGGCATGTTTGGATATATGCAAGTGGTGTTTGGTTACTTGTTAGGCTACATGGTAATCGCCTTTGTTTTAATGCCCATATACTACAGATTGAACGTGACTTCTATTTACGAGTATTTAGGGGATAGATTCGGAATGGTAAGTCATAAAACCGGTGCGGCTTTTTTCTTTATATCACGGGTTTTAGGTTCTGCTTTCAGGTTATTTTTAGTCACAAGCGTATTGCACGAATACGTTTTTAAGCATTGGAATTTTCATTTTCCATTAACCGTTGTTATTTCTGTAGCTCTTATTTTGATTTACACATTTAAAGGAGGTGTTAAAACCGTGGTTTGGACAGACACGATACAAACATTACTCATGTTGGTCGCTCTGGTTGTTACCATTGTTTTAATATACTCTGAAATGGGATGGGGATTAGGCGATTTTATAGGGAGTGATGCTATTAAAAAATATGATAAAATTTTCTTTTTTGAAGACATTTTAGCGAAAAACCACTTCTTCAAACAATTCTTGGGCGGTATGTTCATCGCTATTTGTATGACAGGATTGGATCAAGATATGATGCAGAAAAACCTAACCTGTAAATCGCTAAAAGATGCCCAGAAAAATATGGTGTCGTTTAGTGTCATTTTGATATTTGTGAATTTTATATTTTTACTTTTAGGAGCCTTATTATTTGTGTATGCCGAAACCAAAGGCATTAAAGTGCCTATAATTGATGGTGTTGTAAAAACAGATTTATTATATCCTGAAATTGCTCTCAACTCCGATTTAGGATTACCCGTTGCCATATTTTTTACATTGGGACTTATTGCCGCGGCTTATTCAAGTGCAGATAGCGCACTAACAGCCTTAACAACATCTTTTTGCATCGACTTCCTGAATATTGAAAAAAGACCGGAACACACCCAAAAACGGACTCGGAAAAAAGTCCATATTGGTATGAGTGTTTTAATGGTTTTGGTTATTATTTGCTTTTACTATGTGTTAAACCAAAGTGTTATTAGTGGCATATTAACGGTTGCAGGATATACGTATGGGCCTTTGCTAGGCTTATTTGCTTTTGGAATACTCACAAAATTTAAAATCAAGGACCATTTGGTTCCTTATGTAGCCATAGGTTCTGTTTTAGTATGTTATATCATCGCTAACATTCCATCAAATTATTTAGGCGGTTATAAATTCGGGTATGAATTATTGATTGTAAACGGTATTTTTACGTTCTTAGGATTAATATTGATTCGTAGAAAGTAATACCAAAGAACATGCGATTTCAAAAGGAATATTGTTGTTTTTTAAAATCTGATACAATTCTGGATTCTCTGTACCTGGATTAAAAATAACCCGTTTAGGTTTTAAGGATACAATATAATCGTAAAACCCTTTTTGATTTTCTGGATTAATATAAAGTGTTACAGTGTCTAAATCCTTATAAGGTAATTGTTCAGTATTAATCTTGACGCTAGCAATCTCTCCTGATTTCTTACCAATTGCCACAACTTCATGTCCAAGGGCTATGAGTTTTTGTACTACAAAATTTGAATATCGACTAGGATTTAAAGAAGCCCCTATCACTAAGGTTTTTTTATTCATAATTTAATTAGTCTTTAAAATATTACCTAACTATCTGATTACAAATGTTAAATATTATTTAAAATTAAAAATTCATACAATATGCACACAAAAAATTACGTTTTAAAATCAACCAATCACCGAATTAATAATTATTTGAGTTAGTCACCAGAATTAAAAATTCGAAAAGGTTAGTGTTAGTTGCAATTGGTTAATAGCTAGGAAAATCCGAAATCTCTCCAGGTTTTCGGATTTTTTAATTTTACCACTTAATAATGACACTGCCCCAAGTAAAACCGCTACCAAAAGCTGCCAAAACCACGTTGTCCCCTTCTTTAATTTTACCTTCTTCCCAAGCCTCGGTAAGTGCAATAATGACAGATGCTGCCGTAGTGTTGCCATATTTCATGATATTATTGAAAACTTGGTCGTCTCGCAATCCGAATTTCCCTTGAATAAATTGGGCAATCCTTAAATTGGCTTGATGTGGAATAAGCATATCTATATCTTCTTTTTGAAGATTGTTTGCTTTTAAACCTTCCATAATAGCTTCACTAAAACGCACTACGGCATGTTTAAAAACAAATGTACCATCCATAAATGGGAAATAAGACAAATCTTCTTCTTTAGATTCAAGGATTTCTGGCACCCAATGCGCGATGCTTGGCGATGTCACAATCAGTTTATCGGCATGCTTACCTTCGCTATGCAAATGTGTAGACAAAATACCCTTTGTATTATCTTCTTCCCTTGTTAAAACGGCTGCGCCTGCACCATCTCCAAAAATAACCGTGACGCCTCTACCCCTGGTTGTTTTATCCAATCCGTTACTATGGTATTCTGCCCCAATAACAAGCACATTTTTGTACATCCCCGTTTTTATAAATTGGTCGGCCACCGAAATTGCATACACAAACCCAGAACATTGGTTTCGTATATCAAGCGCCCCAATGGTTTTCATATCGAGCATATCCTGAATTTGCACACCACAGCCTGGAAAATAATAATCGGGACTTAAGGTGGCAAACACAATAAAATCGATATCATCTTTTGTTAAACCAGCACGTTCTATGGCAATCCTCGCGGCTTTTGCACCCATAACGGCTGATGTATCGTCTGTACCTTCCTTAATCCATCGACGTTCTTTTATACCTGTGCGCTCCTGAATCCATTCATCTGTGGTATCAATCATTTTAGATAAATCATCATTCGTAACCACATTATCTGGCAGATATTTACCTAAACCAATTATTCTTGAATTATACATGACCATTATATTAGATAGACAAAGTACAACATTAAATCTTCAAAATCCAACATCGTAATTCAAAAATAAGTAATGTCAGTTTGTCACTTTTAGACTCTTGGCATTTTTGTTGTCTAATCTTAATAAGCAAATTAAAAACGAATGTTTAACGGTTTTCCGTCTTTACGGAAAATAAAAAATAACAAATTCATATGACAAAAGGAAATATTAATGTTTCGGTAGAGAACATCTTCCCACTTATTAAAAAATTCCTGTATAGCGATCACGAAATCTTTTTACGTGAATTAATCAGTAACGCTACAGATGCAACTTTAAAATTGAAACACCTAACTAGTATAGGTGAAGCCAAAACCGAATATGGCAATCCGAAAATTGAAGTTAAGATTGATAAAGAAGGTAAAAAACTTCATATTATAGACCAAGGATTGGGTATGACTTCCGAAGAAGTTGAAAAATATATTAACCAAGTTGCTTTTTCAGGTGCTGAAGAATTTTTGGATAAATACAAAGATGCGGCTAAAGATGCTGGTATTATCGGTCATTTCGGATTAGGTTTTTATTCCGCTTTTATGGTTGCCCAAAAAGTAGAAATTATTACCAAATCTTATAAAGACGAACCTGCGGCGCATTGGATTTGTGATGGATCTCCTGAATTCACCATAGAACCATCAGACAAAACAGAAAGAGGTACAGAAATCATTCTTCATATTGCTGAGGATTCTACTGAGTTTTTGGAAGAATCACGCATAAGGACCCTTCTTTTAAAATATAACAAGTTTATGCCTATTCCAATTAAATTTGGAACTAAGGACATAAACGATCCAGATTTCGAACCGAAAACCATCACAGATAAAGACGGTAAAGAAACCAAAGAGCCTCATAAAAAAATTACGGTTGATGATATTATCAACAACCCAAATCCAGCTTGGACCAAACAACCAGCAGATTTGAAAGATGATGACTATAAAAGCTTTTATCGCGAATTGTACCCGATGCAATTTGAAGAGCCTTTATTCAACATTCACTTAAATGTAGATTATCCGTTTAACCTTACCGGGATTTTATATTTCCCAAAAATGGGTCAGGATATGAACATTCAAAAAGATAAGATCCAACTGTACCAAAACCAAGTCTATGTAACCGACAATGTAGAAGGCATCGTTCCAGAATTTTTAACCATGCTTCGCGGGGTTATTGATTCTCCAGACATTCCGTTAAACGTATCGCGTTCTTACTTGCAAGCCGATGGGGCCGTTAAGAAAATCTCGTCTTACATCACTAGAAAAGTAGCCGATAAATTAAAATCGCTTTTTAATAATAATCGTGAGGATTTCGAAAAGAAATGGAACGATATTAAAATCGTGATTGAATACGGTATGCTCTCCGAAGAAAAATTCTTTGAAAAGTCTGGCGATTTCGCATTATACCCAACAGTTGAAGGTACTTATTTTACCTATGATGAATTATTCAATAAAATAAAAGCCAATCAAACGGATAAAGACGGCAAGTTGGTTATTCTGTATGCGTCTGATAAAGATGCACAACATAGCTATATAGAAACAGCTAAAGCCAAAGGTTATGAGGTGTTGTTATTGGATTCTCCAATCGTATCGCATTTAATTCAGAAACTGGAATCTACCAAAGAAAACATTTCTTTTGCACGTGTTGATGGCGACCATATTGATAATTTAATTAAGAAAGAGGACACCAAAATCTCTAAACTTTCTGAAGAACAACAAACTGCTTTAGAAACCCTTTTGAAAGAAGTAATTCCTTCTGAAAAATTCATGGTACAATTGGAAGCTATGGATAGCGAAGCATCGCCTTTTATTATAACACAACCAGAGTTTATGCGACGTATGAAAGAAATGCAACAAACTGGCGGTGGCGGTATGTTTGGTATGGGCGGTTTTCCAGAAATGTACAACTTAGTTGTTAATACCAACTCTAAATTAGTCACCGAGATTTTAGAAACAAAAACCAAAAACAAGCAAGAACGCTTAATTAATCAAAGTTTGGATTTAGCACGTTTATCGCAAGGCTTGTTAAAAGGTGAAGAACTGACAAACTTTATTAAACGCAGTTATGAGATGATTAAATAGATTGTTAGAACGCTTTGCTCTTAGATTGTTAGACGGCTTCGCTTTTAGATTGCTTTGCTTTAGATTGCTAGATTAGTTAGATGAAAAGCTAGAAGTTTAGATTAAGCAATTTTAAATGATATAGATAGTAGCACTTAACAAAAAACCACTTCAGTTTGAAGTGGTTTTTTTATGACATTATTTTTTCTTCTTCTTTTTTGATTTTGCTTTTTTAGCTTTATCCTTTTCCTTTTTTGCTTTTTCCTTAGCTTTGGCTTTTTCTTTTTTAGCTTTCTCTTTGGCTTTTTCTTTAGCCTTTTCTTTTTTCTTTTTTTCCTTTTCTTTATCTTTTTTATCCTCTTTCTTCTTGTCTTTTTTCTTGGCCTTTTTTGATTTTTTGGTTATTACCTCTTCAGCTTTTTCTTTAGAGACTTCATTATTAACCTCCTCCACATGTTCATCAATTGTATTGTTTACTTCATCGCTAACAACGTCTTCATTGGGTTCGTTAAAGTTTGAAATATGTTCTTCCATGGTGTGTTACTTTTAGTTTTGTTACTTAATTTTAATTAATCTCCAAAGATAGTGTATAAAAATATATGCCAATGTTAAGTTTTCATGTCCCTAGTCTACTATTTTATTAATTAGAAATTTAATTTATCCAACAAAATAAACCCTAAAAAAAAGAAATTAACACCTTAACAACCAGACAAATTATGACGTACATTCGCAAAAAAATTCTATGTCTATAGAAGTTAAAGTAAAGTTAGTTGAAGGATTATTTGAACAGCTTGATTTTGAGATTTCACAATTTCAAGACCAAACCAAATTACATTGCTTAACAGGATGTGGCAACTGCTGCACCAATCCAACTATGGAGGCCTCTCCACTTGAATTTTTACCATGGGCATTCCAATTGTTTTTAATGGGAAAAGCAGAAGACACCCTTAAGGAACTAAACACTAAAGAAAAACAGTCTGTTTGCCATATTTACAGTCCGTTAAACCTGATAGATACCACCATGGGAAATTGCAGTAATTACAAATATCGAGGGCTTATTTGCAGGCTTTTTGGTTATGCTGCTACCAGAGATAAATACGGGCAACAACGTTTGGTAACTTGTAAAATCATTAAAGAAAACCAAGCAAACCTTTACCAAGATACTACGGAAGCCATAAGCAAAGGTCTTTATGTGCCTATGTTTACAGATTACTACATGCAACTCAATCAAATAGATTTTAATATGGGTAATCAAGTAGTGCCAATTAATAGAGCTTTAAAATTGGCTTTAGAAGAGGTTTTACAATATTATGCGTACAGACCATTTCCTGGTGATTTGGAACATACAGCGTGATTTTAAAAAACTTGAATCAAAAAACAATTCAGCCAGTGTATTTTTCATCATAATTAATAACTGTTAAATGATGAATAAAATTCAGCACAAAATATCCTTTTACATATATTTACAATACATAAAAATGTCCCTATGTGATTAAGCATAAAATCTGCTTGGTTAATTTTGTGAAGCCTTTACTGATTCAACAATATCAAAAAACCATTAGAAATGAACAATAAATTTTATCATATTACGCTGGTTGTGTTAGGACTACTCCTAGTAAATAATGCATATTCCCAAGACAACCCAACAGCCATAGCTCCGACAGGCATCGAAATAGTAGAACAACTGGAAAAGCCTAAAAATAACCAAAAGTTTGATGAAAAAGATAAGGCGGGGTACTTGCTAGTATATTTCAAGGACCAGAACCAATCTGCTTACATGGCTATAAGTAGTGATGGTTATACATTTACCGATATTAACAGTGGTAATCCTATATTTATTGGCTCTGAGTTGGCCGAGCAAAAAGGTGTACGTGACCCTCATATTACCCGTGGTCCCGATGGTGCTTTTTATTTAGCAATGACCGACTTGCACATTTTTGGTAAGCGTGCTGGATTTCGTGATACTGATTGGCAAAGGCCTCTTGAAAAATATGGCTGGGGAAACAACCGTGCGCTTGTGTTGATGAAGTCATACGACTTGATACATTGGACACATTCCGATTTTCGTGTAGATACAGCGTTTCCTGAACTAGGAGATATCGATTGCTCTTGGGCACCTCAAACTATTTATGATCCTGGGGAGAAAAAAATGATGGTATATTTTACCATTCGTTACAACAATAAAAATGCTAACATTTATTATTCTTATACAAACGATGAGTTTACCAAACTAGAAACAACACCTAAACTTGTAACTGCTATTGGTGGCATTGATGCAGATATTACTAAAGTAGGCGACAAATACCAGATGTTTTATGTTGCCGGTGCAAAAATTAAGCATGCCGTTTCCGATAAAATCAATCAGGATTTTACAGGAGAAGACAAAAGAATTGATCCCGAAGAAGTTAATACAGAAGCACCTAACGTTTTCAAAAGAATTGGTACGGACACTTATGTACTGATGTATGATGTGTATGGATTAAGGACCAGCAACATGGGTTTCAGCGAAACCAAAGATTTTGTTACCTATCAGGATATTGGTCATTTTAACAAAGGTATCATGAAAACGACCAATTTTACAAGCCCAAAACATGGTGCTATTACTTACCTCACCAAACAAGAACTAAAGGCCATTGCAGAACATTGGAAAATGGATAATGATTAAGACATTCTTTGATTTCCATTAATTTTTTCAAAATTGATGCCTTCAATACCGGTTAAGAAATCAAGAAAATATTTATTAAATGCATCCGGTTGCTCAAGATTGGATACATGGCCCGCATGATCAATAACATGAAATATGGATCCTTCAATTGATGCATGCATCGATTCAGACTGAACCATTGGTGTTACTTCATCTTCCCTACCGCAAAGAATGAGTGTTGGGATGTTTATCTCTTTCAACATGGTGCAAGTTTCTGAACGTTCAGCCAAAGCTACCAATCCCTGCATGATAATATGATCCGAATTGGAAAACACAACATGTCTTAATTCCTCAACCAATTCCTTCTTATTTGCTATGGAATCTTTGTGGAAAACTTTTTTAATAAAGCCTTCGTTAAAATTAGTTACGCCGTCATCTTCTATGTCATTAATAGTCTTATAACGTTTTTCCTTTACTTCAGCAGTATCTGCAATACATTGCGTATCACATAAAATGAGTGCATCAAAGCGATCAGGAAATCTTTTCATGGCATTCAGGGCTACAAATCCTCCCATAGATAATCCACAAACAATTGCTTTTTCAATACTCAACTTATCCATAAACTGAATCAAATCATCAGCAAACAAATCCATGCTTAGAGGTGATTCTTCGTCCGTTGATTTTCCAAACCCTCTAATATCGCAAGCAATTAAATGATAAGAAGATTTTAAAAATTCTAACTGAACTTGCCACATGGTTTTGTCAAAAGGAAAACCGTGCAAAAAAATAATCGGGATACTTCCTTCCCCAACATCATCGTAGGATAATTGAAAGTCATTTATTGGTATGGTTAAATTGTATCCTTTAGTTTCTGTTTCCATAATGAATATATATGCAATTAGGTTTTTGTGAATCCTAATCTTTATATACAAACTTACCTAATGATTTTCTGGATGCTTTATATGATTAGAGACAAAAATTACATAGTTCACGCTTTGGTAAACATACCGAATCGTAGTTTTAACAAAACCAATATCATCAAAAAAACCCATACCCTAAACTAAAGAGCTACCTTAGTTCCTATACCTTTACCATCTATAATGTCAATTATGGTATTCTCTTTTTTACCATTGGCAATATAGGTAGGAATGCCTTTGGCAGCGGCTTGCTGGGCATAATCTAATTTTGAACCCATCCCACCTCGACCTTCTTCTTCGGTTTTGTTACTGTCTTTAATATATTTGTCTAAATTTTCAGCGGGTCCTATATTGGAAATAACCCTACTACTTTCGGCATCTGGATGCCCATCATAAACACCATCTATATCCGTTAGAATAATCAGTTTGTCAACTTTCATGAGTTGTGCAATTAAACTTGCCAATTCGTCATTATCAGAAAACATGGACATGGTAACTGACACGGCATCATCTTCATTAGCTATAGGAACCACACCTTCTGCCAGCAAACCTTCACAACAATTAATCATGTTCTGACGGTGCAAACCCGGACTAAAATCCCGTTTTGTGGGGAGTACCTGGGCACATTTTAAACCATAATCGTGAAAAATATCGTAATAAAGGCGCATCATTCTGGGTTGCCCAATAGCGGAATATACTTGCCTCCGCTGGGTTTTGTCTTTTATTTTAGACTTTCCCAGCACTTCTTTTCCTGCAATAGCAGAACCAGAAGATACTAAAATAGTCATGATGTTTCTATCATAAAGTTCGGCTATTTGCCTTACTAAATTTCTTAACACTGGTCTTACTATCCTATTATCATTGTTGGTCATGACGTTGGTGCCAACTTTAATAACTATTCTTTCTTTATACATATTAATTTTCTTTACCTAATTCTATGGCACGATTAAAAGCCGCAAATGCTGCTTCCTTTATTAATTCTTTTACGTTGTTATCTTCCATAGAGTCTAATGCCGCCCTTGTAGTGCCTCCTTTTGAAGCTACCATATCCATCCACGAATTTGGTGATAAGTTGGACTGATTAAAAAGTTCGACCGCGCCTATAAAGGTTTGACTTACTAAAACCGTAGAATCATTTTTAGAAAACCCCATTTGTAAAGCGGCTTCCATCATACTTTGCATAAAATAAAACACGTAGGCAGGTCCGCTCCCAGAAATTCCAGTAGAGGCGTCTATTAAAGTTTCACTGCTTACCTGAATGGATTTACCAGTCGTATTTAACAAACTTTCAATAGTCAATATTTCTATTCTCGATACTTGTGGCGATGTCACAAAAGAGGTTAACCCCATACCGATTTTCGCTGGTAAATTTGGCATAGCCCTAACTATCTTTGTTAAACCTGAAAACTCTTTTATAGATGCTATAGTAACACCTGCCATAATGGAAATGATTATTTGCTCGGTGTTTGCTAATGGTTTTATGGCTTTAAACAAGCTTTCGGCATGATATGGCTTTACGGCTATAAAAATAATATCTGCTTGTGGCACACAATCCTTTAACTCGCTAAAAGCATCAAAGTGTGACATTTGATGAAGCTCTTCCAATTTTTCTTCGGAAGTATCTAAAACCATGATGTTTTTTTTCTTTAACAATCTTGATTTAGACATGCCTTCAGCGTATGTTAAACCCATATTTCCGGCACCTATTACCAATATTTTCATATGTAAATATTTATTTTAAATGTGATTTATATAATTAGATAAATAATGAACAATCGTTACAATCCTTAACTTCACCGTAATAGGTTTCCCTATATTTATGCAATGTTTTAACAGGCAGACCAAACATATATTTTTTTATATAAGTAACTTTCGTATTTAATTCTCCCATTTTTAAACTGTATCGTTTTTCGTATATCGTTTTTCTTCTTACTTGAATAATTTTCATTTGTAATGTTTTTAATAATTATTAACGCGTTAAGCGCATTTCAATATTTCTTGATTTAAACCCTTTGTCTTCAAACCAACCTAACTCTGGGCTTTCTTTATTAATATAAAGCGCTATATCCCCCTTACAGTAATTAGTGGTGTAATTGATCAAATTTTCTTTAATCCCGTCTTCATCATAGTTTGAATTTACAACTAAATATACCAAAATATTCTCGGGAATATACTCGTTCATCCCTGTCTTATTTATTACTAAAACCCCTAAAATCTCGTTTTGATGCTCTGAAACAAACACATATCCACCAAGTCCCGGTATTTCTTTTATGGCATACAATAAAGATTTTTTAATGGCACTTTTGCTATCTCTAAATGTTCCGGAATGTTCGTATAAAAAATTAGTTACACGATTAATATCCATATTAGATAGCTTTGAATAGGCATCATAGGTTTTAATGGTCATAAATTTAATATTATATTATTTTCTAATTACCTTAGAAAAAGATTGGGAATTTTTATTTTAAAAAGGTTGTTTAAGCACTAATAATACATGCTCAACAATAACTATAGCAATAAAATTAATGTGATAATTTTATTAAATTGCCGTTAAGACTTTAAAGCAGGAGGAATGAATTTATTGGATTGGGTTCTAAAAACCAGAAACTTAAAGGTCAAAATTCTGTAATTTTTATTTTGTCGAATTCCTTTTTGCATGCTGCAAAGGTACAAAAATGCACAGCCAATTACAAGGAAACGCCGTTAAGATGCGATTAATACTTTATAAGAAACGAATTAAAACAAAACAGGCTCCCAAAATTGGAAGCCTGTTTTCGTAAGTGATGTTATATTTAAACAGATGCTTTATTAACTTTATCAGTCATTTCCATAGAGATTGAAGAGCGTTCAAACTTGACTTTTCCAGACATGGTTTCAATAATACATGTACTGTCTTTGTCGTTAAACTCTAAAATTTTACCATGCAAACCACTCTTGGTAACTACTCTATCACCTTTTTTAAGCTCTGCATTAAACTTTTTCTCTTTTTTTGCACGTTTCATTTGTGGTGCAATCATAAAGAAATATACAACAACAAACATTAATATAAACGGCATAAATTGCCCTATTCCTTCCATAAATTTAATTTTATTTAATCGTGATTATGGCCTTCGTGACCTGGTTGTGTACTAAACTTAACTTGTTGTTGCTGTCCATTAGTCATTAATGGTGCCGCATTAGTTGTCGGTGTTGTTACTGCTGCTGCATTTGGGTTAGGCTTTACGAAAGCCGTAATATTTACCGTCTCTATTCCTTTTTCTGTATTTGCTGTTACCGTGATGGTCTTGGTTATTTTATTGGAGCCAGTGCCATTAAAGTTAACAGTAAATTGGCCACTTTCTCCTTTAGCTAATGGTTCTCTAGACCAATCTTGAGGCACTGTACAACCACATGAGCTTTTAATATCTGTTATGACTAAAGGGGCATCACCAGTATTTTTGTATTTAAAAACAGTTTGAACTTGTTGGTTAGCTTCAATTTCACCAAAATCGTGTGTAGTTTCTTCAAATGAAATTATAGGGAATTTGCCTGAATTGGCATCTCTTTCAGCTGCTACAGCCACATTCGCTTCATTTATTTTTTTTGAGGCATCTTCTTTGCATGATGTAAAAGCCACTAAACTTAAAGCGCTTAATACTAAAATTATTTTTTTCATAATTAGGTAGTTTTTCAATTTATAGGTCTGTAAAAGTAACAATTATTTAGTGTATTTGAAATTTTTATAGGTTTCTTAACAGAAATCTATACTAAACCTCTACCTATTTTATTCAAAGTGCCGGTTTCTTCATATTCCTTAACCAACTTATCTAAAATACCATTAATGAAGACACTGCTTTTAGGCGTTGAATATTCCTTAGCTATTTCTAAATATTCATTTATGGTAACCTTAACGGGTATAGATGGAAAATTTTTAAGTTCGCAAATGGCCATTTGTAATAATACAAAATCGACGTTGGCAATACGGTCTGAATCCCAATTTTGGGTTTTCAGCTCAATTTCCTTATTTAAAGATGATTTATTTAGAAGCGTCTTTTTAAATAAATCGATGGCAAATTGGTTGTCTTCTGAATCCTTATACAACTTAGGTATAAAATGATTATCCGGATTAGTTGATTTCGCCTTTCTCAATAATTTTAAAATGGTGGTATTTATTGTTGGAAGATCGTCTAACCACGTTAGGTTTTTGTCTTCAATATATTCGTAAAGCTTATCATTGGGTGCAATAACGTCTTTAAAAATATCTACAATAAATTCCTTGTCCTCTTTAAAATCAGATGTTCTGGTTTGTAAATAGGCTTTATATAAATCACTAGCAGTAATCGCTTTGAAAATAACGTCAACATATTCGGCATCTAAACTCCAATACGTGATTTTATGGGCTTCTAATTGGTTTTTAAGTTGTAGATTTTCTTTGAGATGCAGCAATAGCTCATTGTTGACAAATTTCCTGTTGGGATTTTTGTCTTCTTGGGTCGCTAAATGCTTCTTTTGCTTTTTTTGTAAATCTTCTTCTGCCCTTTTTTGCACTTCAATAAGCAGCGATATTAATAACAAATACAAATTATACATATTATCTATGCTGAAAAGCAAAAATTTTTGGTTTGGACTAAAATCATCGCTTTCACTACCTTTAAAGGCGTAAATGGTTTGCATAACTTTTACTCGAATATGTCTTCTATTCAGCATATTTACAAAGAACTTGAATTAAAAAAAGATGAATCATTTTTTCTTTTGAACGGCAAAAATAATACTATTTTAAAAAAAACAACTTCTATTTTGCGTTTATTATTGGTAATACTTTAGGCTATATTTAACATTTAGCTATTCTGTGTAAAATGAATTTATTGGTATAAACATGTATCTTTGTTCCCTTATTAGTGAAGCCAACAAATGAAGGAACTAAAGCATCTTAACAAATACTTTTTAAAATATAAAACACATCTTTTAATAGGTATTGTTATTACTATTGTTGCTAGAATTTTTTTGCTTTTTACCCCAAGGTATGTAAGGCGCATCTTTGAAGTTGTTGAAAAATATAATGCAGGTTTAAATACGGGCGATAGAACGATTCAAGGTGAACTGACTGAAATTATCCTCTACATTATTGGTGCAGCGATTATTGCCGGCATTCTTACCTTTTTTATGCGTCAAACCATCATTAATGTATCCCGTTATATTGAATACGATTTAAAAAATGAAGTGTACGACCATTATCAAAAGCTGTCCTTAAACTTCTATAAGAAGAACAGAACTGGTGATTTAATGAACCGTATTAGTGAAGATGTGGGGCGTGTTCGTATGTATGCGGGCCCTGCTATTATGTACAGTATTAATACCGTTACTCTTTTTATAATTGCTATTGCCTATATGTTTAATGAAGCACCTTTACTCACCTTATATACCATTCTGCCTTTACCGATTTTATCCTTTGCCATTTATAAATTAAGTAAGGAAATCCATAAACGCAGTACCATTGTTCAAGAATATTTATCGAAACTGTCCTCATTCGCGCAAGAAACATTTAGCGGTATATCAGTAATAAAAGCCTATAGCCTAGAAGGGCAAACATCTGCCGATTTTGATGAACTTTCTACAACCAATAAAAAAAAACAAATACATCTAGTTAGTATTGAAGCCTTATTTTTCCCCATGATGATTTTACTAATTGGTGTTAGTAATTTACTCGTTATTTATATTGGTGGTAAGCAATATATCAGTGGTGAGATTGAAAGCTTAGGGACTATTGCAGAGTTTATTATTTACGTAAACATGCTTACATGGCCTGTTGCTACTGTTGGTTGGGTGACTTCTATTGTGCAACAAGCAGAAGCATCGCAGAAACGTATCAATGAATTTTTAACTATTGAACCCGAAATAAAAAACACGGTTCATAGCCCCACCAACGTGATTGGCAACATTACGTTCAATAATGTATTTTTTACGTATGATGACACTAATATTGAAGCCCTAAAAGGCGTTAGCTTTAATATAAAAGCAGGAGAAACCTTAGCCATTATAGGTAAAACGGGCTCAGGGAAATCTACTATCCTAGAGTTGATTGGAAGACTTTATGATATTGATAAAGGTTCTATAATGATAGATGGCATCGAAATAAATCAGCACAATCTGCAAGATTTAAGAAATAGCATTGGTTATGTACCGCAAGATGCTTTTCTATTTTCTGATACCATAAAAAATAACATCAAGTTTGGAAAAGAAAATGCTACTGATAACGATGTTATTGAAGCCGCAAAAAAAGCTCATGTACACAAAAACATTGTTAAATTTAATCATGGTTACGACACCGTATTAGGTGAACGGGGAATCACACTTTCTGGCGGACAAAAGCAACGGATTTCTATAGCCAGAGCGGTTATAAAATCACCAAAAATTTTATTGTTCGATGATTGTTTATCGGCTGTAGATACCGAAACAGAAGAAAAAATATTAAAAAACCTGTATCAAATAACTTCCGATAAAACGACTATTTTAGTAAGCCATAGAGTATCTTCTACAAAAAACGCCAACAAAATAATTGTGTTGGATGATGGTAAAATAGTACAGGAAGGCACACACGAAACACTCATAAATGTAGATGGTTACTACAAACATCTCTATTTAAAACAACTGAGCGAAACAAACGTTTAATCCCAATCATTTTCCAGATAAGTGTTAAATTTTCCCGTATTATAAGTCATTAATATTGTGGTTATTAAAAAGAAAGCACTCAATTTGTTGGTTAGTATATATTTTTTTTAGATTTTTGATATAAATAATGATAATTCGATAACTATGAAATCGCTATAAACAAGAAGTTTGTTTATAAACACTAATCAAAATAAAGCGATAACATATGACCATTAGGAAACAAATAATAATTTACATATGAATTCAAATGACATGATGGAGAAAGAGGAGATTTTTTCTAAAGTATTAAGAGCAGGCAGACGCACATACTTTTTTGATGTAAGAGCAACAAAAGCTGATGACTATTATCTTACTATTACAGAAAGCAAAAAATTCACTAATGATGATGGTTCTTTCCATTATAAAAAACATAAAATATATATTTACAAAGAAGACTTCAACGAGTTTAAAGATATATTATCTGAAATGACCGGCTATATTATTGATGAAAAAGGCGATGAAGTCATTAGCGAACGTCACCAAAAGGACTTTAAAAAAGAAAATGAAACAGATGAGGATGGTATTGAAACATCTACTAAGTCTGTAGAAAATTTTACGGATATAGAATTTGATGATATATAGGCTTTAGACAATAAGCCATATGCAAAAAAACCGCTACTAGATAGCGGTTTTTTTATGCCTTAACCACAATAATCCTATGCTACAACCCAATTGTTCTCTATCGCTCTAATTATTAACTCAATCGATTCAAATCCATGGAACTACAAAAATCTTTTCTTATCTTTATTGAATCATTCTGAGGGGTGCTATTATTTATAATAGCTGAGAATATACCCAATTGACTGGTTAAGTAATCTTAACAAAGGAAAGAATGATTTCAAAGGGAACATGAAATGTGAAATACCATTTTTGCTCCCTTTGTTTTTATTGAACTCATCTTGACTTTTTTGATTGAAGTGAAAATTAGCTATTTTTGAGTCTGATTGAAGGCATTTTTGAGTTGCATAGCAGAGCTACGGAAGGAGAAAAAGACAAAAAGCAGGCTCAAAAGAGCAATTTTTTAACCAATTGGAAAAAGTCAAGATGAGTTCATTTACAAACCTTAGCTTACTATACTCCCGTTTGCAACTTTGGTTTCTGGATTTAAAAGCATCACATCTTTTCCTTTTACGGCACCAAGCACCAAACACTCACTCATAAATTTGGCAATTTGCTTTTTTGGAAAATTAATAATGGCAACAATTTGTTTGTTTAGCAACTCTTCTTTTTTATACAACGTTGTTATTTGAGCAGACGATTTCCTACTGCCTAAAACGCCAAAATCAATGGTTAATTGGTAAGCAGGATATCTGGCTTCAGGAAACTCATTCACATCAATAATGGTACCCACACGTAAATCTATTTTAGTAAAATCTTCAAAAGTAATTATATCATTCATCCGTTCAAATTTATCTATTTTCTGTGGTCAAATTATAATACCACCCATGTATTAAAAATTGTTTTAGGCATTTCATTTTTTAAAAATACAAATTATCCCGAACTTTGAAAAAACGTTCATTATGGCGAATACACCATCAAATATGCTGCCTTTAGGCACTTTGGCTCCTGATTTTAATTTGTTAGATACAGTAAGTGACACCTATTTGAGTTTACAAAATTTAAAAGGCGAACGCGGTACGGTCATTATGTTCATCTGTAATCATTGTCCGTTTGTACTTCATGTGAACAATCAGTTGGTTAAAATTGCAAATGAATATTCCAAAAAAGGCATATCGTTTATAGCAATTTCAAGTAATGATGTTGTTAACTATCCGCAAGATGGTCCAGATAAAATGAAGGTTCATGCCAAAAAGGAACAGTATCCATTTCCATATCTCTATGATGAAAGCCAAGACCTTGCCAAAGCGTATGATGCTGCCTGCACGCCTGACATCTATCTTTTTGATGGGGATTTAAAATTAACATACAGAGGACAACTGGACGATTCCAGACCGGGAAATGGCATGGTTGTGACAGGTCAGGATCTGCGACATGCCTTAGATTGTTTACTTGAAAATAAAGAAAACACCCAAATACAAAAACCAAGTATTGGTTGTAATATTAAATGGAAAAGTTTGTTAGAATAATTAGACCACTATATTTTTAAAGTTAAAAAGTTAATTGCCAAAAACCAACGTCATGCCACTTATTAAATTTATAACCAACTTCTTTAAAATGGGCAACTTTTTCAAAACCAAGGTTTTCATGAAGTTTTATGCTTGCATCATTAGGTAATGTTAATCCACCAATAACCACATGATAGTTTTGTTTTTTAAGTTGATCTAACAATTCTGAATACATTTTTTTACCAATCTGCTTTCCTAACTCGTCATATTTTAAATAAATAGTCAGTTCTACTGTATTGTTATATGCTGGCTTAGTTCTAAAAGTGTTTGCATAGGCATAACCCAACAAAACATTATTTTCTTCGTAAACAATAAATGGAAATTGATTAGAAATAGTTTTTATTTTTTCCTCAAAATCTTGCGTAGAAAAGGGAACTAAATCTAAAGTCACAATAGAATTTAGTACATAATAGTTGTAAATATCAACTATTTGTTTGGCATCCTGTATGTTTACATCTCTAATCATACTATAAAATTACAACCAATTGTTATGTTTTAATACATTTTCGATATGTGCATAATGATGGTTACTATGCCAAGCATAAAGACCTATATTTCGCTTTATCGGAACCTCTTTTTTAGTTTCCGGATGTATAAAGCATTTGTTTAAATCTTCCTCTGATAATGTTTTCAATAAGTAAACCAATTTGATATGTACGGCTTTTAAATGTTGCAAAGACATGTCTATAGGTGCTAATTTAGAATCTATCAATTCTGCCCATCTATCTTCATAATACGCTTTAATAACGGGTTTATCCTCTGTTAATGCCCATTTAAAACGCGCATAACTATGATGATGACTATCCGATATATGATGTACGGTTTGTCTAATAGTCCACCCACCTGGTCTATAAGGCGTATCTAATTGTTTGTCTGTTAGATTTTTCACAAGAGTTTCTAATCTTTCAGGAAAGTATGCTAATATTGAAATCCAATTTTCAATATGCGTTTGGGAAATCGGCTCTGGGCAATCAAATTTTCCAATGGGATATTTTAATGTTTCTAGCTCATCGTTTGTCATATATAAATATAAAAAAAGCACTTAAAATAAAGTGCTTTAAATAGTATTTAAAAAAAAGATTTTTTACTTAACGGCCATCAGTTCAACATCAAAAACCAAGGTTGCATTTGGAGGAATAACACCGCCTGCACCTGCACTTCCATAAGCCAAATCACTTGGTATTACAAAACGGGCTTTGTCTCCCACTTTAAGTAACCCAACACCTTCATCCCAACCTGGAATAACTTGACCAACTCCTAAAGCAAAATCAATAGGTTCGTTGCGTTTATATGAAGAATCAAATACCGTTCCGTCTGCCAATTGACCTTTATAATGAACAGACACTTTTTTGCCCTTTTCAGCTTTTGCACCATCTCCCTTTTGAAGGATTTGGTAACGTAATCCGCTAGATGTTTTACTAAAACCAGCGGCTAATTTTTCCATTTCTGCTTCAGATTTTGTTTTTTCTGCTGCTAAGTTTTTTTGCCTAGAGCCTTCAAAAGTTCTAAAAGCTTCAACTGCATTGAATGCGTCGGCTTCCGCGCCTACTCTCACTATTTCTAAACTGTCGATAACATCGCCTTGGGCAATCGCATCAACAATATCTTGACCAGATATCACTTTACCAAAAACGGTGTGCTTACCATTTAACCAAGCCGTTTCTATATGTGTGATGAAAAATTGGCTACCGTTTGTGCCTGGACCTGCATTTGCCATTGATAATACGCCTGGACCGTCATGTTTTAAATCCGGATGGAACTCGTCATCAAACTTATAACCTGGACCACCAGCACCAGAGCCTTGTGGACAACCACCTTGAATCATAAAATCTGGAATAACCCTATGGAATTTCAATCCATCGTAATATGGTTTTCCTTGTGGTTTTACTTTGTTTTCTAAATTTCCTTCAGCTAAAGCAACAAAGTTACCAACCGTTCCAGGTGTTTTTTTGTATTCTAAGGCAACCAGTATGTCTCCTTTAGTAGTGTTGAATTTTGCGTATAAACCGTCTTTCATGGCATTTTTTTTAATGAAGTGCAAAGATAACAAGGATTTACGAATTAAGATTTACGATTTATGATTTTTTGTGGAAGAAGACCGAAGACGGAAGACTGACGACGGAAGACTGAAGTTTAAAATGAAAAACTTTTAACTTTTAACTTTTAACTTTTAACTTTTAACTTAAATTAATTAGCCACTTCACTAATAAATTTAATTCTATAAAGACGAAGCTCATCATCATCATATTCTCCATCAAATTCTTTAATGGCGACATCAATGGCATCCGATTGCGATTCCATGAAATAATCATGAATTTCTTCTTGTTGGTCTTCATCTAATATATCGTCAATCCAATACGTAATGTTCAACTTGGTACCAGAATAGACAATGGCTTCCATTTCTTTAATAAATTCTTGCATCGACATCCCTTTTGATGAAGCAATATCGTCAAGCGGCAATTTTCTATCTATATTTTGAATGATGAATAATTTGTTAGCAGAATTACTTCCTGTTGATTTCACAACCAAATCGTCCGGTCTTAGAATATCATTTTCTTCGACATATTTAGCAATGAGTTCTACAAAATCCTTACCATACTTCTTAGCTTTTCCATCGCCAACACCATGTACATTTCCTAATTCAGTTAAATTTATGGGATATTTCAATGCCATATCCTCAAGTGAAGGATCTTGAAAAATAACAAAAGGTGGTACGCCTAATTTTTTGGCATTCTTTTTACGTAAATCTTTAAGCATGCCCATTAAAACCTCATCGGCTGATTGTCCGACTGCTTTAGCCGAAGTTACGATACTTCCATCTTCTTGTTCACCATCAAAAATATGGTCTTCGGTCATCATAAAGGATTCTGGTTTTTTAATAAACGCTTTTCCTTTATCATTTAATTTAATAACGCCGTAGGTTTCTATATCTTTTTTAAGATAGCCCGCAACTAATAACTGCCTAAGCAATGCCATCCAATATTTATTGTCTTTGTAATTTCCTTTACCAAAAAAAGGCTGTTCGTCTGTTTTGTGGGATTTAATTAGGGCATTTTCTTTCCCAATAACAACATTAACCAGGTCTTTAGACTTATATTTTTCATTGGTATTATCAATGGTTTCAAGAATAAACTTAGCTTCATCTTTAGCTTCATGTTGCTTTTTGGGATGACGTACATTATCGTCCATTTCGCCACCTTCACCAGTTTCATTATCAAATTCTTCCCCGAAATAATGAAGGATAAACTTTCTTCTGGAAATGGATGTTTCTGCAAAAGCAACAACTTCCTGCAACAACGCTTGGCCGATTTCTTGCTCAGCGACCGGTTTCCCAGACATGAATTTCTCTAACTTTTCAATGTCTTTATAGGAATAATAGGCTAAACAATGTCCTTCGCCACCATCTCGGCCTGCCCTACCAGTTTCTTGGTAATAACTTTCGATACTTTTTGGAATATCATGATGGATTACAAAACGCACATCAGGTTTATCGATACCCATTCCAAAAGCAATGGTAGCCACCACCACATCGACATCTTCCATAAGAAATTTATCTTGATGACTTGTTCTTGTTTTGGCATCTAATCCGGCATGATACGGCACGGCTTTAATACCATTAACCTGAAGCACTTGCGCCAATTCCTCAACGCGCTTTCTACTTAAACAATATATGATACCTGATTTTCCTGAATTTTGTTTCACAAAACGAATAATATCCGCATCTACATTTTTTGTTTTTGGACGTACTTCGTAATATAAATTGGGTCTGTTAAACGACGCTTTAAATGTTTTTGCATTAGGAATACCAAGGTTTTTTAAAACATCTTCTTGAACTTTAGGCGTTGCTGTTGCTGTTAACCCTATAATGGGAATGTTGTCACCTATTCTACCAATGATATGTTTTAAATTTCTATACTCGGGTCGAAAATCATGTCCCCATTCACTAATACAATGTGCTTCGTCAACCGCCATAAAAGACACTTTTACGGACCTTAAAAAATCGACGTTTTCATCTTTAGTCAACGATTCTGGTGCCACATACAACAGTTTGGTAATACCATTGGTTATGTCTTCTTTAACGCGCTTTATCTCGGTTTTGTTAAGTGACGAATTTAATACATGCGCAATGCCTTCTTCGTTGGAAATACCTCTTATGGCATCCACTTGATTTTTCATCAATGCAATTAACGGCGATACTACAATTGCTGTACCTTCTTGCATTAATGCTGGCAACTGATAGCAAAGCGACTTGCCGCCTCCTGTTGGCATGATGACAAATGTATTATTTCCTGATAATATGCTTTCAATAACGGTTTCTTGAAGACCCTTAAATTTACCAAAGCCAAAATATTTTTTTAATGCAGCCTGCAAATCACTTTTTGTTATTAACATGAACGGTATAAAAACTTAATTTAAATAAAAACACAAATCGAATAATTAATTTAATTGTGTGTTGAGAGAACCCTCATTTTTTCGTTAGTTTTGTAACGATAATCAAAATTAGAATAAAACCTAATCTGATTATCATTAAAGATAACAAAATCTTTAAAAGCATCAATCAAAAAAAATAATAAATTTTGAAAAACAAAAGTTCTATTATTACTACTGCTATACAGACTATTAACATGGAAGCAGATGCTATATTGAATCTTTCCAGTCTTATTGATGATGAATTCGCTGAAGCTGTACAACATATTTACAACTCAAAAGGCCGTCTTATCATAACAGGCGTCGGTAAAAGTGCTATTATTGCCAATAAAATTGTGGCGACGCTTAACTCAACAGGAACCCCTTCTATTTTTATGCATGCGGCTGATGCCATTCATGGTGATTTAGGACTCATCCTTAAAGATGATATTGTGGTTTGTATTTCTAAAAGTGGAAATACTGCTGAAATTAAAGTGCTTATTCCATTAATTAAAAGCGCTAAAAATAAAATAATTGCCATAACGGGGCGTAAAGATTCCTTTTTAGGCCAGCAAGCAGATTATATACTGAATTCATATGTAGAAAAAGAAGCTTGTCCTAACAATTTAGCACCTACCACCAGCACAACCGCTCAATTGGTAATCGGTGATGCCCTTGCTGTTTGTTTATTGGAACTCCGCGGATTTTCTAGTAACGATTTTGCAAAATACCATCCAGGAGGTGCTTTAGGCAAACGATTGTATTTAAGAGTTGAAGATATATCATCCGTAAATTTAAAACCCAAGGTCTTTAAGGATACTGGTATTAAAGATATCATTATTGAAATGACAGAAAAAATGCTTGGTGTTACGGCTGTTGTTGAAAACGATGCCATTATTGGAATTATAACCGATGGTGATTTACGACGTATGTTAAGCAAGGCTGATGATTTTTTAGCACTAACAGCCAAAGATATTATGGGTACAAACCCAAAACGCATAAAGGCCGATGCCATGGCTTTGGAAGCAAAAGAAGTCATGGAAATTTATGGTATTTCACAGTTACTTGTTGAAGAAAACGGCAAATATGCAGGCGTAGTTCACTTACACGATTTAATAAAAGAAGGTATTATATAATGGCAAAAAAGAACATAAATGAGATGTCGTTTCTAGATCATCTCGAAGATTTACGATGGCATTTAATAAGAATAGTTATAGCGGTTGTAGTTATAGCTGGTGGCGCATTCCTTGCCAAAGGATTCATTTTTGATTATTTAATTTTCGGCCCTTCAAAGACTGATTTTTACACCTATAAAATATTATGTGATGTAACCCAATATTTTGGTATGGACACTAGTTTTTGTTATGAAGAACTGCCTTTTCGAATACAAAGTAGAACCATGTCCGGTCAGTTTTCTGCACACATCTGGGTATCTATTACAGCTGGTATTGTTATTGGCTTCCCATATATACTTTATGAACTTTGGAAGTTTATAAGCCCAGCCTTACATGAAAATGAACGTAAACATTCCCGTGGTTTCATCATTGTAGCCTCTGGATTATTTTTCATAGGCGTGCTATTTGGATACTATGTTGTTTGTCCGTTATCTATTAATTTCTTGGGGTCTTATCAAGTGAGTTCGCAAGTCCATAATGATTTTGATTTAGATAGTTATATCAGTTTAGTAAGATCTTCCGTTTTAGCCGCCGGTTTGGTTTTTGAACTTCCCATACTTATTTACTTTTTAACAAAAATAGGACTGGTAACCCCAGAGTTTTTAAAAAAATACAGAAAATATGCCTTAATCATTGTTTTGGTTTTATCAGCTATCATTACGCCTCCAGATATTGCCAGCCAAATTATTGTTGCTGTTCCTATTCTCATTTTATATGAAGTGAGCATACATATATCAAGAATCGTCATTAGAAATCAAAAAAGAAGAGAAAAGAATATCAAAATTCGTCATTAGAAATCAAAAAAAAGGGAAAGAAACATGCCTAAGATGGTTAATGAATTTAATGAGTATCGTTCTAAAATGAACGATAAAATTTTAGCGGATAATAATAAAGTTATAAAGCGTATTTTTAATTTAGATACCAATGCCTATACAGAAGGCGCCTTGGATGTAAAAACCAAAGAACTTTTAGGGTTGGTGGCATCTGCTGTTTTACGTTGCGATGATTGTGTGAAATACCACTTAGAAACCAGTTATAAATTAGGCTTAACAAAAAATGAAGTTGTTGAGGCCCTAAGCATTGCCACATTGGTTGGTGGCACCATTGTGATTCCTCATTTACGGCGTGCCTACGAGTTTTGGGATGCTTTAGAAGACCAAGACAAAAACTAAGAAACTGTTTAAGTTTTGTTTATTGATGCTTTTTTGAATTATTTTTGGATCAGATGAGGCGGATTTTTTTTTAATAGCTGAGCTATTAGAAAAAAATTCAACGAAATATGGGGCAAAAAGAAACAAAAAATGGCTTTTAGATAAAATTTAAACAGTTTCTAAATTAATGTACCTTCGCCAAATAGTTATATGTTTTTGCTATTTTTAGCGTTTACCATACAGATATGATTCTAAGAGCCGAAAATTTAATGAAGTCCTATAGCGGACGAAAAGTAGTAAAGTCTGTTTCCCTAGAAGTAAATCAAGGGGAAATAGTGGGATTACTAGGGCCTAATGGCGCTGGTAAAACCACTTCTTTTTATATGATTGTTGGTCTAATAAAACCCAATGGTGGCACTATTTATTTAGACAATAAAGACATCACGAAATACCCCATGTACAAACGTGCCCAAAACGGGATTGGGTATTTGGCACAAGAAGCCTCTGTTTTTAGAAAATTAAGTATCGAAGATAATATTTTAAGTGTGTTGCAACTTACAAAACTTAGTAAGCAACAGCAACATGATAAAATGGAATCCTTAATTGAAGAATTTGGTTTAGGACATATACGAAAAAGTAGAGGCGATTTATTGTCTGGTGGCGAACGTCGCCGTACCGAAATTGCTCGTGCCTTGGCAACAGACCCAAGTTTTATTTTATTAGATGAACCCTTTGCTGGCGTTGACCCTGTAGCAGTGGAAGATATTCAACGTATTGTGGCACAACTCACCAAAAAAAATATCGGTATTTTAATTACAGACCACAACGTTCAGGAAACATTGGCTATTACCGACAGGACGTATTTAATGTTTGAAGGCAGCATCTTAAAAGCTGGCGTACCAGAAGAATTGGCTAATGACGAAATGGTTCGTAAAGTATATTTAGGTCAGAATTTTGAACTTCGTAAAAAGAAGATTAGGGAGTAGGGACTTTGTCATTCCTGCGTAGGCAGGAATCCATTAACCCAGTAAATTTTTCTATTGATTGTTAGGCTCTAATGATTAATGCTTATCCTTTTTAAAAATCCCTTTAAAAAGCTTAACAACTAAAAAAGCAGCGAACCCAACCAACAAACCAACAATAAATTCCTGCAATATGGATGGCAAAACATCTAAAAAATGATGTAAAAATTCAATGTTATGCACAAAAATGCCGCCTGCTACCAAAATCAGAGCAATGGTACCAATAACAGATAAACTCTTAATTACCCAAGGAAGTGCATTAACCAAAAACATCCCAACAGTCTTTGAAATACCCTTTTTATCACCGCTCCTTTTTATGAGTCGGAAACCCAAATCATCCATTCTGATAATTAGAGCCACAATACCATAAACACCAACTGTTGCTATGATGGCTACTATGGAAACCACCAATATTTGAAATAAAAGATCTTTTCCTATAACCGTTCCTAAGGCAATGATGACAATCTCTACCGATAAAATAAAATCGGTTAAAATAGCCGACTTAATCTTATCCTTCTCAATTTTCAAAACTTCAGCTTCTGTAGGGTCACTTAAAATAACGACATTGTCTGAATGTTTATGGGGCACAAAAAATTCATATACTTTTTCAAAGCCTTCAAAGGCTAAATAAATTCCGCCCAGCACTAAAAGTACCGTGACTGCAGGTGGCAAAAAAGCACTCAGCAAAAAAGCCACTGGCAGAATGATTAATTTATTAAGAAAAGAACCTTTTGTAATGGCCCACAATACAGGAATTTCACGCGAGGCAATAAAGCCTGTTGCTTTTTCGGCATTAACCGCTAAATCATCCCCTAAAATACCAGCTGTTTTTTTTGTTGTAATCTTACTCATGACGACGACATCGTCCATAAGTGCTGAAATATCATCTAATAACGCAAAAAATCCTGATGCCATTTGTTGTTTATTTATAGGGAATTAAACTTATGAGTCTGAAATTTTTATTTTGTAGTTACATTATCCAATACAGACATGGCAATGTACGTCATTATAATAATGGGGATGGCTGCAAATTGTAAAACTATTATAAATAACGCACATAGAAATATAAAAATATATCTGGTAGCATTGGTTTTAAAACGCCAATCTTTAAACTTTAAAGCAAATAATTTAATACCAGAATTCAACATATAACAACTAACCAATGTTGTTATTATTAAAAACCATTTATTTAGAATAATAGTATTGATAACATCACTATTCTGAAATTCCATAATTAGTGGTAACGATATAATAAACAACGCATTTGCAGGTGTTGGTAAGCCTTTAAAATAGGTTTGTTGGTCTTCATCTAAATTAAACTTAGCCAATCTGTAAGCCGAAGCCAACGTAATGAACAAGCCTAAAAGAGGTAATAGATTGATATGTGAAAAATCAAAATTAGCATAATCAATCTCGGAATGACCCCACGTCGCATCTGACAATGCAAGTAATTTATACATGATGAGCCCTGGAACCAATCCGCAAGTAACCATGTCTGCCAAAGAATCCAATTGCAAGCCCAATTCACTTTGAACATCCAATTTTCTAGCAGCAAAACCATCAAAAAAGTCGAAGAAAATACCTAAGAACACAAATAATGAAGCGGTGACAAAATCATCATTTAAAACAAATATTACGGCAATACTTCCGCAGAATAAATTCAATAACGTTAACGCATTTGGTATATATTTTTTCATCTATACTATTTCTTTGATGTAAAAATAACAAAGAATTTACGTCTAAAACAACAATCAAACAATAAGTGTTAGTATTTCAAGTTTAATAGCTGACAAATTATATGCATCTTTGTAAAAAAAATTTGCGATTGAGAACGTACTTAACCACAATATTTTTTATTGCTTCATTAAGTCTCTTCGGCCAAACCGTTAGGAAATATTCCAATGAGTTTATGAATATTGGCGTTGATGCGGCAGCTTTAGGCATGAGCAGTGCGGTAACGTCGCATACCGCCGATGTGAATTCTGGTTATTGGAATCCAGCAGGCTTATTGGATTTGGAAGACAATCAACTAGCACTGATGCACTCCAGTTATTTTGCCAATATTGCCAATTATGATTACGCTGCTTTTGCGATGCCTTTAGACGACCAAAGTGCCATAGGCATCTCATTAATTAGGTTTGCTGTTGATGATATTTTAAACACCACCCAACTGATTGATGAACAAGGTAATATTAATTACGACAGGATTAGTTTATTTTCTACGGCCGATTACGGACTCACGTTTTCGTATGCTAGAGAACTCCCTGTACAAGGACTCAATTATGGTGTGAATGCCAAAGTGATTAGACGTATTATTGGCGATTTTGCTTCGTCTTGGGGCTTTGGTTTGGATTTGGGCGTACAGTTTAAAACCCAAAACAGTTGGAAGTTTGGAGTGATGGCAAGAGACATTACCACAACATTTAATGCTTGGAGCATTGATGAAACCGAATTTGCTAAAATACAAAATGCAGTTGCTGGCCAGAATCAAGAATTGCCAGAAACCACCGAAATCACCATTCCAAAATTACAAATGGGTATCTCGAAATTATTCGATTTTAATTATGATTACACGCTATTGACAGCCGTTAATTTGAATATGCGTTTTGAAGAAAATAACGATATTATTTCATCGTCGGTAGCCAGTATCAACCCGGCTTTTGGTTTTGAATTTGGTTATATAGATATGGTCTATTTACGTGGTGGCGTTGGAAATTTTCAAAATGAACTGCAAATTGACAATACCGAGCAAATAAGTTTTCAACCTAGCTTTGGTGTTGGTTTTAAATATAATGGCGTGCAAATAGATTATGCGTTTACTGATATTGGCGACCAAAGTGTAGCCTTATATTCCAATGTATTTTCATTAAAAATTGATTTAAGTATTTTTAGATAATGCAAAAAGCACTCTTTATTTTATTCGTTTTTCTATGTGTTAAAACAGCACAGGCGCAACAACATGTGTTGTCCGACAAAGCCGAAATCAGCGTACTAACAATTGGTCCAGGAGCTTCCCTGAATGATTCCTTTGGACACAATGGGTTTAGGATAAAGGATATCGTTAAAGGCACAGACCTTGTTTTTAATTATGGTGTTTATGATTTTGAAGCCCCTAATTTTTATTTAAAATTCGCTCAAGGAAAACTTAATTATTTAATAGGCGTAGATTATTATGAAGATTTTTTCAATAGCTATATTTCTCAAAACAGAACCATTAAAGAACAGGTTTTAAATATATCGCAAAGCGAAAAACAAACATTATTTGATTATTTAATCCATAACTATCAACCCGAAAACAGAAGGTATCTATACGATTTCTTTTATGATAATTGTGCTACAAAAATCAAGGATGTCACCAACATTGCTTTAAACAATTCGATTCAATTTAATGACCCTAAAAATTTTAAACCACAAACCTTCAGGGCATTAATACACAGTAATTTAAACAGGAACTCCTGGGGCTGTTTTGGCATCGATTTGGCATTGGGTTCTGTCATTGATAAAAAAGCGACTCCAGAAGAACACATGTATTTACCAAAATACATTCATGAATTCTTTGAAAATGCTACTATTAAAAATTCCGGTGAGCCTTTAGTAAAAGAAAATAAGGTGCTTTATAAAAAAATAGATCATCCAATAGCAACATCATTTTTCACAAGTCCGTTGTTCGTTTTTGGCATCATAGGTTTGTTTATTATTTTTATTACTTACAAAGATTATAAAACACAAAGACAAAGCGTTTGGTTAGATGTGACCTTGTTCAGTCTTACGGGACTTATTGGCGTACTCATTTTGCTGCTTTGGTTTGCAACAGATCACAAGGCTACCCATCAAAATTATAACTTGCTTTGGGCTTGTGTGCTTAATATTTTTATGATAGGCCAACTCTTAAGAAAAAAAACAAGTGCTTGGTTTATTAAATACTTAAAGTTTTTGGTGATTCTTTTATGCCTGTTAACACTTCATTGGATCATTGGCGTACAAGTTTTTGCCATAGGACTGATTCCTTTTTTAATTGCTTTAGGTATTAGGTATTTGTATTTGATAACGTACTTTTCTAATAGATCTTAGACGCTAGACTATAGACTATAGACAATAGAAGTTAGACCTTGAACCCTAAACCCAGAACCCAAAACCCAAAACCCAACAGCTAACGGCTAACAGCTAACAGCCAACAGCTAACGGCTAACAGCTAACAGCCAACGGCTAACAGCCAAAACCCAAGACCCAACAGCTAACAGCTAACAGCCAAAACCCAGGACCCAACAGCTAACGGCTAACAGCTAACAGCTAACAGCCAAAACCCAAGACCCAACAGCTAACGGCTAACAGCTAACAGCCAACGGCTTACAGCCAAAACCCAAAACCTTGAACCCAAAACCTTGAACCCAAGACCCAACAGCTAACAGCTAACAGCCAAC
>NZ_PJEO01000017.1 GCF_002843175.1 Confluentibacter flavum
ACTCGTTGTGCATTTTAAATAATGCTAATTTTAATATTGTTGATGTTTCTATCAAAAATAAACTTATTGATATATTGAATTGTTGTAAGGGCCGCTATTTTAGATAGGATCCTAGTCTTAAATCCTCGAAAAGACTTGGCATAATTACGTCTTATCATAAATTGGTCACATAATTGTGAGAACAATGTCTCTATTCTTTTTCTCTTTTTTCTGAAAATGTAAGGTTGTTTTTTATAATCTTTTTGATTGCTTCTCATAGGTGTATTTAGCTTTATGTTACAGGTTTCAAACAAATTGAGCTGTATTTCTGCTGATAGATACCCTCTATCTCCAATTAAAGTGCAATCGCCCATTTGTGCTTTAATGTCCTTAAGGTAATTGACATCGTGTACCGATGCAGGGCTCAAATCGACACTTTGAAAAACACCTTTAATAGAACAGACGGCGTGCAGCTTATAACCATAATAATTGGAACCTTGGGAGGCACAATAGCCTTTGTCAGGAAAAGCATAGGCATCCTCTTTACAGACTCTCGAACGGGAACTTCGTGATAATTTACAAACCTCTAAAGGCATACTGTCCACTATAAAATAATCTTCAAATTCATTAAAATGAGAGGCTAATCTTAATCGGATATCATCCATGTAACCTACTAATTTCCGTCTTCTTCGATTGTAGACGCTCCTGTCTATTTTTGAGGCAATAATGACAGGGAGCTTTCTAAATAAATCATTCTCACTATCTATTCCCATAAATTCAGCTGTTAAGCTTAAACAAATCAGTTCCAAATCACTCAGCTTCGGTCGACGTCTTTGATAGTCCAAAAGTTGTTCTTTTGATATTTTTTGTAATACTTCCAATATTCTTTCGTAATTTGCATTTAAGTTGTTCATAATTAATGTTTTATCGCTAAAACAATTTACTGATTATCAGTAATATGGACAACTTTTTTCTTTTAAATCATAATGCACAACGGGTTGAATTAATTAAAAGCTTCTCACTGAACGCTTTAAATCATAATAAACAACGAGTCTCAATTTACCAATCCAAACACATTTTTATGAATCTATTATCAATTTTGTACTCCATTAAAAAAATAAAATGTAAATAAGACTTGACTTTTAAAATTATTTATTACATTTGTCAAGTTAACTTTACATTTAAATCATGAAACAAGAAAGAAAAAAAAGACTTCGTCAATTAGCTTTATGGACCTGGAGTTGGGTGGCAACGCTAGCTCTAGCCACATTTGGGCCAAAATTTATTTGGGATCACCATCCATTTTTAAGCACGTTTGCTGTTATAGTTAACTGTACTAATGGTATTTTAATGATTATTGCCAACAGGCATTTATTTAATGATTTTGATCAACTAGAAAGAAAAATACATCTAGAAGCTATGGGAATAACGCTTGGCTTGACTGTTGTTTTTGCTTTAACTTATGCGCTTTTAGACCGCATCAATATTATAAGCTTTAATGCTGAGATTAGTGTGGTGGTTTTGTTTATTGGGTTAACCTATTTGGTATCCATGCTAATAAACTCAAGACGTTACAGATGAAAAATAAGTTACGGGAGCTAAGAAGCTTAAAAAAATTGACTCAAGAGGAATTGGCAGATATTATTGGCGTATCGAGACAAACCATTAATGCCATAGAAAAGGAAAAGTTTGACCCCAGCTTACCAACGGCTTTCAAAATGGCAGAACTTTTCAACTTAAAAATAGAAGATATATTCTTTTACAGTAATAAATAAAAAACTTATTTTTACAGAATTCACATTGACTAAATGTAGTAAAAAAATTTACATACAAATGTAAATTTTTTTATTTTAAGGCTCCATAGTTCAAGGGATAGAACAAAAGTTTCCTAAACTTTAGATCCAAGTTCGAATCTTGGTGGAGTCACTATAATATTTCTAATAAACTTTAACTGAATTCATTCCTCATCATTTGTTATAAACTGAAATAAAATTAACCCAACGCCACATCCAATGTCATCATTATGATAAATCCACCAATAAAACCAAGTGTGGCAATATCGGTATATTTATCACGTTGCGTTTCAGGAATCACTTCTTCAACAACCACAAAAATCATGGCGCCAGCAGCGAAAGCCAAGGCATAAGGTAAAATAGGAATGAAAAAAGTAACAGCAACCGCGCCAATAACGGCCGCAATGGGTTCAACAATAGCAGACATTTGTCCGAACCAAAAACTTTTAAATTTACTCACACCTTGACGGCGTAAGGGCATGGAAACCGCCAATCCTTCTGGAAAATTTTGAATACCAATACCAATAGCCAAAGCAACGGCTCCACCAATAGTTGCTTCTGGAATACCCGCAGCAACCCCTCCAAATAAAACACCAACCGCTAAACCTTCTGGAATGTTGTGAAGCGCAATAGCCAAAACCAGCAACGTGGTTCTGTGCCACGGACTTTTAACACCTTCCTTTTCGGTTTCTTTAAAATTTATGTGCAAGTGAGGCAACACTTTATCCAATCCGAAAATAAAAAATGCTCCTGTAGCAAAACCCACTGCTGCAGGAATTACTTTTACAAAACCTTCACCCGGACTCATTTCAATACCCGGAGCCAATAAACTCCAAAAACTAGCCGCCACCATTACGCCTCCTGTAAAACCTAGCATCCCATCAAAAAATGCCCTATTTATCCCTTTAATTAAAAAAACCAACGACGCACCTAAAGCTGTTACAATCCAAGTGAACAACGACGCATACAAGGCTCCTAAAATAGGGTCTATAGTCTCAAAATAATTGATAATGCTATCCATACTATAGTGCTTTTTTTATAAAAATATTATTGGAAATTGTTTTTGAAATATTGATGAGCGTATTATTAACCTGAATGGTCATTGATTCGTCAAATTTTTCTTTAGAAATGATTTGTATTGAGGTTCCTAAGGCGATATGGTGCTTATCTAAATACTTCAAAAAATCGGCGGAAGAATTTTTGACCCCAACACAAATACAAGTGTTGTTAACATCTGCTTGTGACAATAGTAACTTCTCAACTTTTTTAATATTCCCATCTTTATCGGGAATCGGGTCACCATGTGGATCTTCCTCGGGGTAATTTAAAAAGGCATCCAATTCGTTAATTAGTTTTTCAGATTTTATATGCTCTAACTGTTCGGCAACTTCATGTACTTCATCCCAAGAAAAATTAAGTTTTTCTACCAATAAAACTTCCCAAAGACGGTGTTTTCTAACAACTGATGCTGCTGCTAAACGCCCGTCCTTCGTTAAACTAACACCTTGATATTTTATATAATTGACTAGGTTTTTATCGGCTAACTTTTTAATCATATCAGTAACCGAAGATGCTTTAGTTTCCATTTGTTCTGCAATGGCATTCGTGCTTACCTCCAAACTGCCTTGCTTCCCTAAATGATATATCGCTTTTAAATAGTTTTCTTCAGATAATGTTACCATGTTCTCACTTTAAAACACAAAGATATAAATTATATTTACTTTTATATAAATATAATTTTAGTCTTGTCTAAAAATATATTTATATTTGTAAAAATTATTTTTTAGAATGAAACTCATTTTTGTATTAATATTTAGTGTATCTATAATCCACTCACAAAACACATTTACAATTGAAGGGACAGTCACTTCAAACGGACAATCATTGCCTTACGTCAATATTTATATTGCAAACACCACTTTTGGAAGCGCAACAAAGGAAGATGGCAGGTATTTAATAAACAACTTATCCCCCGGAAATTATACTATCTATGCCTCGTTTACAGGTTACAAAACGGTTAAAAAAAATATTGAGATTACTAATAAAAACCTTGTGGTAAACTTCAATTTAGAAGAAACCGAATCTTTAAACGAAGTAGTTGTTACAGGCACAATGAAACCTGTAAGCCGATTGGAAACACCCATACCTGTTGAGGTTTATAGTGGAACTTTCTTTAAAAAAAATCCGACACCAAACATTTTTGAAGCGCTTCAAAATGTAAATGGGGTGCGCCCCCAGATTAATTGCAATGTGTGCAACACGGGCGATATTCATATCAACGGCTTGGAAGGCCCTTACACGCTTGTGCTTATCGATGGGATGCCTATTGTAAGCGGCTTATCAACGGTTTATGGATTAAGTGGTATTCCCAATTCACTTATCGAGCAAGTTGAAATTGTCAAGGGTCCTGCATCGTCACTTTATGGAAGTGAAGCCGTTGGTGGCTTGATTAACATCATTACTAAACTACCTGAAAACGCTCCCTTATTTTTTGCCGATAGTTTTACAAGCTCTTGGGGCGAATTCAATTTAGATGTCGGTCTAAAAGCTAAAATTGGAAATAATGGCTCACTTTTATTGGGCACAAATTATTTTAACTATAACAATCCCATTGATAACAACCATGATAATTTTACCGATGTCACCCTTCAAGAACGCATATCTGTATTTCAAAAATGGGAATTCAAACATAAGAAGGGAAATAAACTTTCATTAGCTGGTCGGTTTTTTTATGAAGATAGATGGGGTGGAGAACTTCAATGGAACAAAACTTTTAGAGGAGGTGATAGCGTTTATGGAGAAAGCATTTATACAACACGCTATGAAGTTATAGGTAATTATGAGCTTCCGATAAAAGAAAAAGTGCGATTTCAATTTTCGTATTCAGACCATGATCAAAATTCCGTTTACGGTAGCACTTTATATATGGCAAAGCAACGTATTGGTTTTGGTCAATTCATCTGGGATAAAACGTTGAACCGTCATGACTTATTATTTGGAATGGGTGCCAGATATAATTTTTATGACGACAATACCACGGCGACACCAAATGCTGATGTTATAACCATTCCTTCAGTATTTGTCCAAGACGAAATAAAACTCAGTGAAAAACAAAAACTGTTACTTGGCATAAGATATGATTACGATAATAGACATGGCTCCATAGTAACGCCTAGAATCGCATATAGTTATAAACTAACTGATGATGATATTTTAAGGATGAATGCAGGAACAGGCTTTAGAGTGGTAAACTTATTTACTGAAGAACATGCCGCCTTAACTGGTGCTAGGGACGTTATTATTACAGAAACCCTAAGCCCAGAAACATCCTATAACATTAATTTCAACTATCTAAAAAAAATGTATCTTGAAAATGGAATGATGTTCACTTTTGATGCCTCAGCTTGGTACACCTATTTCAACAATGCTATTATACCTGATTATGACACCAATCCAAACCAAATTATCTATAATAATTTAGATGGATTTTCAACCACAAAAGGATTTAGTTTTAATTTTGACAGCACGTTTAACAGCAACTTTAAGGCATTACTGGGCGTTACATTTCAAGAGGTTTCAAAAACGGAAAATAATATAAAAACCAGACCTATTTTAACCGAAAAATTCTCAGGAACTTGGGCACTTTCCTATAAAAACCATAAAACAAATATCCTTGTAGATTACTCGGGGAATATATATGGCCCCATGAGATTGCCTTTGTTAGGCGCATTAGACCCAAGACAAGCATATTCTCCCACTTGGAGCATTCAAAACATTCAGTTTTCCTATAATGGATTACACAATTTTGAATTCTATGCGGGAATAAAAAACCTATTGAACTGGACACCAAATAAAGGAAACCCCTTTATAATTGCAAGAGCTCACGACCCCTTTGATAAGAATGTGGAATTTGATTCTAGCGGACAAGTTATCCCCAACAACGAGAATCCATACGCATTAACATTCGACCCAAGTTATGTTTTTGCACCAAATCAAGGTCGGAGATTGTTTTTTGGTTTGCGTTACAAAATTGATTAATAGGTTATAATTACTAAATAATTAGTACTTTTAATTATGGCACAACACAACGAACTAGGCACGAAAGGAGAACAGCTTGCTGTAGATTTTCTAATAAAAAATGGTTATGACATTATGGAACGTAATTACCGTTTTAACAAAGCCGAAGTAGATATCATCGCCAGACAAAAAGACATACTAGCTATTATAGAAGTGAAAACGCGTTCCACTATCGATTTTGGTAATCCACAAAATTTTGTAAAACCTAGACAAATTCAACAGTTTGTAAAGGCAGTAGATCAATATGTGACTGTTAACCAATTAGATGTTGAAGTGCGGTTTGATATTATAGCCATTATAAAAGACGGCAAAGGCTTTAAAATAGAGCATTTAGAAAATGCTTTTTATCATTTCTAATCGTTCTGATAAAACGTTTTTAAAGCAACAATATCGTCTGGTCTGGCTATAATTTCTTTGTCTTTATTCAGAATAAAATAGGTTGGTGTTGCAACAACGCCGTAATCATCTCCTATAACATTCTCCCATTTTCCTTCACCGAATACATTAATAAAATCAGGGAATTTAGTAATGGTGTCTTTCCAGTTATTTGCCTCACCTTCCAATCCTATGGCTATGACTTTTAGCTTATCTTTTTCTTGGCTTTTTACAAAATCGTGTAACTGTGGCAATTCATGTAAACAATGTGCACATGTGCTGCTCCAAAACACAATTATATAGTTTTCAGCACCTTGTAATTCACTTAATTTTTTTATGGTGTTTTTGTTGTTTTCTTTGATTTCAAACGAAAAATCTGGTGCTTTATGTCCTATGGAAATATTCCTGAATGTGGTTAACTTATATACAAGCTCCTTATTGTTTTGAAGTTTTGCTATATCAATTAAATAACGATCTGCAATATAATTGGCAACTTCTTCAAGACCATCTTTTCCCATACGTTCCCATAATTCTAAAAGCAAATTACTCTTAATGTTTAAAGGGGCATCGCTCATGGCCTTGTAAAAAACATCTATGTTCCTATTATAATTTGAAACATCGTCAAGTCCGAAATGAGATAATCTAAACACATAATTAAACATACGTTCACTTAAAAAATTAGAGCTTTGCAATACTTCATTATTAAAATCCACATGATCAAAAAAATGGGTTTCTAAATTATTCATATAGGTTTTAACATCTTCTTGCTTTTCTGGAATATAGAATCTGTTTGCCTCAATAAAATGTAATGCAATAGTCCCTATAGCGGCACCTTCAAAATTAGTTTGTGTTTCTCGTTGGGTTTTAAAAATGGTCTCCAACGCTTTATAATCTTCACTTTTTTGAGAGAAAAAATTGTTTATACTTTGTTGTATCATGGCCATACTGTGCATGTAAGAAGTTATTAGTTTATTTTCTTTCGATGATTTATAAACCACATTGTCATTCAGATTGAACGTAAATTCAATATCCTCGTTTGCATTGTAGATGATGTCAATAAAATGCTCGTCTTCAGGTAATGCGTATATTAATTTATACATGCCTTTAGTTGCTGTTAGATCTAATTTCAACTCGAAACTGCCATCTTCATTTAATTTTGCATTATCTATATATTCAAGTTTTGAAGGCGTTATTTTGTATAATAATACCGCGGTAAAATCTGCTGCTGGAGAAAAAGTTCCCTTGATGGTATGTTGACCAAAAAATATGTTTGGAATAATGACAATTAAAAAAATGATACGTTTCATTTATAACTATTTTTAAAAAAATTGATTCAATAATTAAGCCACAATAGGTTCTAAAACCGTTAAAGCTTGTTTTACCGTTTTTATGTTTTCAAACGTTAATAATAACCTTAAACCATTGCGGGTTTGCTTTTCCTTCATCTGACAGATTTTCGGATTTGCTTGAACATATTGCAGCACTTTTGTGAAATTATTACTTTGATAAAAACTACTTTGTTGGTCGTTTATAAAATACCCGATAAATTTACCTTGTTTCATAATTATTTTTTCGAAACCAGCTTTGGTAGCAATCCATTTGATGCGAACGCTATTCATTAAATCTAAAACCTGGGTTGGCAATTCACCAAAACGATCTATAAGATGGGTTTCAAATTTTTGTAATTCTTCTTCTGTTTTTAAATCGTTTAATTGCGTATATAAATTCAAGCGTTCGGCAATATTATTCACATAATTATCTGGAAATAACAACTCGAAATCAGAATCAATAGTCACTTCTTTTACATAGATTTTATTATCTATATCCTCTTTGTACAAATCCTTAAACTCATTTTCCTTAAGTTCTTCAATGGCCTCGTTCAATATTTTTTGGTACGTTTCAAAACCTATTTCATTAATAAACCCACTTTGTTCACCACCCAATAAATCGCCTGCACCACGAATTTCCAAATCTTTCATGGCAATATTAAATCCGCTGCCCAATTCCGTAAACTGTTCCAGGGCGGTGATACGTTTTCTGGCATCATCGGTCATTGCCGAATATTCAGGCGTAATAAAATAGCAAAATGCTTTTTTATTGCTTCGTCCTACTCTACCTCGCATTTGGTGCAAATCACTCAACCCAAAATTGTTGGCATTGTTTATAAAAATAGTATTGGCATTTGGCACATCCAATCCACTTTCAACAATCGTGGTGCTAACCAATACATCAAACGCACCTTCCATAAAAGCCAACATCAATTGTTCCAATTTTTTACCATCCAATTGTCCATGGCCAATGCCAATTTTAGCATCTGGCACCAAACGTTGAATCATACCGGCCACTTCCTTAATATTTTCTATGCGATTGTGAATAAAAAATATTTGTCCGCCACGCTGAATTTCATAACTCACGGCATCGCGTATGGTTTCTTCATTAAATCGAATGACATGGCTTTCAATGGGGTACCGATTTGGCGGAGGCGTTGTAATAACCGATAAATCCCTTGCCGCCATTAAACTAAATTGAAGCGTTCTAGGTATGGGCGTTGCAGTTAAAGTTAACACATCAACGTTTTCTTTTAAAGTTTTTAGTTTTTCTTTAACAGCGACGCCAAATTTTTGTTCTTCATCTACAATTAAAAGTCCTAAATCTTTAAATTTTACATCTTTATTAACCAACTGATGTGTGCCAATAATTATATCGACTTTGCCGTTTTCTAACTTTTCAAGCGTGTCCCGTCTTTCTTTTGTGGTTCTAAATCGGTTTAAATAATCTACCGTTACCGGGAAATCTTTTAAACGTTCAGAAAACGTTCTGGAATGTTGGTATGCCAAAATGGTTGTTGGCACCAACACGGCGACTTGTTTGCCATTGTCAACTGCTTTAAATGCCGCACGAATAGCAACTTCGGTTTTTCCAAAACCCACATCGCCACACACCAATCGATCCATGGGGCGTTCGCTTTCCATATCGCTTTTAATATCGGCCGTTGCAGTTATTTGATCGGGTGTGTCTTCATATAAAAAAGACGATTCCAACTCCAATTGCATATAACTATCTGGATGGTATTGATAGCCTTTTTCGGTTTTTCGCTTGGCGTATAATTGTATCAGATTAAACGCAATATGCTTAACCCTCGATTTTGTTTTTTCTTTAAGGGTTTTCCACGCATTGCTTCCCAGTTTGTAAATTTTTGGAGGTTTGCCATCTTTACCGTTAAACTTTGTGATTTTATGAAGGGAGTGAATGCTTAAATACAACACATCGCGTTCACCATAAACCAATTTTATGGCTTCTTGTTGTTTCCCTTCCACATCAATTTTTTGTAAGCCACCAAAGCGACCAATACCATGGTCTATGTGTGTCACATAATCGCCAATATCTAAATTAGTGAGTTCTTTTAAGGTAATGGATTGCTTTTTAGCATACCCATTTTTGACATGAAATTTGTGGTAACGTTCAAAAATCTGATGATCGGTATAGCAGACGATGTTGTTATCATAATCCACAAAACCTTGGTGTAACGATAGTGTGATGGTTTTATACGGTTTCACTTCCAAATGTGAATCATCAAAAATATCATGAAAACGCTTCGCTTGTTGTTCGCTTACACAGGCAATATAATTTGTAAAGCCTTTATCGTAATTAGTATTTAAATCTTCAATTAATAGGTTGAACTGTTTATTGAAAGAAGGTTGTGGAGAGGTATTAAAAATGATTTCGTCATGGCGAGGAGTTTGGGACGAAGCCATCTCATCAATTGAAGCAGATTGCTTCGTTGCACTCGCAATGACGTTATTAAAAACTGAGGAACTCCCAAACTCAATAATCGAAAAATCCAAAAGTTGCCTTTTTAACAATGCTGAATTGCAAAACAATTCTTCTGGTTTGGCGTGCTTAATCTCTGTTGAAAGCGTTTTAAAAGCATCTTCTGCCTTTCCATAAAAATCATCTATTCTAGAAAAAAACAAGTCCATGTTTTTAAAACAAAGCACTGTTTTTGAGGCGATATATTTTAAGAAACTGGCGCGTTCTTCATTCAAAAATTTATTTTCAACATTCGGAATGATGTTGATTTTTTTTATCTGTTCAATGGATAATTGGGTTTCAACATCAAAGGTTCTAATGCTATCCACCTCATCTCCAAAAAATTCAATGCGGTAAGGCTCATCGTTAGAAAACGAAAACACATCTACAATACCACCTCTAACCGAAAATTCGCCCGGTTCGGTTACAAAATCAACACGTTTAAATTGGTATTCAAACAAAACTTCGTTAACAAAATCGATAGACAAATTATCACCAACACTAATCTTTAGTGTATTGCGTTCCAATTCTTTTCTCGTAACTACTTTTTCAAAAAGCGCATCAGGATAGGTAACTATAATCGCTGGTTTTTTTTGTGAATTAATTCGGTTTAAAACTTCGGCTCGCAGCAACACATTGGCATTGTCTGTTTCTTCAATTTGATAAGGCCTTCTATAACTTCCCGGATAAAACAACACATCTTTAGTGTTAATAAGTCGTTCAAGGTCGTTTAAATAAAAAGCCGCTTCTTCCTTATCATTAAATACCAGTAAAAAAGGTTTATCGGCATCTTTAAAAACACTTGACAAAACAAAGGAAAATGAAGACCCTACAAGGCCTTTAAGATGTGTTCTACTTTTGTTTTGGGCAATAGCTTTTTGCAGATTTTGTACTTGTAAAATCTGTGAATAGGTTTGCGAGAGATTGGTTTTACTCACGTAATTATGGTTTTTAAAGATTGCAAATATAAGGTTTACAGATATTCGCTTCTAATAAATAATATGTCTATGTGTAATTTTAATATATTTTTTCCTTAACGATTAAGGCGTAGTTGGATTTATAAAATATCAAATCGAGTAAAGCCCAGCCATTGTTAAATATGCAAATACCCAAAAGAAAAATAATTTAATAAAATTTTGAACTTATAAACCCAATGAGTAACTTAGATATATTGAATTTTTATGTTTTTTTTCACTTTGTTTAGTGCAAAAAAAATGAAAAAAATATGTAGGTTTGCACCTCTTTAAAAAACAAAAATATATGTCGTTTTCTGATTTATTTGATAGTGGATTTAAAAAGCGTAATGAAGACCATTTTGCTTCTATAGTAAGAGTAGCCATGGATAATGGTTTTATTTCTGATGATGAAAAAGCGTTTTTGGACAGATTAGCCCGAAATTTAGATATTAGCGAAGCAGATTATAAAATTATTTTAAAAGATTATAAATCGCATCCTATTAATCCGCCATTTGAGTATGACAGACGTTTAGAGCGTTTATATGATTTAGTAAGAATGGTGCATGTAGATCAAATTGATGGTGACCCAGAACACAAACTTCTAAATAAAATTGGGGTCGGTCTAGGATTTCATGCTGTAAACGTAAAATATATTGTTGACAAGGCATTAACGCTGGTTAGTAATGGTGCGGATTTGGAAACTTTTATAACCGAAATAAAAAATATGAACAGATAGTGCATTTATGTTCAAAATGAAAAATGCGAGCCTAAAATGGTTCGCATTTTTTGTTTATACCATTTGAATTAAATGCTTTCAAATAATGATAAAAAAATTATTAATTTATTAACGTTCTTTCTCCATATATTTGCGTATTATAATTTAAGGCCAAATGCTAAAACTTAACTGTTTACTTTTAACGGTTACCATAAGTTTCTTCTCCTTATTTCTGTTTAAAACAGAAAGCACAATTTCATTTCAGGCAATTACGCATACGCATGATATTAAAATTGATGGTTTATATAATGCGTTTGCTATCTCAGCTAATAATTCTTTCCATGAATTATTAAATTTTGACAAACAAAAGCTAACCAACGCCAATTTTATTTACACGTTTACTTGTTTGAAAAAAATGTTTTTAGATGAGCATTTTAATTATCTTAAGTTATGTAATCTTATAGATTTAAATTTAACCACACATACCATCATTTTTCCGTTTCACTCCTTCTTGTAGCAATTTAATTTTATTGTATTTATAAAAATTCCACCATTAAGTACTGAATGGTGGCTTTATCTATTTCAAAAAAAATTAATTTAAAATATACAAGATGAAAACTTCCTTAGTTATTATTTCTGCGCTTTTAATATTAAGCGTATTTGTTCCCTTTGCTATATTTATTTACAATGGCGCAAAAAACACAATGAGTGTAAAAAAACAATCCCAGTTATTAATAAAAAATAATGGAATCATTTATGGTGCAAAAGAGATATGGCGCAAAAACTTTATTGGTATCAGTACAGATAAAACCATACTGACCTACATGCACTTTAAAGAAGACAAACCCTTAATACGTAATATATCTTTGAGAGATATAAAACAATGTAACATTATTGGGAACTACAAAAACAGTACAAACAAAGCCGTGGCACTAAAAAATTTAGATTTAGAATTGGTCTATTATTCAAGTCAACCAAATACTCTAATTAACTTTTTTAATATAGACAACGATTTAAGTGAAGATTTTGAATTACAACGTATTGAAAATTGGCATGCACACATTAAAAATGCCATCGTTGAGCCTCAACAGGTTAGAATAGCGTCTTAGTTTTGCTTTTTTATCAAAGTCACAAATACACTTTTAATCTTGGTGTATTTGTGGCTATTTTTTGTTTTATTTATGCAATTTTAATTGAATACGTTTTCGCGGAATATCAACCTCTAAAACTTTGACAATAATTTGTTGGTGCAAACTCACATGCGCATTCACATCACTTACAAAACTATCTGAAAGGTTTGACACGTGAATCAAGCCGCTTTCTTTAATTCCAACATCTACAAAACAACCAAAATTGGTTATATTATTTACAATTCCCGGAAGCAATTGCCCTTCTCGTAAATCATTAATGGTTTTTATATTCTGATTGAAGGTAAACACTTTGGCTTGCGCGCGAATATCCAATCCTGGTTTTTCCAATTCTTTTATGATGTCTTGAAGTGTTGGTAAACCAACGGATGTCGTACAGTATTTTTTCAAGTCCATTTTTTGAAGCAATTCTGAATTCCCAATTAAATCTTGAACCGTTTTGCCCAAATCCTTTGCCATGCGTTCAACAATAGAATAGCTTTCTGGATGGACTGATGAATCATCCAATGGGTTTTTAGAATCTTTTATCCTCAAAAAAGCAGCACCTTGTTCAAAAGCTTTATCACCTAAACGTGGTACGTTTTTAATATCATTTCTTGAAGAAAATGCGCCATGTCCATTTCTGTATTCAAAAATATTTTCGGCGAGTTTTGGACCAATCCCTGACACATAACTTAACAAGGATTTACTGGCTGTATTGATATTAACGCCGACTGTATTCACACAATTTTCAACAACAAAATCCAAAGATTTTTGAAGTTTGGTTTGATCGACATCATGCTGATATTGTCCCACACCTATGGATTTGGCATCGATTTTAACTAATTCTGCTAATGGGTCTTGAAGCCTTCTTCCAATTGAAACACTTCCTCTCACCGTAACATCATAATTAGGAAATTCTTCCCTAGCAATTTTTGAAGCCGAATATATACTCGCCCCGGCTTCACTTACTACAAAAACCTGAAGATCATTTTTGAAATGAATTTTTCGGATTAAATCTTCTGTTTCCCTTGATGCCGTACCATTTCCAATGGCAATAGCTTCAATTTTATAAGCATCCGCCAATGAACTTATTTTTTTCATTGCGCCAATAGCATCACTTTTTGGTGGATGTGGGTAAATCGTTTCGTTATATTTTAATTGCCCTTGTGCATCTAAACATACCACTTTACAACCCGATCTAAACCCTGGATCTATGGCCAAAACACGCTTTTCACCAATGGGAGAACCTAATAACAATTGTTTCAAGTTGTTGGCAAATACGCGAATTGCAGACTCATCGGCTTTTTCTTTGGCTTGCTGTAATGCTTCGTTTGATAACGATGGCAACAATAGCCTTTTATAAGCATCTTTAATGGCTAATTGAATCTGTTCTGAACAAGCATTGTTGGATCGAATGATTCTATCTACCATTTTGCTTATTGCTTTATCATCATCAATGTTTATTTTAACTTTAACAAATCCTTCATTTTCTGCCCTTAAAATGGCCAGTAATCTGTGTGATGGCATTTTGTTTAACGATTCATCCCAATCAAAATAATCTCTAAATTTTTGAGCACTTTCTTCGGATTCTTTTGCTTTTACCACTTTTGTGGAAATTATAGCGAAACGTTCTAATTGCTGCCTGATATTATTTCTAATATCGGTACGTTCGTTAATCCATTCCGCAATAATGTGTCTTGCGCCTTCCAAAGCATCTTCAACGGATGCCACCTCACCTTTTACATGTTTAAATGCTAACGACTCCACATCATTGGCATTTTGACTCATGATTATTTTTGCCAAAGGTTCCAGCCCATTCCTTCTAGCGGTTTCTGCTTTGGTTTTTCTGCTTTTTTTAAAGGGCAAGTATAAATCTTCAAGGTTTGTTATGTCTGGAGCTGTTTCAATTTTTTGTCTTAATTCCATACTTAAAACACCTTGTTCTTCAAGTGCTTTAAGAATAGTTGCTTTGCGTTTTTCTAAAGCTTCAAACTGGTCTTTATATTTTACAATATCCCCAATTTGAACCTCATCTAAATTACCTGTACGTTCTTTTCTGTAACGGGAAATAAACGGAATGGTGCAATCTTCATTTAAAAGTTGAATGGTGTTTTTTACTGAAGTTTCAGAAAGTTGGGTGTAATGAATAATATACTCAAGCAATTGGGTCATTTAATATCGTTTTATTACAAAAAAAATCTCGTTTTCAAAATAACATTGAAAACGAGATTTATACAAATATAATATTGTTTTTAATTTCCTGCTTGTGATTTAGCGTCTTCTATCATTTTTTCATTTGGCAAAATGGCCACGTTTACACGTCTGTTTTTAGCACGTCCTGTAGCAGTACCATTATCATGCATGGGCTGACTTTCACCAAACCAATTAGTGGTAAGTCGACCACTAGATATCCCATTTTGGGATAAATAATTAGTTACGGCATAAGCTCTGTTTTTAGAAAGTGTCATATTATAACTTTCTGCACCTTGGCTATCTGTATGCCCTACAACCAAAATATTAGTGTCTGGATATTCTTTAAAAACACCGATTAGTTTATTTAATGTTGTTTGTGAAGCATTATTGATGTTGTATTTCTCGGTATCAAAATATACCCCACTACTCTCATCAAAAGTCACCACAATACCATCATCAACACGCTCTACTTGTGCACCTGGTATTTCCTCTTCAATTTTTTGAGCCTGTTTGTCCATTTTACTACCAATAAGAACGCCGGCACCACCACCAACGACACCACCAATAACAGCGCCTAATTCGCCATTACCACCTTTACCTACATTATTCCCAATAATAGCACCTAAAATAGCACCACCTGTGGCACCAATAACGGCACCTTTTTGTTTATTATTAGCATTTTCAACTGCTTTACAATTGGTAAATCCAATAGATAATACCACTACTAAAGTTAAAATTGTAATTCTATTTATAATTGTTTTCATTATGTTTATTATTTAGTGAAGTTCATATTTATTGTAAGCGAACTACCTGAAACATTAACCGATTGTTGCCATTGCATCGCCGTATCAGAAAGTGCTGAAAGTTTTAACCTAAAACCTTGATTGGTTTCAGACCTATGTCTTTCGTCTGTTGGTTTTAATAAAAAATCATATAACCCTGTTTCTGCATTTACTTCTTGAATGGTGAATACAAAATATCTTTCACCTGTTGAACAAGTTGTATTATTAATGGTATAAACCCCTGTATTATTGTTAGGGACAAATTGCCAAATGCTGCCTTCAAAACAAGTTTTAGAAGCATCATTAAGCAAGGTTGTATTGTAAGTGCCTGCTTCGCTGTAGGTTATTGAACTCAACACCCAATCGCCTTTAATTACTTTTTTGGAAGTTCTTACTGTTTTAGAGGTTCCGCAAGATAAAACCATTATTAAAATGGATATGCCTATTATTAATTTTTTCATAAATTTTTGCATTTAATTATGGTACAAAGATGCAACCTTGTTTCTTATATCCTATTACATCATTGACTGTATTTGATTATAAAATTTCCACTTAAGCGTTTTATCGGATTAATACAGTAATCCATATAAAAGCAGACCCCTTTTAAATAAAAGTCTGCTTTTGTAAATTATAAGGATGTTAGATTTTTTTGGTTAAGCTACTTTTTTAATTAAATCGAAACAAGGACATTTTTTACAACGTTTGTTCTCCGCTTTTTTATATTTTTCACAGCAACTATCCTTTACTTTACTTGGAAGTATTATTCCAGCCTTTTCAAGTTTTTTTATTGCCCTTTTTTGCTTCTTTTTACCCACGGTATTGTCAATAGAATGGCAAAAATAATTATTTTTATTAATTCTAAATAAGATTAAATGTTAAATTATTGAGGATTTACTGTTGAAGCTGAATTTACTGTTAAGGTAACAATATCTCTATCAAACAAATACAAGCCTCCTTTATCGTCACCAATTAAATTTATCTTATCTAAAATAGTACGCGCCACGGCTTCTTCTTCAATTTGTTCCGCAACATACCATTGTAAAAAGTTATGTGTTGAATAATCTTTTTCTTGTAAACTAATATGAACTAATTCATTAATACTATCTGAAACAAAAATTTCATGCTTATAGAGTTCTTCAAACATTTCTTTAAATGAGTTAAACGTCACGTTTGGTGCGGCAAGCGCTGATACTTGGGCATGGCCACCACGTTCATTGACGTATTTAACCAATTTTAGCATATGGTCACGCTCTTCTTGCGATTGCTTGAACATAAAACCTGCAACACCTTCTAGCCCTTTAACTTCTGCCCAGCACGCCATAGCTAAATAAATTTGTGACGATTCAGCTTCAATTTTTATCTGGTTGTTCAGTGCTTTTTCTATATTTTCTGATAACATAATTTTGCTTTTTCTGTAAAGTTAATAAATTCTTTAAGCATTCAAAGTAGACTTAATACAATAATGCTAAAGATTAAAAATTATAATAAGATTAAATCTTTTAAAAAATTAACTTATATGCAATCCATTTGGCACATTAGCATCATCAGGATTTACAAAAACCAATTTTCCTTCGGCGTTTTCTGTCATTAAAATCATGCCCTGACTAACAACCCCTCGGAGTTCTCTTGGGGCAAGATTCACTAAAACGGTTACACGCTTTCCAATGATTTCTTTTGGCGTAAAACTTTCGGCGATACCTGATACAATGGTGCGTACATCAATACCTGTATCTACTTTTAGCACCAATAATTTTTTAGCTTTTGGCATTTTTTCGGCTTCTAAAATAGTCCCTACACGAATATCTAATTTTGTAAAATCGTCGAAAGTGATTTCCTCTTTTTGTGGCTGCGGAGGCTGTGCTGAGCTTGTCGAAGCATTTGCTTTTTTACTGGCTTCCAATTTATCTAATTGAAACTGTATGGTATCATCTTCAATTTTAGAGAATAATAATTCGGCGTCACCTATTTGGTGTCCTGATGGGAGTATTATGTTTTTTGTTGAAATGTCGTTCCAACCTAATGCGTCATTGCTAGACTCATCCTTATGAGTCGTGGCAATCTGTTTATTTGAAGAGATAACCACGTCGCTTTGCTCCTCGTTATGACGTAACCCAAGAATACCTTTAAGTTTTGCTGAAGTAAACGGCAAAAAAGGCTCGCTTAACGTTGCTAATGACGAAGCTATTTGTAATGCGACATACATAATGGTTTTAGTTCTTTCTTCATCTACTTTAAAGACTTTCCAAGGCTCTTCATCAGCTAAATACTTGTTTCCAAGTCGTGCTAAATTCATGAGTTCTTGTTGTGCTTCCCTAAAACGGTAACGCTCAATAGAACTGGCAATAACGTCTGGATAGGCTTTTACAGCTGCCAAAGTTTCTTCATCAACTGAAGATAAGTCATTAGGTTTAGGCACCACACCACTGTAATATTTATTGGTCAACACCACCACACGATTAATGAAGTTTCCAAAAATGGCTACCAATTCATTGTTATTTCTAGCCTGAAAATCTTTCCATGTAAAATCGTTATCCTTCGTTTCTGGTGCATTAGCGGTCAACGCGTAACGCAATACATCTTGTTGATTTGGGAATTCCAACAAATAGTCTGGCAACCAAACTGCCCAGTTTTTAGATGTGGATAATTTATTGCCTTCTAAGTTTAAAAACTCGTTGGCCGGAACATTTTCTGGCAAAATGTAGCTGCCTTCCCTTTTTAACATCACCGGGAAAATAATGCAATGAAACACAATATTATCCTTTCCTATAAAGTGCACCAATTTGGTATCTTCGCTTTTCCAATATGGCTCCCAATCTTTGCCTACTCTCGCCGCCCACTCTTTAGTAGAAGATATGTAACCAATAGGCGCATCAAACCAAACGTACAACACTTTGCCTTCCCCTCCTTTAACAGGCACAGGAATACCCCAATCTAAATCGCGTGTTACGGCACGTGGACGCAAACCATCATCAATCCAAGATTTTACTTGTCCGTACACATTCGGTTTCCAATCTTTTTTATGACCTTCTAAAATCCATTCCTTTAAAAAATCTTCATGTCTATCTAAAGGCAAATACCAATGTTTAGTTTCCTTTAAAGTAGGTACGTTGCCTGTTAGGGCAGATTTCGGATTTATTAAATCCATGGCATTTAAACTTGTTCCACATTTTTCACACTGATCGCCATATGCTTCTTCATTCCCGCATTTAGGACAAGTCCCCGTTACAAACCGATCGGCTAGAAACTGATTGGCCTGTGCATCATACAATTGCTCGGATGTTTCCTCAATAAATTCGCCTTTATCATATAAGGTTTTAAAGAATTCTGATGCGGTTTTATGATGGATTTTAGCCGAAGTCCGTGAATAATTATCAAAAGAAATCCCAAATTCTTCAAACGATTTTTTAATAATAGCATGATATTTATCAACCACATCTTGTGGAGACACCCCTTCATTTTTTGCTTTAATGGTGATAGGCACACCGTGTTCATCGCTTCCGCCAATAAAAACCACATCGTTTCCTGTTAAGCGTAAAAAACGTGCATAAATATCGGCTGGCACATACACCCCTGCTAAATGTCCAATATGAATTGGGCCGTTGGTATAAGGTAATGCGGAGGTGATGGTATATCGTTTTGGTTTGTTCATTAAATCTATAAATTAATTATAACGTCATTGCGAAGGAGGTACGACTGTGGCAATCTCATGAATAGTAATTAAATTAACAGATTCCCGCGCTTCGCTCGGAATGACATATCTTTTGAAGGCATAAAAGTACACATTTTGAAACCGATTTAGAAAAAAAATGTACATTTACGTTATGTCAAGAAACCTACTAACAATTGCATTATGTTGTGTTGCTTTTTTCTTAGGAAAAGCTCCTATGCAGGCACAGGATAATCAATCAAAACAAACGAAAACTTTGAAACAACCACCCTACTTAAAAGCTGGCGATACCGTTACCATTGTTGCGCCATCGGGCATTTTAAAAAACAGAACGGCCGAGATTGAGCAAGCCAAAGCGCTTTTAAAAAGTTGGGGACTACATACCGTTGTTGGAAAACATGTGTTCAATCAGAACAACCATTTTGCAGGAACCGATACCGAGCGCGCTGAAGACTTCCAAAATGCGCTGGACGATCCTAAAATCAAGGCTATTTGGTGTGCCCGTGGTGGTTACGGAGCTGTTAGAATACTTGATAAATTAGATTATACCAAATTTAACATCAAACCCAAATGGGTTATTGGATATAGCGATATTACCGCATTACACAATCAAGTCCATAATTTAGGTTTTGAAAGTCTGCACGCCATGATGTGCACCAGTTTACAAGATGGTGCCGAAAACATTAAAGAAACCATTTCAACCTTTAAAACCGCGCTTTTTGGAAACCCTTTAACGTACACGCTTCAAGGCTCCAAATATAATAAACCAGGAAACGTATGTGCGCCTATTGTTGGTGGCAATTTATCCATTTTATACAGTATGTTGGGGTCTAATACCAGTATTGATACCTCTGGAAAAATATTGTTTATTGAGGAAATTGGTGAATATGAATATAGCATTGACCGTATGTTGCAAAGTTTAAAACGTGCCGGTTATTTTAATAATTGTAAAGGTGTTATTGTTGGAGATATTTCTAAAATACGTAAAAACACCACCCTTTGGGGAAGCCCTGTACAGCAACTCATTTTAGATACTTTAGCAGATTATGATTTCCCGGTAGCTTTTAATATGCCTGCTGGTCATGAAAAAGACAATCGTGCTATGATTTTGGGCAGAATGGTTGATTTAACGATAAATAAAGAACAATCAACCATTATTTTTAAAGATTATTGAAATATGTTATAATATTGTTATAACATATTAATAATCTTTAAAATAGACTCCAAATGAAAAAAACATTACAATTTTTATCAGTTGCAATTATCCTTTTACTTTCTATAAATGTAAAAGCCGACACCATTATCAATTCAGAATTAAATTTATTTAACCCAGATGTGCGTAAATGTCTTTTAGAAGCTTCAAAAAGTGAAGGTTGGGAATTAAAATCAATTTACATGAATTCTGAAGAAAAATTAGTTTATGTCTTTTCAAAAGGCAATGATGACAAAGTATATTTAAGCAAGTAATTAATTACTTCTTTATATTTTATATCATAAAAAGTATATTAAAACCACCTATTCATTTATATATAGGTGGTTTTTTATGTAATCAAAAATTAATCTATTTGATCTTGGCTTCTTTTATTTTTAATTCTCCAATTTCATTGCCTTCTTTATCTATAAAGCCAAAATAACCTTCTTCTTCTACCAAAGCCCAATTCCCTTGATATTCTCCAAACAAAGATATTTTATTATATTTTGGTTTTACAACCTCATTTCCTTCATTATCAATGAATCCATAATAGCCTTCTTTTTCAACCAAAGCCCAGTTCTCTAGGTATTCTCCAAACAAAGATATTTCATTATACCTTGATTCTACAACCACGTTTCCATCTGTATCAATAAAACCTAAGTAACCATCTTTGGCTACCATGGCCCAATCTTTATGATTTTCCTCAAAAGGCCAAATTTTTTCGAAACGTAATTTTCCATGGGTTATATATGTAATAATAACCATAATTAACGTTAAATAATGCTTTTTCATAATAATTTGCTTTTTTAATAATTTTAATTATTCTTTTGGATAAAACAATGTATTCAACTTTTTCAATTCCTCTTTCAGTTCTTGAATAGTTACTTCTTTAAAATTAAATTTTAAATCTGGGTTTGCTTCTGTTTTAGCTTCGATAAGGTCTAAATAGAGTTTGTCTTCTTTCATTTTTATCGCAATAATTACCACATCTTCATCTTTTGGCACATATCCAAAATCAAAACCTTCAAAATAACGACTGGGTAAAATGGAATTTAATGATTTAAATACCATGTTTACTTTAGTACCATCTTCTTTTTTAACTTTAAGTTTATAATTTATTCTATTGTTTCTATTGGTAAAAAGGTCGCAGTTAATCCAACCTAATTGAGATGTTGAAAAGACGTAATTAGATACTTCTTGTGTTGTAATCGTTGTGCTATCCTCTCTTTTTAATTTTTCTTCAAATTTTATATCTGATGTTGTTCTACTTTTAAGCTGTATAGGATTGCGGTTATTTATTTTTAAACTATTACCAACCATAAAAGACATTGGATACGAATAAACAACTGAAACTACTTTTCCTCTTTGTTTCCCAGAGCTCATTTTTGGCATTACTTCCAAGACTCTAATACCTTCTTGTGCCAATTTAATATGTGATGCCATTACCTGTATATCTGTAATATCCCCATTATTGCTTATTACAAACTGCATACTGATTAGATGTTTTCCCATTACATCTAACCCTTCAGCTATAGATTCGTCAAAATTAGTTTTGATAAAATTACTTATAGCTTCACTTGTACATTTTTTTTGTTGTGCTTTCTCTAAATTTTTGCAACCGGGAAATATTCGAACTTCTTGAACTACAGAATACGGAGCCATTATATCTTCTACTTCTAAAACCTCTATAATATCCGAACCTATTTTAGCTGTTTTCGCCTCAAACTTTTACTATCTTGATTTAAAACCTCCCAATTTATAATGCCATCTTTCCATTCGCCAGAAAACAATTGCATGTTTTCTTTCTTATTTTGAGTTGGAAACAAAATTTCAATACTTGATTTTTCAGCCAGTTTTAAAATGGCATTATCCTTTTTTGCTTCAATAAAAAGCATACCGCCAGTTTCCAACTGTTTGTCATTAGATGTTGTGCTTAAATTGGCCAATAAAATGTCTGATAATTTATAATACTCGGTAACAGCAATATTTATTTTGCCTTCCACTTTTCCATTATTGGCATCAACAAAAGAGTTTCCTTTAATAACTAATTTTGTTCCTTCTTTGCAAACAATTGTGGTATCTTTTTTAGAATCTACAACAAAAATTTGAGGTGCTTTTTTTAAGGATTCGAAATTCGAATTTTCCTTTTTTGATTTTTTTTCAGAAGAAACAATCGTTTTTTCAATCGCATCGTTTTCAATTGAATACACTGTATCTTTTAAGATTTCTGTCTTTTTACTATCATTCTTAGAGGGAATGGAATCCAAAATTATTGTTGTGTTATTATCAAGAATCGGTTTCGGCTCAACCGTTGTGTTGCCAAATAAAAACATATACGCCAAAATGGAAATAACAACAATTACTGCCGAAATTCCTAAATACTTAAACCATTTCATTTTAGTATAATACTGTTTGGCGCTTTTAATTTCTGTCTTTAAGGTTTGACGTTTTAAGCCCTCCAGAAAAACAATATGTTCTTCATATAGGTTTTTGAAATAACTGTCCGTTTTTAAGGTATTCAAAAAGATTTCAGATTCATTGGCTGAAAGCGATTTGTTTAAATACTGATTGATGAATTCTATATGTTGAATGTGATTTTCCATGATGTTCCCGAATTAAGATTGAATCGTTTTGCTCGCTTGATAGATGTCTTTTGCTTTTGCCAAACACTTGTACTTTTGGTTTTTGGCAACTTTTTCAGAAGCAAATTGCATGATAATGGCAATCTCTTTAAAGGACTTAGCTTTTTGATAAAACAAGCGTAACAATTCTTGACAACGTTCTCCTAATTCCAGAAATGCGATCTCAGCGAGTTGGTAATTTTTCTCTTCTAAAACATTATGAAAGTATTCAACTTCATTACTATCTAAATTATGAAGTTCTTCTTTTGAAAATTTGTTCTGAATATCTTTCCAGACAAATCTTGAAACAGAATATAAATACGTGTAAAATGAAGACGTGAGTTTAAAATCGGACTTTTCCAGATTCCTATGGAGTATAATCAATGCTTCCTGAAACACATCGGAAGCATCTTGTTTTTGTCCGCCTTTCGAAATAATTAATGCTTCAATTTTTGGATATAAAGCGTATAATTTACTAAAAGCCTTTTCTCGTTGACCATTCTTAAAAAGTTCTAAGATTTTTTTATCGTTCATAAAACTTGTTTATTACTTAATGGTCAATTTGCAAAAAGGTCTCCTAAATTTTTTAAAAATTGTTGTAAGTAAAAAATAGATTCCTGCTTTCGCAGGAAATCGAAGATTCGACGAAGTCAATGACAAAAATCTAAAATCCTCTTTCCTTCTGCAATTGTTCATAAGCCGCTTGCACTTGCCTAAATTTTTCTTCAGCACCTTGTTGGTGCTCTTTTCCTAAATGGACTACTTTATCGGGGTGGTATTTTTTAGCCATATTTCGGTAGGCTTTTTTAATGTCATCGTTGGTAGCCGTTTTTTCGATTTCCAATATTTTATAGGCGCTATCGGCACTCTTGTAGAACATCGCTTTGATGCTTTCATAATCGCTATGACTAATCCCCAAATAACCCGCAATGGTATAAATTTGGTGCACCTCATCCTCTGTTACCAACCCATCGGCTTTGGCAATTCCGAATAAAAAGTGAATCAATTGCAAACGCGACGCATGTTCCATCATTTGCCTGATTTGCAAACATACTTGCCTTGTAGAGATATTTTGTTGCTTGTTTATCTCTTTAAAAAGTTTAAACGCATGATTGGCGCGTTCTTTACCATACATGCCCACAAATTGATTGCGTACAAAATCCAACTCGCGTTGGTCTTGCTTGCCATCGGCTTTTATAACTATGGAGGCTAAAATGAGTAGACTTATTTCAAAATCTCCTGATTGCGTTTTCGGTTTTGTATAAATGGGTTGTTGTTCACTACCCGTTTGAAGACTTACACCCACAGAATCAACAATACTCCCCAATGCTAAACCTATAATGGCACCAATAGGGCCGCCAAACGACCACCCAATAGCAGCGCCGATCCATTTTGAATAACTCATGTAATTTCCTTTATTTTATTAAATGATTTCAAATATAATACTGTTAGTTGGGTTTTCTTGGTGTTTGTTACTAAAAAGGTTTACTGTTATGTTGTTATTTGTTTAGGGGGACGTCGTTTTAATTAATGAAAGGTGTCTCTGAATACTGCGACTGAAAACTTAATTTTCTGTATCTTTGCACTCTATAAAATGTTAATTATTAAAATTTAAAAATATGTATCCAGCAGAATTAGTAAAACCAATGCGAGAAGATTTAACCAAAGTTGGTTTTGAAGAATTACATACTCCTGCGGAAGTAGATGCCGCTATAGCAAAAGAAGGGACAACACTTGTGGTTGTGAATTCTGTTTGTGGTTGCGCTGCAGCAAACGCAAGACCAGGCGCTAGAATGAGTTTACAAAATGCCAAACGTCCAGACCATATTGTGACCGTTTTTGCAGGTGTCGATTTTGATGCCGTAACCAGAGCTAGAGAGCTTATGATTCCATTTCCTCCAAGTTCTCCAAGTATGGCCTTATTTAAAGATGGCGAATTGGTGCACATGTTAGAGCGTCATCACATAGAAGGTAGACCTGCAGAACTTATTGCAGAAAACCTTATGGATGCTTATAACGAGCATTGTTAAGCCTCACACCTAACCCTCTCTCCGAAGGAAAGAGGCTAAAATTTTTAAAACATAAATGTAAGAACCACGATAAAATTGTGGTTCTTTTTGTTTTATAACGCAACCTTTTTAAAGAATGGGCATCATTAGTATAAATCCTTAACCATGAAAAACACCTTTTTTGCCCTGTTACTAATTTGCCTCATTTTTACGGCTTTTAAATGTGATGAGGATAGTTCTTTACTGATTGAAGAAGATAAAAAAGAATTGGCTGCTTTAAAGCAGACTATTGAAGACCTTGCCAGTTCTTCGGTTTGTAATGAAAACACCGAATGCAAGTATATTGCCTTTGGAAGCAAAGCTTGCGGTGGCCCTAAGAGCTATTTGCTATATTCCACGTCTATCGATGTTGAAAACCTCGAGATGTTAGTTGAAGAATACAATCAAAAGGAAACCGATTTTAATACAAAGCATGGTATAATTTCAGATTGTGCTCTTGTAATGCCTCCTACTGGACTGAGTTGTGAAAATAACACCTGTATTCCTATTTATTAAAACTTAGTTTTTACTTATTTTTGGGGCATGCAAAAATTATTGTCATACCCCATATCCGTTATTTATTACCTGTTTTTCTTTTTAACACTGGTAATATTCCACCCCATACAATGGGTTTGCTTTAATGTTTTTGGTTATCAAGCACATAAAAAAAGTGTTGATGCTTTGCAATTTTGTTTAATGCGTTGTGCCAATATTTTAGGAACACGCTTTACATTTACCAATCCACATCAAATTGATACCAACCAACCGCTAATAATTGTAGCAAACCATCAAAGTTTACATGACATATATCCTATAACATGGTATATGCGGAAACACCATCCTAAATTCATTAGTAAAATAGAACTCGGAAAAGGCATTCCTAGTGTCTCTTACAATTTGCGTCATGGAGGCGCTGCTTTAATTGATAGAAAAAATCCCCGTCAGGCGTTGCCAGCTCTTATGAATTTTGGAGACTACATTGAAACTAATAAACGTGCTGCTGTTATTTTTCCCGAAGGTACCAGAAGTAAAAATGGCGAACCAAAACCTTTTCAAACTAGAGGATTGGAAGTTTTATTTAAGAAAGTGCCATCTGCTTTAATTGTACCAATTTCGATAAATAATTCATGGAAAATGTTAAAATATGGTAAATTCCCTCTAGGATTAGGCACACATATTACATTTACCGTACATAAGCCTATAAAATTGTCTACCTTTGTATTAGATAAAGAAATGCTTATTAACAACATAGAAACCACCATAAAAGAACATATTCACCCTTAAAATATAGTTATGTCGTTGAAAAATGTGAGATTTGAAGTCATGAAATTTTTGGAAAAAGATGTCGATTCTCTAATAGAAAAATATCTTATTCCTATTGATAGTATTTGGCAACCAACAGATTTTTTGCCAAATTCAGAAGCCGATGACCAAACCTTTTTTGAAGAAGTTAGAGAGATTAGAGAATTATCAAAAGAATTGCCATACGATTTTTGGGTGGTTCTTGTGGGCGACATGATTACAGAAGAAGCTTTGCCAACCTATGAATCTTGGCTTATGGATGTTGAAGGTGTCGACCAAGTAACCGAAGGCGGAAACGGCTGGGCTAAATGGGTAAAACAGTGGACTGCCGAAGAAAATCGACATGGTGATGTACTAAATAAGTATCTGTATTTATCTGGTCGCGTTAATATGAAGGAAATTGAAAAAACCACGCAACATCTTATTGCGGATGGTTTTGATATTGGCACCGATAGAGACCCATACAAAAACTTTGTTTATACTAGTTTTCAAGAGCTGGCGACCTATGTTTCACATAATAGGGTTGCAAAAATTGCCAGTAAAAGCGGAAATAAACAACTAGGGAAAATGTGTAAAATCATATCTGGAGATGAAATGAGACACCATCATGCTTATTCGGAGTTTGTTGAACGTATTTTTAAGGTAGACCCAAGCCAAATGATGATGGCGTTTCAATACATGATGAAACAAAAAATAACCATGCCTGCGCATTTTTTAAGAGAGTCTGGCGATAAAATAAGCACCGCTTTTGAAGAGTTTTCAAATACGGCACAACGAATAGGTGTTTATACATCTAAGGATTATGTGGATATTTTACAAAGACTGATTGAACGTTGGGAAATCGACAAAGTAACTGGTCTTGATGATGACGCCGAAAAAGCTCGGGATTATTTAATGAAATTACCAGAGAGAATGATACGATTGGCTGATAGAATCAAAATACCCCAAAACTCATATCAGTTTAAGTGGGTTGAACCCGCATCTTTAAAATCATAATGACTCCCAAATAAAATTAATTCCTTTCCAAACCGAAAGGAATTTTTATTTTTATACCATGACTGAAGAGGAACAAATTAATAAAACCATGGTTTTTGTAAAAGAAACCCTTGTAAATGCTGAAGGCGGACATGATTGGTTTCACACCATAAGGGTGTATAATAATTCCTTACTCATCGCAAAGGGTGAAAAAACAGATGTTTTTGTGGTTTCGCTAGGCGCTTTACTGCATGATATAGCCGATAGTAAATTTCATAATGGAGACGAAACCATAGGCCCCAAAATGGCACGAGCGTTTTTATTCAAAATCAACGTAGATTCTGTTATTATCGAGCATGTTATAAAAATTATCGAAAACATATCGTTCAAAGGTGGTAATGAGGCGCAAAAATTCAGTTCGCCCGAATTACAAGTGGTTCAAGATGCCGATAGATTAGATGCTATGGGAGCTATTGGTATTGCACGTTGTTTTAATTATGGCGGATTTAAAAACAGGCCACTTTACGATCCAGATATTAAGCCAAACCTTAATATGACTAAAGCGGAATATAAAGCATCGTCTTCGCCTACAATCAATCATTTTTACGAAAAATTATTACTTCTTAAAGATAAGATGAATACAAAAACGGGACGTACCATCGCTTTGGAACGCCATAATTATATGTTACGTTTTTTAGACCAATTTTATAAGGAATGGCATTAATTATTCTTTCTTTCTTAGCTACACCATTAAACCATTTTGTCACGTTTGGTTGTATGAAAAATCCAAATAAGTTATCTCATCAACTAAAAGTGTTTTTTATCGTCAAACAGATGATATAATCATTTCTTTAGATTAATTTTCGCCTGCAAAAAACTCAAAATCTATTTATAATGTCATATAGCTTAACCTCTAACAATAAAATCCTCTTTTTTATTTTTGTAACCATATTTTCCTTTTCTGTATACGGACAGTCTATAACCATTACCGCCCCTAATGGGAGTGAATATTGGCAGGTTGGAAAAACACCATCAATTACTTGGGAAAGTAGTGGTTTATCAACGGATGTAATTTTAGAGTACTCTATAGATAATGGCAATAATTGGCTTCCTATTGCAACTGTTTTAAATACTAGCAATAGTTATGAATGGACAATCCCAAATACAGCCTCTTTGCAATCTTTGGTTCGTGCAACATCTAATACAACTCAAGATAGAAGTAATAACGTATTTGAAATCTCTGAAGACGCTTCTTCCTGCAATATTGTTGTTTTAGGGTCTTCTACATCATTTGGTATAGGTGCGACTCCAATAGAAAATTCTTGGGTAAATCGATACTATTCTGCCATTTTTCAAAAAAACACGAAACTGAATATTATTAATTTGAGTGCTCAAGGATATACTACGTACCACATACTCCCAACAGGAACAGTGCTCCCTGATGGAGTAAGTGTAACCATTGATGAAGATAGAAACATAACCAAAGCATTATCTCATGACCCTGTAGCCATTATAATTAATATGCCCTCTAATGATACAGCTGAAGGCTATTCAATTAGTGCTCAATTAGAAAATTATGCAACATTGAATACTGCTGCATCCAATAATTCCACTCCTTTATGGATAACTACAACACAGCCCCGAAATTTTTCATCTACTTCTGATATTCAAACCCAAATAGATGTAAAAAATGAAATACTTTCAATCTATTTAGACAAGTCTATAAATTTTTGGGATGGTATAGCCGATGTGGATGGAAAAATTCTAAGTAATTTGGATGATGGTGATGGTATTCACCTGAATAATGATGGCCATGAGATTTTATTTAATAAAGTGCTAAATAAAAATATTGCTGAGACTACTTGTTTGAGCGGATCTTTGGGCATTGAAGAGATAACAGCTAATTATGTTAATGATTTAAAAATTCATCCAAATCCCGCTAAAGATCATGTTAACATTGACTTTACTTCTGAATTTTCAGGAGAATTAAATATTGAACTTTATGATATTTTAGGCAGGAAATTATTGGAAAACAATACCAATTTTAGCGTGGGTATTAATTCGGTACCTGTTTTACTAAATCAAAGTAATTCACCTAGTTCTAAATTTATATTTGGAACATTAACATTTACAACAGACAATAAAATAGTTAAAACAAGCGTAAAACTTGTACTTAATTAAACTATTGAATGATTAGTTTAATTTCTTTCCTGTAATGCGATGCGCTTTTACCAGTTATATCATTAAACGTTTTATTAAAATGGGAAAAATTATTAAATCCACATTCAAAACAGATATCTGTAATACTCATTTGGCTTTCAATAAGTAGTTTTGTAGCATGCACTACTCTATACTCATTTACTAATTGTGTAAATGTTTTTCCTGTTGCCTTTTTAAAGTATCTACAAAATGCTGGTACCGTCATACTAACCTTATCGGCTATTTCATCTAAACTAATGTGGTTTTGGAAATTTGTATTAACGTATTTAAAAATAATATCGATTTTGCCGCTGTCTTGGGCTTCTGTTTCAAAAGCAAACCCGTCAGCGTTTAATAATGTATAATCGTCCGTAAAGGCCAGGTAGTTTAAAATCTCTAAAAATTTTATGACTCTTTCTAAGCCTGTATACTCCATTAAATTTTCAATTTTGCTACCAATAACTGCCTTAGTTTCCATTTTAAAGCGAATACCTTGTTTGGCCCTATGAAATAATGACGCAATACCAGCCGTTTCTGGAACATTCAGAAAGTCGTCACCTAAAAAGTTAGATTTAAACTGAACCGTTGTTTCTGTTCCGTTTGCTGTTAACCTATCGGTAAATCCATTATGCGGTAAATTGGATCCAATAAGTATTAATTGGCTATTATTAAAATACGATAAATGATTTCCAATATGAGTTTTACCTTGTCCTTTATTTATATATACAAGTTCTAGTTCTGGATGAAAATGCCAATAAGCCCCATTCTTATCCACAGTATCTATATGTTGCTTTACTAATATAGAACTTCCGAAACTTGGGGTGAGTTTCCTAAAAGTAGGTTTTTTATTAATCATAACACAATTTATTCTACAACAAAATTACAATATATTAAACGATAAATATATATAGATTTGTCTCAATTGTATGTTATTTTAACTTAACATTGAATTAACACTACATTAACAGTTAATATAACACATAAAGTGGTCAAATTAGATGTTTTGCAACCTTGTCATTTTCTATAAATTTGTAGTGTAAATGTGGGATAAAATTAATTACAACCTTAATATCAAAAAAAAGGTTTCATCTTAAGAGAATGGTTTTATTCAATGTTTCAAAGTACTAATGAAATTTCTGCTTCAACTAGAAAGATAGTTATAGAAAAAACATTAGGAATAGAATTAGATAAAAAAAATTACAATATAAATTTCAACTCCGAATAAAAAGGAGTTCACAAAATTCATTAATAATTAGTTTAATGTCTTATTTAGTTTAGTTGGTTAAAGTGAGCTGTGGTGGCTCACTTTTTTTTATGCTTATTTCTATCGAATTTTATTCAATATCAACACAAAAAATCCAATCACTTAAATCTTCTTTGGTAGTACATTATTTTCAATTTGTAATTCATTTCATATAATACAGCCAATTAACAAGCATCTATGCTAAATTGATTTAACATAAATATAATAATTAAATAACAGATAAAATAGCACATAAATAAGTAAAAATCAATGTTTTACAAATTAAACAACCTGTATACCTTTGTAGTGTTGAACGTTAAAAATACCAAATCATGAAAAAAGTAATTAAAAACACAAAAAAAGGAATCTTAATGGTAGCTATGCTTGCTGCCTCGTTAAGTTTCGCAAACGAAGGAACACCATTTTTTACAATTAAAAATGAATCCGAAAGAACCTCACTTACTTTAGCACTTGTAAAGGAAGGAAACCTATTGTCTATTAAAGACTATAATGGTATGATACTATATAAAGAAGTTATACAAAAAACAGGGACCTATACTAAAGGCTTCGATTTAACCGCTTTACCAAATGGAAAGTACATTTTCGAACTTGATAGTGATATAGAAATAAAAACAATCCCGTTTACAGTTGAGACTAATACAGTAGTTTTTGAAAAGGATATGGAGAAATCCATTTTCAAACCAGTAACTAGGGTTAAAGGCAATATAGTGTTTGTATCCCAACTTACTTTAAACAATAAACCCTTAAAGATTGACATTTATTTTGAAGGATCTAATAATTCTGAGCTTGTGCTAACAGAAACTATTAAAGACACAAAATGTATTGAAAGGATTTATAAGTTAACCGGTTTAAAAAATGGAAACTACACCATGGTATTCAATACTGAAGGTAGAGAGTTTATAAAACACATTAATAATTAGTTTAAAATCTTATTTAGTTTAGTTGATAAAAGTGAGCTGTGGTGGCTCACTTTTTTTTGGTTCATATTCTTACTATAATATATAGTATTCAAAATAGTATCAGATAGTCCACAATCATATTATGTTATTTATTCATCCTAACGCTTTAATATAAGGTTTCGATTGCACACAACCCGACAGCGTATTTTGATACATTTAATATATTACGGAAAATCAAAACATCAAGATACTTTTTAATCCTGTTTCTCCATCAAGCAATGAGAACTGGTTTTCTTCTAAAAAATGATTTCTTTCCTTATCCTTACACTTTGCTTTTTCATATTTATTACTCTAAAGCAAAACGCTTAGTCGTTTCCTATTATATTATAATTTTTAAATCGTTGTGGTTTCTTTCATGTCATATAGCCAATTAACACGCTTCTATGCTAAATTAACTTTACATAAACTTAATGTAATAATAACAGATAAAATAGCACATAAATATGTAAAAATCAATGTTTTGTAGACTTCTAATACCACATACCTTTGTGGTGTTGAACGTTAAAAAATCCAAATCATGAAAAAAGTAATTAAAAACACAAAAAAAGGAATCTTAATGGTAGCTATGCTTGCTGCCTCGTTAAGTTTCGCAAACGAAGGAACACCATTTTTTAGACTTGCAAGCAATGCTAAAAAAACATCTCTTACATTAGATTATGTTAAAGAAGGAAACACGTTATATATAAAAGATAGCTACGGTGTTAAATTATATGAAGAACTTATTAAAAGTAATGGCCATTATGTTAAAGGATTTGATTTAACTGCTTTACCAGATGGCGCATATCATTTTGAACTTGATGCTGAAGTACAAATAAAAGTGATTCCTTTTACTGTTGAGTCTAACACCATTAAGTTTGATACTGAAATGGCAAAAACAATTTTTAAACCAACAGTGAGAATTAAAGATGATTTAGTATTTGTTTCTAAACTTGCTCTTAATAATGAACCTTTAAAAATTGAAGTTTATTATGAAAAATTAAATAGTTCTGAGCTTGTTTTAACAGAAACTATTAAAGACACTAAAAACATTCAAAGAGTTTATAAATTAACAGATGATTTAAAAAGTGGTGACTATAAAATAGTATTCACTACCAATGGTAGAGAATTTACAAAATTCATTAATAATTAGTTTAATGTCTTATTTAGTTTAGTTGGTAAAAGTGAGCTGTGGTGGCTCACTTTTTTTTGTTTAAAACAATTTCAATTGCCCTTCTTTAAACTGTTCATGCAAATCTAAATTCAGTTTAGGCATTACCTTTCCTTTAAAATATTTGTGCCTTGCCATTTTCACCAAGTTGTTAATTTGCTCTGCTATTTTTCCCTCGCCATGCATTCTTGTGCCGTAACGGCTGTCGTTTAAATTACCGCCATGGCAACTTTCAATTTGATGCAATACTTTATCTGCCCGATCGGGCATGGTTTTTTTTATCCAATCAGAAAATATTTCGCCTATCGCGCCATTAAGCCTCACAATGGTATGGGCAATGGATAACGCCCCATGTTCTGATACTACTTTTGCCAACGGTAAAATCTCATGACTATTAATAGACGGGATTATAGGCGCTAACATCACATTTACCGGAATGCCATTTTCGCTAAGCATTTTAACGGTTTCCAATCTTTTTTTAATCGTAGTCGTTCTAGGTTCTAAAATACGCCTAATATCTTCAGATAATGACGTTATGGACATATTTACGCCTATTAAATTATCTTTTGCTAAGGCTTTCAACAAGTCCAAATCCCGTAAAATCAAGGCATTCTTCGTGATAATGGACACAGGATGCTTATATTTTAAAAAAACCTCTAAACATTGGCGCGTAATTTCAAATGTGTTTTCTGCTGGTTGGTAACAATCGGTATTTCCAGACATCACGATGGGGTGTGCTTTCCAAGTTTTCTTTTTTAAAAGTGTTTCTAAAAGCTTAGGCGCGTCTTTCTTTATTAAAATACGTCGCTCAAAATCCAAACCAGCGCTATATCCCCAATACTCATGGCTATTGCGTGCATAACAATAAATACAGCCATGCTCGCAGCCTTGGTACGGATTCATGGAGTATGCCATACCAATATCTGGGCTTTCCACTTTATTAACGATGGTTTTAGGGAACACCTCTAAATACAATGTTTTGTTTTTGTCGCTTTCCTCACCGTCTTTATGGCAAAATTCAAGAAAATCATCACGCATTTCGTAACTTAATTCAAAGAAACGATTAGGCACATTCAGTTGCGCTCCACGCCCTTTTATGGTAGATTTGGGATTCATAATAATAAACTATTTGGAGATACTAGTGTAGTAACTTTATAAAGTTAATTATTATTTGAAAAGGAAATTGTTAAAATGATTTTGGGTTATTAACAAAAAGTTTTGTATTCTTGATTTGTAGAATTTTTCAACGACCTTCGTGTAAAGGAAGATATAGACCTTTGAAAAGTCTATAGATAAACAGCTGCATAAATATTTGAATAATAAGAAGTATTAAATGATTTTAAAATTATTAAAAAAATAAAAGAATGCATGAAACCTACACATCGAAAATTTAATAAGATATTATCAATTATTACTTTATCCATTATTTTATCAAATTGTGCCTATGACTTTTCAGAAGACTCATTCTTTGAAGTAACACAAAAAACACCTACTGCATCTATTAGTTTAAATTCCTTGAGTGATAATCAAATATTTTATGTCACTACAAGAGTTAATTTTAGTTATAATGGAAATAACAAACACCGTCTTTACGAAATTAAAATTTACATTGATAACATTGAAATTAAAACTACCACAACGAATTCTGGAGATTTTATTATTGATACAGAATCATTAGAAGATGGTAATCATATTTTAAAAATAGAATATATTTTTTCTTCAGGTTCTGGAAGTTTAGCTGATGTAAGTGGTGTTGAAGCTTATATTAAGACTGAAGAGTACAATTTTATTGTTGACAAATCTCCTCCACCAACTATAGTAATGAAAAGTGTTGAAATTATTGATGGTTCAATTTATCTGAAATGGGAACCCATTACTGAAACTAATTTTGATAAGGCATTACTCATTATTACTAATAATGGCAATTCTAATTATCTGGAAATTACTAAACAAGAATTATTAAATTTAACTTATAATGACACTTATGTTCATACGTCAACAAGTTGCACAGGAGGTCAATCTGGTAACTATTTAGAGTATGAAATATATCTTGAAAACACCAGAGGAAACACAATAAGTAACAAGGTGAGTTTATCTATAAAACCATTTGAAATTCAAAAGTTGATTTTAAATGAAAATGAATATAAATTAATTATACCTAAACATGCCCTTTATAACAATTTTGATTATTACTCATTTAATGATGATTATAATAATTCAGTACATAAAGTTAGTTCTCAGGGAGGAGAAATTATAGTTGATGAGCCCATTAAATTTCCAAATTTAAATATAGGGGTTACATTTAGTTTGTACCAAGAATCAGGGTCGGAGGATATTTATAAGGGTTGTTTATTTACTTTTGAATCTTATTTTGAACAATTTGATTCTGGTGCAGGAGGCTCATATAATGAATATATATACAATGAAGATAATGATGTTATTTATGCTTTGAAAATAGATAGTAGTTGTGGGAGTTGCCTTGACAATATTACTATATATAAATTAGATCCTATTGATTTAGAGATAATTGATTCAAAGGTAATAGCCATTGTTGAGGCTTATGATAATCAAGAACTAACAATCGATCCCATAACCCATAACTTAATTCTTGATGCGGGTAGCATTTCATTATTAGTAGATAAAAACAATTTTTCAATTATTAATCAATGGGAAATTTCAGGATTTGGGGAACAAAGCGGTAATATATTTTATAGAGATAATATCATTGTTATTGAGCAGGTTGACAACATTATTTTTTATGACTCGAGTACAAAAGCTCAATTTTATGCAGTAAGTAAAACAGGTTATTTCAATATCTCAGATAATGGCAGATATTTTTATGCTAACGACACTATTTTTGAAATTAACAATAAGATTGTAATCCCCCTTACAATAACCAACACCAATAATTCTGTAAACCTTGTTAAGTTTATGGAAGGTTTAAATAAATGTATCTATAATACTTACGATGGCAACCCTGTAATATTTGATTTTGCTAGTCAAACAAAAACTGTTTTGAGTGATTTTACAAGAATAAATATTATGGATTATGATGTCTATACAAAAAAATTACTACTTGTAAGAAGTGAATATGGATTTGGCAATTCTACTCCATCTTACGCTTATGTATATGGTCTAATGACTAACGAGTTTAAGAGAATTGAAGTTGGCAATATTGTTTCTGCATGGAATCCAGAAGAGATACCTCGAGGTTATTGGTTTGCAAACAACAAACTTATTTACAGATATGTAGATAGAAATGGATATTATTTAGATCATTATATTAATGAATAATAGTATGAAAATAAAAGCCGTAGTAATTTTTATCATCTATTCCTCAATATGTTACAGTCAAAGTGGGAATATTTTTCTTGAGTTTAATTATAATACATTCTCACATACTTCTTTAAAATCCTTTCAACAAGAGTTTATAAAAGATATACCCGAAATTCCAATACAAGTTAATGATAACTTTCCATCAAATATTGGTTTTACTTTAGGCTATAAAGTAGGTAAAATTAATACATCTTTGTTTTTTAGTTATAATTCAACAGGAGGAAAAATATCTTATTCTGACTATTCAGGAGTTATTAGAATAACTCAGCCATTAGATGCTTATACATTTGGAGGGGAGTATCAGATTAATTTTTCAAAAAACAAAGAAGGTTTTAGTCTAGGTTTAAGAGCTTTTAGCATGTTATCAAATCTCACAGTGGAAAATTACACTCAAATTTTAAATAATATTACTGATGAGAAAGTTAAACTTCAATCTATAAATTTTGGATTAGGAGGTCGATTAATTTATGAGTACCCTGTATCATTTTTTATTATTAAAGCTTCTTTAGGTTTTGATATTACCTTCGGTGGCACATTAAAATTTAAAGAGAATAATGATTTTTATTTAGAAAATAATAATGGAGAAGAAGTCAAAAGTAATTGGTCAGGCTTGAGAACTGGTTTAGGCGTTGAAATTCCAATTTAGCTTTTGTTATATTTCCAATAACCTTAAAATTATATTAATTATAGGATTTTTTTTAATTTATATTAAAACATAGATTCCATACAACTTTTATAACACTTTGTAAAAATAATTGATTGATTCAAAATCTATTCGCTTAAACCCTATTCGCCAGAAAAATCAGCCTTACGCTTCTCTAAAAAAGCCGAAGTCCCTTCAGCAAAATCTTCGGTTCCAAAGCAGTTACCAAATTCTTCTATCTCCACTTCAAAACCATCAATGCCATCTTCAAAATTAGCATTAATCGCCTTTATGGCGGCACTTATGGCAACGGGTGAGTTTCTCGTAATTTTACTGGCAATCTTTTCGCAAAAAGGCAATAACTCGTCTTGTGTGGTAACGTGGTTTACTAATCCGTAAGAAAGTGCTTGGTTGGCATCAATCATGCCTGCCGTTAAAATAAGTTCCATAGCGCGCCCTTTTCCTATTAATTGTGGTAAACGTTGTGTACCTCCATAACCGGGAATAACACCTAAAGATACTTCTGGCAAGCCCATTTTGGCGTTATCGCTCGCCACTCTAAAATGGCAAGCCATGGCTAATTCGAGTCCGCCACCAAGCGCAAAACCATTGATGGCGGCAATTACGGGTGTTGGTAAATTTTCAATAAAATCAAATAATAATTCTTGTCCGTTGGCGGCTAAATTTTTTCCTTCGTCTTCATCAAAATCGGCAAATTCACTAATATCGGCACCCGCTACAAAAGCTTTCTCGCCACTTCCAGTAATGATAATGACTTTTGTTTTTTTATCATTGTTGGCTTTTTTTAAAGCATGGTGAAGTTCTTCAATCGTTTCTATGTTTAAAGCGTTGAGTTTGTTTGGCCTGTTAATAGAAATGAGCGTTATAGTATCTGTTGATTTTGATAAAATATGATTGTATCTCACTAAGGTTATATTTTAAAAAGTTCTAATCCTTTAACCCAAGATAGTTCAGAATCGTAAAATTTATGGAGGTTTTTACAACTCTTGCTGACACATCTCTGGGTGATTTTGTATTAAACCTTGCTTTAGAGTTTTTAAAGTTAAGGGTGTATTCTTCATTCAAATCTAAATCGTCCTCAGCATCAAAAACAATCAAGTTGTTTTCTGAAGCCCAAGTGCCTTTTGCATAATAATTTTCTTTTGGATTGTTAGCACCCTTTGGCTTTCTGAAGAAATGAAACTTAAATGTATGTTCTTCATTTAAAGTCAGCGTGTATTGAATACCTTCATTTTCATCATCCAAAAAATCCACTTGATAATCGCCATATTCAATTTTTGATTGTGCAAAAAATGCCAAATGGCAACTTAAAAACCCATAGAATACTATATTTCTTATAGATAGATAACACGTTCATTAAACCTTAACAATGCCCATATCTCCTAAATCTAACGGAATGGTTTTTCCGCCTTCTTCAATGGATTTATAAATGGCTTCAACAATAATGATATCTCGTTTTCCCATCTCTCCAGGTGCAAAGTTGGTGCTTCCTGTTAAAACATGTTTTGCAAAAGAATCCATTTGTGTGGTTTGCTGATAATACCTCTCAAAAGGGAATTTGATTTCCTCGCCTTTGGAGGTGCGTCCAGCTAATGGGCCGTAACTATGGCATGGATTGAGTTCTGCCCAACCGCGTCTAAAACTCACAAAAAGCCTATTGGCGTTCGCGTTGTAAGATGTAAACATATTCCCTACCACATCATTTGAAAATTTCATTTGGGCTGTGATAGATTCGTCAACTTCTTTAAAATAATCTGGTCTGGTTTTGAACTCTTGAGCAGAAATTGACACTGGGTTAGCACCCGCACCATAAATACTACTTTGTATGGCATAAACACCCATATCCATTAAGGCACCGCCTCCTGCAAGTTTTTTATTTAAGCGCCATTGGTCAGGATTATTACCAGAAACAAATCCAGCATCCGAGGATATATATTGTACCTCTCCCATAGGTTTTTCAGCTACCAATCTTTTTATTTCATTGGTATAAGGATCTGTTTGCATACGGTAACCAACCCCTAATTTCACGCCATTTTCTTTACAGGCATTTATAATAGCATCACATTCGGCAACACTTACAGCCATGGGTTTTTCAGTAATCACATGTTTCCCGGCTTTAGCGGCGCGAATACAAAATTCTGCATGCATGCTATTTGGCAACACAACGTATACCACATCAATCGCATCGTTTTTTGCTATGTTATCAAAGTTTTCATAATTGTACACATTCTCTTTAGGGATGCTGTACTTATCCATCCATTCCTTTTCTTTTGATGGCGTACCGGTTACAATCCCTGCTAAATAGCAATGTTCAGCTTTCAGTAAAGCAGGCGCTAATTGTCCGCCAGCATAACCTCCCAAACCCACTAGAGCAATGCCCAATTTTTTATCTTGTCTACCAGAATTAAGCCCGTAACTTAAAGGTATATGTGATAATAATGCAGCACCTGCCAAGGCTTGTGTTAGTTTAACATTAAATGTTCTTCTGTTAATTTTTTCCATCAGTTTGTTTTTTGTTTAGTTGGTGTTTTTGCCTTTTAAATTTACGATTATTTTTAAGTAAGTGAACAAAAAAATCAAAAAATACCAAGTTCAAATATTTAAGCAATAAGGTTTTATAGTTTTATACTTTAGGAAATGCAACTATAAAGGTTGTTCCTTTATCTTTCTCAGTTTCAAAGGTTATCGTGCCATTATAGGTTTCTACAATGTTTTTAACCATCGCTAACCCAAGTCCCATACCACTTGTTTTGGTGGTGAATTTAGGCTCAAATACTTTTTCCTTATTCTCTTCCGAAACCCCCACGCCGTTATCTGAAACCGTTATAATAACGTCATTTTCATTAGTACTTACATTGACAATAATTCTTGGTTTTCTATCTTCTGAAATCGCTTGAATGGCGTTTTTTACCAAATTTGTAACCACTCTTATAAGTTGGGTTCTATCGAATTTGGCAATGATTTCAACCTTATCTGAGGTGAAAAAAATGTAATCTTCATTAAAAATATCTAAAGCCAATTTTACAATGCTGACCACATTTAACGTTTCATTCTGTTGCGCCGGCATTTTTGCAAAGTTTGAAAACGCAGACGCAATAGAACTCATGGTATCTATTTGCTGAATCAAGGTTTTGCTATATTCATCAACTTTTGAATGAATATTTTCATCCTCTGGATTAAACTTGCGCTGAAAATTTTGAACGGTCAATCGCATGGGCGTTAACGGATTTTTAATTTCATGAGCCACTTGTTTGGCCATTTCCCTCCATGCTTGCTCTCGTTCGCTAGTGGCCAGTTTTACGGCACTTTCCTCAAGTTCGTCAATCATACTGTTGTAAGAACTAACCAATGTTGATATTTCTTGGCTGGTGTCCTCTATTTCTATACGTTCATTTCTTTTTTCAAGGCGCGTGGTGTTTATTTTATCACTTATCGTCTTAATGGTTTTTGTAATGTATTTAGACAGTACAAAAGCGATTACAATGGCCATAATTAAAATAAGCAAATAGGCATAGCCTAATCGTCCTAAAAATTTATTAAGCTCATTGGCGAAAATATCGTCATTCTCTAAATAGGGTAAATTAATAATAGCAATAGGCTTAAATTTAGAATCGGTTATATAGGAGTATGATGATAGAAATGTCTCACCATTAGACACATGTTTATTTACATATCTGTGTAAAGCCGTATTTGAAATATCATTTAGAATTTCGGCATCAATACATTTATCTTTTTCGTCGTTTTTTAAATTCGCTTTTGATGTTATTAAAAGAGAGCCTTCTAAATCGTAGAGATTGATTTGAAGTTTATGGATGTCTGCAATGTTGCTTAATTCCTCTTTAAAGATTATCGGAATGTTCTCCGTTGTCACTTCCCAAGTATTTTGTCTTCCGTTTAAAACACGACTAATATGGGTTTTAATATTTTCTTCTTTCTGTCCTAATCTTTCTGTATGGTATTCTTCTTTTTCACCTTTATACTGATAAATAGCCACATAAGCAACAAGTACCGATGCCAATACTACCAACAGTATCATGGCTATAAAAATACGTGTCCGAAGTGATAGTTTTTTTAGTTTCATTAAAGGCAATATGGCATAAATATAGCAATAATCAAACCAAACACGTTAGGTGTGAATTTAAAAATAATACGTTCCTTAAAAAGACACAGCAATATTATATGTTGATTAAAAAAAATTAAACTCAAGGATTAAGCATCTGGATTTTTTTCTCTGAAGTTCTTGTAAAGTTTAAAACCTAACATGATAAGAATCCCTAAAACAATCATTCCAACGACGCCATAAACCCAATCCAGAGCACTTTTCAAAATGACCAAAAAAACCACCGCGAACAGAATAAACGTAGCGCCTTCATTCCAAATACGCATAAAACTTGATGTTTTTTTAACCACATCATTTTGAAGTTGATTGAAATACTGGTGTGTTTTTAAATGGTAAATGATGAGCAAAACAACAAAAGCCAATTTTACTTGCATCCACCCTTGTTGCAGCCAAAACGGTTGCAAAATAAGCAACCAAATAGCAAATATTGTTGATAAAATGGCTGATGGCCACGTAATGATATACCACAAACGTCTTGTCATCAGTTTTAACTGTTTTCCTAAAATCTCTTTGTCGGGGGATGGCTTATGAAACGCTTCAATTTGATACACAAACAACCGGGGAATATAAAATAAGCCTGCAAACCATGTGATAACAAAAATAAGATGAAATGATTTTATATAATAGTATTCCATAATTTATAATATTGAATCTGAAACTTGTACATCTGGTTTAAGCGTTTTGACTATTTCCCGATTTAAAAAATAAGCGGTTACAATCGTTGAGAGCACATCTGAAATTGGGAAAGAGACCCATACGCCTAATTCTCCAAAAAATTTAGGAAGTATTAAAATGAGTGGAATAAAGAAAAACCCCTGTCTTGTTAAGGTTAACAAGAGTGCTGGAGTTGCTTTTCCTATGGCCTGAAAATACGCTGCCCCAATTAACTGAACGGCAATAATGGGGGTTGCCGCAAATACCCATCTCATCGCACTTGGTGTCTGCTTAATAACGGCAGCATCTGTGGTGAACATTCTGGTAATAGCCTCTGGAAAAAACATTAAAATAATGAATACAAAAGTTGCCAAGATGGATGCATATTTTATGGCTGTATTAATGGTCTCTCTAACTCTTGCATAATTTTGAGCCCCGTAATTAAACCCCGCAATAGGCAAAAACCCTTGGGTAATACCTAAAACAGGAAACATGGCAAACATAAGCATACGCCCAACGATAGCATACGCCGTTACCGAAATTTCACCACCTAAATGGTATAAAATATTATTCATAAATAAATACGTAATGCTTACCACGGCTTGTCTAGCTAAAGTTACAAAACCTAACGAACTTATTTCTTTTACGATACCTAAATTTAATACGAAATGTGAAAACCCAATTTTTAATTCGGAATGCTTAGACTTAAAAAACCAAATAATATAAATAAAGCAAAGTCCGTAAGATATCGTAGTTGCCCAAGCGGCACCTTCCATACCATAACCCCATACATTTATAAAAAGATAATCTAAAAGTAAGTTGCTAACCGATGGAATCATCATGGCATACATGGCAAACTTAGGTTTTCCTTCTGCTCTAATAACAGCATTTCCCATCATACTTAATGCTAAAAACGGAACGCCATAAAGCACTATTTTATAATAAATTTTTGCTGGTTCAAAAATAGCCCCCTTTCCTCCAAACGAGTCAATGATATAATCTGTAAACCACAATCCCAGAATTGCCATGGTTATTGTTAGCAATAACGTTAGGGTGACTTGATTTCCAAATGTTTTTAATGCTTTGCTTTTATTTTCTGAACCCAGTGCCCTTGATATAATGGAAGAGCCTCCAATACCGATCGCCATGCCTAAAGCTGCAATAAAAAAGGACACCGGTAGCACCACATTAATAGCGGCAATGGCTATAGAACCTATCCAATGGCCTACAAAAATAGTATCCACCAAAATATTTAAAGACATCACCAAAATACCTATGGAGGCAGGAAGTGCCTGTTTAACAAGCAATTTACTGATGGATTGTGTCCCTAAATCTTGGGAGGTTACTTTTCCCATTAATTATACCGTTTGGGTTTTGGAAACAGTCCAATTATTAATCCATTTTGATAGTAAAGCTACCCATTCTGAATCATCATTTAAACAAGGTACTGTTGTAAATTCATTTCCTCCCATTTCATGGAAAATTTCTTCTCCTTCCATAGCTATTTCTTCAAGAGTTTCCAGGCAATCACTCACAAAAGCAGGCGTTACAATCGCCATGTTTTTAATCCCATTTTTGCCCAATCGCTCAATAGTTCTATCGGTATAAGGTTGCAACCAAGGATCGAATCCTAATCTGGATTGAAAGGAGGTTGAAAAAGCGCCTTCTTTTATCTGAAGTTTTTCAGCAACCAATCTGGTGACCTCCAAACATTGATGTCTATAACAAAATTCGTGTGCTTTACTTGGTGTGACACAACAGGTGCAATCAATTTTACAATGTGATTTTGTAACATCGCTTTTTCTTATGTGGCGTTCTGGAACCCCATGATATGAGAACAAAATATGTTCATATTGTTTACCTTCCAAATGCTTTTTTATGGAGTTTGAAAGCACGTCTATATAATCTGGTTTATTATAAAATGCAGGAACTGATTCTATTTTTAAGTTTGGAAAAAATTCTTTTTGTATAGCTTCTGCCAATACCAAAATCGTTTCTGTGGTGGCCATGGCAAATTGCGGATACAATGGAAACAACAACACTTCATCAACACCTTTATCAACCAATTCCTGAAGACCTTTTTTAATAGTCATACTGCCATAACGCATCGCTAAAGCTACTGGAATTTCCACGTCCTTTTGAATGGCATTTTGAAGCCTTTTTGACAGCACAATTAAGGGAGAGCCTTCTTCCCACCATATTTTTTTATAGGCTGCAGCCGACTGTTTGGGACGTGTTTTTAAAATAATCCCTTTAACAAGCGCTGTTCTTGCTATTAACGGAATATCAATAACGCGCTCGTCCATTAAAAACTCACCTAAATATTTTTTTACATCTTTTGGTTCAGGACTATCGGGAGAACCAAGATTTACAAGAAGTACACCTTTTTTCATTTGCAATTTTATAATTATCTAAATAATGAATTAATCTTCATTATTCTCCAATTTTTGTTGGTGATATAATTTAGGCCGTTCTTCACTATAATCACAATCTTGAAAAATACCACAAGATATATTCGAACGAACCAAAGATATAGTATTCGTGTTTTTAGATAAAGCTTCGATTTCTGGGGTTAAATATGTCATTTCTTAAACTTTTTTTTAATTCTAAAATTACCGCTTTAAACCATACAAAATACCACCTAGTAAGTGTTGTTTAAATTCTGGTTCTGCATACGATTCGTTGGTATGCCCCAAAGCGGTGTAAAACGATCTGCCACCATCATATTCATGGTACCACGCTATGGGATGATTTGCGCCATTTTCTCCACCATCATAAGTCGATTCGTCTAAATTTAGCAATACATTTATATCTTCATATATCGATTTAAAATTATACCATTCATCGTATCGAGTCCATTGCTCTGGCAAATGTTTGGTAGATGAATGTGTACTGTTAAGTCGAGTTATGGTGGCAATGGATTGCTCTGGGTGGTTTAAAAAATAAGCCCCAACCAGTTCTCCATACCAAGCCCATTCATATTCGGTATCTGTGGCTGAATGAACCCCCATAAAACTTCCGCCATTATTAATAAATTCTTTGAAAGCTTGTTCTTGATTGGCATTCAAAACATTCCCTGTAGTATTAAGAAAAATAACCAATTGGTACTTTTTTAAATTTTCTGTAGAAAACAAACTCGCATCTTCAGTTTGTGTGACTTCAAAATTGTTTTGCCTGCCTAAATCTTGAATAGTTTTTACACCTATTTCTATAGATTGATGTCTAAATCCGCTTGTTTTTGTAAAAACAAGCACTTTATCCGTAAGTACATTGTCTGAATCATTATCCCTCTCGGTAGTATTGCACGATAGGGTAAAAAAAACAGTGATAGCTATTAAAATATTTTTCATGAAAAATCAATTTAAAGACATAATATATTTTTTGGGTGTTGTACCATATTTCTTTTTAAAAGCGGCAATAAAATGGCTTGAAGTACTGTAACCTACTTTTAAGCCTACTTCATTGACATTATTTTCACCAGACTCCAATAATTTTCGGGCTACTTCCATTTTATAATCAAATAAAAAGCTAAATACCGAATCACCATAAATTTGTTTAAACCCTTCCTTAAGCTTTTTAAGATTTAATCCTATTTCATCTGCGAGCTCTTGTAAACTTGGCGGTTCCGCTAAACGAGAAATTATAATATCTTTTGCTTTTCTTATTTTAATCACGTTGGTTTCGTCAACTAAAAACGGACATTGTTCAATATTAGCATCTTCACTCCTGTTAAAATACAAGCTTAAAAGTTCGTAAGCTTTCCCTCTGTAATACAGGTTTTTAATAGTTTGATTTAAATTATAGTTTATTAACTGGTTTAATACAATGGCCAATGATGGTGAAATAACACCATCCTTATAATACTTTTTGTCTTTGTTATCTTCGTTTAAAAATGATATGTAATCGGCTTCTTGAGAAAACAAACCATGAAATTTTTTTATAGATATAAGCACGGTAACAATCCAAGAATTTGGGTTTACTTCCAGATTAATTGGCAATTCACGTTGTGGATTATACAAAAGTAATGAGTTTTCTTCAAGAATGTTCAAGGCATATCGGCCTTCATTAAATACAAATTTACAAGACCCTTTAAGGCAAAAATGAAATTGAATAAAATCACTATGTATCTCTTTAACAATACTTTGAGCGATACTTTTATCGTTTTTATATGTTAATATAAAAAATCCGTCATCTACTTTTGTTTCCTCAAAAGGACTTTTAGCGACATTTTCTAGTTGACTTTTATCATCAATCACAAGTTTATTATTTAGATTCGTTATAAATAAAATCGATAAAACTATCGTATAATATGCAAAAATATGACAAAAATCATATTTTTGACAAAAAACATACTAAAAAACCACAAACGATATTAAAAGTTCTTTGAGCGTTATTTTTTTAATAGCCATCAACATACATTTGCTTGAGAAATTTCGAGTTATAAGCATGCAACAATACAATATATCCAAAAGTAATAATTTTTATGCCATTGGTTTGAGCTATAAAAAGGCCGATGCAGACATAAGAGGACGCTTTAGTTTGGATGAAGACTCCAAGAAAGCATTGCTTACTCAAGCTATAACTGAAAATATTGAGAGTTTAATTGTTACCTCTACATGTAACCGCACTGAAATTTATGGTTTTGCCCAACATCCTTATCAACTTATTAAATTGCTTTGTGACAATACTAATGGTACAGTTGAAGAATTTCAAGAAGTAGCCTACATTTATAAAAACAAAGATGCCATAACCCATATGTTTCGAGTGGGTTCTGGTTTAGATAGTCAAATTCTAGGTGATTTTGAAATTATTAGTCAACTTAAAAACAGTGCTAAGCTTTCAAGAAAAAATGGTTTGTTGAACCCTTTTATAGAGCGTCTTGTAAATTCTGTAATTCAAGCCAGCAAACGTATTAAAACTGAAACGGAATTATCGTCTGGTGCAACATCGGTGTCTTTTGCTTCTGTTCAATATATTTTTAATACGGTTGAAGACATTAAAAATAAAAATATTTTACTTTTTGGCACAGGTAAAATAGGCAGAAATACCTGTGAAAACTTAGTAAAACACACAAAAAACGAGCATATTACTTTAATAAACAGAACAAAAGACAAGGCTGAACAAATTGCTGGAAAGTTTAATTTAATTGTTAAGGATTATGCCAATTTACAAGAAGAAATAAGTAAATCAGATATATTAATTGTGGCAACCGGCGCACATCGACCCACGATTGATAAACATATTATTCAAACAAAAAAACCACTTCTAATTTTAGATTTGTCCATTCCTAAAAATGTAGACGAAAACGTTGAAAATTTACCAAATGTTAAACTGGTACATTTAGATCATCTTTCCCAAATTACCGATGGAACTTTAGAAAAAAGAAAAACACATATCCCTTTTGCTGAAGCTATTATTAAAGAAGTAAACACGGAATTTAATGATTGGTTGGAAACTAGAAAATTTGCCCCAACCATTAAAGCCCTAAAGCACAAATTACTTGATTTTGCTGCTTCGGAATTAGATACCCAACGTAAAAAACTTTCAGACTTTAATGAAGTGCAGGCTGAATTGATTAGCAATAACCTCATTCAAAAAATAACCAATCATTTTGCTTACCATTTAAAAAATGATAATATGTCTACTGATGATAGTCTAGAGTTTATTAAAAAAGTATTTCAGCTAGAAGAAACTCCAACAAATGTTTAAGACTTTTACATTTGCTACTTTATTCTTTTGCGGTTAAATTTTAACTACAAGCATAAAGTAAAAAACTTAAGTTTTAAGATAAGATGAAAAACAACAAAAGCTTCACAAATCTATATCGTTTTTTAGATATATTCATTCTGTTCTTCTTAATCTTTGATTTTGGTTTCACTATTGATGATACTTATAAACCCTATAAACTAGTAGGGTTTTTTGTTATTGTACTTCTGTTAATAGCTTTTAATGTGATAAAAAGCTATCAGTTTAAAGACAAAAGCTCAAGGAAATCAGTCAGGTTTAACATCATTTTTCTACTATCAACTTTAATTGCCGCCACCTCATTCATACTATATAATTACGACTATTCAATTGTTGAACTTACCGTAAAAACTAAAGTTATTTTTGAAATAGGACTCTTCTTTTATTTGCTGATAAGACTGACATTTTTAATTAAATACATCTATAAAATATATTTTAATCCTGCCATTTTGTTTGTTGGCAGTTTTGGCATTTTCTCGCTTATTGGCGCCCTCTTTTTAATGTTGCCAAAAGTAACCACGCATGGCATTTCTTTTATTGATGCCCTTTTTACCTCAACAAGTGCTATTTGCGTAACTGGTTTGGCCGTTTTAGATACCGCAAACGATTTTACACAATTGGGGCAAACCGTTATTATGGTTTTAATTCAAATTGGTGGTTTAGGCATATTAACATTTACGTCTTTTTTTGCTTATTTCTTTAAAGAAAGTTCTTCGTTTAGTGAAGGCATGTATCTAAAAGATTTTACGGCTTCAGAAAACCTGCAAGATATTTTTAAAATAGCAGTAAAAATCGTTTTGTTTACTTTAGGCCTTGAATGCGTTGGGGTTTTCTTTATTTATGGCTCAATAAATGACGTTACGTCTGTAGAAAACAAGGTCTTTTTCTCTATTTTTCATGCAGTTTCCGCTTTTTGTAACGCTGGTTTTTCAACATCGTCAACTAGTTTTTATGATCCTGGTCTTCGTTTTGAATACTCTTTACAATGGGTTATTATGGTGCTCATCATTTTTGGCGGTTTGGGCTATAATATTGTATTTAACATACTAACCTATTTAAAAAACTTTATTATTAATTTATTTTATAAAACTAGAAAACTAAAATCGGTTAGGGTTATTACCCTAAATTCTAAGTTAATTTTGGTTACAACTAGCGTTTTACTGGTATCTGGATTTATTTATTTTTACTTTTTTGAAGCCAACTACACGCTTAAAGAACATACATCTACCTTTGGCAAAGTAACAACTGCCATGTTTTCTTCAGTAACCCCAAGAACGGCAGGGTTTAATACCATTGATTATACCCAGGTAGCAACCCCTTCATTGCTTTTTGTAATGTTATTGATGTGGATTGGCGCATCGCCTGCGTCAACTGGGGGTGGTATAAAAACCAGTACCTTTGCCATTGCAACATTAAATATTTTTGCTACCGCAAAAGGGAAAAAAAGAATAGAAATCAACTCAAGGGAAATTTCCAGTAGCACCGTAAACAGAGCCTTTGCCATTATATCCATTTCATTAATTGTTATAGGAATGGCCATTGTTTTATTGCTCTTTTTTGAACCTAACAAAACGCTTCTAGAAATAGCTTTTGAGTGTTTTTCGGCTTACAGTACCGTTGGTTTAAGCTTGAATGTTACGCCAACTCTATCATATAATAGCAAAATTGTTATAATAATCGTTATGTTTATAGGTAGGATAGGTATGTTAAACTTACTGTTTGGCATGTTGGGGCAAATAGGGCAAAAATTCTATCAATATCCACAGGAAAATATTTTAATAAATTAAAAATTAAGCAAGATGAAAGTCATCATTTTTGGTCTCGGTAATTTTGGAATGTCTTTAGCTTTAAGTCTAACGGAAACAGGCAATGAAGTCATTGGAGTTGATTATAAAATGGAAAAAGTTAATTTAATAAAAGACAAAATATCTCATAGTATCTGTTTAGATTCCACAAACGAACAAGCCTATCAAGCCTTACCAATAAAGCAAACAGATATAGCTGTTATAGCCATTGGCGAAAATGAAGGCGCTGCCATTATTACTACGGCAATCATTAAAAAACTTTGTACGGCACGAGTTATAAGTAGATCGCTATCACCTATACATGATACTGTTTTACAAGCCATGGGTATTGATTTTATTGTACACCCAGAACAAGAAGCTGCAGACAAACTAACTGATAAGCTCAATCTTAAGAATATGGTTGATAATTTTAAAATTGACAAGCGCTATTCTATTTCTGAAGTTAAAACACCTACTGCTTTTATTGGCAAAACCATTTTAGATATAAATTTTAGAACCAATTACAATTTAAACATTGTAACCATTTTACGCAAAAAGGAAAAAACAAACTTAATTGGCGTTTCTACAACTCAGTTAGAAGTTATTGGAATTCCATCAGGTGATACCATTATTGAAACCGATGATGTCTTGGTTGTTTTTGGCTTGAATGATAACATTTCTAAAATTGGAAATATGAGCTAAAATCAATCTTTAAAAAAATAATTTACACCCATAAAATTGAACTTTTATACATGTCTAAAATAATAAAAATTGGTACCCGCGATAGTGAATTAGCTTTATGGCAAGCCAAAATAGTACAAAGTCAACTCGAAAATCTAGGGCATAAAACCCAATTAGTTCCTGTAAAATCTACTGGCGATTTGGTATTGGATAAACCTTTATACGAACTTGGAATTACAGGGATTTTTACCCGTACTTTAGATATTGCCATGTTAAACCATGATATTGATATCGCTGTACATTCCTTAAAAGACGTTCCAACTGTTTTACCAAAAGGGATTGTTCAAGCGGCTGTTATAAAGCGTGGCAACGTACATGACACATTGATTTTTAAAGATAATGAAGAGTTTTTAAGTTCAAAAAAAGGCATCATTGCCACAGGAAGTTTACGTAGGCGTGCACAATGGTTAAATAGATTTCCAACACACACTATTGTAGATTTAAGGGGCAATGTAAATTCCAGATTACAAAAATTAGAAGATAACGAGGATTGGAATGGGGCCATTTTTGCCGCTGCCGGTATAGGCAGAATTGGTTTAAGACCTGAAGAAGCCATAAATTTAGAATGGATGATTCCCGCCCCAGCGCAAGGTGCCATTATGATTACGGCTTTACAAGATGACGAAGAGATAAGAACTATTTGTAAAGAACTTAACCATGAAGAAACCGAAATATGTACCACCATTGAACGCGCATTTTTAAATAAGCTAGAAGGTGGCTGTACAGCACCTATTGGAGCACTTGCGTATATTAAAAATGAAGAGGTGAATTTTAAAGGTGTATTATTAAGCACCGATGGCTCTAAAAGAATTGATGTTACAAGGGTTAAAAAATTGGGCGAGCATCATGACATGGCAGAATTTTGTGCCAATTTTGTGATTGAACGTGGTGGCAAACGCCTTATGGACGCCATCAAGCATTCCAATAAAAAAACGAATGTCTATTCAACAAAATCACTTACGGAAGGTCAGCGGCTTTTATTTCATGAAAAAGTAGTGGTTGACAGTGGCGACTTCATAAAAATAAGTTTGAATAGAATTCATCCACGTTTCCTGAAAAATGAAATCAAAAACGTGGTAATAACCAGTAAAAATGCGGTGGAATCTTTAACCACAAATTATTCTGCCATTGAATTACAGTTTAAAAATATATATTGTGTTGGCAGACGTACCAAACAATTAGTTGAAAAAAAGATAGGTAAAGTAACCCATTCGGAAAATAGTGCTAAAAAGCTGGCCCATTATTTAGTGGACTATATGGAAGGTACAGAAGTCACTTATTTTTGTAGTGATTTAAGGCTGGATGATTTACCAACTATTTTAGAAGAAAATAATATTAAAGTAACCGAAGTTGAAGCCTATCAAACAAAGTTGGATGCTATAAAAATTCCTGATTCCATTGAAGGTGTTATGTTTTATAGTCCTTCAACCGTTCAGAGTTATTTAGAAAAGAACCACGCCAATGGTATTGCTTTTTGTATTGGTGAAACCACGGCAACCGAAGCCAAGAAACATTTTGATGATGTTCGGATTGCAAAAGTACCAACAGTTGAAAGTGTTATTGAATTGGTGAATGAATATTATATTGGCCTTTAGCCTTTAGCCTTTAGCAAAATTAAAAAATGAGAGATTTTAGAAAACTTGATATTTGGAAGAATGGTATTGACCTTGTAAAGGAAATTTATCTATTGTCTGAAAAACTGCCTTCCGAAGAAAAATTTGGTTTAAGAAGTCAAATAACTAGAACATCAATATCAATTCCTTCTAACATAGCAGAAGGTTGTAGTAGAAATAGTGAAGTTGAATTTAAACGCTTCTTAGAAATTGCCATAGGTTCTTTATTTGAATTAGAGACTCAATTAATTATTACTCAAGAACTAGGTTTTATAAAGCTTGAAGTCTTAGAACCTATTTTTAAAGCCATTGAAAAAGAAGCAAAAATGATCAATAGTTTAATCAATAAAATAAAACACGGCTAAAGGCTAATAGCCAAAAGCCAAAAGCTAGATATGATAAAAAACGATTTATTTTTAAGAGCATTAAAAGGAGAAACCGTAAACCGACCACCCGTTTGGATGATGCGCCAAGCAGGCCGTTATTTGCCAGAATTTATAGCCCTACGCGAAAAGTACGATTTCTTTACGCGTTGCCAAACACCAGAAATTGCAAGCGAAATTACCGTGCAGCCTATTCGCCGTTACGGTATGGATGCCGCTATTTTATTTAGCGATATTTTGGTGATTCCGCAAGCCATGAATATTGAGGTACAAATGAAACCAAATTTCGGTCCTTATTTACCGAATCCGGTTCGCACCGCAAAAGATGTTGATAACGTCATTGTTCCAGATGTCACACAAGCGTTGGATTATGTTTATCAAGCCATAAAAGCCACTAAGGAATTATTAAATGATGAGATTCCTCTTATTGGTTTCGCTGGTTCACCATGGACAATTCTTTGTTATTGCGTACAAGGCCAAGGCAGCAAAACATTTGATAAAGCCAAAGAATTCTGTTTTACAAATCCTGTAGCAGCCCATGTATTGCTTCAAAAAATTACAGACACTACCATTGCCTATTTAAAAGAAAAAGTGAAAGCTGGTGTTGACGCTGTTCAAATCTTCGATTCTTGGGGAGGCATGTTATCGCCTGTAGATTATCAAGAATTTTCTTGGCAATACATCAATCAAATAATTGAAGCCTTAAAAGATGATGCTCCAGTTATAGCCTTTGGTAAAGGTTGTTGGTTCGCACTTGGTGAGATGGCAAAAAGTAATGCTTCCGCTTTAGGAATCGATTGGACTTGTTCTCCTAGAAATGCCCGTTATTTAACAGGCGGTAACATAACCCTTCAAGGTAATTTTGACCCTGCTCGTTTATTATCGCCACCTGCCGAAATCAAAAAAATGGTGCATCAAATGATAAACGAATTTGGCAAAGACAAATACATCGTTAATCTGGGCCATGGTATTTTACCTAACATTCCGTTAGACCATGCCAAAGCATTTATTGATGCCGTGAAAGAATATAAAAACTAAAACCAATTACATGATACCTGAAAAAATCTTATCTCCATTTCAAAAATTTGTCAAGATAGAAAGCTTTAGTGGTATCTTATTGATGATTGCAACTATTGTTGCCTTAGCCTGGGCGAACTCTCCGCTTTCTGAAAGTTATCAATCGCTTTGGCAATATAAAATAGGATTTAAAACACAAAATTTTGAGCTATATAAACCCTTAATTTTATGGGTTAATGATGGGCTCATGGCCATTTTCTTTTTTTTAATAGGCTTAGAAATTAAAAGGGAGTTTTTAATAGGCGAATTAAACTCTATTAAAAAATTAGCTTTTCCATTATTTGGTGCACTTGGGGGCATGATAGTTCCTGTTGGTATTTTTATAGTTTTAAATCAAAATCCCGAAACATTTAAAGGTTGGGGAATCCCTATGGCTACAGATATTGCCTTCTCTTTAGCTGTACTCAAACTTCTCGGCGATAAAGTGCCCTTAAGTTTAAAAGTGTTCTTAACTGCTTTTGCCATTGTTGATGATCTTGGAGCTGTTTTGGTTATCGCTTTGTTTTATAGCGGAAGTATTAAATTTGGGCTATTGATAGCTGCCATTATACTACTAGCCATTTTATATCTTTTATCTTTTAAAGGCTATTACTCTAAGTTTATAATGGTTGTATTTGGAATCGTTATTTGGACATTATTTTTAAAAGCTGGCATACATCCAACTCTTGCCGGTGTTTTACTTGCTTTTTCTGTTCCCATTGGACAAAAGATTAAAACACCTGAGTTTGTAGATAATTTGGTAACCATTACCAATAATATTAAAATGGCTTCTATTTTGAAAAAACCCATCCTTTCAGTAGAGCAAATTAATGAAATTGATAATTTGGAAGATTGGACAAAAAGATACCAATCGCCACTTCAGCATTTAGAACATAACTTACACGATTGGGTTGCTTATTTCATCATACCCATTTTTGCATTGGCAAATGCAGGAGTTATCATTAATAGTGATATTCATTTAGATACCGCTTTAGTTATAAATATTGTAGCCGCTCTAATTATTGGTAAAAGCATAGGTATTTCTAGCATTATATTCCTAGCAAAAAAAATAAGACTTGTTGAAGTTCCTTTGGATATTAGCTTCAGGCAAATTATAGGTGTTTCCTTTTTGGCCGGTATTGGATTTACTATGTCTATTTTTATTGCCAGTTTGGCCTTTATAGATGACCCTGTTTATTTGGATTCTGCAAAAATTGGTATTCTTATCGGGTCTTTAGTATCGGCCATCATTGGTTATATTATTTTGAGTGTCAAAACAACTAAATCAATATAATGAAAGATACATTCTTCAAATACATTCACTCCCTTCAAGATACTATTACTTCTAAATTAGAAAAAGTAGATGGGAAAGCTTGTTTTAAAGAAGATATTTGGGAACGGCCTGAAGGCGGTGGCGGACGCACCCGTGTGATTGAAAACGGACATGTTTTTGAAAAAGGTGGTGTTAATATTTCTGGTGTGCATGGGAAACTTCCAAAATCCATGCAAGCGTATTTTAATGTTGGTGATGTCGATTTTTTTGCTTGTGGATTGAGCTTGGTGCTTCATCCCAAAAATCCCATGGTGCCAACGGTTCACGCTAATTGGCGGTATTTTGAAATGTATGATGCTGATGGAGACATTGTAGATTCTTGGTTTGGTGGCGGACAAGATTTAACCCCTTATTACCTCTTTGAAGACGATGCCATACATTTCCATAAAACTTGTAAAACGGCTTGCGACCGTCATAATGAGCATTTTTATAAAGATTATAAAAAACGTTGCGACGACTACTTTTACAATGCACATCGTGAAGAAGCCAGGGGCATTGGCGGTTTGTTTTTCGATTATTGCAAAGCTACTGAAGCTATCAGCGTAGAAGATTGGTATCACTTTGTGACAGATGTTGGCAATAGCTTTTTAGATGCTTACGTGCCTATTGTTGAAAAGCGAAAAGATTTACCTTATACGGATGCTCAGAGAACTTGGCAGGAAATTAGACGCGGGCGTTATGTGGAATTCAATTTAGTCCATGATAAAGGCACGCTTTTCGGACTTAAAACCAACGGACGCATAGAAAGTATTTTAATGAGTTTGCCACCTCATGTACAATGGGTTTATGACCATCATCCTGAAAAAGGAAGTGACGAAGAAAAGTTATTATACGTTTTAAAGAATCCTGTAGATTGGTTATAAAATGATAAAGTTAAACAGAAGAGTCATTCATATTTTAAATCTTTTTGGTGATAGGTTTAATAAAAAACGTGAAGTTACCCAATGGTTCTATTTTGAGAACCTAACCAACTTGGAAAAGTGCGAGTTACACTTAAACAATGTTGGTTTTAAAACTCAGTATAAGGACCTTGAAATCAGAAAAGATTTTGATAAATTGTTGCTTATTGTTTTTAGTAAAGAAGCTATTAATGAAGATGTATTCAGTTTATATTTTGAAAGATTTACTGAAATTGCAGAAAAATATAACGGCTGTTATGACGGTTGGGAAACTTCCATTGAAAACCATCAACAGCTAAATTAACATTGAACCTTTAACATTACACAACATGTTCCCATTAAGAAGAAACAGACGATTAAGAACCAACGAAGCCATTCGCTCTTTAGTTCGTGAAACCATAATCTCTCCAAACGATTTTTTAGTGCCGCTTTTTGTGGTTGAAGGCAAAGGCATTAAGGAGGAAATCGCATCCATGCCTAATTACTTCCGTTTTAGTTTAGACTTGCTGGAAAAAGAAGTGAAGGAACTTTGGAAACTGGGATTAAAATCGGTGTTGCTATTTGTAAAAGTCCCAGATAATTTAAAAGACAACAAAGGCACAGAAGCTTTAAATCCGAATGGATTAATGCAGCGTGCCATTAAAACCGTAAAAAATGCTTGTCCAGATATGTTGGTAATGACCGATGTGGCTTTAGACCCTTATTCGTCTTACGGACACGATGGTATTATAGAAAATGGCATTATTGTGAACGATGCAACCGTTGATTTGTTGGCTGAAATGAGCGTATCCCATGCCAAAGCAGGTGCTAATTTTGTAGCACCGAGTGATATGATGGACGGCCGTATAGTGACCATCCGTGAAGCATTGGAACAAGGGGGTTTTACAGATACGGGCATAATGAGTTATTCGGCTAAATATGCCTCGTCGTTTTATGGCCCTTTTCGTGATGCCTTAGATTCTGCTCCAGTTGATATGATAAATATCCCTAAAGACAAAAAAACTTATCAAATGGACTATGCCAATCGTTTTGAAGCCATACGTGAAACCGAAATGGATATTGATGAAGGCGCCGACATTGTGATGGTAAAACCCGGGCTTTGTTATTTAGACATTGTTAGAGACATAAAAAATGTTGTGAATGTACCTGTAGCGGTTTATCAAGTCTCTGGTGAATATGCCATGTTAAAAGCGGCTGCCGAAAAAGGTTGGATAGACCACGATGCCGTTATGCTAGAACAAGTTACAGCTATAAAACGTGCAGGAGCCGACCTCATTGCTAGTTATTTTGCAAAGGAAATTGTAAAATTAATTTCATAGCTTTAACAAAAATTTAAATAGTTATGGGACTACTAATAGTCTATGCGCTAATCGCTATCGTTTTCTCTTTTTGGTGCTCCATTATTGAAGCTGTATTTCTAAGCTTAACACCTACTTATTTGAATATCAATAAAAAAGAAGGCAAATCGTTTGCTGTTATCTTAGCAAATTATAAAAAGGATGTGGATCGACCACTGATAGCCATTTTAACCTTTAATACCATAGCACATACGGTAGGCGCTATTTTAGTGGGTGTACAAGCCAAAACAGCCTATGCAGAAATCTACGGAAATGAAAAAACGATGTTTTTAGGCTTTCCATTTACTGAAGATTTGATGGTAGGTGTGGTTTCCTCTGTTATGACTATTTTTATTTTAGTAGCTTCTGAAATAATCCCTAAAACGATTGGTGCAACATATTGGCGACAATTGGGCAACTTTACAGCCGTGAGTTTAAACCTCTTGATATTTCCATTAAAGTGGACAGGAATTTTATGGCTCCTACAATTAACTACCAAACTTATTGGTGGCAAAGGGCATCATAGTGTTATGAGTCGGGACGGGTTTTATGCCATGACGCAAATAGCTGAAGAAGAAGGTCTTTTTGAAGCCTCAGAAAGTACGGTGATTAAAAACTTACTGACTTTTAAAAACATTCAGGCAAAAGATGTTATGACACCACGTACCGTTATTAAAACGGTTAGTGAAGATATGACCGTTGAAGAATTTTTTAAAGAAAACCAGCACGTTCGTTTTTCTCGTATCCCCGTATTTCAAGATGAAATCGATAACATTACAGGATTGGTATTAAAAGATGATGTTTTCAGGGAAATGGCGAATGATAACAACAGCAAAAAATTGGTTGATATCAAGCGAAATATCATTATTGTCAATCGTTCCCTCGCGATTCCTAAATTGTTAGATCAATTAGTGAATAGTAAAAACCATATGGCATTGGTCGTTGATGAATATGGTTCCGTAAGTGGTATCGTTACTATGGAAGATGTGATTGAAACCTTACTAGGGTTTGAAATTATGGATGAGAGTGATAACATTGCCGACTTACAACATTTGGCAAGAAAAAGTTGGGAAGCCCGTGCAAAACGACTTGGTATTATTGACGAAAAAGACCAAATCGACTAAATAAATGGATGAGTGCATCATCAAATCGCCTATAGGTTACACTAAAATCAGTGGTGATGTAAATGGCATTTCATCTGTAATAGTTTTAGATAATATAGAACTTTCCGAAGGAAAATCGAATAATTTGTCTTTCCTACGAAAGCAGGAATCTAAAGAAAAAATAACTGATATTATTCCGGTGTTTCTTGAGGATTGCGCGTTTCAATTACAAGAATACTTTCAAGGCATACGAAAAAAATTCGACCTTAAATTAAATCCCGAAGGCACCAATTTTCAAAAACAAGTTTGGAAACAGTTAGAGCAAATTCCTTATGGAAAAACGGTTTCTTATTTAGATTTAGCAAAACAACTTGGCGACGTAAAAGCGATTCGTGCTGTTGCAAACGCCAATGCCAAAAACCCATTATGGATTATTGTGCCTTGCCATCGTGTTATTGGTAAAGATGGTAGTTTAACAGGTTATGCTGGTGGACTTCATCGTAAAGAATGGTTGTTACATCATGAAAGTCCCTTTAAGCAACAATCTTTATTTTAACGTTCACATTTTTATAATATCAAGAAATTCACCATAAATTAGTATATTTATTTCTACTAAATAACTTACATGAAATTCTTGAAAAAATTCCTTAAATGGATTATTATTAGTATAATTTTCATTGTTGCTTTACTTTATATTACTGGTTATAGTTACATTATAAGAGGAGCTCGTATTGTGTATTTTACTGGCCACACGACTGCTTTTATTGATGATTACCCCTATTTTGAAAATGATACTATAAAAAAGGGAAACAACCCACAACCATGGCCTCTTCATAAAAATTACAATTCAGTAAAAGAGACCGAAAAGCTTTCTAAAGTCAATACAGATTGGGGAACCGTGGCTTATGTCATTATAAAAAATGACAGTGTTTGGTTTGAGAATTATTATGATGGTTTTAATGCCAATTCGAAAACCAATTCTTTTTCCATGGCAAAAAGCATTACTACATCGCTGCTCGGTAAAGCTATTATGGAAGGGCATATAAAAAGTTTGGATCAACCCATTAGTGATTTTTATCCTGAATATAATGATACAAAAACGACCGTGGGCGATTTGGCTTCCATGGCTTCTGGGCTGGATTGGGTAGAAAATTATACAGGCCCATTTTCAGTAACCGCTCGAGCTAATTATGCGTCCGATTTAGAAAAAACCATATTAACCCAAAAAATTGTAAAAACGCCTGGAAAATCATTTGAATATTTAAGTGGCAACACTCAATTATTGGGCATGATCATTCAAAAAGCAACAGGTGAAAAACTCGCACAATATCTTTCAGAAAGTTTTTGGCAACCATTAGGCGCCACTGAAGATGCACTTTGGCAATTGGACGATGACACAAACCAATTGGCAAAAACATTTTGTTGTATTTCCAGCAACGCCAAAGATTTCGCGCGTTTTGGAAAACTATATAAAGACTATGGTAAATGGAACGGAAAACAAGTATTGGATTCTGCCTTTGTGATAAAATCGATTACCCCAAGATTTAAAGAAAGTCCACAATATGGCTACGGATGGTGGTTAAAAGATGTTGGTGACAAACATTTTTTTATGATGCGCGGGCATCTTGGGCAATATGTGATTGTTGAGCCTAATGATAATGTGATTATTGTGCGGTTAGGACATAAAAAATCGCCCGATGCAGGCGTTGGCCAATTTTCCGATGATGTTACGGTTTATATAGAAGAAGCCTATAAAATGATGGGGAGAAAATAACTTGAAATTTTTGATATGCAGAATATATATAGAAAAGGTGCTATAGGAGCTTTAACTGATGAATACGAAAAAGCACTTAATGAATTAAAAACATTATTATTGAAAATTCCTAATGCAGAATTTATGAAAATTTACAACAAAGAAGCTGAAAAAGATTTTCAATCAATAAAAAATATAGTTCTTCATGTTGTTCGTTCAGGATATGTTTATGCAAATCATATTAGAAAAAGATTTGGAAATAGCTATGTTGTTTATGAAATAGAAATTGATAACATAAATCAAGGCGTATTAGAGCTCGACAAAATGTTTGACTATACCGTTAAAACTTTTGAAGATAAATGGCTGTTGACAGATGACGAATTATTAAATACATTAATCAAAACCTCATGGTCAACTTATGACTTAGAAGGAATTATAGAACATGCCATTGTTCATATCTTAAGGCACCGTCTTCAAATTGAAAAAATGATTAACAAATATCAGATTTCATAATGTTTAACAATAAGCAAACACTTCATTAAATGATCTCAAAACTAAATTTAGAAAACATATTATTCCTAGATATTGAAACCGTTCCTGAAGTGCAACAGTTCTCTGATTTAGATAAAACCAAACAAACCCTTTGGGACTTAAAATCGAAATACCAAAGAAAAGAAGATGAAAGCGCAGAAGACTTTTATGAACGCGCTGGTATTTGGGCAGAATTTGGCAAAATAGTTTGTATTTCGGTGGGTTATTTTAAACTTCAGGGCGATACAAGGCAATTCAGGGTTACGTCCTTTTTTGGAGATGAAATAAAAATTTTAAAGGATTTTAAAAACCTACTCATAACTCATTTTAGCGAAACAAAACATGTACTTTGTGCACATAATGGTAAGGAATTTGACTTTCCATACATCGCTCGTCGCATGATTATTCACAATATAGAATTGCCACATAAACTCAATCTTTTTGGCAAAAAACCTTGGGAAGTACCACATTTAGATACTTTGGAATTATGGAAGTTTGGTGATTATAAAAACTACACCTCTTTAAAACTTTTAACACATATTTTAGGCATTCCATCCCCTAAAGATGATATTGATGGCAGCGAAGTTTACCGAGTGTATTATGAAGAAAATCAAATTGATAGGATTATTACCTATTGTGAAAAAGACACCGTAGCGGTAGCTCAAATATTCTTGCGCCTTCGTGGTGATTCCATATTAACTGACGATGATATTATTCATATTTAAATGGAGAAAACGAGCATATTAAGTGTTGAAAACCTTTCCATTTCATTTGGAATAAATGAAGTGATTCATAATATGTTCTATAACTTATTTGAAAATGAGATATTGGGCATTGTTGGTGAATCTGGTTCAGGAAAATCGGTTTCCTCTTTAGCTATTTTAGGATTGCTTCCAAAAAATATCAGCAAAATAACTTCCGGTAGTATCATGTATGAGAATAATGATTTAACAACCTTATCATCAAAATCGTTTCAAACCATTCGAGGCAAAAAAATAGCCATGATTTTTCAAGAACCCATGAGTTCTTTAAATCCGTCCATGACTTGCGGGAAACAAGTTCAGGAAATCCTATTGCAACATGAAAACCTATCCAAGTTACAAGCCAAACAAGAAACCCTATCGCTTTTTGAACAGGTAAAATTACCTGACCCAAATCGTGTATATGAGGCCTATCCACATGAAATTTCGGGCGGACAAAAACAACGTGTTATGATTGCGATGTCCATAGCATGTAAACCAGATATTTTAATTGCCGACGAACCAACTACCGCACTCGATGTTACCGTTCAAAAAAATATCATCGAATTATTAAAAGAGTTGCAAGCTAAAACTAAAATGAGCATCATTTTTATTACGCATGATTTAGCGCTTATTTCTGAAATTGCCAACAGGGTTTTAGTGATGTATAAAGGAGAAATTGTTGAGCAGGGAACGGTTTCAGATATTTTTAAAGCACCTCAACATACCTATACAAAAGCACTCATTAATTCTCGCCCTTCCTTAAAAACAAGATTAAAAGTATTACCTACTATTCAAGATTATTTGAATAATTCCGTATCGAAAGACATCATAACTTCAGAACAGCGAAAACAAAATCATGAAACATTATACAGTAAACCACCTTTATTGGAAGTTATAAATGTTGAAAAGGAGTATGTTTCAAAATCGGGATGGTTTACAAAACCAAAATCCTTTAAAGCGGTCGATAATGTTAGTTTTAAATTGTTTGAAGGCGAAACATTAGGACTGGTTGGTGAATCTGGCTGTGGAAAATCAACCTTAGGCAATGCCATTCTTCAATTAGATAAAGCCACTGCTGGAAAAATTTTATATAAAGGTATTGATATTACAAAACTTTCTAAAACCGACACCAGAAACCTTAGAAAAGACATTCAAATTATTTTTCAAGACCCTTATTCTTCTTTAAACCCAAGAATTCCTGTCGGAGAAGCAATTATGGAACCCATGAAAGTCCATCAGCTTTATAATTCTGATAAAGAAAGAAAAGAAAAAGTGATCGACATTTTAAATCGGGTTGGTTTATCTGAAGACTATTACAACCGATATCCTCATGAGTTTTCTGGTGGTCAGCGCCAACGTATTGGTATAGCCAGAACTATAGCGTTACAACCAAAATTAATTGTTTGCGATGAGTCCGTCTCTGCTTTAGACATATCAGTTCAAGCACAAGTATTAAACTTGTTGAACGAATTAAAAGCCACTTTTGGGTTTACTTATATTTTTATTTCACACGACCTAGCCGTAGTGAAATATATGTCCGATCAATTATTGGTCATGAATCAAGGACACATTGAGGAATTAGATGATGCCGATATGATTTACAACCATCCAAAAAAAGAATACACCAAAAAACTTATTCATGCTATACCCAAAGGATTATAGCATGAATAGTTTTTTTGTAATGTAAAGTAGGCTTTTAAAAAACTGCAAATTCTCTCTTAATGTTTCTTTGAATTTGCTGTCTTCATTTGTAGGTAGTTCAGGTAGATTAGCTGCGTAATTCATAAGTACTAAGTTTAAGGTAGATTTGGGGAAATCTATGGTTAATTTTGGCTTATTTGAGGATTGCTAATATGTAACATTATTTTTAAATATCTGTTTAAAAACAAAAAAAATCGATGAAATTTATTTTTTGTTGGACATTTCGTCGATTTAAGGTGGATTTTCGTAGTTTAAAAAGTGATTTCTGGAATATGGCCTTCTATAATTAGTGTGCCTTCGGTAGCGTTTTTTATATCCTCAATAGAAACCCCGGGAGCTCTTTCCAGAAGTTTAAAGCCCTTATTTGTAACCTCTAGCACTGCTAGATTAGTTACTATCTTTTTTATACACCCAACGCCTGTTAATGGCAAAGTACACCGTTTAAGCAATTTTGATTCACCTTCTTTATTGGTATGCATCATGGCAACGATGATATTTTCTGCACTAGCAACTAAATCCATGGCACCTCCCATTCCTTTTACCATTTTATTGGGTATTTTCCAGTTGGCTATATCGCCATTTTCAGCTACTTCCATAGCCCCAAGAATAGTGAGATGGACATGTTTACCACGAATCATTGAAAAACTTAAAGCAGAGTCAAAAAAACTAGCTCCTGGCAACGTTGTTATGGTTTGTTTTCCTGCGTTAATAATATCGGCATCTTCTTCACCTTCAAAAGGAAATGGGCCCATGCCCAATACACCGTTTTCACTCTGAAACTCAATGGCTATGCCTTTAGGAACATAATTGGCTACCAAAGTAGGAATCCCTATTCCCAAATTGACATAGTAGCCATCTTTAAGTTCTTTTGCTAACCGTTTTGCAATTCCTATTTTATCTAACATGCTCTGATTTATTAATGTGCTGATTTGAAAGTTAGTCAATTATGCTTTTTTACTTGATGATATAATTTTAGATATAATTAAAATGACAGATTTTAAATTTTTTAATAATTTTTCATCTGGATTTGGATAATGTTCAGATGATTGACAAAGTTTCAACCAATATTCTAATTCATCTGCTTCTTTTGCTGAAATTTTAAATTTATGAATGAAGTCTCTTTTGCTTTCAGCATTTTGAGCTTCTCTAATATTAGCCCCAATTGAGGTTCCGCTTCTAAAAATTTGCGAAGCCATTTCAAACCTATTATTAGCTCTTATTTTTTCTGAAAAAGAAACTACATCAAGTGCTAATTCAAATGTCAATCTCACAATTAAATTCTCTGAATCGTTCCTCATCTTCAAATTATATAATTATTAAATTGATTAATCTTTTTGTCTAACAGTTCTTTGTTCTATCCGTTTTTCATAATGTTTACCTTGAAAAATACGTTGGACAAAAATCCCAGGAATGTGAATTTGGTTCGGATCTAACGTTCCAAGTGGTACTAATTCTTCAACCTCAGCAACCGTTATTTTTGCAGCACCACACATAACGGGATTAAAATTTCTAGCTGTTCCTTTAAAAATTAAATTGCCAGCCGCATCGCCTTTCCATGCTTTTACAAAAGCAAAATCAGCTTTAAAAGCATATTCCAAAACATACATTTTTCCGTTAAATTCCCTGGTTTCTTTACCTTCTGCAACTTCGGTACCATAGCCCGCTGGTGTATAAAATGCGGGAAATCCAGCTTGTGCTGCTCTACATCGTTCGGCTAAAGTACCTTGCGGTATTAATTCAACATCCAATTCCCCAGAAAGCATTTGGCGTTCAAATTCTTCATTTTCACCCACATAAGATGAAATCATTTTTTTTATTTGATGCTTTTGAAGAAGCAACCCCAGACCAAAATTGTCAACACCAGCATTGTTGGAGATACAGGTCAAACCCTTAATACCCAGTTTTACAAGTTGGGCAATGGCTTTTTCTGGAATACCACTTAGCCCAAAGCCCCCAAGCATTAAAACCATATTGTCCGTCACACCCTTTAAGGCCTCTTGAACATTTGCAACTTCCTTATTTATCATAAGAATTAATTTATCCTCTTAAAAATACGAAATAAAAAAGCCTTTGAAAAAAATGGCTCTCTATTTTATTAAAAAAATTGATTTAGTTTAGCTTCCTGGCAAACCAGTCATTGTGAAAATCATCACAAATAAAGCCACTGTTTCTACAATACCAATTACCATGATATATTTTGCAGTATCATTCGCTCCCGAGGCAATAGCATCACAGGCTCGGGCACCTGTTTTACCTTGAAAAATTGCAGAACCAGCCATTGCAGCTCCCGCAAACAAACCAATTATAATTTGCCATATATATGATTCTGGGGCTAAATTAGCATCTGCTATGGCGTTTTTTAAAATCATCCCATAAATTACCTGAGACAAAGGTGCGCCAACAAAAATGAGCATGGCCGTTGATGCTTTTTGTCCGTTTGTAATCATTTTTTTCCATGCACCAATTGCTGCCATACCAGCTATGCCTGTTCCTATGGCAGAGCCAATTGAAGCGATACTTAAGGACAAGCCCATGTCTCCTAAACCTTGAACTGCATTTTGAATTATTGCTATTTCTATCATAATAGTGTCATTTATTGTGGTTATTATATTTTACTTAGTATTTATTTTTTCTGGTTTCTTTAAATTTTCATCAGAGATAAGCCTAAAGGGCCGATAAGCTTCACCTGAAAAATCAACACCTAAATGGCTAGCAAATTCTAACATATTTAATCGAATGCCATGAACCATAACTGCCATAAGTGCCAATGCGATATTTAAAGCATGACCTAATAAAAGAGCAATAGCAGCCATTAAAATTTCTAAAAAACCCATGTTCTCTATTCCGGAAGACAATACCATACCGTTAAAACTTGCAGCTACCGCAGCAGTAGCCATACCCACCGCAAAAAGTCTTACATAAGATACAATATCTGAAAACCCACTTATTAAACTCAACGGCAAATTTGCAATGGATGTTAATATACTTTTAAAAAAGTTTTTGTTTTCTGCTGAAAATAAGGTTACCAAAAGTCCACCAGCAATAAAAAGCCATTGTCCCCAAAAAGGCATAGGAATACCTAAAACCAATTGTTCTGTGATGAAGAAAAGTCCCCAAACCAAGGCTATCCACCCTAATTGACTCAGCACTTTTATAGAATTTATAAATTGTAAACCTCTTACACTATGAGCAATACTTAAATGAATAGCACCAATAAGAAAAGATAGGTGCATCATAAATGATACATTGTCTATACCAAAACTAGCAATATTATCTATTATTAAACCTTTAAATATGGGCATTTGAGCAATTTCTGAAGAACCAAAATAAGTGCCGCTTAAAACACCCCATATGATGGTTGATATACTTAAAACCAATATCAAAATACGCATCTGCTTTTGTAATTTTTTTCTAAATATTAAGGTGATAAACAGGAAAATAAGCCCATAACCAGCATCTCCAACAAGCATGGCAAAAAACAAGGCAAAAGCCATAAGAAAATAAATAGAAACATCTACTTCTTTATAGCCCGGTAAAATATCTATAAATTTCATTATGGGATTTATAATCTCAATCCACTTTGGATTTTTAATATAAACAGGCACATGCTCTGGCTCTTGAGGTTCTGAGATATGATAACCCCAATTATTCTTGTTAGCTACAATTTTAAAACGCGCTATATCGACTTTTGGAAGGTAACCTTTAAGATATCTACATGTATCTTTAATAGTACCCATGTGTTCTATAGCTTCTTCCGCAGCTAAGTAATTGCCCAAAGATGATAGGTAATCCTTTAAAACATATTTGTATTTTACGTGGCTATTTAGAAAGACTTCTAGTTCTACAAGTTGCCGCTCTTTTCTTAAGATTTGTTCTTGTAAACTTTCAAAGGTTTCTTTTGGTATGTCAACTTCTTTGAACTCCAATTGTTCTGATGGGTATAAACTGCAAAGTGCAGTAAGAACTTTATCCTCAAATTCACCAAGAACGAAAATGGTATGTTGTTTCTCTATGGTTGAAATAAGTTGTTTATCTAGTAAATATAATTTTAGATTTATACCTCTTTCTTTGAGATACTCAATGTGTTTTGTTTTTACATTTTCACCCCAAGTGTGGTACCACTTTATTTGCTGATTTAGGTATTCTAAGCGATTATTACAACTGACCTCAAAGTCTTTCGCTTTCAGGATTCTTTCAACCATTCTTTTAGGATCATGTATTAAATAAGGACCCGTTTTTTCAATATTTTTAGATTTTTTTTCATGCGCCTCTAAATACGCAATAGCGTCCTCTGTATCCTTAATGTTGTTTTTATGACGTTCAATAGTAGAATTTGTAGATACATTAATTTCTTGTATATCCACAACACCCAATTCACCAAGTTGATAAATGGATTCATCTGCTTTTTTTGATGAAGTAAAAAGGAATATTTCTTTCATCCTAACAATCATAAAACGGCTTTTTTATATTGTTTTTTCTTTTTTACGAGTTTGGCACAACCAATAGCTAAACGTTCTACATCACCCAGATAAATCTCAATTTTTCTAATATTATCCTCTGTTTCGGGAATAAAAACCTCTTTTAATGCATTTTTCATGCGCCTCGCTTCGTCCAACTCTTCTTGAACCAATAGCATATTGTTTTGTTCCAACTCTAATATTTTTAAATTGGTCTTTTGATCTTTAATCAGTTCTTCAGCGGCATCCACCCAAAAAGGGGTATGAAAGGTGTCTATATTTGTGTCTTCAAAATCAATATTTTCAAACTCCTTTATAGGTACCCCTGCTACTTCCCTGGATTTGGTAGTCAATTTTTTTACTTTCACAGCATGGTTTAAATCTTCAACATCTTCTGCAAACACACCTACCCAAGGCTTCATGTCTTCATTTGTGCTTTCTACAGAGGCCTCTAATTTAGAGATACGCTCTGTGATAGACTGAATCAAGACTTTCAACTGTTGCTCTTTCATTTCAAAAACAGGCAGTGCTACGTTATATTCCTTCAGCTCTAATTTTAGCGCGGCAAGGGTGTTTTTATTCATTAAAATCTTCTCACCCATCGTTCCTCATTTTTATTAAATCTAAGTATTTCTCGAATCCAACTGCTTCATCAAAACTCCACCATCTTTGCATCAAAAACAGTTTTATCTTGTAAGCTACAAGGGCGTCAAAATCTGAAAAATGACCAATAGACAGATTTTCTACTTCTTCCCATTGCAAATGCATAATTTGAATTTCTTGTTCCAAAGGATTGCCGGGTTCTAACACTAGTGTGTTGCTTGATGTATTGGTTAATTCAGAGGGTTCATTTCGAGTTTCCCTGAGTGATTTCAGTTTGTGTTTTAATGCTAAATAGAAAGTTGAAAAACCAGATAATACGCTGTATTTACTATTTTGAAATTCTGATGCATGTATTGTTTTTAATTCTATTTGATTGAAAAGTTTTTCTTTTTCGGGTGATAGGTATTTGGCAGCTTCTTGGTTTAGTACGTTTGTAAGTGATGAAGACTCTTCATTTAATGCATACGCCTTAAAAATAGCATATACACGATTTCTAGCTTCAACCGAGTTAGTAAACTGCAAATGAGGCAGACTAGTCATTAAATACTCAAGATTACCACTTATCATAATTACTGTTTAGAGCTTAAAATTTCTTTCCATTGATTACTTAATTGCGATTTTAAAAGTTCCGTCACCTCCTTAGGTGTAATCTGGTAGCTCCAGCCTTCCTCTTCTTTAGCTATTGCAAAACCCTTAACTAAGGAAGAATTGGCACTGATTTTTGTTACATCTTTTGACTGCTGAAGTTGTTTATGAATATAAACAGCTACTTCATTTTTTAAAGAATCGGGCAGTTGTACTTCTGTATTTGTACCTATTTGCTCTAAAATTTTTAAAACAGCAGTTTTAACAAGATCCGGCGTAAACGATGCATCAACTTCTTGCTGTAAAACTTCATTAAATAAATGTTTTATATCGTTATGAAGTATAATAGTTAAATCTCTTGCGGCCTGTTTTAGGGCATTTTGACCTTTATTGATGGTAGATTCCGCAATTTTTTCGCCTTCTTCTATCAAGGATGCTTTTTTTGCTTCCGCAGATTTAATGATAGCATCTGCCTCTTTTTTAGCATTTTCCAAAATCTCAGCAACTTTTATATCAGCAGCTTCAATAGCTTCTCGCTTTATGGTTTCTATTAAATTTTCTAAGTTCTTATCACTCATTGTTGTGAGGTTTTAAAATTTTATACTGTCCTTCTTTTGGCCAAAAAGAGTCAATGAGTTTGGATGAAAGTCCCACTTCTTCCTTTTTGAAATAGCGAGCTAAAATATCCCAACAAAGGTCTAGCGCATCTTCTAATTCTAAATATCTAAAGGGATCCATGAGTTCTTTCTGAAATGTTTTACGGTAATCTAACAATCTAAAAGAATAATCATCTTTTACAGATCCAAATTTTTGCGCTTTCACCCGCTCTTCCGCTTCTGATAATAGCCGGGCCATAACATTCATAATGCTTCTATGGTCTTCTCTTGTGGTTTCATTTACTTGCTGTTTCAAACGGCTTAAAGAACCAAATAGTTCAAGATAACCATCTTTCATATAAAATTGACCTTCTGTAATATAACCCGTGTTATCTGGTACGGGATGTGTAATATCGTCCATGGTGGTAACTCCCAAAATGGTTAAACTACCTGCGCCATCTATGTCTGCGGCTTTTTCATAACGACTAGCAAGTTGGGAATATAAATCGCCAGGATAACCTTGATTTGCTGGGATTTGATCTTGCGCATTGGCGACTTGCCTTAGGTAATCTGACCATTGTGTCATGTCGGACAATAGCACAAAAACATTCTTACCCTGAAGGGCGAACTTCTCCCCAACTGCCAAAGCTAAATCAGGCACCATCAGACCTTCAACGATAGAGTCTCTATGCGTATGCACAAACATGATGGTTTTATTTTTACTTCCAGCTTCCTCAATGCGTTGTCTGAAATAATGGAATTCATCATATTTCAATCCTACTCCACCAATGATAATCACATCCGCATCTGTTTGTGTAGCGATATTAGCCAAAAGACGATTGTACGGTTCACCTGCTTTGGCAAATATGGGTATTTTTTGAGAACGAACTAATGTATTAAAAACATCTATCATGGGAACACCTGTACGAATCATTTCCTTGGGAATCAATCGTTTTACAGGATTTATGGATGGCCCTGCAATCCTTACCATATCTGTTAATAATTCTGGACCACCATCAATAGGTTTTCCATTTCCAGAATATACTCTTCCTAACATATCATCTGAAAAACCTACTTGGATAGGCTTTCCTAAAAACCGGATTTTACAATTGGTAGATACACCAAATCCCCCACTAAAAAGCTGAAGGGTTACTTGTTCATTATTAATAGCTATAACCTGAGCAAAGGCTTTATCGCCATTTGGATAAATAACTTCGGCCAGTTCCTTATTGTGAACACCTTTTGCTTTTATACTAAGTATAGAGCGTCCAATACTATCTATTTTATCATAGGTCTTCTGTAGCATAAGCTCTTTGTTTAATCAAGTTTAAAAGTTTTGAATTCTGTTCATCAAAGTTCGTGTCATCTATTTTCATGTAATTCCAATCTAAAAAAGCTTGTCTTATAAAATTAAAATGAGATCTTATCTTGTCTTTTCCTTTTAGATTTAAAGGAGCATCAATAATTTTTAAAATCATGTCAAACATAATTCGCAAACGGCTAGGGTTGGAAACTCCATCTACCTCATCAAAACTATTTTGCTGAAGAAATACAGCATCTAAAAGCTCTGCTTTATGATACCGAATATAGGTTTCGTCTGTAATACCTTTTTCACCCATTAAAAGAATGTTAGAGGCTATTGATTTTCCATCACGAAGCAGCTCTAACAAATGAGCTACTTCCTCTTTTTTTAAGAGTGAAGGATATTGTGAATTACTATCAATTCGGTCTATTGCGGGATATTTACGAGCATCAGATAAGGTTCTGGACAAACCCCAAAATGCCCCTGTGCTAAGTAATGTTGCTTGAGTTACAGGCTCATCAAAATTTCCACCTGCTGGAGATACAGTACCAATAATACTAAGCGACCCCGAACTTCCGTCCTTAAATATTTCCACACCAGCTCTGTCATAAAAAGCTGAAATTAATGTTGAAATGTACATAGGGAATGCTTCTGGTCCAGGAATCTCTTCCTTTCTGCCAGAGGTTTCCCTTAAAGCTTGTGCCCAACGCGATGTTGAATCTGCCAAGATTAGCACATTGAGGCCTTGTTTTCTATAATATTCACCAACGGATGTTGCTAGGTAAACAGACGCTTCCCTTGCAGCTACTGGCATAGAAGAGGTATTTCCAACAATGTATGTGCGATCCATAAGGGATTTACCTGTACGCGGATCTAAGAGTTTTGGAAAATCCTTAAAAACCTCTACAGCTTCACCAGCCCTTTCACCACAGGCAGCGATAATAACAATATCGGCTTGTGAATGTTTTGCCAAACTGTGTTGGAGCACAGTCTTACCAGCACCAAATGGCCCGGGGTTACAAGCTGTGCCACCATAAGCAATAGGAAATAAGGCATCTAAAATGCGTATGCCTGTTGGCATAGGTTTTTCAGGAACAGAACGTTCATAAAAAGGCATCGCCATTTTCACGGGCCACTCAAAAGACATCGTTAGCTCTTGAACGGCTCCTGCCTCATCCTTTATTTTGGCAATGGTCTCATCTATGGTGTAATCACCTTCTGGAGCAATTTCAATTAATTCGAAAACACCTTGAAGAGAAAACGGTACAAAAATTTTATGCTTAAAAATTTTTTCCGGAACAGCACCTAAAATATCACCCCCTGTTACAAACCCGCCTTTATTTGCAGTTGGTGTAAAATGCCATTTTGTTTTGTTATTTAGAGGCTCTACCTCTAAACCTCGCTCCAAAAACCATTCTTTCTTGGCCAATTCATAGAGTGGATTTTGAAGTCCATCTGTAACAGAACCTAAAATTCCAGGGGCTAATTTTACAGCTAAAAGTAATCCAGAAAATTCAACCAAATCACCCGCCTTCATCCAGCTTGTATCTTCAAAAACTTGTAAATACACAAACTGTCCAGTTTTTACATCAATTACTTCAGATTTTAGGCGTTTGCCATCTTCGATAACTATGTAAGCTACTTCACCATTCATCACGGCCCCTTGGGTAATTATAACACCCACAAGTGACTCATTTACACTAACTACTTTTCCTTTTGCTTTTTGCATATCCATCTGTTACTTAGCTTCCCCTCAATTTACGAACTTCATCTTCAATTTTACCATAGGATAATTTTTCTTTAATATCAAAGGCTTGGTTGCGATATAGTTTAGCCTTTTCTGGCTCATTAATACTGTCATAGACTTTTGCTGCTTGAATATATGAAGGTATGTGCATGTTATTAATATTTAAACAAGCCTTAAATTGACCTAACGCTTCATCATAAAAACCATTTTCCAAAAGCTGTACGCCAACTTTGTAATATCCTTCTAGGTCTTTAATACTTGAGTCTAAACTTAAACTTAAGGCATCTTCAGATTTTAAAGTCAAGAACGAACATGGCACTTCTCTAATTACCTTTTCTGTAACGCTACCTAACATTAAACGGTTTAAGCCAGTTCTGCCTGCAGTACCCATTACCAAAAGATCTATTGATTTTTTTGATACTGTTTTTAAAATCTCTTCGGCCGCAATGCCTTGAGGTATTTCTGGCAGCCAATTCAAACCAGAAAGACTAAATCCTTTTAAGAAACTTTCAAATTTGGCCTTATGTTTTTCACATCTGGCTTTATTTTCCATTTCTGTCACTTCATTTGTGATAAACCAAGATGCTGTTTGAATTTCGCATACCGATAGAATTGTAAGTTGTGCTTTAAATTTTTTAGCGATAATGATAGCGTTTGTTAATGCGCGTTGAGAGGCTGGAGAAAAATCAATTGGACAAAGTATTTGTCTAATATTTAAAGACGTCTTTTCCTTGACAACAAAAACTGGTTTTTCACTTTTCTGAATAATACGTTCTGCTGTAGTTCCTAGCTTAAAATTTTGTTTTACGGAGCTATCACCAGCGCCTAAAACTAACAGATTTGAATTAATTTCTACAGCAGCTCTAGCAATAGCATCTATAGCAGAACCATGTCTTAATAATGGTTCACCAGTTTTTATGCCATGTTTTGCTATATTCTCTATTGTTTCTTTTAATTTTTGGGATGCTGCATCCTCCAGTAAATTTTTAGCTTTTTCATTAACAATATCGTCTGGAAGTACAAATATTGGTGTTACTTTAGAATTAAACGTTTTAGCTAAGATAATAGCAGACTCTAAAGTATTTTTTGAAGACTTACCAAAATCTTCTCCTAGTAGAATATTGTCTAATAATTTCATGTTATTTTAAATTTAAATTTTTATAAAAATGGTTGAATACTTCGAATTTTACATGAAAATTGCAATATCAACTTTACTAAAATATTAAATTAATTTTGATGAAGGACTGACATATATCAGATTTTATTATAAACCTAAAGCGTAGTTTGTTATAATATTTCGTTTTAACTGATAATATGTTGAATTAAAAATAAGACTATAAACATTCAAGATCTTGCAGAAAAGTCTTTTAATTTTATTTTTTTACGTAATTTTATAACTATTCAAAACCTAACTAACAATGATAAAAGTTCTAGTTCCAGTTGATTTTTCAGAAACCTCAGAAAAGGCTTTAGCCTATGCATGCCAGATATTTAACTCTTCACCATTAGAAGTTACAGTATTGCATATTTTTGGCACTCATTCTACAGCATTAATGATGAAATCTATTGATGGTCTCCTAATAAAAGATGCGAAAGAGAAATTAAAAACCCTATTAGAGAAAATTAAGAAAACGTCTCCACATGTACAGTTTAAAACACAGCTCGTTAAAAGTTATGCTGTGCAAGCCATCGTTAGTTATGGAAATTCAGATGCTTTTGATTTAATTGTAATGGGAACTAACGGCGCAAGTGGTCTTAAGGAGGTTTTTTTAGGAAGTATTGCAGGTGGTGTTATTTCAAAAACTAAAGCACCTGTTGTCGTTGTACCATCTAAATATAATTTAAACCGTCCTCTGAATATCATTTTTGCTTTAAATAATATAAAATTATTAGAAAAAACCAATCTTAGTGCCTTAAGTTTAATTTCAAAATTAAATGATAGTACTACTACAGCTTTGCATGTTGCTTTGGGTACAACAGATGAGTTTCATTTAGATGAATTACGGTATGGTGATTTAAATCTAAAAGTCAAAAACATTCAAGGTTCTGGTAATATTAATAAGGATATAAATACTTATTTAACCGAAAATAATGCAGATTTACTTTGCCTTATTCGAAGTAAGAAAGACCTTTTAACGCGAATATTTGATGATAGTGTAACCTTGAAACAGACCTTTAGTAGCTCAATCCCCATATTGGTTTTGCATGAGGAAGAAGTTTAACGTTTTGTTTTTTAATGAAAATAGCAATTTAGGCCCTATTTTAAACAAATCTTTGATTTCTAAAATGGAGGCTTAGATGTTATGTTTAATTCAATATTTAGGTTGACGTTATCTGCTTAGCTATAAATGTTGTGGTATTTGAGAATTATTCTTGATGAATACTTAGTCAACCCATATTTAAATCATTAGTCTATGCTAGATGCCAAAATACCTGAAGGTTTTGGCAGTTGTACGTTTACAGGGGCATGTGAGGTAGAATGCCCCGAATCTATTTCAATAAGCAATATTGCTGAAATGAATTGGAGATGGCTCAAAGCAAAATTGAGGGAGTAACTATTCGCAAGAATAAATTTTAATTAGTCCAAAACATGACTGTTTAAAAACTTAAATCGTCTGGAATGCCATCCGAATCATCATCCATTGCATTTCCAGATGATGTAATGGAACAATCCACATTTATTGATAAGTTGGCAGGCGCTTCAAAATCACCGATTGAAACATTTAGGTCTTTATCTGCATAACAACTTTTCATATACAACCCCCAAATTGGTAATGCCATTGTAGCTCCCTGTCCATAAGTAATGGATTTAAAATGGACAGATCTCTCTTCCCCTCCAACCCATACACCGGTTACTAAATTAGGCACCATGCCCATAAACCAACCATCACTTTGGTTTTGGGTTGTTCCCGTTTTTCCAGCGATTGGATTTGTAAAACCATACGGAAATCCTGTTATAACTTCTTTATAAATGCCATAGGGTTCTCCGGTTCTTCTTAATCTTGCACCCGAGCCAGATTCAACAACCCCTTCTAAAAGTTTCACGGTAACATAAGCTGCCTCATCACTTAAAACGTCACGTGTTTCTGGTTTAAACTGATACAAAATAGTACCATTTTTATCTTCAATACTGGTTACCATAACAGGTTTTGTATACACCCCTTGATTAGCAAATGCCGCATAGGCGCCAACCATTTCATAGACACTTAAATCTGCTGTTCCCAAAGCAATCGATGGTACTACGGGGATATCCGATTCAACCCCTAATTTTTTAACCATATCAATCACCATTTGTGGCCCTACTTTATCCATTAACCTAGCGGTAATGGTATTAACCGAGTTTGCTAAAGCATTTTTTAAAGTTCTCGTGCCACCATAATCGTTTGCTCCACCAGAATTTTGTGGACACCAATCTTCCACATTCCCATATTTCCCTTTTTCAATACAGAAAGGCGTATCTGGATACAGATCGCAAGGCGATGCATGTATCTGGTCTATAGCTGCAGAATACACAAAAGGTTTAAACGTAGAACCTACTTGGCGTTTTCCTTGTTTTACCATATCATATTGAAAATGCCTATAATTAATCCCACCAACCCAAGCTTTGACATGCCCTGTTTGCGGATCCATAGACATCATGCCGGTACGTAAAAATGATTTATAATAACGAATGGAATCCATTGGCCTCATGATAGTATCCTTTTCTGAAGCTTTACCATCCTTCCACTCAAAAACTGACATGTGTGTTGGTTTTTTGAATGATTCTTGAATTTCCTTTTCTGTCTTTCCTAATGCTTTCATTATTCTCCATCGTTCTGATTGTTTCATAGAACGTAAAAGCAAAGCGTCTACTTCTTCTTTTTTTAGATCCAAAAATGGTGCTGTCGGATTTCTAGTTGGGGTATTCTGATTAAAGAACTCTGCTTGCAACCTAGGCATATGCTGCTCTACAGCGTCTTCAGCATATTTTTGCATTCTAGAATCAATGGTTGTGTAAATCTTTAATCCGTCATTATATAAGCTATATTTAGTGCCGTCTGGTTTCGGATTGTTTTTAATCCAATCCTTCATAAATCCATCCAGATAGGTTCTAAAATATGTTGCTATTCCTTCGCGGTGTGATTCTGGAGAATAATTTAATCCTAAATCTGTTTTTTGAAGTGAATCTTTTGTTTTTTCATCAATAAAATCATACTTCTCCATTTGTCTCAAAACTACATTCCTTCTGTTTTTCACTCCAACAGGATTTCGTCTAGGATTGTAAAGCGCCGAGTTTTGAAACATCCCCACTAACATAGCCGATTCTTTTACATCAAGTTCATTAGGCTCCTTTCCAAAATAAATTCTCGAAGCACTACGAATGCCATCTGCATTATTTAAGAAATCATATATATTGAAATACTGAGCAATAATCTCTTCTTTAGTGTATTGACGCTCTAGACGAATGGCAATAATCCATTCCTTGACTTTTTGGAGCACCCTTTCAACAATATTAGTTGAGCCCTCACCATGAAATAATTGTTTTGCCAATTGCTGAGAAATAGTACTTGCACCACCGCCACTTCCTAACTTTACAACAGCCCTTAACGTTCCAAGGGCATCAATACCTGAATGACTTCGATAACGAGCATCTTCAGTAGCAATTAAAGCATCTACTAAATTTTGAGATAAATCCTCATAACTTACAGGGGTTCTGTTATCATTTAAATAGAATTTACCTAGCGTTTTTCCGTCTGAAGAAATAATTTCACCAGCTAAATTTGTTTTGGGATTTTCTAAAACCGTATGGTCTGGCATTTCACCAAAAAGACCCCATGAAGCCAATAAAAAAATTAAAATCACAAAAACGATGCCTCCTGTAAATGTCCACCAAAACCATCGAATGTATTTTGAAAAATCTTGAGTTTCTGCTGTTTTATTGTTTTTTGCCATGTACTTTATCTATATAATACAATCTACTTACTGTGCATTTTGATAAAAATTTGTCAATTCGAGTGAATTTTACACATTTTTTATGTGTAAAATTTGTATCGAGAATCAAATTTTTAATTTTATAATAGTTCTCGATACAATTCGCTTTTGGCGAATTACTCGAACTGACATTTAATTATTATTTGTTCTTTCAATTCTAAAACCAACATCTGTAACGCCTTCCAAATCAACCACACCATTAACTTTTCCATTTTCTCTCATAGCATGTTGGATATTAACTGTGTAATCTCCCGCTTCATTAAAAACGATTTTTTCTTTATACCAAAGTTTATTTTCCTTTATATCCGTTAATCCAGTACCCAATAATTTACCTGTTGGATCGGCCATTTTATATTCTAAAGTATCTTTTATTGTTTTCCCGTGAGGAAAAACCATTTCAACAATTAAAAACAAATTGTTGTATTTATAATTATTTGTGTTCCTTAAATTAACAAACAAGTTGTAATGGTTTAAAGAATCTGGAGGATTTATTTTAAAACTTATTACAGAATCTTTGTTCCAAGTGTTTGGAACCGATTTATACTCGTCATAAACACGATTGGAGTCACACGATACTACCACTAAAGAAAACACTAAAACAAACAAAAGGATATTACTTCGCAACATTTTTACTTTCTTGAGGTTTCTTCTTATAGTTTTTTTTTCCGTTGTTGTTTTTTCTTTTATTGTTTTTACGTTTGTTATTAGGTTTTGGACTATCGAAACGTGTTAAACTATCTTGTCCTACAACGTTTTCAAATTCTGATTTAGTATCTTCTGTAAGTTCTGAAGCATATTCTTCTAGACTTGCTACTGGTTGATTCTTTTTATTTAAAGCTATAATCTCATTCGCTTGAACGGTTGTTATTTTATGCCAATTCATCCACTCACCTTCGTAGGCATACCACATGTGTCCTTTAAAAATATCCGTTTTTTGGCACACTGCAGTTCCTTTTTCGGTTTTAAGCTTAATTTCTGTTTTAGGAAATCCTTTTAAGGCATCAAGATAAGAATCCAACTCATAATTTAAACAGCATTTTAATTTTCCGCATTGCCCTGCAAGTTTTTGTGGATTTAAAGACAGTTGCTGATATCTGGCCGCAGAGGTGCTTACCGAACGAAAGTCCGTTAACCAAGTGGAGCAACATAATTCGCGACCACAAGATCCTATACCACCAAGTCTGGATGCTTCTTGACGAAAACCTACTTGTTTCATTTCTATACGCGTTCTAAACTCGCGAGCGAATACTTTAATAAGCTCACGAAAATCAACCCGTTCTTCTGCTGTGTAATAAAACGTTGCTTTGCTTGCATCACCTTGAAATTCAATATCAGAGATTTTCATTTCTAATCTAAGGTCTATGGCAAATTGACGTGCTTTAACCTTCATAGGCTCCTCTTTGTCACGTGCTTCTGACCAAATATCGATATCTTTTTGACTTGCTTTTCGGTAGATTTTAAAAATTTCTTCTGGAGTTTCTGAAACATTTTTACGTTTCATTTGAACGCGCACCAATTCACCCGTAAGAGTAACCATACCAATATCATGTCCAGAAGGTGCTTGTGCAGCCACAACATCACCAATGCTTAACGTTAAATTTTCAGTGTTTTGATAGTATTCCTTTCTGCCATTTTTAAACCGAACTTCAACCCAGTTAAACGGCTTTTCTCCATTTGGTAAGGACATATTAGCTAACCAATCGAAAACGGTTAGTTTATTACAACTGTCTGTACCACAAGTACCATTATTTTTGCAGCCTTTTGGCTGACCATCTTTCGTTGAGCAACTTGCGCAAGCCATATATTTATATATTGAATTCGTTAATAATTAAATTATTACGAATGAAGGTTCATAATTATTTGAAAAGGTAAAGATAAGATTATTATGCTTACTTTAAAATAGTAAAAAAATATCCTCGTTTTTTGTAAAAATACATTGAAAAGTTTTGAACCTTTTTACACAGATTTTACACTTATTATTTTTACGGGGCAGGCTTTTGATGCGTTATTACAATCATCTAAAATTTGTTCGTTACTGGATTTTAAAGTGAAAAATCCCTTTTTCTCTAGGCCGTGCAGTAATACAGATTTTCCATCTTTCTTAGACATTTGAAATTGTTTTGGCGCCAATTCTACACAATAATTACACCCAATACATTTGTTGCGTTGCAACGTGATAACAACCATTAAGCTTCTACTTTATTTTCAACAATTTTATATAATTTGTCCGATGGCCTGATTCTAAAACCAAGAGGGATGGTTACCAAATCGCCTTTGGTGCCTTTGCTTAATTTCTGGTCGTTTACCATCATTTGGGTTACCTCAATTTCTTTCGCACCCGTTGTTGGCCCAGTAATTAAAATAGTGTCGCCAACAGAAATATCAAAAGCTTCGATTTTAAATTCCCCTATTTGAGGTTTAGGAAAAAAGTGGGTTCCCTTACCAATATATACTTTCTTTTGAGTGGCATACGAACCAGAGCCATTGCTCCATTCACCTAATTTTTGACCTAAATAATAGCCATTCCAAAAACCTCGATTATACACTTTTTCGAGTTCTTGCATCCATATAATAACCTGTTCTTTGTTATAAGTTTTATTGGCTAAACCATCAATGGCTTCTCGATAACATTTAATCACTTTTGCAACATATTCTGGAGCTCTGCCACGCCCTTCAATTTTTAAAACTTTAATGCCCACATCGGCAACTTGGTCTAAAATATCTATGGTACATAAATCTTTTGGGGACATGATATACTCATTATCAATTTCCATTTCAAAACCCGTTTCCTGTTCAATAACCGTATATTTTTTTCGGCAATTTTGTTTACAAGCACCTCTGTTTGCGGAAGAATTATATGCATGTAAACTCATGTAGCATTTACCAGAAACTGCCATACACAAAGCGCCATGACCAAAAATTTCAATTTCAATAAGTTTACCTGACGGGCCTTCTATCTGTTCTTTTTCAATGAGTTCGGTGATATTTTTTACCTGTCGTAAACTCAATTCCCTGCTCAAAACCATGGTATCTGCAAACAAGGCATAAAACTTAACTGTTTCTATATTGGTAATGTTTATTTGTGTTGAAATATGTACTTCCATTCCAATCTCGCGGGCAGCCATAATAACCGCTTGATCCATGGCAATAACAGCCGTAATCCCAGCTGCTTTTGCTTTGTTGACCAAGGTTTTTACAATGGATAAATCGTGATCGTAAATGATGGTGTTTAATGTTAAATAGGTTCTAACATTTTTAGCTTTGCAGCGTTTTGAAATTTCGGGTAAGTCTTCTAAAGTGAAATTAATAGATGCCCTAGCACGCATATTAAGTTGTTCCACGCCAAAATAAACAGAATCGGCACCATTATCTAAAGCGGCTTGCAAGGATTCAAAATTTCCTGCAGGCGCCATTAATTCAATTTTCTGCATGATAGAACTAGACTTTATTGGTTTTAAAATGGTCGAAAATATTACGCAAATCTTTTTTATGGGGCAGATGGTCGGTGCGTCCTTTTTTAAAGATGTCGTTGCTATTGCCTTGTCCTTTTCTTAGCTCTTTTTGTGCTTCGTAAGGCAACCTGTTTATTTCCATACACGTTGTAGAGCAACAGTTTTCCATCTCTTCTTTACATTTTGGACATTGGATAAATAGTAAATGGCACGCTTCGTTGGCGCAATTGGTATGTACATCAAAAGGGTCCCCGCATTGGTGGCAATGCGCAATAACATCGTCACTGATGCGCTCTGCTCGACGGTCATCAAACACAAAGTTTTGTCCTAAATACTTATTTTCAAGATTCTGGTCTTTTACTTGTCGGGCATATTCTATAATACCCCCTTCCAACTGATAGACGTTTTTAAATCCTTTATGTTTAAAATAGGCACTCGCTTTTTCGCAACGTATGCCACCCGTGCAATACATCACCAAGTTTTTGTCTTCCTTGTGGTCTTTTAAATCGGATTCAATAATATCTAAAGACTCCCTAAACGTATCAACATCGGGCGTAATGGCGTTTTTAAAATGTCCTATTTCGCTTTCATAGTGATTACGCATATCAACCAAAATGGTTTTCTCTTCTTCAATAAGCTCATTAAATTTTTCAGCATTTACATGAACACCTTTATTGGTAACATCGAATGTATCGTCGTTTAAACCATCAGCCACAATTTTATCTCGAACCTTAATTTTAAGTTTTAAAAAGGATTTGTTATCCTGTTCAACCGCAATATTCAAACGGATGTCTTTAAGGAATTCAATAGTGTCTAAATGTGATTTAAACTCATTAAATCTATCGGCAGGAAGTGATAATTGGCCATTAATGCCTTCGTGGGCAACATAAATTCTACCAAGAACATCTAACGTGTTCCAAGTAATAAATAAATGGTCTCTAAAAAGTTGTGGATTGCCTATTTTGGCATACTGGTAAAAAGAAAGTGTTAATCGATTTTTTCCTGTTTTATCGATTAATTCGGCCCTTTCTTTAGCACTTAATTTATTGTACAGTTGCATGCTATACGAATGTTTTTAAGGTTAAAAAAATATTCCCATCCTAACCTTCCCTAAGGGAAGGAATCTTTTAAAAGATTAAGATGATTGCAAAAGTACAACTTTTAAAAACAGTCCAAAATTTATGGCGTAAAAAAAGCACTTTGCTTTAACAAAGTGCTTTACAAACTAACTAAACATTTTTTTGACATTCTACTTTTTCATAAATGGCTCATTTCATAGCAAAAATTTCCCCACTTTAAATAGTAGATGCAAAATGTTTATAAAGGTTGCGTTATAAAATTGTAAGATGAAAAAACTTATACTATTTTAGCATGAATTTCTTCAGAAAATAAAATTAAAAATGAGCAGCGAAAAAGAAGCAAAATTAAAAGCCCTTAAACTTACATTAGATAAATTAGATAAAGCTTACGGGAAAGGCACCGTCATGAAAATGAGCGACAAAGCAGTCGTAGATGTTGAAGTTATTTCATCGGGGTCACTAGGCTTGGATATTGCCTTAGGCGTTGGTGGTTATCCTCGCGGTAGAGTTATTGAAATTTATGGCCCAGAATCTTCTGGAAAAACAACACTTACGTTACATGCTATTGCCGAAGCTCAAAAAGCAGGTGGCATTGCAGCCTTTATAGATGCAGAACATGCCTTCGATAGGTTTTATGCTGAAAAACTAGGTGTTGACATCGATAATCTTATTATTTCCCAACCAGATAACGGTGAGCAAGCTTTAGAAATTACCGATAATTTAATACGCTCTGGTGCTATCGATATTGTTGTTATAGATTCTGTAGCGGCATTAACCCCAAAGAGTGAAATTGAAGGCGAAATGGGCGATTCTAAAATGGGATTACATGCCCGTTTAATGTCGCAAGCATTAAGAAAATTAACTGGCTCTATTAGCAAAACCAATTGTACCGTTATTTTTATTAACCAATTACGTGAAAAAATTGGTGTGATGTTCGGCAATCCCGAAACTACAACGGGTGGTAACGCGTTAAAATTTTATGCTTCGGTAAGGTTGGATATTCGTCGTTCCACACAAATAAAAGAAACAGATGGCAATGTTACTGGTAATAAAACCAGAGTCAAAGTGGTGAAAAACAAAGTGGCACCACCTTTTAAAACTGCCGAATTTGATATTATGTATGGTGAAGGCATCTCAAAAGTTGGCGAAGTATTGGATATTGCAGTAGAAAATGAAATCATTAAAAAAAGTGGTTCTTGGTTTAGTTATGAAGACACTAAATTAGGGCAAGGCCGAGATGCGGTAAAAGCCATTATAAAAGACAATCCAGAACTTATGGACGAGCTGGAAGCCAAGGTTAGAAAAATAGCTAAGGCAGGGTCTTCTTCAGAAGATTAAATTAATTTTAAAATCCCGAAACTTCTCGGGATTTTTTTGTTTCATAACGCAACCTTTTAGCTATTTCAGCATCTAACAAGAAAAGCTATTATAAATTTCAAATCTTAATTTGTTATGAAAAAAATTTTAATTCTTAGTTTTATATTAATTTTAATGGGGTCTTGTAGTTTGGATGATGATGGCAAAGATTTCAATTTGGAAATATTACCCATTGAAAGCGTTGATATACCAGACTCATTTACCATGGGGCAAACATATCCTATTACAGTTTCTTATTTAAGGCCCTCTACCTGTCATTTGTTCAGGGAGTTTTATTATGACAAAGACAACAACATACGTACGGTGGCTGTTATAGATTATAAATATTTAAACAATAATTGTGAAGATCTTGAGAACGAATTGGTAGAAGCCACTTTTAATTTTCATGTAACCAGCAATGGTAGTTATATTTTTAAATTTTGGCAAGGAGAAGATGATAACGGCGACAATCAATATTTAATCATTGAAGTTCCTGTAACCAATTAAAATAAGCGTTAATTAATTCGTGTTTAATTTGAGTTTAGATCAACTCATAGAAAATTGTAAAATTAATGATACCAAAGCACAAGGAGAACTGTATGAGCTCTATGCGAGTAAATTGTTTCCAATATGCTTGAAGTATTCGCGCAACTATGCCGAAGCGGAAGATAATCTGCAAGATGCATTTTTGACCATCTTTAATAAAGTTAAACAATATAAAAATATAGGTTCTTTTGAAGGCTGGATAAAACGGATTGTTATAAACACTGCTTTGCAGCGATACAGAAGCGAAAAGGTTTTAAATATAGTAAACGAAGACATAAGTGAAGATATAGAGATTGACATTGATGATGACGATATTTCCCTTAAATACCTACTGCAAATCATTCAAGAACTACCAGACAGGTATCGATTGGTCTTCAATTTATATGTGCTAGATGGATATTCACATAAAGATATTTCGGAGATGTTGGGTATTACTGTAGGAACTTCAAAATCGAATTTAGCAAGGGCTAGACAGATTTTGAAGCAAACCATTGAAAATTATAGAACACAACAACATTTACAGTCATTATAAAATGAGTGATAAAAAACATATAGACAGATTGTTTCAGGAAAAATTCAAGGATTTTGAAGTAACTCCTGATGATGCTGTATGGAAACGTATTGAAGCCCAATTAAAAGAAAAAAAGAAACGCAGAGTGGTTCCTATTTGGTGGCGTTACGCTGGCGTAGCCGCCTTATTGTTGTTATTATTAACTATTGGCAATGGTTATTTTAATACTAATAACATAACTACTGATGGAAACCCAAACCAAGTAGTTGATACTGATGGAAACAACCATTTGAATCAAACAGATAATGAAAACAATGATGACAATCATAACACCCCAAACAATAATATCATAAAAAATACAGACGTAATTACCAATAATAATGCTTCTGAAACGGATCCAAATACATCTGATAATGTTGGAACGACCCATAAAAATGAAAATGTATTGAATCCATCAAATGCATCATCCGTCGCAAATAAGGCTTCCAAAAATGATGGAACAATAAAAAATGATGATACTGTTGAATCCATTAAAAATTCAATTAACAATAATAACTTACTTCAAACAAAAAACAATACAGAAAACAATATAGAGCTAGCAAATACTTCAGAAGATAAAACAAATCAACCTCCTGAAACAAATAAAGCTGAATTGGATAAAACTAAGATAGATAATCTATTTAACACGAATAAAAACAGTAAAGAATCGAATATTGCTGATGTAAAAACCGATGCTCCTGAAAAAACAAAAACCGACAGCGTAACAGAACAACATCAGCTTACCATTGAAGAAGCCATAGAAATAGCCAAAAACAGTAATGAAGAAGAAAAAGAAGATTTAAATAGGTGGAGTGTTGCCCCAAACGCTGCGCCTGTTTTTTTCAATAGTTTGGGAAAAGGTTCTTCAATAGACCCTCAGTTTAATAACAATTCTAAAAGTTCTGAGACCAACATGAGCTACGGCGTTAGTGCCAGTTATGCCATAAATAACAAGATAAGTGTTCGCTCGGGAATCAATAAAGTAAATTTAGGCTATAACACCAATAATGTGGTTGCTTTTCAAGCAATTGGTGGACGTTCAAGCATTAGTGTCTTAAAAAATGTAAAGCCCGAATTGGATAATGAAGCCAATGATATTTCCGTGTTAAGTACTCAAAATTTTGCTGATAAAAGTTCTCAATCATTTGCAACAACGACAGGCGTAAATACATCCATCAATCAATCATTAAGTTTTATTGAAATTCCTTTAGAAATAAAATATTTGCTTTCCGATAAAAAATTAGGAATCAATGTTATTGGTGGTTTTAGTTCTTTCTTTTTAAATGGTAATGAATTGTATTCGGATTTTGAAGGAAACAAAACACTTATTGGGGAAGCTAGCAATATTAATAAAACAAGTTACAGTGCTAATTTTGGTTTTGGATTGGACTATAAGGTTTCTAAAAAAATTAATTTGAATTTAGAACCTATGTTTAAATACCAAATCAACACATTTAATAATACATCTGGCGATTTTAAACCTTATTTTATAGGTGTTTATACCGGATTCGGAATTAAGTTTTAGGTTTTTGGTTAGATCTGGATATTGTTTTCTAATGCTATGGAAAGCAATATCGAAAAAAACTGCCTCTCCCCTGAGGCAGTTTTTATTTTTTTAAAACCATTAATTGATTTAAAATAATGTTCCTAGCCTCACTATTTAATGCTTTGGTATCGGTAACGTTTAAGGACTCCGTTGGTAAAAATTTGTGGATTTTAACACGCATTATACCAGGGCTTCCGCTAAAAAAAATATAAGAAAACCGCTTTTTATTATCGGCAAACGTTATTGGAACAATTGGGATATGATGGTTTATTGCCAGCCTAAAAGCACCATCTTTAAAGTCGTCCAATTCTATATGTTCTTCTGGCACGCCGCCTTCAGGGAAAATACAAATGCTCAATCCGGATTGCAAACGCCGTTGTGCTCTTAAAAAAACGGCCTTTCTACTTTTTTCGGAGGTTCTATCAACCAAAATACAGGTACGCTTATAGAAAAATCCAAATAAAGGAATGTTGGCAAGCTCTTTTTTTCCCACAAAAACAAATGGATTCTTTATAGCAACCAACATGAGCATGATGTCCGCCATAGACGTGTGGTTGGCAATAAACATATAGCTTTTATATTTTTCTGGAGTTTGCTCTTTTTCAATTTTCCATCTAAAACCCATCCCTATTAAAATAATTTTTGCCCAAATTCTAGCTATTTTAAAAAAGAACGGATACCATGATTCCCTTGATATAGAAATTAGCAGAATAGGAAACGCAATAAAAATAGGAAGTGCTACAAGTATGTAAAACCAAATACGATACAGGGCCCAGAAAATGTATTTAAATACGATCATATATATCAAAAATACACAATTGTATTGAGCTATTTTACTAAAACAATTACCTTTGCTTTTTTAGTTTAATTAAAAAGATTCCTGCTTTCGCAGGAAATATTATGGCAAGAATACTTACAGGCATACAAAGTACGGGGACACCACATTTAGGAAACATTTTAGGCGCTATTATTCCGGCAATAGACATGGCAAACAACCCAAAAAACGATTCATTTTTATTTATTGCCAATTTACATACGCTCACACAAATAAAAGATGCTGAAACACTGAGACTAAACACGTATTCGGTGGCGGCTACTTGGTTGGCGTTTGGATTGGATATTGAAAAAACAGTGTTTTACAGACAAAGTGATATTCCACAAGTAACCGAATTATCTTGGCATTTAAGTTGCTTTTTCCCTTACCAACGCTTAACGTTGGCCCATAGTTTTAAAGATAAAGCCGATAGATTGGAAGATGTAAATTCTGGATTGTTTTTCTACCCAATGCTTATGGCTGCCGATATTTTATTATACGATGCTGAGATTATTCCTGTTGGAAAAGACCAATTGCAACATATTGAAATGACCCGCGATGCAGCGTCTCGTTTTCATGCAAAAATGGGCGAGGTTTTTGTAATGCCTGAAGGAAAAGTTGAAGAAAACATCATGCTTATTCCGGGTACGGATGGTGAAAAGATGAGTAAAAGTAGAGATAATACCATCAATATTTTTTTAGATGATAAAAAGCTACGGAAACAAATTATGTCTATTGAAACAGATAGCACACCACTTGAAGAACCAAAAGACTGGAAAACATGTAACTGTTTTGCTCTTTATAGTTTATTAGCCAATAAAGAACAAGTAGAAACCATGAAAGCTAATTATGAAAACGGCAATTATGGTTACGGACATGCTAAGCAAGCGTTATTTGATCTCATTATTGAAAAATTTGCTATACCACGCGAACGTTATAATTACTATATGAATAACCTCAACGAGATTGATGCTGCGTTAGCTGTTGGTGCTGAAAAAGCGCGATTGGTTGCTAATGATGTACTGAAGAGAGTTAGAGGAAAAGTTGGGTATTAAATTGTGTCATTCCTGCGAAGGCAGGAATCTTATCTAAAATATTTCTAAATATTAATTGAATTACTTTTTTGGTTTTCGGATTGAATTAATGAGATTCTTGCCTTCGCAGGAATGACAATCTTAAATAACCTCAAACAATTTCCCTGGCAAAGGCCGAATAACCCCTTTAAGTTCCATATTCAACAAGACACTGGCAACTTTAAAAATCGGCAGGCTACAATTAATGGCAATACCATCTAGTTGCTGTTTGTCGTTTTCCTTTAGGTAATTATAAATGACTTTTTCAGTGTCGTCAAGCTCTACAAATAACTGCTTTTGTATGGCTGGTTTGGTTTCCTCTTCCAATTTCCAATTTAAAATGTAAGGCACATCGAATGGGTTTGTTAGCATGTGTGCTTTTTGGTGCTTTATTAAATTATTACAGCCTGTACTTTGCAAATCGGTTGTTCTTCCCGGAACGGCAAACACATCTCTGTTATATGAATTTGAAATATCGGCCGTCACTAAGCTTCCTCCTTTTTCGGCAGATTCTATAACAATGGTCGCTTCACTTAACCCAGCAATAATTCTATTTCGCTTTAAAAAGTTGTTCTTATCAAAGGCATCACTACTCCAAAAATCGGTAAAAAAACCACCATTTTTTTCCATATCTACCATATACCGTTTATGCGCTTTGGGGTAGATTTTATTCAGTCCATGTGCTAAACAACCTATGGTTTGCAATTGATGTTTTATTGCTGTTTTATGCGCTGTAATATCGGTTCCATAAGCAAATCCCGAAACAATGACTGGGTTGTAAATGGCAAGTTTTTCGACCAAATCTTCGCAAAACGCCATGCCACTAGTAGTGATTTTTCTAGCGCCTACAATACTTATAATGCGTTGCTGTTTTAAATTAATGGCTCCCGATTGGAATAATAAAATGGGGCCATCGATACAGTGCTTTAACTTTTCAGGATAACCATCATCCTTAAAATAAGATACCTTAATATTATTCTCCTTTATAAACACGATCTCTTTTTCGGCTTCTTTTAAATGATGGCTTCCAAACAAATCTCCTAAAATAACACTTCCAATACCATCAATTTTAAGTAAATGGTGCTTTTTCTCTTTTAAAACAGCTTCAGCAGAACCACAATGTTGTATCAATCGTTTCGCTATGATATCTCCAATATTTGGTACGTGTTGCAACGCCAACGTGTAAAGCAAATCGGTTTCGGTCATTATAAGATTTTGAATAAAAATCTAAAGTAAAGGAATTTTTACACTGTTAATAAATACTTCTGTCTAAATTTTATCCACAAGTATAATTTTTTAACTTTGTTTTATGCAATTAGAAACCTACATAAGCGATTTACTTTATAGATACGAGTGCGTGACTGTTCCAGAGTTCGGAGCTTTTTTAACACACCGAGCTACAGCATCTATTGATAACTCTAACAATACATTTTACCCGCCAAAAAAAGTGGTATCATTTAATGAGCAAATCCAAAAAAATGATGGTTTGTTAGCGCATTATATCGCAGATGTAGAGAAAATTCCTTTTGAAATTGCTATTCAAAAAATAGAAACACGTGTAAAAAGTTTAAAAGATAATTTAACACAAGGAAAAACCATTTCTTTTGATAATATTGGTGATTTAGTGTTTAATAATGAAGGTAAAATTCAGTTCGAACCATCTTATCATTTAAACTATTTAACCGATGCTTTTGGTTTGTCTCAATTTGTATCTCCTGCCATTGCTAGGGAGGTTTACAAAACAGAAGTTGAGCAACTAGAAAAAGTTATCCCTCTTACATTTACCCAGGAAAAACGTAAATCCAGACCGTATTTAAAATATGCTGCCGTGGCTTTAATTGCCTTGACCGTTGGAGGTTTTGCTGTTTCAAATTATTATGTTAATCAGATTGAAGCCTACAACCAAATGGCTCAAGAAGAAGCCGCGCAACAATTGGATGCTAAAATCCAAGAGGCTACGTTTAATTTGAATTCGCTTCCTGCTATTACCATAAATGTTACCAAACAATCTGGTAATTATCATATCATAGCTGGAGCTTTTAGAATAGAAGAGAATTGTGACAAAAAAATTGAGCAACTAAAAGCTTTAGGTTTTAACGCTCGAAAAATTGGCGTTAATAAATATGGTTTGCATGAAGTCGTTTATGGCAGTTATGAAGATAGACTAGAGGCCTTAAACGAATTAAGGACCATTAAAAAAACACATAACCAAGATGCTTGGTTAAAAGTAGACACCACAACATCTACTAATGTTCTTAATAAAAAAAACTCGACCACAAACACAAATTTTCAAAACAGTTTATCTGAACAAGAGGATGTTAACGCAACAAAAAATACCATTTCTAAAAACACAAAAAACGATTCTAAATTTTTGAAAAGTCCGAATATTATTCAAATTCTAAAAGGTGTAAAAAATATAGAAAGTGGTTTTTACTTAGTATTTAATACGTATAAAGATACCACTGAAAGAAACAAGTTTATAAAAATCCTAGAATCTAACGGACAATCTAATATTAATTTCTTTTCTGATAGTGATAATCTTTGCTATTATATTTATACTGAGAAATTTAATGATTTGGAAACTGCGACTAAATCAATGAATTCAAAAGTAAAATCTCCCTTTAACGAAGAAATGTTTATAGTTAAAGTAGAAAATTAGAACTATAAAAGTTAGATTAGTTTTACTTCTTTAATATTTAAAAGCATAGTACCTTTACAATCAATAAAGTTACAGTCATGCAAGCAAAAACTCCCGAGCATTCTAAAACAATCCTTACCGATGTGGTTTTACCTGGTGAAACCAACGCCCTAAACAGTTTATTTGGTGGCGAACTACTAGCCCGCATGGATCGTGCTGCAAGTATTTCGGCTAGTCGCCATTGCAGAAACATTGTAGTTACGGCTTCGGTTAACCATGTTGCTTTTTCTAAACCCATACCATTGGGTACCGTTGTAACCGTCGAAGCAAAAGTATCACGGGCATTTAAAACCTCTATGGAAGTTTATATTGATGTTTGGATAGAAGACAGGGTGTCTGGAGAAAAATCGAAGGCTAACGAAGGCATTTATACCTTTGTGGCTGTCGATGAAAATGGCAAGCCTTTAAGCGTTCCTGAGTTAATTCCAGAAACTGAATTGGAAAAACAACGTTTTGATGCTGCTTTACGTCGTAAACAACTAAGTCTTGTATTAGCTGGTAAAATCAAGCCTAGGGACGCAACAGAATTAAGAGCTTTGTTTGTTTAAAATATGAGATGCTGAAATAAATTCAGCATGACAAAAAACTACATTTTGTATATCCAAGAAGCTGGGTTTTCAGTTTGGGCTTCCTTAAAAACAATAAAACTCAAAACAGTTTCACCGTCAACGGGATTTGTAAAAACCTCACCTATAGATTGTTTCGTAGACACTTTATCACCTTCCTTAACATATACTTTAGATAGATTTTTATACACAGTAAAGTAGTTACCATGGCGAATCATCACAAAAGGATTGGAATTTTTAATTAAAACAATTCTACTCACTTCCCCATTAAAAACAGCTCTTGCTTGAGTGCCTTTTTGAGTTGCAATACGTACTCCATTGCTTTGTATCTTAATTGACTTATCAACAGGACTGGGTTGAGCACCATAGCCTACAATAACATATCCTCTTTCTAAAGGCCATGGTAATTTACCTTTATTAGCTACAAAGTTTGCCGCTAATACTTTTTCTTCAGCTGTTAAAGCAAAATTGGAAGAACTGCTTGCTGTAGCTGTGTTTCCAGCCTTTTTATTGGAACTTGCTATAGCCGCTTTAATAATATTTTCTATCTCTCTGTCAATTCTATCTGATTCACGTTGCTTTTCCCTAATTTGAGATGTAAATACATTAATATTTTTCTTAATGGAATTCATTAAACTTTGATGCTGTGCGCGTTCTTTTTCTAAAGATTGTTGAAGTTCTCTATTTTCGGCAATCAGATTTTGCTTATCGTTCTTCTGTTTTTGTAGATTACTATTAATCTCTTGCAGCTCGATTGTTTTTGCTTTAATAGTTTCTCCCTGTTCTTTCTGATGATTTGAATACTGCTTAATATACTGCAAACGTTTATAAGCTTGTTTAAAATCTTCCGAGGACAGTAAAAACATGATTCTACTTTGTTGATTTTTATTTTTATAAGATTTTACAATCATAGCTGCATAATCTTTTTTTAGCTCTTCTAATTCTTTACGAAGACTAGTGATTCTTTTTTGATTATTATTAATATCTCGGGTTAATAAATTAGTTTGCTGATTGGTCACTTTTATCAAATTATTTATCACACTAATTTTATAATTAAATTCTTGTATAAGTGATAATTCTGATTTTTGTTTGGATTTATTTTCCGCCTGTAATTGGCTGATTTTCTGTATTTCCAAGCGTAATTCTTGCCGACGCGCCTCGAGTTCTGCTTGCTTATTAGTTTGAGAAAAAACAAAAACACTACTTAATAAAAATATAAGAAGAATGGGTAATTTTATTATGTATTTGTAGTGTATCATTTAAGTTTAATTTCATCAAAACCAGATGGAATACTAAAAGGAAATCTTAAATCTTCGTTCAAAGATACTGATTTGAATTCCAGTGTTGCAATCATTTCTTTATTTGCTTCCACCGCAATAATTTTAATGTTTTCTGGAAACGGTTGCTTATTAACTTCTTGGTAGGTTAAATAGTCTATTTGTAAATGTCTAAAATCGCTAGGCTGAGAAATTTGTTGTGACTTTACTTTAAAATGCAACGGACTTAATATATAGAATATTTCAAAAAGTTTTTGTTGTTTTTTTGGTTGAAGCACATATAAGTCATCAATAATCGATACGCTATAATCATCATCATTTAAACTGAATATGGTTTCACCAAGTAATAAATTCTGAACCTTTTCAAAATCTAATTCCGTACCCAATAAATCACTTAAATATTTATAATCGCCTTCAAAAAACGTATTGTCCAATTTATTATAAAAGCTCACTTTTTCAGGCGTTATCATGGCTCTAATAACCGAAAATGCCGAATTTATCCAAATAACTTCATCTTTCTTTAATCTAAACGTTACCGAATGTGTTTGCTCATCATCTTCTGAAGAATAAGAAATTTTAAGTCTAGCTTGTAAGGTTTTAAACTCTGGCGATTGCTTTGCGTTTGCTTTTATTAATTGCTTTGCCGATAAATCTAAATTAGCTTCTCCAGAAGCTATTCTTTTAGTTGATTTACAGCTTGTAAAAAAAACAAATGCTAGCAATAAAACACTTAAGATATGGGGATGTTTTTTCAAAGGGATACTGAATTAATTTTGAATTTCTAATTGTTTGGCTTTATCACTAAACGATTTTGCCTTCGCCGTATTGTTTAATAGAGTATATGCCTTACTTAACTGAGTATAAAAATCGGATTCCATTTTAATGTCGTCAATAACCCAATCCAAACCAGACTCCAACATTTCGGCAGCTTTTTTGGGTTCGTTTAATTCGTTTAAAGCAACGCCGTTTACTAAATAGCAAATAGGTTGTGATGGAAATTTTTCTAGGGCTTTATTGCTTTTTTCGTTGGCTTCCTTATACTGTTTTAAATCTAAATGAAGTAATAACACATTTTTTATGATATTGAAATTATCGACATCTGTTTTTAATGCTTCTTCAAAGTATTTTAAGGCGTTGCCTTTGTCGTTTTTTGCTAAATAATATTGGCCTAATTCCAACAGTGATTTTCCATCATTTTTTCCTCCAACCAAAGCCGTAGCTTCTACCAAATCTGCCTCATATTCAGGATTCATTTTTACAAAATTTACAAAATCTGAAAGCACTTTTAGTTTGGCTTCTGGTCTTATTTCATTACTGTTTACAACGATTTTCATAGACTGAATAGCTTTTTCAGCATCATTATCATCTAAATAAAATTTATATAACGCTAAATGAACTACTTGAGAATTTGGGTTTATTTTTAATAGCTCTTTAGCCGTTTCATAGGCTTTCTCTTTGTCGTTATTTTCACTATATCTAAAAATCAGTGCTATGTAATTAGACTCTTTATCAGGATTGTTATCAATACGGAATTCCAAATTTTTTATTTGATCATCTTTTCTGCCGGTAACTTCATATATTCTATTACGCATAATGTCTCTGGAAACCGCTATGCCAAATTCCAAATCAAGTTCATCAAGAATTTTTAAAGCATCATCAAATTTTTTAGTTTTATAATACAACCCAGCCAAATCTTCCTTGTAGTCTATTGGATGAAACTTTACTAATTGTTTAACCGTATTAATGGCTTTATCAAAATCGTTTTGCTCTATGTAAAACTCGTAAAGGGCATCTAAATACCACTCGTTATCTGGTTCTTTTGCAACGGCTTCTTTTAACGCATCTTCTGCAGAACCAAAATTTTTAAGCTGATTATAATTTTTTCCTAATTCGTAATAAATAACAGGTACGTTTTTATCTAATTCTTTACACTTCAAAAGGGCTTCAATGGAACGGTCATAATTCTCAATACTTTTTTGTTTCATGGCTTCAAAAAAGTATTCTTGGAATTGATCTTCAACATCCCCTAAATCGTCCGTAGGTTTTTGGTTAAAATCTACTTGAGCATGAAACGAGTAAGGAATACATAAGATTCCTAAAAATAAAATTGCTGTAATTAATGTTCGTTTCATGTTTTTAATCCCATCCTTTTAACCGTTTCAAATAGTCATTCCAAATGACGTCATGTAGATTCCTGCCTTCGCAGGAATTATTCCAAAACCGAGTAATCTCCAATACTGATGCTCGTAAAATTACCATCATACGCAACATGATTTCCTATCATGGCGTTATCTAAATTAGCGTTTTTTATAACGGTATGGGTTTGAATTAAACTATTTTTAACAGTTGCGTTTTCTACCACACAATCGTTTCCTATCGATACATTTGGTCCGATGGTTGTATTTTTTAAAATAACATGTTCACCAATGAAACAAGGTTCTATTATTTTTGAATTATCAAGTTTTACCGAAGTGGCTATTAATTGTTCTTCTCCATCAGCTATTAAAAAGCCCAACATTTTTGTATTGGTTTCTAAAGTGATGGCTTTGTTACCACAGTCCATCCATTCATCAACAGTTCCTGTTTTAAAAACCTTCCCATCTGCCATCATACGCTTAATACCATCATTAATTTGATATTCGCCACCGTTCATAACGTTTTCATCTAAAACTTCTTGTAATTTATCCTTTAAAACGGCAACATCTTTAAAATAATATATCCCTATAACCGCTTGGTCGCTAATAAAGGTTTTAGGTTTTTCCACTAACTCAATGATTTCTTGCTTATCATTTAATTTAACAACGCCATAAGCTTCTGGATTATTAACCTGTTTAGTCCAAATAACACTATCTGCGGCTGGATCTAAATCGAATTCAGCTCTAATAAGTGTGTCGGCATAAGCTATAACGGCAGGCCCTGATAAAGACGGCTTGGCACACATAATGGCATGCCCAGTACCCAAAGGCTGATCCTGACGGTAAATGGATGCTTTAGCCCCTAAATCGTTAGCTAATTTTTTAAGGCTGTCAACAACCTCGTCACCAAACCAAGAAGGGTCTCCAAGTACAAAAGCAACCTCTTCTATCGGTTGTTTCAAAACTTTGGCAATATCTTTTACCAACCGATGGACAATAGGCTGTCCGGCAACTGGAATTAATGGTTTAGGCACTGTAATACTGTGTGGCCTTAAACGCGAGCCACGGCCTGCCATAGGTACTATTATTTTCATACTTTGAAGTTGATTCGTTAATTTGTTGAGGTGTTTATTTGTTTACTACGAATTCACAATTGTTTTCTATATCAATCTAAAATCGTCAATCGTAATTCTTCCATTATTTAACTCCCGTACTCCCAAATCCACCTTCTCCTCTTGATGTTTCTGAAAGTTCTTCTACGTCAATCCATTCAGCACGTTCGTGCTTTGCTATAACCAGTTGTGCGATACGTTCGCCATTTTCTATAATGAAATCCTCGTGCGATATATTCACTAAAATAACGCCAATCTCACCTCTATAATCGGCATCAACCGTGCCTGGTGCGTTTAAAACCGTAATGCCTTTTTTTGCTGCCAATCCGCTACGTGGGCGAACTTGTGCTTCAAAACCAATAGGTAACTCGATGAACAACCCTGTTTTTACAATGGTTCTTTCTAAGGGTTTTAACGTAATTGGTTCGGTTATATTGGCTCTTAAATCCATACCCGCTGAGGCTATAGTTTCATAGTTTGGTAAATTGTGACTGGATTTATTGATGATTTTGATGGTCATTTTAGCGTTTTAATAGTTGTTTTATTTGATTTTTTTCTGAAAGATAGACAATAGTCAAAAATACGATTAACAATGGAATTCCAACAAGATAATTTTCTCTAAAGACATAAAATGACAGGAAAGAAAACAAGATAGAAATAGATAAATACAAGCCGATTTTTTTCAAATCATAAGGAATTGGATAAAATTTTCTTCCAAAATAATAGGATAAAAACATCATCAAACCATAGGCAGAAAGCGTCGCAATGGCAGAACCTTTATAACTCATAATAGGAATTAACCAAAAATTTAAAGCCAAAGTTACTATGGCTCCAAAGACTGAAATGTAAGCACCAAACTTAGTACGGTCTGTGATTTTGTACCAAACTGATAAATTGTGATAAATTCCCAAACAGAAATTAGCCAACAAAATAATTGGAACAACCCACATAGCTTCATAATAGGCCTCACTTCTTATAACTATTGGTTTAATAATATCTGCAAAAACGACAACCGATAATAAAATGATAGACCCAAAAGCCACAAAAAAGTTTAAGATTTTTGCATAGTTGTTTTGAGGGTTTTCGCTTTTAGAGTGGCTGAAAAAGTAGGGCTCAATACCTAATCTATAAGCTGTGGCAAAAAGTGTCATGAACAACGCTAATTTATAGCACGCTGAGTACATTCCGATCTCGGTTTCTGCAATACTTTCTGGCAATAATTTGTCTAATAAAATACGGTCAAAAGTTTCATTAATGGAAAACGCAACACCAGCAATCAAAACTGGAATGGCATAACGCATCATTTGTTTCCAAACCACTTTATTGAAAACATACGTCATCTTTAAATAAAATGATAATACCATCAACAAAGTGATGCCGCTGGCTATAAGATTGGCAATAAATATATAATTGATTTCAAAATTCTCTTTGTAAATACTTCCAAAAAACGAATGCTCTTGAGCCAAATCTTTTAATGCTAAAAGAAAAAACAAATTAAGTCCCAAATTGATGGTAACATTCAAAATTTTAATCACCGCATAACGCATTGGTCGTTGTATAGCTCGTAACCAAGCAAATGGAATAATAACTAAAGCGTCCAACAATAATATCCAAATAACTAAATAGATGTATTCAACTTTAATATCTATGAAAGCAGCTATTTGATTTTGAAATAGTAATGCTAAGGCAAAAAATCCGAAAGAAGATATTAAAAGTGAAATTGTAGAAGTACCAATTACTTGGCTTTTGGCATTTTCTTTATTAAAAAAACGAAAAAAAGCCGTTTCCATTCCGTAAGCTAAAATGACATTAAAAATAACAAAGTATGAAAAAATAATATTGACTTTACCATATTCGGCAACCGATGAAAGCACCCCTTCAGTTGTATAAAGCGGTACCAACAAAAAGCTAAGCATTCGTGGAAGCACCGTTGCTAAACCATAAATAGCTGTTTGCTTAAAAAGAGATTTTAATCCGCTCAAAAGTGAAAGTATTTGTAGCGATAAAAATACAGTATTATAAATCGATTTGCAACGATTGGCTTATTAGTTATTATTTGGTGTGATTGGGTGGTTAATCGCTTCTTTTTTGATGATGTTTTTAATTTTGAAATACTTAATAATCCCGTCTTCTTGGTAACTCACAATACATTCATTATCCTTTAGTTCAAATGGTATTTTTTCTGGAATCTTTGGGACCTTATTGCCATATTCGGCATACGGGGCATTGCTCATAATAATATCTTGTTTTCGATTTGATTTAATTTTAAAACGGCCAACAGCCATTGACGCGGTTTCTAATTCAAGCTTTGTTTTTTTGCCTTGAAAATAGATGCTATCCAATGTTATATTATTTGGAATTGAAACAATGTTTATAAAAATATTCACTCCTGATGACCCTTCATTTATTCCAGAATTCCATGCTTGATAATATACGTCGCCAATTTTAAAAGGTGTTTCTTTTTGAAGTTTTTGTGCACTTGAACATTGAGAAAAGGTTACCATAAAGAGGGTCATTAATAGTAAAGCCGCTAATTTTTTTAATGTTTTCATATGTGTTGAATTATTAAAGATATCCGTTTCAAAAGTAATGCCATAAAAAAACCTCACTTAAAAAGTGAGGTTTGATATTTTGGTGAGATACTGAAACAAGTTCAGTATGACAATTATTAATTTAAAGCTTCAGCCTTTTTTAAAATTTGACATCGCAAAAGCTCTGTCTAATTGTTTAAAGCTTCCTTCTTTTTAAAATTTGACTCCGCAAAAGCTCCGTCTAATTGTTTAAAGCTTCCGCTCCACCAACAATTTCTAAAATCTCGTTAGTAATTGCGGCTTGACGTGCTTTGTTGTATGTTAATTTCAATTGATTCCTTAATTCTGTTGCATTATCTGTTGCTTTATGCATTGCGGTCATACGAGCGCCGTGTTCGCTTGCAAAAGAATCTCTAACCCCTTTATACAATTGTGTTTTTAAAGACTTTGGAATTAATTGCTCAACGATTTCCACTTTTGAAGGTTCAAAAATATAATCAGAATTATTACTAGCGCTTCCTTCAACAGGAACAATAGGTAAAAATTGTTCTGTTGTTACTATTTGTGTTGCGGCATTTTTAAACTTATTGTAAACGATATCAATTTTATCAAACTCGCCAGCAACAAATTTATCCATTAACATTTGAGCAATTTCTGCGACATTGTCAAAAGTTAAATCATCAAAAACACGACTCTCGTTAGCAATAACTTTATTTGTTTTCTTGAATGCATCATTAGCTTTTTTACCAATTGCTATATAAGACACATTTTGGTTGGCATAGGTTAATTTTGTTAATCTATTAACCTCTTTTATAATATTGGAATTAAAAGCCCCACACAAGCCTCTATTAGACGTGATTGCAACGATTAAAACCTTTTTTACCTCTCGCTGCGTAGAAAATTTACTTCCAGAATCTTCATCTAAAGTTGCACTTAAACTTTGTAAAAGTTCGGTTAACTTATCTGCATAAGGACGCATTGCCGTAATAGCATCTTGCGCCTTTTTTAACTTTGCAGCCGATACCATTTTCATGGCACTGGTAATCTGCATGGTTGAAGACACCGATGTTATTCTGTTACGTATTTCTTTTAGATTCGCCATTTTCCTCTCCTAACCTCTCCAAAAGGAGAGGGATTGATTAGTTAATAAAATTAATATTCGTTCCTATTTCTCCCCTTTGGGGAGATTAAGAGGGGATTACGCTCTATATTTACTAGATAAATCCTTTGCTACAGCTGTTAATGTATCTGTAACCTCATCGGTTAATTTACCTGCTTTTAAATCGGCTAATACATTGCTGTGTTTCGCTCTTAAGAATTCTAAATAATCTATTTCAAATTCTTTTACTTTTTCAACAGGTACATCTCTTAACAAGTTTTTAGATCCTGCATAGATGATAGCTACTTGATCTTCTACTTTAAATGGATCGTTCTGAGCTTGTTTTAAAATCTCCACATTACGTTTGCCTTTCTCAATAACGTTTAACGTAACGGCATCTAAATCTGATCCAAACTTAGCAAACGCTTCTAGTTCGCGATATTGCGCTTGATCTAATTTTAAAGTACCAGCTACTTTTTTCATGGATTTAATCTGTGCGTTACCACCCACACGAGATACCGAAATACCCACGTTAATTGCTGGACGTACACCAGAGTTAAATAAATCCCCATCCAAGAAAATCTGTCCATCTGTAATCGAAATTACGTTTGTTGGGATATATGCCGAAACGTCTCCTGCTTGTGTTTCAATAATTGGCAATGCCGTTAATGAACCACCTCCTTTGACGATAGGTTTTAAGTTATCCGGTAAGTCATTCATATTCTTAGCGATATCATCATTATTGATGATTTTTGCAGCACGCTCCAATAAACGAGAGTGTAAATAGAAAACATCTCCAGGATACGCCTCACGTCCTGGTGGACGACGTAATAATAAGGATACCTCACGGTAAGCTACGGCTTGTTTCGATAAATCATCATAGATGATTAAAGCTGGACGACCTGTATCTCTAAAATATTCACCGATAGATGCTCCTGAAAATGGCGCATATACTTGCATCGCTGCAGGATCTGAAGCATTAGCAGCTACAATAGTTGTATATGCCAAAGCACCTTTTTCTTCTAATGTTTTTGCAATTAAAGCTACTGTTGAGGCTTTTTGTCCAACAGCAACATAGATACAATATACAGGATTTCCTGCATCATAAAATTCTTTTTGATTTAAGATGGTATCTATACAAACCGCTGTTTTACCCGTTTGACGGTCGCCAATAACCAACTCACGTTGTCCACGACCAACAGGGATCATCGCATCGATAGATTTAATACCAGTTTGCAATGGTTCAGTTACTGGTTCACGGAAAATAACTCCAGGTGCTTTACGCTCTAAAGGCATTTCATAAGTTTTGCCAGAAATAGGACCTTTCCCATCGATTGGATTACCTAAGGTATCTACAACACGTCCAACAATACCTTCCCCAACTTTAATAGAAGCAATACGAGATGTACGTTTTACTATAGACCCTTCTTTAATACCTATTGAAGGTCCTAATAATACAATACCAACATTATCTTCTTCAAGATTTAGTACAATACCTTCTAAGCCGCCTTCAAATTCAACTAACTCTCCATATTGAGCATTAGCCAATCCGTAAGCACGTACAATACCATCACCTACGGTTAATACAGTTCCTACTTCATCTAATGAAGCACTTGCTTCAAAACCTGATAGTTGCTTTTTTAAGATTGCTGATATTTCAGCTGGTTTTACTTCTGCCATCTTTTTTAGTATTTAGATCTTAGACGCTAGATGTTAGACATCTTCGTTTAACCCTTTTTTAATTTAATATAAACTCTCTTTTTAATTTACTTAGTTGATTTGTAATACTCGCATTATACTGAATATCACCTATACGCAAAATAAACCCACCAATAATGCTTTCATCGATTACGTTTTCAACCTCAATATCTTTCCCTGTTAGCTCTTTAGCTTTTGCTAACACTTTCTTTTTTAAATCATCTGTTAAAGCAACCGCAGTAGTTACTGTAGCTAGTTCTATACCTTTAGATTCATCAAATAACTGATTGTATTTTTGTGCAACATCACTTAAAATATCAATCCTGTTATTACTTATTAAAGTATCTATTAAGTTTAATATAGACTTACTGGAATTTTTAAAAACCTCTAATAAAATAGATTTTTTTATGGATGAACTTACCACAGGACTTTTAAACACATCGCTTAAATCTTTACTTTGTGAAATAGTTTTGGCAATAAGTTTCATCTCAGCATTTACAACATCAGCTGTTTTTTCATCTGAAGCTAAACTTAAAACTGCTTTTGCATAACGTATTGCTGCTCTTGCTCCTGCCATGATTCTTAATTAAATTTTGTTTCACCCAACATCGACTCAACCAATTTTAGTTGTTTATCGTTACTAGATAATTCTGCACGCATTACTTTCTCAGCAATTTCTATAGATAAGTTAGCCACCTGAGATTTCAACTCAGCAATAGCAGCTTTCTTTTCGCTTTCAATAGCTGCTTGAGCTTGTTCTATTATTTTATTAGCTTGATCTTGAGCTTCGCCTTTGGCGTCTTCAATCATTTTCACTTTTATGTCTCTAGCCTCTTTAAACATGGATTCTCTTTCCAATCTTGCCTCTTGCAATAACTTTTGGTTATCTGCTTGAAGATTTTGCATTTCTAATTTTGCTTTTTCAGCAGATTTTAATGCATTATTAATAGATTCCTCTCTGCTTTTAACAGCTACCAAAATGGGCTTCCAAGCAAACTTTTTTAATAAGAAAAAGAATATTACGAATATTATCGTAGTCCAAAAAATCAAACTTTCTGGTGCAGTAAAGTTCATATCTAATTTATTTAATTATTTTTATTTAAAGTTTTCCCAAAACCAACCGTTTTGGGAAAACTTAGTCTCTATTTCAAAAATTATTTTGCAATTAAAGCAACTACGACTGCAAAAAGTGCAACACCTTCAATAAGTGCCGCAGCAATAATCATTGCAGTTTGAATTTTTGAAGTAGCTTCTGGTTGACGCGCAATAGCATCCATCGCAGATCCACCAATTCTTCCAATACCGATTCCTGCTCCAATTGCAGCTAATCCAGCACCGATTCCAGCTAATACCATAGTAATAAATTTATTTAGTTAATAATTAAAAACTCAAATTAATGATGGTCATGCTCTGCTACGGCCTGACCAATAAATAATGCTGACAACAATGTAAATACATATGCTTGTAAAGCAGCAACTAACATCTCTAATATACTCATAAATAAAACGAATGCTCCAGAAACTGGTGCAATAAAAACGCTTTTAAATATAAAAATAAGAGAAATTAAACTCAGAATAATAATATGACCCGCAGTAATGTTCGCAAATAAACGTATCATTAATGCAAATGGCTTGGTGAAAATTCCAATAATTTCAATTGGAACCATGATAGGATATAATGCTTTTGGTACTGGTGGCGTTAAAATATGCTTCCAGTAATCTTTATTTCCATTAAAAGACGTAATGAAAAATGTGATAAAAGACAAAACAAATGTAAAAAAAATATTTCCTGTTAAGTTTGAACTGAATGGAAAAAATGGTATTAACCCAATTAAGTTGTTAATCCATATAAAGAAAAATATGGTTAATAAATAAGGCATATATTTGGCATATTTTTTCTCTCCAATATTTGGAATAGCAATATCGTCTCTCACAAAAGTGACTAACGGCTCCATAAAGCCAGCTAACCCTTTGGGTGCTTGTTTATTATTCTTATAAGAACGAGCAACTGCTGTAAATAATAAAAATAATATTAGAGCAGACATTAACATTGAAAACACTAATTTTGTTATAGAGAAATCTAAAGGTCGTGCTTCAAAGTTGAATGCTCCTTTATCCTCTTCACTAAGTGTTTCGTATTTATCTGCATAATAAATAACTTCGTTATGTCTAACAAATTCTTGACCGTTAACTTCTACAACGTGCTCACCAGAATTATCATGATGAAATTTTGAAGATGAAAAAACAGTTAATCCGTTCTCTGTCCATAAAATTACTGGAAGATATAAAGAGATGGGGTGACCGTGCCAATCTGCAATATGAAATTCGTGAGAATCGCCAATGTGATCGTTAATTAATTCGCTTGCGTTGAATTCTTTATTTTCACCACCATCTGATGCTATTGCAAAAAACGGAAGCATAACAAAAATTAATATTGCGATTAATTTGATAGATTTTTTTGCTATCACCATACCTTTTTTAATAAAAATTTATCGTCTTAAAATTTCGGTGCAAATGTACAGTTTTAATTAATATTTTAAAGTTTTTACCATAAAAAAAGTTTGGTGTTTAAAAATACTCATCTTTAGATAAAAAAACTATTTGTGGTTAAGCATTTTCACAGTAAATACTGTTTCTAATAACAAGTATAAAAAATAAGGAATAAAAAAAGTAATAATATCGTTTAAAACCGATTTTTCCTTATTAAGAATGAGAGGCAAGAGAAATATAATGGCTGCTATCATCTTTAATATACTACAAGCCATAAATGCAAAACCAGTTTTATCTGAAAAAGTTTTTTGAACAAAAACAATAAAAAGGTAAATAAATAAAGTTGCAGAAAAATGAAAAACATAAATACTCCAAGTACTAAAGAAGAAAGTTTTTGTCTGTTTTAAATGCTCTACAGCAAAATATTGAAGGGTAAATAAAAGAAGGGTAAAAGTTATTAAAACAACTAAGAAAGGTTTTAAATTTTTATTCATTTATTCATATTTGTTACTTGCTTAATCACAAAATACATTGCAAGCGCAACACCTAACAGTGAAAAAATCAAAGTGTAAGCACTAAAGTTGTTAGGAAATTTTCCATCAAGCCAAACTCCAAAGAAAGCAAAAAGACATATAATTGCAATCATTTGAAATGCAATGCCGGAAAATTTAACATAATTATTAAGCTGTTTTCCCGGTTTCTTGTTGTCGTTGTTGCTCACTTTTATTCATTTCTTTTACGGTGCCTTTCATGATACACGTTACATTAAAAGCGGCTCCTGGCTCTACAGCCAATTTACCTGCAACAACTTCGCCTTCTATATGTGCCGATGCTTTTAAAGTTAATGTGCCTGAAAGTGCTAACTTACCCGAAAATTTACCTTCAAAATAAGCATCTGTGCCTTGCAGTGTCCCTTTAATGACACCCGATTTACCAACAACAACTTTTCCCGTTGTTTTTATATTGCCTTCAATGGTGCCGTCTATTCTAAAATCGCCCTCACTATTAAAATCGCCCACAATTTTTGTGCCTAGCGAAATAATGTTTTGATTTGATGTGTTTTCTACCATTTGTCTTTCTTTTTTATTATCAGAGAACATACTATTATTATTTAATTATTGCCAATATTTAAATACATATCTAAATTCTTATGAATTTGAATGATTTGATAATTTGCAGATGATATTGCAAAGTAGGGTTCCTTAATTTTTTGTTTATCTTCTTTAGTTAATAATTGGTCGAAGGTTTTTGCTATTTGTTCATTTTTTAAACCATGAATAATAACAAATGTGGTGTCTTTATTATAAACATCTTTTGATGAACTTAATTTATAATACTTTAAGTTGTTTAATATCGTGTCTAATGTTCCTTTGAAACTTTCAATATTTTCTTTTTTAGAATTATCGAAGCTAAAAACCACTTTAAAGTTATCGTCGGGAGAATCTGGCACAAAATCTTTGCTCAAAATTTTAGGCAATACTTGTCCTTCAATATCTTGAGCCTGTTTACCTTCGGCTGTATTGGCGTAGGTAATAGCAATATAATTAATACCTTTGGCGTAGGCCTCATAACCATACAAACGTCCTGACGCTGTTGTTTTTAACAATTCCAATTTAGGCACGATGGGTTCACCATCAAACATAGTAATATACTCCTCGGTTTTAGAGATTACCTCTTCATACTCTTGGTTTTCAAGTTTCGCATACAATGCTTCATATAAACTTTCCGGGCTATTTTCGTCCTTGGCAGAAGCAAGTTCCGGATTGCTCAAAATAGTCGCATATCTTGATTCTGGATAATTTGAAATAATATCGTTTTTCGCAATATTGGCTTCATCATTTTCGCCTAAAGCTTCATAAATCTTATAGAGGTTGTATTTAGAAGGCAATATCAATCGCTCTTCTGGGTTGCTTTCAAGTAAATTCTGGAATTTGTCTTTAGCCAATTCGTACTCCTGGAATTTTTCTTTATAAATCAATCCTAATTGATAGTATGCATAATTGCGTTCTCTAGAAATACTATCAATGTCTTTTTCTTCAGAAGAAATTTTAGACATGTAATATTGGGGGTCAAATAATTCGGTTTCGGTAGCTGAAGCCAAGGCATTCTTACCCAAAACATCTGTAATGGTGTTTGATGTATTTTTAACGCCCCATCGCCAATCGTCTTCTAATGTTCTATCTCCCCAAATTTTAATAAACTCGTTTTTACCATAGGCTACAGTGGTTGGGTTATAAAAATAGAATGAAGCCGCTTGGTTTGGTGTGCCTCCTAATCTTGAGGGTGGTGTTACATTTCCTGGGTTATTGTTTACGGTTACAAGACCTTGGTTTCTTGTTTGGGCTTCTTGTTTTTCCTTTTGCTTTTCTGTTTGAATTTTAAGTTGCTCTACAAACGTTTCAAAGTAAGCCAACCTCTCGGATTCTGGTAAATTAACAATTTTCAAAATACTATCATTCGTTTGGGCTATACCTTCATAATATATAACATCTTGAAGATTATCCCTTTTTCGCTGAATGGTTCTATATTCTTTAGAGTTTTCTGCCAATTTAGTCATCGTGCTATCGAAATAGTTGCCGGCATCTCTGTAAAGTGATTTATCAAAATTCATGTTACCAAGAATTTCATAATTACGAGCCATTAAAATATCATCTCGCGAATTTGTTCGTAACGACTTATTATAGTATTCTTTGGATAATATTTCTGAATTAGTTTTAAGATAAAACTCTGCAATCTGATGATATATTTTATCTAGAAACGGGCGGTTCTCTCTGTTTTCTTCAAGATCTGTTAAAAATTCCAATAACTCAATTTTATTGCCATTTTCGTAATCGAAATTCTTTATTTTTTCTATTTCGGCACTAATAAGATAGATACGGGGAATTTTTCGGTTTAATTTGACCACCTTATCAAAGGCATAAACAGCGCTGTCTTTATAACCTAACGAGTTGTAAAGTTGCCCTTGAATAAAACGATAACGCCCTTGTTCTTCATTTTTTTTTGTGGCATTTGCGGCAATTTCTAATTTTGTAATCGCACTGTCAATTGATTTTCTATTAATATAAGCCTGAGCTAAAATAGATGTGGCGTCTGCTAAATCTTGACCTTCTAAAACTTCTTGTGTTAATAACCGCTTTAGGTTTTTAATAGCCAGCTCATCATTTTCCAAACGGATATTGGTTTTTTCTCTCCAGATTTTAGCCTGATTAATTTTATCGCTGGCGGGGTATTTATATAATATGTAGTTAAACGCCTCAAGTGCTGGAACAAAACGTTGGTCAAAATACCTGGCCTTTCCTAATAATAAATACGCTTCATCGATTTGTGGATTTTTCTCTTTGCCTTCAATATCCATTCCATGCATTTGAATGGCCTTAACTGCCTTTTCCTCTGCACGGGAAAAAGATTCGTTTTGAGATTGCCCAGGCAGTATAATGTCCTCAAAGACTTCCATGCGCTCAATAGGTAATATCTCCCAATAATTATCGAAATAACTTTCGTTTAAATTATTGCGTCCTTCTTCCAAAGCATTATAGCCATTATAAAGTGCATTGTATTCTGCCGTTACTGCATGAAAATTGCGGCTAATGAATTTGTCTTTTTTTCTTGAACAACCTGTTACTAGAAAAATGGAGCAGCCTATAACTGTTATTAGTTTAAAAAATGTTTTCAATACCCTTGTTGCTAGTCAAAATAAATAACTACAAACTAGTGTTTATAGTATGTACTTGGGTAAAAATAAACATCTTTTTTGATTAACTTCTAAAATCAAACAATTTTTAGACGAGTTGTTAATTGGTAAAATGGGCTTCCAATTCCTTTAAAGTGGCTTTGTTTGTTGCTAGGTCTTTGACTATTTCGCCTTTTTCCAATACAACAATTCGTTCGCAAACATCTGTAATATGCATTAAATCATGACTAGAAATTAAAACTGTTACCCCTTTTTTCTCAGCTAAATCCTTAATAATGCCTTTCAGCCTTATTTGTGTGGTGGGATCTAAATTTGCAAAAGGTTCATCTAAAACGATGACTTCAGGATTTCCTATTAATGCCGCCACGATACCAACTTTTTTTTGATTTCCCTTACTTAAATCTCGCAGATATTTTTTTTGTTTTAAAATCTCCCCATGAAAAAAATCCTCAAATTGTGATAACAAAGCACCAACATCTGCTTTGTTTTGGTTTCGAAGCTCACCTATAAAATAAAAATACTCCTCGGCGGTTAAATAGCCAATTAAAAAGCTTTCATCAATAAAAGCAGATGTAAAAGGTTTCCATTCTTCACTTTCATTTACTTGGATATTATTGGTTTTTATAAACCCTGTTGTTGGTTGAATTAAATCTAAAAGCAAACTAAAATAAGTGGTTTTACCAGCTCCATTGTTTCCAACTAAGCCAAAACTTTGTCCTTTAGGAATGTCTAGCGATTCGATATTTAAAACTAAATTGTTATTGTATTTTTTTGAAAGATTAGATGTTGTTATCATTTTTGCAATGTGTTATTTGTTTTCATCGAAAGCATTAATCATTTTATATTTTGACTCTAAATATTTTGCAGTAATAACTCTCATTAATTTTTGATGCAGCACAATACCTGCAACTCCAAAGACAGCTATTATTAAACACGCCACCTCAAACCCAACTAGAAAGTAAAAGAGCGCAAATAAGCCCATTGGAAGAATTAACAAAGGTATCCCAATAAGCCATTGTACCGCTCCAGTACCTTGATAATTAAATGCAGCTTTTTGGCTTAAATCAATTTTCTTTCTGTTAAATGAGCCTCCATACAAAATAACATGTGTATTGACACCTACATTGTATATAGCCGCAGCAAAATGTGCCAATAAAATTTTCCATCCAAAAAACACATATGGAATGCCCAGTACAAAAAGTATAATCACACTTACGGACATTAGAGTAAATTTTGATTTTAAATATTGCTCGTACTTAATATTTTGACTCATTAGCAATTTATAATAACCGCTATCCCAAGCAGGAATAAATTGACCAAAGTTTATTAAAAAAATTCCCGTTGAAAAAACACCTATAAATACAAAAAACCATGGTAAATTTTGATAAGTTGGTTGTGGATAAAAAAACAACCCATAAAGCAGCCCTAAAGCCAGCATCCAAACCGAGGATTTTGTTCGTTTGTTACGCCAAATAAGTTTTAAATCCAATTTCATAAAAGGAGCAATGTCACCAAAGTTTTTTGTCCATTCTAAATTAGATGCATTTACCTCTTTAATTTTTGTTTTTAAGCCGCTGTCTAAAAATAATTTTTGTCTTAATAATTTAAAATTAAACCAATACAATATACCAAGTATAATCAATAGGGTTAAATTGAGTAATGGCGCGTTGTAAATAGCATTAAACCCGTTGGATATGATTTCATTAAAAGAAATAATATTAAAATGATTTAAGGCATACAAACCTCCTGTTAATAAAACAATCGGAAGAATCGATAATTCGGTTTCGGCAGAGAAACTTTCAATAATAAAATTTAAAAAATTAATTATTAGCGTTACTAAAACCAACCCTATCATCCATCCTAAAACTGCACTAGTAGGATAATCTTTAACTATTAATGTAATACCAAAAGGCACAATTGCAAAAAGTGGTAAAAAATTAAAAAACGATAAAGCGGATTTTCCTAAAACGAAGTTTACAATATCCCTTCTTTTAATTGGTAATTGTAAAAGTGGTTTCACACTCATTACTGGAAGCTTTTGAAAGAAAAACCTAAAAATTAAATCAGCTAAAATCCAATAAAAAAGTACGCTATTAACAATTAGCAAGGGGTCTTTATTTGGAAATGTCTTTTTAAGACCAGGATATAAAAGCAATCCCATTCCTAAAAAAAGTATTATAAAATAGAGCGCTATAAATCCCATAAATATTTTAATGCCTAAGCTTTTCCCAAAACTAGCAGACCTTAAAAACGACTTCCACTCTAAACTTAAAAAATGCTTTACCATCATTTTGGCTAGTTATATTTTTGGGCGATTCCTTGCAATTCCATTCCCCATGATTGTCCAAGTACCATGCCTCTTTGAGTTAAGCTTAATTGTTTTTCTGCAAGTTTTTTTCCTAAATCCGTATTGTAAAAAGCAACTAATTCTTTTATTTCATCTTGAGTAAACTCAGACATGTATAAATCTGCTAATTTATCGTATAGTCCATTTAAAGTAGCGATGGCTTCTTTTTGATAAGCTTCTTTATTGGCTTCAGACACCATTGCGCCTATTTGAGAAATGGCATTATCAAAAGCGGCTCCAGAACCCGTTAATTTAATAAACTCAATGGTTTCTTTTTTAAATTCAGAAGTGTCTTGGGCTTGAGTTAAAACAGGAGCAAATAAGAATAATAATAGTAATACTTTTTTCATTATTTTGGGCTTTTTAAAGGTTAGTGATTTCGTTTATGAATTAGATTTCTTTTTATTAGTAAAAATTTTGCCGTAATTGTTACAATCAAAATTTAAATTTACAAATCTACTTCCCTACTTTTGCAAAAAACATAATAAATGTCGTCATTTCACAAACTCATAGTAAAAAATATCAATAAGGAAGCCAATAAAGCCATTAGCGTTGTTTTTGACGTTCCTGAAAACTTGAAATTGTCTTTTCAATTTAAAGCTGGACAGTACATTACCATTAAAAAAGATATTAATGGTAATGAATTAAGACGCGATTATTCCATTTGCTCTTCACCTAAAAGTAATGAGTTAAAAGTGGCTATAAAAGAAGTGAAAGATGGCACATTTTCTTCTTTTGCAAATAATGAATTAAAAGTGGGCGATGTTTTAGATGTCGCTATTCCCAAAGGCCGTTTTGTATTTGAACCAAATGATAATAAAACTAAAAACCTTGCTGCTTTTGCTGCTGGCAGTGGCATTACACCTGTTTTAAGTATTATAAAATGTGCTTTAGAGGAAGAAATACATAGTAAGGTTATTCTCGTCTATGGGAATAAAACCACTGAAGACACCATGTTTTTAAATGAGTTATTAGAACTTCAACACCAATATAAAGATAGATTTTCAATTCAATTTGTGTTTAGCCAAGCACAAGAAGATAATGCTCTTTTTGGCAGAATTGAAAAAAGTACGGTAAATCTTGTGGTTAAAAACAAATACAAACATATTGATATTGATGCTTTTTATTTGTGCGGACCAGAAACCATGATTCACACTGTAAAAGATGTTTTGACCGAGCATGGAATTACTTCAGATAAAATCCATTTTGAACTTTTTAAAGCTGCAAAAGTGGCCGACATTATCGAAGAAACCACAATAACTGGTAAAACAAAAGCCACTATTATTGTGGACGATGAGGAAACAACCATTGAAATGTCTCAAAAACAAACCATTTTAGAAGCTGCTTTAGATGAAGATATAGATGCGCCCTACTCATGCCAAGGAGGTATTTGTAGTAGCTGTTTAGCCCGTTTAAAAGAAGGTGAAGTGATTATGAGGCAAAACAATATTTTAACCGAAAACGAAGTTGCTCAAGGTCTTATTTTAACGTGTCAAGCGCAACCTACAACACCAACAGTTGTTGTTGATTATGATGATATATAATACTACTGCCATTTTTGCTTAAAATTTTTAATTACATTTAATCCTTTTTTGATGGAGTTTGGTAATCAGAAATTTTTTAAAATTATGCAAAAATCTTTAATAGCCCTTATCACAATAGCCCTTTTGTGCAGTAATTGCAAACACGCTAAATCCTCTAAAATGGAAATTGATGAAAATACTTCATCTAAATTTCGAATTGAAATTTTAAACGACGAGGCCTTAAAAATTATTGACTCAAATACCACAGTTAAAGTTTTGGCAAGTGGGTTTACTTGGACCGAAGGCCCCTTATGGGTTGAAAATGGCGATTTTTTGCTTTTCTCTGATATCCCCAAGAATAAAGTGTACAAATTATTTGATAATGATACCATCACTTATTTACACCCTTCTGGGAGTTTTGATGAAGATTTTAAAGGAAGTGAACCAGGCTCCAATGGTTTACTGCTTAACGACCAAGGTGAATTGGTTTTACTTCAACATGGTGAAAGGAAAGTGGTAAAAATGGATGCCCCTTTGAATAACCCAAAACCTGAATACACAACTATAGTTGACAATTACCAAGGTAAAAAACTCAATAGCCCCAATGATGCAGTATATGACACTTATGGAAACCTATATTTTACAGACCCACCTTATGGGTTACCCAACTTATTAAAGGACTCGGGCAAAGAGTTAGATTTTCAAGGTGTTTATTGTTTACTAACCTCGGGCGATTTAATACTTTTAGATAAAGATATTGAGTTCCCAAATGGCATTGGTATTTCAAAAGATGGCAAATCACTTTACGTGAGCCAATCTAATCCCCTAAAAGCTGTATGGTATAAATATGCTATTATTACCCCTGGAAAAGTACAAAACAAACAGTTGTTTTATGACGTCACTTCCTTTATTGATAAAGAAGGATACCTTGGCTTGCCCGATGGGCTGAAAATTAATAAAAAGGATGTTGTTTTTGCTTCCGGCCCTGGAGGTATTTGGATTTTTAATCCCGAAGGTATTTTGTTGGCACAAATATTTACCGGCGAAAGAACGTCCAACTGTGCTTTTGGGTTGGATGAAAAAAAATTATTTATCACCGCAGACGATTATGTGCTCTCTGTAGATTTAAAATAACTCTAATTTTCACTCACTGATCAGCCTACTATTGATTCTATTTTTTCAATAATGGTTTTCGGTGAAATACTACCAGCGGCGTTTTCGTAACCTTGTGGATATTTATTCCCATAAACCGATGTTGGAATTTTAGGATATTGGTTTCTATCTGCCGTTAACGCATAATCTTCTGGTTGATTAAATGGCGCAAACCCAGCAAATGGATGTGTAACCCCCCAAATAGTAACCACTTTTACACCCAACATAGCGGCTAAATGACCGTTTCCAGAATCCATAGACAACATGATACTAAGATTTGAAATCACATCTAATTCTTCATCAAGGGTGAATTTACCTGATATATTCATTACACTTTCGAATTCATATTCAAAATGGTTTAAAATACTCGTTTCCTTGGTTCCTCCTCCAAATAAAATAATTGTATAATCTTTTGAAAGTGACTCAATAATCTCTTTCATTAAATCTAAAGGATACATTTTACTTTCGTAGGCTGCAAAAGGAGCGATTCCAATCCATTTCGTTGTTTTATTTCCTAATGCTTCTGAAACTTTTGAGCTTAATTTTTTAGGCTTTGGAAATGACGGATTGCTTAAATCTAAGCTGAATCCTAGTTTAATAAAAACCTCAGCATAGCGTTGATGGGTTGATTTTAATTGTTGAAATCGCTCCCCAGAAATCAATGCTTTTTTTTCTGTTCTACCTTTATCAATTTGAACGAATGGTTTTCCGAAAAAAAAGAATTTTAAGATATTGCTTCGTAATACATTATGTAAATCGGCTACGGCATTAATCCCTAACACTTTTAATTCTTTAGAAAGTTTAAAAAGTCCGAAAACGCCATTATGTTTACCGTTAATGGCAAAAGAAAATAGAGACACATTTGGTAAATCCCTAAAAAAAGGAAAGAAAAATTGACGTGTTAAAACAGTGATTTTAAGTTGCGGATTTTGTTCTATCAAGGCACGTAACACAGGTACCGTCATAGCCACATCGCCCATAGATGAAAGACGAATAACCAATATGTGCTTTGAGTTGGACATTTTAAATTATAAGGATGAGATTCCTGCCTTACTCATTGATTCATATTTAAAATTATTGTATTCGTGAATCTCCGATTTCGCAGGAATTACAAATTATTTCTGCCCTCTTAATACAGGGTTTAGCTCATCGTCGTTGTACATTTTCATTTGTTTATAAACTTTCATGTACTTATCACCGCTTTCAATATCATAAAGCAATGTGTCAATAGCTGTTGACAAATCTACACGTTGCTCTAGCAAAACATCTAGTTTTACTTTACAGGCAGCTCTATGTCCGTCAGAAGCATCCGTACGCGTGGCTTCTTCGTTCATGTGATAAATTTTTAAAGCTAAAATAGATAATCTATCAATGCCCCAAGCTGGGCTTTCGGTATTGATTGTTGCATTTGCCTTTGGAGTAACATCCTTATATTTTTCTAAAAAATAACTATCAATATACTCCACCATATCAGTTCTGTCTTGATTTGATGCATCAATTTTACGCTTTAAGTTTAAAGCTGCTACTGGCTCGATTTGCGGATCGCGAATAATGTCTTCATAATGCCATTGTACGGTATCAATCCAACATTTTCTATATAATAAATGCTCGATTAAATCGGTTTTTGAATAGGCGTTTTCAAATGGCTGTGCTACGCTGTTAATAACATGGTATTTTTCAATAACGTCCTGAAATATTTTATTCGCTTTACTTGTAAACATGATGTATTAATTTTAAAGTGCAAACCTACAAAATTTAAACATAAATAATATCCTTTCGATTTCTGTAGGTTCACGGTTTCCATTTTATTAAAATTGGTATGATAACCGTAAATATAAGTCTAAATAATTAACTTTAACATTCAAATATGAAAGATAGAACACACTATGCATATCCATAACCTTTCACACCAAAACTCGATATTAAACACGTTTGTATCTGAGATTAGACATGTTCACATTCAAAAAGACAGTATGCGTTTTAGACGGAATATTGAACGTATTGGTGAGATTTTAGGATATGAAATGAGCAAGGTTTTGAACTATAAATCTTCAACCATTGAAACGCCTTTAGGACATTGTGATATTAATTTATTTGATAATGATATTGTTCTATGCTCTGTTTTAAGAGCAGGCATACCACTTCATAATGGTTTACTTAATTATTTTGATGCTGCTGAAAATGCTTTTATTTCCGCTTACAGACATCATACACATAACCCAGAAAGTTTTGAAATCATTGTAGAATATTTGGCCTGCCCCAGTTTAGAAAATAAAATACTTATTTTGGCTGACCCCATGTTGGCTACAGGACAATCGATGGTGGCCACTTTTGAAGCTTTAAAGCCTTATGGAATCCCTAAAGAAGTTCATTTAATAAGTATTATTGGCGCAAAAGATGGGGTTGACTTTGTAAATACCCATTTTAATGACTCTACCCATTTATGGATTGCAGCCATAGATGAAACACTGAATGAAAAAAGCTATATTATTCCCGGACTTGGTGATGCTGGCGATTTAGCATTTGGTGAAAAACTACAGAAATAATATTATAAAAGGCACTGTGATAAGCGTTAGGAGAAATACTTCCTTAAACCACTTATCCTGAATGGTTTCTATATAATTAGTTATAATAATTGCTAACGGCGCAAACATAAATAAAAACTCACTTCCATCTTTATTTGGTGCCAAAAAAACGGTGATAAAGCTAACAACAATGGCCAAAAAAATAATTTTAAACGCTGGCCTAAATGCTTTCTTCTTGTTTTTAATGCTTTGTATATAAAACAAAGAAGCCCAAATACCAAACGATAACAACATAGTGATGGCAATTAAGAATTGAGGTGTGTTGTATTTATTGAAATCGTAACTTACTTCTGGATGGCTTTTAAAAACACCAAAAAAATTATCGTTATAAATTATGGAAACACTTATGGCAATAACAAATACCGCTGCAATGCCAACAAAAGGAATTAGCCAATGCTTAATATTATTGACTGAATATAAAAATAGTGCCGCGAATATCATTATAAAAAACAAAATGGCCCAAAAATAAAATAGCGACGCTACTGCTATCCAAAAAGCAGCATCAAATAGCTTTTTTTCTGGAGTAATCATGGAGCGTAAACTTATAATTCTTCTTAAACTAAGTAAAATAAAAAAGTTCGCAAAAAGAATATTTGTATTGGCGGTTGTTTGGGTTATCGCCAATAAAAACAAACTAAAAAGTAGAATTTCGTAACTATTCTTTTTTGTTAAACTATGCTTACTTACTATAAAATTAACCAATAAAACAGAAACAAAACAAAACAAGAACAAGCCTATTTGCTCAAAAATATAACTTGCATCTACTGGTTCAATTACTAGCTTTGATTTAGCCGTTATAAAAGCTAAAAGCGTAATAAAAAAAACAATAATGAAATTTATTGGTTTAGATTTTTTAAAAATACTTGTTATCATTAACCGTTTTTGTATTTTTGCTTTGTAAATATACTAACTATGAAACTGATATATTTTAAATATTTTTATATCTAAATATTTTTATATTGAAAGTTGCATGTGACCTAGGTAAAACAATTAAAACGAACACATGAAAGATTTCTTTTACGCTATAGAGGATTTATTTGTTAATGTGCTTTTTGCACCTTATGATGCCTTAAGAGCATTAGAACTTGAAAGCTGGTTTTTAGCCAATGCTTTCTCTTGGATTTTCCTTATTATTGGCTTTGTTGCCATGGTTTACTGGATGATTCAGCTAAAAACATTCAACGATAACAACGAAGAAGATAAAAGCGTTTCAGCCCATTCTTATTTATAAGTCGAAACCGATATCTTTCCGATAATACATCTTATCGAAATGTAGTTTTACTATATTTTGATAAGATTTTTTTATGGCTTCTTGGTACGTGTTTCCATAAGACGTGATTGCCATAACACGGCCTCCAGAGGTTACCACTACGCCATTTTTTAATTGAGCTCCCGCATGAAAAGCAATGGAATCCTCAATAGTATCAATACCTGTAATTTCTTTTCCTTTTTCATAATCCTCCGGATAGCCTCCGGATACTAACATGATGGTTGTTGCGGCACGCTCATCAATTTCAATGTTGATTTTGTCTAATGTCCCATTTGACATGGCTTGCAAAATGTCTACAAAATCGTTTTTCAGCCTAGGTAACACAACTTCCGTTTCTGGATCGCCCATGCGGACGTTATATTCAATCACCTTGGGGTCGTCACCAACTTTAATCAATCCGATGAACACAAAACCCACATAAGGTAAGTTATCTTTTTTAAAGCCGGTGATAGTAGGTTTTACTATCCGTTCTTCAATTTTGTTAAGAAATTCGTCGGTAGCAAAAGGCACTGGAGACACCGCTCCCATACCACCTGTATTTAATCCGGTATCGCCTTCACCTATACGTTTATAATCTTTAGCTGTTGGCAATATTTTATAATGTTTACCGTCTGTCAATACAAAACAACTTAATTCGATGCCATCCAAAAATTCTTCAATCACTACTTTGGTACTTGCTTGTCCGAATTTAGAATCCACCAACATGCTTTTTAACTCTGCTTTAGCTTCATTTAAATCATTCAAAATAACAACGCCTTTACCAGCTGCCAAACCATCGGCTTTTAATACGTAGGGCGGATTCAACGTTTCTAAAAAAGCATAGCCTTGTTCAACGGTTTCTTTTGTGAAACTTTCATACGCTGCCGTTGGAATATTATGTCGGAACAAAAATTCTTTGGCAAATTCTTTACTGCCCTCTAATTGTGCCGCCGCTTTTTGCGGACCAATTACAGAAACATGTTTAATGGCGGCGTCATTTAAAAAGAAATCATGGACACCATGTACTAATGGATCTTCTGGCCCAACCACAACCATATCAATATGTTTATCTAAAACTAATGCTTTTATAGCTTTAAAATCGGTTACGCCAATAGTAACATTGGTTGCTATTTCTGCTGTTCCAGAATTACCTGGCGCTACAAACAAGTGTTTACATAACGGACTTTGAGCAATTTTCCAAGCGAATGTATGTTCCCTTCCGCCAGAACCTAGAATTAAAATATTCATTCTTGTATGTGTGTTTCTTAGATTCCCATTTACATGGGAATGACAAATTAATGTTTTAATGCAATGCATTAAAATCGAGTTTTCAAGTGCAAAAATAAAATTAATGAGCCGAATTCAAGAATATTTTTTATTTACTTTACAAAAATTAGTTTTCACTTGAATTTGTTTGATCTTTCATTAAAATTTAATGGCTTTCCTATAGAGAAAGCCAAAACGGCTTTGAAAGCTATTCAAAATGAAAAAGAATTTACTTCTTATATTGAAACCAAAAAGCAAGACATTGTTTCTTATCATTTAAAGTATAATCCGTTTTATAAAACATTTGCTAAAAATGCCGATACGCTAGATTGGAATAGTATTCCAGTAATGACGAAGCGCGATTTGCAACAACCTTTGATGAATCGCCTTTCGGAAGGGTTTTCAAAAAAAAATGTTTATATCAATAAAACATCGGGATCATCAGGCGACCCATTTATTTTTGCTAAAGACAGGTTTTGCCATGCACTAACTTGGGCAGGTTTTATTGACAGATATGGTTGGTTCGATTTAGATTTCAACACCTCTAAACAAGCACGTTTTTATGGGTTTCCTTTGAATACAAAAGGATATTACAAAGAACGGTTTAAGGATTTTTTAAGCAATCGTTATCGATTCTCAGTGTTTGATTTGAGTGATGCCCAATTTGAAAAAAACCTCGTCAAATTCAAATCAACCAAGTTTGATTATATCAATGGTTATACAAGTTCCATTGTTCAATTTGCCAAGTTTTTACAATTAAAAAACATAGTTCTTAAAAATGTTTGCCCAACACTAAAAGCATGTATCGTGACTTCTGAAATGCTTTTTGAAGACGATAAAAAGTTATTAGAAACTTATCTTGGCATACACATAATCAATGAATATGGTGCTGCCGAATTAGGCTTGATTGCCTTTCAGAATAAAAATGGCGAATGGATGGTGAATAATGACGATTTGTTTGTTGAAATTCTTGATGAAAACAACCATGTTTTGCCATACGGTGAAGAAGGCCGTGTTGTTATAACATCGCTTTATAATAAAGCACATCCGTTTATTCGATATGACTTGGGTGATATTGGAAAACTTTCAAAAAATAGCACCGCCAACAAACCCATTCTTGAAACATTGATAGGTAGAACCAATGATATTGTAGTGCTGCCCAGCGGAAATAAAGCAGCAGGATTAACGTTTTACTATGTGACAAAAACCGTTATTGAAGATGGTGGAAACGTCAAAGAATTTATTATTGAACAACTTAAAATAGATACTTTTAAAATAAGCTATACCAGTAGAGAAGAACTTTCTAGAGAAAAAATTAAAGACATTAATAAAGCGATTGAAACCTATTTAGAACCTGGGTTATCGATTCATTTTGAGAGAAAAGAAGCTTTAGAAAGAAGTAATCGAGGTAAACTAAAGCAGTTTAAATCTTATTTGTAATCACTGTTTGTTTTGATTTAATAAAAAAATGTTCAAATAAAAACAGAAACATATAATACATAGATTTTATTGTTGAAAATCCCAATCCCTTTCTGTAAACCCAATAATTGTATTTTATCAAATTAAATTTGTTTGAAGACATGGATGCTTCCCTCACTCTATAATATGCCAATGATTCTTGAATGCTTTTAGCGGGTTTCCCGGACTTTTTAATTGCAGTCAGCCAAAGTAGCCAGTCTTGTCGTTTACGTAGATTATACGAGGTTATTTTGCCCAATGTTTTGGCATTATAAATTCCTGTTAAGTTTCCAACATAATTACTTTTTAAAAGTTTTTTATAAGTCAGTGTCGGTAATGCTTTTATTGTTTTGTTTAATAGCTCTCCTTTTTCATTTATTAAATTATAGCTACTAAAACACACATCACAATAATTCGCTTCCATAAAAGCTAGTTGCTTTTCTAGTTTTTCTGGTTTCCATACATCGTCTCCGTCTAAAAAAGCTATATAATCGCCTTTGGCAGCTTCAATACCTTTATTTCTAGTTATGGCAGCCCCAAGATTGGTGTCATTTTTTATAAGATATATGTTGGTATGTACGTTTAGAAACGATTGGACTATTTCTAGGGTTTTATCTGTTGACGCATCATCAATGAGCCACAATTCCCAATTTATATGAGTTTGATTGATAACACTGTTTATTGCTTCTGAAATATAAGCTTCAGAATTAAACATGGGCATTATGATTGAGACTAGAACTTTCAAAATGAACAGATAAAATAACGGCGGATAATGAAAATTACTATCCGCCGTTATTTTTATATCCTATTTGGTTGTATAACTAGAAAAATCTTTATGTTCGCTTTTGTAAAGCTCTTCTTCGGTAAGGCTTTTAAAGTATTCATATGTAATTTTCATACCTTCTGCTCTATCCACTTTAGGTTCCCAGCCTAATAATTTTTTTGCTAAAGAGATATCTGGTTGTCTTTGCATGGGGTCATTAACCGGTAAATCTTGATAAATGACTTTTTGTTTCGTTCCAGTTAACTTAATGATTTCCTCAGCAAAATCCTTGATGGTAATTTCATTTGGGTTACCGATGTTTACAGGATAAGCATAATCACTTAAAAGTAATCTATAAATCCCATCAACCTCATCGTCTACATAGCAGAAGGAACGTGTTTGCGAGCCATCTCCAAAAATGGTTAAGTCTTCACCTCTTAGGGCTTGTCCCATAAACGCTGGTATAACACGACCATCATTAAGCCTCATTCTTGGTCCATAAGTATTAAAAATTCGGACTATTCGGGTTTCTACACCATGAAATCTGTGGTAAGCCATGGTTATGGATTCCTGAAAACGTTTCGATTCATCATAAACGCCTCTTGGACCAATGGTATTGACGTTACCGTAATAATCCTCGGTTTGTGGATGCACTAAAGGATCTCCATAAATTTCTGATGTTGATGCGATTAGTATCCGTGCTTTCTTATCCTTGGCCAACCCCAATAAATTGTGCGTTCCTAAAGAACCCACTTTTAAGGTTTGAATAGGGATTTTTAAATAATCAATAGGACTTGCTGGTGAGGCAAAATGTAAAATATAATCCAAATCACCATCAATGGAAATATACTTTGTGACGTCGTGCTCTATAAATTCAAAATTAGGATTCTCCTCCAAATGTTGAATGTTCTTTTTATCACCCGTGATGAAATTGTCCATCCCAATCACGTAATACCCTTCCTTTAAAAAACGGTCGGTTAAATGCGAGCCTAAAAAGCCTGCAGCTCCTGTAATCAATACTTTTTTCATTTTTGTTGTTTTATTTTTAATATGCTTTGCCTTCTCCTTTAAACATGTTTATTACTGTTTGAATTACTATGTTCAGATCTAACAATAAAGACCAGTTTTCTACATAAAATATATCATATTTTACTCTGTTTATTATATCTGCATCAGTTTCAACTTCTCCTCTATAACCGCTTATCTGAGCTAAACCCGTTATTCCTGGTTTTACATTGTGCCTAAGCATATATTTATCTGCCTTTTGCATGTATACTTCAGATAATGATGTCATGTGGGGTCTAGGCCCTACAATGGACATCTCTCCTGAAAATACATTATAAAATTGAGGCATTTCATCTACACTGGTCTTGCGAATAAACTTACCTACTTTGGTAACCCTCATGTCGTTTTTCTTTACATGTAAGTCATCTGTCTTAAGATTTACTGACATAGATCTAAATTTAAGACAATTAAATTCTTGGCCGTCTAATCCATGTCTTCTTTGTTTAAAAAATATTGGACCTTTAGATTCCAGTCTAATTAAAATAGCCATGAGTGGTGTTAACCATGATAATATAAACAAGATAACTACTGATGAAAATATTAAATCAAACGTTCTTTTAACAAAAGCATTTATGGGATCATGTAATGCGATTTCCCTTAAAGAAAGTATGGGTGTATAATCATAATATTCATACTTAAGCTTTTTAGAAAAAATATCTTTATTATCTGGTATAAATTTAAGTGTTCTTAAATTATTATCGGCAAAATCAATTAACCTGTTTATTTGTTTATTTGTTAACTCAGAAACTGAAAAATATATTTCATCTATATTGTGTTCTATAATATAATTAAAACATTTATCTAATGAAAATTCTGGACTATTAACTGAAAATTCTGCCTTAAAACGATAACCGAAATCTGACCTTGTTTTAAAAGTTTGTATGAGTTGCCTTGTTTTAGCATTTTCACCAATTACAATGACATCTCTCCCATTACCTCTTAAAACTGAACGGAATTTTTTTAGCAAAAAAAACGTTAAAAATTTAAATAAAAAAATCAATATGGCCGCAAATAGCAGATACTTAGCTAGAGCCAATCTTCCAACATCTGGTTGCTTAAAAAACCCCATGTAAGCATACAAAATGATTGCGAAAATTATCATTTGCCTAAAAAGTAATGCTATTATTTGAACGACCCTTGTATGCCTGTGAATTTCATAAAAATTATTTTTTAATGAAATTATTATCCATGACACAGATATATAAGTAACAAAAAAAGAATAATTATTTAAGTTTATTGGAAAAAGAAAAATAGTCACATTAAGTATAATTAAATCGGTAAACCATATTACCGGTTTAATAAGTTTTGAATATCTACCTTGTCTATAATTCATTCTTTTTGGGGAAATTTGTTAAGATATGGGAACATCTGGATAATAAAAATCTATTATATGAATTTTGTTACACAGTCACAAAAATAGTTTTAATTTTGTTATTATGAAAAAAATTAAAGTGCTTCATATTTCCGAAACTTTTGCTGCAGGGGTTTATACTTATATCAAGGATATTTGTCAATATTTTGATTCGGTTTCTGAAATAGAATCTTTTGTTATTTATAGTGGTAAAAGAAAAGATACAGATATAGATAAATTTGAAATAGATTTTCCCAAATCCATAAGACTTATAGAAGTTAATATGAATAGAGAAATATCTCCCATTAAAGATTTAATAAGCACAATATTACTTGCAAAAGAAATTAGAAAAATAAAACCTGATGTTATACACCTTCATTCTTCAAAATCAGGTGTTATTGGTAAAATTGCCGCCAAAGCCTGCCCAACTGCTAAAATTTATTATACACCAAATGGCTATTCTTTTTTAAGAGAAGACATTTCAAATTTTAAAAAGAATATGTTCTTAATTATCGAGAAGACCATAACTAAAGTATTTGGGGGCATTACTATAGCTTGTGGTGATACAGAGTATGAATATGCAAAAAAAATAAACAAAGCCATTTTAGTTAGAAATGGCGTTAAAATTAATGACGTATATAAATTAAAACACGATGAAAAAAACTCTAATAAGAAAATATTTACTGTAGGAACTATGGGGCGAATTAGTTCACAAAAAAATCCCTTTTTATTTAATGAAATAGCATTACTAATGCCATTTATAAATTTTGTATGGATTGGTGATGGTGAATTGAAAGATACCTTGTCTGCTAAAAATATAACAGTCACTGGTTGGATGAAAAGAGAAAATGCTTTACGGGGGGTAAATGATTTTGATGTTTACTTACAGACCTCACTGTGGGAAGGTTTGCCTTTTACCATCATTGAAGCCATGGTACTTGAAAAAACCATCATTGCTAATAATGTAATTGGCAACAAAGATGCTGTTGAACATGGATATAATGGGTTTTTATGTAATTCTGTTGAAGATTTTATAAAAGGTATAAAGGCGGTTTACAATAATGAATCGCTAAAAAAACAATTGGAAGTTAATTCTGGGATTAGAGCTAATATGCTCTTTGACAGAGATAAAAACTTTAAAATTTTAGAACAAATTTACAAAGGGGAATATTAATATTATATTACCTTTTATCCTTTTGAAATTGCTTTTAAGAAAACAAAATGTGAAATAATACAATAAAAAGTCTAAACTACTTTTCTATTATATGAAAATATGAGATAAAAAATAAAAAACAATGAAATACCTTTTACTCTAACCAAAATAGATTCTGTAAGCATAACTATTAAAAAAAACAATAAAAAATATATTCCTTGAGGCACTTTAATTAAGAAAATAAATAGTAAAAATATAAAATATACAAATCCAAAAATACCCATTCCCAAGAAAAAGTGAAGATACTGATTGTGAGTGTTTAAAGGTTCAAAATGTAAATGCCCATCTTCAATTATCTTATTACTAATAACATCTTTTACATTCTTTATTCCAATTCCCAATACTAAATTGTTTTTTAATTCTTTAATAGTATAATCCAATACCAAATACCTTTGATTCATGTTTTCCCATGAATAATTTTTTAAATCATCTTCCTTTTTATTTATCACGAATTTATATACATCCGTAATAGAATCATAACCTTGCTTGACTCTAGGAATAAACTTAAAACTCAAAGAGAACACTCCAATGGCTATAATGATTAATATTATTACTTTTTTGTACCATTCTAGGTGAACAAGATTGTAAATCCCTAATAATGTAACTAATATTACGGCTATTAAAGATATTCTTGCGCCTATATAAATTATAAATAACAGCAAAATCAAGAATAAAAAAATATCTATTCTTTTTGATATGTAAGAGGCACCATTTACTTTTAAGTATACCAACAGGGAACCGGCTAAGCCTAAAAACATTCCATAGTACACGTGGGAAAGGTCTAAAAATTCAGAAAAATTAATATTTGTAGTTATAATATTGTCTGCGTAAAAAATGTTAAGTATAGTAAGATAAAAAAGAGAAACAAAAACAGAGCTTATAAAAACTTTTATTGTTTTGGTGAGTGAAATTAAAAAATGTATTTTTCTGAGGGATATAAACAAGATAGGGTATAGAAGTAAATAAAGATAAGTGTCTAGACCTTTGAAAAAGTTTCCATGAAAAAAATTATCAATTACAATTAAAGTAAAAAAAATTAAAATGTAATTCTCAAATTTAAAAGATATATTTGTCTTATTGGAAGCTAATTGATTTCTTTTGATGAAGATAAAAAAAAGAAAAATTAATAATACTATGGTGTGGACACTTCTAAAAAAAACTAACGAGAATATTAAAATAAACCAGCAGTTTTCCAAGAAATCTGTTGTTTTAAGTTTATTAATATAAACCTTATAAATTTGATATGTAAAAAGCCCCAGTATTACAGGTATTAAAAGCCCATAAGTCAATGGAAAAGAGATAGAAATAAAAATATAAGTGAGATATAAACTTAATTTATTATTTCTTTTAAATAAGTCTTTAATTGATAATTCAATTTTTTTCATACAATCCATCTAAATCTTCCATGTAATTATTTATATGATACTTTTTGTTAAATGATTCAAAACCTTTCTCGCCCAAGTGCAATCTCAGAAACTTATTATTTATTAATAATTTGATTTTTTCGGCTAATTCATTTTGATCATTGGGTGTTATAAGTAATCCATTTACATTATTTTCAATGAGTTCTGAAGGCCCTTCAATATCAGTAGCTATGACCGCTAGTTTAAATTTGAAAGCTTCTAAAATTACAATTCCAAATCCTTCCCAAATTGATGGTAAAATAAAGATATCTGACGCAGAAAAATAGGGTTCTACATTAGTAGTTTGTCCTTCAAAATTAACTATTTCCTCAATTTCTAATTCTTTCGATAATGACTCTAAAGAAAATCTTAAATCCCCATCGCCAACTATTAAGACCCTTATTGATTTTTGATATCCCTGCTCTTTTAATAACTTTACAGCTTTTAATAATGTATGAACAGATTTTTGTTTACTTAGCCTTCCTACAAATAAAAGCGTGATTTTATCATTGGCTTTTTTTCTTTTTTCTGGATTATTATTTTCTTTAATGATGTTAGGGGGTATGGCATTATAAATTAAAAAGGAGCGGTTTTTTGGTAAGCCTAATCTTTCTAAAACATGCTTTTCTACACTTTTAGAAATGGAAATAACCTTAGTATGAGGAGATGCTATTTTGAACAAAAATTTATATACTATAAAATAAAAATTATCATATACATTTTGTTGTATATAAATGTTATGCATTGTGCAAAATATTTTTGTCTTTAAATTTCTAGCACTCCAAATACCTATTATATCTGCATGTCCAAGGTGCGTATGTATAACGTCTGGCTTGATATTCTTAAAATACTTTCTTAATTCTTTTGTTGTAGATATGGTTAAGGGAATTTTCTTTACACAAATTTTATTATCCAAGTAGGGTAATAATAAATCTGTTCCCTTAAAATATACTAGGTGGACATCATTTTTTAATATCTGCCTGTTTACAATTTCCAGCAATAGTTTTTCAGCTCCACCTAATCCAAAAGCAGTTATAACATGTATGATTTTCATAGCATATTTAATTTAATTTCTCTATGATATTGTTGAATTACAATAAATAAAATCCAAACAGGGGCTTGATAAAAATCAGCTATTATTACTAAATGGAGAAATGAAGTTATAACAGAGAATAAAAGAAAATCTCGCAAAACCCCTTTAGTGGATAATACTTTCAAAAGAAGTGATAATTGAAACAAAATAAAAAATAAAAAAGCTAAAACACCCACGTCTGATAGAATTGTTAAATAAACACTTAAATACCCTTCTGCATCTTCATCTACGCCATAACCCGGTCCGTTTCCAAGAATGGGGTTTTTAGAAAAATTATACAGTGCTCTGTTCCATTGATATAGCCTTGCTCCGCTTGAAGTTACTTCGTTGGGATTCTCATTAAATGTTATTTTGTCTATAATTTCAGAAAACTCACTTATACTCTTCTCAATTTTACTTGAAAAAAGAATAATCCCAATAATCAAAAAAACAAAAAAACTTCCCGCTATCCAATTTAATTGGCTTCTTTTAATTGAAAATTTCTTTAATCTATTCCAAATGAAAATCAATAAAAATGCTAATAATGCTAATGTCATACCTGCACTAGAAAACAACGCAAAATGAGAAATTAAAAATAAAATTAAAACCCGTTTAATTTTATAAAACTCCTTTTTTTGATATAAATAGCATAAGGCAAATCCAAAATAAATATTATAAAAATTTGCCATCTGTCCTGGTTCTTCTGCAACGCCGCCTACTCTAAACATATTTCCTCTAACAAAGTAATTCATATTACTAACCGCTCCATCAACTACTGGAGCATAAACTTTTCTAAGACTAAAATCGAAATAATTAATACCAATAAAATCTACAACAATAATAAATGAACAAAACAGAAAAGATTTATATACAATTGCCGTTATTTCTATAGTTCGAATATTTAAAAGATGAATAACATATTTTGAAAGAAAGAAGTAAAAAATGATGCTGTTTGTGTAAGCTAATGAATGATTAAAACTCCTTTGCTCTTTAAAACCAAGGAAAAAACTTATCCATACAAGGATTAAAAATCCAACTAAAAACAAGTCTTCTTTAACTAGCCAATTTTTTAATACTTTACCACTAATCAAAATACTTAATAGTAATGCAAAGAAAAGAAATTGGTTAATGATAACAGGCAATCTTAACCAAGGAGATATAGCAAAAAAACTAGTGAAAGGTGCTAAAAAAATAAATAAAAAAAATAGTTTCTTTAACATGGAATCTATCTAAAAAAGGGTTCTTAGAATATTTCTAAATATTACCAAAATGTTAAAAGTAATTCTTTTAAGATAATAAAAATAAGCCAGCTTTACATCATTACTTTTTCTTATTAATAAATCTTCTCGAGCAGTGACAAACAGATTTTTTATTTGGTGAGTTGCTCCCGTATTTCTCATATAGACAAGAACTTCATCAGTAAAGATAAATTTAGCTTTGGCATTAAATGCTCTAAAAATCAAATCATAATCCGCGGACAGTCTGTAGTCGGTATTAAAATCACCTATTTGTTTATAAACATTTTTATGCGCAAATGTCGCTGGATGATTTAAAGGCATGGTTTTATATATATATTTCTTGATGTTTTTTTTATTTTGGACTGTTTGTTTTACATTTTTATTAGCATCTACTTTCGTTTTCTTTCCTGAAATAACACAGAAATCTTCCCTATGTCCTATTTCAATGATTTCTGAAACTGTATTGATAGCATACCAATCATCACTATTTAAAATTCCTATTAACTCTCCAGAGGCCATCTTCAAGCCTTTATTCATAGCGTCATAAATACCTTTATCTGGTTCGCTTATCCATTTAAATAAAATGCTTTTTTCTTTAAATTCTCTTTCATAGGATTTTATAATATTTAATGTCTGATCTTTGGAATTTCCATCAATAACAATATACTCTATATGAGGATATGTTTGGTTTAAAACAGATTCAATGGTATCCTTAATTGTGTTTTCGCTATTATAACAAACAGTGATTATACTTACTAAAAATGGGTTATTCATTATGTAACGATTAAATCCTAATACCTATTTTATATAAAATTGACCTAACACTATGTTTTAAAAAATAAATTAACGGATGCACTCTTCTATTCGAAAGTGCTGTACCCTTAAAAATATAATTTGAAGAATTGTTTAACATGTCCTTATCAAAAATATGCCTTGAATCAAATAAATATTTATATGGAAAACAACCATAATCACTCATGTCTCCTTCTATTAAGACATTATTATTTTTTTTACAAAGTAAACTTAAAATCGATTGATCATGCCTATGCTCCAAAAATTCTGGGTAGTCAGGGCCCAAAACACTTTTATCATCGGTTAAAATTCTAATGTCTTTCGAATACTGTTCCCAATCATTCAAAAACTCAATGGATTCCTTGCATTTTTTCACTAAAACAAATGTAGAAGTGATTTGAGGAGTATCTGTATACTTAGGAGAATCGCAATCCATTAAAATAAAAGCGTCTCTTTTTGTCCATTGCTTTTCAATTAAAAGAAGCCTAAAACAAAGAATGTTTTTTTTGTTTTTTTCTAAATGTTTAATAAGTGGTATAATGCTTTTAATGAAAATCGATCCACTGTCAGCGGAAAACAAATAGTCTCCATCTTTAACTTCCCTTAAGGCCTTATTAACTAAATAAGGTTTCCAAAAATAATTCCCAAATCCTTTAGAATATTTTTGAGAACTTTTGTGCAAATCCCATTGACTTTTTTCAATATCATCAGGACTATATTCAATTACTTTATCCACTTTGCCAAATAATCTTGCCGTAGCACTGTTCCATTTTTGATTTCTTCTAAATTTTTTATCTGCAAAATTAACAAGTGTCACCATTGTTTATTATAAGTTTTCATTTATGACCCTATTCATAAAGCTAAACATATTATGCTTTTCGAATATTAACGTTCTAGCTTTTATTAAATTTTCTATATTTTTTTCATGAAAATCACTTTCCACTATGGATATTATTTCTTCAATGGCATCCGGCCTTTGTATGTCAATTGGATAGTAGCTGCCTTCCGGGAAAAAATCAGCCATATTGCTACAACCATAATAAATGGGTGTAGCATAACATAAAATAGCATCTGCAAATTTTTCACTCCAATAGAAGGGTGCTTTCTCATTTTCAATGACAAGTATATACCTGCTTTTAGAATAGGGAAACCATTTACCATTTGGTGCATTATCTATATACTGTTTAAATTCAGACCATTTATGACCTCCATACAGATTAAAATCATAACCTGTTTTACAAAATTTTTCTAAAAATTCTGCTCTAACTTTATGACCTCCAATATTCATTAAATTGGAATTGATAACTGAAAAATTATCCGTTTTTTTTGGATAGTCAGCATGTAATAAAAAATCATAATCAATTATATATTCGTCTTTGACTTTATTGATATGGCTATTGGAACCTAAATGCCAATGTACGTATGGTGCCGATGGTATGTACCTCTCATCATTTTTTTCTATCAAGTACGGGTCTGAAGTATATACCTTATTGAACTTATTTAATATATTTATAGAAGATAAACCCAATTTATTTACGTAAGATGGTGGTTCTATATGCAATAAAAAACTTTTGTCCTTTTTATAATTAATTCCTTTGTTGGGCCTATTTATTACAAAATCAAAATCAGAATATAAACTATTATAGAAAATTGTGTTATTAATAATCCCCGACCTATTTGGGGTTTGGTCTATAATAAAGTCATTATACGCTCCTCTATGAGAAGAAACCCTAACCTTAAGTAAATCATCCCTTAATAAACCTTTTCTTTTATAAGCGCCCCTAAAATCATCTGTTAGGTTTTTTATGTCTCTTAATAAATCCTTCATTATTTAAAAAACTCAGGTTTATATTTTCCAAAAGGAGAAACAACAAGGGTTGAAGGTTCTCTTTTACGTATGACTCTACAAGGGTTTCCTGCACATATACTGTAAGGAGGTAAATCTTTAACAACAATAGAGCCAGCACCAATAATAGTGCCTTTTCCTATAGTTACACCTCCAATAATAGTTACGTTTGCCCCAATCCAATTTTCACCTTCTAAAATTATGTCTTGATTTTCAGTTATTGGACTAAAATCGCTACTGTTATGACTTCCTGAAATAATTATAAGACCTATGGCAGATTGTACATAATCACCTATGTAAACCTTGTTAAAAGCCCATATTTTATTATAATGTCCTAGACTTACATTTGTACCTATAGTAATATTTCGTGGGTAAAGAAATCTAAAACCCTTATCTATGAAACATTTACCTTGTATATTAATTCCTGTGGCTTTTAGTAATAATGATCTTATAAAGATAAAAAAATTCGTTTCAATAGCAAATAGCTCTGATATTATATTGATTAAATTTATGGCCAATAAAAAAAAGCTTTGTTTTAATTTTATCATTATCTATTTAATAAAAAATTATTATGCTCCTTTAAAACTTTTAATACTTCTCTTGCTCCAAAAATAGAAAAAAACAATAATGACATCGAGGTTGCTATTATAACACCTGTTACTCCATATTCTTTGATGAGATAAATTGATAACGGTATATTAATAATAAGCCCTATAACACTGCATATTAATTGAACTTTAATCCTATTTATTCCATTTAAAAATGTTCCAATAGCAATATTCCAAACATTAATCAGGGTAAAAATTGCCATACTAATAATTAAGCTCAGAGAAATTGATAAATTATTACCCAGCCACAAACTTATCACAGGTTTAGATACTATTAACATTAAGAAAATTAAAACTATTACAAGAATAAAACTTTTAAATTGCTTTACTAATATATTCTTTATCCAAAGAAAATCTTTTTTTTCATTCGCATGGCTATATGCTGCCCAAAAAGGGGTTAAAATAATAGTAACAACAGTACTAATTATTGAAAAATATTTGTAAACTATACTATATGGAGTTACTTCTGATGGATCTAAAAAATGGGATATTATGAGTGAATCTGTTTGAAAAATAATTAATATTGAAATTTGAATAATAAAAAACTTACTACCTAATGATAATAATTCATTAATTCTTTCCCTTTTAAAGTACCTGAAAGAGGGTCTAATAAGATAATAATTTCGAGAAAACAACAAAATGCTTGCCACCACTAAAACAATGATAGGAACAGCTGAATAAATCAATCCAATAACAATAAGATTTTCCTTTAAACTTACTTTAAAAATTAAAAAAAGAGCCAGTACAATTGTATTTGAAAAAGCAAAAATTAAAGAAGATAAAGCCGGTTTATGATAACTTGTTAAAATGATATTAATTAAATTTAAAAAAAATGACATTAAAGTCAAGACAAACGTTATGCCAATTAATTCTTTAATCTCATTTTTAAGCGAGTTGTCTGTGTTAAATACACCCGCCCAATCAATATAATTCCATGGAATAATAAATAAAGCACATAACAATAAAGAAATAAAACCTAACATTATATAGGCTGTACTGACGTATTCTTTTGCTTTGTTTATATTATTAGTTGCATTAGAACTGGTGAGCATATTTCTTAGCCCATTTCCTATTCCAATATCTAAAATCTGAATCATAGCTAGTATATTAAAAATAGTGATCCAAATTCCATATTTATAACTGCCTAAAATTTCCAGCGTAATTGGTACTAATAAAAAACTTATTATCAAACTATAACCTTTTATAAATATTAGACCAACAACATTCTTTTTTACTTTAATCGATAACTCGCTTCCTGATAAAAAAAATGATCTAATTTTAAAAATGAACTTATTAGTCATAAAATAATTGTAATTCCTCTTTTAATAATTTTGATAAATTAGTCGGCATACCAAATTTTAGGCAGAATTACATCTGGAATGTTATTTAAATTAGTATTATCTAATTCATTTGGAAAATTAACCTGAGGCTCTTTATTGGTAAATCTATCATTTCTAATAAAAGAAAATTCTAATACGGGTGGTATTTGTATGTTATTATGTTTGACTATTTTTGAACAATTATTTGGGTGAATGTGTATACACGTATGGGTTTTTAAAAGTTTTTTGAAAACAGGTTCTACCAGTGAATAAAAATCATCGTTCCATAATCTTTCAAGAAAATGGAACTCAATCAATATGATTCTAAATCTTTTAATAATAGATTCGTCGGCAGAAAGTATGGTAAGGTATTCTGCTCCTTCAATATCCATTTGTAACAGCAAATCTCTATTTGTTTCAATATTACTGCTATTGACCCAATCGGTAAATGTTATATAATCTTCATTAGATGTTGTGCCAATATGTTTCTTTATAAAATTATAATTAAATTTTGAACTGTCAATATTTGGTTTATCAACGCTATTGTCTGCCATGTAGACCTGCATGCCTCGTTTTAAGCAATCTATTTCAAATCCGCTTTCTTTATCAACGCCAGGAGAAAAACAAGCCTCTATCCCAATCAAATCATTTGGAACAACATATCCTCCGTCCTCAATGCCACCTAACCTTACTAGCCCTAAATTTGTTTCATAAGGCCTAACAGTCTTAATAAGTTCTAATATTTTGCTTTTATCAGTATTCTCTGAGATCTGATATCCAAGCACATTAAATATCCTCCTTAAATTTATCAGTATAATGTTAGAAATTTTATTTTTTACTTTTTTTAATGTAATTTTCTTTGTACCCATTATTCTCTTTTTTAATAAATATTTTATGCCTTATTTAAATATTAAGATTCAATCTTAATTAATTTTTTATATTCATAAGCACCTAAATGCTATAATTATGCTAATTTTTAGCTTCTCATAATCCAAAATGCACCTGGCTCCCTTTCAAGTTGTGTAGCGAAAATAGGGCATTTATCTTTAAATTTCTTTGTATAATTATGGGATAAGTAATTTAATGCTCCAATAATTTTATAATTGGGATTAAATGTTAAAAAAGCTTCCAAAATATATTGCTCATTCCATAATTTATGATCTTTAATGACCCACTCGTTTAAATAATCCTTTGGAGTGAAAATATCATGTATGTGAACTAAAACACCTGGTTTAATTGTTGGCAGCAATTCCAAAAATTCGAACAGCACGTCCCCCTGTGGTCTAATTACATGTGAAGAATCTATAAATAATATATCATTAGCTTCTAGCCTTTCAAAAATATCTGTGCTGGTTTTTTCTACTAATTCTCTTATTAATTCCACGTCTAATTCCCTAAGCCAAGGCATCTCATAGGGCTCAATACAAATATGATGACAAGTGTATAAAGGATTTTCAGCTTTATTTTTTTTAATTGCGTTCTGCGCCATTAGTGTTGAATACCCACTTCCAATTTCAATAATCCTATTAGGCTTATAGTGCCTAATTATACTATACAAATATTCTGCATCTCCAGAGCAATAAGATCCGTTGTTATAAAAAAATTCTACGTCTTTTCTTTTGTTGATTGGAAATTTAATGAGTTCATCATTGTAGTCAAATTTTGAAATCAAATTTAATTGTTCATCTATATTAAAATCTATCCCTGGGAGTTTTCTATCATCTCTTAAAGATTTATTTAAATGTTTTTTCGGATTAATCAAAGGTTGATAATAATGGTCTAACACAGGTAAAATCCCAAAAGTCATGAAGATTTTTTCACCAAATATACCAATGCCCGCCTTTGTGACAAATTTCAACCAAATTGACGAAAAAAAGGTAAATGGAGCGCCTATCTCGGCAATAACTAATACAAACTTTTTTATAATATTCTTCATATCTTATGTTGTTAGAAATCATTCGATCTATAGTATAAACTCATGAGCTACCGAATCCAAATCTTGTTTTATTACCCTTGTCCTTTCTGGCTTAAAAACCATTCATAAACCTTTTTAATTCCCTCAGCTAACTCAACTAAGTGCTTCCAGCCTAAAGTATTTAACTTAGATACATCTGTTAGCTTTCTCATGGTCCCATCTGGTTTTTTAGAATTAAAAACTAATTCACCTTTAAAGCCAACTATATTTTTAACTGTTTCAGCAAGTTCTTTAATAGAAATATCTTCGCCTGTACCTATGTTTATGTGTGTGTTTCTTATTTCTGCCCCTTTCCCTTTGCCTTCGGCATCTCTCCAAAGGGAAGAAGGAATTAAATCTTTAAAATCTCTGTTTTCCATTATAAACACACAAGCATCTGCCATATCTTCGCTCCAAAGAAATTCCCGTTTTGGTTTTCCTGAGCCCCAAATCTCAACACTAGTGGCAAAAACACCAAATTTATTTAAATAGTCTTTAGCTTCTTCTATAGTGTTTAACCCTAAATCTGCAATAACCTCATCATTTCTACCTTCGTACAATAATTTTGCTAAATGAATTTTCCTTATTAAAGCTGGTAATACATGCGATTTCTCTAAATCAAAATTATCATTGGGTCCATATAAATTGGTGGGCATAACCGATATAAAATTGGTACCATATTGCAAATTATAACTTTCACACATTTTTATGCCTGCAATTTTAGCAATGGCATACGGTTCATTGGTATATTCTAAAGTATCTGTTAACAGGTACTCTTCTTTCATGGGTTGGGGTGCGTTTTTAGGATAAATACAGGTGCTTCCTAAAAACAATAGTTTTTTTACATTATGAATATAGCTTTGATGAATCACGTTGTTTTGAATCATCATGTTTTCATAAATAAAATCGGCTCTATATCTGTTATTTGCTACTATACCTCCTACTTTCGCCGCTGCCAAAAACACATACTCAGGTTTTTCTTCTTTAAAAAAATTTTCTACACCAACCTGATTTGTTAAATCAAGTTCTTTGTGGGTTCTTGTCACAATGTTATTATACGCTTTCTCCTGAAGATTTTTTAAAATGGCACTTCCTACTAATCCTCTGTGTCCTGCAATGTATATTTTAGAATCCTTATTCATAAATTTTACTCCTATTGGTTCTAAGTTTAAATTCTTTATCTCTACAAAGAGATTGCTTCAGTCTTCCCATAACTATCGGAACTCTTCGTAATGACTGTGATTACCTATTCAAAATAGTTTTTAATTTTATAACCACCGTCTTTAAGATATTGTTGCTTTTCCATGAGTTTAATGTCGCTTGTCATCATATCTTTCACTAATGCTACTAAGTCATATTTAGGAATCCACCCTAGTTTTTCTTTAGCTTTGGTGGCATCCCCAATAAGCAAATCAACTTCAGTTGGTCTAAAATACTTTGGGTCAACAGCAATAACTTCTTTACCTATTTCTAACTGATATTTTAGGTTGTGGCAAGATTTAATATAGCCTTTCTCATCGGCTCCTTTTCCTTTAAACTCAAGTTCAATACCTACATGGTTAAAACACATCTTCACAAAATCTCTAACGGTTGTTGTTTTTCCAGTAGCAATGACCCAATCTTCTGCCTCATCTGCCTGCAAAATCATCCACATCACACGAATGTAATCTTTAGCGTGCCCCCAATCTCTTTGGGCATCTAAATTTCCTAGAAATATTTTTTCTTGTAGCCCTAAAGCAATTTTTGAGGTTGCTCTGGTTATTTTACGTGTTACAAATGTTTCCCCTCGTATGGGTGATTCATGATTAAATAATATGCCATTACACGCATACATCCCATAAGCTTCCCTGTAATTAACGGTTATCCAATAAGCATACATTTTTGCAACAGCATACGGGCTTCTTGGATAAAATGGCGTGGTTTCAGTTTGCGGAACTTCTTGCACTTTACCGTATAATTCTGATGTAGAGGCTTGATAAATCCTGGTTTTCTTTTCCATTCCTAAAAGTCGAATGGCTTCTAATAATCTTAAAGTTCCTATGCCATCTGCATTAGCAGTATATTCAGGCATTTCAAAAGATACATGTACATGGCTCATGGCTGCCAAATTGTATATTTCATCTGGTTGAACTTCTTGGATAATTCTTGTTAGGTTGGTACTATCGGTTAAATCGCCATAATGGAGATAAAAATTTCTATTTTCTACATGAGGGTCTTGATATAAATGATCGATTCTATCAGTATTGAACATGGACGATCTCCTTTTAATACCATGTACTTCATAATCCTTTTTTAATAGAAACTCACTTAAATAAGCGCCATCCTGTCCCGTTACACCTGTAATTAATGCTACTTTTTTTTTCATTTGGTTGTTATTCATTTAATAAAATAGAGTTTTTAGGTCGCTTGGCAAAAGTAACATAATTACTAGTTTTTACAAGTTTGGTCTTGTTATTTAATTTATTTTCTGACAAGATCTCTTTTGCAAAATCATACCACGTCATCACTTTATCATCTGAAACATGTTTTACCCCATATTCTATTGACTTATTAACCATTAAATCTATAATAGCTCTTGCTAGACTTTCGGTATTAGTTGGGCATCCTATTTGTTCTGTAGTAATAGCCAACTCCTTTTTTGTGTTGGCCAACTCCAAAATAGTCCTATAAAAATTTTTGCCATACTTTTTACTGTATAACCAAGAGGATCTAACAATAAAATAATTGTTTAAGATATCCTGAATATGATGTTCCCCCAATAATTTAGATTTACCATATTCATTAATGGGGTTTGGTAAGTCTTCTATGGTATATGGCGTTCCCTTTTCTCCATCAAACACATAATCTGTTGAAATATGAATTAATATGGTATTATATTTTTTACAGGACTCGGCTATATTTTTTACAGCCTCAGCGTTAACTTTATAGGCTAAATCTGGTGTTTTTTCGGCCTGTTCTACATTAGTAAAAGCCGCACAATTTATGCAATAATCAAATTTATACTTTTCAAAAAAAATCTCTATCTCTCTTTTGTTAGTAATATCTAATTCAGATTTAGAAGTGAACATAAAATCTAAAGAACTAATGCCAGAATATAATTCTTGTATAGTAAGTCCTAATTGTCCACCAGCCCCAGTAACTAATATGGCTATTGGTTGTGGGTTATAGCTATCGAATTTGGTTATTGGTGTATTTAAAACAGTATCATTCATAAAATTCATAAAATTGCCTTTTCAAAAGGTGGGAGTTTCAAATCTTTTTCTGATATAACAAGTTCCTCTTGATTTAATTTCCAATCAATCTTCAAATCTTCATCATTATAAATAATGCCGCTTTCAGCTTTTTTATTATAAAAATTGTCACATTTATATGAAAAAATGGCCGTGTCACTTAAAACCACAAATCCATGGGCAAACCCACATGGGATAAATAATTGTGTTTTATTATCTTCTGATAATTCTAAAGAAACATATTCTCCAAAAGTATCTGAGTCTTTCCTTATATCTACAGCTATATCTAGAACGCTTCCTTTTACAACCCGCACTAATTTAGCCTGAGCAAATTCACCATTTTGGAAATGAAGACCTCTTAATGTTCCTTTTACAGAAAAGGATTCATTATCTTGAATAAAATCTATGTGCTGACCAATCAATTTATTGAATGTGTTTTGATTGAAACTTTCAAAAAAATAGCCTCTACTGTCTTCAAAAACCATTGGTTCTAATATAAAGCAACCTTTTAATTTCGTTTCTTTTGCTATCATTAATTTTTATTAAGTAATCCTAATAAATTTTTACCATAACCGCTTTTTAATAAAGGTTCTGCTAAAGCTATAAATTCGTCTTTAGTAATAAAACCCATCTCGTAAGCTGCGCCTTCAATAGCTCCTATTTTTAGACCTTGGCGTTCCTCAATCACTTCAACAAATTGAGAGGCTTGCATGAGTGATTGAAATGTCCCTGTGTCTAACCATGCCGTTCCTCTGTCTAAAATGCTTACGTTTAGTTTGCCTTGTTTTAAATATGCTTTATTAACATCGGTAATTTCCAATTCTCCTCTATGGCTGGGTTGTATGTTTTTCGCAATTTCAACGACAGAATTATCATAAAAATAAATGCCAGGGACGGCATAGTTTGATTTGGGTTTTTCTGGTTTTTCTTCAATAGAAATGGCTTGCCCCTGATCATTAAATTCTACCACACCGTAACGTTCTGGATCGTGTACTCTATAAGCATAAATAATGCCTCCATCGGGATTATTATTTGCTTGTAACAGTTTTGCCAAACCTGTACCATAAAAAATATTATCTCCTAATATTAATGCAACTTTATCTTTACCTACAAAAGATTCACCTATTATAAAAGCTTCTGCCAATCCGTTCGGTGCTTCCTGAACGGCATATTCAAATCTACATCCATACTTTTTCCCGTCCCCCAATAAATCTTTAAATAATGGTAAATCCTTAGGGGTTGAAATGATTAAAATTTCATTAATTCCTGCGTATATTAATGTAGAAAGTGGATAATAAATCATGGGCTTGTCATAAATAGGCATTAGTTGCTTACTAACCGATAATGTTAATGGGTGTAATCTGGTTCCTGAGCCTCCTGCTAATATGATGCCTTTCATTGTTTGATAGTTACAAGGTTATGGGTTATATAGTTATATGGTTAAAAGGTGATAAGGTTTAGTGGTTATATCAAACACGTTTTCAGAAAGCTTCTGAAAGCTGTTTTTTTTATTTCAATTATTAATTGTGTTTTTAAATAAATCTTATCCAAAGCATTAATTTATAGTTGTTAACTCGTTATATATTTTTAAACTGTTGTCTTCATTTAATGTCCGTTACTCTCTAACCTTCTAACTTTTTAACCTTCTAACTATTCAACCGCTTAATTAGGTTTGAAAGCATGTTCCTAATAAAATAGATGCGTTTGTTTACTTCCTCAATCTCTTTAATATATCCTACCCTAAAGGAAATTTCTAATTGAGTCTCTACTTCTGAAAGAGATCCCATAGAAATATATAAAAACCTAGCGAATTCTTTACCTCCTTTTCTTCCTGCGCCTTCTGCAATGTTGGATGGTATTGAAACAGAAGCTCTACGTAATTGAGACGTCAATCCAAAGGCTTCTTTTGAGGGAAACTGTTCTGTTATATCATAAATCATAACAACAAAATCCATAGACTCCTGCCACACTTTTAAATCCTTATGAGATTTAATTTTATCCATAGTTCAAATCTATAGTTGTGCTGTCCCCTCTTAACTTTTTAACCATATAACCTTGTAACTACTCATTTTTAATTATTATATTGCTTTTCGTAATACGTTTTATAATCTCCACTAATCACACTATGCAACCACTCTTCATTATTTAAATACCAATCAATAGTTTTGTTTAATCCTTCTTCAAAAGTTACCGATGGTTTCCAGCCTAACTCTTGGTTGATTTTTGATGCATCAATAGCATACCTTAAATCGTGTCCTGGACGGTCTTTCACGTAGGTTATTAATCTTTCTGAACTGCCTTTTTCTCTGTTTAACTTTTCATCCATTTGCTGACAAAGCAACTTTACCAAATCAATATTTTTCCATTCGTTAAAACCACCAATATTGTAGGTTTCTTTATTTTTTCCTTTATGAAAAACCAAATCGATAGCAACAGCATGATCCTTTACATATAACCAGTCCCTTGTGTAATTACCATCACCATAAACCGGTAATGGCTTATGGTTTATTATATTATTAATAAATAACGGAATTAATTTTTCTGGAAACTGATTCTGACCATAATTATTGGAGCAATTTGTAATGGCATACGGCATGCCATAAGTTTCTCCATAAGCTCTCACAAAATGGTCTGAACTTGCTTTGGAAGCTGAATACGGTGAATTTGGATCGTAGGATGTCATTTCGGTAAACAATCCTGTTCGACCTAGAGTACCATAAACCTCATCGGTACTTATATGATAAAATAATTTATTGCTAAAGTTATCTTTCCAAGTGTTTTTGAACGCATTTAAGAGAATCATCGTGCCTATAACATTGGTCTTCACAAACGCTAATGGGTCTTTTATGGACCTATCTACATGCGATTCTGCAGCTAAATGTATAACCCCATCAAACTTATATTTTTCAAACAAATCATTTATAAAAACTTCATTGGTAATATCGCCTTTAACAAATGTATAATTGGGTCTGTCTTCAATATCCTTTAAATTTTCTAAATTACCAGCATAGGTTAAAGCATCTAAATTAACAATATGGTAATTTGGATAGGTTTCAACAAATAATCTTATTACATGAGAGCCTATAAACCCTGCTCCGCCAGTAATTAAAATAGTCATACTTTAATCTTTTTTATAATTCTTTAGGTAAGTATTCGTTGATAATAGTGCGAAAATAAACAATGTTAAAATCAACATCACTAATGGCACAAGAAACTTATAACTTTTTAATATGCCTTTTACTTTAACTCCCTTATTGGGAAAATTAGAAATAACATTCAAAATACTAGATTTATTGGCGCGTTCTTCATTAAGTTCTACTAAACTAGATTTTAATTCATCCATCTTATTTATCAATGCAAGCTCTTTATTGTCATTACTTCCATTTTCACCGAGATTAATAGCCGTACCTTGCATTGGGCGCTCTGCTTCTTTAAGCATCACTTTTTTATAAAGTAATTGTAATGAGTCTATCTCTTTAAATTGCTTATTATATAAACTATCTTGTAACTGAATGTTAACATCGCTAATATATTTTTGAAGATTAAAATAATCATTACTTGAAATGGAATTGACAATTATAGGTTGAATTTGTTTTGCGATGCTATTATCTGTTGCAATAACAGATACGGTATGGAACCGTGCATCAAAAGAATTGAAATTTTTGAGATACGACTCCATGTCTATGGCTTTTTGAGTGGTTGTGTCTAAACTGCGGACAAACCTATCAAACAACAATATTTTTTGATTTTCATCAGAATATGAATCAACCTTAAACTCTTTGATTGTACCGGCTTGTTTTTCTGTAATTTGTAAGACATCTGCTAATGCGGTAGAATCCTCAGCGTCAGCCAATTCATTATAAAAATTTATATTGTTGTACAACTGCTGCACACTGTTAAAATTTGGTTCTACAATCATAGTAGAAATATATGTTGTTTGTTTGGTACTATCTAAATAGAATCCTATAGCTAAACCTAAAGCGCCAACAATAACAAATTTTATAAAGTTTTTTTGAAGAAAAAGCAAAAAGAGGATAATAACACCAAATATGCCTTTAAAAATGCTGCCTACAAATTTAAAAAACCGATCAAAGGCATTGCCTATTAATTTAAACAATTGTCCTAAATCTACTTCTTCAGATGGTTGTGGTTGTGGCAATTCTTTACTCATGATTCTATAGCTGTTAGTTGAATAGTTGTTCTAATATTTTTCTTGTTATAAGATAGGTTGGTCTTACGCCCGTAGTCCCTAAGCCCCCTGAAGCTAATGTGCTTCCTGTTTCTAATGGGTTATCACTTGCATAATAGGCGTATCTCACTTTTACATCTGGACTGATGCTTCTTCTAACCTTAGACGCCGCTTGAATGGCTTTTTGGTAATGGGCACCTTCCATTTCCAAACCAATCACATTCCATGTGGAATTGTAAAAGAATTTTAAAATATCCTTATTTTGAAGTGATGTGCCTAAAACGGTAATCATGGCACCTTCATAAACATCAACGCCTTGACCTTCCAAATCTTCCTTTTTTAACTCATTTTTAAACGGATAATTATCCGCTGTTCCTTCAAAAATATGGGCCGATGGAATCATGATATCTCCTTTACCTCCTTCTAAAATACCCGCTTTTCCCATAATAGATACAGATTCGACATTTAATAGAATTTTAGACCCTTTTACTTTATATGGTTTTAAAAGCTCGTCAATGGTTTCATATGCCTGTTCGCCAAATGCGTAATCCATGACTAAAATAATAGGTTTTTTTGATTTTAAGGCTTCATTATTCGCTTTTATGTCAATCTTATCAAAATCTATTTTACTAGTATCAAAAATTTGAACGTCTATATTGGTACCTGAAGTATCTTCAATAAAAGTCATACCGCTTTCTAACGCTGTTATAGTCACCTTATTTCGAATGTCTTGATTTTCCTTTTTACTAAGATGCTCATAAACTTCATAAACATCTTTCTTTGGAAAATCTATTTTTAAAGCTTCGGGGGCAAATAAGGTATTCATAACGCTGTGCATGTTAGCACTTATTATATGAATAGGTCTTTCCAACAATCCGTTCTTATATAGTGTGTCCTTAATGGAATCTGCCCATATTTCGCCATGAATATGATGTCCGAGGCGTTCTCTTAAAACCGGGCTAAATGTTATGGTGCGCTTACTGTTATCAAGTTGTTCTTCTATAGCTAATTTGCCTAACCAATATACAATATGCAGTAACCGTTCTGGTTGTGTTGGTGTTGCAAAATCATCGTAAACCGATATGAGTTCATTAAATGTTCTTCCTAAGATATTAGCCATGTGGGTAATGGCGACTTCCCGTTCTGGTTGTGTCAGTTTCTTTTTTGATAATACTGCTTTTTCAAGTTTTTCCCAATCTCTAGTGGTTGCCCCTTCCTCATGAATGAGCACTCGGTTACTAATTTTATGGGATTCCACAAATAGAAAGGTCAAATGCGTTAAAATATCATAGATTTCTGAGCGTCCTCTGGTAATCTCAATATTCATTTGCTCGGCATCAATTCTATAACAATTTCTTTTTCTTTTTTCTGGAATGATGGGTTTAAAATGCGAGTTGGAATAACCTTCATCACTTGTTAAATTAATGAAAGTACATTCTTCAATACCCTGTGGCAATCTATCAATCACATAAAGTAAGCCTGCCAATTCTGCTTTTTCTTCTCCTATGGAACCATAAATTTCTGGTCTTAAAAGTAATAAAGATTGTCTTAAAGTTTCGCCCGAAATACCCATAGGTTTATAAAACCCGCGATTAAATAAATGGCGCATAGTTATATACATCCTTTCGATAGCATTTGAGCTCTCTTGCGCCCTAGTCCTTTCGTGATGTTTTTTGTTTTTCATAACCATTTTTAAGCGGTGTAAAGGTAATACTAATTATACAAACTTGAGTGAGGAAAAGCCTCAACAATTTTTCTGTCGTTAGATAAACGTGGTATTTTGTTTTGTCCGCCAAGCTTACCTATAGACTTCATATACTCTTGAAATCCGTCTTTTTTTACCTTAGTTATTTTAAGTGGCTGCAACACATTGCCTTGTATTAAATCCAAATAATAACTATTTTGATTTTGAAGCGATTCATCAATTTTTTTGGCTAATGCCGAAAGGCTTTCAGGTTCATTTTCAAACTCTATAAACCATTCGTGGTAAGGCAATCCGTTTTCTGGATTTATTTGAGGTGCTACCGTAAATTCTGTAACTCTAATATCTGTATCATGCGTTGCTTCTTGCATGGCTTGTTCGACTTCTTTACCAATGACATGCTCACCAAAAGCAGAAATAAAATGCTTAATTCTGCCTGACACAATGATCCTGTATGGTTTAACGGAGGTAAACTCAACGGTGTCGCCAATATTGTAAGCCCAAAGCCCTGCGTTTGATGATATAATCATGACATAGTTTATGCCAATCTCAACATCTTTTACGGTGATTCGTTTTGGGTTTTCATCAAAAAATTCCTCAGCTTTAATGAATTCATAAAATATACCAGAATTAAGCTGTAGTAACATGCCCTTCTCGTTCTGTTTGTCCTGATAAGCGAAAAAACCCTCGCTGGCAGGATACAGTTCTATACTGTCAACTTTTCTGCCAATCAGGTTTTCAAATTTAGCTCGGTATGGTTCGTAATTAACGCCTCCAAAAATAAATAGGTTAAAATTTTTAAAAACGTCGCCTACATTTTTTCCTGTTCTTTTATGGATTTTCTCAAAATACATTTGAACCCATGAAGGAATTCCAGAAATAACCGTCATCTCTTCAGGCAAGGTTTCCTCAACGATGGCCTCCACTTTAGTTTCCCAATCTTCTATACAATTTGTCTCCCAAGAAGGCATACGGTTTTTTTGTAAATATTTAGGAACATAATGGGCTACAATACCTGAGAGTCTACCAACTTGAATGCCGTTCTGGGTTTTCATGATAGGGCTCCCTTGTAAAAAAATCATCTTTCCATTAACAAAACTACTTTTTCCGGTTTCATTGATATATAACAAAATAGCGTTTCTAGCTGATTCCACATGAAAAGGCATGCTTTCTTTTGTAATGGGAATATACTTTACTCCAGAAGTTGTGCCTGATGTTTTAGCAAAGTACAAGGGCTTTCCTTTCCAAAGAACATGTTCTTCTCCTGCTACAACTCTGTCAACATAAGGTTTCAACAGCTCATAATCCCTTATCGGCACTCGATTAACAAAATCATCATACGTTTTTATAGTTCTAAAATCGTGATCCTTTCCAAATTGTGTATTCTTTGCTTGGTTTATCAAGTTTTTAAAAACATGTTGTTGTGTTTCAATGGGATTATTTGCCCATTTTTGAACACTATTGTAAATGCGTTTTGCAAATGGTTTTGCAAGGACAGATTTTATTGATAGCATTATTTAAAATCTATAAAGTTTGTTGGGTTAATAGGATAGCCATTATTCCAAAGTTCAAAATGTAAATGAGGACCTGTAGTATAATCACCAGTGTTTCCTGAGGTGGCTATCACTTCTCCTGCTTTAACCAAATCGCCTTGTGCTTTAGTCAAAGACGCATTATGTTTATATACAGACAGTAGACCTTGACTATGTTCTAAAATAATAACATATCCTGTTTCTGCGGTCCATTCTGCAAAAATTACAGACCCATCAGCTGTAGCCTTAATAGGTGTGTTTTTAGCAACCACCAAATCTACCGCATAATGTCTTTCCTTTAAATTATAGGGTTCGCTGATGGTTCCATTTACTGGTGGAAACAAAACAAAATTTGTTCCTGATTTAGCAGATTCAAATAAATTGTATTTATCTTCTTTATCCACTTTTTCCCGTAAAATGGAATCTTCTTGATTGGGTCTTAAATCTACTTCATTAACTTCAATCTTAACGGCTTGAATAATAGAGTCTTTATTAAAATCTACCTTACTTACATCACCTTGCAATACTTTCTTGATAGATTCATAATACTTATCGTTCATGTTTATAATTTGTTGTAAAGAATCAGCTGTAAACGTTAGCTGAGTAGCTTGTTTTTTTAATGCTGTAGAAGAATATCCTGGTATATATTCTCTTAAGGGTGTAAATGCAATTAAAATAAGGGTGGATAAAACCAACAAAATAGCAGATAAAGAAACCAGTACAAACACATTTAACCGTGTAAGCTTTAAAGATATGCGTTCTTCAAAAGTATCTTCATTGAGAACTACTAGACGGTATTTATCAAGTAGTTTTCTCTTTAATCTTTTTGGCCTTTTTTTTCTTTCATCCATGTTAAAAACAAAATTAAATAAAATTACATCAACGCATTGCCTTTCTTTTTGCTAAAGTTATGTTAGAAACGATTTAATTAAAGTTAAATTATTAACTTTGTTCTTTAAATATATTCATTATGAACTTATATATGTTACCATTGGTTATTGGCGCTCCACAAATTATTTTAATAGTGGTAGTTATTTTGTTGTTATTCGGGGGGAAAAAAATTCCTGAATTGATGAGAGGTCTTGGAAGTGGCATTAAAGAATTTAAAGATGCCAGTAAAGGCGATGATGATAAAAGTGACGATAAGAAAAAATAACATTTAATTATTTTTATACAAAAAGCCCAACATAAATATTGTGTTGGGCTTTTTGTCTTATCATTATATAATTTAAATATATCATTGAATTTTAATTGACCTTATTATGGCCTCTAATTCAAATATTAAATCTCGCTTTTCAACTGAAGGCGCATAAGCAAAACCTTCTGCAATGACCCACCTATTATTTATTTTATCTTCAATAGCATAGTTTATAAAAGGGCCTGCCATAACAGCGTTATGTACATCCCACATGGATTTGGTCTCTAAAGTTGGTTTATTATCTAAAATAGTTTCTGTATTAAACGGTGTGTAGGCATTTTCAGTAGTCATATAAGACCCTTCTACAGGCCCCTCTATATACTTTTTACCAATAGAATCCCTAATGGTGATTATTTGATTTATAATGCTGTCATTTCGTTTTATCGCATCATACGGCAATTCATAAAGCAGGATGTTTAAAAACCCTGTATTGATATCTCTTCTAATCCAAAAGAATTTATCTTCATTTTTTGCAATCCTGTAAGCCGTAGTAAAATCTAAATTTAATTTTAACTTCTCTTGAATAGACTTCGTATTGAATAATACTTTTCTAATCTGTTGCTGTTTATGGAATATCTCTATATTTTTAAACGTGCTTATTATTTTAGGTGCATTTTCATTAATTTGATTTATAATATCTTGATTATTTTTTCCTGAAATAGTAATAACTCGCTGAGGCTTTGCATATACATCATTATCAAAAGAAATGGATGCTTCTTTATCAATTTTAATTATAAGAACGGTCCTATTTTTTGTAACAAACCCAGAAAAAACTTGAGAAGGTATTTGGTTGATATTAAACATTGGTTCATCTTGTGGTAGGCCATAAACAGGTGATGCCAGCATGTTTCTAAGAGCTTCTCCAATAGTACCACTCCACAAATCGTTATCCATAACAACCGACACGTCGTTTATCTTTCCTGTAGAATCTAAATAAACTTTTTCATTGGAGGACTTCCCATCTTTGCACGACAAAACAAGTAACAATATACCTGTAACTAAAAGAACTTTTTGCATAATAAATATTAGGTTAGAAGGAATTATCCTTTAGATATTTTAAGTTTCATTCCCGGTTTTAATTTACTACCACTAATATCGTTCCAATCTTTAATATTTTGAACAGAAACTCCTGGAAATTTTTGTGAAATACTCCAAAGGGAGTCGCCACTTTTAACTGTATAGGTTATAATATCTCCAGAAATGTTACTTGTTAAAGAAGTCTTTGCAGGTGTTGATACGGTTTTTGCAGTACTTGTAGCAGCCACATAATTACTTGGATAAATGGTTAACCGCTGCCCAACACGTATGTCATTACTTCTCAGACCATTCCATTGCATAATTTGACTGACTCTTACACCAAATTTTCTAGATAACCTCCCTAAATAATCTCCAGACCTAACCACATAAATCGTTTTGTCTTTTGTTTCAGAAAATTGAGGCAATGGTTTTTCCCTTTTATCGAATTCTGCTTTAGCGTAGGCATAAATAGTATCCTCATTACTTACAAAATTGCCAAGCACAGACATAGGTAAACGTAACGTATAATCTTTTCCCTTAACATGAGGAATAATATCCAATTTGTAAGATGGATTTAAAAACTGAAGTTCTTCTATATCTACATCGGTCACTTCAGAAACTTGATCAAGAGTAATCATTTGTTTTACTCTAATGGTATCTGTTTCTATATAGGCAAATTCTGGTTTCAATTTTTTAAAACCATGTTGTTCAGCATATTCAAAAATATACATATTGGCTAAAAATGCGGGTAGGTAACCTGCGGTTTCACGAGGTAAATTGTGCCTTATGTTCCAGTAATTTTGATATCCCCCAGAACGACGAATAGCTTTTGTTACATTACCTGGTCCTGAATTATAGGCGGCTAAAGCCAAATCCCAATCACCAAATATTTCATATAATTTTTCCAAATATTTTGCTGCTGCCTCTGTTGATTTTATAGGGTCACTACGTTCATCAACGTAACTGCTTACATCTAGCCCATATAATATCCCTGTACTATACATAAACTGCCATAAACCAGTGGCTCCTACTCTTGATTTTGCTCTTGGTTTTAAAGCCGATTCTACGACTGCCAAATATTTAATTTCCAAAGGAATATTATAATTATCCAATTCCCGCTCAAACATTGGGAAATAATAAGCACTCAAGGTTATTAGCTTCTGTAAAGATTCCCTTCTGTTTTTTAAATATGATTTAATAACGCTTTCTAAAGCCGGATTGTATTCTACATTAAAAGGAGTTCTGGCATCAAGCTCTTTTAATCTCGCTTTTAAAGTGTCTGTTGGAAGTTCTGGATAATCTACATTTTCAAAATTAAGCTCTGTCACAGATTCGTAAATACTATCAAAAAGTGTATTACTATACAAATCTTCCAGCCATTTTTTATCTAATGATGCAGCATGCTCATTATCAAAAACAGCTTTAAATATGGTAGTATCTTGAACTGTTTTAATGTCATTCAAAATTAGCGTGGTACTATCAACTAACGTATTGGGATTTTGTTCGATGATAGGAACGGTCTTTTCGATTTGCGAACTACAAACCAAAAACGTGAAGAAAAAAAATGTTGATAAGATCTTAGCCATATTATGTCGTTTCAGTTGTTAATGAACGCTATATATGGCTAAAATCGTATTTTTTAAGTTAATTTAAAAACTTAATTCAAATTATTCGATGATTGCAGCTATCCCAGGTAATACTTTTCCCTCTAAACTCTCTAACATGGCACCTCCTCCAGTACTTACATAGCTTACTTTGTCTTCAAAACCAAATTGTTTAACCGCAGCAACAGAATCTCCACCACCAACTAATGAAAATGCTCCTTTTTTAGTTGCTTCAGCAATAGAGTCTCCTAAGGCAATGGTTCCTTTTGCAAAACTTTCCATTTCAAAAACACCTAACGGACCATTCCACAAGATTGTTTTGCATTGCATAACAACATCATGAAATTGTTTTATGGATTTCGGACCGGCATCAACGCCTTCCCATCCATCTGGAATTTTATTTATGTCTACAATTTGCGTATTGGCGTCATTACTAAAAGCATCTGCAGCAATAACATCCACAGGAATATGAACTTGCACATTTTTAGCTTTAGCTTGTTTTAATATATCTAAGGCTAAATCCATCTTATCATCTTCACAAATGGAATTACCTATTTTTCCTCCTTGAGCTTTAACAAAAGTGAAAGACATACCTCCGCCGATTATCAAGTGATCTACATTATCAAGGATGTTTTCTATAATAGTGATTTTAGAAGATACTTTAGCACCTCCAAGTACAGCTAAAACAGGCTTTTCTCCTGTTTTCATAACCTTATCTATACTTTCAATTTCTTGCGCCAATAAATATCCAAAACATTTACTTTTTGGAAAAAAATCTGCAATAATTGTTGTGGATGCATGGGCTCTATGCGCTGTACCAAAAGCATCATTTACATAAATATCGCCGAGTTTTGCTAGTTTTTCTGAAAAATCCCTGTCTCCAGCTTCTTCTTCTTTATGAAAACGTAAATTTTCTAATAACAATACTTCTCCTGGTTGCAGGTTTGTAGCAGCGGTTTCCGCTTTCTCGCCTACACATTCGCTTATAAACTTAACTTCAACCCCTAAAATATCTTCTACTTCTTTTACTATATGTTGTAAAGAAAATTCGTCTTGAACTCCTTTAGGTCTTCCTAAGTGGGACATTAAAATACAGCTTCCACCATCCTCTAAAATCTTTATAATGGTTGGTTTTGCAGACACTATTCTAGTGGCATCGGTCACTTCAAATTTTTCATTTAAAGGCACATTAAAATCTACACGTATTAATGCCTTTTTATTTTTGAAATTAAAATCGTTTAGCGTTTTCATATATATAATTTAACTAATTAGATTCACAAATGTAATTAATTAAAAACAGCTGGAAAATGTGTTTTTAAACGAAAACGATTGAACCCATAAAGAATTTTAAAAAAACTATGTTTCCTTTGATGTTTTTCATTGTATTAAATTTGACAAAGGTAACCTACAAAGAAGTCATCTGTCATTATTTGATGCTATTTAATAGTAAAAATTTGTGTAGGTTTGCGGATGCTTTTTGAAGATATTTTAGGTCAAGAACACATAAAAAACCATTTAACACAAAGTGTTTACAATGGTAGAATACCTCACGCTCAATTATTTGTAGGAAATGAAGGTTGTGGTACATTGCCTATGGCTATTGCCTATGCTCAGTCTATTTTATGTGCCAATAAAAGTGACGACAGTAAAGATGATTGTGTTGCAAAATTTAAAAACATATCCCATCCAGATTTGCATTTTGCCTTTCCTGTAACTACAAGCGATAAAGCTAAAAGTCACCCCGTTTCCAGTCATTATTTAGAAGAATGGCGCCAATTGGTCAAAGAACAGCCTTATGGTAATTTATTTGATTGGTATAATTTGCTTGGCGTTGATAATAAACAAGGGCAAATAGGTGTAGATGAAGCCCAAGATATTGTAAAATCCTTATCGCTAAAAGCTTATGAAGGTGGTTATAAGGTGATGATTATTTGGATGGCTGAAAAAATGAATACGGCTTGTGCCAACAAACTTTTAAAACTTATTGAAGAACCACCAAGTAAAACGGTTTTTATTCTCATTACTGAAGACGAAGAACAAATTATTAATACCATAAAATCTCGCTGCCAGATATTACAATTTCCGCCACTTGCAGAAAATGTCATTGTAGACGCTTTAATTAAAAATTATGGTGTAGATGTTTCCCTTGCTACAAAAATAGCTCATCAATCCAATGGTAATTATAATAAGGCGTGTGATTTGGTTTATCAAGATTCTGAAGATTTACAGTTTGAGGAATGGTTTATATTCTGGATACGAAGTGCTTTTAAAGCTAAAGGAAACAAAGAAGCCATACACGATTTAATTTCATGGAGCGATACAATTTCAAAAACGGGAAGGGAAACCCAAAAACAGTTTTTAAACTATTGTTTAGATTTTTTTAGACAAGCTTTATTATTGAATTATAAAGCACAAGAATTAATTTATTTAGAGCCAAAAACAGAAACTTTTAAACTTGAAAAATTCGCCCCTTTTGTTCACGGCAATAATATTTTAGAAATTAGCGACGAGTTACAAGACGCGATTTACCATATCGAACGTAACGGAAATTCGAAAATTATTTTGACCGATTTGTCTATAAAGTTAACACGCTTACTTCATAAAAACCCTGATTGAAATACATTTAAAAGTTTAAATACAGCAACAAAAAAAGGCTTAGAAGTGATTTCTAAGCCTTTTTGAATATTATATTTAAATATTATTTCTTAGCGGCAGCATTTAAATCCTCTAAAATAATTTTTGTTAAATCGTTTTCCTCTGTACCGTATAACACAGTTGCAGCAGCATCACTTGTCCCTAAAATATAAGTGTAACCATTCTTCTTTCCGTAATCTTTTACAAAGTTTTTTACAGCTACAATTAAAGTGTCGATTTCTGTTTGAAACTCTTGTTGAAATTGTTGCGCTTCCCCCTGCTTTTGCTGATCAATCATTTGTCTTTGCTGCGTAAGCTGTTGATATTTTTCTTGTGCTGTAGTTGGTGCCATTTTATTAGCCTCAGCTTGAAATTTTTGAGCCTCAACTTGGAAAGCATTATCAATGCTATCAAATCTTTTTCTAAAAGCTTGTTCCTTTATTTGGAATTTAGCTTCAAGGTCTATCTTTTTCTGATAATCATTAATCAATGTGCCGTTATCTACAAATCCAATTTTAGCTTGTTTTTCACAAGAAGTAAATGCCATTAGCAGCACAACAATATAAAATAAATTTTTCATTTTATTGGTTTATTATAATTCGGACAAATGTAATAAAGTAAACTAAATTAAAAAGAGATTTTAGACTGATTTTAAACTATAACTAAAAATTATCGTTTTAATTGATCATAATAATAATTAGTTATTATTGAAACAGGGTTTTTAGGTCTTTTAAGACACTTACTAAAACCGTCTTGGTTATTCTGCTTTTAATGTCCCAATAAAGCATTAAAGGTTGTTAAAATAAATTTCAGGTGTTTTTAATGATATAAATTAAGGAAGATGCCTCTTTTGTTTGTAGAGATTTTAAATTTGAGAACAATCCAATCCAAAATCCTTTAAAAAAATTCATTTTTCCCGATTTATATTTCTCCGACAATAAACTTACATAAAAGGCATCAAAATACATCGGTTTGATTTTTTCAACTTCCATAGAGACGTCCTTGAACAGGTTGGAGATGGATTGTTTGTTAAAATGCCAAAGATGTCTAGGTACATCATAAGCAGCCCAAAATTCTTGGTAATGCATGGCATCAAAACTATTATAATTTGGAACAGCGATTATTAAGAATCCCCTAGGCTTTAACAATTTTTTAAAAACGTTAATTTGTTCTTCAAGATTTGGCAAATGTTCTAATACATGCCACAATGTAATCACATCAAAACTAGAAGCATTAAACTCTAAAAGTTTATCTACATCAAAAATGGCATTTTCCGTTTTTTTATTGGCAATACTCCTAGCCTGTTCATTGGGTTCAATTCCAAAAACAGTCCAGTTATTACTTTTTGCAACTTCTAAAAAATCGCCAGTTCCGCAACCAACATCTAATAACGTTTTACCATTTAAAGAAAAGGAATTAATGAGTTTCAATTTTCTATTCAAAGAAAACGTTCTGACTAAATGATAAGCTTTCTCAAACAAATTACGTCTTGAATCTGTATGCGAAATGTAATTATCGCTTTTGTAATAATCTGGTAATTTATCTGAAGATGGTTTAGGAAACGTTTCTAAATAGCCATATTTTGAATTCTGAATTAAATCAAATTCTTCCTGCGATACAGAATGATCTTTTACTTTTAAAAAGGTCTTATTTGAGTTTTCGTTTGCCACGAATTTATGAATGTTTACTTATTAGTAATTCTTCTGGATTAAGATAAAATGTTTTATAAATAAATTTAAAAAAGTCTTTTTTTGCTTTAGCAAAAATTTACGTTCCACGTGGAACAATAACATTATCTTCCCATGTAAACCAATAAAACAGAAATATCATTTGGCGATACACCGCTGATTCTTGAAGCTTGCGACACCGTAACCGGCTGTATTTTTTTAAGTTTTTCCCTAGCCTCAAAACTCATTGATTTAATTTGGGAATAGTCAAAATTCTTCGGGATTTTTACATATTCAAGTCTGCTAAGTTTGTCAGCATTATTCTTTTCCTTAGAAATATAACCTGAATATTTAACCTGAATTTCTGCCTGTTCGATAACCTCGTTATCAAGATTGTTTTCTTGAATATATGTTTCAACCGCACCAAACTTTCTCATATCATCAATTGTGATATTTGGTCTAGAAAAAATCTTAAACATTTTATCTGATTGTTTAATTAAAGAAGATTCTTTAGACTCTAAAACAGGATTTGCTTCTTCAGGCTTAATACTAGTCGAAGCAAAAAAAGCAACAAATTTTTCAGCTTCATTGTGCTTTTGTTCCATTCTGCGTAAACGCTTTTCACTAGCTAAACCTATCTCAAAACCTTTAGGGGTTAATCGCAAATCGGCATTATCTTGACGCAATAACGTTCTGTACTCTGCCCTAGATGTAAACATTCGGTAAGGTTCCTCAGTTCCTTTTGTAATTAAATCATCTATCAAAACACCTATATAAGCTTCATCTCTTTTTAAAATAAAGGGTTCTTTTTCTTGAACTTTTAAACTCGCATTAATACCGGCCATTAAACCTTGGGAAGCGGCTTCTTCATACCCTGTTGTTCCATTAATCTGACCTGCGAAATAAAGACCATCAATAAGCTTAGTCTCTAGCGTATGCTTTAGTTGCGTAGGTGGAAAATAATCATATTCAATAGCATAACCTGGCCTAAAAAACTTTACTTTTTCAAAACCAACTACAGAACGCAAAGCCTTAAATTGAACGTCTTCTGGAAGCGATGTTGAAAATCCATTCACGTAAACCTCAACAGTATTCCACCCTTCTGGTTCAACAAATAATTGATGTCTGTCTTTATCTGCAAACCGATTAATCTTATCTTCAATAGATGGACAGTATCTAGGCCCTAAACTTTTTATCCGTCCATTAAACATGGGCGATCTATCAAAACCCTCACGAAGTAAATCGTGAACCAACTCACTGGTATAAGTCATGTGGCAAGACTTCTGATTCTGAAGAGGTTTTGTAATATCCAAATAAGAGAACTTCTCTGGTAGTTCATCACCAGGCTGCTCAATCATTTTAGAATAATCTAACGATCGTCCATCAACTCTTGGAGGTGTTCCCGTTTTCATTCTACCAGAATCAAAACCCAAAGTAACCAATTGTTCCGTAATACCTGTAGCAGCTTTTTCACCTGCTCTACCACCACCAAAATTCTTGTCGCCGATATGAATTAATCCATTCAAAAAAGTACCATTAGTAAGGACAACCGTTTTACTTTTTATCTCAACACCAAGCGACGTTTTAACACCTGCTACTTTTCCATTCTCAATAAGCAATTCAGAAACCATTTCTTGATAGAAATCTAAATTAGGCGTGCTTTCTAAAAGTAAACGCCAATCCTCAGCAAAACGCATTCTATCACTTTGGACTCTTGGGCTCCACATAGCTGGTCCTTTAGACTTGTTAAGCATTTTAAATTGTATGGCCGACGTATCGGAAACAATACCACTATAGCCACCCAAAGCATCAATTTCTCGAACTATCTGTCCTTTTGCAATACCACCCATGGCTGGATTACAAGACATTTGTGCAATGTTTTGTAGATTCATAGTAACAAGCAATGTTTTACTGCCCATATTAGCGGCGGCGGCGGCGGCCTCACTACCTGCGTGACCGGCTCCAACAATTATAACATCATAAATCTCGTTAAACATAAATCTAAAATTAAAACGTTCCACGTGGAACAGTAAATTAAAATGGTTTTTAAAGTTTGCAAATATACACTGATTTGCCGAATATTAAACCAGCTGTTTCAAGTAGTGGTTTTCTTTGCTCCTCATCAATTTTTCGTCCTCTTCAGTTTTGTCTTTATAACCACAATAATGTAAAATACCATGTACCATAACCCTGTAAAGTTCGTCAAGAAATGAGACTTTGAAATCGTTAGCGTTCTCTTTAACACGTTCTATAGAAATGAAAATATCACCTTGTATAATTTTTCCGATAGAGTAATCAAAGCTAATAATATCGGTTAAAGTGTCATGGTTTAAGAATTCCACATTCAACTTAAAAAGATAATCGTCATCACAAAAGATATAATTAATGTCGTCTTCCTTAAACCCTTCAGAAACTATAACATTGGAAATCCAACTAGCCAGTTGATCTTCATTTTCAACTGAAAATTCTGTTTCATAATTAAATTGAATCATTATCTCTTCTAAAATATTCCTGCACTTTGGTTTTGTAAATTTGCTGCAAAGGTAAGGTTTGCTTATTTAATATTTCTGTAGTTTTAAAATATTGCTTAGCTGCCGGAATTTGATTGATTGCATTATTCTCGAACTGATTCTTATTTGTTTCAGATTCTCGCTTATTGTCTTCCCCTTGTTGGAAAGTCGCATTTTCGAGTTTTAATAATTGATGTTGCAATTCCATCATTTTCTGAAGTGTTTGGTTTGTAAAACCTTGGTTGAGTAAATCTAATTCAACGTCCTCCATTTGCTTCAATAATCTTTGTCCAGAACCACTTAATCCTTCTTTTTCAAGCTGCTTTTCTAAAGCTTCACGTAATTGCTGTTGTTGTTGGTATATCTCGTAGAGTTTGCCATCTAAATCGTTGTTCATCCCTTCTCCTTCACCCCCAGCATTATTGTCATCTTTCCCAGATTTCTTATCCTCTCCTTGTTCACCATCTTCGCCTTTACCTTCTCCTTCTTGTTTGCCTTCCCCTTCTTGGGGCTTTCCAGATTCGCCTTCTTTCATGCCTTCCTCCATCATTTTATTAAGTTGCTCTTGACTCATAATAATGTCTGGTAATTGCATATCGCCTTGGCCTTGACCTGGACTCATACTCATGTTCTCTTGCATGCTATCTAAAACATCACTTAAAAAGTTAGCCAGATTATTAACAGCCGTTACCGTGAACTGTTGGTTCGACACGCCTTGGAACAAACGACCCTCAGCAAATTGATCTATAGCTTTATCTATATTAAAATAAACATCTGTAATTTCCTTATTAACAGTTTCAGAAAGTTTAGGTTGACGAAGGGATAATGCAAACAAACTATCATCAATATGCTCGAAATTTTCCCTAAGGCTGTTTTGCTTTTTTAAATAAGTTGCATATTTATTATGATTAGCATCAATAGAATTAAATTGGTCCATCAAATCTTCCTCGTCTAAAGAAAACGAAACCAAATTGTCAAGTATTTGTCTTAACATATCAACATCTTCTTGAAGTTGTTCCCCTCCTCCCGCTTGCATGGATGATTGCATCTTCTCACTCAACTGCTTCATCTTTTGAGCTGCTTTCTTCTGGCTTTGTTGAGCGTTTTTTAAATTCTCACTGTCTTTCTTTTGCAGGTCTTCTGATGCTTTTTGCTGCTCATTTTTAATAGCGTCTTCTTGAGGTTTGTCTTGAGGAATATCGATGGGCTTTTTTAAACCTAGAGATTCCTTTTTTAAATCTTCAAGCTGTTTCTTAAAATCATCAAACTCCTCATTAAGTTTATCTTGATTTTCCTTTGTATTATTCTCTTCAGATTCATCAGCCAATTTTTCCTGATCATTAGCGGTTTTAAGCAAATCGTCTTTTAGCTTATCTAACTTTTTTTCTACATAAAATCTTTTTGTCAATTCTAGCAGCTGTTCTAAACTACGTTTTTTGTTCTTGTTCTGTTTTGATAATTCTTCAAGCTTTTTTACTAATTCCTCATTGTTAATTTTATCCTGAAGTTTTTCCAGTTCCTCAAGAAGCTTTTCGTCCTTTTTGAGCTGTTCTTCATTATCCTTTAAACGTTCTTTTAAGTCTTCTTTAAAAGTATCTTCTTCTTTACTCTCTTTCTGAAACTCTTCTAAATTATTCTTCAAATTTTCATTGAATTTCTTCATCATGTCATCTTGCTGCTTTTGGCGCTTCAAAAATGATTCTAATTTCTTTTTATCATTAAAATTTAAAGTCTGTTTTTCTTTTTGATATTGCTGTAGCTCTTCTAACTCCTTGTCTCGTTCATCAAACTTTTTTAAAGATTTATCTAAATCCTTAATAGTTTCACTTTGCTCATTAAGTTTCCTTTGGTCTTCTTCATCCTTAGTGCGTTTTCTGTATGAAAATACAGTGCTTTTAGCGCTTTTAAACTTATTAATGGCATCATTATCAAATACTTGAAAATATAATTCATACGGAATACCTTCAGAAATACTTAAATTATTAGGAAACGCCGTAATGAATTCAGAAATGTTTGATGACGATAAAGAAATCGTTTCATACTGTTTGTTCGTTTCATCATCAGAAGGATAATAAACAAGCTGAAGTTTACTAAACCCGTAATCGTCGCTCACTTGCCCATAAAAATAAAGCGTTTGCATATCCAATGTGTCTTTTTCAATTTTTACATTTAATTCTGGATATTCATCTTTAACCACGTCTATTCTAAAGGCTAAATTTTCGTAATTGTTAAGATTTTTATTGCTTGTGCTTAATGTGTATTCAAAATTATTATAAAGCGATTTAGAAGCTTTAAAAACATTGCTCTTTTCCGATTCAAACGCCATGGTGTCTTTTGAAAATAAGGAAACATGGTCAGTAGATTTAGTTTTAAGCTGCCAAGTTACTTTGGTGCCTTCAGGAACTACTGTGTTCCCGGTACCTTTTAAAACTTCTGAGGCCTTTTTAATATAGTTAGGATAGTCCAGAACCATTTCAAAAGCCAATAAGGTTGGTGCTTCTACAACACTAACGGTATAAGGTTTCGATGTCACACCATTTCCTGTGAGTTGAAATTCTGTTGATGTTTTAAGTTTAGTAAAAACATATTCAAATTCACCAATGCCCTTTTGTTGCAAAAAATACGTTTCATCGTTATAAACAATTTGGGCGCTTTCAGGAATAACGTCTCCCGCAGTTTTAACAACTAAAGTAAAATCATTGTTTTCTATAGCGTTTAAATCATTGTTAACTACAAAAAATTGAAATGGCGCTGGTGGTTCATACGCTGTTTTGTAGTGCACCACACGGTTAAAACTATCACTAAACCAATTAACCTTACCAAATAAAAACGTTATCAATAAAATTAAGATTGGAATGGCGGCATACTTTAAGTACGGAATGTTCTTCTTAAAATTAATAGCGGTTTTAAATGGAATCGGACTTAATTCAAAAGATTTTTGTTCAATACTCGCTAACAATAATTCGGATTGTGCAGTCTCTTTTTGCAATTGAAGCACATTCAACAACTTATCATTAACTTCAGGGAAATGCTTACCAATTATTTTTGAAGCCGTTTCATAATCAATCCCTTTTTGAAGCTTAAACAATTTAGCTAAAGGCAAAAAGATAAATTTAAACAACAAAGCAAGTTCAACTAATATAAATAGCCAAAACAAAATGGTTCTCGCCGTTGTGTTTAACCACAAAACATATTCAACAAAAAGCGTGAATAAAAAATACAACAAACCAATGGCAAAAAACAAAATCGCACCTTTAAGCAATTCATTAGTGTAATAGCGCCTAATAAATGCCTCAAGCTTCTCTTGAATAATTTGGAATTGATTCATTCTGTATCCTCTGCTTTATTCTAACTTACTAAACTACAATTTTATTTAGTACACAGTTTATAATAATGTGTTAATTGTATCTTTGCATACAAAATTACAAAATATGTCCAAAAACGTTCGTGTTCGTTTTGCACCAAGTCCAACAGGGCCGCTTCATATCGGTGGCGTGCGTACTGCACTATTCAATTATTTATTTGCAAAAAAACATCAAGGTACCTTTATTCTTAGAATTGAAGATACCGACCAAAACCGTTATGTGGAAGGTGCCGAACAATATATAGTTGATTCATTAAATTGGTGTGGAATCCCATTTAATGAAGGCCCAGGAAAAAACGAAAAATTTGGTCCTTACAGACAAAGTGAACGTAAACATTTATATAAAAAATATGCTGAACAATTGATTGTTTCTGGCGATGCTTATTATGCCTTTGATACGGCAGAAATTCTTGATTTCCACAGAAAAGACCATGAAGAAAAAGGGAAAACCTTTATCTACAATTGGCATAACCGATTAAAATTAAGCAACTCCTTATCGCTAAGCGCTAAAGAAACAAAGGCCAAATTAGATGCTGGTGACGAATACGTAATTCGGTTTAAATCGCCGCAAGATGAGACATTACATCTTAAAGACATCATTCGTGGTGATATCCAAATTGACACTAATATTTTAGATGATAAGGTTCTTTTTAAAAGTGATGGGATGCCAACGTATCATCTAGCAAATATAGTAGATGACCATTTAATGGAAATTAGCCATGTTATTCGTGGTGAAGAATGGCTGCCTTCATTAGCGTTACATTATCAATTATACAAAGCATTTGGTTGGAAAGCTCCAGAGTTTGCGCATTTACCTTTAATTCTAAAACCAACGGGTACTGGAAAATTAAGCAAGCGTGACGGTGATAAAATGGGCTTTCCTGTGTTTCCTTTACAATGGGAAGACCCACTAACCCACGACATATCCAGAGGATATAAAGAAGATGGCTATTTCCCGGAAGCCATGATAAACTTCTTGGCTTTTTTAGGCTGGAATCCAGGAACAGAACAAGAAATTTTTAGTCTTGATGAATTAATTAATGCATTTGATTTGGAACGCGTTAATAAATCTGGCGCACGTTTCGATCCAGAAAAAATAAAATGGTTTAATCACCATTATATGCAGGAACAAAATGATATGGAGCTTGCAGAAGCCTTTGTGGCCCAATACAATCAATTAACAGATATTGATATTAATTACGCTGCACTTGTTGTGGGCCTTGTAAAAGAACGTGCCACGTTTATTAGTGATTTATGGGAGTTGAGTTTTTACTTTTTTCAAGCACCAAAAACGTATGACAAAAAAGCCGTGCAAAAAGCATTTAATGAAGACACTCCAGAATTAATGCTTGAATTAGTTACTATCATCCAAACAGTCAATGATTTTACAGTGGCAAACCTTCAAACAGATATTAAAGCTTGGATTACTGATAAAAACATTGGTTTTGGAAAAGTGATGATGCCATTACGCCTAGCTTTGGTTGGTGCTTTACAAGGTCCAGATGTTTTTGAAATTATGTTTATGATTGGTAAAATTGAAACGGTTGAGCGTATTGAGAATATCTTGAATACTGTATGATGAGACCCTGAAACAAGTTCAGAGTGACAGAACACTAGCTAAAACGAAACCATAGCTCCTAACAATAACATATTTTGGTTGCCTTTAAATCGATCATCCCCTCCTGTAGTGTCAATGTCTTGTTTCTCAAGTTTCTTTAAAATATTGGTAAAACCATAAATATACTGCGCTTTCAGCTTAAAGTTTTTTATTCCAGCAGAGGCTCCAATGGCACCATTAAAATTAAATTGGGAAATGTTAATAATATCTGTTGCTGTTAGATTCGTATAATTATTTATATAATAATCCTTCTGTCCCTTGTCCTTAACTTCAAGTTTACCGTTGTATTGAATCATAGGTCCAACATCGATGGTAAAATACGTTTCAATGACCTTAATATGCATGAGCATGGCTACTTGGGCGGCAAACATTTTGTAATCAACAAATGCTTCTTCGGTACTCACTATGGTTGGCCTTGCGGAAATACCTATGTTGTTTTCAGAAAGTTGCATGCCAAAACTCACATTGTACCATTTATGGGGAATGTCAACCGTAGCACTTAAGCCTCCCCCAAAACCATCACCTTGGGCCGTTGTAAAATTATCGGTTGTAATGTTAAATTTTGTAATTCCTGCGAAAATCCCAATACCATTCGTAATTTGATAACTTGGACGCTGAGAAAAACTTTTTGTAACAAAACATATTGTTAGAGCTACAAATAGCAAAGGGCGTTTATAATGCATACATTTGTATTAAATGCTCAAATATAACATAATTTTTGTATATTAATTCTCTAACTTTTTTTAAAACCTTTATCATGTCTGATTTTATTTATCTCCCACTCATTTTCTTAGGATTAGTTATTTTAATCTCATCCTTTTTTACTGTTAAACAGCAATCTGCGGCCATTATTGAACGTTTTGGTAAATTCCAAAGTATCCGCCATTCTGGTTTACAATTGAAAATTCCTTTAGTTGACCGGGTTGCTGGTCGCCTAAGTTTAAAGATTCAACAGCTAGACGTTATTATTGAAACCAAAACCTTGGATGATGTGTTTGTCCGTTTAAAAGTATCGGTACAATATCGAGTGATAAAAGATAAGGTTTATGATGCTTTTTATAAGCTAGACTACCCACACGATCAAATTACCTCTTATGTGTTTGATGTGGTTAGAGCCGAAGTACCCAAAATGAAATTAGATGATGTGTTTGTAAAAAAAGATGATATTGCCTTGGCAGTAAAAGCAGAGCTTAATGATGCTATGTCAGATTATGGGTTTGATATTATTAAAACCCTAGTTACCGATATAGATCCAGATGCCCAAGTAAAATCTGCCATGAACCGTATTAATGCGTCCGATAGAGAAAAAACAGCCGCTCAATATGAAGGGGATGCGGCCAGAATTTTAATCGTTGAAAAAGCAAAAGCAGAAGCAGAAAGCAAACGTTTACAAGGACAAGGTATTGCCGACCAACGCCGTGAAATTGCCCGTGGTTTGGAGGAATCTGTCATGGTTTTAAACAAAGTTGGTATTAACTCGCAAGAAGCCTCTGCGTTAATTGTGGTAACACAACATTATGATACATTGCAATCTATCGGTCAGCATACCAATAGTAACCTTATTTTATTACCAAATTCGCCACAAGCAGCAAATAGTATGTTAAATGATATGCTTGCCAGTTTTACGGCCAGTAATCAAATAGGTGAAGCAATGAAAAATGCTAAAAATAAAAAGAAAGAGGAATAACCCTGTTAGCAAAACTTCAATTAAGCCCCAAAATTATGGGGCTTTTTTGTACTCATCAACCATTGAGTCAAGACTATTTAAATAATCCTCTAAATCTTTTTTATCTATTTGTGAATCATCATTACTTTGTGGTAATGTTATTCTAGTTTCATCCAAATATTTTTGTAGCTCAGGGTAATTTTCTTCTATACTTCTTACGCGTTCACTTATCTTGGTCAATAATTTTTGTATCGTCGCATCCATAATAAAAAATGTTTAATCTTAAAATTACGCTAAAATGAAGACTTATCAAAAGTAATGGTGCTAAAAACTTGTTAAACTTAATCCTTAAAAGGATGCCTTGCTTCCCATTTTTGAGTTGGATCCATTAATTTAAAAAGCTGTTTTAAGATACTATTTATAAATTTGTTCGTGTGTTTCACATAAACCACCATTTGTTTCGGAGTGGCGCCGACAGAAGATTTAATTTCCATAGCGGTTCTAGCATAAACAACATTTTCAAACTTATTGTCGATAGCAAAATTTGCCATATCATAAAGCATGTTTAGGTATAATTGGTTTGGGTATTGATGTTCCGTATCATAACCTAAAAAATAAGTTTCTAAATTTTTGCCATTTAAAATTAGGGAGTAAAAACCAACTAATTCTTCATTTAAAAAATAACCATAAACTTTAAATCTGTCTTTTAACTCTAATTTTAGACTATAAAAATGGTTTTCCGGAAGAAAAAATGTATTAAACTTGGCGTTGTTAGATACATTTAAATATAGTTTGTAAAGACTTTTGGATTCCGTTTTCACAGTTATGGTATCCAACTCAATAAGTTTAATGGCGCCTAATTTCTTTTTTGCTCTTTTATATCTATCTCGATATTTCTTGTTAAAATCTTTAATGTAATCATCATTTAAAACCCAACTTGGTTTTATGGGCATAGCCATATTTGGTTGAACAGATACTTTATGTAGTTTATAGGTATTGAAAAAACCTTGTTCATTATGAATTAAATTGTCTTCATAATAATCCTTAAACATAATGGCTCTTATGTTTTTATGCTGATTTTGTTTAATGTTCTTTTTAAGCGCTTCTATGGCCTCATACACTGTATTTAAATATTCTGCTTGGGTTATTTTATCGGACTGAAAAAAAACACCATGTTGGCCAGTATGGGTTAGGTTGCCAACAACCAACATATTGCCTTTTACAACTTTGGAAACCATAGCCCTGAAAAACTCCTTAAAACAGGACACTTTCGTTTGCCTAAACATATCCTTTAAGTACAACTGAACCCGTTGAATGATAGCGACGCCTACTAATTCATTGTCATTAAAAACGCCCACATAAAACAGTTGGATATTATCTGGAGACGCATTTTCCAAAGCTTTTAAATAGTGGCGCTGTAGAAAAATATCATGTTTCACAATGCTATCCCAAATCTTGGGAAGCTCTTTATAAGAATAATAGATATGATATGTTTTCAATAGAAAAATAAAAGACCGAAGTTATAACACCTCAGTCTTTGTTAATGTTAAAAATCTATAAAATATTATTTCCAACCACAAATAATACCGCCCATAATACCTAAAGTAACAATCCAGTAACCAACGTTTATAAAAATATATTTCGCGCTTTTATGTTCGAATACGGCATTGGTCCCTAAAATAGGCAATGCAATAAAAATACCCGCAAAAACACCATGAAACACGCCATGCTTAAAGGTTCTAAAAGCATCGCCGTAAACATCTAAAAAGGCATTATATTCTGGTAATATTCCTAATTCGCCTTGGGCCAAGCTATAAACGCCCATTTGATGAACGACAATAGCTGGCATAGCCGATGCTAATATAAAGGCAAACAATAAGGCCAAGCCAAATATTTTAAACATATTGCCGGTTTTTAATTGTTCTTCAGACATACCCGCAGCTTTCATCCAAGCGGTTCCAAAAACTTTGGGGTTGTACCAAACAAAACCAACAACCATTGCCGAAAGTGCGGCAAGAACGATTGCAACAGGGTTAATAAAATCCATAGTAGCTAGTTTAAAGTTAGGATATAAATATAACTAAATTTATTATAAGTACTTGTTTTTTAGAAAGATATAACTATATCATACCAATTGTGCTTCTGATTTCAACAATTCATTGTCGTCTTCTAAAGCCTTTGCAATAAATTCATTAATTTCGGTATTAGATTGTAATCCGCCTTTGAGCAAAACATCCAAAGCAATGGTTACGGCTATTCGAGTCCCAACCTTCTTTGCTGCTGTATTAAATAAAGGTTGTAGGTCTTCGTAACTAATATCTTTAGCCAATTCTTGAATTTCTGCCTTCGCTTTTAACTGTTTTTCCTCTGGAAAATTGGTGAATTTTTTACCTAATTGCTGAATAACATCAATGGCTTTCCTTTGTGGTTGAGACGTATTGTTTTGCTGTTTATTTTGAAGATTATTTGTGTTTTCAACAGGTTTTTGTTTTTCCCAAGAATCTCTTAATCCAACCGTTTTATTGAACACTAATTTCTCTTTTGTGGAATCGTTATCTACGTTAAAATAACCAATGCGTTGAAATTGAAACCGCTCTCCTACTTTAGCATCTTTTAAACTTGGTTCCACAAAAGCATCGATAATCTTTAATGAGTTCGGATTTAAAAACTCCATAAAATCCTTTTCAGAATGGCTATCTGGTGCTTCGTCCACAAACAATCTGTCATACTCTCTAACTTCTGCTTTAATGGCGTGCTTCACAGACACCCAATGCAATGTGCCTTTCACTTTTTTTGAGGTGTCTTCAGAATACGTACAATGGATTTCAGTAATGTTTCCGTTTGAATCTTTTAAAACACGTTCTGCCTTGATAATGTATGCATTTTTAAGACGTACTTCGCCTCCTAATTTTAACCTGAAAAAATTGTTTCCAGCGACTTCTTTAAAATCTTCTTTTTCAATATACAATTCTCCTGAAAATGGCACTTTTCTATAACCAGCAGAATCATCTTCTTGATTATTCTCAGCTTCCAACCATTCTTCCTTACCTTCAGGATAATTGGTAATTACTAGTTTCACAGGGTCTAAAACCGCCATAACCCTAGGTGCGGTTTTGTTTAAATCCTCACGAATGCAAAACTCCAATAAGGATACTTCAATAACATTATCTCGCTTAGCAACACCTACCGTTTCAACAAACTTTCGTAAGGAGTTTGGTGTATAGCCTCTACGTCTTAACCCCGAAATAGTTGGCATACGCGGGTCGTCCCAACCTGTTACAATCTTATCTTCTACCAATTTGAGCAGTTTACGCTTGCTCATAATGGTGTAACTTAAATTCAAACGCGCAAACTCTCGTTGTTTTGGTTTCAGTTTATCTTCATCAATAATTTGCTTTAGAAACCAATTATAAAGCTCTCTGTGAGGTTTAAATTCCAAGGAGCATAAGGAGTGTGATATTTGTTCAATATAGTCGCTTTCTCCATGTGTCCAATCGTACATGGGGTAAATACACCAATCATTACCTGTTCTATGGTGATGCTTTTTTAAAATACGATACATAATAGGATCCCGCATCAACATATTTGGGTGTTGCATATCTATTTTTGCACGAAGAATGTGTGAGCCTTCTTCAAACTCCCCCTTTTTCATGCGTTCAAATAAATCAAGATTTTCGGCTACGCTTCTATTTCTATAAGGTCCATCAATACCTGGCTGTGTAGGTGTTCCCTTTTGTTCGGCCATAGCTTCACTCGATTGTGAGTCCACATAAGCCTTGCCCTCTTTTATGAACATTACTGCCCAATCGTAGAGCTGTTGGAAATAGTCTGATGAAAACAGTTCCTTATCCCAAGTATACCCTAACCAAGCCACATCTTCTTTAATGGCATCTACATATTCTTGTTCTTCTTTTGCTGGATTGGTATCATCAAAACGTAAATTTACCGGCGCATTATATTTCTCTCCCAAACCAAAACTTATACCAATGGCCTTGGTATGCCCAATATGTAAATAGCCGTTTGGCTCTGGAGGAAACCTAAAACGCAATTTGCTTTTTGGTAATCCATTAGCCAAATCTTCTTCTATAATTTGCTCTAAAAAGTTAAGTGGTTTTTTTTCTTCAGACATAAATGTATGGTTGCAGTTTCTTGTGGATAGAAACTAATTTTTTAAACAAAATATTGTGTAAAATTAGGTAATTTTGGTGACTTAAAAATAGTAATAATGGGAATTATAAAAGTTGAAAATATTCGGGTATTTGCTCATCATGGTTGTTTAAAAGAAGAAACTAAAATAGGTAGCAGCTATCGAGTAGATTTACAAGTTGAGGCTAATTTACAACCATCAGCCAAATCCGATAGTTTGAGTGATACCGTTGATTATGTGTTTTTAAACCGAATTATTAAAGAAGAGATGAACAAGCCTTCTTATTTACTAGAAACGGTTTGCAGACGCATTTTAGATAGGATTTTTAATGAAGATAAACTAGTAAAAAAAGCAACTGTTTGGGTTAGTAAATTAAATCCGCCTATAGGTGGTGATGTGGAATGTGTTACGATTAAAATGACCGATAAGCGTAAAAAATAATTTTTAACAATATTAAAGTCTTATTTTTTTTTACATTTGCAAACTGATTCCCGTTGTCACGGGAATGACAATTTCAATTGTTTATCAAAATTATTTTGATAGATTTTTTTAAAATTGGTGTCGTGGCCGAGTGGCTAGGCTCAGCTCTGCAAAAGCTGCTACAGCGGTTCGAATCCGCTCGACACCTCAATAAAAGCTTTCAGTTTACTCTGGAAGCTTTTATTTTTTTGAGTTAATTTTCTCAAATCTTTCCTTAATCATTTCTTTTTCCTTAGGGAAAAATCCTTGGACTAAAAGCAATGCCCCAAACCCCAGAATCACTAAAGCTATTATTTTTTTGGTTTTGAATATTCTTTTTGGTGTTAACCTATGTTTTAGTTTTTTAGCTAAACTCATTTTTATCAAATCAATTAAAAAATAAACAATTAAAATAGTGCTCAAAAACACAACCACGCCGTCTTTAGATTCTGTTAACGTATTGCCTATCACAATAATAGCAACCCATCCCAACAAAACACCGATATTAATAAAATTGAGTAAAAACCCTTTCAAAAATAGCTTTCCGTACTTTTTTTGAATATCTACTTTATGATATTCCTTAACAATGTCTCTAAACGATTTTGATGTTTTAATGAATGAAATAAAACCGTAAATGAATAATAAAACTCCTCCGAAAATTAAAAAATTAGGATCGTCTTTAATCTTTTCTAAAAGCTTATTGGTGCTAAAAAAGGCTATCAAAATAAAAACAATATCTGCTAGCATAACACCAAAGTCAAAAATTAAGGCGCTTCTAAAGCCTTTTGTAGCACTTGTTTCAAGAAGCACAAAAAAAACAGGGCCTACGGTAAATGCCAATAGAATGCCAAAAGGAATTGCTCTTAAAATGTCTTGTAACATCACTTACTTAGAGGGGTTCGTTACAAAGAAAAGAAAAAAAGGTATGCTAACCAATAACATACCTTTAAACACTAACTAAATTGAATACTAAACTAACTTTTATGTTTATGATAAAAATATCATGGTTTACTTAATGGATTGTTTTTCAATTATAAAGTTAGACTCTAAAACCGTTTTCGAACTTCCTCCAACATATACTTTAAATTCACCAGGTTCCAGCACAAATTCTCCTTCATTATTAAAAAATCCTAGGTCATTTTCTGATAAATTAAATTTGATCGTTTGTTGTTGATTTGGCTTTAATTCAACCATTTGAAACCCTTTCAACTCTTTTACAGGTCTTGTTATACTTGAAAACACATCTTGAATATATAGTTGCATCACCTCTTTACCAACTACTTTTCCTGTGTTTTTAATATCTACAGAAACATTAAAGATGTCATTTGAAACTTTATCAACCATCAAATTGGTATATGCAAAAGTGGTATAACTTAAACCATGTCCGAATGGGTAAAGGGGATCATTGCTTTCGTCTGTATAATGGGACCAAAACACTTCATTTGGAGCAGGAAGAACAGGCCTGCCCGTGTTTTTATGATTATAATAAATAGGCACTTGACCTACGTTTCTTGGGAAAGACATAGGTAGCTTACCACTTGGGTTATAATTACCGTACAAAACCTGTGCTATGGCGTTCCCGCTTTGTGTGCCCAATTGCCACGCTTCAACAATTGCTGGAATATGTTTATCTGCCCAAGTTATTGTTAAAGGTCTTCCGTTATTTAGCACTAAAACAATGTTCTTATTAACCTTATAAATAGCCTCTAAAAGTTCTTGTTGTACGCCTGGCAAACCTAAATCTGTTCTGCTTCTAGCTTCACCACTTTGAAACCCATGTTCACCCAAAACCATGACGACAATATCTGCTTTTTTAGCTGTTTCAATTGCTTCTGGAAATCCACTTTTATCCTCGGTATTAATATTCAACTCTATGGCAAATTCTGTTTTACCTATCGTTAAATCTGCTCCTTTTGAATAGGTCAATTTATTGTCTGGATATTTTTGCATTCCTTCCAAAACAGATACTGCCGTACTGTCTTCGGCCGCTATTCTCCAACTTCCTAACGGACTGGTTTTATCGGCTGCCAAAGCACCAATTAAAGCGATGTTCAAACCATTCGTTTTTAAAGGAAGTATTTCATTTTCGTTTTTAAGCAGAACAATGGATTTTTTAGCCATGTCTAACACAGCGTCTTGAATTTCTTTACTTCCTGTTACTTCTTTTTCTCTAATTTCATCACAATATTTATAAGGGTCTTCAAAAAGACCTAATTCAAACTTGACTCGTAAAATACGTTTTACGGCATCATCAATAAGAGATTCTTTTACTTTTCCTTCTCTTACTAAATTAGCCAATTCATCAACATAAGCATACGATTCCATATCCATATCCGATCCAGCGATAACCGATAATTCTGCTGCTTCCTTCTTATCTTTTGCATAGCCGTGTGCTATCATTTCGTTAATGGACCCCCAATCTGAAACTACGAACCCATCAAATTGCCATGCATCCTTTAAAATGTCTCTTTGTAAATAAGCATTACCTGTCGCAGGTACGCCGTTTAGTTCATTAAATGAATTCATAAACGTTCTAACCCCAGCTTTAACTGCCGCCCTAAATGGTGGAAAAATAATATTGTTAAGCGTTGACGTGCCAACGTCTACAGTATTATAATCCCTTCCTGATTCAGAAAAACCATAACCTGCCCAATGTTTAGCACAAGCAGCAATGGTTTCTGGAGATGATAAATCATCACCTTGAAATCCATGAACCCTAGCCATGGCTATTTCTGAGCCTAAATAGGGATCTTCACCGGCTCCTTCCATAACACGTCCCCAGCGAGCATCCCTTGAAATATCAACCATAGGTGCAAAGGTCCAGTTTATACCTGCCGCCGCAGATTCCTTTGCAGCAACTTGGGCTGATCTTTTAATGGCTTCCAAATCCCAACTCGCAGCTTCGGCAAGCGGTATTGGACTTAATGTTTTATAACCATGTATCACATCAAAACCAATTATTAGGGGTATCCCAAGTCTTGTTTCTTCAACAGCTATTTTTTGAACAGCCCGAACTTCTTTTACCCCTCTTACATTAAGCATGGAACCTACATAGCCTTTTCTTAAATGTTCATATTTCTTGGCTGCGTCACCATCTAAAGGTTGGGGGCCTGTAACATCCCAAAATCCATTGTATTGATTCATCTGACCAATTTTTTCCTCTAATGTCATTCTAGATAATAAATCGGCGACTTTCTTTTCTATGGAGTTGGTTTTATTTTCAATGGAACTATCCTCTGAATTTTCTTTACAAGAAACATTGAAAATCGTTAAGATAATGATTAAAATACCTAAGCTAGTTTTCTTCATGTTATTGATATACTTTTATGTAATCTATCTCCATTACAGATTCTGTAAAATTTGGATCTATAGAAAACCAGCTGCCTCCCATGGCAACATTTAAAATTAAATACTGAGGTGCAAAATATGGCCAATTGCTACTGTTTTTAACTGTTGGCTTATAACTATACTTTAAGTTTCCGTCTATAATAAAGTTTAATTCATGCTCTGTCCACTCTAAACTATATACATGAAATTCAGTAGCATAATCGCTTATGGTTGTTTCGCCAACTTTAGTGTTTGGGCAACCTCCAGAACATGATGTTGTATGTGTTGCGCTAGAAACAATGGAAGGGTTATGTCCCCAATGTTCCATGATGTCTATTTCTCCACAAATAGGCCAACCAACCGTATCAATATTGGCGCCCAACATCCATATGGCGGGCCATGTTCCAGAGCCACTTGGTAGTTTCGCTCTAACATCAACTCGTCCATAGGTGAAATCGAATTTTCCCTTAGTTAATAGTTTCACAGATGTATATTCAGACCCTTCATAGTTTTCTTTTTTAGCTATTATTTTTAATATGCCGTTTTCTACTTTTACGTTATCTGCTCTGTTTGTGTAATATTGCTTTTCGCCATTACCCCAGCCGCATAGGTCCGGACAACCATTACCTACATCGTAACCCCATTTGGAGGCGTCTGGAGCACCATCTGTATTGAATTCATCAGACCAAACTAATTGTGGACCACTTTCAGTAACAAAAACAGCCACTTTTTTAAAATCGCTTATACTGTTACCAGTGCTAGAATATGCAAAAACCGTTATGACGTACTCATTTAATCCTTCTGTAATACATGTATAATTGAATTCGCCATTAGCCTTTTTTATTTCTGCATCGCTTCCTACTTTAAAACCATAAGAAACGGCATCCGTTGCTGTGGCGGTACATGTAATATTACCTGAACCATCACCACCTGGATTTGTGGTACTTGAACCTGAAATAGTTATCGTAAATGATAGATTTTTTGGAATTATTTTTTGTGGTTCCTCTATTATTTCGGAATCATTTCCTCCTCCTGAACAGGACAGAAGAAACACTAAAATTATATTGGTTATATAAAGCATTTTTTTTAACATTTTTTCTTTTTTAATTTAAAATAGGGAGATTTAATACTCCCTATTCTAATACATTGTCTTTTCTATTCTGGAATTAGCCTAAACCACCAATCAAATTCTCCTTTTCCATCTGTAGTCCGAAGAATCATTTCGTCCGCAGAACGGCTAAATATCTGATAACTATGGTTTCCTCCCACATAATATCCAATAAAACCAATACCAGTTAAGCTTAAAGTTTCAACACCACTAGGCGCTGTTAAAACCCATTGAGCCGTGTATGACCCAAATGTATATTGTTCTATATCTGCACCGTTTACAGTGCCTCCTGATCCGCCCAACTCATTAATTAATGGGTCGCGTCCAAACACAAAACCATCTGCGCCTACGTTGTGTGTAAATGTTCCATCTATATTAAAAGTATATCGGTCGTCATACATTCCTGAATTAGCTTTATCTCCTGGAGCAGCACCATAATATTCAAATTCTGCCCCTCCTATTGGTCCCAATCCGAAGTGTTTATTAACTTCTGAAGCTATTTTCCATGTTCTTGAACTATTGGAAGTAAGCATGGTTAATAGATCTGCTGGTGGTTCATACAATGCCAATACGTCCACTTCAATAGTTTTGCTAGACGAAGCGCCTCCAGTTCCAAAAGCAACTACAGTAACTGCATAGGTATTAGTGCCAAGCATTGTAAACGTGTGTGACGCACTTCCAGATTTTTGAAGTTTTGTTTGTCCTTGTACTACAAAATGATACGCTGTAGCATTATTGGCTGTTGCAGACAATTTAATTTCACCACTACCCAACCCTGGTGCGGGAGATTCTGAATCATTATCTATATAAGTAACCGATACTTCAATGTTTGAAGGCGTTACAATATTTCCGAAAGTAAGATCGTCTTCTTGACAGCTTGTAAAAGATAAAACTGCTATGAATAAGATACTTAATACATTATTTATTTTTTTCATCGTTCTAAATTTTAATTATGGAAATAAAAATTATCGATATATACTTTTGCTCCAGAAGATTCAAAGATTAACTGCGTAATTGCTGAAACATCTGTGGTATAATTTACTAAAGGAATATCGACACTTACCCAAGTTCCTTGAGTTATATTGGCTAAGTATTCTATGTCTTCTTTAAGTGGATTGCCATCCCCAAAGTTTGTGTTAACCAATTTTAAACCAAGTGTGGTGGCATCTGGTGTAAAATAATCAAAATGAGCGTATTTAAAGCCTGCTAAATTGGTTGGGTTGCCATAATCGGTTACGATACCTGTGTAGTTTAAAGCTTCATATAACCAAACGTTATTGGTCCCAATTTGTATGGTAGCTAACGTAGTGGATTGCCCCCAATTAGGATTCACTTCATTTAAAACAACATTGGTATAGGCATCACTAAAAATAGAAACAACGCCACTTTGGTTTATGGTTGGAGACGGTGCTGCAACTGTTGGCACACTACCATCGCCATTAGTATAAAAATATAGATTATCGATATATACTTTTGCTCCAGAAGATTCTAATACTAATTGTGTAATTGCTGAAATATCTGTCGTATAAGCAGACAAAGGGATATCGACACTTACCCAAGTTCCCAGAGTCACACTAGATACATATTCTATATCTTCTTTAAGTGGGTCTCCATCGCCTTTTGTTGTGTTAACTAGTTTTAAACCAAGAGTTGTTGCATCTGGTGTAAAGTAATCAAAGTGAACAAAAGTCATTCCTGTTAAATCAGTTGGATTACCATAATCGGTTACTATACCCGTATAATTTAAAGCTTCATAAAGCCATGTATTATTCCCTTGAATATTGACGCTTGTTAAAGTAGTAGATTGCCCCCAGTCTGGATTCAATTCACTCAAACCTACGTTAGTGTAAGCGTCACTAAAAATAGATACCACATTCGCTTGTGGCGCTGTTGGCGATGGTGCGCTAACGACTGGTGCTGTTGGAATGGAAGATGGTTTATAAAAATAGATGTTATCTAAAAATATGGTTCCCGATCCTCCACCAGGTAATGCTGCACCAACAAACTTGAATTGGAAAATATCTGCCATAGATAATCCTTGATCTGTAAAATCACTTAATGGAATATCGATACTCACCCATTGGTCGGCAACAAGCGCTTTTGAAACAGATTTTTCTCCTGTTGCTACACTTATTGGGAAAATTTCAAGAGCAGCTAAATCGGCTGTCCAAACATCGATGTGTAAATACTCCATAGAAGAAGCGTCTATGCTAGAACCAAAATCGATACCTTGATAATTTAAATTACCATACTGAATGATATTATTTCCATTAACATCAATTTCAGTATAGGTGGTAGATTGCCCCCAATTAGGATAAAAATTCACACCTGTTAAGTTTGTGTAAGCATCACTATAAATTGAAATTACATCTGAATCTTCACGTCTTGGAGGCACCTCTGGATTAGTAATGGGCTGTAAAATAGCTGTAACCTCAAAATCTTGGGTGTATTCTGTAGTTGCAACAGCACCGCCCATAACAACAACTCTAATGGTATAAGTTCCAGCTTCTTGGTATGTATAACTTACAGCTTCACCAATGTTGCCAACAACAGGATCGTCATTACCAGGTTCTCCAAAATACACCTCAAAAGACATAGCAAAATCTGCTGTTGCTACAACATTTACCTGTTTAGATAGTGCAGCATCATTCTCTATGGTTACTACTAAATTTTCTGGTGCTTTGAAAGACACGACTATATCTTTGGTAACCTCGCTTTTTAGTCCAGTGATACCAATGGCTTCTATTGTAACAGTGTAATTGCCCTCGGCATACACATGGACTGCACTAGAACCTTGTTTTACGTTCATTATTTCTGAATTATCACCAGGTGTTATGTTATATGAAACAGCGCCTTCTGCGCTCGGCGTTAAAGTTACTAAGCCCGAATTATCTTGTGTAATTTGAAACAAGGCTGAGACGTTGGTTGGTGCTGCAACATTTTCGATAAAGCTTAAATCATTATCGTCTTCCGTACAATTAAAAAAGACGATTAAAATGATGCTTAAGCTAAATATATATTTTAATGTTTTCATCTGTTTATGTTTTTTAGTTTTCGTATCCAGGATTTTGGTTCCAAGTACCTCCTGATAATTCAATTTCTTGAATAGGAATAGGGAAAAGTTCATGTTTGCCAGCTTGGAAACCAGGTATTGTCCCGGCGGCTCTTCCTGTCCTAACCAAGTCGAAGAAACGATGACCCTCACCCACTAATTCTACACGACGTTCTTTATAAATATCATTTGTAAGATTACCTTCTGTCGTTGTGACATCACCTAACATAGCCCTGTTACGTACTTTGTTTAGATAATTTTGTGCTCTTGTATCACTTATAGCTCCTCTGTTTAAAGCTTCTGCCGCCATTAATAATACATCAGCATAGCGAATGACCCTTGTGTTATTTGGATTTGTTAATGCCGCATCTGGACGGTTAGCGTCACCTAAGCGCGCTATATATTTTCTATTAAAATAGCCCGTTTGCTCATATCCAGCGCCTTCATCATAGCTAGCTGTTGGATTTTCTTCTATCCACTTTTCAATATCTAAAATGGAATAGTCTAATCTAATATCCCCGTCTTCAAAAGCATCAACCACATCTTGAGTAGGTACATTAAAACTATATCCAAAATCGAATACGGGACCAACATAGCCCCTCACGCCATTAAAACCTACTGCATAATTACCTTCCAAACATTGAAAACAATCGTAAGACCCACCATCAACATCAGAATATTGTATTTCGAAAACAGATTCTATATTATTTTCATATTCGTTCTCCCACATTAATGGTGCTGTAGCGGAAGGCAGAAGATCATGAGGCCCATTATTGATTAATGCTTCTAGTACAGTAGCCGCCTCAGGGAATTTTCCTTGATATAAATACGCTTTCCCTAACAATGCTTCGGCAGCTCCTTTTGTTATTCTTCCGGTTTGACTTTGTGTATAAGGCAAATTGGCTGCAGCAAAAATCAAATCTTCTTCTATTTGTGCATAAACTAGCTCTTCAGGGGTTCTTTCTAAAGCAAATTGATCACCATATTGAATGCGTTTATCTACTACTAAAGGCACATCGCCAAACCATTTTACCAATTCAAAATAGTAGAAAGCTCTTAAAAATCTTGTTTGAGCAAGTACGCTGGTTTTGTTAGGGAAATCCGTTTTATCTTGAAACTCCATAATGTAGTTTGTTCGATTAACACCTGTGTACATCCATGTCCAAATATTGCGTAGTTGTGCATTTATTGGTGTATGAATCATATCGTCAATTTCTTGAATGCCAGGTGTATCAGTTGCGCTTTCTCCACCAGCAAGCGTATTATCGGAAGCTATTTCGGCTACTTGAAATTGTTGCGCTGTTGCTTGTAAATAATCGTATGCAGCAATTAGTGCGTCTTGATAATCGGCTTCTGTATTGAAAAAATCCTCTGAATTTTCATCTTGCGAAGGCACATCGATAAAATCATCAGCACATGATAACACGGCTAAAAAAGCAAGTGAAACAAGGATATTTATAGTTTTTAAATTTTTCATAATACTTAATTAAAATTTTAAGTTAATTCCTAATAAAAATGTTTTAGCACTAGGATAAAACCCTTGGTCTATACCTCCTCCAAGCGGTGCGCCGCTTGAAGCAGTAGGATCGAAACCTTTATATTCTGTAAGTGTGAATAAATTGCTAGCCGAAACATAAAGACGTAGATTGGTGATTCTAGAATCTTGAAACACGTCGTCTGAAAACGTATACCCTAATTGTACATTTTGTAAACGAACAAAGGATCCGTCTTCTACATAAAAATCTGAAAACAACGTATTTGGTGTTGCACCGTTTGAAACTCTAGGAAACGAATTACTTGTTCCCTCTCCAGTCCAACGTGCTAAATAAGAATTTGTTCTGTTGGTAAGTTGTTGACCACGTTCGTAATTTCTAACAATTTCATTTCCAACGGATGCGAAGGCATACGCAGCAAAATCGAAATTCTTATAATCCAAGGAAATATTAAGACCCATGGTAGCATCAGGTATGGGGCTGCCGATATTACCCATATCATCTTCGGTAATAACACCATCTCCATTTTGATCTACATATTTAATATCTCCTGGTTCTGGCTGAATATCTCCAACAGCTGAAGCATCAATTTCTGCTTGATTTTGAAAAATACCATCTGTTTCATATCCGTAAAAATAGCCTATTGGAAATCCAGCTTCCATTCTAGATGGTGCTGGTTGGCTTATGCCAAAACCACCACCAATTAAGACACCTGTATTGGTATTTACATATAAAACTTCATTTTTAATATAAGTGACATTATACTTGATGCTGAATTTAAAATTGTCGTTAAAATTATCTGCATAACCAATCGCAAATTCTAATCCTGTATTTTCAACAGTACCACCATTAACTACTGGCGCTCCACCTGTACCCAATAACCCAGATACCTCTGGTATAACCAATAAATCTTCTGTTCTTTTTTTAAAATAATCCGCTGTAATATCAAGCTTGTTATTTAAAAAACGCATATCTAAACCAATATCAAGCGTTTTTTGTTTCTCCCATCTAATTTCTGGGTTAGCAATACCCCCGCTGGCAGTACCTATAAATTCTTGATTATCAAAAATATAAGTACCTTCTCCATTTAATAGTGATATATACCTGTAATCTGGAATTCTGTCATTTCCTAAAATACCATAAGAGGCTCTTACTTTTAGCAAATCAATAAAACCATTGTCTTTAAGAAAATCTTCATCGGAAACTACCCAACCAATAGAGCCTGAAGGAAAGAAACCAAACCTATTTTCTGGTCCAAACTTGGTTGAACCATCACGTCTAATCACTGCGGACACTAAATACTTTCCCTTATAGTCGTATTGAGCTCTAGCAAAATATGATAATAATCTAGAATCGAATGTGGGGTTTCTACCTGTAAATCTATTGATGTTTTCAATGTCCTGGGCTTGTTCTAAATTGGCATATGCCACATTATTATTGATAATGTCAAATCCTGTAGCTCCTGTAAATTCGCCCGTAGTTTTAAATACCGATGTTCCTAAAAGGAGATTTACATTATGTACATCATTAAACTTATTTTCGTATTTAATAAAGGCATCAAAGGTGTAGTCTCTAAAATAATTTAAGCCTTCAAAAACACTACTTCTATCAACATTACTGTTTTTTCCACTACCAAAATTGGCAATAGGATTAAACACTTTTGACCTCACTTCGGAATAGTTAAACTGAATGTTAGATTGTGCTGTGAAATGATCTAAAAAGTTATAAGATAATCCAGCATTTCCACTTAGTCTCATAACTTTAGATCTATCAAAAGTATCATCAATTTGAGCTAGCGGATTAATAACTTCTCCTCCTAACCCTTCAGCCAAAGTATAATTGCCCTCTTCATCATAAACTGAAAATGTTGGTGCCATATTAATCGCGTTGAAAAGCACTGAAGAATTTGAGTTTTCTGGAAGATTTCTTTTATTGGTTCGCATTAAAGTAAGACCAGAGGTGAATTTAAAATTCTCTAAAAAATCTAAGTTGTAACTCACATTATTTGTAAAACGTGTGAAGTTTGATTTGTTACCACCAACAATACCATCTTGTGTTAAAAACGAACCGCTATAAGAATAATAAGATTTTTTACCACCGCCTTTAAACAAAATACTGTGATTTTGAATTGGTGCTGATTCAAATACCAAATCTTGCCAATCTGTACCAACCCCTAAACCAGACAGACTAGGAAAAGGCGGCGTGTTACCGCCCGCAGCATAGGCTTCATTAACAATGGCTGCATATTCGGTTGCATTTAAAACAGGTATTTTTCTAGTGGTTTCTTGAAAACCTCCAAACGCATTATATTCTACTGTTAGGGGCATTTCTTTACGACCCGTTTTGGTTTTTATAAGTATGACACCATTTGCGGCCCTAACACCATAAATACCTGCTGTAGCATCCTTAAGAATGTTTATGCTTTCAATGTCGCTTGGATTTAAAACACTTAAATCTTCAATAACGTTCCCATCTACTAAAATTAAAGGCCTGCTGTCTCCATTAGTAGATACACCTCTAATACTAATTGTTGCACCGCCACCTGGAGTACCCGATTGAGATGTAATATTGACACCCGCTACTTGACCTTGTAAAGCTTGTTCAATTCGTGTTGGCTTTAAGGCTTCGATACTTTCGCTAGAGATAACACTAACGGCACCGGTAATTTCTTTTTTAGTTTGTGTTCCATAACCAATGACCACAATTTCATCAAGTTTTGCGATATCTTCTTGAAGCGTAATGGTTAAATTCGAGTTATTGGTAATAACCACCTCGTTCGTTAAATACCCTATATAACTGAATGTTAATGTTGAACCAATTTCTACATTAGATACTATAAAGTTGCCATCAAAATCAGAAACCGTCCCTATAGTTGTATTCTTAACTACAACATTTGCCCCAGGGATTGGGATTCCACTTTCATCCTGAATTACTCCACTTACCTCTACATTTTGGGCACTAGAATATGCTACAATGAATAAGGTTAGAATTTTAAAGAGATAATGTCTCATATATTTTAGTTTTAGTTTGCAATAAAAATAATTTGATTGTTTGATATTCTATAATTTTAAACCGCAACAAAAAACATACATATTAAAAAACCATCTGTTTTTTTAGTAAAACACCAATAAAACAGATGGTTTTTGAGAATAATATATTTATAAAACTTAATGTATTTAGTAACTCAATTTGTTAATGTTGTGGTGTTGTATAGGTAAAAATCATGTATGTTGTGTAATCATATTTTTAAAATATAATCCGTTAAGCTTGCATCGTGTTCTAAATTCATCTTTTTTCGAAGTCTATATCGTTTTACCTCTACACTTCTTGGTGAAATGTTTAGTAGGGGCGCTATTTCTTTAGAAGATAGATTTAACCTCAAGTATGCGCAAAGACGTAGGTCGTTGGATGTTAAAGAAGGATGTTGCGTTTTTATTTTTTTCAGGAAATCTTTATCTGCGTTATTAAAGGCCTCTTCAAAAGCATGCCAATCGTCAGTATTATTCAAATTTTTATCAATTATCTTAATAACCTGTTTTAAATTTTTATCGTCTTTTGTTTTTTGTAGCTCTTTTTTAATATTGTTTAAAAATTCATTCTTCTTAATTAAGCTCATCGTAGAAATATCCAATTCCCTATTTTTATTTTCAATATCTTGTTTTAGTTTATCGTTATTAAATCGCATTAATTGCTCTTTATTTTCAAGTTCTTTTAATTCTAATTCTTGCTGCGTTTTTTGAAGTAATTTTTCCCTTTGCTTTTTATAATATTGTTTGTATATATTATGCATTAAAACAGAGAATAGCAATATAAAGAGAAAGTAACCTGCTATTGCTATGTTGGAAATATACCAAGGTCTCTCTATGCTGAATGTATAGCTTTCTGTATTTTCAGAAATTTGATTTCCTAATCGGGACCTAACATAAAAAGTGTAATTTCCATAAGGTAAATTTTCAAATAGAGCACTTGAATTAGCTGACCATGTACTCCACTCTTCATAAATGCCATTTAACTTAAATTGATATTCGGGTATATTATATTTTTCATACTCGGGCGTACTAAATTCTAATTCAATATTGTTTTCATTACTTTTAAAATCACCTGTTAAAGATTTATCTATTAAATTGGATTTATAACCATGCTTATAAGTGCTTATTGAAATAGAGGTGATATTAATTTTAAATGGCTTACTAACCATTTTATCTAAGTCAATTAAAATATAGCCTTGAGAGGTGCCGTACAGATATAAATTATCTTTTAAAAAAGCTATGTTTTCATAACCGGAAACATCATTTCTTAAACTACTAGGCAATGAAATTTTATTAATATTAGGAATGTTGCTTAACTTTCTAGGAGATACATAACTAATATTATAATTCGAAAAACCCCATAACTTACCAGATTTAGAATCTACAACCAGTTTTCCAGAAGTATATTCGTCTTTATTAAATAATTCACTAAAAATGGTGTCTTTAATGAATTTTTGTGCTTTTATATTGTATTTAAAAACACCTTCATTGTAAGCATATAAGATATTTCCATTATATTTTATAAGGCTTGATTTAGCCCCTTTTGAAACAGATGTATCTTGAAAAACCGTTTTTACTTTAGTTAAATCGTCCTCTAGCTTTATTTTAAAAACGCCTTTATATTCATGACTTACAACAACCTCCGTTGAGTTAAGCATTTCAAAATACCTGCTTGAAATATCAAACCCATTAATTTTATTTTTTAGTTGCCATTTTCCATTAACTTTTTCAATAATATTTAATCCATTATAATTACCTTGTAACAATACATCCTTTTTGTTCTCAATTCTTTTTATCCCCCACGTTCCTAAAACATCAATTGCCAACTTAGCCTCTCTTTCTTCTATAAGAAAAGTTCCGGAATTATGACCGCAAAACAGCGTGTTGTCTATATTAGTTAAACACCAAACAGCCCCTTGAGTGCCATCAATTAATTTAAATTCATCTGTATTGGAGTCTATTGGCTTATAAAACAAACCTTGATTGGTCCCAAGATATAAATATCCGTTAAAATTTATGGAGGTATTTACAGAGCCAACATTTCCATGTTGATCTTCGTATATACTAAATGGAGATTTTATATTTATGCAATTAATACCATTCTCTAAACCTAACCAAATGTTGTTTTCTACGTCTTCAAAAACAGAAAGCACGGTATTATTGCTTAATCCATTAGTATGGTCTATTTGATAGTTAATATCTCCCTTAGGTGTTAAGTGAATAACACCACTTGAAATGCTTCCCAATAAAAAACTTTTATCTTTTAATTGAGTACTGCTATAAATTCTAATTTTAGACAAAACTGTATTTGCAGAAATCTCCCATTTTTTAAACTCAATGTTTTCCATTTGATAAAAACCATTGTCCTCGGTTTGAAATAAAATGCGACCATGATGATAAAAAATATTAACAAGTAAGTTTTCGTTTAAAATGCGATTATTTGAAATTAATTTTGATTTTCCATTTTCAATTTCATATACGCCATCTTTAACGCTTTGAAAATAAATACTTTCATTGACCTTAAACATTTTATAAATGGTGGTATTCGATGCAATGATTAAATAGGTTTGTTTTTTTTGATTGAAAACATATATTCTGCTTAATGATTGAAATAAAATAAAATCATCAATAGAAATAATTTTCCAAATTTCTTCATCATCTAGAAAAGAAATACCTAGTTTTTCGGAAAGTGAGGTATATTCTAATTTACCGTAGCTATTTCTATTCCAATAACCAAATTCTCTATAACTACCGGTATAAATGGTGTTGTCAATTACTTCTACAGATCGTATAGTGGTTTGGTTTATAGAGGTATAAAGCGTCCATTTTGCGCCATTAAATTCTAAAAGACCTTTATTGTTAGCAGCATAAATATACTTTTCCTTAGATTGTGAAATCGACCAATTTTGATTTTCAGCTTTATAATCTGCTGGCGTATAAACTTGAATAGGTGGGCGTTCTTGAGATTCCAAGAAGAAACAAGTATAAAATATAAAAAGAAAGAAAATTAGTTTAGTTGGCCCCAAAACAAAATTTGTTATGTCACTAATTTAATAAAAATAAGGCAATAAAGAATTTTTATAAACGAACTATCCTCGAGGCAGAGCCATAGCGATATTTCCCTCGTTTCATTTTGAACTTTGTACCAAAAATCAAAATTCTCTATTTGGATTCCCTCCCGATAGCTATCGGGATTCACGGGAAATCGAAGATTCGACGAAGTCAATGACAATTTCAACGGAAACCCCGACGCAAAGCGTCGAGGAATTCTTTTCGATTAAAGTATTGTAATTACTAAAAGGATGAAAACAAAAAACCCATGAAAAGTTTCATGGGTTCTAATTATTCTTTTTATGATTAAATCAATCCATCCGTTTTACTCGACCTCCAAATACCCTGCTTTCATTAATGGTTTCGGGTTTTCCATAAACAAAGACATCACCACCTGCCCTAATTTTAATATCTACTACTTTAGATGCATTTACGTAAGCTTCACCAGCAGCATTAATAGAAACGTCTGCATTTTCAGATTTAAGTTCTTCTCCATGAAAAATACCTCCTGTTAACAACGATACATTTTGCTTTTTTGTAACTCCAGTAACTTTTATTATACCTCCAGTAACCGCTTTTACATTAACATAGTTAACATCTACACCAACATCTATACTAGCTCCTTCTTGTGCTTTTAAATCTATTTCAAATTGTTTAAAGGTGTCTTTGGAATGAATTTTAGAGCCTTCATTTGCATCAATAACATCCATTGTTGTGTAGTATAATTTTACTTTGGTAAAGTTACCATCAAAAATTTTAGATATTTCCATTTTTATTTTAAGCGTCCCGTTTTTATTATTTACCAAAACACTTTCTGCATGTCCTCCGGTAATAATAATTTTATTGGCATCAGATTTAATTAATTCTACTTCTATTAAATCGTACACTTTAAGTTCTTTAAAATCTCCAATTTTTTTTTCTATGGGGTTTTGAGCTATAATTACAGAGGTAATTAAAATTAAAAAAATTGTAAATAAGCGTTTCATTTGTGTGTTTTTTTATTAGTTTAAGATATAAACGTAAGTTATCAAAAATTATTCCTTTATTTTAACAATGCTAACAGCGGTACCTGTTACAGAAACCGTCACATAATTACTTGCTGTTAACTCAATATCCACTTTTATGCCCACTATGGCGTTAGCATTCATGTTTTTAGCGTTATTAGCTAATTGTTGAAGTGCTTGCTCTTTTACCTCAGAAACACTTTCACTAATTGCTGTATAATATTTTTGCATGTTAAATGTCATTTTCATCTTTTGAATATTTACCGCATGTCCAGAAACGATGCCTTTATATTCAATTACTCTAAAACCTTCAATCGAATTTGTTGTAGTTAAAATCATAATTAAAATTTTAATTATTAGTATATCAATTTAAAGATATGTTACGACTGCTCATTATTCTTTCCTATCAAAATAAAGTCAAGATGTTTTTTAACCAAATCGGCGTTTTTAACTTTTACAATAACTTCATCACCAAGTTGATACATCATTTTTGTGTTTCTTCCTACCATAGCATATTGTTGTTGGTCAAACGCATAATGGTCATCTTTCATATCGCGCACACTCACCATCCCTTCACATTTATTTTCTATAATTTCTATGTAAATTCCCCAGTCGGTTACTCCCGAAATAACACCAGTAAAAGGTTCATCTTTATGATCTTGCATAAATTTAATCTGCATATACTTGATGGAATCCCGTTCAGCTTTAGTGGCCAGATTCTCCATGCTGCTGGAGTGCTGACATTTTTCTTCATAAACAGCTTCATTGGCCGATTTTCCACCATCTAAATAAAGTTGTAATAAACGGTGAGCCATCACATCTGGATACCGACGAATGGGCGATGTAAAATGACTATAATAATCGAATGCCAAACCATAATGACCTATATTTTGGGTTGTATATTCGGCTTTGCTCATACTTCTAATCGTAAGCGTATCTACCAAATTTTGTTCTTTTTTACCAACCACATCTTGTAATAAATAATTAAGTGATGCTGTGGTGGTTTTTTTATCTTTAAAGTTGAGTTTATAACCAAATTTAGATACAATACTTTGTAGGTTAGCTAGTTTGCTTTCATCTGGTTCATCATGCACTCTATATATAAATGTCTTTTTAACAGACTGTTTTCCAACATATTCCGATACTTTTTTATTAGCTAATAACATAAATTCTTCAATAAGTTTATTAGCATCTTTACTCGATTTAAAAAATACACCAACAGGGTTGGCATGCTCATCCAAATCAAACTTTACTTCTACTTTATCAAATGAAATAGCACCAGCACTCATACGTTTTTTTCGCATAATTTTAGCTAATTCATTCATTTTTAAAATAGCTTCCATAATTTCTGGTGAGGTTTTATATTCTTTACCAGTTAGCGAAACTTCTGGAGGAATGATATTGGATTTAGATTCAATAATACACTGAGCTTCTTCATAAGCAAAACGAGCATCACTGTAAGTAACCGTTCTTCCAAACCATTGGTTCTTTATTTCAGTTTTATCATTTATATGAAACACCGCAGAAAAAGTTAATTTTTCTTCATGTGGTCGTAATGAACAGGCATTATTGGATAAAACTTCCGGTAACATAGGAACCACTCTATCCACCAAATAAATAGACGTACCCCGTTGATAAGCTTCTTCATCTAAAACAGTACCTTCTTGCACATAATGTGATACATCTGCAATATGAATTCCTATTTCATACAAACCATTTTCTAATACTTTATAAGACAAAGCATCATCAAAATCTTTGGCATCTTTAGGGTCTATGGTAAAAGTTAAGTCTTTACGCATATCCCTTCTATTTGTAATGTCTTCTGCTTTTATAGAGGTATCAATCTTATTGGCAAAATCTTCTACTTCATGTGGAAATTCATAAGGCAAACCATATTCAGCCAAAATAGAATGAATTTCAGTATTATGATCACCTGGTTTACCTAACACTTGAATTACTTTTCCATAAGGAGAATCAGCATTCTCTGGCCAATCTTCTAATTTTACCAATACTTTATCGCCATCTTCAGCTTTAAAGGTTTTATTGATAGGAATAAAAATATCTTTATACATTTTATTGCTATCTGCTATCACAAAAGCATAATTACTATGAAGCTGAATCACGCCTACATACTCACTTTTTTCTCGTTTTAGCACTTTAGTGATTTCACCTTCCATACGTCCTTGTTTACGACGTTTATAAACATAGAATTCTACTTCATCACCATGCAATGCTTTATTGATGTTATTGGATGCTATAAATACATCTTCATCAAAATCCTCAGATATAATATATCCTGTTCCCTTACCAGATAAATCTAAAGTACCTATATGATATTCTGCAGTAAAAATAGCTTTGTATTTTCCACGTTCTACTTCTTCAATCTCTTTTTTTCCGTGTAAGTCGTGAAGTTTTTTTATAATTTGATTTCTGCTACTAGCATCATTTACATCAAGTTTAGCAGCAATTTGTTTATAATTGTATGATTGATTTCTGTCTTTTTTTAAAATACTTAATATAGTATTTGTGAGGTTAGGAATCCCTTTATTGGATTTTCCTTTTTTCTTTCTTGTCATTTACTTTTTTTAATCTATATATAATCCCTAAGATACTGGAAATTATGTTACAAAATAGCTGTATTTAAGGAGAAGATTTGCTATTTATTTTTCACAAAGTTACATTTTAATTTTTAAACAACATTTTTTTTATGTTATGAAAAGTTAAAATCAACTTATCCACATTATATACTATAACAATAAAAACTTTTTTAAAATTTAAAAATTAAATGGTGATTATTATAGTGTGTTAATATGTAGTATAACTTTTTTTAGTTTCATTTTGATTACAATTAATTTACATTCTATTGATAGTTAATTAACATAGTAAATTCTTTTAAAAGGTTCATTTTTAAGGATTTTTAATTTTATATGAACAGTTGTTAACAACTGTTTTTTATACTTTTTTACTAATAACTTTTTTTTAAAATCTGTTTATATAGTCCTTTTTGTAAGCTTATAAAATGTCTAAAAAAAGTGAGTTAAATTTTAGGAAATGATACAGCGGTTTTTGATTGGAAAAATAATTGAATAAACAATATTATAGTTTTATAAAACTATTAACACTTATTAACAAGTAATGAGTATGTAATCCACAGTTGTTACCATTCTAGTTTGGTAAAACAATCATTTTAAATGAAATAAAAATGTATTATCCTTATTTCGTACCTTTGTACCATTAAATTTTAATATAATAGAGATGACAATTTCAATAGGAAATGATCACGCAGGAACGGATTATAAATTCGCTATAAAAGACTATTTAGAAGCTAAAGGATATACCGTTATTAACCATGGAACTGATGCCAGTAACAGTGTAGATTATGCCGATTTTGTGCATCCTGTAGCAGAGGATGTTGAAAATAATAAGTCAACTTACGGCATTTTAATATGTGGAAGTGCGAATGGCGTTGCCATAACAGCTAATAAACATCAAAAAATACGTGCAGGCTTGGCTTGGAATAAGGAAGTTGTTCAACTGGTTCGTGGTCATAATAATGCGAACGTATTATGTATACCAGCTCGTTTTACGGCCATTCACCAAGCAGTGGAAATGGTTGAAACGTTTTTAAATACTGAATTTGAAGGTGGACGTCACCAAACACGGATAGACAAAATACCTTTATCTTGCTAAATGGGTCACTTACATACGCATACTCATAAAAGTAAAAAGGACAAAAACCTTTTAATTTCTATTTTATTAAATATAGTCATCACAGTTGCGCAAATTATAGGTGGTGTTTTATCAGGTAGTTTGGCTTTATTGAGTGATGCGCTTCATAATTTTAGTGATGTTTTATCACTTATAGTCAGTTATATTGCTTCCAAATTAGCTAAGAAAAAAGCATCGACAGATAAAACATTTGGATACAAACGCGCTGAAATTTTAGCTGCTTTTGTTAATGCGTGTACATTGGTTATAGTGGCGGTATTATTAATAATTGAAGCTATAAAACGTTTTAAAAATCCTGAGGAAATTGAATCTGGATTGGTTATTTGGTTATCATTCATAGCCATTATAGCCAACGGCGCAAGCGTCTTGCTTTTAAGAGCAGATTCCAAAAATAATATCAATATTAAATCGGCTTATGTGCATTTGTTAACAGATATGTTGGCAAGTGTCGCTGTTTTAATTGGTGGTTTATTAATGAAATTTTATGAAGTCTATTGGGTAGATAGTGTGCTTACTTTTTTAATTGCCATCTATTTAATTTGGGTTGGGTTTAGTTTACTTAAAACATCCACACGAATATTAATGCTATTTACTCCAGAACACATAAATATGGAGAAGGTTGTTGCCGCTGTTAACAATATTCCAAAAGTTAATAAACTACATCATGTTCATATTTGGGGATTGAATGATGATGAGTTTCATTTGGAAGCGCATTTAGATTTTACGGAAGATATAACGGTTTCAGAATTCGATGTTATTTTAGATAAAATAGAAGTATTGTTGCGTGATGATTTTAAAATAAACCACATTACCATTCAGCCAGAGTTTAATAAGCAAGATGAAAAAGAAATAATTATTCAAGATTAATGCTGCATATTATCATTAGACCTTTTAATGAATTATCTACTCATGAATTGTATGCTATTTTACAATTACGAAGCGCCGTTTTTGTAGTAGAGCAAGATTGTGTTTACCAAGATTTAGATGGAAAAGACCAAATAGCCATGCATGTTTTAGGTATTAAAAATAACAACATTATTGCTTACACACGCGTTTTTAAACCAGGTGATTATTTGGAATATGCTAGTGTAGGGAGGGTTGTGGTTGCCAAAACCGAAAGGAATAATAAATATGGCTATGATATTATGAATGCATCTATTAGTGCTATTGAAAAAGAATTTAAAGAAACGACTATAAAAATTTCGGCGCAAGCGTATTTAAAAGGCTTTTACAACACCATTGGTTTTAAACAAATAGGCGAGGAGTACTTAGAAGATAATATTCCGCACATTTCCATGATAAAGGATTAATTTATCGCTTTAAGGTAAAATGGCCTTTTATTATGTGTCCCGTATGCAAGGTAATCGCATACCAATAATCATCACTTTCTAGTAACCTACCACTAAAAGTACCATTCCAACCTTCAGAGTTAGGTGCTAACGATTTTAACAGTTTTCCGTATCTGTTGTAAATGTTAATAATACTTATAACATTAGCGTTATCATAAACTTGCCAATAATCGTGGGTACCGTCATTATTAGGTGTAAAGAACTTAGGGATATAATAATCTCCATCACTTATAGTCACCTTAAAACTAGATTCATTGCTGTAACATTCTATATCATTAAAAATATAAATAGTTTGTGAGGTTGTAATAACATCACCTGCATTTAAAGCGGTTCCATTACCCCCTGGCTCCGTGAAGTAATTACCATTACTAATTACGGGAAGTATATAGCGGATTCCAACAAAATCATTTAAAGTATCAACAGGAAGTGTATCATTACCAAAAGCATCACATTCCGTTTGGTTTGTAACAAAATTTGAAGCGGCATCAATATTGGTCCAATTTGTTGTGCTGTAAGCTATATTATCAACAAAAATACAAGATAAAAAAGGGTTATTGGCGCTTCTGTAACTTACTATTTTAGTGTTATTACCATTTTTAATGTTTAAATAGCATAGGTTATTATAATCTATATCTAAACTAATTAGGTTGCTATTTTTACTAACATCTAAAAAAGCTATATTGTTTATACTTACTGAAATGTCCATTAAAAGTAAATTTTTGCTAACATCTAGTTGTGTTAAAAGATTTTTGGCAGCCCACAAACGTTCTAATTTCGTATTTCTACTTAAATCTATTGATGAAATTTGATTATCACCAAATGTTAACTGAACCAAGTTCAAATTTTTAGTGACATCTAAACTTGTAAGTTGGTTTCTTGTACACCAAAAATAAACTAAATTAATGTTTTTAGAAATGTCTAAAGACGTTATTAAATTATCACCACAAGCCATCTCCGTTAATTCAATATTATTAGAAGTATCTATACTTGTTAAGGAATTGTTGTTTACATTAAAAAATTTTAACATCAAATTTTTTGATATATCTAAGTTACTTAATTGGTTGTTTTCACAGTATAGCACCCTTAATTCTCCATTATTTGTTACGTCCAAGACATTTAACGGGTTATTATTTGTAATTAGTGAAATTAACTTATTGTTTTTGGAAACATCCAACCCCGTTAGCTGATTGCTGTCAACCCATAAAATATTTAGATTAGTATTTAGCGACGTATTTAAACTTGTTAATTGGTTGTTCCTGCAAAACAACTGGGTTAGGTTTGTGTTTTGAGTTAAATTTAAATTGGTTAAATTATTTTCATCACAGTTAAGAACAGTTAAAGCTGTAAAATCTTCAATACCGGTTAAATCCGAAATATTTTTATCACGAAGGTTTAAGGAAAGAATGCCCCTAATATTTGCAGTTGGAACAAAATCATCTAAAGGAGCAGTATCTAAACCTAATTCTATTAAAGCCCGTTCAAAATTGTCATCTGGCACAAAGGTGTTCTGAGATACGCCAATACAGTAAGTTAGTGGTATTAATATGAGGGATAAAATAGTTTTTATATTCAAGAATCAAACCTTAATTTATTTTACATTTAACGATTCATCCACATGGGTTATTAGTATTTCTACGCGTCTATCCAATTCTGGGTCGCCACCTAGTGGAAATTTTCTGCGCATACCTACATAGCGCATTCTTTTTTTTTCGATACCTTTTTTTACAAAAAAATCATATACAAACTTAGCCCTGGCTTCAGAGAGGTTTTGTTTTTTTGTTTTTCTATCAACCGCATCCCTACTGTATTGCGTACAGCACACATGCCCTTGAATAGTAAAATAAACGTCGTTTCTTTCTTCTAAAGATTTTGCAATATTTTCTAAAACTTTTTTAGATTCTGGCATTAAAATAGTATAGCCCGTTTTAAACAAAAGGTTTTCAAAAATAATTTTATCGCCCACTTTTATATCGCCTTTAATGAGCTCTGCGGCATCTTTCTTTTTCTCTTCAACAATTGGGGTTTCTTCTTTAACTATGGATGCTTTTTCTTTAACTATGATTTCAACTTTTCTGTTAAGCCCCCTAATCTTTACAACATCTTTTTCTTCAACGATCCTCAATAAAATTTGACCTTTTCCGTCCACGTTTGAAATCAAAGATTCGCTTATTTCATTATCGGCAAAAACAGCCTTAATGGCATCGGCGCGTTGTTGGGAAAGTTTTAAATTATAAGCAGGAGCTCCAACATCGTCACAAAACCCATAAATGGAAATAGATTCTATATCAAGGTCCGATAGTTTTGATATAAAAAGGAGCAGACGACTTTCTTCTGTTGTGGGAATATCATATTTATCCGTCTCAAAATAAACCTCTTGTTTTAATTCCTTTTGGGAAAAAACAATCAAGCAGTTAAGAAACATTACTATAAAATAAATATGCCTATTCATTTATTTGGGAGTGGTATATCTTTATAAAGATAGTACTTTTTATAAAATTTATCTTAAATAGTTTAAGTAAGCCGTTGAATTACCTAGAATTTCAGTGGCCTTTTTTATCTCTGGGTCGTGTATTTTGTAGTACTCATACAAGCCTTCCCTATACACATATCGTTTAACGATATCCTCAGTTAACAACCCTATCAAATAGTCTTTATTTTCGTCTATGGTTTTATTCTTTGATAGTTTTAAATTTGAAATTAAGGTGTTGTAATCATCATTAATCTCATCATTTAAACCTTCTTTTGTCGCTTCATCAAATGCTTTTAAAAGGGCTTTTTCGGTATTACTTTCAAACGAAAAATTATTCGTTTTTAAAAAGTTTTTGAAGTTTGAAAAATCTGCCGCTGTCAACTTAAAGGCATTAATATCGCCTATGTTGTGACTATAATAATAATCGGTAGCAAAATCAAAAATCATATCATCATTCACAAGAGCCTTTGTAATGGTCGAATTTTTCACAATATTTAAATGCTCATCCGGCAAAACACCACCACCATCAAACACTTTTCTTCCGTTTTTGGTTTTAAACTCATTGTAATTTTCTTGTTTCACACGAACGGCATCGCCTTTTTCGTCTCTATGCCAATAATCTAAGGCCTGAATACACCTTCCAGAAGGTGTATAATATCTAGAAATGGTAATTTTAACCTGTGTGCCATAGGTTAATTCTTTTGGGCGTTGCACCAAGCCTTTTCCAAAACTTCTGGAACCAACAATAACGGCCCTATCTAAATCTTGCAAAGAACCGGCAACTATTTCACTTGCCGATGCGCTACCACCATCAATAAGAACCACTAAGGGCATATCTGTATCAACAGGATCTTTTTGTGTATAATACGTTTTGTTATATTTTTCGACTTTGGATTTTGTGGTTACCACCAATTGGCCCTTTGGAACAAATAAATTAACAATATCAATGGCTTCATTAAGTAAACCGCCTGGGTTTCCCCTTAAGTCCAAAATAACGCGTTCTGCGCCCTGTGCTTTTAAATCCCTAAGCGCATAACTGGTTTCTGAGGTTGCTTTTTGGTTAAACTGACTTAAAACAATATAACCTGTTTTGCCATTAACCATAGAAAAATGTGGGACTGCTTTCAGTTCCACTTCAGCTCTTTTTATAGTGGTTGTTAAGGTTTTGCCTTGGCGTACATACGTCACTTCTACCGATGAATCTGGAGCACCTTTAAGCAAATCGCCTGATTCTTCTTTATAATCTGCCACCAGTGCATTCCCAACTTTAATAATTTCATCGCCGGCTTTTAAGCCCGCTTTGTCTGCGGGATAATCTTTGTAAGGCTCAACAATGACCAATTTATCTTTTAGGGTTTTTACTTTGGCGCCAATACCAGTGTAATCGCCCGTATTATTGATTCTAGCTGCTTCTACATCTTGCTCGTTCATAAAGTTGGTGTACGGATCTAAATCTGCCAACATGCTTTTAATTGCTTTATCCATTAAATCTGCGGGGTTGGTTTCATCAACATAATTCATGTTGAGCTCCTTAAACAAGGTGGTGAAAATCTCCAGTTGTTTTGCTATTTCAAAAAAATCGTTTTTAAAAGACGTTGTTGATAAAAAGACAACAACGGCCAAAACAGGGATTAAAAATCTTTTCTTTAATAATGTTTTCATTTTTTACTTTTTTTATTTATCCATCTTTTCAACACAAAAAAGACAATGATTATTATGATAATAAAGGGCCAAATATATAATATGCCCAAGAAGAAAACCGACAAGCCATCAAAGCCAGAACCAATGGCATTCCACATTTTTTTGCCATACGAAGTGGTAATACCGGTTTCGGCGGTTTGCTTGTAAAACTCAATATTTATGGTACTTAAGGACACTTGGTTATCAAGATATTTTAAACGGCCTTGTTTGGCTTCAATTTCCTCCCGTATGTTGGAAAGCTCACGTTCAATTTCTAGCATATCTTTTACGTTATTGGCTTTTGCCAACAACTCTAAATAGCGTTTTTCCAAGGTTTGTTTGGCTTTAAGGCGCGCCTCCAAATCGATAAATTCTTCGGTAACGTCTCGAGCCGAAATGCTTTTTGTATCAAAATATGCCACATGTTTAATAATGGAATCAATGGTGTTTTGAAACGTGTTGGTAGGTATCCTAATCGTTAAATGCCTAGTAATGGTGTTATAGGATTTGTTAGCATTATCACTTTGTATGATGCCTTTATTTTGAAGGACTATTTGTTTTATTTCCGAATAGGTTTTATCCAAATCTTGGGTTTCAAAATGCAAATAAGACTCTTTGATTATTTTTTGTTCGACATCTTCTGAAACCATATCAACAGCACCAGAATCATTATTTATAACAGACTGTTTTAAACTTGAACCACTTGGTTCAACCACGATTTCTTCTCTATCGGCATAACCGGTATCATCAGAGTTGCTTTCAGAACACATTAATGGAAGCATTAATACAAAAAATGAGAAAATTAATTTCATGGTACTAAGATTGCGGTTTAGAAATGGTGCCTATAAATTTTTCAAACAATTGGTTCATTTTGGTTTCCACTTGTCCGTACGTTGGTTTGTCTTTACCAATGTACAAAATCATTAACGCATAAGATGTTGTAATGTTGTTAAAATAATCAGGCTTATTTAATCGATAAGATTCTCTTAGTAAGCGTTTTATTCTATTTCGGTCTACCGCTTTTTTAAAATGTCGCTTGCTAACGGAAACCCCAGCTTTAACCAAAACAGCGTCATCAAAAGACGCATTCATATAAACCAAACGCAGAGGATATGCCGAAACCGAACGACCTTCGGTAAACAACACTTCTATTAATTTTTTGCTTTTAAGCTTATCTTTTTTGTTAAACGTGAATTTCAAGACCTCTATTTTAAGTAGCCAAAGGTACTAAAATATAAAACCTGATGAATAGTTGTTCAATCTGTAATGGCATGGCACTCCTAAACGGTGCGTATTATTGTTTGGCAATATCAATATCTTTTAGAACATCGCTGCGCAATAATGCCCAATGGAATCTTAAACTATCGTTCTCTTGCCAAGTCTTCCCGTTATTTTCACTGTAATGTACCAATGGCATATCATTGTATATGGGGCGTGTTATTTCAATAATTTTATCCCAATGACCCAAAGCATTTTCTAAATGCGTCATAGCTAATTGTTTGTTTTTTGAATCACTGTTTTGGCGATATGTTTCCAAGGCTAAGCCTCCCTTTATTTTTTCCGCCATATAAAGCCCCATATAGGCCCAGGTTTTAATATCGGCCACTTCATACATTAAATCAGTGTTGTCTTCAGTAATATTTTCAACCAAACGAAGCGCTTCTTTAGAATCTCGTTCAAGGTCGTTGGCAAGCATTATGGGTGTCGTAAATTCTTTAGGCCATGGTTGTTGAGATGTATTTTTAACATAATTGGCAATGGAAACAAAGGTGGTGTCTAGTGGCGGTTGATTGATAAAACGATTGATATCAATAAACTCAACATTTTCAGTTTCAGGATTTCTATAGGTAAACCCTTCCGCATACATGGTAAAATCCCAAGTAGAATCAAAAAAGGAGACCAAACGAAGCGGTGTTTTTCCTGCTAAATTAGAAGCTTTAAAAAGTTTTTCTGCATGCGTTTCTCCATAACGTTGCTTAAACTCGTTGATAAAAACGGTGTTTGGCGTGTCAGAATTATAAAGCAATCGTCCCCAAAGTTTGTAGAACAACCATTGGCGTTCAAAAGCATATTTCGCACTTATTTTGTAATCGGGGTTTGTAAAATAGTCTTTAGCGGGAATATAGGTTTCAGATCCTATAAAATAACCGCCAACATAATCAGGGGTATTCGCTTTAATGTGCGCACGCGCAAATTCTTCCACGCCCCAGCGTAAGCAGAAAAAATCCTCGTTTCTAACGGTCCAAACAATTTTAAAATCCTGTGGAATGGGGTCGAAATACTTACCATACAATTTACCGCCATGAACCTTAATCAGCTTTGTGGTAGAGTGGGGATGTGACCAATTAAATTTCATGCTCGCCCAAACTGGTTTTTCAATCTTTTCCATCGCGGCTTCTTTTTCAATGCCGTCGCGGGTTATTTGTTCCATTTCCATGGAGGTCGCCCCTAACGATTCGGTATTGCCCGAGAACGGAATGCGATGAATCAATTTTGAAGTCCGATTTGCCTGTTGCATGCCCGCAATAATGGTTTCTTGCATCCACTGTTCGCGTTCAAAAGGCGTCATGCCTCCCATGCCTTCGCCTAGGGTTAAGCCCATACCCGACAAATCTGGATATTCATTTAATAATTGGGTGACACTTTCGCGTGTATAGGTTTTTATGATTTGTGACGTATCTGCGTCCACATAATGGTGGTGTTCTAGGTTATTTAAAGCTACGCCATGTTTTTCGGCAAAAGATGGCGGCACAAAAATATTAAAGGGCATCACGTAGGTATCAATACCACGTTCCTTTGCCATTTTAAAAATCGAGGAGAAAAGATGTTTCCATTCTTTCATTTCTTCATCGGTCCATTCCGATGCTTCTGGGAAATTTTTCGGCTTAATCATAAACGTGTATGGATGTAAGTTCCAAACAGTAAGCACATTAAAACGGTTATAGCTCATCATATCTAGAAACGCTTCCCAATATTCCAAATCGCGACACATCTCATCATGTTGGCTCAATGCATAACTGTGGCGATAGCTGTCCCAAGGAAGGTCAAACTTAATGGCACGAAACAGTAATTGCGGACTTTCAGACCGATTTTCAACAGTATTCAATTTAATACCGTTTTTTAGGTCTTCAACAATGCTATTTGCGCCGTATATCAATCCGGTTTCGTTACCACCCGTAAGAACGATGTTCTTCCCTTGGTTATTTATGGTATAAGCTTCCTTACCTAAGGTTGTATCTAACCTAAATTCAACAGTAACGGCAGCATTGTTTTCGGCAATGCTATACCCGTTTTTCAGCAAACTTTCTGAAAGTTTTTTGGTAGCGTACTGTTGTTGTAATGAAGTACTATCAAAGGATAGGTGTACCGATTGTGTGTCTGCACAGCTTATGGTTAAAAGCAGCAATACGACGTAAAAAAGGATTTTTTTCATGTTTGTTGGTAAATTAGAAAGCACATTGATGATGCTCGTATAGTAACTAAAGATACTAAAATATAATATCAAGTGGGTTTTAATAAAAATTTGTCAATTTGAGTGTATTTTACACATTTTTCATGTGTGAAATTTGTATCGAGAATCAAATTTTTTAATTTTAGAATGGTTCTCGATACAATTCGCTAGGGCGAATCGAACTGACATATCATAGCGATAAAAGTTTTAACCTGCACAACGTGTTAAAATAGTAATTTCAAAGGGTTTTTATGACGATTAATACCCTTTCACGTAGTTTCGCCAGTTATGTTGTTCTTTGAAGCCCAAAACCTCACGTATTTTACGATTTGAAAACAAGGCTTCATGTTCCTCCAATTCACGAGTGATTGGCACACCGGGGAAAAACTGTTCAGCTAATTGTTTGCTCGGGATAATGGCGCCGTTATGATCGTTTCCAGCGTTGAAAATCTGAAAACCAAGCCCATCTTTTTGCAAACATAAATCCACAATTTGTCCCAAGTCGCGGCCATCAATATAACAGAACGCATTCCTGCGGCGCACTTCCGGATGTTTGAAAAAATGCGGAAACAGCTCTGTGTATTCGTGAGGCTCAATCACGTTTCCTATACGAAGGGCATAGATATCAAAACCCGAGCGACGCTTAAAGCTGCGTGCCGTCTTTTCGTTCACCACCTTCGATAAGCCGTAGCTATCCATGGGATCAACATCATAATCTTCCTCCAAAGGGAGTACATGAGGGTTGGTTATACCATCCGAAAAACAGACACCATAAGTAGTCTCAGACGACGCAATAATAATTTTCTTTATGCCAAGCTTAACCGCCGCTTCAATCACGTTGTAAGTGCCAATGGTGTTCACTCGAAACGTTTCATTATCAGGTTTTATCAAGATTCTAGGTACGGCAGCAAAATGCACCACGGCATCAAATTCTGGTACGCCATTACCCGGTTCCAACTCATCTAGGCCCGCATACGAACTCATGGCATTAAACATCTGTCCGGAATCTGTAATATCAGCGATCAAGTTATCCACCCCGGGGTAATCCAAAGGCGTTAGGTCTACATTCATCACTCGGTGTCCTTGCTCTAGAAGATAGGCGATGGCGTGCTTGCCTGCTTTTCCAGATCCGCCCGTAAAAAATATGCGTTTTTTGGTCATGTATGTTTTTATTTTTTAAATGCTAATTTTCAATTAATCAACCGCCACTAATTTAATGTCTGTCTCAGTTGGGAAATTTTCAGGCACTTTATAGGTTGTTTTGCCTGTAGCTAACCATTCAGTAGCCCTAATCAATGTGGTTTGAAACCCTACACATCTATAACTAACGGGGTAGGTTTCTCCTCGCCAAAGATGCCCCATGCTGGAATTATAAACTCGTCCTTTTCCATACGCTACCACCCATTCCACAGGCCAGTTAATGTTTGTTTCCATTTCTGTAGCATACGATAACACCTTCAGGTTTTTGGCAGGCCCTCGGGCATATTTATAAAGTTCCATATCAGGGGTTTTCCATGTTTTTGGAAAACCCTCATTAATGGGGTGGTTGTTAAGAATCTGTATTATTTCATCGTTCCGAGGGCCGTGATACGTCCCTTTGCCTTCGCCTACTGGGATTTCTTTTATCTTGCCATTATCAGCTACTTGAAGCGCCACGCCTTCCGCCGGAGACCGCCAACCCAAGCCAATCATATCATTATAGGCGTCCCAGTGCGGAAACGCATTATTGGCAGAATGGAGCACATACAATCCGCCGCTCGATGCTACATAATTTTCAAGACGTTCCTCAACCCTTTTTGGCCATTTGGTGTTTTTCATATCAATGTTGTTGGTGTTTTGAATAACAACCGCATAGTTTTCAAAGGCGGGATTCCAAGTGTCCCAAGTAGCATCTTCAGGTTGTGAGGGGGCTGTTGAAACACTGACATTAAATAAACCAGTTTTTTCTAGAATGGATGTAACCATCAACGTGGTTTGTTTCCAATCGTGGTTACTAAAGCCATCAATGATGAGTACCTCTATTTTGTCTGGATTTGACTGTGCAAAAGCAACCAGATTAATAAATGCAAAACAAGTTATTACAGCATTTTTAATATTCTTCATGGATTATTTATTTTAAAGACAAACGAAAGATAGTGAAATTTAAAAAAAGTGTTTAAGGATGAAAGGGGTTTTGGGTGTGTTTGGTTAACGTTTTAGAGCGTGGTAATGTGTTTAACTGTCATGCACTGTTACATTTTACTTATCAACTCTTTTGCTTTGTCCAATGTGTATGCTCCTTTAATTTCTTTTTTGTCAAATACCATAAAATAAGCAAAGTCTTGTCCTGCTTGTCTTTCCCATTCGTTTCCAAGTCGGCATTTTGCTTCGCTGTCTGAACCGTCTAAATGGTCGCCCTTAGTTTCTATCAAAATGGTCTTTTCTGATTTGGTTTGTAAAATAAAGTCAGGGTAATGATTGGCTTTAAATCCGTTGATGTAAAAACCTTTGCCACGTTCTAAGTTTCTATGCCAAAACGCAATGTTTGAAGAAGTTCCAATTTCCATAGCAACGCGTTCTTCAAATCCGTTCATCGAACCTTCTCTTTCATAAAGTGAATTTCCAATGGATGAACCAATATTTCCTGGCACAATTTCGTTACCTAATTTCCAATTTGCTTTGGTGTTGATTTTTTTAGATTTCAGTAAGTCCATAAAACGAACTTCGGCATAAGAGTCTGCCAATTGGCGAATTTTACCTTTAATTTTATCAGTATAACTCCACTTTCTCACCAAAATATCCCGAAGTTGTTCGGTATTCATACTGTTCAAAATACGCCCCATGTAAACCTTGATTTCTTGGTCAGGAATTGGGTACATATTTCCAACAATTTGCATCATTTGATGTGTGATGTCTGATATTTGATTTTCTTTTGGTTTTGCTAAAATGTATTCTGCAATGGGGTCTTTTACCATACTGTCTTCAATCTTGGTAAAAGATGGTCGGTACTCGTTCTTTTTCGATTCTTCTAAGTCGATTTTATACAAGTCAGATGAAATTTGGTCAAAGTCAATTTTGATATCTTCGTCTGAAAGTTTAAAATCTTTAAGCAATGATTCACGATTTAGCAATTCTTCATCTGTTCCAAAAATATCACTTGCTGTTACTTTGATGAAGAACTGCGGAAACTCAATCTTGTCAATAAAATCCTTATTGGATTCCTTGACTTTATAGCGTTTTACTTTTGTACCCATTTCTTGAAATATATTTTCGTCAACAGGCTGTTTTTCCTGTTCTTTTATTTGCTCTTCCAATTGTCGGTTTTGTTCTTCCGCAATCGTTTCAATTTCTATTATTACAGATGATGATTCAGTTTCTTCTTCGTCTGAATTTGGGTTAAACGTTACTCTGTCTTTGTCTATGGTTTCTTCTTTCTGTTCGGTTTGTTGCTCTGGGAACAAGAAAGATTCTACTGGGTCAGTCATAACCGTTTTCTTTTCTTCTTCGGTCATTTTATCGACTTTGCGATAATCTTTTTCACTAAAACCTGATTCTTGAAGTCCTTTCACAATACTTTGTAATGTTTCATTGAACTTTGCTGAAGCTGTTAAAACATAAGAAAGGTTTAATTGAAATGCTTTGTGTTTTTGTACATAAGGCTGGCGTAATACCCGACCTAAAATTTGTTCTACATCTACCGCACTTGATTTGTCGGCTAACGAGGCTAAAATGTATGCAAACGGGCAATCCCAACCTTCTTTCAAGGCGTTGATTGTAATAATGTAACGGACTTCACATTCCTTGCTCATCAAATCAATGCTTTTCAATTCGTCAATATTGGCAGTTTTAATTTTAATATGACTTTCGGGAATACCTAATTCTAACAATTGTTCTTTCAGTTTTTCAAAAGTGGTATTGTCGTCTTTGGTTTTAGGTTGTGCTTGAAACAATATAATTGGGCGAATGTATTTACCGCCTTCCGTTTCTTGTTTTTTAGCAAGATTTTCTAATTTTCTTTGCAAGTGCAAAGCGTTGTTTATGACTTCTGTTTTGTCGTGATTGTTGTACACGATTACAGGAAGTTTTACCATATGCTCTTTTTTCAATTCAATGGCAGGAACAAGACTTACAATATTGCTATTGTCTTTTGGTGTGGCTGTTAAATCAAGAATGAATGATGGATTTAAGTTTTTTAGCATATCTACGCTCAAATCACTTTCTGCGTTGTGGCTTTCGTCCACAACCAAAACAGGATTAAGAAAACGTAAAACATTGATTAATGCAGTATCGTCAATACCACTTAAAATATGTTCGTTGTTTTTGTACTGCGAAACAAAGGCTTCCAATTGTCCGTTTTCCTGAAATACTTTTCTGTCTTCTTTGTTGTTGGCTCTTAAACTGGAAAAACTCATTACAAAAATGCTCAACTGGTCTTTTACAACTGTTGGGTTGAAGTTTGAACCTTGTAACAAATCTGCCTTTTGATAAATCTCTACTCGATTGTTAAAAAGCGAATTGAGTTTTTGGCGATATTGATGCTCAGGGTTTGAAAGCGTGTTTACCGTCTGTTGCAATAAATTACTCCAAGGGACTAACCAAATAACTGCTTTTGGTTTTATGGAATCGTAAGCCGAAAAAATGGTATGCAAAGCATTAACAGCAATAAAGGTTTTACCGCCTGCCGTTGGCACTTTCACGCAAACGTGGGCTGCATTTGGAATGTTGTTTTTGTAACCTTCCATTCCTGTACCATCCAAAGGATTGTACGGACCAATTTTGTCTTCCCAATATTGGTTAAAAGCTTTAGCCAAGCTTTTATACTCTTGAACATAGCCCAAGTATTCTTCCAAATTGTCAATTACTTTTCTCTGATAACTTTTTAATTCCATATTCTAATATTTTAACGTGCACAACATTTGGCTAAACTTTAAGCATATACTGATATCGTGCACAACATTCTACACATATTTGTAGATGTTCTTGAAACGCGCACAAGAAACCGTGATTTGTTGTGCATATGAATCTCTTGATTTAAACTGCTTATTATCATCTGTTTTTAAGTATTTGAAGCAACTCAACATTGATGTAATAATTGAATTTGCCAATTTTCACTTTGGTAAGCAATCCTGCTTCCGCAAGGGTGTTCAAGTAGCTTGAAGCGGTGTTTCTATGAATTTTTAATTCACGTTCCAAAAAACTGTTCTTGGTGTAAGGATGCTTAAAAAGGATATTGATTAAATCGTGGCTGTAAAAACTAAAGTTGCTGCGGATTTCCTTTTTGTATTCGTCCATTAGCAATTTTATTTTGTTTACCACTACAATGGTTTCTTTAGCGGTAAGTTCAACGCCTTTCAACATCCAAACAATCCATTCTTCCCAACTGCCTTTGGTGCGAACTTCTTGCAATAAGCGGTAATAATCACTTTTGTTTTTAATAATGTAACTACTTAAATACAAAACAGGAATGTCTAGCAAACCTTGTTGAACCAAATACAAAATATTTAACAAACGCCCTGTTCTTCCATTACCATCTAAAAAAGGATGAATACTCTCAAATTGAAAGTGGATGATGGGCATTTTTATCAAAGCATCTATATCGTGAAATTCTGGTGCGTTGATGTAACGCTCCAAATTATCGAGCAAGCTTTGGATTTCATCATAATGTTGTGGTGGTGTGTAAACAACCTCTTGCGTTTTGGGATTTTTTAAAACCGTTCCCGGTATTTTCCGAATAGGGTGATTAGGTGAAATTAATTCTTGAATACGTTTTATGTCATTGACTGTTAGCAAGCCTTTATTTCTAACAATCTCCAATCCTAATTTTATAGCCTTCGAATAATTGAGCGCCTCTTTTGCCGTAACCGAAGCTACCGTTTCATCAATGCTGGCTTGGTACATTTCATCATCTGTAGTTACAATGTTCTCAATTTCGTTACTATCTTTTGCCTCTTGTAAGGTAAGCGTATCGAGCAAAATCTGAGAATTTGGAATTTTAGAAACCTCTCCTTTAAGTTGTCCTAATGCTCGTGAAGCCCTATTAAGTTGCTTTAATATGGTTACAGACTCAGAATCTATTTTAGGTGGTAGTGTTTCTATTTTAATTTCCATAATCTAAAATCTTGTAATGTCTCTTGGTATCTTTTTGAAAATGATGTTCTTCTTTGCCATAAATTCCTTTGGCAACAAGCAATTATCAGCATAGATTACATATTGCTCGCCTTTGGTTTTTATGAGTTCCAAAGAGTCATAATCTAAGGTTGTTAGTCGGTCTTTCTCGTAAATGAAGTAGTATGCCGATTCGTCCTTTTTGCCTAAAAAGTAATTCTCACCATTAGGTTCGGTAAATGAAGTACGAGTTTCTGAAAACCAAATGTATTCCCTTATTTTCTCCAAGCCAACGTGCTCGTTTAGATTTTGGTTTTCATCAAATAGAGCTAAACCGAGTTCGTAAAAATCAAAACTACCACCGGTACCTTCCACCCATTTTTTGTTTTTTTCTCCCCCTTCGGGGGTTGGGGGGCTTCCATAACCTTTAGCTACTCTTTTTACTCGCTCTGCTGTAACGTCATTGGCGTAATCTTCCATTTCTATTACAATAAATTTCCGATTACCACCATCTTGTTTGTTCAAATTTAACACTGCGTGAGCGGTGGTGGCTGAACCTGCGAAAGAGTCGAGGATGATTGAGTTTTTGTTGGAGGAAATTTTTAAAATCTTCTCAACAAATTTTGTAGGTTTCGGAGTTTTAAAAATGTCTGATGTTTTTAGCTCATTAAAAATTTTTATCAATTCATATTTAGCGTTTCTATTATGCCCACTATCTTCTAAATCCCACCAAATATTTGATGGAACAATTCCACTTTGGTCTTTTAAATATGTTTTTTTGATAATTTTCGATTGGTCAGAAGAGAAAATAACTTCTTTGCTTTCTATCATTTCTTCCATCCTCTCCTTACTCCATCTCCAACCATTTTTTGGAGGTTTTATAAGAGTTCCATTTGGAGAAACTAAAATATACGTTAAGTTAGGTCGTGGATTGGGAGACGATAAATTCCCCATAAACCAAGGCCCATTTGGATCGTTGTCAGGATTTTTATAATGAGCATTGTTATCCTCTGTTCGTTCGAGCTTATATGGTTGCCATCCAAAATCTTTGGAATAAATCAATGTGTGATTATAATCAATTGAAAATTGTTTAGCGTCATTATTTGAGGAGTCAGCAGAACGCCAAATAAGATTAGTTACAAAATTTCTCGCTCCAAAAATCTCATCACAAATCAATTTCAAATTAGCTTGTTCATTATCGTCAATCGAAATAAAAATAGCGCCATCGTCTGCCAATAATTTATGTAAGAGTTTCAGTCGTGGATACATCATACACAACCATTTGTCGTGGCGGGTGAGGTCTTCACCATCTTTGCCTACCACTTCGCCCAACCATTTTTTAATTTTTGGGTGGTTTACGTTGTCGTTATACACCCAACTTTCGTTGCCAGTGTTGTATGGTGGGTCTATGTAGATGCACTTTATTTTTCCTTCGTATTCGGGCAGTAAACTTTTTAAGGCTTCAAGATTGTCTCCATGTATAATTTTGTTTCCGCTGTTTATCGGTTCGGTGTGTTCTCGCCCTAAGCCTGCCGAAGGGTCTGCTGTAAATCCGTATTTATGTTCCAAAACTCTGTATGGCACATCTTGGTGGTGGCTTACTACTTTCTCTTTTCCTATCCAATTGAGTGTTGGCATATTATTATTATCCGTGTAAATTAAAAATTCAAAAAATACAATTACCCAAAGATATAATTATCTGTGGGTGCGTTTGCATTTTACCTGCCGTTTTTTAGCGTGAGGCAGAACTATACAATATAAAATTGTTTTCATGTTTTTTATCAGAAGTTATTGAAACAATTTCGAAGTTCTATATCTTTTCTCACAAAGTCAACAATTGACTAGTCCTAAAAAATCGATACAGGTTATTAGAAAAAAATAGATTAATTAAACAGCATCAAAAACGTTTTTGATGCTGTATTTAGTTTTATAGGTTTTCATTTTAAGTTTGTTTTGCTGGTGCATTAGATTTGGAGTCAGC
>NZ_PJEO01000036.1 GCF_002843175.1 Confluentibacter flavum
GCTGACTCCAAATCTAATGCACCAGCAAAACAAACTTAAAATGAAAACCTATAAAACTAAATACAGCATCAAAAACGTTTTTGATGCTGTTTAATTAATCTATTTTTGTCTAATAACCTGTATCGATTTTTTAGGACTAGTCACATTCAAACAACAATCTTTCACTCATTTTTTTATTACTTCAGCTAAGTTCTCTATTTTCGCAAAAAAAATATAAAACATATGATTTCAACAAACGAATATTTTGGAGGCAACGTTAAATCTTTAGGATACACGTCTTCAACAGGGAAATCTACCATAGGCGTTATGGAAGCAGGAGAATATGAATTCGGAACTTCGACGCACGAAACCATGATTGTTGTAGAAGGCGCCATGACTGTTAAATTACCGGGGGATTCTAAGTGGACAACTTACAAAACTGGAGAATCATACCAAATTGATGCCAATAAAAAGTTTTTGGTAAAAGTATCTGGGCAAACGTCTTATTTATGCCAGTATAAATAATAATCCTTTAATTATTCATTTTCAATATTTTTTCCAATTTGTTCTAAGCTATCGTGAGCTTTTAGCTTAGCTTGGTATTTTTGAATATCAACAACATAGGTTTTAGATATGGTATCATGCCAGCCTCTTCCCTCTGCACCCAAAAATGAAAGTGCCTCAAAAGGTATCACTCTAGAAAAGCTTCGTTTTAAATACTCTAAAGCATTTGGATTCGTGCCATCAACGAGTACAACTTTAGTTTTTGTAATGTATTTACCCACTGTCCTTCCCTTCAATAAAGTCTCAGTTGAAAAATAAAGAAGTGCAAGTACTATAGCTGTTAATAGCCTATCTAATAGCGGATTTATGTTTTCTAGACCATTAATAAAATTATCCATAGGGGAAGTATCTTCAGCTAATGCATAAAACAAAGTTGCTAAAAGGAATAATGTTCCAAAAGCAATCAACATAAAAATTATTAAGTCTATTATATAGTTTGTAAATCGACTTCCTTTACTTGCATACAAGTCTGGAGTTACTATGAAATTTTCAAATGCCACAATATATTATTTAGTTTAAAAAAATAAATATAGTCTTTTGAAACAAAAAAGCATCTCTTTCGAGATGCTTTTTACTTTAAACACTTAAATAAAAATTAAGACCCACACATTAAGCAATCGTCGCCTTCAGCGGCTTTAGCTTGGGCAATTAAGGCTTTCATTTCTTCGGCAGACATGGGTTCGGCTTCTGTATTTTGTTGGGCAAATTTGTTTGCTGCTTTAACAGCTAATTTTTTTTGTTGCTCTAAATGTGCTTCATCTATCACTTCTTCTACTTGCGCATTAGGCTCTAATTTTTGAGCTTTATCTAAAGTGAACTTAATAGCGTCCACAGCACTCTTAGTACGCAAATAGTACATACCTGTTTTTAAACCACTTTTCCAAGCATAAAAATGCATAGACGTTAATTTCGCCATCGTAGCACCTTCTAAAAACAAGTTAAGTGATTGTGATTGATCAATAAAATAACCTCTTTGGCGAGACATATCAATAATATCTTTCATGCTTAATTCCCAAACGGTTTTGTATAACTCTTTAATGTGTTGGGGAATGATATCTACATGTTGTACGGAACCATTGGCACGCATAATTTCTTGTTTTAAACTATCATCCCAAAGACCTAATTCTACTAAATCTTCCAATAGATGCTTATTCACAACAATAAATTCACCAGATAATACGCGACGTGTATAAATGTTAGAGGTGTAAGGTTCAAAACATTCATTGTTTCCAAGAATTTGGGACGTGGAAGCTGTTGGCATTGGTGCTACCAATAATGAGTTACGCACACCGTGTTTCATTACTTGTTTACGTAATTTATCCCAATCCCAATTTCCACTTAATTCTTCGTCTTTTAAGCCCCAAAGATTATGCTGAAATTCACCTTTGCTTATTGGAGATCCTTTAAAAGTTTGGTAAGGCCCATCTTCTTTGGCTTCTTCCATACTCGCAGTAACAGCTGCAAAATAAAGGGTTTCAAAAATATCTTGGTTTAATTTTTTAGCGTCATCACTGGTAAATGGCATACGTAATTGTATAAACGTATCTGCCAATCCTTGCACACCCAAACCTATGGGTCTATGGCGTATATTAGAGTTTTCTGCTTCCTTTACTGGATAGTAGTTTCTATCAATAACCCTGTTTAAGTTTTTGGTAACACGTTTTGTGATACGGAAAAGTTCTTTATGGTCGAACTCACCATTTTTCACAAACATTGGTAACGCAATGGATGCTAAGTTACATACCGCCACCTCATCTGGAGACGTATATTCTAAAATCTCTGTACATAAATTAGACGAACGGATGGTTCCTAAATTCTGTTGATTAGATTTACGATTTGCTGCATCCTTATACAACATATAAGGCGTCCCTGTTTCAATTTGAGATTCCAATATTTTTTCCCAAAGCTCTCTCGCTTTAATGGTTTTACGTCCTTTACCTTCGGTTTCGTATTTTATGTATAAGGTTTCAAAGGCTTCACTATGTACCTCATCCAAACCTGGGCATTCGTTAGGGCACATCAAAGTCCAATGGCCATCTTCCTGTACACGTTTCATAAATAAATCTGAAATCCACATCGCATAAAATAAATCTCGCGCACGCATTTCTTCTTTACCGTGGTTTTTCTTCAACTCTAAAAATTGAAAAATATCGGCATGCCAGGTTTCAATATAAATAGCAAAACTTCCTTTACGTTTTCCGCCCCCTTGGTCTACATAACGGGCCGTATCATTAAACACTTGTAACATGGGCACAATACCATTACTAGTCCCATTGGTACCACCTATATAACTTCCTGTGGCACGTATATTATGAATTGCTAGACCAATACCCCCCGCCGATTGAGATATTTTAGCTGTTTGTTTTAATGTATCGTATATACCATCTATACTGTCTTCTTTCATAGTTAATAAGAAACAAGACGACATTTGTGGCTTTGGAGTACCAGCGTTAAAAAGCGTTGGTGTAGCGTGTGTAAAGTATTTTTTAGACATGAGCTCATACGTCTCAATAACCGATTCCATATCATTTAAATGAATGCCGACAGCAACACGCATGAGCATGTGTTGTGGACGTTCCGCAATTTGACCGTTCAATTTCAAAAGATACGAACGTTCTAAAGTTTTAAACCCAAAATAATCATAACCAAAATCGCGATTGTAAATAATGGTAGAATCCAAAACATCTTTGTTGGCCATTATCACTTCATACACATCATCTGCTAAAAGAGGCGCTTCTTTTCCTGTTCTTGGATTTATATAGGTATACAAATCGTGCATCACTTCGCTAAAAGTCTTTTTAGTGTTTTTATGTAAGTTAGACACTGAAATTCTTGCAGCAAGACGGGCATAATCTGGATGTGCCGTAGTCATGGTTGCAGCAATTTCCGCCGCAAGATTATCAAGTTCGCTGGTGGTAACACCATCGTATAACCCTTCAATAACTCTCATGGCTACTTTTAATGGATCTACCAATTCATTTAATCCATAGCATAATTTTCTAACTCTTGCTGTAATTTTGTCGAACATGACTTGTTCTTTTCTTCCGTCTCTTTTTAGTACATACATTGCTTTACACGTTTTTTTAGTTTTTCTGATACACCTTCAGAAAATGGGTTGATTAGTTATTCCAAGTTTGGGCTCTAATGGTCAGTTAGATAAACTTAGTTGGTATTGGTTGTTTTAATAAGCCTAAAAAAGGAGTTCTGAAACGCAAGGTTTAGCAGAATATTTTTAAACTTATACTTAATAAAAAACTTAATTAATTTTCCAATATTTATGGAAATATCATTTTAATTGAATTTTCAAAAAATTGAACTTTTGAAAATTTAGAACCCAATTAAAAATCGGCGTCAAAGGTAAACTTGTCCTTATCCTCTTCTTTATTAAGAACACCTGCTTTTTGATATTCAGATACTCGTTTTTCGAAGAAGTTGGTTTTCCCTTGTAATGAAATCATATCCATAAAATCAAAAGGATTAGTGGAATTGTAAACTTTGTCACAACCAAATTCTCCTAATAATCTATCGGTTACAAACTCTAAATATTGTGTCATTAATTTGGCGTTCATACCTATTAAACTTACTGGAAGCGATTCGGTGATAAACATGCGCTCAATATCTAAGGCGTTCGTTAATATTTCTGTAATACGTTCTTTTGAAACTTTATTTACTATGTGGTTGTTATGTAGGTGCACCGCAAAATCGCAATGCATTCCTTCATCTCTGGAAATCAATTCGTTTGAGAATGTTAATCCAGGTAATAATCCTCGTTTTTTAAGCCAGAAAATAGAGCAAAAACTTCCTGAGAAAAAGATGCCTTCCACAGCTGCAAACGCAATCAAACGTTCTGCAAAACTTGGCGAATCTATCCATTTTAAGGCCCAGTCTGCTTTTTCTTTAATGGCAGGAAACACTTCAATGGCTTTAAACAATTCATCTTTCTCTTTATCATCTTTTACATAGGTGTCAATCAACAACGAATATACTTCAGAATGAATGTTCTCCATCATAATTTGAAAGCCATAAAAGAATTTCGCCTCTGTATATTGTACTTCAGACACAAAGTTTTCGGCTAAGTTTTCATTTACAATACCATCACTGGCGGCGAAAAATGCTAAAACATGCTTGATAAAATAACGCTCGTCATCTGTTAGTTTGATGTTCCAATCTGATAGGTCTTGGTGCAAATCAATTTCTTCAGCGGTCCAAATACTTGCTTCTTGCTTTTTATACCATTCCCAGATATCATGATGTTTAATTGGAAAAATAACGAAACGATCTTTGTTTTCTTGTAAAATGGGTTCAATAGCCTGCGACATTCTTTTTGTTTTTTGTGAAAATTTAAGCGAAAATTAGTTTCAACTTGGGATTAACAAAGATTCAAAAAAGAGCGTTAAAATGAAAGGTATAGTTATAAACATTGTCAACAAGTTTTTAACAAATTATAACATGAACTCAAAAAATACAGATAATTACTTAAATTTTAAGTTGTTGAAAATCAATTATTTAAAAATTAAAAACTTGCTTAGGCACTGTAAAACAAGGGTTCTTAAATTTAATAAACTAAGGTGAAATTAATATGAAAATGCAGTAATGGTAAAATATGTTTTGAGGTTTATTTTAAGTGTAAGTTTTGGCAATTTTCTCCAACTCCATATACCAATCTTCCCCAAATTTTCTAATGAGTGCTTGTTTTACAAATTTGTAAATGGGTACTTGAAGTTCCTTCCCAAGTGTACAAGCATCATCACATATTTCCCATTTATGATAATTTATTGCCGAAAATTCTGTGTAATCTGTTACCCTGATGGGATACAAATGACAGGATACTGGTTTTTTCCAGGTAATTTCTCCTTGGTTGTAAGCTTCTTCAATAGCGCAAAGTGCCACTTTTTTTTCATCATAAATAACGTAAGTACAGTCTGCCCCATCAAGCAATGGCGTTTCAAAATCGCCATCTTTTGTTGTTATAAAAGTACCTTGGTCTTCAATAGCGTCAATACTTACCTGGCGTAAAAATGGTTTTACTTTAGGATATATATCCTGCAATATCTTAGTTTCTTCCTCTTCTAAAGGCGCGCCGGCATCACCATCAACGCAGCAAGCGCCTTTGCATGCTGATAAATTGCAAACAAAGTCCTTTTTTATAATGTCTTCTGAAACTATTGTTTTCCCTAATTGAAACATAAATACCAATATTATTAAGTGCACAAAAATAGATAAACTTTAAATTTATTAAGCTGTAAGTTTTGCAATTATTATCGAACTTTGCATCAAAATTTAAACTCAGCGTTATGCAACTCGTTTTTAGAGAAATATTTACGGCATTTATGATTTTATTTGCAGTCGTGGATATTGTTGGCAATATTCCCATTGTGATAGATCTACGAAAAAAAGTAGGCCACATAAATAGCAGAAAAGCAGCCATTATATCTGGAATCATTATGGTCGCCTTTTTATTTCTTGGAAAAAGTATTTTAAATCTTATAGGCATCGACGTAAACTCTTTTGCCGTTGCTGGTTCTTTTATTTTATTTTTTATTGCTTTAGAAATGATTTTGGGCATCACCCTTTACAAACAAGAAGAACACACTGCCAATACCGCTTCTGTATTTCCCTTAGCGTTTCCTTTAATAGCTGGCCCTGGAAGCTTAACAACCTTATTGTCTTTAAGAGCTGAATTTAGAACAGAAAACATTATTGTCGCTATTATTTTAAACGTTATTGTTATTTTTATAGTCTTAAAAACCTCTAAAACCATTGAACGCTTTTTGGGTCAAAATGGCATCAACATTGTTAGAAAAGTGTTTGGGGTTGTGTTGTTAGCTATTGCTGTTAAGCTATTTGCCCATAACGTTAAAGCTTTATTTGAAATCATTTAAAAAATATTATCTACATATGAAAATCATAACCATCATTATCAGTTTACTTGCCTTTGTATTAATTGTATTTAACTTTACTAAAGTGGACTTTAATGCACCTCTTGAAGGTGAAAGCGTTACCGCTTTAATAACTATTCTGGCAGGAGTTTGCGCTATCTTTTTAATGCTTATATTAAGAATTTCCAAACAGATTGAGGAAAAAGTAAAACAACGCCGTTGATGTTTGACGCTTTAATTATTAATAACAGGCCATTGGTATGCATAATCAGTTTATAATTGGTTAACCCTTTGGGATGAAGTGGATTATGCTAAGTGCGTGATAAATTAAAATTATTATCTCTTAAGTGTAAAATGCCCGTTTTTCACTATCCCATTGTTAAAAACAACTTTAAACCAATAATCGCTGGTTGGAAGAGCCTCCCCGTTAAATGTTCCGTCCCAACCGTTTTCAAATGATACCAGATGTTTTAAAAGCTTACCATATCTATCATAAATATATATAGAATACTCTTGGTTTGTTATTCCTTTAAGTTTCCAGGTATCATTAAATCCATCATTATTAGGAGTAAAATATTTTGGATAATCTAAAATAGATACTAACACTTCTAAAATACCACATCCACTAACTTCCTTAACATAAAGAATATATTCACCTCCTGATAAATTATTAAACACATTGCTTGATTGAAAGTTTACATTATCTAAAGAATATTCATATTGTAAATTAGAATTAATTATAATTTCAATCAAATTATTACCACTGAACTCCGTTGTTTTAACCACATATTCTTGAATTGGAGTAACATTAGTTATATTTACAATGACTTCTGAAGTATCTGAACCACAAACTCCATTGGTAACTGTATAAGTATAAGTTCCAGAAGAATCAACCAAAGGATCAAAAACTCCCGTGCCACTTGTTAAACTTGGTAACCAAATGCCTCCAGAATCTGGTATTCCATTTAGGCTATCAAAGAGGTCTATGGAATTACTATTTATACAAATCTCCAAACTCCCATCTAATCCTGCATTTGGTAGTTCGTCAACAACAACATTTACCTCCGAAGTATCCGAACCACAAACTCCATTAGCAACGGTGTATAGGTAGATGCCGGATGCATCAACAGAAGGGTCAAAAACCCCTGTGCCACTGATTAAACTGGGAGACCAAATGCCTCCAGAATCTGGTGTTCCACCAAGGCTATCGAAAAGATTGACAGGAGTAGCATTTTTACATATTTCTAAACCCCCATCTAATCCTGCATTTGTTAATTGGACAACAATAACATTTACCTGTGAAGTATCTGCACCACAAACTCCGTTAGTAACCGTATAAGAATAAATGCCAGGAACATCTATTGATGGGTCGAAAAAACCTGTGCCACTTGCCAAACTTGGTGACCACACGCCCAAAGCATCAGGTAGTCCGCCTAGACTATCAAAAAGGTCTATGGGGATACTGTTTGCACAAATCTCCAAACTGCCATTAACTCCTGCATTTGGCAGTTCCTCAACAACAACATTTACCTCTGACATATCCGAACCACAAACTCCATTAGTAACAGTGTAGGTGTAAATACCAGATAGATCAACCAAAGGATCAAAAATCCCTGTCCCACTTGCCAAACTTGGTGTCCAAATACCACCATTATTTGGTGTTCCGCCAAGACTATCAAAAAGATTGACAGGAGTAGCATTTTCACATATTAGTAAATTACCATCTAATCCTGCATTTGGCAATTGATCTAATACAACTTCAACCTGCGAAATGTCCAAACCACAAACTCCATTGGCAACAGTATAAGTATAAATACCAGGAACATCGACTGAAGGATCAAAAATTCCTGTGCCACTTGCCAAACTTGGTGACCAAACACCTCCAGAATCTGGTGTTCCACCTAGACTATCGAAAAGATTTACCGAAATGCTATTTACACATAGTTCCAGACTTCCATCCTCTCCTGCATTTAATATATTAAATTGTTGAAAATCAAAAATATTATCACCATCGCTATCTAGAGGAACTGTATAACCATCAAGCTCTCCAACGATTAAACCGTTTGTATCAACAGTATCAGGCAGACTTCCTAAAGTACCATTTGCATCACCATCTGTAAACCCAGCCTCAATAACATCAAAACAACCATCACCATCACTATCTAAATCTTGGTGGTCTGGATAACCATCTAAATCAGTATCTCTATTTGGATTGCCGTTTTGTTCAACCGTATCAAGAATTCCATCATTATCATCATCTAAATCATCATCATCTAAAATTCCATCTTTATCAAAATCGGGGATGCATTCAGCTTTCACTTCATATTCACTACTACATTTTGAAGGGTTATTTGAAAAATTAACGGTCCCCAAAATATTTCCAATTGTTACTAAATTACATAAAGCTGTACAATCCGTTAGTGATGGATTACTTGTGATAAATAAGCTAGAACCAGATATAGTGCCTAAGTTCATTAAATTCTCCAAACCATTTAAGCTAGCTAAAGATTCATTAGCCGTTACATTTATGTTCCTAGTTTCAATTAAATTATTAAATCCAATCAAACTATTTAAATTGCCATTATTAGTAATACTAAATTGACCATCGACATTTTTAAGCTCTTTAAAACCTGATATCTCTAAAAGCTCATCGTTGCCATTTAAGTATAATATCCCAAAATGCGGGTCTATACCTTGAATGACCTGAAGATTGTTAAATCCATCAAGGTAGGCTAATTTCGTTCCTGTGATGTTAATTGAATTAATATTTATGATGTTGCTAAAGGAAGGTATATTTGTAATTGGGCCTTCACCAATGTTTAAATTTTGTATTTTATTTAAACTATCAAATCCTAAAATTGTAACTAAGCTGGCATTGAATTTTATATTCATTGCTAGAAATACTTCTGTCAATGAATTAAATCCATCTATTGTGTTTAACAAATCGTTTCCCGATATATCCAAATCCCATCCTACGTCAACTAATTGATTAAACTTTGGAATACCTATAAGTGAATCATTATTACTAATTTGAAAATCTCCTACTTTCTTCAATTTATCAAATCCTGAAATAATTTCTAAACTGGGGTTTTGTTCAATTGTAAACTCACCAACTACAATATCTAAGCTATTAAACCCTTTTATAGTATTTAATCCCCCGTAGTTAGTGTATATTTTTAATCCTCCTCCTATGGTTTGTAACTGATTGATATTTTCAATTACTGTCAAATTAGTATTTTCCTTTAATTCAAAATCACCACCAATAAACTCTAAATTACTAAAATTGGAAACCGTTGTTATACCTGAATAAAGTATTCTTAAAGAACCTTCAATTCTTTTTATTGAAGTTATCCCTGAAATATCAGTCACTGAAAATCCAATTATTAAATCTCCATCTATAATTTCGCAAGCTGGATAAGTAGATATAAAATTATCAACATCTGATTGTGTGCCTAACGTAACATCCCCAACAGGACATTGAGAATAAAAAGATTGAAATGTTAAAAATATAAAAATGAAGTAAATGTACTTTAACACCAATTCTTAATTTTAAATTAAAAATTAAATGTACTTAAAAATTTTGTGAGAAAAAGATTTTTTAGATGTATGGTAAAAGATGTTAGTTACTCCCCCTCACTCAACTTAATAACCTCTTCAATCATAATATCTTTTTGATTGATGATTTCAGCAAAGGAACCTTCACCATAAAGTTGATCGGCCAAGGTGGCCTTGATATATTGTTTGACTTCTTCGTTATAAGCCACAAACGTGATTTTAGAACCCGTCCTCACATTCAAGTACTCTTGAAATTTGAGAACCATATCATCTGTAACTTCAAAATTTTCTATAAAGTCTTGTTTAGGCATGCCTTCATAAGCCCTTCTATCTCTATCCAACATTTCAAAAGCAAAGTTTGCTATATATCCGCGATATTGTATATAGGTCAAGGTTTCGTTTTGCATACTGTTATCAATAGGCACAAATACATCTGGAATAATCCCGCCGCCGCCATAGACAATTTTTCCTCCTGGTGTTTTAAACTTTAAGGAGTCATGTACTTTTATTTTTTCTGGATCCAATAATTCGCCGCTTTCCAATCTCGAAAAATAATCATCGTAGTAATCTTTATGTCCATTTTTATAAGGCCGTTGTATGGAACGCCCGGTTGGTGTATAATAACGTGATACTGTTAAACGCACAGCGCTACCATCTCCCAAATCCATTTCTCGCTGAACAAGTCCTTTACCATAAGAACGGCGACCCACAATAGTTCCCTTATCATGATCTTGAAGTGCGCCTGCCACTATTTCACTGGCAGAAGCTGAATTTTCGTTTATAAGGACATACACTTTACCATCTTCAAAATCGCCTTTATCTGTTGCATAACTTTTCTCGGTATTTCCGCGCTTGTTTTTAGTGAATAAAATAAGTTTATCGTCTTCTAAAAACTCATCAACCATTTGCTCCGCAATACCAAGAAATCCGCCAGGGTTATCCCTTAAATCGAGTGCAATTTCTGTTGCGCCAAAAGCTATAAGTTTGTCTAATCCCATTTTAAATTCGCGATAGGTCGTTTCAGCAAACCGATTTACTTTTATATACCCTAGTTTTTCTGTAAGCATATAAGCGGCATCAACACTTTTTATTGGGATGTTGGAGCGCTTTACCGTGAAGTTTAGAAGTTTTGGCTCACCTTTTCTATAAACCTTAAGATTTACTTTGGAATTGATTTCGCCTTTTAGCTTCTCTAAAATTTCTCTGTCCTGTAATCGCTTACCTGTCAAAGAATCATTATTTGCCATAACGATTCTGTCTCCTCCTTTTATTCCCGCTCTTTCACTGGGGCCATTTTCAATGGATCTAATAACCACAATAGTGTCTTTATAAGTGTAAAAACTGATACCAATGCCAACAAAATCGCCTTTCATATTTTCGGTAACGCGATCCATGTCTTCTTTTGGAATATACACCGAGTGTGGATCCAGATTATCTAAAATCCCGTTAACCGTAACATCTACAATGCTATCGGTATTTATATCATCAACATAATCGTAATCTATATAATCTATAAGTCTGTTGATTTTATCCTTCTTGCTATTCTTGGTAAACAACCTATCGGACGAATCCATAAAATTTAATTTTCCCCCAATATAGATGCCTGCTGCAATGGCAACACCTAAAATAATGGGCAAATATTTTTTTTGAAACTGCATTATGGGTTCAAATCTTCTATTAATTTAAGTTTTATTCCGGCTTTTTCTAAAAACCGCAAACCAGAATCATCTTTATAAGCTTGGTTATAAACTACTTTTAAAATACCTGCTTGATGAATAAGCTTGCTACACTCCTTACAAGGTGACATGGTTATATAAAGCGTTGCACCTTTACAGGATTGTGTAGAAGCTGCTACTTTTAAAATAGCGTTCGCTTCTGCATGTAACACGTACCATTTGGTATATCCGTCTTCGTCTTCACAAAAATTCTCAAATCCAGATGGTGTACCATTATATCCGTCAGAAATTATCATTCGGTCTTTAACAATAAGCGCACCTACTTGTCTACGCTTACAATATGATAACTTACCCCACTCTTGTGCTATCCGTAAGTAAGCTTTATCGTATTTTAATTGTTTGGTTTCCGACATTAATGAAATTCAATATAATCTATTAAAAAATTGTATAACGAATATAAATGGTTGGTATTTTAATCACAACGCAAGTTCGTTAAAGTTTTACCAAATTTCTTATGATTGGCTTCTTTTTTAAACCAAATAATCACTTTTAAGTATCATTGGTATTACAAGACCAATAACCACCGCCGAAATAACCATGGCCCAATCGCGTTTAGAGAACCTAAATAAGGTTTGGACCAAATAGCCCAAAAACAAAACAATAAACACAATAATAACTTGAGCAATTTCTATGCCTAAAGCAAATTCTATTAATAAAACTAATTTATTATCGGTATCTCCTACTAACATTTTAAACTCCCTGGCAAAACCCAAACCATGAATTAAACCAAAAAATAAAGCAGATAGAAACAAAACGCCGACCTTTCCCTTTTGTGGACCTTTGCCTGCGGTAAACACATTAAAAATGGCAACAATTAAAATAGTTATGGGAATTAAAAATTCAACTAATGATACTTTTATACTAACAATATTATAAACAGCCAAAACTAAAGAGAGTGTATGGCCGAGGGTAAACATTGTAACTAACAAAAATACCCGTTTCCAATCTTTAAAAACATAGGGAACGGTTAGGGCAATTAGAAATAAAACATGGTCGTAGGCGTTAATATCAAGAACATGATTAATGCCATACTGTATGTTGAACCAGATGTTTTCAAGCATTTTAATTAGATTTAGGGATCGGTTCAAATATATACAATTATTTGAAATGATATTAAAAATAAACTATTGCCATATATTTGTGGTAGGTTTTTAAAATATATGAAATGATTATAAAGTTTTTATGTGCGTGTATATTACTAATGTGTTTGTCTTGCAAAAAAACAACCCAAACCAGCTCCGAAAATAGTGATGATGCTACCAACAAGAGCCAAGTTATTACCGAAAAAGATATTTCTAAATTAAATTATTTGGATTTTGCGATAGACGATAGAGTTGAACCGATTATTGGATCGTGGCAAGAATTCAATCAGTTAGAAAATATTATTGAAAACACAAAAAAAGGTGATTTGTCTTATTTTAAGACGGATGCCAAAAAAAACTTACAAGCCTTATTTAGAGATATTAGGGAGACCATTCCAGACACTATAAATACTCCTGCTATTTTGGCCAGAATAACGGTATTAGAAACCAAACTTTATAAAACAGAAAGCTTATCAAATCTTTCTACTACAAAAAAACAAGAGTTATTAAATACTTTAGAAGAACTTCTGGTATCATTTTCCAACCTCAGTTTTCAATTAAACAAGAAAATGGAAAATGATTCTCAAAACATTGAAAAGCCCAGCTAGATGTTCGTTCAAAATAAAAAGGGCTTTTCATTCTAGAAAAAGCCCTTTTTTTATTTTCTGTAATATTAATTGCCTTGTGCTGACTGTGCCTGTAATGCTTGTTTTTGTCTTAACAACTCGCTTTTAGTTAACTGTGTTAAGTTAAAATTAGGCGATGCTTTTAAAGCTGCATCTAATATATCTACGGCGGCATCAATATTTCCTTTGTTGTCTTTATTATAAACCAACAAGGCATTCAAATACATAAAACCACTTTTTAATGCTACTTGATAAGGCGATTGTTGTTCATAATACGTATGTTTCATGTCGGCTTTGGAATTTACCAATCCGTAGTTAATATGCTTCTCTGCTTCATCTAACTTTTTTAACTGCAAAGTAAGTTCTGCTAATTCATAAGCAACAGATGCATTCGGTTCACGCTTAAAAAGTTCTTCAAATTGTATAAGTGACAATTCTGGTTCGTTAACAGATTTTAATGATATCGCTTTTACCTGAACAGCAATATCAGAATCGTCTACCTTTTTATCTATTCCAATAGTATTTAAAGCTTGAACATATTTACCTTCTGTCATGTAAATATAAGCCAATGTATCTGTTCTGGCTGCAGATGGGGACAATACGTTTAAATGCGTCATCCCATTAATTATACCTTGAATATCACCTTGCGCTCTCATTTGCTTGCTATAAGCTTCAAAATGTTTTATTAATTCAGAATTGCTCTGCGCATCTAATTGAATTCCGCTAATTAATAAAACCAATAGTAATAATTGTTTCATTTTTATGTGTTTAATTTATTTACGGGCTAAAACTATAAAATTTTAACATTTATTATATTAAAACTTCCTTAATTCTTTCAAAAATCATATAAATATTAAGATAAGAATGCATTTATAACTATCGTAATTAATTTCAAATATTTAATGTATTGTAAAAAATCCTGTTAATAATATAAGAATACACAAAGTTTAATGCTTTTTAATTATTAAAAATATGATTATAGGAAAAATGAAAAAAATTAATTACATTTAGTAATCTTAAAATTTTAACATTATGGGAATTAAAAGTTTTTTAGCCGCACGGAAAAATCAAAAGAAGATGACCACCGACATCCCTATTAAGGTTAGTGATTATATGAGTACAAAACTGATAACTTTTAAATCTGAGGATAAGATTGAAACCGTCATAGACATCCTAATTAAGTATCGAATTTCTGGCGGACCAGTGGTAAACAGTAAAAATGAGTTAATAGGTGTCATTTCAGAAGGTGATTGTATAAAACAAATAAGCGAAAGCAGGTATCATAATTTACCTATGATCAATAATACGGTTGAAAAATGTATGGTAAAAAATGTTGAAACCATTGATGGCAATATGAATATTTTTGATGCTGCCAATAAGTTTTTGGAATCTAAGCGTCGTCGTTTCCCCATTCTACAAGACGGTAAATTGGTTGGTCAAATAAGTCAGAAAGACATCCTTAAAGCTGCTTTAGCTTTAAAAGGGCAAGACTGGAAATAGACTAGCTTTCTCGTTTTACCAAAGCAAAATAATCGCCCTCAATAGGCAAGTATCCTTGGTCGTACACAAAGTAATACACAGTTCCTGCTTTTGTGGTGTAAATACTTGTGAAGTAATTAAAATCGAAACCCTTTTCAATAAGTTTTGCTCTGGAAATAGTCGTTTTTTTGTCTGGGTTAACGGCTTCCAGAATGCGGTGGTTTTTACGTAACCTGTTATTGGTATTGCGAATTAGGTTTTTACTATCCTTATTTACATTATTATTGTAGGCATTTCTACAAGCATCGCTACAGAACTTTTTATCAATTCTGCCTACAATAGGATCGCCACATTCTAAACATTGTTTTGCCATAATCAGTTTTTTAAATTTACCAATTACCTGCATATTGCAAGTTCATATTTGTTTTTTCTTTTAGATAAATATATTGATACCTATTTATTTGCCTAAAATGTAAATAGTCATGAGCCAACCAATTACTTAAGAATAGTTTTGCCGATAGTTCTCCTAATTTTGGATGTTGGTAAACATTATCCCATTGGGCATCAATATTCTTTTTTAACCAAATAACAGATTTACTTCGTTCACTTAAAAAAGCCTGTAGCATATCTTTATAGTTTTGTGATATATAATCACGCTCTAAAACCCAACCTTCTGGATTAATTGAAGACATTTCTATCGACGGTGTTTCAAGAGTGTGCTTTACTCTGGATCTAAAATCGTCTTGCTCTTCATCTAATAAATGGCAAACAATTTCCAGAAGACACCATTTATTTGGTTCTGGTCGCCAAAAATATTCATCCTCTACTTTGTTTAATAATAAATCCCTAAACACTCCTTGGTTTATTTCTAATTGATTAATAATCTGGCTAATAGTCATATTATGTAATTTTATATAGGCGCTAATATACGGGGAATTTTATTCGTTTACAAACGACTACAAACATTTACAAACGATTTTAAATATTTAATAACCGAATAACATTTGGAGGCTGTTGCATCTTTGCCATGTCGAAACATAAGAACTCGATAGTATTAACTGTTTAACATTAAAAATTAAAATTATGAGCGCAATTAAAAACAAAGTACAGTTGATTGGTAACTTAGGTAATGACCCAGAAATCATCAATTTAGAATCAGGAAAAATGCTTGCTAAATTCACCATAGCAACTAATGAAAGTTATAAAAACAATAAAGGTGAAAAAGTAACCGACACCCAATGGCACAATGTAATTGCTTGGGGGAAAACGGCAGAAATCATTGAAAAATATCTAACAAAGGGCAAAGAAGTTGCTATTGAAGGGAAACTAACCTCTAGAAGTTATGAAACCAAAGAAGGGGAAAAACGTTATATCACTGAAGTAGTTTGCAATGAATTACTTATGTTAGGAAAATAAATAGGTAGTCTATTTATTTTTAATGGGACTGAAGCAAAAAATTAAGCTTCAGTCTCATTTTCTTTTATATTATCCAGTTTATAAAAACCGCCTTTATTTTCTTTTCTGGCAATAGATTGATTAATAATTAAATGCGCCACATTAATCATGTTTCTTAATTCGCATAGCGAGGTGGAAACTTTAGCTTGCTTGTAAAATTCTTCAACTTCAGCAGACATTAAATCCAAATGTTTAATAGCTTTTGTTAATCGGCTATTGCTTCTCACAATCCCAACATAATCACGCATTAAAGCCTGTAATTGCTTTAAATTATACTGAATGATAACATGCTCTCTTGGTACAGTTGTGCCTTCATCATTCCATTCTGGAATTTCTAATTCCAAAGTTTCATAAGTATGTTCAGAATGGTATTTAAAAATATTATGGGCATATACCAAGGCCTCCAATAACGAATTTGACGCTAATCTATTGGCGCCATGCAAACCGGTTCTTGTACATTCGCCACAAGCAAATAAATTATTAATGGATGTTTTGCCATCCATGTCTACATCTATACCACCACATAAATAATGGGACGCAGGTACCACTGGAATCCAATCGGTTGCAACATCAATATGGCTTTGTTTGCACTTTTTATATATGTTGGGAAAATGCTTTTTAAATTCTTCAATATCTAAATGGGTACAATCTAAAAACACATGAGTATCTCCGGTTTTCTTCAATTCACTATCTATGCTTTGCGAGACAATATCCCTAGAAGCCAATTCTGCACGTTCATCATAACCAAGCATAAACCTATAACCGATTTTGTTTCTTAGGTAAGCCCCCATACCTCTTACAGCTTCAGAAATTAAAAAAGACGATTGGTCGCCTCTGGCATCATAAAGAGCCGTTGGATGAAATTGGATAAATTCCATATCGGTAATCCTTGCTTTCGCCCTATAAGCCATCGCTATGCCGTCGCCCGTAGCTATAACAGGATTGGTAGTATGTCCATAAACCCTACCTATTCCACCTGCCGCCAATAAGGTGCTATCTGCTTTAATGGTGAAAATAGTGCCTTTTTTTTGGTCGAAAACATAAGCACCATAACACGTATTATCTTTCGCTTGGGAATCTATAATATGATGTTTGGTTATTAAATCTATTGCAAAATGATGTGACCACAAGGTTACATTTTTTAATTCATGCACTTTTTTAAGTAATGCGCGTTCAATTTCGTAACCCGTAATATCTTTATGATGAACGATTCTATATTCTGAATGTCCGCCTTCTTTACCTAAATTAAAATCGCCACTGGCATCGGTATCAAAATTGGCCCCCCAAAGCAATAGCTCTTCAAGTCTTTTAGGCCCTTCCCTTACAACCATTTTTACGACGGCTTCGTCACAAAGTCCATCGCCAGCAATCAGCGTATCTTTAACATGCTTTTTAAAGGAGTCCTTATCATCTAGAACAATCGCCACACCTCCTTGTGCATACTTAGTATTAGACTCATCTTCGTTGGCCTTAGTAATGACGATGACCCTTCTGTCAGGGAATTTTTCAGCTATTTTAACAGCAAATGTTAGTCCAGCAATACCAGACCCAATAACCAGATAGTTTGTAGAAATCATATTATTTAGATAGTTCTAACATACGTTCAATTGGCACTAACGCTTTTATTCTTATATGTTCTGGCACTTCAATTTGCGGACTTTCATTAAGCAAGCAATTGTATAGTTTTTGAAGTGTGTTCATTTTCATAAAATGACATTCGCTACACGCACAGGTATTGTCTTCAACAGCAGGCGCAGGTAATAATTCTGTTTCTGGCATTTCTTGTTGCATTTTATGTAAAATCCCTGCTTCGGTAGCTACAATAAATTTATCTTTTGGATGTGTTTTTACATAATTTATCATCCCAGAGGTAGAACCAATGTAAGTAGCTGTATTCAAAATATGTTCCTCAGATTCTGGGTGAGCTATAATTTTATAATCTGGATGTTTTTTATGCAATTCTATAAGTTTATCAATAGAAAAAGCTTCATGTACAATACAACTGCCATCCCAAAGTAACATATCCCTGCCTGTTTTTTTAATGATATACCTTCCAAGATTTTTATCTGGCGCGAAAATAATAGGTGTCTCTTTAGGAATGGATTCTACAATTTTAACGGCATTGGAAGACGTGCAAACAATATCACTCAATGCTTTAATTTCTGCCGAACAGTTTACATAGGTAATAACCACATGATCTGGATGTGCTTTTGTGAATTTTTCAAACAAATCTGGCGGACAAGAATCTGCCAACGAACAACCAGCTTTTAAATCTGGGAGCACCACGGTTTTTGTTGGGTTTAATATTTTGGCAGTTTCTGCCATAAAATGAACTCCAGCAAATACTATAATATCGGCATCGGTTTCTGCGGCTTTTTGAGATAAGCCTAAACTATCACCTACATAATCTGCTATATCTTGTATTTCGGCAACCTGATAATAATGCGCCAAAATAACAGCGTTTTTCTCTTTCTTTAATCTTTTTATTTCTTTTACTAAATCCATTTCAACCAGAATATTTTACAAATAAATAAGCAAAACTTATGCCAACATAATTTTGTTATTTATTACAAATATCTTAATTAAAATTTTATTGAAATGAGATTATCATAAAAAATACCATGCGATTTAAAACTATTGTGTTTTATAAAGAAAAAGTGCTTAAAATCGGATTCTACATAAATTGACAATACGCTTTATAATTTTAATTTAAAACTGCCATATTCTGAATTTCTAAATTAATGGTGCATAAAATCCTTTCGCTCTTATCTAATTCTTTTAAAACAATGTCTTTAACGTCTTGAAAGGCATTCTTGGCATCTTGAAATAAACGCCTGTAATATAAAATCCCCTCATTAAGGTTATTAGTAAAAGTTAAGAGGTATTTTTCATCTTTTTTATTCATGGAAACTTTAGAGCTTTCTAGTTTATTTTTCAAATAATCTATATAAATATAAAGTTCTTTTATGAATATATTTGGACGATCTGTTCTCGTTATCATACTATCCCTTCCATAAATATGGTCTGTAATATTCTTTAAACTCATAATCTTAGAATAATAAGCCATATTGGGTCCAGGACAAATAGACACACCGTCTCCCAAGGATTTAGTATCCAGATTATATGCTAACATAGCCGAGGTGCCTAAACCAACACAAACGCATGATTTTTCGGTTATTTGATTAAATCCGGTTTGATAATCTTCTAAAGTTAAATTTTTGGCATCCAATTCCTTTATTTTTAAATATTGGTATTCCCGGGAAGCAATACAAATTCCTTTATCTTTAAATTCTTTGTTTAATTCTACAAATTTTTTAGGGCAAGAACTTCCTGGCCTTCCTTTGTTAATCAATACATCTCTTTCGGCATCTTTTGTATTATTTCTGAGGTTGTTAAATGGCACTCCTAATGGAGAAATATTACTTAAATATAAGTCCTCTTCTTTGGCGTCAACTAGTCTATTTAATGTTTTTTCATCCACCGTTGTTGCTTCTGGAACCAATAAAAAGGGCGTTCCCCAACCTATAGAATCCAAATTGTACTCATTAACTAAAAACTCATGTTCTTCATGGGTGCCAACGCCTCCTTGAGCAGATATTTTTATTGATAAATTCTCTGGAAATGCACGGTTTTGATTCAAAAATTCTTGCTGTACCAATTCTTGAAGTACAATTTTTAGCTCTTCCCTTTTTTCCTTAAACTCTGCCAAGACAGGCCCTAACAAATACCCATCAGTTGCAAAAGCATGACCACCACAATTAAGACCGGATTCTATTCTAAATTCTGAAACCCATAATCCCTTTTTAGCCAAAAATTTACCTTGAATTAATGCAGACCTATAATCACTTACCTTTAAAATAATTTTCTTTTTAAAGGCTCCATTCTCATTCGGATAAAAATCCTCAAACTGAGCCATATAACTATAAAGTCTTGGATTTAAACCTGCTGATAACACGACTGATGAATTTAATTTACTATTTGCAAAACCTCTTAAAGCAGCATGGGCATCATTATATTCCACAGGTAATTTTTCGTCTTTCAAATAGTTGTCTTTATCAACTTTAGTCATGATGTTAACATCTATGCTTCCTAACTTCAAGTTTTTATTAACCCAATTTTTAATTTCCGTGAAATTATGTCCTCCCAAGGTTATTCTTTTAAAATCGTCTTTAATAGGCGAGTTTTCAGGAAGCATATTTATGTATGTATAAAGGGCGTCCATTTTTTCGGCACTAACATTTTTTAAAGCGTCAAATTTCTTTTGAACTAAATCGTGTATTAAATCTAAATAAGATGTAATTCTTTTTGCTCTAAAATCATCGATCTTATCTGTAATTTCTTGGTACGGAACCTCAAAGGTATCACTATACATTTTTCTAAGTTTCTCAAGCAATATATCATCTACTAAAGAAATCACAGAATCTATACCATATTGAGCCACTTTTAAAGGGGTATCTATGGTGAATCCAATACCCATTACTGGGATATGGAATGCGTGTAATTTTTTCATATATGTTTAGGTTATTTTTGAAAATAATTTGTAAATGTATCGTGTTGTAGTAATATAGAATATGACATATATCATATTAAAAAAGGATTCTTCTCTTGAAAATCCTTGGTGCCTTTTTTGGCCGCAATAAAATCCTGATTTTAAAAGATTATTCCTATTAAAAAGATTCAACAATAAAAGCAGTTTTATTTAATAATTCACAATTTGTATTCATCAAACAATAAAAATTAATAAATCTTTTGAAAGCTTGCCAAGGTTAATTATAGCTTTAGTACATTTATGACTAATTTTAACTGTAAGAATTATGCCTGTAGAGCCTAAATTAACCCGTTTCAAACAAAACGTCCTATCTAAATATCAAATTTACAATAGTATATTTATGACGCTGCCTTTTGATGCCATATCAAAAACCGGCGTGCTACTCCCTTTATTTCATGAAACGTGTAAAAAAGGCTTTGCTAGTGGTGATGACCCTACAACCATAGTTGATACATTCTTTAAAAAATACCAAGCAAGACGCAACAGGGAAAGTCAAATAAATTTACTTTTTAGGTTTATTCAATACATTGAAAGACAAGTGGTTTTGTTTGATGCCATTGAAGATGCTGCTTTCCCAATTGTAAATAACATGGAGGGAATTGGCACGTTAAGAAACCTTAAAGAATCGACCGTTTCTCAAAATAAATTGGACGAATTAAAGGATTATTTGGAGCATTTTAAAGTGCGTATTGTATTAACGGCACACCCTACTCAATTTTATCCAGGATCTGTATTAGGAATTATTACCGATTTAACAGAAGCCATTAAAACCAATAACCTAAACGATATTAACAACCTATTTGGTCAACTTGGTAAAACACCTTTCTTCAAACATAAAAAACCAACGCCTTACGATGAAGCTGTTAGCCTTATTTGGTATTTGGAAAACGTGTTTTATAAATCGTTTGGAGAAATCTATAATTATATTCAACAAAATATTTTTATTGATACTGAGGTTCATAACGACATTATTAATATTGGCTTTTGGCCAGGAGGTGATAGAGATGGAAATCCGTTTGTAAAACCCAAAACCACTATAAAAGTTGCTAAACGTTTAAAACAAGCCATTTTAAAATGTTACTACAACGACCTAAAAGCATTGCGTAGAAAACTTACTTTTAGAAATGTTGAAGAGCGTATTATAAATTTAGAAACCATCATGTATAATTATAGCATTGACTTAGGTTATAAAGAAGCTATAAGTGTTGAGGAATTCAAAAAAGAGCTTATAGAAATTAGAGATATAATAATAAATAATCACCAATCTTTATACCTAAGCGAAATAAATAATCTGATTAATAGAATTCATTTGTTTGGTTACAATTTTGCAACTTTAGATATAAGACAAGACAGTAGAATACATCATAATGTATTTACAACAGTTATAGATAATTTAATAAAAATTGGACATCCATCATTCCCGAAGAATTATCATGATGTACCTGAAGAAGAACAAATCAACATATTATCTAAAGTTGATAGCAGTAACCTTATAGATATAGATGTTTTTGAAGATGAAATGGTAAGTAACACCTTGAAAACCATTAAAGCGATTAAGGAAATTCAAGGAACAAATGGTGAACTTGGTGCTAACCGATACATTATAAGCAACAACCAAACGGCATTAAATATGATGCAATTATTTGCCATGCTTAAAATAGTGGCTTTTGATGATGAGTTAACCGTTGATGTAGTACCGCTTTTTGAAACTATTACCGATTTAGAAAATGCGCCAGCTGTTATGGAGCAGTTATACACAAACCCCGTTTACATGGCTCACTTAAAAAGTCGTGGAAATAAGCAAACCATTATGCTAGGATTCTCTGACGGAACAAAAGATGGTGGTTATTTAATGGCAAACTGGGGAATTTATACTGCCAAGGAAAAACTTACCGAAATATCCCGAAAATATGATATTTCAGCTATATTTTTTGATGGCCGCGGTGGGCCACCTGCACGAGGCGGTGGAAAAACACATCAATTTTATGCGTCATTAGGACCAACAATTGAAGACAAAGAAGTACAACTTACTATTCAAGGGCAAACCATTAGTTCTAACTTTGGCACACATGATTCTTCTCAATATAATTTAGAACAATTAATTAGTTCTGGTATTGCTAATCGCATGGCCAAACAACAATCTGCCATGAGTGATGAAGACAGGTTTGTTATGAACGATTTGGCAGAAACGAGTTATGAGGCTTATAAAAATTTTAAAGGCCACCCCATGTTCATTCCTTATTTAGAACGCATGAGTACTTTAAAATACTATGCTAAAACTAATATTGGTAGCCGTCCTTCAAAACGAGGTACTTCAGATAAATTAGTGTTTTCAGATCTAAGAGCCATTCCTTTTGTCGGTTCATGGAGTCAATTAAAGCAAAACGTCCCTGGTTTTTATGGCGTAGGAACTGCTTTAAAAGCTTATGAGGACAAAGGAGAGTTTTATAAAGTGGAACATTTGTATAATAATTCTAAATTCTTCAAAACGTTATTGGAAAATAGTATGATGTCTCTAACAAAATCGTTTTTCGACTTAACAAAATACATGTCTAAGGATGAGGAATTTGGAGCTTTTTGGAATATTATTTATAATGAATACATCACCACCAAATCTTTATTATTAAAACTAACGGGGTATAAAGAATTAATGGAAAACGAACCTTCTGGAAAAGCATCTATTGAAGTTAGGGAATCAATTGTACTTCCCTTGCTTACTATACAACAATATGCATTAAAGAAAATTCAGGAACTTGAAAAAGAAGCTGTTAAAGACACTGAAATGATTGAGATTTATGAAAAGATTGTAACACGCTCTTTGTTTGGAAACATTAATGCTAGTAGAAACTCGGCATAAAATTTAACTGAAAAGTGATTATAAAAAAAGAGGCTTTATTTAATAAAGCCTCTTTTTTTTAGGACTAGTCCTATAATAAATAAATTATTGCTCATTTAACCTAAAATCTGGATAAGCATCCATACCGTGTTCATGACCATCTAATCCTTCTACTTCTTCTTTTTCAGATACTCTAATTCCCATTGTTATTTTAAGCACGTACAGTATAATAAACGAAGATACAATGCAAAATACCGCATAACAAACGACTCCTATTAATTGTGTTAGGAAACTGTGCTCAGGATTTGTAGAAAACAATCCCACTGCTAAAGTACCCCATATACCACAAAAAAGATGTACTGCAATAGCTCCAACAGGATCATCCAATTTAATTTTATCAACTAATGCTACAGCTAAAACAATAAGTGCCCCAGCAATGGCCCCTATTATTACGGCACTTGTTGGAGTTACAACGTCCGCACTTGCAGTAATACCTACCAAGCCTCCAAGAATACCATTTAAAAACATGGTAAGATCTAGATTTTTATCTTTAATGGCCGATGTTAACATAGCAACCACGCCTCCAGCGGCTGCGGCTAAACAGGTTGTCACCAATACTACAGATGTTAAAGCAGGATCTGCTGAAAGTACAGAACCTCCATTAAATCCAAACCATCCTAACCATAATATCAATACCCCAGCTGTTGCTAAAGGCAGATTATGCCCAGGAATAGCCTGTGGTTTTCCGTCTTTAAATTTACCTATTCTTGCGCCTAGCAACCAAACAGCTACTAATGCTGCCCATCCACCAACTGAGTGAACTAATGTTGAACCTGCAAAATCATAAAAGCCCATGTCTTGTAAAAAACCACCACCCCATTTCCAAGAACCGGCAATTGGGTATACCAATCCTACATAAAAAACAGTAAATATCATAAAAGGGACGATTTTTACACGTTCTGCCACAGCTCCTGAAACTATGGTTGCTGCTGTAGCAGCAAACATGCCTTGAAATAAGAAATCTGTCCAATACGTATAGCCTGCATTATAGGTTAAGTCTAAGGCTCCTTCTGCTGTTAAAGGCGAAGTTAAACCAAATCCTGTAAATCCTAAAAATCCATTAAAATCTCCTGGATACATTAAATTAAACCCTACCAAACAATATAGAAGTAAGCCTATTGTAATTATAAAAATATTTTTAAAAAGAATATTTACTGTATTTTTTTGTCTTGTTAATCCAATTTCTAAAAATGAAAACCCAAGGTGCATAAAAAATACAAGTGCTGTACAGATCATCATCCATACATTGTTAGTTGTTAGTAATTCCATAATATTATTTTATTTGTTGGTTATTATTTTAAGGTTTCCCCTCCTTTTTCTCCAGTTCGTATTCTATAACATTCTTGTATATCGGATACAAAAATTTTACCGTCACCAACCTCTCCTGTTCCTGCCGAACTAAGAATAGCGTTAACTGTTGCTTCAGCAAAATCATCGTTTACAACAATAGATAAATACCTACGTTGAATATCACTTGTACTATAGGACACCCCTCGATAAACATGCCCTTCTTTCTCATTTCCTAAACCAGTAACATCCCAATATGAGAAGAAATTAACCCCTACAGCATGCAAAGCTTCCTTTACAATACGGTATTTGGATTTTCTAATAATTGCTTCGATTTTTTTCATGATATTGTTTTTATAATTAGTGCTCAAAAATATAAAATAAAATTAATAGTGTCTAAATTTATAGGGGTTGAAATTATATATATATCAAAAAGACAAAATAACCCCCTTTAATTTTGGTATATTAATATAATTATACGATTTTTTATTAATTTTCAATATTGATTATCCTCATTTCAAAATCGTAAAATACAGTCCCATACTCAACTCCAGAAACCTTGAGCAATGAGCATAAAATTTCAAATTTAAGACTCGGGCTTATTATCTTAAAACCCTTCCGTTGGCATTGACAAAAAAAATGCCTTAGGGCCATATCCCTAAGGCATTTTTTAAATTTATATTATTTAAAATGTTATTCCATTTCTCGTTGTCTCTTACCAGGGTAAGCAATCGTTCCATGTTCAGAAATATCAAGACCGGCAATCTCTTCTGCTTCAGTCACTCGTAACCCACATATTTTTTTCAAAATAAACAAGAATATAAACGATGTGACAATAGCCCATGCGGCATAAGACAACACCCCAATGGCTTGAGCACCTAATTGAGCCGCTCCACCTCCGTTGAATATCCCAATACCAGCATCGCCATCTACTCCCCAAAGACCTATAACTAAAGTCCCCCAAGCACCAGCTACACCATGAACAGATATGGCTCCAACAGCATCATCAATTTTTAATGTTTTTTCAATAAATCCAATAGATAGCACTACTAGGATACCACCTACTAAGCCAGCTAATACTGCACCGCCCTCACTCATATTACCACAACCAGCGGTAATACTCACCAAACCAGCAAGCGCACCGTTTAAAGTCATTCCTAAATTGGGTTTTCCATTTTTAATCCAAGTAAATAATAAGGCCGCAATAGCCCCCGCTGAAGCTGCTAAATTAGTTACAAGCACAACTTGTGAAGCAGCAGTAGCATCGTCGCCACCCCAAGCTAATTGAGAGCCTCCATTAAAACCAAACCATCCCAACCAAAGTATAAATACGCCTAAGGTTGCGTACATTTGGTTATGACCATGCATTTCAATTGGTTTACCATTAAGGTATTTACCAATTCTAGGACCTACCATCCAAGCAGCCACAAGCGCAGCCCATCCACCTACAGAGTGAACAATAGAAGACCCCGCAAAATCAATAAACTCAGCAGGCATAATACCATCTGTATTATTTAACCAACCACCGTTCCATTCCCAACCACCAGCTACAGGATAAATAATAGCAGTCATTACTATACTAAATATAGCATACGTTGTATATTTTGTTCTTCCTGCAATCGCTCCCGATACAATAGTTGCAGCAGTTGCAGCAAACACAGTTTGAAAGAATAAATCAGCAGCACCTTGAGAAAAGATAAAACCTCCCCAATGGAAGAAACCTCCACCCATATCTGCTCCATACATTAATGAATAACCTACGAACCAGAAAGCAAGAGAGCCAACTGCTATATCCAGAAAGTTTTTCATGGCGATGTTAACAGCATTTTTTGAATCTGTCATACCAGACTCTACCAAGAAAAATCCTGCCTGCATAAAAAATACTAGAATACCTGAAATTAACATCCATAGCATTCCCATGTCGCCTTCAATGGCGGCAGTGTCTTGAATCAAAAGGGGCATGTTAAATAATGACATAATAAATTGTTTTAAAGGTTAGTTAAATGAAGATAAAAAAGCAATGCGACTTGCTTTTTTATCTTTTTGGATTTTATTTTACTCTTAGAAAGAATAGATTGCAGCTAACACAAAAGAACCTAAGCTTTTTGTTGGCATTAAATCGTTATCGATAAATGAATCATCAGAAGCACTATCCAATCTTATCTCAGGTTTAATCGTTAAGTTATCAATAGCAAAGCTTCCTGTTAAAGTTAAGGCAAGAACACTTGTATCATCTACACCACTACCGATAGCACCGAAGTTACCATCTTCTGCAAAATACTCACCTCTTAAACCAACCGTGAATGTATCAGATACAGAATATTGTGGATATAGAGCAGCGCCCATAAATCCACCTGCATCATCCTCTAAGCTTAAATAAGCAGCATTAATTCCTAAATAGAAAGAATCAGATACATCAAAGCCTCCTGTATAATCGATTTCAAAGAATGATGGGTCTACCAATACATTTAAGTACTGACCTACAAACCCTAATTGAGCCCCAAATGCATAATCGCCAGTTGGATTAAACTCTGTTAAATCTGTATCATTCATAACACCAACCATTAAGCTAAAATCTTCAGATAAAGCGAAATCAGCTTTTAAACCTGTGTGGCTAAAAGGTCCCCAAGAGAATAAATAAGATGTACTGTAGTTAAAATTTGCCGTTGGCGATATTACCTCATATCCTAAAAAGGTATTAAAGTTACCCATAGTAAGTTTTACAGATTCACTAACATTCCAATAAGCATACAATTGGTTAACAATATCTCCTGTTGCAGAATACATTGGAGAATTAAATATAGCATCAGTACCTCTTGGTCCAAAAACTAAATCGGCAACAAAACCAACTTTTTCGCCTTCGTAAGAAGCAACCACATTAGCCATACCTAAAGCAAAACCAGGTAAATTAGCAAATGATGATCCTGGCGCAATAGCATTTTCATCATTTGGAGCTGTAAAATTAGCTCTATAATAAGCATCTATACTACCACTAAGAGTAAATGTTGGCGGAGCTGGTTCTTCTTGAGCAAATAAAGCCGTTGCAACAAAAAGCATTGAAAGGGTAATAAATTTTTTCATAATGTTTAAATTTTGGTTATTAAATGTTTAAAGTTTGAGTTAATTTGCCATTAAGACGTCGTAAAACTATATAAAAAAGTTTTACCCCCTAAAAAAAAGGGGGTCAATTATATTACTTTTATCAATATTTGATTTTTACCCCTATTTTTTTATAGGTATGTTGGTAATTTTTGTTTTTTCTGATTTTTTAGCAAATCAATTATTTGAATTATTGTCAGCATTATATTATGTTTGATTGCATTATCTTTTGTTATTATGCTATTTTGTTGATATTAATGCATAATTCTTTAATTTATAGCAACTGTAAGTGATTGAATATTTATTAAAATATCCCATAATAATTGATATTATACCATTTTTATAATGAGTTAGGTTCTAAAATCGAAATAATCAATTAGCCATTGTTATTATTTAAAATCTAGTGCCTATCTTCGCTTATTAAGTCAATTTTTTAAATCAAATATTTAGTTGGTTATGCTGAAGAAACAAGGAATGTATTTACCTGAATTTGAACACGATAATTGTGGTGCGGGTTTTATTTGTAGTCTTAAAGGAATTAAATCTAATGATATCATACACAAAGCATTAGAAATTCTTGAAAAACTAGAACATAGAGGTGCTGTAAGTGCTGATGGAAAAACTGGAGATGGTGCTGGTATTTTAATAGATATTCCTCACGATTTCTTTGTTAATAATTGTAAATTTAAACTTCCTAAAGCTGGCAGTTATGCCGTTAGCAATGTGTTTTTACCCAAGAAAGTAAATCAACAAGTATATTCTATTGGCATTCTTGAAAAGCATATTAAAGAGCAAGGTCTACAAGTTATAGGCTGGAGAGATGTGCCACTTGATGAATCTGTATTAGGAGAAATTGCCGCAAAAACACAGCCTGCTGTTAAACAGATATTTGTTGGAAAAGAGAATGATGCCCAAGACGAATTTCAATTTAACTTAAAAATATTTATTGCCAGAAAAAAAGCAGAGCATGAAATTTACAGCTCTAAACTTTCGGAAAGCTCTTATTTCTACTTGCCAAGTTTATCAACTAAGATTATTATATATAAAGGACTCTTAGTCCCTGAAGATATTAAGCTTTTCTATAAAGATTTAAACGATCCTTCATTTGTGACGAGATTGGCATTGGTTCACCAACGCTTTTCAACCAACACCTTCCCTACTTGGGATTTGGCACAACCTTTTAGATACATGTGCCATAATGGTGAAATAAACACCTTAAGAGGTAATGTTGCTAGAATGTTTTCGCGTCAGGAATTAATGGAAAGCAAGTGGTTTGGTAATGAAATAAAAAATATATTACCTATTGTACTTCCTGGTAAATCAGATTCAGCTTCTATGGATATGGTTGTTGAACTATTGATAATGACAGGACGTTCATTACCAGAAGTTATGATGATGCTTGTTCCTGAAGCTTGGGAGAAAAACCCAGATATGTCTGAGGCTAAAAAAGCATTTTACGAGTTTAACTCTTGCCTTATGGAACCTTGGGATGGCCCAGCCTCAATACCTTTTACCGACGGCACCTATATTGGAGCAGTATTAGATAGAAATGGTCTTCGCCCTTCTAGATATACCGTAACAAAAGATGGTTATGTTATCATGTCATCTGAAACCGGCGTTATCGAAGTTGAGCCTAAAAACGTACAACATCATGGCAGATTGGAACCAGGAAAAATGTTCTTGGTAAACATGAACGAAGGCCGCATTGTTAATGATGAAGAAATAAAAGAAAACATTGCCTCTAAGCATCCTTACAAAAAGTGGATAGACGATAATTTAGTCCACCTTAGAAATATCCCTTATAATGACTGTCCCGTGTTCTTCAACGAAGAGCACCTAACAAAAAGACAAGTTATTTTTGGATATACAGAAGAAGATATCAATACGATTATTTTACCAATGGCAAAAAGTGCTTACGAACCCATTGGTTCTATGGGTACAGATACGCCCATTGCCGTGCTTTCTGAAAAACCTCAATTAATCTATAACTATTTCAAACAATTATTTGCTCAAGTTACCAATCCGCCGTTGGATGGCATTCGTGAAGAGTTGATAACAGATATTAGTTTAACATTAGGTAGCGATACCAACATTTTTGATGTTAACGAAAAACACGCCAGAAAATTAAAAATTAAAAATCCTGTTATTTCCAAACAAGATTTAGATAAAATAAAAAGCTTTACCAAAAATGGTTTTAAAGCAACATCCATCTCCATTTTATACGATGTAAAAAGAGGTCATAATGGTTTAGAAGAAGCTCTAGAACATGTTTTAGATGCGGTGTCAAAAGCGATTGATGAAGGCACAAACATCGTGATTTTATCTGATAGAGATGTCAATAAAGATAAAGCGCCTATTCCTGCGTTATTAGCCTGTTCATTTGTAAACAGTGCATTGAGAACTTTAGGAAAGCGATCAAAAGTAAGTATTATTGTAGAATCTGCTGAACCTCGCGAGGTACATCACTTTGCCTTGTTATTCGGTTACGGCGCTAGTGCCATTAACCCATATATGGTTAATGAGATTATTGAGGATAAAATTAGTGAGTTTGATGCTACTGTAGATGCCGAAAAAGCTGTTGAAAACTACAATAAAGCGGTTGGAAAAGGTATTTTAAAAGTCATGAATAAAATAGGAATCTCAACCCTTAACTCATATAGAGGTTCTCAATTATTTGAATGTATTGGTATTAATACTACCGTTGTAAACAAATATTTCCCGAATACGGCAACCAGAATCCAGGGTATTGGGTTGCACGAAATTGAAAAAGAAATTAACAAACGTTATTCAAACGCTTTTAAAGAAAGGGATATTGCTGCGGATTTAGATTTAGAAGTTGGCGGACAATACCGATGGAGACGAAATGGGGAAGCACATATGTTTAATCCATTAACCATAGCCAAACTTCAAGAATCCGTAAGAGATAACAAACCTAGTTCATATAAAGAATATTCAGATCTCGTAAATAATCAAGCAAAACAGTTAATGACCATTAGAGGCTTGTTTGAATTTACAAATTACGACCCCATATCTATCGACGAAGTAGAGCCTTGGACCAATATTGTAAAACGGTTCAAAACGGGTGCCATGTCTTATGGTTCCATAAGCAAAGAAGCGCATGAGAATTTGGCTATTGCCATGAATAGAATTGGTGGAAAAAGTAATTCTGGTGAAGGTGGAGAAGATGAAGAACGATTTTATAAAGATGCCAATGGCGATTGGAAAAATAGTGCTATTAAACAAGTAGCATCAGGCCGATTTGGAGTAACTTCAAATTACCTTACCAACGCTTCTGAAATACAAATTAAAATGGCTCAAGGAGCTAAACCTGGTGAAGGTGGACAATTACCTGGTCCTAAAGTAAATCCAAGTATTGCCAAAACAAGAAATTCAACCCCTTATGTTGGATTAATTTCTCCGCCACCTCATCACGATATCTACTCTATTGAAGATTTATCCCAATTGATATATGATTTAAAATCAGCTAATAGAGAAGCTCGCATTAATGTAAAATTAGTGTCCGAAGTCGGTGTTGGTACTGTGGCTGCTGGTGTAGCAAAAGCCAAAGCCGACGTTGTGTTAATTTCTGGACATGATGGTGGTACGGGAGCCTCTCCTTTAACATCTTTAAAACATGCTGGATTACCTTGGGAACTAGGTCTTGCCGAAGCGCAACAAACTTTGGTAATGAATAACTTAAGAAACCGTATTGTTGTTGAATGCGACGGTCAATTAAAAACGGGAAGAGACGTTGCTATTGCATGCTTACTTGGTGCTGAAGAATTCGGTTTTGCTACCGCTCCTTTAGTGGCATCAGGTTGTATTATGATGCGTGTTTGCCACTTGAATACATGCCCAGTCGGTATAGCAACTCAAAACGCAGAATTACGCAAAAAATTTACAGGGCAACCAGAGCATGTGGTTAACTTCATGTATTTTGTGGCTCAAGAATTAAGAGAAATCATGGCTCAACTAGGTTTTAGAACAGTTGACGAAATGGTTGGTCAAGTACAAAAACTTAACAGAAATAAAACGATAGATCATTATAAAGCTTTAGGAATCGATTTATCCCCTATTCTTTATCAAATTCCTGTTAAAAAAGGGACTGTTCTTCATAATACCGAGCAACAGGATCATCAGTTAGAGAAGGCATTGGATTTTAAAATTATAAACCAAGCGCATCCAGCTATTTTCAGAAAGGAAAAGATCGTTATAGATTCTAAAATCAATAATATGGATCGTGCCTTTGGTGCCATTTTAAGTAACGAAATTTCAAAAATTTATGGCGCACAAGGCTTGCCGGAAAACACTTTAAAAGTCAATTTCACTGGATCTGCAGGTCAAAGTTTCGGAGCATTCGCAACTAATGGATTAACATTGGTTGTTAGTGGAAACACGAACGATTATCTTGGTAAAGGACTTTCTGGTGCTAAGTTAATTGTTAAAGTGCCAGAAGAAGCTACTATTGTTCCAGAAGAAAATGTTATTATTGGTAACGTTGCTTTATATGGTGCAACATCTGGAGAAATTTATATAAATGGTAAAGCCGGAGAACGTTTTTGTGTGAGAAACTCGGGAGCGAAAGCCGTTGTTGAAGGCATTGGTGACCATGGCTGTGAGTACATGACCGGTGGTGTTGCCGTCATTCTTGGAGAGGTTGGAAGAAACTTTGGTGCTGGTATGAGTGGTGGTGTTGCTTACATCTACGATTGTAAAACAACATTCAAAAAACAGTGTAACATCGAAGGTTTAAATTTAGATCCAGTGACAGAACCAGCTGATATTGCAACATTAAAAGGACTGATTGAAAATCATTATAATTATACTTTAAGTCCTCAAGCACAACGCATTCTTGAAAAATGGGAAACTGAATTACCAAAATTCATAAAAGTACTTCCAGAAGAATACAGACAGGCTTTAATAAGATTAGAAAAAGAAAACCTTATAACACTTTAATAAATTATGGGAAAAATCACGGGATTTTTGGAATATGAAAGAGAGGTTGAACAGTATGATGCTGTAGATAACAGACTTAAAAATTATAAGGAATTTACCATTCCTATGGACGAGAAAGCCTTGAAAAACCAAGGAGCTCGCTGTATGGATTGCGGTATTCCGTTTTGTCATAGTGGTTGTCCGTTAGGGAATTTAATTCCTGATTTTAACGACAAAGTTTACAAAGGCAAATGGAAAGAAGCTGCTAAAATATTACATTCAACCAATAATTTTCCAGAATTTACAGGTAGATTATGTCCTGCTCCATGCGAGGAAGCTTGTGTGCTTGGTATTAATGAAGACCCTGTAACTATAGAAAATATTGAAAAATATATTGCTGAAGTCGCTTTCAAAGAAGGTTGGATTACAGCAAACCCACCACAAACCAGAACAGGAAAATCTGTAGCTGTTATAGGTTCTGGGCCTTCTGGTTTAGCTGCAGCTCAGCAATTAAATAGAGCTGGTCATTTAGTAACTGTTTTTGAGCGCGATGCTAAAGTTGGTGGTTTATTACGTTATGGCATTCCAGATTTTAAAATGGAAAAGCATATTATTGATAGAAGAATTGCAGTCTTAGAAGAAGAAGGCATTACTTTTAAAACAAACACACATGTTGGTGTAGATATTGATGCCAATACCTTAAAGGAAGATTTTGATGCTATTGTTCTTTGTGGTGGCGCTACTGTAAGACGAGGCATGCCCGTTAAAGGTGCCGATCTAAAAGGCGTACATCAAGCTATGGACTTCTTAAAACAAAACAATAAACGTGTTGATGGAATTACCAATTTTGATGAAATTTTAACAGCAAAAGATAAAAACGTTATTGTTATTGGTGGTGGAGACACTGGTTCAGATTGTATAGGGACATCCAATAGACATGGAGCAAAATCTGTAGTAAATTTTGAAATTCTACCTAAACCAACCACCGGAAGACCAGCCAATCAACCTTGGCCTTATTGGCCCATGCGTTTACGCACTAGCTCTTCCCATAAAGAAGGTGTAGAGCGATTCTTTAGTATTTCTACGAAAGAATTTTTGGGAGATAAAAATGGTAATCTAACAGGTTTAGTTACCACGGAAGTAGAATGGGTCTTCAAACCTGGACAAAGACCAGAATTAAAAGAAATTCCTAATACAGAAAAAACTTGGGATTGTGAATTGGCGTTGTTGGCATTAGGTTTTACAGGTGCTGAAAAAGCCATTTCAGAACAACTTGGTATAGAAATGGATTTTAGAACCAACATCCAAGCTACGACTAAAGATTATGCAACTAATGTGCCCGGTGTTTTTGCCGCTGGAGATATGCGACGCGGACAATCGTTAATTGTTTGGGCCATTTCTGAAGGCAGGCAAGCTGCGCACCATGTCGACACTTACCTCATGGGATATTCAGATTTACCATTAAAAGACGACAACGATTTACCTAGAGTATAATTCACTTTCCAATATACTTAATGTATTTTGTAGAACCATATTTAGATAATATTTAACATTTTTTGAAATGTTAAATATTATCTTTGAGTCTTCTAACCAATCTTAGATGTTTAAAAAAACAATTGCAATATCCTTTACAGTAATATTTATGGCACTTATTATCGGGCCATCTATAATTGCTACTTTAGATGATTCTATTGATACATCTATTTTTTATTCTTTAGCTGAAGAAGAAGAGAATTGCAAATCAAAAATAGTAGTCACTTTCTCATTGTATAATAATGATTCTTTAAGCGATTTTACTTTAAATCATTATGAGTTTTTTACTTATCAGTTTAAAAACTATTCAAAACCCCATCTTAATTTAATTTCTCCTCCTCCCGACAAAAACATATTATAATTTCTGTTTTACAGACTTTACTATTAAAAAGTCTATTAATCAAGTTTAACAACTTTTGGTTATACAACCAAGAGTAAATTAATATTATAATATGTTTAAAACTATTAAAAATGACTTGCCAGCAAGTATTGTTGTATTTTTTGTTGCCTTACCTTTATGCTTAGGTATTGCTTTGGCAAGTGGAGCCCCATTATTCTCAGGTTTAATTGCCGGTATAATTGGCGGTATTGTTGTTGGAGGCCTTAGTGGCTCCAAAGTTGGAGTTAGTGGACCTGCAGCAGGTTTAGCTGCTATTGTATTAACTGCCATTGGCACTTTGGGAGGTTACGAAAACTTTTTGGTTGCTGTTGTTTTAGGAGGTATTATACAATTACTCTTTGGGGTTTTAAAAGCAGGAATTATAGGGTATTATTTCCCATCCTCAGTAATTAAAGGTATGCTAACAGGTATTGGTATAATCATCATTTTAAAACAAATCCCAAACTTTTTTGGTTATGACGAAGAGTCTGCTTGGGATTTTGGATTTTTTGAAATTGATGGGGGAAATACCTTTTCAGAATTATTTAATATAGTAAACAATATACATCCAGGGGCATCGCTAATTGGAATTATCAGTTTAGCCCTCCTAATATTATGGGATAAAGTATTAAGCAAAAAGCATAAAATATTTGAGATAATACAAGGGCCATTTACTGTGGTTGTTTTAGGGATTATATTTTTTATACTTTTTAAAAATAGTGATTTGCTGTCTATAAGTCAAAAACACTTAGTATCCGTTCCCATACCAGAAGACGCAACTTCCTTTTTAAACCAATTTAGTTTCCCAAATTTTTCGGCGATTACAAATACAGATGTTTGGGTTACAGCGTTTACCATTGCACTTGTAGCTAGTTTAGAAACACTATTATGTGTAGAGGCAACTGATAAAATAGATCCTCACAAAAATGTAACGCCTACTAATAGAGAATTGCTAGCACAAGGAACAGGAAACATATTATCAGGTTTAATTGGTGGCCTTCCCATTACACAAGTAATTGTAAGAAGTTCAGCTAATATCCAATCTGGTGGAAGAAGTAAAATGTCGGCGATTATACACGGGTTCTTATTATTAATTTCTGTGATATTAATACCACGCCTATTAAATATGATTCCGTTATCTGTTTTGGCTGCCATTTTATTAGTTGTGGGCTACAAACTTGCTAAACCAGCATTGTTCAAAAAAATGTTCAATCTAGGTTGGAAACAATCTGTGCCATTTTTTGCAACCGTAATAGGCATTGTTTTTACAGATTTACTCGTTGGTATCGGTTTGGGCTTAGCTGTTGGTATTGTAGTCATATTACTAAAAAGCTACCAAAACTCGCACTTTCTTCATATTGAAGACAAAAGCAATGGCAAGCACAAAATAAAAATGTCACTTGCTGAAGAGGTAACATTCTTTAATAAAGGTGCTATTCTAAAAGAACTAGACAGTTTACCAAGAGATACTTATTTAGAGCTTGATCTTACTAAAACCAGATATTTAGATTACGATATTATAGAGATTCTAGAAGATTTTCTTTTTAAAGCAGGAGAAAGAAACATCGATATTAAACTAGTTTCAAAACGAGGTGTTGTAGAAAACCCATCTAGTTTTATCCAATTCTTTAAAGAAAGACCAAAATCAAAATTAAGTTTAAGTTAAAGTTACAGGCATCATGAAAAAAAATATAAATAAACCCAAAATATTAGTGCTTTCAAATTTAAAAAACTCCACTATTAACATATTGAAAAGTACGATAAGTTTAGCTAAAATGGTTGATGGAGATATCCAATTTTTCTATGTAAAAAAGCCTACAGAAATTGTAGAAAAGGATAATCAACTATCCGCAAACCGAGCTATTAACCAAGAGCACAATGTAATAGAAAATAAAATCCAAAATTTAATAAACCCTATTTCTAAAGATTATGGAGTAAGTATAAATTACAGTTACTCTTTTGGTAATGTGAAAAATGAAATTGATAAATATATTACGGAACATCAACCTGATATTATTGTATTAGGAAAAAAACAATCAAATTCATTAAGTTTTATTGGAGACAATATTACTGCTTTCATTTTAAAAAAATACCCTGGTATTGTTATGATAGCGGATAATCAAAATTATTTGGAACCAAATAAAGAATTATCATTAGGCCTACTTAATAATATAGAGCCATCGGTTAACAAGGACTTGTTAGAGCATTTGATAAGTTATACCCAAGAACCAATAAAATCATTTAAAATCATTAAAAACTCAAATACATTTAAAGAAACTGATATTACTTCAGATAAAAAAACCATTGAATATGTATTTGAGCATAATGATAATACCATCAAAAATCTTTCTAATTATTTATCAATAAATAATATTAACTTATTATATATGGATAGAGGAAATAAAAATTCAAAAAGCAAAAAAAGATTATTAAAATCTGAAATTAATGAGGTTCTAAAAAACCTTAATGTGTCACTCTTACTAACAGGTAATAGAGAATACAACGTTGCTTAAACAACGGTTGACACAAAGAATTAATTTAATTATAAAAATATATTATGAAAGCACATACTAGAGAAACTCAGGCAACAATGACACCTCAAAAGTCATTGCAATATTTAAAAGAAGGTAATCAAAGATTTCAAAATAATTTAAAAGCCAACCGCAATTTATTAGAGCAGGTTAACGACACAAGTGATGGTCAATTCCCTTTTGCAACCATTTTAAGTTGTATAGATTCCAGAGTATCGGCAGAATTGGTTTTCGACCAAGGTTTGGGAGATATTTTTAGCGTAAGGATAGCTGGGAATTTTGTAAATGAAGATATTTTAGGAAGCATGGAATTTGCCAGTAAACTAGCGGGCACAAAACTAATTGTTGTTTTGGGACATACTAGTTGTGGGGCTGTAAAAGGCGCTTGCGACGACGCTAAATTAGGCAACTTAACAGCCATGCTTAGTAAAATAAAACCAGCGGTTAACGCTGTTACCGAACCATCGGATATTAGCAAGAGAAACTCTAAAAATTTGGAGTTTGTAGATAATGTATCCCACATGAATGTTAAACTAACCATAGATAGAATTCATGCTGAAAGCCCTATCCTTTCTGAAATGGAGAAGAACGGAGAAATCATGATAATTGGAGCTATGTATGATATCAACACTGGGGAAGTAACATTTTTTGAATAAAAACAGAAGATTTTTTAAAAATATTATGAAAAAGGAAATAAGTACGGTAGCGTTAATGTTATGTTTAACGCTACCTAACTTTTTAATGGCACAAGACAGTAATTTTGGCAACTGGTTAATCTATTTTGGGAATAAGAAATTAGACTCTAAATGGAATATCCATCATGAAGTTCAATACCGAAACTACAATGCTATAGGCGATTTAGAACAATTACTTTTAAGGACAGGTTTAGGATATACTTTTAACGAAGGAAAAAATAATGTTTTATTAGGGTATGGGTATATTCTATCTGAAAATTACATAAATAATACAGATGACAAATTAAGCGTTAATGAGCATAGAATTTTTCAACAATTTATTTCTGTCCAAAACATCGGCTCAGTTAAGTTAAGCCATAGATACCGTTTTGAACAACGCTTTATAGAAAATGATTTTAAAATGCGTTTCCGTTATTTCCTAAGTTTAAATATTCCTTTCAAAAGCACGAGCCCATTTTATTTTTCAGCTTATAATGAATTATTTATAAATACGGAAAGTGCTGTTTTTGATAGAAACAGACTTTATGGTGGCATTGGATATCAATTAAGTGATAATATAAAATTCGAAGTCGGTTATATGAATCAGTTATTTGAGAGTAGTAATCGAGATCAATTAAATTTGATGACATTTATAAATTTCTAAAAATCAGTTAATATTAAGTTTAGATTTTTTTCTTTAAAATATTAAAAGTAAATTCGAGATAAATTAATCCAAAACTTAATTGAAAAAACTATTTTCAAATATTAAAGGAGATGCCTTCGGTGGTATCACTGCGGGAATAGTTGCATTGCCATTAGCATTAGCTTTTGGTGTGTCCTCCGGTTTAGGTCCAAGCGCGGGACTCTATGGTGCTATTTTTTTAAGTTTCTTTGCTGCACTTTTAGGAGGCACCAACACCCAAATTTCTGGTCCAACAGCACCAATGACTGCTGTAAGCATGGTTGTTATAGCTGGAATTATTGCTGTAAATGATGGTGATATTGAAAAAGCATTACCTGTAATTTTAACGGTATTTCTACTATCTGGATTGATGCAAGTTGGTTTGGGAGCTTTAGGTCTTGGCAAGTATATAAAATACATTCCATATCCTGTGGTTTCTGGTTTTATGACAGCAATTGGCGTTATAATATTAGTAACACAAATATTACCATCGATAGGTTATTATCCGAATGAAGATACTGAATTTGTAAGTCAGTTTAAACCCCAAGCTGAAGAATTAATTCTAGAAAACATTTTGAAAGAAGAAGCTGAAGAAGGTATTTTAGTATTAGAAGACTTTAAAGAAACTATAAATAGAGCACAACTTATTACTGAAAACGATATTTTAAAAGAATCTAAAACACTTGCAAAAAATGAAGCTTCAGGCGTATTGGGCGCCCTCCAAGTATTGCCAAGAGCATTGCAGCAAATTAACTGGTTAGAATTGGTTTTAGCGCTTTCCACCATTTTTATTATTTATGGTTTTAAACGTATTACAACGAAAGTGCCAAGTACATTAGTAGCCCTTGTTGTTGTATCGGGTGTAGCTATAGCTTTTGGGTTAAATTACAGACCTATTGAGGAGATTCCTAGCGGGATTCCCATACCAAATTTGGGTATTTTCACAAATTTCAACCTAACAAGCATAACACCTTATATATTTACAGCCTTAACATTGGCCTTGTTGGGAGCGATAGATTCACTTTTAACAAGTGTTGTTGCTGATAATATGACAAAAACCAAGCATAATCCCAATAAAGAATTGATTGGTCAAGGAGTTGGTAATAGTATTGGAGCCGTATTTGGTGGCCTTCCTGGTGCTGGTGCTACCATAAGAACGGTAGTAAATATTAATTCGGGTGGTAAAACAAAACTTTCTGGCATGATTGCAGGTATTATGCTCCTCATTATTTTGCTGGGCCTGGGTCCAGTAGCTTCAAAAATTCCTGCGGCTGTACTTGCAGGTATTTTAATCACCGTTGGTATTGGCGTTATGGATTATAAAGGACTTAAAGCCATTCCAAGTTTACCAAAGGATATTAAAATTGGGCCATTCAAATTAAGTTCTGAGGTATTGGTCATGATTGTTGTATTGCTTTTATCTACTCTTTGGAATTTAGTATATGCTGTAGGTATTGGGTTGATAATTGCATCATTAATGTTTATGAAAAAAATAGGTGATTTGACTGCTGAACGTTCTAACGTCAAACCACTAAAAGAAGAAGAGGCTTGGAAAGATGAAATTGATTTTCCTAATAAATTAAAGGAAGAAGTTTTTATTAAGCATATTAAAGGGCCATTATTTTTTGGTTCAACTTCAGATTTCCAACAATTAGCCCTTCAAATTCCTGATACCGCTTCCGCTGTAATTATTAGATTGGGTAGAATGCAATATATGGACCAGTCTGGTTTATATGCTATGGAAGACGTGCTGGTGGATTTAAAAAAGAAGAATATTAATGTATTATTTGTGGGCTTGTTAAAACAACCCAAATATATGATGGAACGTATCGATATTATTCCAGATTTAATCCCTAGAGAGCATATGTTTAATACATTTAAAGAATGTATGATCTGGATTAAAAACAACGTCAAAGATTTGGATTAACATTATAAAAATACAACTTAGAAAAGTTCGATTTTTTATTGGGCTTCGCGTATAAACGCTTCACATTTATCAACCATGTTTTTGCTTCCACAGACAAAAGGGACCCGTTGGTGTAATTCGGTTGGTTGAATGTCTAATATTCTGGTTAAACCATCACTGGCTTTCCCATCGGCCTGTTCTGCCAAAAAAGCTATTGGATTACACTCATATAACAATCGAAGTTTGCCTGGTTCTAACAAAGAACATTTTGGGTATAAATAAATGCCTCCTTTAATCATATTTCTATGAAAATCGGACACCAAAGAACCTATGTATCTGGATGTATAGGGTCTGTCCCCTTCTTCTTTTTGGCAATATTTTATGTAATTTTTTATACCTTGCGGAAAATGAGTGTAATTACCTTCGTTTACAGAATATATTTTCCCATCGATTGGAAATTTCATGTTCGGGTGCGACAAGTAAAAGGATCCTATAGCAGGGTTTAACGTAAATCCGTTAACACCATCTCCGGTAGTGTAAACCAACATAGTAGAAGTACCGTAAACAATATAACCAGCAGCCACTTGTTGGCTTCCCTTTTGTAAAAAATCATCTAGGGTTACTGGACTTCCTACAGGTGTTTTTCTTCTATAAATAGAAAAAATAGTGCCTACAGAAACATTAACGTCAATATTGGATGAGCCATCCAACGGATCTATCAAAACTATGTACTTATTTTGATGGTTTTCATCCTGGCTATTTACCGAAATAAAATCGTCTTCCTCCTCGCTCGCAATACCACAAACAATATTTCTATTGATTAATGTTTGAATAAATTTAATGTTTGCATAAACATCTAGTTTCTGCTGGTCTTCACCTTGAATATTTACATCCCCTGAAGCACCAATAATATCAACCAAACCAGCTTTATTCACCTCGTGATTTACTACTTTTGCTGCTAACCTTATTGAATTAAGGAGACTGGAAAGCTCTCCTGAAGAATATTTAAAAGATGTTTGGTTTTCAATAATAAATTCTCCTAAAGTTTGTTTTTTATGAGCCATCATATAAGTGTTTATGTTTACAAATATCCAATATTTTTGGCTAACTACAACGTTTTCGCCGTAGATAAATTACTTTAAATATTGAACTTTAAGCTATCTTTGAAATAATCAAAATATATTATGAGTTTTACAATAAGAAAGGCAAAAAAAAAAGATATGGCAGCAGTATTCCAACTCATTAAAGAGCTGGCTATATATGAAAAAGAACCTGATGCCGTAGAAATCACAATTAACGAACTAGAAAATGATGGCTTTGGCAAAGCACCTCAATTCGAATGTTTTGTTGGTGAAATAGACTCTAAAATTGAAGGCATTGCATTGTTTTATAACAGATATTCTACTTGGAAAGGAAGAGCTTTACATCTTGAAGATTTAATAGTAAGAGAAGATAAAAGAGGTATGGGGCTCGGGACATCTCTTTTAAATGAAGTTATTAAATATGGATATCATTTAGGCATAAAACGTATTAACTGGGAAGTATTGGATTGGAATGAACCAGCCATCTCTTTTTATGAAAAAAAAGGTGCTAAAGTGATGCGCGATTGGGATGTGGTTCAACTTAGTGAACAAGGTATAAAAGATTATATTTCGAAATTATAGTATGCAAGTATTTAAATTTGGTGGTGCTTCTGTAAAAGATGCAAGTGGTGTAAAAAATATGGCTTCGGTTCTACAAAAAGTAGGCTATAAAAACAAATTGATTGTGGTTTCTGCCATGGGAAAAACAACCAATGCCCTTGAGGTTGTTATCAATAATTATTTTGAAAATAAAAAAGAACTTCAAAGCGCCATTCAAGACGTAAAAAAATACCATAATGCCATTTTTCTGGATTTATTTGATGATGAAAAACATGATTCCTTTAAAAAAATAGCGACATTTTTTGATGAATTGCGCAGCTTTTTAGAGATTAATAAATCTCCCGATTACAATTTTGTTTACGACCAAGTTATAGGTTACGGTGAATTGGTTTCTACAGTCATTATAAGTGAATATTTAAACGATATTGGGATAAAAAATAATTGGATTGATGCTAGAGAGCATATTAAAACTGATAATTATTATAGAAGAGGAAACGTAAATTGGGAAGATACACAAAGCCTAATTACAAGACATTTTAATAAATCTGTTTTAAATATTACCCAAGGGTTTATAGCTAGCGATGCCAACAATTTTACCACAACATTGGGTCGGGAAGGTAGCGATTATACAGCAGCCATTTATGCCTATTGCTTAAATGCCGAAAGCGTTACTATTTGGAAAGACGTACCAGGTGTTTTAAATGCCGACCCACGTTATTTCGAAAACGCTCAATTACTCAATAAAATATCCTATAGAGAAGCCATAGAATTAGCCTTTTACGGTGCTTCCGTTATTCATCCAAAAACATTACAACCTTTACAACAAAAGGAAATTCCGTTGTATGTTAAGTCGTTTTTAAAACCTGAAGAACCCGGAACCATGGTTGGAAAAGAAATTACTTTAGAACCCAACATACCCTGTTTTATTGTTAAAAAAGACCAAGTTTTAATTTCATTATCATCATTAGATTTTTCATATATAGTTGAAGAGAATATAAGCGAAATCTTTAGTCTGTTGCATACTTACAAAATGAAAGTAGATGTTATTCAAAATTCAGCGATTAGTTTTTCTGTTTGTGTAGATAACATTTATAATAATCTTGAAAATTTGCTCCAACATTTAAAAGCTAAATTTAAGGTTACCTGCCATGAAAATGTATCGCTTTACACCATTAGGCACTATAATGAAAACGCCATCAATCAGTTAGAAAAAGGCAAAACCATCTTATTAAAACAACTAACCGAAGGCACTGTTCAAATAGTTACTAAATAGGTTTTTTGTTGATTTTTATTCTCTAAAACAAACTTGGTTTTTTAGAATTAAAACGAACGTAGTGGCCCTCCATAAAGTGATAAAAATGAAAAAAAATGATTAGGTTTGTGACATGTCTAAAAAAGAAGATGTAGGTTTAGTTTCGGCAAAAGAAATAGCCAAAGTAATAAACGTTGATAACTATGGTTTTATAGGAACGTTTATTGGTTGGATATTAATGAAGGTTTTAAAAATATCTACTATCAATAAATTCTACAGGAGAAATATGCATCTTGAAGGTGTTGAATTTTTGGATAGTATTTTAGAGGAGTTTAAAATTAAATTTGAAATCCCCGAAGAAGATTTAAAACGCTTGCCAAAAGATGGTGCTTACATTACGGTATCCAATCATCCCCTTGGTGGTATTGATGGCATTTTACTTTTAAAATTAATGCTCGAACAGCGTAAGGATTTTAAAATCATTGCTAATTTTTTACTGCATCGTATAGAGCCCATGAAGCCTTATATTATGCCTGTAAATCCTTTTGAAGATAGAAAGGATGTAAAATCCAGTATCTCTGGTTTTAAAAACGCCATTTTGCATTTAAAAAATGGACATCCATTAGGTCTTTTCCCTGCTGGAGAAGTATCTACATACAGAGATGGCAAGTTAGTGATTGATAGACCTTGGGAAGAAGCTGCCATGAAACTTGTAAAAAAAGCAGAGGTTCCTGTAGTACCTATTTATTTTCATGCTAAAAACAGCCGCTTATTTTATAAACTCTCCAAAATTAGTGACACCTTAAGAACTGCCAAATTACCTTCGGAAGTATTATCACAAAAACGTCGTGTTATTAAGGTTAGAATTGGTAGGCCTATTTCGGTCGCCGATCAAAAAGAATACACGTCTCTTGAGGAGTTCTCAGAGTTTTTAAGACGAAAAACCTATATGCTTTCTAATATTTTTGAAGACAAATCGAAAATTTTAAACAATATTTCCTCGACACTAAAAACACCGAAAATCCCGAAACGAATAGTAACCCCTGTTAATGTAGACATTATGGAGAAAGAAGTTGAAGGACTCCGTAAAAATGATTCTAGACTTTTGCAAAGTAAAAGCTTTGAGGTGTTTTTTGCCAAACCTGACGATATTCCAAATATTCTAAGGGAAATTGGTAGGTTACGTGAAATCACGTTTAGAGAGGTTGGCGAAGGTACTAATGAATCTATAGATTTAGATGCATTTGACACCTATTATCACCACATGTTCCTTTGGGATAACGACAATAAATTAATTGCCGGTGCTTACAGAATGGGCTTAGGTTCCAAAATTTTTGAACGCTATGGCATTGATGGCTTTTATTTGCAGGATTTGTTTAGGTTTGAACCAGAGCTTTACAAAATGATGAGCCAATCCATAGAAATGGGTCGTGCATTTATTATTAAAGATTACCAACAAAAACCAATGCCTTTATTTTTACTTTGGAAAGGTATTGTGCATATTACATTGCGGCATCCAGAACATAAATTTTTAATTGGCGGCGTAAGCATTAGCAATCAGTTTTCAAATTTCTCGAAATCGCTGATGATTGAGTTTATGAAATCACATTATTACGACCCATATATTGCCCAATACGTGCATCCAAAGAAAGAGTTTAAAGTAAAGCTTAAGGATGCCGATAAAGATTTTGTTTTTGATGAAACAGAGGCCGATTTAAATAAATTCGACAAGATTATTGACGAAATAGAACCCGGCGCATTGCGCTTACCGGTATTACTTAAAAAGTACATTAAACAAAACGCTCGTTTGGTAGCTTTTAATGTGGACCCTTTATTTAATAATTCAGTAGATGGCTTGATGTATATTAAAATTGCAGACTTACCCGAAAGCACCGTAAAACCTGTTATGGAAGAGTTTCAAGCTGAATTGGAGCGCAAGTTTGCGGAAAACAATGGGGATTAATCTTAACTCTCATCTATTGCTTAGAGTTTGCTGGATATATGGCAAATCAACGCGTTGGAGATTTAGTCCCATTAGATTATGATTTAGGAAAATAATTGAATTTGGTAAATTCTTATAGTCGTTCAGAATAGTATGAAAACAAATTAAATATTCTGTTTGCTGAAAAAGTCAATTTAGAAGTAAATGTCACATTGAGCGTAGTCGAAATGCATTGGTAATCTGAATAATAAGGTTTCCGACTTTAGTTTATCTTGAGCGAAGCCGAAAGGTTCAAACTGACATTAAAGTTTATTTTTCTCTTTTAGTATAATCATTAAAACCAAGGTTTTTTACCTACTTGATACGTTCTATAAAATTCTTCATCAGATTTGGTAAGATAAATTATGCCTTCTATTAGACCTACAATTCCCATCGCCGATACTGCAATGCCACAGGTTAAAATTCCAATAACAATCGTTATTACCAACATAATGATCCCTTCTTTGGTATAACCTAAAACAAACTTGTGAATTCCCAAAGCTCCCAGGACAATAGCAAGAATTCCTGCTAATACTTTTTTATTATCGCTTGAAGAAACAACTTTCTCAGCTTCATTACCAAATTCCTTGGCACTTTCCTTAGCATCATCTACTATCTCGTTGATATCGTCGTTTAAATTTTTTTCATCAGACATGATTTTTAATTTTTTGGTTAGACATATAAAGATAATGAAAAATTAAATTGGTTTATAAACTACTCATTATCTTAATAATAAAATAATAGCTCCAATACCAGTTACAATGAAAATAAAACGTCTGTAGTTAACATTCGAAATTAGTTTAACTACGTAAGCGCCTATAAAAAACCCTATAACGACTGCTGGCACCAAAACCGAATTCAACACAAGTGTTTCTACATTTATGGTGTTCCAAATAAAGATATGAAAAGGCAATTTAAATACATTGATGATAAAAAATAACCACGCACCAGTGCCTATAAACTCGTTTTTTGGTAAACGGATAGCTAAAAAATAAATATCGGCAATAGGACCTGCCAAATTACCAATCATACTTGCCACACCAGCCATAAAACCAGAGCTATAAGCAAATAATCTATTATTTGGTATACTGGTTTTTCGGTTTTCCGTATATACCATAACAAGCACAGAAAGTATGATAATAATGGCCATGATTCTTTTAAAGACAAGCTCTGAAATGTCATTCCCCACCCAAACACCAACCAACACGCCAATGATCATAAACGGGATAAGTTTAACAATGTATTTCCATTGAACATGACGATTGTAATAAATAACCGCTAAAATATCGGCGCACACCAACATAGGAAGCAAAACACCAGTGGATGCCTTTTCACCAAAAACAAATGCCAATATTAAAATGATGACAATACCAATGCCTTTAATACCAGATTTTGAAGCCCCTAATAAAATGCCTGCTAAGCCAATGGTTAACCATTGAAAGATTGACAAATGAAAGGATTGAAGAATTTGTATATATTCCAATAGGTTTTTTTATTCTTTTTTAAATGTTTTTTCATAAAGTGAAATCCATTCTTGTGGGGTCATTTTTTTGCATAACTCTCCTAACAGCTCATAAGGAATGTCATCAACATATTTAAAACGAATACAGCTTTTCCCCATATCCAATTTGCGCTTAGTATGTTTAGGAAATTCAGCCACAAACCAATCGTGCACTTCAGGTTTGGCATATATGCCCATGTGATAAAAATTAATTGAATTTTTTTGTGAAGCAATACTTAAAAAAGGTAATGGCAATTTAGGGTCGCAATGATAACCGTTTGGATAGATGGTATGTGGCACATAATAACCAATCATTCCATAACTCATACCTTCTTCAAAACCTTTTGGTAAATTATCTTTTATTGCCTTTCTTAGTTTACTAATAGGATCTTTTCTGTCTTCTGGAAGCTGACCGATATAATTGTCTGGTGAATCTGCTTGGTATGGCATTCTTTTTTGATTTGAAGTCTTTACACAACTAAGGTATAACAAATCTTAGTATTACAAAAAGTGGCAAATATAAAATCGTCAAATAACTAGAAATCATAGAACCCCAAAATAAGAAACCGCTTAATGGCAAGTGCCTTTAAACGGTTTCCAAACTAAATAACCAACCAAAAATTTATGCTTTAACCCGTGTACTCTCTCTAGGGTTGTCAACTTTATCGTTTCTAAACTTACGCAACTTTTCTTTTTGTGTTGCTGTTTTACCTTTTGTATTACTTTCTTTTAAATATTGTATATACCCCCTACCAACAAACTCATATACCGTTCCAGAAGTTGGGTGATATAACTCTATCTTTCCATCATTAATAACGCTCAATTCAAAATGTTCATTGTCGAAGAAATCATAATCTAATGTTAAAGTTTTTAAATAGAAGTCGCCACTAATGTTTCCAACTCCATAAAGCCCTGTGTAATCCCAAAACAGATTATTAAAGTTGGTACCGCTAGCATCTTGTGAGCTTCTAAACTCAGAGTCGTTTCCACCAGCTAAAAACTGCAAATAATTTTCATTGTCAAACTCATTGATGGCCCCAAAATCACTGGTGTATGTTTTTTCCCAAGCTTCGTATTCTTGCAAGAAATAATGAATGTTATCATAAAACACCAAATCGTAATCAAAATTACCACGTTGGTAGCCCTCCAGAAAGTAGGATGTATCGTTATTGGGGTTATATAATTCTATGGTATTATTATCTATTTGATATACATCAAAGGTTTCGAATCCATCAATATCATGGGAAATATCTAAAATCATATCATAGGCATCATAGCTAGCTACATCAATACCAAAACCATTTCCACTAGACCCTATACCCACTAAATTATTATTGGCAAAAAGAACGCCGTTTCTAAACGATAAAGTAAATGCCTTTTGTAAAAAAGGTGTGGTACCATACCCTAGTGTGCTATTAATATCTACATACCATAATTCATAAGAATTCAATAATTGGTTTACAGACATACTAGGTGGAGGTGCATAATAATCATCAACTATAACATCGGTAGTACAAGATGTAAAGATTGTTGTTGCCAAAGCAACGCTTAAAAGTAATTTTACAGTCCTCATAATCAAACATTTTTCGGGTTAATACCTTATGGTTTTCAAAACGCGTGCCAAAAAATTTTCGTTAATAATGTCATCATCCGCCTTTCAACAATTTTTTATGTATTTTTGAAACATAGTCAATTAAACTATTTATGGATACTCCTTTAAAATATGCGGTTTTTGGTGCAGGTAGTTGGGCTACAGCTATTGTGAAAATGCTTTGTGAAAATTTAAGTGAAGTCGGTTGGTACATGCGCAGTGTGTCTACCAAAGAACATTTATTGCGAGAACAACATAATCCTAATTATTTAAGTTCGGTGGAGTTTCATTTAGAACAGCTAAAACTTAGTAATGACATTAATGAAATGGCTGAGTATGCCGATGTGTTGATTTTTGTGATTCCTTCTGCGTTTATGCACAGTGAATTAGAAAAACTAACCGTTGATATTTCCGAAAAAACCATTGTGTCTGCTGTTAAAGGGATTATGCCCGAAACCGGATTGTTGGTTGGAGAGCATTTCCATGAATTTTATAAAGTGCCTTACGATAATATTGCGGTTATTGCAGGCCCTTGCCATGCCGAAGAGGTGGCATTAGAACGTTTATCCTATCTAACGATTTCGTGTTCTGATGCCTCTAAAGCGAAAGCTATTGCCAAAAACTTATCAAGCGATTATATAAAAACCAAGATTAGTGATGATATTATTGGCGTAGAATATGCCGTCATGCTAAAAAATATTTATGCTATAGCTGCGGGTATAGCCCACGGATTGGGTTATGGAGATAATTTCCAAAGCGTGCTGATGAGCAACTCCATACGAGAAATGAAACGCTTTATTAGGAAAATGCATAAAATGAAGCGCAACATTAATAATTCGGCTTATTTGGGCGATTTATTGGTAACGGGCTATTCCATATTTTCTAGAAACCGCATGTTTGGCAATATGATTGGGAAGGGCTATACGGTAAAATCGGCTATGATGGAAATGAGCATGGTTGCTGAAGGGTATTATGCTACAAAAAGCGCCCATTTGCTTAATGAAAAGAACAAACAAAAAACAAAACTGCCTATAATAGATGCTGTTTATGAGATTTTATATGAAAATAAAAATCCTAAAAAAGTGTTTAAAAAATTAACTGATAAGCTGGATTAAAAAGCCTCCTCTAACTCCTCCAAAGGAGGAGAACACGCAATCCTTCTTTCCCATTTGGGGAAATGTCTGCAAGACAATGGGGAATTATTTCACCAAAACACCTCTCACTTCCATTAAAGGAATTGATTGCAATGCTTTTAAATTAATGGTGTTTTTACGGAATATATACGTTTTATCAAACATCTTATTTCCTTCAAAAAAAGAAACTTTAAAGGTATTATTTAATGCAAACAAGTCTTCTTGCATCAACTCAATTTTGGCATAGCTTTTTTTAGGCAATACATCCAACTTTTTTCTAAATGTGGAGGTGACTTTTTCTTCACTATAACCACTGGTAACAATAAGTACCATTTCTAAATCAACTTCTTTATCGTTTATTATATAGGCATTCCAATCGTTTGTTTTGTAACTGTCGTTGTACTCGTAAACCACAGCAATATACACGTCTTCAACTTTAGGAATTTGGATGTCTTTGTTCATGCTGCAAAAGTATACAAACTATTCAATAAAGGAATTTGAATATTCTTTTCTAGAGATTCTTTAAGATTATAAATAGTTAACTGTTTTTTATTATCATTTTTGGTATTGGTATAAAAAATTTATTGGGCTTATTACAAATTGGTCTGTTATTTAACCAGCTTCTTGAATATGCATTTTAAGAATATCCACATTCAGAGGCTTCATTAAAAACCTCTTCACATAAGAGTAGTGCGCTGCCCTGTCAATATCCCTTTGGTCGTTCGAAGAGCTTAACATAAAAATATCACACTTGTTTTTAATAGTATCCGGTAAAAGCACATACTCATCCAAAAACTCAAACCCATCCATTTCAGGCATTCTAATGTCAAGAAAAATACAATCAGGAAAATGCTTTGGATCATTGCGTATACTGTCCAGATATCTTAAAGCTTCAATGGCTGATGACTGAATAATAAAAATTTCTCCAATTTTATTCTTCAAAAGTAAATGTCTTGTGATGTAACTGTCAATTTTATTGTCATCAATCAGTAATATTGTTTTAACTTTCATAGTTATGTAAATTAGTAATAGTGACAGTAAATTTTGAGCCAACTGATATTTCTGATTCAACTATAATGGTTGCATCTAGCTTATTAATTGTTTCCTTCACAATATATAAACCAAGCCCTGAGCCTGTGGACTGTACCGATGCCCGATAAAACATGTCAAATATCCTTGTCTTGTCCTTTTCTGCAATACCTATGCCGTTATCTTCTATTATAATTGTTGCACTTTTTTTGTCTGATAGAATTGATATATCAACGAAGGGTTTTTCTTTTGCTACATCTTTGTATTTTATAGCATTGGAAATTAAATTATTAATAATGACGTTTATTCTTCTTTTGTCAGAGCTGAATTCCGCTGTTTGTTTAATATTAGCCTTCAGTTTAAAACCGTCAATTTCCTCCATAAATTCATGTTTTACAAATGCTTCCTGAACCATATCTTCAAATACTATATCATCTTTTTCTAATTCTGTCCTTGCATTTCGCGAATAGTTTAGAATATCCTCGATGAAATTGTCCAGTTTTAAAACACTTTGTTTCATCATTTCCAGATATTCAATCTGCAACTCGTTTTCAGGATCAATACCATCGGTCGTCATTTCTATCAAACCAAGTAAAGAAGCAAGTGGAGCCCGCAGATCGTGTGATGTACTGTAGACAAAGCGATCTAATTCGGTGTTGGTCTTTTGAAGTTCTTTATATTGTTGTTCCAGATTTTGTTCCACTATTTTCCGTTCTGTGATGTCGCGAACAAAAGCACAACTAAATTCTTTATCTCCAAATTTTATATAGTTAGCTCTTATTTCTACGGGTAGCAAAGAGCCGTCTTTTTTTTGTTGTGTCGTTTCAATGGAAATAGAATGCTTTTCACGTAGTTCTGGAAAAAAAACTGACCACACATACATGTTAAAATCGGGATCAATATCAGGTACTGATAGACTTAGAAGTTCCTGATGGCTATAGCCAAGTGAATGACATGCCGCTTCATTAACTTTAACAATCTGGGCATCAGATGACATCCAAAAAATGGCGTCACTTGCATGATCGAAGACAAATTGGGTTAATTCCATATCCTTCTTTACCTTTTTACGTTCCGTAATATCTTGCAGTATTCCACTTAGCAGAATGGGTTTGTTATTTTCATCAAATTCAAATTTCCATTCGCTATAGGCATTCCGCTCAACACCATCACCTCGTATGAAAATAAATTCTAAGAATGACGGTTCTAAATCAACAAATGCCTTTGCCACTTTGCTGTGTACGTATGCCATTTCATCAGAAGGAATAAAGGAAAAAAAGGCATCTTCAGAAGGTTCAATCTCATCACGTGTTGTGCCAAATATTCTATAAAATTCATCCGACCAGCTATGCTTGTTGGTTGTTAAGTCAATTTGCCAATCACCTATCTGTGCAATCTTATGTGCTTCTTTTAATCTTGACTCACTTCGCTCTATCTTTTTTCGTGACAGTACTTGTTCTGATACATCCACGGCGAAGAAAAGAATGCCATCTGTTTTTCCGTCACTAGCTTTGTGCGGCCGAAACAAAAAATTCAAATACCTATCAACAGGCTTTTCATTATTGTCTATATCTAATTTTACAAGCATTTCATTAGCAGAAAATGGTTTACCTGTTTGATAAACTTTGTCTAACATTTCAATAAATCCTTGTTCTTCAACTTCGGGCAACACGTCTTTTACAAATTTGCCAATGATATCCTTTTTACCAATTAATTTTAAGTACGGAGGGTTTGCCATTTCAAACCTGTGACCAGATCCGCTTAATACGCCCATACTGGAAGGGGCTTCAGAGAACAAATCAAAAAATTGCTGCCTCTCAATTTCAAAAGCTTTTTCCAATCTTTTTTTCTCGGTAACATCTCTTGCTATCCCATATCTTACCTGGCCCTTTTTATCCCATCGGGCAGTCCATTCTATCGGCACCAATGAACCATCTTTACGTATATACCGGTTCTCAAAATGGTTGAGATTATTGCCTGTCATTACCTTAGCCGCAGTTAACTGTGTTTTTTCGCTGTCTTCGTGATACACAAAATTGATAAAAGGCTTGCCAATAAGTTCTTCTGGCTTATAGCCCCAAACGGCTTCACTTGCAGCACTTACTTTCAAGAAATTTCCTTTTGCATCAACAGCACAAATAACATCCAATGATGAGTCCATTATTTTAGTGATGTCGCTTAAAGCAACCTGAAGTTCATTGGAAGTAACAATCAATTTGTTTTTCGCAAGTATGCGTTCGGTTATACTAATGTGTGCAACCACCACCATTCCTTCATCGCCTTCAAATTTTTTTGCACTCATGCCGAACCATCGCTGCTCATTTGGTGAATGACAGGGATATTCAACATAGAAATCATTTTGCTTTCCTTGCTGCACATCCATAATTCCCTTCAAAACATCAGAAGCCACCTCATTACCATCGTCAGCAGATTTCTTGCAAACCTTAAAGTAATTACTTCCTACACCTGTATGTTGCATATCAGTCTCCCCATTCTCCTTGGCAAATAGCTCCCAAGCTTCATTTATAGCAACAATATTTCCATACTTATCAATAACAGCAATGTGAGCCGTTAAAGAATTAAGCACACCAAGATTAAACGCCTCACTTTTACGAAGTAATCTTTCTGCCCTTTTCCTATCCGTTATGTCCCTTGAATGGCACGCCGTTCCAATGACCTCCTCTCCTTTAAGAATGGGGTAAAAAGAAGTTTCAGACCAAATTTCAATCGTGGCGTTCGTATATTCAACATCTGTGAATATCTCTCCTGTAAATGCACGCTCATAGCGTTTTTTATATCTTTTTCTTTGTTGCGGATTTAATGTTACGTTAAGAACATTAATTCCCTTAGTAATTGTATTGCCCGACCTAAGCTTCATAACCTCATCAAATCGCTCATTGGAAGTAATCAAATTGAAATCTTTGTCCACACTCCATAATAAATCCTTAGTATTATTAATTAGGGCATAAAGATTATTGCTATCAAACTCTTTCTGTTGTTCTGTTTTTTTCTTATCTGAAATATCTCTAAAATTTGATACTATGGCATGAACTCCTGGCTCATCAAGTAAATTGGTAACAGTGCCTTCACACCAAACCATGTAGCCATTTTTATGAAGAAGTCTAATTTGGAAGTAGCCGGAATTGTTCTTTATCCTCAAAACTTTATTCCTGGTGTTTATGTAGCCAGCGATATCATCGGGATGCATGAAGGTTTGCTCAGGCATGCTTAGAAATTCTTTATCGGAATATCCAAGAATCTTGATAATGGAAGGACTGCCATACAATATCACACCATCCTCATCGGAAAGTATTTTCATCTCAATACTGTTTTCAATTAGTGCACGAAATCGTTTTTCGTTATTCACTAAAAGCTCCTCCATATTTTTGTGTTGCAAGGCAAGCCCATTATTAGCAATAACTAACTTAGCCATTTGTTTTTCCTTCTCCTTACTTTGTAAAACAAGTTCCTGATTGGAAATGATTAACTTCTCTAATGTTGGGGTATTGATCAATATTTATTTTTTAAATTATTTTGAATCCGCTTTCTGGGAAATTTGAATAAGGTGAAAAAATAAATAATTTATCGAGAGTATTAAATAATTATTTTATCATCAAGTCGCATTTAATATGAGCGAACTGTTATCTCACAAGATAATTTATTTGTAGTCATTATTTTTACATTATTTAAGATAATATTTACATAATACATATAAAAAACAAGTATGGAAGAAAATATTTTTTTAAATTTCAGCACACCCAGAATTGCCTTTTAGGGCATTTCTTACCTCTACCATGAGGTGAATTGGGCACGAGCAAAGCGAACTGATTTTTTCCGTTTGGGAAACAAAAGGTGATTTGATTACAAAGCGTTCTTAAACTGCTCCAGAAACCTAACATCGTTTTCGCTTAGTAAACGAATATCCCCTATTTGATGAAGTAACATGGCAATACGGTCTATTCCCATACCAAAAGCAAAACCAGAGTATGCCTTAGAATCTATGTTGCAATTCTCCAAAACATTGGGGTCTACCATACCACATCCTCCAATTTCCAACCAACCTGTACCTTTTGTAATGCGGTAATCTGTTTCTGTTGCCAAGCCCCAATACACATCAATTTCTGCGCTTGGTTCTGTAAATGGAAAGTAGGACGGGCGTAAACGGATTTTAGATTTGCCAAACATTTGGGTTGTGAAATATTGTAATGTCTGTTTTAAGTCGGCAAAACTTACATCTTTATCAATGTACAAACCTTCAACCTGATGGAAAAAACAATGTGACCGTGCCGAAATAGCCTCATTTCTATAAACGCGACCTGGAGAAATGGTGCGAATGGGCGGTTGGTTATTTTCCATATAACGTACTTGCACAGAACTGGTGTGCGTACGCAATAAAATATCCGGGTTGGTTTGAATAAAAAACGTATCCTGCATATCGCGTGCAGGATGGTATTCTGGCAAGTTTAACGCGGTAAAGTTGTGCCAATCATCTTCAATTTCTGGGCCTTCACTTACATTAAATCCAATATTTGAAAATATATCTATAATTTGATTTTTTACGATGGAAATTGGGTGACGTGCCCCAATGTGAATGGGTGCTCCTGGACGAGATAAGTCATTATAAACACCATTTACAACCTCTTTACTTTCCAGCTCTTCCCTTAAGGCATTAACTTTGTCTTCGGCCGCTTTTTTTAGAGCATTTATGACTTGTCCGAATTCCTTTTTTTGGTCGTTTGCCACATTTTTAAACTCAGAGAAATAGTCGTTAAGTAACCCTTTTTTTCCTAAATATTTTATTCTGAAGGCTTCAATCTCTTCTTTGGATTGTGCTGTAAAAGCTTCGGCTTCGGCTATAAGTTCTTTTATTTTATCTATCATAATACCCTTAAAATGATGGCAAATTTACTATTTTTTACGGTAACTGCGTTAAGGATTGGAGCGGCATCCTTTTATTTTTTGATTGCGGCTTAATGATTACGTTTGTCGTGACAAAAATAAAAGATATAGCGTAAAGCCTGACTTTTTTGAATTTTCCCAAAAAAGGAACGCCCTAAAACTAATTAATATATTCCGTTTCTAAAAAATAGTTAACAATGGCTTCTTTCATTAAAACCGATTGTTCACCTGCTTTTAAGTGTGGTAAGGTTGCCAATGCTTTATAGTGCGGCCAGCCTTCATTATCTACAAAATCGAGTTCATAATAACCATAAGGCTTCAATACTTTACAAATGGCAATATGCATTAAATCCAGCTTTTGGTCTTTTTTAAATGTTTTATCCAACTGCCCAAGTTCTTGAACGCCTATAAGGTAAATAATAGCATCTAAATCTAAGGTTTCCCCATCTGCAAATTGATTGGATAGTTTTTTTACTATCAAATCCCAGCGTTCTTTTAATTGTTCGTCTCTAGCCATTTTATAAGTTACTGAGTAAAAAAGTTGCAAAGTTTCAAACTTGCAATTTTGCAAAGTTAAGTTATATTTGATAAAAATAGTTGCTATATGAGTATTTTGGATCTTGTTTTACTTGCCTTGTTAATTTTAGGATTAGTTCGTGGTTTTATAAATGGTTTTTTTGTGGAATTAGCTTCGGTAGTGGCTTTAATAGCTGGTATTTACGGGGCATTCCATTTTAGCAGTTACACGACTTCCTATTTAAAGGATAAAGTTGATTGGGAAGAAAATACAATTAATATCGTGGCCATTGTTGCCACTTTTATGATTATTGTGTTGGTTATTGGCTTGGCGGGTAAAGCACTCACTAAAATAGCTGATTTTGCCATGTTGGGGCTTTTTAACAAACTTTTAGGTGCTATTTTTGGCGGATTGAAAACCGCATTGATACTAAGTGTTTTTTTAATTGTGGTGGATAAAATGAATGCCAACATTTTATTCGTGACAGACAAAGACACGGAGGAATCTGTACTTTACAATCCAGTGAAATCCATAATCCCAGCTATTTTTCCTAACATTATTGTGAACGGCAAACCGATAGGAGAAGACCTCATTGATGATGAGGCAAATGAAGAATAAAAAAGATGTAGAAGACTTTAATCTAAATGATAAATCTCTCTGATGTTTTTAAGAATATCATCGAAATCTATTTTTAAATCAATGATTTTTCCTGTATGTACATCAAAAACCCAACCGTGTACCGTTAAGCCTCGATTTCTGACTGCTTTTTGTACCGCTGCCGTTTTAATAAGATTTACACATTGTTCTTGAACGTTTAACTCAACAAGTCTGTCATATTTATTTTCCTCATCAGGGATATGGTTCAGTTCCTTTTTATGAATTCTATAGACGTCTCGAATATTCCGTAACCACGGATTTAAAAGTCCTAAATCTACAGATTGCATCGCTGCTTTTACGCCTCCACAAGCGTAATGTCCACAAACTATTATATGCTTTACTTTCAAAAAATCCACAGCATAATTAACAACAGACATGACGTTTAAATCGATGCTTATAACCATATTCGCTATATTTCGATGCACAAAAACTTCACCTGGTTTTGCACCCATAAGCTCTTCGGTAGATACACGACTGTCTGAGCACCCAATGTAAAGTAACTCTGGGGTTTGTCCTTTTCCTAGATCTTCAAAATAATTAGCATCAACATCTAATTTATCCTGAATCCATTTTTTGTTGTTTTCGAATATGCTGTCTATGTTCATTAAAATTTATTTGTTTAAAGATACCCTAATTAAATCAAAGTGCCTTGATATCTTCTTCGGGAATCCATCCCGTTTTCCCATCGGCCAATTTAATTTTTTTCCAACTTTTAACTGTGTCTAAAACATGAACTTTAGTGCCTTCGTGAAGTGTAAACGATTCTTCGCTCCGTAAATTAGGTTCAGCTTTCACTTTGCTTTCTTGTACAAAAACTATAGCGGGTTTATCATTTTTATCTAGATTAAATTTGTGAAATGCTAGTGTTAAAGTAATGACTACTAGAAACAAAGACGCCATACTGCCTATAAAAGCCATTCGCTTCCTCAATGTAGAATAGGCAAAATAGTAGAACAGAAATAAGACAACAAAACAAAAAACCAAGGCTACTGCTGTTTTTGCCCATCCATCAAAAGTCATGTAATTAGTGATGTTTTTTATAAGTTTGGACAATGCTGCCTCTGGGATCGCATCAATAGCATCAATCGTCATGTTTCTAGCAAATGCTAAATTGTTTTTTATATCACTATCATTAGGTGCTAATTGTAACGCTTTTTCAAAGTAATAAATACTTGGCGCTACTTTATTTAATTTATAATGGGCATTACCTAAATTATAATATAATTCTGCCGAATGGTTTTTTGTATCAAGAAGAACTGCTTGATAAGCATCAATGGCTTCGTTATATTTTCCTTGATTATATAAGGTATTGCCTTTTTCAAATAATGCATCGTTTTGCGCAAAACTAAAGTTTGTTAAAATAAAAATTAATATAAATACTTGTCGTTTCATTTTTGTTCTTTTTATCGAAATGGATTCCTGCTTTCGCAGGAATGACAAATTTTAACGGGCTTGTTTATCAATTAATGAAATGGTTTTTGCAGCTTTTTCATAATCTTCCTGCATGGTCACTGCGGTAATAGGTGTATATCTCGCTAAATCACAATTCAACATAATATTGTTGAAGTCTGTCATCGTTTCGGCTTCAACACCTCTTTCTAAAAGCAATTTATTGATCTTATCTTTACTTAAATCGCTAGTTTCTATGTGTAGTTTTGCTTTTAAATAATGGTGCAATGCTTTTTCCATGGCAATGTAAAACTCTTCTTTTTTACCGAGTGCTTTTTTGGCATTGCTTAGATATTTTTTAGCCAATTTATCGGCCATTCGTATTCTGTTTCCATATACATCGGCATCCCGATCTGCTTTTTTCCTTCTTATAACAATAGCTAACGGAATCGCTAAAAATGGTAACAATAATGCACTCCAAAATAGTGGCGTTTTAAAGAAATAACTGGATGTTGTAGAGGAAAAATTGGTTTTTGTTTTAATAAATGCAAACTGGTCTTTATTTAAAACCACTTGTTGCTTTGTGTTTCCCGAATTTGAATTAGCTACCGAGCCAGAAGTCGGACCCTCTAAAACATCAATAACGATTTCATTGGAATTTAATGTTTTATAGGTTTCTGTTTTTGGATCGAAATACGAAAACGAAATACTCGGAATGGGGTATTTCCCTTTGTACTGAGGCACTATAGTGTAGGTATCTGCAATACTTCCTTGCATACCAGCCAAATCGGTTTTAACATTTTCATTGTGTTCGGGTTCATAAACCTCTAATGAACTTGGCAAGGTTAATTTGGGTACATTGAATAATTTTAAATTACCATTTCCCGTAACCTCAACGGTTGCTTGTAAAGATTCGGAAGCGTCCAGTTGGGTTTTAGTCGTAGATACTTTAAAATTAAAATTTCCCACAGCTCCTGTAAAATCAATCGGTTTTCCAGTTTCTGGTAATGGTCTAACATTAATGGTTTTATTGCCGGCAGATACCGTTTTATTAACCCTTGCCATCATTTGTCCACCAAATATATTACGCCTATTTGTTGGCACTTGTACGGCTATATCTAAACTTAAAGGTTCAATATCTAACTTACCTGTTTTTTGAGGGTACAATACGGTTTTACGCAATACGAGATAACGGTATTCTTCGCCATTATACGTTCCCATTTGAACTTTTAAGCCTTGTGTGTCTATGTTCTGACTCCAAAAATCATTATATCTTGGGCTATCTATTTCACGCCAGTTATCAACGCCTGTTGTTGGGGAAACATATAATTTATAAACTACCGTAATAGCTTCATTTAAATACGGATTTGTTTTTGAAACCTCCGCTACTAAGTGAATGGTTTCATTTGCCAAATATTCTGGATCGTCTGGATCTTTAGGAATTTCAATCGCTGATGTTACCTCAACTTTTATTGGAGTGGTTTTATAGGTTTCTCCATCTATATTAATGGTAGCTTGACTTATGGTGAAATTCCCTTGCTTTTTAGGCGCTAAAAAATAGCTATAGGTTTTATGATACGATCGTACGCCATTAATCCAAGAATTACTAACAGATTGATTTGGGCCACCTATAATTGTAAAATCTGAAAAACTGGGTGGATTAAAATTATCGCCGTCTTGATTCATTTCAAAATCAATTCGCAAACGTTCATTAACTCCAAGCCTGTTTTTACTAACTTTTGCTTCAAATTTAATTTGAGCAGAAACTAAGCTAGTTGCAAGTAGTATTATTAATAACGATATGTATTTTATTAGTTTCATAATAATTAACGAACAGCGATTAACGATTTTTGATGCTTGAATTATTACTTTTAGATGTTTTAATGCTCGCAACAAAAATTGAAATTAATTGATTGTTCTCATCTAATGCCTTTAAAATATTTTCTTCATTTCCATTATACAAATTGGCTTTTTGATTATTCTTAGGCAATTATAACTTTCCCTTAATTCTTTTAAAGAAATCCCCATTTTATGTACGAAATCTTTATGAGATTCTGCACTTCTTGCTTCTCCATAATTTAAAGCTGGCGAACCTGAAGACCTAATTAATTGATTGCCATAATAATTCCCTGAATAATCATTTTTTAACTCTCCAACTAGATTTATAATTAACACCGCAAAATCGATAATTCTTTCTTCTAAATCATTCGTTTTCATTTGATTCTTATCTCTCAATTCATTAATCGTTAATCTTCATTCCTAATTACCAATCTTTTTCTGTTTTTACTTTAACGCCTTTTTGTTTTTCGGCATTTATTTTTTCCTGAACTTTCTGTTCTTGATTGTTCATGGCCTCTAAAATATTTTTTATTTGTTGTGGAGATAATTGACCAGGTTGCGGCTTTGGTTGTTGAGGTTCTTTATTGTCTTTTTCATCTTTCGGCTGACCTTGATCATCTTTTTTATCGTCACCTTCTTTTTTATCTTGATCGCCTTTATCCTTATTATCTTCTTTGTTATCGCCTTTATCTTTATTATCGTCCTTTTTGTCTTGGTCTTTTTTATCTTCTTTGTCGTCTTTGTTTTGATCGTCCTTATTTTGGTCTTTTTGCTGCTCGGCACACTCTTTGGCTAAAGCTAAATTATAGCGAGTTTCATCATCTGTAGGATCATTTCTCAAAGCGCTTTTATAAGCTTCAACAGCTTCCTTGCACTTTTTGTTTTCCATTAAAATGTTTCCCATATTATGAAAAGCTTTGTGTTTTTCGTCTTTGGAAGTTGCTGTTTTTGCAGCTTGTTCTAGACGATACAAAGCCTCTTCATAGTTTTTACTTTTATAATAAGAATTTCCTAGATTATAGATTCCAGCCGTTGTAGTAGGTTGTTCTGAAATAGCTTTTCTATATTCCATCTCGGCGGAAACAAAATCATCTTTATCTGCCAATAATGTATTGCCTTCATAGACATAATTATTAGCCTTTCTTATCGCTTTCACATCTTCCTTCTCTTGCGCAAAAGAAAACGACGCTATCATTAATACTAATATAAAAATCGATTTGTTCATGTTTCTTTCGTTCATCATACCAAGATATAAAACATTGGTTTTTTGTTAGTTAAAAAATTTATAATTCTCATTTTATTAACATAACTACAAATTCTCATTGAATAAATTTAATTTTTTTAACCAAGCTGTTTTTCGTTCTAACAAGAAAACATCTAAAAACAAAAGAAAAATTCCTAAGCCTAAAAACCACTGAAACTGACTTTTAAAATCGGCGTATTGTTTGGTCTCAAACTCGGTTTTATCCATTTGATTTAATATATCTCCGATGCTTTTTACAACATCGCTGGTGTTTTTTCCATTAATATAAACACCATTTGCAACCGCAGCAATACCTTGTAGTGTTTCTTCATTTAATTTTGTAATGACCGTTTGTCCATTACCATCTTTTTTATAATTTAAAACAATGCCATTCTTTTTTTCTGGAATTGGCCCTCCTTTTACATCGCCTACGCCTATTGTAAAAATTCGAATCCCTTCCTCGTTAGCTTCTTCTGCCATGGCAACGGCTTCTTCACTATGGTCTTCACCATCCGAAATAATGATGAGCACTTTATTGGTTTGCTCTTCATCATCAAAATAAGTTTGTGATAATTTAATGGCTTCATTTATGGCCGTTCCTTGAGACGACATCATATCTGTATTCATGTTATTCAAAAACATTTTTGCCGCTGCATAATCTGTTGTAATAGGCAATTGCGGAAATGCTTTAGCCGCATAAGCAATAATTCCAATACGGTCGCTTGCCAAATTATTTATGATTTGTGTAGCCAATTGCTTCGATTTATCCAATCTATTTGGGGCAATATCTTCTGCCAGCATACTTTTAGAAACATCAATAGCAAAAACAATATCAACACCTTCGCGCTTAATGGTTTCTAATTTTGTTCCAATTTTTGGGTTTACAAGCGCCATCGCTAAGCATGCAAAAGCCAAACACAATACACTAATTTTTAAAATAGATTTGAATACTGACTTGTTTGGGCTTAGCCTGTTGAGTAATTGCTTATCGGCAAATTTACTTTGCGTTCTATATTTCCAAATTTGAAGCATCAAAAAAATGAGGATTATTACAGGAATGATCCCTAACACCCAAAACCATATTTTTTCATCTAACTGATACATTGTTGTTTATTTGTTTTTTGTGGAGTTGTTTAGTTGCCTTTTGCCACGAATTCACTAATTTTATCTTTCTTCTATTATCTAATGTCTCTCATCTATTTTCTACTACACAAAACTTCTAAATAACGTGTGTCTTAACAAAAATTCCAAAAACAATAATCCTAATGCTAAAAGCACTAATGGACGATATAGCTCTTGATAATTTGAATATTTAAATTCTTCAATTTCTGTTTTTTCCAATTTATTAATTTCATTATAAATGTCTTCTAGCTTTTGATTATTAGTTGCTCTAAAATAAGTGCCTCCTGTTACTTTCGCTATCTCTTTCAATAAGGCTTCGTCTATCTCTACTTGTATACGGGCATATTCAAAATCACCTGTTCTGGAGTTTATACCTATTGGAGATAACGCCATTCCGTTAGACCCTAAACCGATCGTATAAACTTTAATGCCATACTCAACCGCTAGTTCACTGGCTATTTTTGGGTCGATAAATCCAGAGTTGTTAACCCCATCAGTTAGCAAAATAATAATTCTACTTTTAGCTTTACTGTCCTTTAAACGGTTAACGGCGGTTGCCAAACCCATGCCAATCGCTGTTCCACCTTCAATAACGGTGTTGTATTTTATGTCGTTTAAAGAACGCAAAACGATTGCTTTATCGCTAGTAATAGGCGTTTTAGTATAACTTTCTCCTGCATATTCCACCAAGCCTATTCTATCATTTGGTCTTCCTTTTATAAATTCTGAAGCCACTTCTTTTAAAGCGTCTAATCTATTAGGTGATAAGTCTTTGGCAAGCATACTGGCAGATACATCAATTGCCATAACGATATCTATACCTCGAGTTGTTTTTGTTTTGGTAGAGGTATCAACCCTTTGGGGTCTTGCAAGGGCCGTAATTAATAAGGCCAATGCCAATAAACGCAACACAAATAATGCATGCTTAAATTTTGGCAAAGCCGATCTAGTTATTTTAAAACCTTTTAAACTCGATATTTTAAGTTCGGCTGTTTGGCTTTTATGCTTTAATATATACCACAGTATAGCCAAAGGCAAAGCCAACAACAACCAAAAAAATTCTTTATTTACAAAGTCTATTCCTTCAAACATCATTCCTCAGCTTTTTTAAGTTCGACTGAATTTAAAATACGCTCTACCATATCATCTGCATACACATCATTTTGTCGCCATGCTATCGTAACTTGTTGAATGATTTGATTATTGGCAACAAAGCTTAACAACACATATTTACCATCAATAAAATTTTGAGTCCCAGGTAATGGATATTGCATGGTCCCTGAGGTTTTAACCCCATCGGCACCATTTGGGGTAGAAAACTTGTCATTTTGCGTTAGAATGTTTCTTGCGCCTTGACTTTCCAAAGTTTTTAAATTGCCTTCTATGGCATTATTTATATCTAAACTATCTTGGGCTTGGGCAAGTGTGCTGGTAGAGACCAATAGGGTAAACTGACCTATTTTTTCAAAACCAAACGTTGTAAGTTTCATTTTTCCTTGATAATCATCAGGAATTGTTACTTCAAAACGCTTTAGAACTTCAGGTGTTGAAATTGTTATGGGCGGAAAACCATATTCGCTAGTTACCCATTCGCCTTCCAATAATTCTTTGGTATCATGCCCAATGATGGTATCTTTTACATAACTGAAACCATATTTTATTGAAAATCCAGTGATGGTAGCCAATAGTAGAAAAACACATATCGCCACCGTTAGGATAATCTTTTTACGCTTGGCTTTACGTTCTAAGGCTTCTTTGTATTTAGCATCTAAAAGTTTTTCTTCCTCTGAGGGTTCGGGCAGGGCTTTTTTAACATGGTCAATTTCTATATCAATCGTGTTTCTGTCCAGTTTTGCCAATTCAATATCTGGAGCAGATTTTGCGAACTTAACCAAATCGGCACGTTTTAAAATGCTTTCAAGATTTCTAATATCTTCTTTACTGATATCTATTTGGTTCCCTTCCTTTAATAAATTTAATCGGGATATAAGCTCGTCTGTAGTACTTTCTAAAGCTCTATCATAAACCTTTTCATCCAGATATTTTCTAATGATAAAAGTCAGTTCAGAATAATAATCCTTTATCGCTTCATTTTCTAGATAATGAGCTTCATCTAATTTTTTTAAAGCTAATTTTGCTCTATCATACGGTGGAAGCAATGCTATTTGTTCTGCTTCCGTGAGTGGTTTTTTTCGCCATATGAACCAATATAATAGACCGCCGATAATGGCTAAAGCCAACAACGTGTAAAGCAAATATTTCCACCAATCGCTTCCTATTTCTTTAACCTCAATAATGGGTTTTATATCATACAATCCTTGTTTTGTGGTGTCTACAACTATGGTATTAACCTCAACTTTTAAAGAATCGGTTAAAAATGTTTTGTCGGTGATGATAATTTTTTGTCTCGGAATGGTATACGTTCCAGAGTCAAACTGCGTTAATCCATATTTTTTTATAAGGTTATACTTGTCTTTATTTTTGATGGTATCTATTGGATACGAATCAATCATTTCTAAGGGCATGAACGTTTGACCTTCTGGAAATACTACTAAATTACCTGGATTGGTTTCAACTTCAATTTTATAGATAATTTGCTCACCAATTTTGATTTTTGTGGAATCTATAGACGATTTTACTTGTGAAAAGGAGGAAATAGAGAAAAGACCAAAGACCAAAAACCAAAGACCAAAGACCAAAGACCGATGACCGATGTGCAATGACCCAAGACCCAAGACCCAAGACCTCTTCCAATAAAATACAACATTTTCAAACTTCAAACTTCTCACTTTTAACTTTTAACTTTTAACTTAAAATTATCCTCTTCTTTTAAAATACCCCAACATTTTTTTTACGTAGCTTTCGTCCACACGACAATCAATAGTACCTGCTCCTGATTTTGTGAAACTATCTTTGAAATAGTTCACTTTTTCTTGATAATACTTCCCGTAATTCAACCTTATTTTCTTTGATGAGGTGTTTACAAGCATGAACTCGCCTGTTTCTTCATCCTCCATTTGTACGATCCCTAAGTTTGGTATCTCTTCTTCTCGCTTGTCGTAAACTCGAATGCCTGTTACATCATGTTTGCCCGAAACAATTTTCATGGTTTGTTGGTAATCGTCAGCAATAAAATCGGATAACACAAATACAATTGCCTTTTTTTTCATCACATTCGATAAAAACTTTAAGGCTTCCACTAAATTCGTTCGTTTACTTTCCGGTTTAAATTCAATAAGTTCCCGTATGATGCGAAGCACGTGGGAGCGACCTTTTTTTGGCGGAATATAGAGTTCTACTTTATCTGAAAACAAAATCAACCCTATTTTATCATTATTCTGGGTTGCAGAAAACGCCAAAGTTGCAGCTATTTCAGTAACTATTTCATTTTTAAATTGTTCAACAGTACCAAACATCTCAGAACCCGAAACATCCACCATAAGCATCATGGTGAGCTCGCGTTCTTCTTCAAAAACCTTTACAAAGGGTTCGCTGTATCTAGCCGTTACGTTCCAATCTATATTTCTAACATCGTCACCAAACTGGTACTGGCGCACTTCACTAAAAGTCATACCACGCCCTTTGAAGGTAGAATGATATTCACCCCCAAAAATATGATCAGACAATCGGCGTGTCTTAATCTCTATTTTTCGTACTTTTTTTAGTAATTCTTTAGTATCCATTTTTCCTCTCTCCCAACCCTCTCTCCAAAAGAAAGAGGGCTTTTTTAGTTTTAAGCTCCATCTAAATCTAGTCCTTCCCTTGGGGAAGGATTTAGGATGGGATTAAGGTACTTCTATCTCGTTTATAATCTTATTGATGATATCTACGGAAGTCACATTTTCGGCCTCAGCTTCGTAAGTAATCCCTATTCTATGTCTTAAAACATCATAAACTATAGCACGAACATCTTCTGGAATGACGTAACCACGGCGTTTAATAAAAGCATAGCATTTTGCTGCGGTTCCTAAATTGATACTTCCACGAGGTGATGCTCCAAAGGAAATTAATGGTTTTAAATCGGCAAGTTTATACTTTTCTGGGTAACGTGTTGCGAAAACAATATCTAGTATGTATTTTTCAATTTTCTCATCCATGTAAACCTCACGAACAGCTTTTTGAGCATTTAAAATTTGATCGGCTGAAACTACTGGATTTACTTTATCCCAAGTTCCTCTCATATTCGCTCTCATGATTAACTGCTCTTCAGCAATTTTCGGATAATCAATCACTGTTTTTAGCATAAAACGGTCTACTTGTGCTTCTGGCAACGGGTACGTTCCTTCTTGCTCCACAGGGTTCATGGTTGCCATTACTAAAAAAGGTTTGTCAAGTTTAAAGGTTTCATCACCAATAGTCACTTGTTTTTCTTGCATGGCCTCTAATAATGCCGATTGTACTTTTGCTGGCGCACGATTAATCTCATCTGCTAACACAAAATTGGCAAAAATAGGCCCTTTTTTTATAGAGAAATCATTGAGCTTCATGTTGTAGATTAATGTTCCTGTAACATCTGCAGGCAATAAATCTGGGGTAAACTGTATTCTACTAAAACTTCCATGAACGGCTTGTGCCAAGGTGTTAATAGCTAATGTTTTTGCTAAACCAGGAACACCTTCCAATAATATATGTCCCTGTCCCAATAAACCAATAAGTAATCGTTCAACCATATGTTTTTGTCCAACAATAACTTTGTTCATCTCTAACATAAGCAAATCAACAAAAGCACTCTCCCTTTCAATTTTTTCGTTAATAGACTTAATATCTATTGTACCTGTATCTTCCATCATTTTTTAGTTTTTTAAAGCCCGAATATACAGACCTTATTTGAGCCATGCAAATTGTTAAAATTTTTCTTGGGTTGCTGTTAATAATTGGTTAAATGTTAAAATTTGGGAGCGTTAATTATAGGTTAAAAAAAAGAGCATAACCTAAGGTTATGCTCTTTTAATTTTATTTTAATTGTTAATGATTATTCTGCTACTAAAGTAACAACTTCCATTGTAGTTTCGGTACCTGTCTCTACAGTAACATCTATATCTTGAGAAACAAAATTAGTTGCACTAATAGTTACTACATATGTGCCAACAGTAACATCTTCAAAAAGAAATTCACCATTTTCATTTGAATCTATTGTCGCTATTATTTCCTCTGTAACTTTATCTTTTAAAGTAACGGATACCACAATATCGTTGGTTACATCTCCACTTATTGAGCCTGGTTTAAGCATTAGCTCTATTGGGTCTGAAATTGTTGTGATTTCTCCATTAACTACAATAACATCTATTGCACTACCTGAAGCATAATTGGACTCTTCATCTAAAGGAGTTACCATAACTTCATATGTTCCTGCAGGAACTCCCCATAAAGCAAAAGCACCTGTTGAGTCTGTTAAAGCAGATATAACAAAATCATCCTCTGTTTCAGGCGTTCCTTTGTCATCAACTAATACTGATGCTGTAGAAGGCACATCGGTAGGTGTAACCGTTCCTTCAATGATTCCAGAACTAACCTCTGTACTTACATATAAAACGGGCTTTAAAATAATATTATCTGAATTCCCACTCAATACAATAGATTTTTCTACATCAAAATCTAAAACAAAGTCATAGGTAAACCCTTCTTCTATAACAGCATTCGTTTTAAGTTTTAAACCAGATTGCTGTGCACTTGGTGTTTTAAGATCGAATTCCTCGTCAATTGCTTGGTCGTTTTCAATAACAATAGTATTTCCATCACCTAATACCAATCTCATTTGTTTTAAAGTTCCCGTTGGTATAGGGAATCTATCAACTAATACTTTGCTAACTCCTCCAGTAAAATCCAAAAGGTTTACTGTTTCGTTTTGTGCTTCAAGGGATATCCATCCACTTTCATCATCACTGTCATCGTCCATTTTAATCATCACGTCAACTACCTCAACATTGACTGCTTTGAAATCGCCAGGCGAATCAACCAATCTTACAGATATTGTTGGATCTGAGGCATTAGGACTATTGCCTGATTCTTTATCGCACGAAAAAAATGTTATTAATAAAAGTGATAAAACAACCAGTTTTAATTTCATAAATGCTTTCATAAGTTTTTGTTTTTTAAATTCATAGTAACTATATATACGTCTAACCCAACTGTTGAAGACTATATTTTTTGAATCCTTTTGTCATTTAGCCGCCAATACATTAATATTTAGTTATTTACATTTTAAAAAAAATCTATTAATATTATGAACCAAATCCATTCTGACAGATAAACTTCACAATAACAAACAATTTTAAAATATTTAACCAGTTTTAAGTATTTTTATAATGTGAATTACATAAATCATCTTATTCTAAGAAGATTTTATACAAAAGTATATATTAAATAAATGACAAGAACCGCTCTTATAACAGGTGCAACTAGTGGTATTGGTAAGGCTACAGCTTATGAGTTTGCCAAACATAACATAAATCTAATTCTATGCGGAAGAAGACAAGACAGATTAATCGCTATAAAAAAGGAATTAGAAAAACTTACCAAAGTTCACATACTAAATTTTGATGTTAGTAATAAAATTGAAACGTTTAAAGTTATCGAATCACTCCCCGAAGATTTTAAACACATTGATATCCTTATAAATAATGCAGGAAATGCCCATGGCTTAGACCCCATACAATCTGGAAATATGGATGATTGGGATGCTATGATAGATATTAATGTAAAAGGATTGCTATATGTAAGCAAAGCTATTATGCCTCAAATGATAGACAGGAAGTCTGGACACATTATTAATATTGGCTCATCTGCTGGCAAGGAAGTCTACCCAAAAGGGAATGTATATTGTGGCACTAAACACGCGGTTTTGGCTATTACTGAAGGAATGCGCATAGACTTAAATCCGTTTGGCATTAAAGTGTCCGCAGTAAACCCTGGAGCGGTAGAAACAGAATTTTCAAAAGTTCGATTTAAAGGTGATAAAATAGCTGATGATGTTTATAAAGGTTTTGAAGCTTTGCAAGCCGAAGATATTGCAGAGATCATTTACTTTGTAGTATCCAGGCCCAACCATGTTAATATTGCCGATTTGTTGGTGTTTCCAACGGCGCAGGCTAGTTGTACTATTTTGAAAAAGGAATTATGAATATGAATGCCATTGTTTATTTTTATTGTTTATTCAAGTAATATGGCGCACCACAGTTCATTTGAAAGTTTAGCGATTTATAAAGAAGCAACCCTATTTAGTGATGCTATTTTGGAAATTATCTGCAATACTTCTTTGAATAAAGATTATAAATTAAGAGAACAAATTAATGGCTCTTCTGGTTCGATAATGGATAATATTGCCGAAGGGTTTGGCAGAGGCGGAAACAAAGAATTCATCATGTTTTTGAGTTATTCACGTGGGTCTTGTAGCGAAAGCAAGTCGCAATTATTAAGATGTTTTCGACGGAATCATATAGATGAAAGTACTTTCAACAAACTTAATAATGATGCTGAAAATTTAATAAATCAATTATCAAAATTTATCAATTATCTTAAAAGCTCCGAACGCAAGGGCTCAAAATTTGATTGAACTCAAATAAAGAATAAAAATAAAGAATAGACAATCTCCAGATGATTAACAAACGCCTACTTATAAAACACCTTTTGGCCCATAATGACGAAAATAGTTTTTACGATAAAAAACTGAGAGTTGATATTAGCCAAAAAGAAGGAAAGGCAAAGTTTTTAAAGCATATTTGTGCGCTCTCCAATAGCAATCCAAAAAACAACTCATACATTGTTATTGGTGTGGACGACTCAAGCAACAACATTGTTGGTGTTGATTTTTTTGATGATAGTAAAATACAAAACCTTATTAATGCCTATTTAACCAATGCACCCGTCGTGCAATACGAGAATATTCCTTTCCCCCATTTACCAGATGATAAGGTTGTTGGTTTGGTAACCATTAGACCAACTGGTAAAATAACGTCATTGCGAAAAAATATTTGGAAATATTATGGCGGCTCTGTATTCCTAAGAGATGGCAGCATGAGCATGCCAAAAGTCTTTGATATCGAGATTAAAGACATCAACTCTAAAATTGTTGAAGCTATTGAAAACAACGCTCAAAATAACATAGAACACACCTTAAATGGTGTATTCGATTTTTTGAAAAAGCGCGTGGACTATAGCCCAAAATACAAAGTATTTAAAGAATATTTTGTGTTGTGTTGGTCTGGACAAAAAAAAGTAGTTAAAAAAGAGGTTTATTATTCCAGAGTAGATATTGAGCTTATAAATGAACAGGTACGATTGTTTTTTTCTACCCTAGATGAAGTTTCTATTTTTTATAATGAAGACACTTTTAAAATTATAGAATATGTACAACTTGGATTTCATAATAATTATAAATTTTACCCTTTAGAGGAAACCATCATTCGTTTTGAAAACAATGCCAATTATAATATTGATACAACCTTAATATTTGAACCGCCTCAATTTGATAAAAAAACACTATTCCATATTTATAATAGTAACAATGCTATCTTAGAAAAACTTAAAAAAGGTTTGACACTAACTATTAGCGAAGAAAATGATTTAAAAAATTTACCGGGCACTTACTTAATTTGTTACCTGAATTTATTTCACGAAGCTATTGATAAACTTAATGAAGTGAAACCATATTTAAAGAATTATAATGAGGGTTTATACAATATTCACAAAGAGTCTATGCGGATTTTGAGAAAAGTGAAATATAGTTAAAGCTAAAATTTATTTTACATTTATTTAACTTTAAATTCATCTCAACATATCAAAAGTATTCAAATAATAATTATCTTCGTATAGCTATTAATCATTTATATATACCTTGTCTTCCCCTAAAACAACTGGATCGGAGACAAGGTTTTTTTTAAAATCTTTATTACAACAACTCCAAATTATTAGCAACCATTCTCATTTCATTATACGTGAATTTATCATCAATTTTATTTTTAAGTTCCGTTAAACTATCAAAAGTAGTTTGCTGTATGATTATTTTAAGTTCCTCATACTTTTCCTCAGGCATTAAATCTGTTATTTTAACTTCTCCCGTTGGAATAAAATGTACCAAATGACCTTGAATGGTTGTTTCTACAAAATTTCTTTCTTTGGCAATTTCGGAAATAGATAATCCTCTTTTAAATAAGTCAAGCGACACTTTTTTTGTATCTTCTTTTTTAGGTTTTTCTTTCTTGGCAAGAATGGTATTCGAGTCTATAGAATTAGCATCACAAAATGCTTTAATTATATCCAAAATTTTCATTCCATACTTTTCTACTCTCACTTTCCCCATGCCATTTACAGCGAGCAACTGTTTATTGTTTGTGGGAAGCATTTCGCATAAATCGTACAAAGATTTTTGAGTAAATATAACATAAGGAGGCACGTTTTCTGCATCGGCAAATGATGTTCGCAAGGCTTTTAACTGTTCAAACAAAATAGGATGTTCTGTGGTGTCTTTACGTTCTATTTTAATGGGTGTTGTTTTGGACTTTTGTAAAACCGATTTGGCTCTTATCTCTAAATAAGTTAAGCTACTGTAATACTCTTTTAAACCATTCAAACAATATAATTTAGTTGCTAATTGCTCTTCAATCTCATCTAAATGTTTATTGATTTCTTTATCAACGTCTTTGTTTTCTGTGGCAAATGTTAGGGTGTTTAAGGGTGTTTTTATAAAGTCTTCTGTATGTTTTGTGAAATATGCCAAAGCTTTATTGATTCTTTCTTGAATAACAGTATTTTTCTCTGGTTCCATAACATCAACACTCAATGCTTTTAGTTGAGCCATAAAACTGGTATTTAGTTTTAATAATTTGGTTATACCTTCTTCTTTAATGGTTGTTAATGGTTCAACAATATGGCCTTTTATACTACTGGAATTTTTATAATACACATCTAAAATCCTATTTACAGGTTGTAAAAACGCATAATAATTAAGCAATTCTTCAATTAAACTAAGTTGATATTTTTTTTGGGATTCATTTAAAACTGTCTCACTTGGCGGGTTATTTTCAACCGTTTCAGTAAACGATGTTACCCGCAAATCGTTAATAATACTGTTCTTGTTAATGGGATGTTTTAAAACAATACCTTCAAGCGTTTTGCATCTGCTTAATGCCACATAAGTCTGCCCATGCGCAAAAGACGCTTGTGCATCAATAATCGCTTTTTCAAAGGTAAGCCCTTGGCTTTTATGAATGGTTATCGCCCAAGCAAGTCGTAACGGCATTTGCGAAAAAGCGCCTACGACGGTTTCCGATATTTTTTTAGTTTCTGGGTCGATACTATAATTAATATTTTCCCAAAGCTCTGGAGTCACCACGATATCAAAATCATCTCCTTGGCACCTTACCTTAATTTCTTCTTTATCTAAATGAATAATCTTGCCTATTTTTCCATTAAAATAACGTTTTTCGGGCGTGCTATCATTTTTTACGAACATGACCTGCGCTCCCTTTTTTAACTCGAGTGTTTCATGGGTTGGATACGAATATTCAGGGAAATTGCCATCAACCTCAGCCTTATAGAAATAACTTGAATCTTTAATTTTTTGCAACTCCAGATTATTCATCTCGTTGGCTCTATTATTATGGGTGGTAAGTGTTATATAGCCATCATTTTTAGCAGGAACAAAATCGGCAATGTACCGTTTATTTAAAAGTGTTGCCGACTGGTTTGTGAGTTTATTATTTCTGATTTCATTCAAAATTTTAATAAACACCTCATTATCTTGCCTGTAAATATGTTTTAATTCAATGCTAATTGGGTTACAACTTTTGAAAACCTTACTACTAAAAAAATAAGGCGTTTCATAATATGGTTTTAGTAAATCCCATTCATTGTCCTTCACTACTGGGGAAAGTTGTTGTAAGTCACCAATCATGAGTACTTGCACACCCCCAAAGACCTTTGTTCTGTCTTTGTAGCGTTTTAAAACAGCGTCTATGCCATCTAATAAATCTGCACGAACCATACTGATTTCATCAATAATCAATAGGTCTAGCGATTTTATAATATCAATTTTGGTCTTATTAAATTTCCTTTGAAACCCAGACTCTTTATTATGAAATCCAGCTTCCTCAGGCAAAATGGGACCAAAAGCCATTTGAAAAAACGAATGTATAGTAACCCCTTTGGCATTAATAGCTGCAACTCCCGTAGGAGCAACTACCACCAATCTTTTAAAAGATTTTTCCTTTAATTTATGTAAAAACGTCGTTTTTCCTGTACCTGCTTTTCCTGTTAAAAATACATTTCTATCTGTTTTTTCAACAAAATCCCAGGCTAATTCAAGTTCTATGTTTTTGGGCATTTTTTTTAATTAGTATAAGAAATGAAAGATAATACTGACTAAATATTTTTAATATTGCTGTAAATTTACAAATCGAATTTAATGCCTTGTGCTAAAGGAACTTCAGTAGTATAATTTATAGTATTGGTTTGTCGGCGCATATATACTTTCCAAGCATCAGAACCCGACTCTCGTCCGCCACCTGTATCTTTCTCTCCCCCAAAAGCGCCTCCTATTTCTGCTCCCGATGTGCCAATATTGACATTGGCAATGCCACAATCCGACCCTTGAACTGATAAAAACAGTTCTGCTTCACGCAAATTATTAGTCATTATCGCAGAACTTAACCCTTGTGCAACATTGTTTTGTATGTCGATAGCATTATCCACACTTCCAGAATATTTTAATAAATACAAAATAGGTGCAAAAGTTTCGTGCTGTACTATTTTAAATGCTGGTTTTGCTTCGGCGATTGCAGGTTTTACATAACAACCGCTTTTATAAGATTCCCCAGAAAAAACACCTCCTTCAACCACAATATTTCCGCCTTCTTCAACAACTTGCTTTAGGGCATTTTGATACATTTTAACAGCATCTTTATCAATTAGTGGTCCTACATGATTGGTTTCATCTAGCGGATTGCCTATTCGAAGTTGTTTGTAAGCATCGACAATAGCTGCTTTAACTTTTTCGTAAATATCTTCATGAATAATCAAGCGTCTGGTGGATGTACAACGCTGACCCGCCGTACCAACAGCTCCAAAAACAGCACCAACGACAGTCATTTTAATATCGGCATCCGGTGTCACAATGATGGCATTATTTCCTCCCAATTCCAATAACGATTTACCTAAACGGGCCGCCACTTCTTGCGCCACTATTTTTCCCATTCGCGTGGAGCCAGTAGCAGAAATCAAAGGAATTCGATTATCTTTTGTTATAAATTCGCCAACTTTATAATCCCCATTAATTAAGTTTGAAATGCCTTCTGGTAAATTATTGTTAGATAACACTTCGGTTACGATATTTTGACAAGCAACTCCACACAAAGGTGTTTTTTCACTGGGTTTCCAAATACATACATCGCCACAAACCCAAGCCAAAGCAGTATTCCAAGCCCAAACTGCGACCGGAAAATTGAATGCCGAAATAATACCAACAACTCCTAACGGATGATATTGTTCGTACATACGATGGCCAGGTCTTTCAGAATGCATGGTAAATCCGTGAAGCTGTCTAGACAACCCGACAGCAAAATCGCAGATATCAATCATTTCTTGAACTTCTCCCAAACCTTCTTGCAGGCTCTTGCCCATTTCATAAGAGACCAGCGTTCCTAGAGCTTCTTTTTTTTCACGTAGTTTATCCCCTAATTGGCGAATAATGTCTCCTCGTTTTGGTGCTGGAACCGTTCTCCAGGTTTTGAATGCTTTTGAAGCAGCATTCATTACCTTGTCATAATCTTCTTGAGTTGTGATTGCAACTTTTCCAATTAATTGCCCATCAACTGGTGAATAGCTTTCTAATAACTCCTTACCAGAAAAATTGTGTGACCCTGTTGAAGTGCCTTCATTTATATCTTTTAAGCCTAAACTTTTCAGGGTTTTATCTATATCAAAATGGGTAAATGGTTCTTTCATTGGTGCTTATTTTAATGTTCTAAATAAATTATTACTAAGATACCAATTAAAATAGGTTCGAATCCTATGATTACAATTAAAGTCATATTGTGAATAAATCATTATAAAATATACTGAAATTAATAAGTATAAGCTTTAATTTTGGTTTAATAGAATATATAAAATGGAAGATTTTAAACCTTACTACGCGGTCATTTTTACATCCATACAAAAAGACCATATTGCAGGCTATAATGAAATGGCAGAAAAAATGGAAACATTAGCAAAATTGCAGCCCGGTTTTTTAGGTATGGATAGTGCAAGAAATCAAATTGGAATAACAGTAAGTTATTGGGAAAGTTTAGAAGACATAAAAAACTGGAAGCAACAAAGTGATCATTTACAAGCACAATTGAAAGGGAAAAAAGATTGGTATAATTGGTATAACGTTAAAATTTGTAACGTAGAAAGGGAATACAATTCTTATTTAGATAAAGTCACCTCTTGATATACGTTTTAAGCATACTGTGATCTGATTTAAAAGTTCCTATCTTTTCGGTTTTAAGAATTTTTAAATCTTTGGAAACCCAAATATGGTCTATGGAAAGTAAGGGGATGTTCCAAAACCAAGTTTCTCTAAACCCATTACCTTTTTCGTTAAACGCTTGATTAAAACTCTTCTTTATATTTTTGAAAAGACCAGATTCGTATGGTAAATTAAAATCCCCTAAAATAATGGCTTTACTTTTTTTATCAATCTGTGAATCGATAAATTGCATCTCCCCTCTTCTTGGCAAATCTGGACTGCCTTGTGCATCAACAGCATAAAAATCAATATCCCTGGATTTGAAGTTTACAACTGTTGAATTACGTTTAGAGGTTGCTTCTTTTTCAATTGTAACAGGTGTTTTTGAGAATAAATATATGTTACCTTTCATATCATAGATGTAATAATCGGCAAATTGCTGCTTTAAGCTTATAATATCGGTTGTTTTAGGTTCAACTAAAACTAAAACATCAGGAATTCCTTTATTTTCAACAAAAGCCTCTTCAAAGCTATTATCACGAGACGCGTTCCAAAAAACAACTTCTAAATCAGCTTTACTTATGTCATCTGAAAAATGAATTTTAAAGCTTCTCCCTAACCAAAGAAGTAACAATGATCCAGCTAGAATTAAATTATATTTTCTTCTTTTTTTACCAATAAATAAGGAAAAAAACAAAATAATACCAATAATTATGGGTAAAGGAAAAATGTAAAAAAACAAGGGTTCATAAAAACCATTATCTCTTATAATAAAGTGAATGGTTAATAATGCCAAGATTACTATAACATTTATAAGTAGAAAAAGGGCTCTTAAAATTTTTAGCATTACCTTAAAGCATATCCTTTTGCTGCCCACCAAGGATGTACTTCCACTGTTAATCTTCCTTTTTCAACCATTGGATCGGACTTTGCCAAACTATCTGCCATTTTAAGTGTTGGCACATTATAAATAGTAATACCACGAATATCTCCATTATCTCCAAAAGGCCCAGAAATATCGGCATAACCTAGCTCATACATTTTAGACAAATGTGCTAAATGTTGAGTTTGTAATAGTTCTGCCTCTTCCTCATTTTGTGACCTAATTGGTCCCGATTTTAAAAATACTATGAAATATTGCTGCATTATAATGGTGTCTTTTGTTTTTTCATCAACATAATCAAACGTTTGAAAACCTTTAGCAGTAAGTTCTGCTTTTAATTCTTTGGTAGATTTTTTATTGGTTTTTTCTAAACCTAAAGTGTCCATAGGTTTACTATTTACTTCCAAGCTATCCATTTTTTCATTTAAATGTTTACCATCAGATTCCTTTTTACAAGAAAAAAGAAAGGCTAATATTAAAGTTGACAAAATTAATTTCTTCATATGTATATTTTAAATTACTACCAAATTTTATAAGGCTGTTTACTTAATTGAGCATTATAATAGCGTATATCTCCCGTAACCTCTTCGCCAAGCCAATTTGGTTTTTCATAAATTTCTGTTTCGCTTGCTAATTCAATTTCTGCCATAACCAAACCTGTATTGTCTCCATTAAACTCATCTACCTCAAAAATATGGTTTCCTACCTTCACTTCATAACGAATTTTTTCAATAACCCCTTTTTCACATAGCTTTAAAAGATTTTCAGCCTCAATTATGGATATTTCCCTTTCCCATTCAAATCTAGACAATCCATTGCTGTTGGACTCCCCTTTAATTGTTAAAAATCCTTTATCGCCTTTAATTCTAACTCTTACAGTTCGTTCTTTTTTTGTATTTAAAAAGCCTTGGACAATTCTTGATTGTTTAAATGCTTCCGTTTTATACTTATCTGAAGTTACTAAAAATTTACGTTCTATTTCAATCATAATAATGTCCACGAAAGTGGATATCTTATTAATTTTTTTTTACAAATCTAATAAATCGATATTCCTGCCTTCGCAGGAATGCATAAATTTACAGTATGTCTACCAATTTACCAATTAGAAAAATTATTCATATAGATATGGATGCCTTTTTTGCGTCTGTCGAACAAATGGATAATCTAGAACTAAAGGGAAAGCCCATTGCTGTAGGTGGTGGTGGAAAACGTGGCGTTGTAAGTGCGGCGAGTTATGAGGCCAGAAAATTTGGTGTTAAAAGTGCCATGTCAGGAAATTTAGCAGCCAAGTTATGTCCGGAACTTATTTTTGTAAGACCTCATTTTGAAAGATATGCTGAAATATCTAAAAAAATAAAAAAAATATTTTATGATTATACTGATTTGGTGGAGCCGCTGTCTCTTGACGAAGCCTATTTAGATGTTACGGAAAATAAAAAAGGAAATCCGAGCGCCACATTAATCGCTAAAGAAATAAGAGAACGTATTTACAAGGAGATTGGTTTAACGGCCTCGGCTGGTATTTCCATTAATAAGTTTATTGCTAAAGTTGCCAGTGATCATAATAAGCCTAACGGGCAAAAAACAGTGACTCCAGAAGATGTCATTCCCTTTTTGGAACAATTGGATATTCGGAAATTTTATGGCGTTGGCAAAGTGACTGCCGAAAAAATGTACCAATTGGGGATTTTTACTGGAATGGATTTAAAATTAAAAACCATCGACTATTTAGATACCCATTTTGGAAAATCCGGAAGATACTATTATTATGTGGTTAGGGGCATTCATAATAGCGAGGTTAAGCCAAACAGAATCCGAAAATCATTAGCGGCTGAACGTACTTTTGGAGAAAACTTATCCAGTGAAATTTTTATGTTAGAAAAACTTGAACATATTGCAAATGAGGTGTCTAATCGTTTATCAAAAAGTAAAGTATCCGGAAAAACAATCACTTTAAAAATAAAATATAGCGATTTTACCCTTCAAACCAGAAGCAAAACATTACCCTATTTCATTAGTGATAAATCAATAATTCTTGAAACTGCTAAAGATTTATTATTTCAAGAAAAATTAAATAATTCTGTACGATTGTTAGGTATTGCTATTTCAAATTTAAATACAGAGACCGTTAAAACTCCCGAAAGCAAAAGCATAAGCGTCCAATTAAAATTCGAATTTTAGCCTTACTTTATGATGCTTTTATAGAAAATGGCTAGTAAATTTCTGTTTTTTTAAATATTCGAATTATTTACAAAAATCTTTTAACTAGATGATTTATTAGAACTTAGATTTAATATATTTGAAAATAAAAAAGAAATTTGAGGGATTAATTGTTATGTTTTCATACTTTTTTATCAAAAAAATTCGTTAACCACATTTGTAGTGAACTCTCATTTAAGTGTATTTTATCGATAATTTATACGTTTAATGGATGTTTTTGGGTTTAATTGTAAGATAATATTTGTTAGTTCTCTTTTTTTTATACATTTGTGACCCCATGATGATACAAAATAAAAGGAAAATTGCCTCAATCTTATTTGTATTAATAAGTGTTTTATGCTTTGCTCAAGAATTACCCCCACCTGGAGCTCCTCCTCCACCCGGTACTCCAATCGATGGCGGTGTATTAATAGGGGCTTGCCTTGCTTTAATATATGGAGTTAAAAAACTTTTAAAAAACAATTAAACTATTTATTTAGTAGATTTAAGCTTAAAAGTTTAGCCACGTACTTTCCTAAAACATCAAATTCTAAATTCACTGTAGTACCAATTTTAAATGAATTGAAATTTGTGTGGTTATAAGTATACGGTATTATTGCTACACTAAAGCTGTCTGTTTTAGAATTAACGACCGTTAAACTCGTTCCATTTAAGGTTATCGATCCTTTCTCAATAGTTATATTATTGAGCGATGCGTCATATTTAAAAGTAAACATCCAGCTGCCATTTACTTCTTCTATATAGGTACAAACAGCGGTTTGGTCCACATGTCCTTGCACCAAATGTCCGTCAAGCCTATCCCCCAATTTCATGGCTCGTTCAAGGTTTACTTTATCATTAACTTTTAAAAATTTTAAATTCGTTTTATCTAAAGTTTCCCTTATGGCTGTAACGGTATATTCGTCATTGTTTATATTAACTATAGTTAAGCAAACACCATTATGGGCAATGCTTTGGTCTATTTTTAATTCATTGGTTAAGCCACTCTTAATGGTTATGTGAATATTATCAAACTCTTGTTTTAAACTCGATACAACCCCCAACTCTTCAATAATTCCAGTAAACATATTATTATCTGTTTATTTAGTTAAATTTGCATAAAATTACGAACAAAAGTTATCATTCTTAATGAAGAAATCAGAAAATATAATTGTAGGAATATCAATTGGCGATTTAAATGGTATTGGTGGAGAAGTGGTTTTGAAAACTTTTGAAGATGACAGAATCTTGGAGTTTTGTACGCCTGTTATTTTTGCATCGTCTAAAACGATAGCTTATTTAAAAAATCATTTCAAATATGAAATCAATTTTAATGACATCAATAAAATAAATGAAGTAGCTTTTGGAAAAGTGAATGTGTTTAACTGTTGGAATGAAACAGTAACCATCGATTTTGGAAAAGAAGACTTAAAAATTGGTGAATACGCCATAAAATCGCTACAAGCAGCCACAAAAGCTTTAAAACATGGAGACGTTGATGTTTTAGTAACAGCACCCATTAATAAACATAACATTCAATCTAAAGATTTTAATTTCCCTGGTCATACCGATTATCTAGCAAAAGAATTAGAAGGTGAAAGCCTCATGTTTATGGTATCGGACTCATTAAGAATAGGATTATTAACAGACCATGTTCCTGTTAAAGACATCGTAGAGCACATTACGTCCCAATTGATTGAAAAAAAAATAAACACGGTATATCATTCCCTTGAAAAAGATTTTAATATCAATAGGCCAAAAATTGCTGTTTTGGGTATCAATCCGCATACAGGAGACAATGGCGTTATTGGCCATGAAGACGACACCGTTATGAGGCCCACTCTTAATAAACTTAAAGAAAGTGGCAAACTCGTTTATGGTCCCTATGCGGCCGATAGCTTTTTTGGCTCCAATAACTATAAAAATTTCGACGCCATAATAGCCTCTTACCACGACCAAGGTTTAATCCCTTTTAAAACTTTGTCATTTGGACAAGGTGTTAATTATACTGCTGGATTAAGCAAAGTAAGAACCTCACCAGATCATGGCACTGCTTATGAAATTGCAGGAAAAGGCATTGCAGACGAGAACTCATTTAAAGAAGCGGTTTTTATGGCCATTCAAATATTTAAAAACAGATTAGATTATAAGGAGCTCACTTCAAATCCATTGAAAAAAGGAGAAAGAAAAGACTACGACAATTAATTTACCACTAGCTTTAAGCGATAATTAAGACTATTAAAAAGGTCTAATATCATCTAACAAAACTTATAAACAAAAAAAAGTTTACAAGTAATGCCACTTAAATAAAAATTTATATATTTGCAGGCTCAAATTAGATGTGATAATGAAGCCATTAAAAGAGTTCACAATCCCATTTGTTGGATTAAAAATAGCCTCACATCACTTTGATTATGATATTGAGAAAACGTTCTTTGAATATTTTGAGTATGAAGATTTTAATGATGTAGCTATTAAGGTTAAAGTTGATCTTAATAAAAAGACAACCTTAATGGAATTACATTTTAAAATTTCTGGAACAGTTAATATAAATTGTGATTTAACTAACGAGCCTTACGACCAAAAAATTAAAAATGAATTTGATTTAGTGGTTAAGTTTGGAGATGAATATAATGATGAAGATACAGATATTCTAATCCTTCCACATGGTGCTTATGAAATTAATATACAACAATACATCTATGAATTAATTGTGCTTACTGTACCAATTAAACGAGTACATCCAGGCGTAAAAGATGGAACATTAAACTCGGACATACTTAAAAAATTAGAAGAATTGAGTCCTAAAATGGACCCAGAAAAAGAAATAAAAGAAGAGGATATAGATCCTCGTTGGAATACATTAAAAAAACTATTAACGGATAAATAAATATATAAAATGGCACATCCTAAGAGAAAAATCTCTAAAACAAGAAGAGACAAAAGAAGAACTCATTACAAAGCAACTGCGCCAACAATTGCTACATGCCCAACAACAGGCGAAGTTCACTTATACCACAGAGCACATTGGCATGAAGGAAAACTATATTATAGAGGTCAAGTTTTGATTGACAACTCTGAAACTGTAGAAAATTTAGCATAATTATTATGCGCGCATATAAAAAAAACGCTCACATGTGAGCGTTTTTTTTATGATATGTTTTCATAGCAATTCAAAAACCACTTAATTTGTATAATATTAGACCAAAATTCACTAATTTGAAGAAATTTTGAGCATTTTCATGAATTTCTTATGATTTTTTGGTCAAATTAACTATAAAGTTATGAGTAAAATCTCTGCGGCAATTACAGCTGTAGGTGCTTATGTGCCAGAATATGTGTTAACCAATCAGATACTTGAAACCATGGTTGACACAAACGACGAGTGGATAACTTCCCGAACCGGAATTAAAGAGCGTCGAATTCTTAAAGATGATGGCAAAGGAACCTCCTATTTGGCTATAAAAGCCGCCCAAAATCTCATTGACAAAAAAGGCTTAGACCCCAAAGAAATAGAACTTGTTATTGTTGCCACTGCAACACCAGATATGAAAGCTGCATCTACGGCGTCATATACCGCTTCAGAAATTGGAGCCACAAACGCGTTTACTTTTGATATGGATGCGGCATGTTCAAGTTTTTTATATGGCATGTCTGTTGCAGCTAGTTATATAGAATCTGGCAGATATAAAAGCATCTTATTAATTGGAGCTGATAAAATGTCTTCAATAATTAATTATAAAGATCGAGCAACTTGTATTATCTTTGGAGATGGTGCTGGTGCTGTTTTATTTGAACCCAACACAGAAGGGCTTGGTTTACAAGACGAATATTTAAGAAGTGATGGAACAGGAAGGGAATTTTTGCAAGCTACTTATGGTGGATCATCATATCCTATATCTGTTGAAGCTATAGAAAAAGGAGGGCAATATGCCTTTCAAGAAGGACGAACTGTTTTTAAAAATGCTGTTTTTAATATGGCGGATGCTACAGTAAAAATAATGGAAAGAAATGGTTTGACTAAAAATGATCTAACTTGGTTGGTGGCACATCAAGCAAACAAACGCATTGTTGATGCTACAGCTCAACGTATAGAATTAGAAGATGAAAAGGTAATGACCAATATAGAAAAATATGGTAATACGACCTCTGCTACGCTGCCTCTATTATTACACGATTACGAATCAAAACTAAAAAAAGGAGATAATTTAATATTTGCCGCCTTTGGTGGTGGATTTAATTGGGGATCTATTTATTTAAAATGGGCATATAATTCTGTAAACTAACCAAACCAAAAATTAATTAATTAGCAAATTATGGATATAAAAGAGATTCAAAACTTAATCAAGTTTGTTGCCAAATCTGGTGCAAGTGAGGTTAAATTGGAGATGGATGATATCAAAATCACCATTAAAACCGGACCAGATCCAGATACTGCTGCAGTGCATTATGCTCCAGTACCAACTCAAACACCTCAAGCAACAGCTGCTTCAGTAAGTGACGTAAAACCAGTTACTGATGTTCCTGCTCCTGCAACTACCGCACCAGCAGAAAATTCAAAATACATAACAATCAAATCGCCAATAATTGGAACTTTCTATAGAAAACCATCACCAGACAAACCTTTGTTTGTTGAGGTTGGGCAAACTATTTCAGAAGGTGATGTACTTTGTATTATAGAAGCTATGAAGCTTTTCAACGAAATAGAATCTGAAGTTTCTGGAAAAGTAGTAAAAATATTAGTTGATGATTCTTCACCTGTAGAATTTGATCAACCTTTATTTTTAGTAGACCCATCATAACCAGTTAAAAATTCCAATACCGCCTCCCGATAGTTTTCGGGACTCTAAATCCAATATCTGGAGATTGGAATTTGTAATTTTTAATTTTAAAAGTTATGTTTAAAAAAATATTAGTTGCCAACAGAGGCGAAATAGCACTACGTGTTATTAGAACTTGTAAAGAAATGGGCATTAAAACCGTTGCTGTGTATTCTACAGTTGATGCAGAAAGTTTACACGTTAAATTTGCAGACGAAGCCGTATGTATTGGCCCTGCAGCAAGTAAAGACTCTTACCTTAAAATTTCGAATATTATCGCAGCTGCCGAAATTACCAACGCAGATGCCATTCATCCTGGTTATGGCTTTTTATCTGAAAATGCCCGGTTTTCAAAAATATGTGAAGAACACAATATCAAATTCATAGGTGCTACGGCAGAAATGATTGATAGGATGGGTGATAAATCCAATGCCAAGGCAACCATGAAAGAAGCTGGGGTTCCTTGTGTTCCCGGTAGTGATGGAATTATACTTACCTATGAAGAATGCGAAAAAGTGGCTAAAAAAACAGGATACCCGGTCATGCTTAAAGCTTCGGCTGGTGGTGGTGGAAAGGGCATGCGTGCCGTTTGGAAACCAGAAAAACTTAAAGATGCTTGGGATTCTGCCAGACAGGAAAGTAAGGCCGCCTTTGGAAATGACGATATGTACATGGAAAAACTTATTGAAGAACCAAGACATATTGAAATTCAAATAGTGGGAGATTCTACAGGAAGAGCATGTCATTTATCAGAAAGAGATTGCTCAATCCAACGTCGTCATCAAAAATTAACAGAAGAAACCCCTTCGCCATTTATGACAGATGAACTTAGGGAAAAAATGGGGAATGCCGCTGTAAAAGCTGCTGAATATATCAAATACGAAGGTGCCGGAACTATTGAATTTTTGGTAGATAAACACCGTAATTTCTACTTCATGGAAATGAATACCCGTATCCAAGTAGAACATCCCATTACAGAACAAGTGATTGATTTCGATTTAATACGCGAACAAATATTGGTAGCCGCTGGTGTGCCAATTTCTGGTAAAAATTATACCCCTAAGTTACATTCTATAGAGTGCCGCATAAATGCTGAAGATCCATTTAATGGATTTAGACCATCGCCCGGAACGATTACCACATTACATGCCCCAGGAGGCCATGGCGTCCGTTTAGATACACATGTGTATGCAGGATATACCATTCCGCCAAATTACGATTCTATGATTGCCAAGTTAATAACCACCGCTCAAACCAGAGATGAGGCTATTAGCAAAATGAAACGGGCCTTAGATGAATTTGTTATAGAAGGTGTAAAAACCACAATCCCTTTCCACAGACAATTGATGGAACACCCCGATTATTTAGCTGGTAATTATACCACGAAGTTTATGGAAGATTTTGTCATTGAAAAACCAAAAACTGAAGAATAACAAATGAAAAGTCTCAATTAATAGTTGGGACTTTTTTTATGGGTGTTACCGCTACTGCGGTCAGGCTGTACGCTATATCTTTTTGTGAAAAACAAAAAGGATGTCACTTCCATCCTTAACACAACAACCAAAGTACAATTTCACTACTTTTACAAACCACTAACAAACATAACCTTGAACCTATCATATTGGGAAATAAAAAGCTGGTTCACTAACATAGATTACACTATTGTTGGTAGTGGCATTGTAGGCTTGAGTTGTGCATGGCATTTAAAAGAACGCTTTCCAAAATCAAAAATATTAATATTGGAAAAAGGCATACTTCCACAAGGCGCCAGCACCAAAAATGCTGGTTTTGCTTGTTTTGGTAGTTTAAGTGAAACCCTTGAAGACTTAAAATCACATTCCGAAAATGAGGTTTTAGAATTCGTGGAAAAACGCTTTCATGGATTGCATTTATTGCGAAAAACTTTGGGAGACAAAGCAATTGGCTACAAAAATCATGGTGGTTTCGAATTGTTCAACAACACAGATGATACACTTTATGAAACCTGCCTGGCTCAAAAAAGCGAGATTAATAAATTCCTTAAACCCATTTTTAAAACAGATGTGTTTAGTTTAAAAAACAATATTTTCAATTTTAAGAATATCAAAAATCAATATATTTTCAATCCGTTTGAAGGTCAAATTGATACGGGGAGGATGTTGGAGGCCTTACTTAAAAAAGTGCAATCAAAAGGCGTAAAAATCCTTAATAACATCACCGTTGAACATTTTGAAGAAACCAATAATTCAGTAAAAATAAAAACTAGTTTATTAGAATTTTCAACTTGTAAGCTATTTATTGCGACCAATGGATTTGCTTCGCAATTAATCAATGAAGATGTAAAACCGGCTCGGGCACAAGTTCTTATTACAAAACCAATAAAACATTTACATATAAAAGGCACATTTCATTTAGATAAAGGCTATTATTATTTTAGGAATATTGATGACCGGATTTTGTTTGGTGGTGGTAGAAACTTAGATTTTAAAGGTGAGGAAACTACCGAATTCAATGAAACCGAACGTATCCAAAATGCTTTGGAAACCCTTTTGAAAACGACTATTTTACCAGAAACCCCATTTGAAATAGAGCATCGGTGGAGTGGTATTATGGGTTTGGGTAATCAAAAAAAAGCCATAGTAAAACCATTGGGAAATCATGTATATTGCGGTGTACGCCTTGGTGGTATGGGTATTGCTATTGGGAGTTTAATAGGTAAAGAATTAGTGCAATTATTAGATTGATTATGATTAAAAAAGTATTTAAATTTTTATTAAAAATGATGGGATGGTTTTTTGCCATTTCCATTGCTTTGGTTATAGTATTTAAATGGATTCCTGTTCCTGCAACCCCTTTAATGGTAATCCGAACCGTTCAACAAGCTACAAGTGGCGAAGACATTGTTTGGAAACATGATTGGGAATCAATAGACAATATTTCAAAAAATTTACAATTAGCCGTTATTTGTAGTGAAGATCAAAACTTTTTAAACCATTATGGTTTTGATATGAAAGCCATAGAAAAAGCTATAGAACATAACAAAAAAAGCCAACGCACCAGAGGTGCTAGTACCATTAGCCAACAAACCGCAAAAAATGTTTTTTTATGGCCACAGCGCAGTTGGTTACGCAAAGGTTTGGAAACCTATTTTACTTTTTTAATAGAACTTTTTTGGTCTAAAGAACGCATTATGGAAGTGTATCTGAATAGTATTGAAATGGGTAACGGCATTTATGGAGCAGAAGCGGCAGCTCAACATTGGTTTAAAAAACCAGCTGCCAAATTAACAAGCTACCAAGCAGCGGCCATCGCAGCTGTATTACCAAGCCCAATGAGATACAGAGCAAATCCTGCTTCTGCTTATATTCAAGGGCGACAGGTTTGGATCGTGAGACAAATGGGTTTCTTTGGGAAATTAGATTATAATAAAAAAGATGATGAGTAATTTAAAACTCAAAGCAGCCTTATATAATCAATGCTTAAACTTTATTGAAAACAGATTTCAAACCATTCAAAACACTATAAACGATATTCAGAAATCACTACTATCTGAAACCAAAAGTAGTGCGGGCGACAAGCATGAAACAGGTAGAGCCATGTTACAATTGGAACGTGAAAAAGCGGGCAATCAATTAGTAGACATCCAAAAATTAAAAGAATCGTTTTCTAAAATTGATATATTTAAAACCTCTGAAACGATTGGTTTGGGAAGCCTTGTAATCACATCCCAAAACAATTATTTTATTGCTATAAGTGCAGGTGAATTTACTGTTGAAAACGAAAAATATTATGCTATTTCACCTAGCACACCCATTGGGCAATTACTTTTGGGTAAAACAGTTGGTAATGAGGTTGCTTTTAGAGAGCAAAGGTTTAAAGTTGAAACCATTTTCTAAATAGCAAGATAAATTTGCTCACCGTTTTCGATTTTGTTTGGATGTTCAAAAAACACCGTTTCCCCATCCAAATCAGCTTCAATCAAATAGTAGTTTCCTTTATAATAAGATGTTTTTACAATGGCTTTTAAATCTGATGCATCTACCACTTTTAGTTGATGTGCGTATAGAATGCCATGGGATTTAAGGCTGTTGAATTCCCCAAAAAAAGAAGCAATTAATTTATTTTGTGGGTTTTCATATAAATGCTTCGGCGTGTTATTAGCCATGATTTTAGTCTCATGCAACACAATCATCTGGTCTGAAAAAGACAAAACATCATCTTTATCGTGCGTAGCAACAATGCAGGTGATATTTTTCTCTTTTAGATACTTAAACAAATTTCGTCTTAATGATTGCTTTTTAAAATTATCTATGTGGCTAAAAGGTTCATCTAGAAGAAGAATCTCTGGTTGTTTTGCTATGGCTCTAGCTAAGGCTACACGTTGTTTTTGTCCGCCACTCAAATTCTTGACCTTTGTGTTGGCGTCACCCATTAATTCTACAACCTCTAAAAGCTCATTAATACGTACTTGTTTTTCTTCGGGATAAAAATTAGATAAGAAAGCACCAACGTTTTCTGAAACGGATATAAAAGGCATCAAGTCAAATTCTTGTGCCACGTATTTCATGAATTCAGGTCCAACAACAAGATTGTGTTTAGGTCCCAAAATCTCATGGTTCTTCCAAAATATATGTCCTTGGTTTAAATCGTAAGTCCCGTAAAGTAATTTCAAAAGAGTACTTTTTCCAGAACCGCTTTCACCAATAATAGAAACATGTCCGCCCGCGTCAACCGAAAAACTAATAGTATTAAGAACCGCTTGTTTGGTATAACGAAAGGATATGTTTTTTACTTGAAGCATGATGCAAAAATAGCATAAAAAAATCGGTTAAAATTCAAGCGATTTTTTAATATTTTGATTTGGAAAATGAAAAAAGTCCTTTGAAGTAACCTTCCAAAGGACTTTTCTTAAATCAAATCTCTAAACAGTAAATGGAATTATAAAGTCTACCGAATAAAAAGTCTATTTCAATATTAATTTTGAATTTTGATTTCTACCATCAGCGTCAATCTTAAGTATGTATAGCCCTGAAGCCACATTAGATCTGTCCCATGTTTGAACAAAAGATCCAGCTGATTTTTCTTCATTTAACAACGTTTTAATCAGTTTCCCTGTGATATCGTAAACATCCATTTTAACTCTAGCTGCGGTATTAAGATTTAAGTTTATTTTCACAAATTCAGAATCTGATGAAGGATTAGGATAAACACTTACAGTTCCATTAATTCCAATTCTTTTGTTGGATAAGGTCGTATCAGATTTCGTCATCTCCATAGCACCTATATAGTAAAATCCATTAGTGTTAACATTAGCAGGTCCTTTTTGAACCTGAATAGTAATTTCGTTACTTCCATTAGGTTGAACATTAAGTATGGTAGCCACATTAGCAGTATTGTTTGTAGCGTTTAAAGTTGCTGTTTGCGGTGCAGCGAGACCTGTGATAGTATATAATGTTTCTCTATTATCAACAGGGGTTGGATTTTCTCTTGATGCAAAAATTTGAAACGAGTAATACTTTCCTGCTTCTAAACCAGAAAGTGTAAATCCTCCTGTTGGCGTAGTATCATCACCATAAAAATTATCTTCGGTTGCAGTAACAGGAAACGGCAAGCTTGGATCTGGAGTTACTGTTCCTGTACTGTTTGGAGTGGGATCAAAAGCATCTGTCAAGGATAATACTTCGCCTGTAGCTACCCCCATATCATCAATTAGATTTGTAGTAGAACTTACTGTTCCAGGGTCTGTGACATTATTCCAATTACCAGCAGTAGTATTGGTACTCTGCCCAAAATCAAACAAGGTAATTTCTTGGCCAAAGCAAAACGAGCCAAGTGCTATAAAAAGTAAAAATAGAGTAATTTTTTTCATATTTTAATTGATTTAAGGATTAGAAAATTTGTTGAAACTTGTTTTTTTAATTGATTTTAAATTGAATGTACTAGATTTAATACGAAAGTACAATAAAATATTTGGTTTTTAAACAAATACATGTCAAAAATAATGAATTAACTCGTTGTGCATTTTAAATAATGCTAATTTTAATATTGTTGATGTTTCTATCAAAAATAAACTTATTGATATATTGAATTGTTGTAAGGGCCGCTATTTTAGATAGGATCCTAGTCTTAAATCCTCGAAAAGACTTGGCATAATTACGTCTTATCATAAATTGGTCACATAATTGTGAGAACAATGTCTCTATTCTTTTTCTCTTTTTTCTGAAAATGTAAGGTTGTTTTTTATAATCTTTTTGATTGCTTCTCATAGGTGTATTTAGCTTTATGTTACAGGTTTCAAACAAATTGAGCTGTATTTCTGCTGATAGATACCCTCTATCTCCAATTAAAGTGCAATCGCCCATTTGTGCTTTAATGTCCTTAAGGTAATTGACATCGTGTACCGATGCAGGGCTCAAATCGACACTTTGAAAAACACCTTTAATAGAACAGACGGCGTGCAGCTTATAACCATAATAATTGGAACCTTGGGAGGCACAATAGCCTTTGTCAGGAAAAGCATAGGCATCCTCTTTACAGACTCTCGAACGGGAACTTCGTGATAATTTACAAACCTCTAAAGGCATACTGTCCACTATAAAATAATCTTCAAATTCATTAAAATGAGAGGCTAATCTTAATCGGATATCATCCATGTAACCTACTAATTTCCGTCTTCTTCGATTGTAGACGCTCCTGTCTATTTTTGAGGCAATAATGACAGGGAGCTTTCTAAATAAATCATTCTCACTATCTATTCCCATAAATTCAGCTGTTAAGCTTAAACAAATCAGTTCCAAATCACTCAGCTTCGGTCGACGTCTTTGATAGTCCAAAAGTTGTTCTTTTGATATTTTTTGTAATACTTCCAATATTCTTTCGTAATTTGCATTTAAGTTGTTCATAATTAATGTTTTATCGCTAAAACAATTTACTGATTATCAGTAATATGGACAACTTTTTTCTTTTAAATCATAATGCACAACGGGT
>NZ_PJEO01000008.1 GCF_002843175.1 Confluentibacter flavum
GGTTTTCGTAAAAACCTATCTGTCTATTAAATTCGCTCAATTTGGTTAGTCGTTAAATTCAGTCCAAAGTTACCTAAAAAGGTAACATTTTCCAAATTTATGAACGAATTTTTAATACGTAGACGGATTTTCAGCATTAATGGCAACGTGTTCGTGTATGGAAAGTTGCGTGTTTGTGGGCGAGGATTTTCCGAAGGAAAATCGGAAGCCGGCAAACAGGCAACCAACTTTGTGTTAACTGAAACTAGCAATTTTTTATACACGGTGTTGTAAAACGTTTTTTATTTAATTTCAGTTATAAATTTATTTTCAGAATAATATTTTTCTTTCCCTTTTATATTGTCAAAATCCAACTTGATTAATGTATCGAGATTTTTCCTCTTAATATTTATTAATAAAGATTCTCTTTTTTTTGTTATCGTGTCTCCAACTTTGATAAAGTCAAAAAGTTCAGAACTTTGAAAAACAAAATCTTTTTTGTTATCACCAAAAATTTGATTTCGGATAATAATTATTGGTATTGCGTGATTTTGTTTGTCAATATATTTTTCAGTAACTAATCCTTCATAATTAGAGTGGTATTCATCATAAACGATTTTGTCAAAAAATTCTTTTTGAGTCAGATTGTCGCAGGAATTTAGTCCAAATGTTAGGACAAACAATAAAAAAGCAATCTTATTATTCAAATTAGTCGGTTTTTTTAAATGTTTTACAACGTGTTCGTGTATGATGCGTTGCGAGATTAAGTATTAATTTTAAAAGGTACAACAGCCATTGTGTTGGGGAGGATTTTCCGAAGGGAAAATCCGAGAGCAATGCAATTATACACGGTGTTGTAAACTGTTTTTATGTCCGTAAGAACTTTGCAATTACCAGAAAGCCCAGAGCTTAACAATGAGATTTCGGTTGATTCAATTCGGTCGTTGATTAGTAAAAACTTACCCGATTTAAGTCCGATTAAAGAAAACGAGATTGTTTTTGGCATCGCTACATTAATAGGGTTTAAAGATAAAGAGTGGGATGGACATTTTAAAAAGACTTATCAAACTCATTAGTCAATTCAGCACTAGCGTTCTGTATTGATATTACGTTCTTTTTATGTTGAGAATCGGTTTTTATAACTAAAACGGCTTTTTCTAAATTAATCTTATCAATTAGATATGATGCCTTTGGTTGCAAAAGCTTATAATTTATTGTTTGATTTGCTAATTTGTAAAGGCTTTTGTCGTTATAAACTTGTTCGGTATTGAACTTATTTATTCCGTCGTCAATTAGTATGTTGTCAATTAATATTTTTTCTGATTCTGTCATAAGTTCGATTTTTTTAAATAGTTTACAACGGTCTCGTATAACCGTCAGTTACGGGTTTAAGTACGCAAACTTTTCGGTTTAACACAGACATTAGCAATTCCGAGTGGATTCGGACGTAGTCGAATCCGCCGTAATTGCGGTTATACATTGTTAGGCACTGGTTTTAATACTTTTCCTTTTGTCCAAAAGTATATTGCAAAACCAATTGCAACTATTGGCAATACAATTCCAAATTCATCAATATAATATGCCGTTTTTCCTGTATCTGTGGTAAATGGGGTAAATAGGCTTTGAATAAACAAGTTATGACTTCCGTGAAGTATTACGGCAGTCCATAGGCTTCCAGATTTCATTCGAAACCACGTATATATAAAACTGATACTAACAATTAAGACCATAAAACAAGACAAAGCATACCAAGAAGGTGTTCCACTATTGTAATCTGCAAATAATAAAATAGGAATATGCCATATTCCCCAAATTGCTCCAGTAAATAATGATGTTTTAGTAAATCCGAAATTTTTGTACAACTCTGGTACTAAAAAACCACGCCAGCCAATTTCTTCACCCAATGCACTTGACATACTGGTAATAGTCCCAAAAATTCCAACAAAAAGAAAAGTTAATGCAATAATAAAGCCGTCACCTATTTCACCAAGACCAAATGATTTAGTGAGGTAAGCTACAACCTCTTTTTTATAAAACCCACCCCAACTAAAACTCCAAATAATGACATAGGCTATTAATGAATATAAAAATGGAATGAAATAGCTCCAAATTTGATATTTTGATTTCCCCCAGTTCCAACCAAGGTCAGAAATATTTCTTTTTAAAATTTTCATTGTAATCAAGGCTGAAATTCCAGGACACCACATAAGTCCCATTGCATATTGTCCAGCTCCTCCACCTACTTGTCCAGAATATATAATGAGAAAATAAAAGATAGAGCTTAAGGCAAAAGTTATTGAAAGAAATATACCTATAGGTCTAAATTTATTTGTGGTTGGATTTTCCATAATTATCTGGTTTAGTTTTTTTGTTAACTTGTGCCTAACGTGTTCGTGTATGGAAAGTTGCGTGTTTGAAGGCGAGGATTTTCCGAAGGAAAATCGGAAGCCGGCAAACAAGCAACCAACTTTGTATTAGCTAAAACTAGCAATTTTTTATACACGGTGTTGCCATTAGTTTTTTTATTCCGCTTTTGTTTTTACTGGAACTAAAAATTTATGAGTAAAATTTTCTCCGTTTTCAATTCGTTCAGTCACTTGGATTTCCAATTTTCCGTCAACGAGAGTTTTTTCAATCGGCGTAATTGTAAATCGGAAGCCATCTTTGTCGGCTTGATTTACCATAATTCCAGGTCCGAATATCAGAAATTTTTGGTTGTCTATATTTTCCGTTACAAACTTTGCTTTGGTCGGTTGTCCAACAACCAAAAATTCCGCATTGTTTTCTAAAACCATTTCTACTTTTTTGTCCGCTTTTGAGTAAATAAAATCCGATTGAGTTTTATTTCCGCAACTTGCTAAAGTCAGCATTATTATTCCATAAATTATATAATTCAGAACTTTAATTTTCATTGAATCTAGGGTTTTTTAAATTAATGGCAACGTTTATGTGTATGGAAAGTTGCGTGTTGGAGGCGAGGATTTTCCGAAGGAAAATCGGAAGCCGGCAAACAGGCAACCAACTTTGTGCCAGCTAAAACTAGCAATTTTTTATACACGGTGTTGGCAATAGTTTTTATTTATTTCGTGTCAACTTAAAATAAGTATTTGTGGTGTCAGTTTTCCATTTGAAAACAAGAGTATCTTTATTCTTGCTTAACTTATAAATAAAATGATTTCGAAAGTCCTCTTCGTTCACCCTGTTCATATTTAAATCCGTAATATTTTTAAGGTATATATTTGATTCGTCCGAAGTCCAATTTTGTTTTGTGGTAATTATTGATTTAATAATAAGTGAATCTTTGGTAAAAGTAAGGCCATAGTCATTGTTGTCAATATAATTCCAATCCCCAATTAGTTTGTCATTATATTCAGTTGATTCACAACCAAGGAAGAAAAAAACAAGAATTATGTATATTGAGTAATTCATTTAATTATTGCCAACGTGTTCGTGTATGGAAAGTTGCGTGTTAGCGGGCGAGGATTTTCCGAAGGAAAATCGGAAGCCAGCAAACGGGCAACCAACTTTGTGTTAGCTAAAACTAGCAATTTTTTATACACGGTGTTGTGCATAGTATTTTTATTTTTCTGCTTTTGGAATTGTTCCATTCATCCATTCTTTGATTTGAAGTTCTGAACCTGGAAGCATTGACATTTGTTTAGTATCCATTTCAATTATGCAAAATGCAAGAATATGATGGTCCGAATCGTTATATTTTTTCGCTATTTCGTCATTTCCAACTTCTGAAACATAACCCAATAGTCTTAATATTTTTCCTTCTTTTTCAAACCCACTTTTTACAAGTGATGCAATCCATATGGTTTTTCCTCCTTCGAGTTTAACTTGGTAGTATGGTTTGTCGTTATGCGCAGTATGTACCTTTGTTACCAGTCCATTAAGCGCAACAATTTCTCCATTTCGTTTTTTTATTTTTCCTAAGTCCTTACTATCAAAATTAGTAGGACAAGGATTTTTAGCACCTGATTCAGTCGAATTTTCTAGGTCAGATTTAATTAGTTTTCTAATTTTTTCGCACTTTTCATTTAATGTTGGGATGATTCCATTTTTTACTTTTTCTAATGCTCCTTTTTGAACTAGTATTTTATGTTCAGTTGAGTCAATAATGTTAAAGATAAAATTAAATTCTTTGTCATAACATCTGTTGAATTCAGGTTTTATTTCTGAGTATTCTTTTAGTTCGTCACTCATACATTCACAGATTTTATCCGATATTTTTTCGGTAATCGTTTCAGTACTTTGAGCGTAACTCGTCAGACTTATTAAAGTCAAAATTATTGTCGTAATATTCTTCATTCTCGTGATTTCGGATATTATGCACAACGTGTTCGTGTATGGAAAGTTGCGTGTTTGTGGGCGAGGATTTTCCGAAGGAAAATCGGAAGCCAGCAAACAGGCAACTAACTTTGTGCCAGCTAAAACTAGCAATTTTTTATACACGGTGTTGGCAACAGTATTTATTCCTTTATGTAATTTAAAACTGCTAGTCCAAGTGCTGTAATCATATAAGTTTTTTGATATTGATAATTTTCATCATATTTAGTTTCTTTTATAAACTTTTCTTCTTCTTCATTTAGTTTTTTCAGTTCCCTAAAATTCTTAATATAATCATCAGGATTACTCAATTCTCTTATCCTTCTTTGAATATCTTCAAATTTTTCATCCTTTAGATATCTACTAATTTCGCTTGTAATATTATGATTTATGTTTCTTGATGATAAAGTTTCTAAAACTCCTACGGCATTTAGATACTCTAAAGTTGTGATAACTTCTTTATCGCTATTTGTTTTTACTTTTTCAATGATGTCAAGTTCATCCAATGCAGTCCAAGAAGAATTATTTGGTTCATATTTTTTTGTTCCAGCTAAAATAGAATTTTGTGAATCTTTAGAGCTCTCTGCAATTAAATTCATTAAAAAAACATCAAACTCGGAAAGTTTGATTATTGTTTCTAAAATTGCATTTTTAGTGACATCATTATAATTATCGGTAGTACAAGAGTTCGCCAAAAAAAAACTCAACATCTCTCTTTTTTTCTCTGACATTTCTTCTTTTCCATATAAACACGTCTTTATTGTTAAGGCTTTTAAATTGTCAGATTCTAAATATTGATGATTTACTTTATGTTCAATTTCGTTTAATTTATAATAAAAAGTTTCGATAATATTTTTGATGTTTTGAGTTTGGATATGATTTTTGTATTCAGTCCATCCAGTTGCAACAGAGGCTAGTCCAGGAAATGATGCCGCAATTGAAATTGCAGTAGATTGAATAATCTTTATTAAATCGTCATTTTTCATATTGTTGCCAACGGTTACGTGCATGAAATGTAGCGGTTAAGCAACCATTATTTTCAAGCTTGATAATTGCCTTAAAAATAGGACAAAAGTTTGAATTAATACTATCCCAAGCTATGTTTTATGCGCGCTGTTGTGTGCCGTGATTATCTTTTTTTTACCTGGTCGATTTTCAAATCACACCGTCGGGCCTGCGCTACCGCTGTTCGACTTTCAACCATGGATTGCTTTTCTGGTTTATGCGCTTTATCAGTGGCTGATAAGGTGCCGTCAACCTGAAAATCGGAAATCCACTTGATATTTAAATCGGATCATTTATATTTTGGCACTTGAAACTTGACTTTGTCCGAAAAATTCACTAACTTATCAAAGCTTGTTTGCGAAGGCATTCGCATCTGAAAGTATAACTTTCATACGATGGAATCGACACAGCTTGTTGATGCAGGACACAGCTTGTTGATGCCAGTGCGTTCTCCAAAGTCAGTCCAATTCCCGTTCTAAATGGGCCGTTTTCCCTAAAGACCAATTCCGAACAATACATACTTGAATGTCCAAAAGTAGGCTCCGATGGCACCCAACGTGTTCGTGTATGGAAAGTTGCGTGTTTGAGGGCGAGGATTTTCCGAAGGAAAATCGGAAGCCAGCAAACGGGCAACCAACTTTGTGTTAGCTAAAACTAGCAATTTTTTATACACGGTGTTAGCAACAGTTATTAATTTCTATTCAGAGCTGATTCCAATTCAGACATTCTAAATTTCAATCCTTCATTTTCTTTGCTTGCTATTTCAAGGTCATTCCTCAAGTATTGAATTTCCATAATTAGAGATTCTATAGTTTCTTTCAACGAATTAATTTCGTTAGCGAGTTGTCTGTTGTCCATATTTAATTCTCTTTTTTATTCAAGTATTTGTTCACGTCTTCTTTACCGTAAAGAAATGTAACATTTCTTATAAGGTTGTCATAAAAACTCGGATTTTCGTCATAAAACATTGTTGGAATATCTAAACTAAAAGTGTACGTGAGATTATCAATTAAGGTTTGATAAACTATTGAAGTGTTATAATATTCTAACTCTAATTCACGGACTAAATATTTAAATTTCCTTTTTAGCGTAGTTTTGTTCTTAATGTATGTTTTACTTGCTATAAAATCTTCTGCTTTAGAGTTAAATTGTTTTGGAATTAAAACCTTAAATGGATAATCCATTTTTTCGCTTTGAGTTTGATACATTTCCCAAATGTCTGGTGCTTTTTCATTTTCATCCACTTTTAATTCTATAACGTTAATTGCAAAAGTAATAGCTGAATCTGGTTGAAAAGTTCTAAAAATTGTATGTTCAGAAACTCCTGCGTCCGAAGTCCAATGATTTGGTGCGTCGAATGCTACTTTATATTTGTAGTTAGAATATAAATTATTTATCGAATCAAAATGTTCAGTATGCTCTGGCAATAAATCAGAGTCTTTTTGTTCTTTGTATGATTTTTCAAAATCGTCAGTAACGTCCGCTTTCTTTTTATTCTCTTGGCAAGATGCTAACGTTATAGCAAAAAACAATAGTAAAGTAATGTTCTTCATAGGTTGGTTTTAATTGTTGCTAACGTGTTCGTGTATGGAAAGTTGCGTGTTTGTGGGCGAGGATTTTCCGAAGGAAAATCGGAAGCCAGCAAACAGGCAACAAACTTTGTGTTAACTAAAACTAGCAATTTTTTATACACGGTGTTGGCTGCTGGTTTTTTATTTTTCATCGATTACAAATACTTTATGAGTTGCTCTAATTTCATTCCTTAACAGAGGATAATATTCATTTTTATCAGTGTCTTTAGGAACAATTAAAACAATGTCGTTTATAATTCCATCTATATAATTGACTCCAAGTTTTGAAAATTTAATATCATAAAAGGGTATTGTACGGTTGTCAATTGCTCCAAAAGTATCGGTTGCTATTTTTCTTAACCGTTCTACGCTATAATTAATATCTGATGTCGTTTTAGCAGCAATGAATCGAGTATATCTATTTTTATGTTTGTCATTAAACGTTGTTATTATTTCATCAAATCCACTCTTATATTTAATTTCTCCATGATACTTTTTATTCAAGTAAACAGTATCTGGAAAATCAAATTCAAATTCGATATAGGCCATTTCAGCACGACTTTTTATCTTTTTATTTTCTTCTTTTCGGCAAGAAATTAAGTTCAGTGAAAATATAATTATGCAAGCGATGAGTTTAATATTAAGTTTATTCATTAATCACATTTGTATTATTTTTAACTTGCAGCCAACGTGTTTGTGTATGATTAGTGGCGTGTTTAAGCACCTAATTTAGCAAATAAAAACCGAATAGAAAATCCGCGAGAACTAGCCATTAATTATACACGGTGTTCTACGCAGTTTTTATTCAGTATTTTATTTTTTCCAAGTTCATAATTTTGTCATATTCGTAAAGAATTCTGTCGGATTCAGAGAACGGAATTTGGTATAAATCACAAACATTTCTCAATTCGGTTAAATAGTCCAAATACTGAATAATATTGTCGTTTAAGTTAGTCTTTATTTTCATTTCGGTTCCGTAAATCATTCGATAAACTCTTTGGTCGATAATTTGATAGATTTTTGGATTTCTAAATCTCAAAATGGTCGAAGCCATCGGTAAGCGAATTCCTTTCGTTTTGAGCAAATGCATTAGAATTTCTCCAGTCAGAGCAGAATCGATAAATTCCGCTCTTCGGTCGATTTTATTTATCAAATTCAGCGTTTCCTTATTCAATTCAGCGTAACGATTGGTTTTCCACAAAACAATTTCATTTATCAATTCCTGATTAAAGTCAGATTTCACATTATCCAACTTTTCGGTAAGTTCAGGTTGAAATTTATATTCCAAATTCAGAAGTTCGTCAGTAGATGGATTATGTTCTTGTATTTTCTTCATTTTGTTGGTTTGGTCAAATTGCGTAGAACGTGTTCGTGTATGGAAAGTTGCGTGTTTGTGGGCGATGATTTTCCGAAGGAAAATCGGAAGCCAGCAAACGAGCAACCAACTTTGTTTTAGCTAAAACTAGCAATTTTTTATACACGGTGTTGGCAAATCGTTTTTTTAATTCATATTCTACAATATTAGACTTAATGCATAAAAATAAATTCCACCAATTATTAAAATTCCGATAAAATTCGATTTTAGCTTTGTGCTTTTTAAATCAGTCCATATTGACTTTAATTTTTCTTTTTCTGATTCAATGACTTTCGTATTTGCAATAAAATCTCCAATTCGTCTGTCAGGATTTATAAATCCGACAACAACCTCCAAAGGCCAAGCAACACAGATAGTCAAATTCCGAACGAAACATTGTAATTCAGTAGCTGGTTTTTCCGTTTTTCGATTAATTACTCGATAGCCTAAAATCCGTTTTGCTGGACTTTTACCTTTAAAAAAGTCTTTATTTAAGTAAATAAAAACTATTAGAAAGAAAACAAAAAACCCCATTCCGTCATTCATTTTCATTCCGATATTTTCAAATATTATAGTCAGAATGATTGCAGGTGGAATAATCAAAATACACATTAGAAAATGGTCTAACAACATACTTGAAATTCTACGAATTCTATAATTGTTATCAACTGTCTTTTTTAAAAGTCCGACAGCTGAAATTTCGTTAGAATTTTGATTGTTTACGTTCATTTCTAAATGTTTGCCAACGTTGATGTGTAAGGATAGTTGCGTGTTTAAGCAACTAACTTACTAAAAATGGAACGAACTAGAGGAAAATCCGTAGGATTTTCCAAGTAGGCGAGAACCAAGCAATTATTTTTACACGGTGTTGTAAAACGTTTTTTTATTTTATTTAATCATTCGAGTGATTCGTTTTATTACCTATGCCAATTATACGAGTGATATTTTCTAATTTACCACTCCAAGGACCCACTTTACCTTTTTGGTTCATATTAAAAGTACCGGCAAGCAACACGTAACTTTTATCAATTTTATTTCCACTATTCTTTAATAAACCCTCAGGAAGTGAAAACGAAAATCCATTGCTATAAATGGCGTATTCATAATCATCTTTGTTTAAATAAATCCCGTTTTTTTCAAAATCAAGACTTATATAGCCTATTATTTGAACTTTCTTTCCGTGATACTTTTCAGGTGTTGAGATTAAGTTTATTAATGAAATGGTGTAATTGCGAGTATATTCAATATCCGTTTTGTTTTCATTATTGATTTTTTCGGACTTTTCTGAGTTTTGAGCACAAATTATTTGAGCAAATATCAGAAGAACAATTATTAAATGTTTTTTCATATTATTAAATGTTTTACAACGTGTTCGTGTATGGAAAGTTGCGTGTTTGGGGGCGAGGATTTTCCGAAGGAAAATCGGAAGCCGGCAAACAAGCAACAACCTTTGTATTAGCTAAAACTAGCAATTTTTTATACACGGTGTTGTATGCAGTTTTTTTAATTTCCATTTTTTATTTCGGTTCAACAATTTGAATTTCGTCAGATTCCGTTACTGGTTTTTCCAAGACACTTTTTAAGTCTCTAATAACTTTGTCGGTTTTTTCTAAATCCACAATTTTTGGAAGTCCAATGTCAATGACGTTTGTCGTATTAGAGACTCTAAATCCGTTTCTGAATTTTTCTTTGATAAATCGATGTCCATTATCGATTGATAAAATTCTTAAGAAGGTTTTATTGTCCGATTCATAACGGAATATTCCTTGAGGATGAATGTCAGTCAGAATTACTTTATATCCGATTTGTTCAGAATTTTGAGTTTTAAATTTAAAAATCAAAGTATTTTTATTTTCGACAAACTCAATATTATACTCGTTTTCTTTGTCGGTCAAATTCTTGTAAGATTCAATTAGAGAATCCATTTTCATTTGATTTGTATTTTGACTATTTACATTTTCGACAGTCATTGTGAAAATCGCAAAACACAATAAAATTTTCAATATTTTCATCTTAATTACGTACGTTTCTCAAATTGCATACAACGTGTTCCTGTATGGAAAGTTGCGTGTTTGTGGGCGAGGATTTTCCGAAGGAAAATCGGAAGCCGGCAAAC
>NZ_PJEO01000011.1 GCF_002843175.1 Confluentibacter flavum
GGGTTTGTTGTATCGTCAATGGTAATTGTTTGGGTCACGTTTATGCTGTTACCGTTTCCGTCATTGACGTTGTAGGTTCTTGTAATTGTGCCGTCGTTCACCAGCGGGCTGGCAGAATCGCTCACGAAGGTTACCGTGGGCGTTCCACAGTTGTCCGCTTCATCGTCCACGACCGTTACGTCTGGCGCGGGCACGTCCGCAAGGCACTGCACGCTTATTGGCGCAGGGTTGGAAGCCGTCGGGTTTGTTGTATCACTAACATTAAAAGATCTTGTTGCAATATTTGTAATTGAAGGTGATTCAATTTCTAAAGTAAGTAAATAATCATCCGAGGAAGGAGGAAGAAAGCTTCCAGTTGTGGTTATGGTTTCATTAGCTAATGAGCCACTAGTAGGACCAGTTGATTGTGATATTATATTGTTACTGGAATCTGTAATAGTCCATGTAAAATTCACATTTGTATCTGGACCACTAAATCCTCCGGTAAAATTTATTGTGCTTCCCGGACAAACAGTATTAGGGTCACTTGGCGGAATAGATATTATTGCTTTTAAAGTTCCTCCGGCTGTAACTATCTCTCCAAATGAATATACCCCTGATCCACCTCCGGCACAAGCTGCATATACTTCACCATTAATAATGATTTGATCATTGTTAGTGCAATTACCTGTGATTGTACCACCGTTATCAATTAGAACTGCTGCATTGGCACTCGGAAAAGTTAAATGCACTTTGTTGCCATCAAATGAAAGTATTCCGCTAGAACTTATTGTTAAATTTTCTGTTGTTAATGTTGTTATGTGCTGTGAAGATGTGCCATCTCCTAATATTAATGTTCCATCTATTATAACATCACCTAAATTTTCTGTTGTCAAGTTAGTGTCAATCGTAATGGTATGACCAGTAAAAATGGTAACATTTGGGTAAGGTGGTGTTTTAATATTCTCCCCAGGATATTCTGTAGCTGTATCCCAAGTAGCTCCATTGAAAACTTCCCACGATGCGGGGTCATCCCAATCACCACTTCCAATTGATCTAAAATCTCCTGTAACATCAGCAGCTACGGTGAACGTTGTTGATGTTAATAAGTTTGAACTTGTAACATGATATAGCTTGCTAGACTTGGTATTACTATATTTTTTAGCATCATCATTTTGTTTCATTGTATTTTCAGAAAACAAATCAACAAAAAAGCTAATGATTTTGTATTGTAAGTTATAGGTCGGTAGTGAGCTGGTATAAAAGACATCAGCATTAGTATAGCTACTAATAAGAAAGATGCAAATTAAACTGTATAATTTTAAAAAAGTAATTTTTTTCATATATAGCTAATATTTAGGGCACTGCAACAATATAAACATACTGTCTAATGAATTTTTAATTCAAAGACAATCGTTTTTGGTTTAAGTTGCTATTAACCAAGTTATATGAGGGATGTTGTAAAATTACTACTAAGCCAAGCCATTGATAAAAAATACTCGTTGAAATACATTTTTATTCTTTAGTCAGTATTAATTAAATTTTAATTCATGGATTAATATGGCTTTACTGATTTATTTACAGGGCTAATATATAATTATTTTTTCTTTTTACTCGATAAAAAACAAATAAATCCGATAAAAAGCGTTATTTCTAATTAAAAAGTCCCAGAGATTTGTTTTCGGAATCATTACTATCAAATAGAGAGTGGAATTTTTTTACAATAAAAGTGTATTACCTTATTAGTACTTTTTTAGAAATGGAGCCTTCTTCAGTTTGTATTTTAATTATATAGACTCCTGTACTTATCTGATTTGTTTTATACTCCATATAATCATTAGAAGTACCTACATTGAATTTATTAATAGATTGCCCTAGAATAGTCATTATTTCAACAGATTTCAATTGTTTTAAAGTGGGATTATGAATGACAATGCTTTCTTTTTCACTTGAAAAATATACTTGAATAGTTTCATTTACAATGTCATCGGAATTTAATGATTGTGAGTCCGAATTTTTAAACACAATTTCAAAACGATTTAAATAACTGCCGGGAGAAAGATAAACTTCATAATTACTTTCTTTTAAAGGGTGCTGGATGCTTAATTCTTTGTCATTTAAGTAAATTTTCAGGTTATCAGGTATGTTTTCAAGTATGTCCATTTTAATTTTTGCCATTCCCTCTTTGCTTACTTTAATTCCTAAAGGAAGTTTTTGAGTATCACTGAAATTATCAACACCTTGAATCACATATTGATCATTACCAGATATCCAAAACATATCTTCTTTATTATTTTCAATCAATGGCGCATCATAGCCTCTATCAAATCCACTTGAAGCTTTTTCATCAACACCGGCCACTATTTGTCTGTGATAACCTTTGGGAGAGTCGAACATTAATTTGAATTTTTGTCTTTCGTCTACCTCAGAATCTTTTATTTGGGCTGTTTTAGATTTTGTATTGCTTGGCTTTATAAATAGTGAAGGGTCTAATGCTTCTGTTTTAAAATCACGTTGGCTGTTTTTGAATGTTACGGTTCCACCGGCATCGGATACTACAAAAAACCCTTGGCTTAGGGGAATGTATTTTTTTGGTGTTTTTGCCCCGCTTACCCCTGTAGCATTAATTCTTGTGTCGGTTGATACCGCTATGGCACTAGACATTAGGTTGTAGGTAGCATAGCCGCCTTGATATTCTGCCAGTACATGTGTATTGCTTGCAAAATGATCCCAATAATATAAGGTACCATCAATGATATCTGTTGCAGCTTTTCCACCACTTGCAACACTAATATTGTCTTTTATAAACTCATCGGCATCTAATGCTGATGGGTAGGGATTCCCAATCAAATAATCATTTCCAGGTGATAAAGTAAGGGTTATATCACCATTATTGGGTTTCCCGTTGAACACATAGTTTTGTTGCGTTGTAATGGCTCCTCCCGTATTTTGAACACCCTTCATGGTAAAACCTTCGCCTGCTAATACAGTGCCAGTACTTCTTACATGTTGCCATTGCGAATAGGTGTTACTGGTTCTATTTGAATATTTCCATATCCAATAGTCTGCAATACTTATGGGTGTTGTGCCGGGGTTACCAGGATTACCATTATAACCGGAACCTAAAAAAGTGATGTTAACGGGTGCTGCAGCAACCGAACCATCCCTTAAAATACTTGGAAGTGTAAAACTATTGTTGTTGCTGGAGTTATTACGTATACCTACTGGTGATGACCAATAATTATATGTAAATAAATCTTTGGTCCCTTGTTGATCTCTTTCAATATAACCCTCGCTTGTTATATCTATTTCACTATCTGCTCCCTGAACCAGTTGTGATTCATCTTCTAAATCTATAAAACCATCTAATTTTAGATACCAGCTTATATTCAGTTCAGAATTATTTTGAATACTAAATTCGATAGGATTTGAACTTGCATCAGTGGCATCGACTATAAGGCCAACATGCTTTTGGTATGCATTATATGTAACATCATCGTGTGAAATTTTTACGATTGACCAATCATAATTTATAACATCGTTTCCATTAACCCCAGTTGCAGGAATATCAACTGCTGAAGCTAAATTTCCACTTTGTTGTGTTACAAAAGGTAGCGGCGCCGATTGTACGTCAATTATTTTGGTGTTGTAAATATGAGCTCCTGTTCCAGTGTCTATACTGGCTGTTGTTAGATCGTCTATGATATCATCTTTGTAGGCATCCATTCTAAAATAGCGTGCTAGGCTAGACCAGTTGAGAGGTGTAATGGTGCTTTCATCTACAAAATCCGTTACAATTCTAGGGATGATAACGCCGCTGGTTACACCCGAATTATCTTCAATTTCTTGATAAATCATTTTGTGCAATTCATCTTCAGATAGGGCTTTGTTAAATACCCGGAATTCATCCATGTAGCCATGAAAGTGTTTGTTGCCTGCTGATGATCTTCCTATCATAAAGTTTGATGTATCCAATATGCCACCCGAAGTGTGGCTAGCCTCTTCAACACCATTAATATAAAGTTTGGTACTACCAGATTCTGTAGTTGCTGCAATGTGTGTCCAAATTCCATCTGTTATAGCAGTGGAAGACGTCAGTGTTATTCCTTCAACAACGAGGCTTATTGTGTTATTGATATCATTGACCCTTAAATAAAAGTCATTTTGTCCTCCAATGATTCTATCTTCATTTAATGTATTGTTTCCATTGGATTTGATAAAAACCATGATACTGGCTTCTCCAGAGCTTATCACATTTGCATCTTCGCCATAATCATTGCGACCATCAAAGAATAAATGTAATTTTCGGTCTAAATTCCTTGGTGAACCAAAAACATTATCATCTGTATCAAACAAATCCACAATACCATCTCTGTCTAAATCATTGGTATCGTCTATGACGCCATCGTTATTGGCGTCAAGACTAGCGTACAAAGTTCCTGCAATATCATAAGTAGAACCATTGGACGTTGTGTCTATATAATCTGGAATGCCATCTAAGTCGGTATCTTTAACATAATAAACCGTTCCGGTAACCGTACCTTGGCTACTATTGCCATAGGCATTGGTATAGTTATTGGCAGAACTATGAAAATCATAGATGTCCAATATGCCATCTCCAAAGTATTCGGGGATACCATATCCGTAAACATCCTTTTCACGAAATGCTTCAGATTCTGGGCCATCCCCAACACCATCGCCGTTAATATCGCCATCTCCATTTTGGAAGTAAACGTCTCCAGAATTTCCGGCGCCAGATTCATCTACGTCGAAAATACCATCATTATCACTGTCTAAATCCAGATAATTTGGCACACCATCGCCATCTGAATCTAATGCTATGTTGCCCGCAGCACTATCGTGTAAACCATCACCATTGGCATCCACCCATGCAACATCCATTTTTCCGGTTCCATTACTCAAGTTGCCTAAACCTATTTCAACAATGTCTGGAATACCATCATTGTCTGCATCGAGATCAAATATATCTGCTATGCCATCATTGTCATAGTCACATAAGGTTTGTCTTATTTCGATATCATCAATAGCTAAATCATTACCCAATCCTCCAGGAGCATTGTTGATAAAAATGACTTGAAATTCATTAACACTTAAAATCAGGTCTTCAGAATAATTAAACCAGCCATTGTCTGGATTTGCTGGGTTCCATGGATCAATATCGCCAGTTTCAAAAAAAGCATCTGCTGCCCCAGGTATCGCTAAATTATCTAGTATATTGCCATTTAAGTCTTGAAATTCAACCCTGATGTTTGGTCTTATACGGGTTGCTATGTCTGGGTGATCAAACCTATCAAGATTTAGGGCATAAAAACTGTAGGTAACGGGTACATTTGGTAGGGCTCCCGTAATTTGAGCCGTATAGAAAACACCGGGATCAAAAGAAGCATTAAAAACCGCCATTCTACCGTTGGTATCTCCAGGCGTATGGTCATCACCAGTATACCATAAATTATCAGCCCAACTGGCAAGTTCGCCATTAGGCGTTTGATTAATGCCATCTCCATTTGCAACTTTATAGTATACCGTATATTCGCCATCATCTAAATCGGCATCATCACTAGCTGTATTCATACAATCGTCGCCAGTACCATCTTCCCAACAATAATCGGTCATGGCAGCATAACTTGTATTAATGGTTGTTCTGGCAGTGCCCGTCCCGAATGTTTCTTCTAGGAATTTGTAATTTACGGAATAAGATATTGGTGAAGAGCTACAGTTGTTTTCTTCCTCTGAATCAATAATACCATCGTTATCGTCATCGATGTCCTGATCATCAAACACACCATCATTATCACTATCATAAAATAATTGTACCGTAGTGCCTTCAATCACAAAATCATAAACCGCCTCATCGGAGTCGTTATTATTGATGGTTACCGTACATGTTTGTGAACCAACACTAATTCCTGTATAAGTGATGCCAAAAGTTGTTGTGCCACCCGATGTAACAGGAGTACTGTATGCTGTTGTAATTGAAAAATTAGTGGTGTTTGATAGTGTGATGCTGGAAATTGTCAGATCTGCCGTTCCTGCGGTATTATCAATGGTAAAAATTTTTTCTAATGAATTACCCATGTTTACATTACCAAAGCTGGTGCCATCTGCACTTTGCGGTGTTGTGTCACCATCTACTATTTCTGTAAGCACAGAGCCTCCCATGACTTTTATTTCTGGAGTGGGAACGGCACCTGTTCCTGTAATATTAAAATTATATGGGTTCTCGTTACTGTCATTATTGGCAATGGACAATGTTGCCGTTTTAACCCCCGCTGAAGCAGGGTTGAATTGAATGCTAAATGTGGTGCTACCGGCACTCGCAATTGTGGGGTTAGGTATAACGGTTACAGAGAAATCGGAAGCATTTGCTCCAGAAATAGCAATGTAGGGAGATACATCTGTTAAACTTAAACTGGCATTTCCTGTATTTTGAATGGTAAATGTCTTGGTTGTTGGAGAACCAACATAGATGGTACCAAAATCGGTGTTGTCTGTAAGTGAAGGAGATGAGTCTCCATCAACTATGGTAACCCCATTGCCTTGAATGTTTACTTCTGGACCTCGTATGGCTCTTATGGTAAAGGTCCAAGCATTGTCGCCTCCATCGTTGCTGGCATTACTGCTTGCTACGGTTACTGTTGATGTATAAGTTCCTACTGTCAGCGAATTTAATGTTATTATAAAAGAAGTCTCAGCATATTTTCCTAGACCCACAGGTGCTGGATTTGTTGTTATCGTAAAATCGGTTGAATTGGATAATGTAATACTCGTTACATTCAAAGTTGTGTTTCCTGTACCTTGACTATTTTCTATAAAAAATGTTCGTGAGGTAGTATTTCCAAAATCGGTATAATCTGCTGTTTGTGGAGTTGTATCGCCATCTGTTATAGGAACAGTATTTCCTCTGACAGTAATTTCCTGTGCGCTCAGGGTATTAACTAAGAGCAATAATATAAGTATAGAAAAAGCGAGAGTTAATTTTTTCACAATAGGTTAAATTTTAGCTTGGGACTAATCATTCGCTGTCAAATATATAATTATTATCGACGTAAAGCAAAAATAACCGATTAAATGTAATGTTAAATATATAATTGATTGATTTTCAATAAATTAAATGTTTTGTTAAAACTGAATGGCAGAATTATTTATTATAATCTTTATCCAAATTGCATAAATTTTAATGTTTTTTAGTTAAAAAAAATGGTTGATTTTAAAATCAACCATTTGATAATGAAAACATTATAGTATTAAAGAATATCCTGTGAACTGTCGGTTTAAACTAGAATGAACTGTTGAACATTTCAACAATAAAAATGAAGAATGCTAAAGGAAATTGTTGTTAGCTTTTGTTTTGTGTCTGGTTTTGTATCGTTTTTAAAACCCTTTTATAATATGGCCTATTTGAAGCTACAAAATGTCCATTAGTGTCACTGTGTTTCAGTAAATTTTCAAATTCATCAAAAGAGACTAGTTTTAAGGATTCAACTTCTTCAATTTGAAGTTTTAATTCAGATAATGGTACTTTTAATTCAGCTATAAACGTGTTATGGAATTCATTATCAATAATACCGCTTTCATAACTTTGGAAACATTCAAAAACCCCTATTTTTTTTAAATCTGATTCTGATAACGTTAAACTAATTTCTTCTTGGCATTCCCTAATGGCTCCATTTATAATACTTTCTCCTGCATCAACGTGGCCAGCTACTGAGACGTCCCACATGAGCGGACAAATACTTTTAGAGGCTGAGCGTTGCGCTAAAAGTATCTCGCCCTTTTTTGTGTATAGCCAAATATGTGCCGTGTGGTGGTATAATCCTTTTTGATGGATGACCGATTTTAATTCTGAAATCCCCATCAATTTTCCCGAAGCATCGGCAATATCTATAAATTCATCCATTTAATTCGTTTTTAATGCGGTCGACAAACATTCGAAAAGTATTTCAAAATCTTTACTTGTGTTGAATACGTGACAGGACACTCTAACATAGTGGCCCCTAAATGCTACAGAAACATGTCGTTTTTCAAATTCAGCTTTTAAAATATCAATATTTGTATCTTTGGGTAATTCTATTCCAAACAAGTGCTTCGCCCTAAATTCGGAATCTTCCATGTTACAACCTAATTTTTTTATATTTTCTATGACATCTTTTGAAATGGTATGGCAATACTTTTGAATAGCTTCAGGAGTCCATTCCAACAATAATGCAATGGATTCCTTAAGCATCGATACAGCAATGAAATTAGCATTTTCACCTACATTGTATCTGCTTGCATAAGGTTTATACGTATCTTCATAATTGGTCAGCCCGGTAAAATTTTCACTGTGAAGGCGGTTGGACCAGTTTTCCTCAATGGGGATGCCATGATCGAAATAAGGACCATAATAAGCCAATCCGCTCGAATAGGGTCCAAATAACCATTTGTAACCGGCACAAATTAAGGCATCGGGTTGTATCTCTTTGACAGAAAAGGGGAGAGCACCAACAGATTGGGACCCATCAATAATAAGTAGTGCATTGTATTTTTTTGTCTTTTCCTTGATGGCTTTTAAATCGAACAAAGTGCCATCAGACCAGTGAATATGACCCATGGCAACAACTGCTGTTTTATCTGAAATACCATCTAAAATGTCCATGTTCCAATGTCTGCCACAATGTTCTTTGGATGAGGGCTTTTTTACAGTTTTTATAACAGCATTGTATTTTTCTGCCAGACGTTTCCAAGAGTAATAATTACTAGGAAATTCGTTTCCAATCAGTAAAATTTCATAACCAGCATGCAGTTTTATATTATTTGCAACCGTAGCAATACCATAGGAAGCCGACGGAATACTAGCAATACGTAGAGGTTCATCTACATCTATAAGTTTAGCATAACTGGATTTAAGTTCTAAAAGCGGATTAAAAAAATCATCCGCTTTAGTTATGTATGGTCTGCTTTTTCTGTCTATGGCCTGTTTACCAGCTTCATTAGTCACATTAGGTAGCGGCGATAGATTTGCTGCATTTAAGTAAACAATATCATCAGGAATATCAAATAGATGCTTTTTGTTTTCCATAGAAAGCGCTTAAATTTTTAATACTAATAAAAACTATTCAAAATAACTAAACGTATCGTTGTTTTTGATGCTTAAAAGACTTTCGTAAATCAATTTAATAACATTTTCAACATCGTCTCTATGAACCATTTCCACAGTAGTATGCATATAGCGTAGCGGTAACGAAATTAAAGCCGATGCCACGCCGCCATTGCTATAAGCAAATGCATCGGTATCGGTTCCTGTCGCTCTTGAGAGTGCGTTACGCTGAAACGGTATTTTTTTTGCTTCTGCGGTATCGGTTATTAAATCACGTAATTTTTGTTGCACAGCAGGAGCGTAAGCAATAACGGGGCCTTTACCAATTTCCAAATCACCTTGTATTTTCTTTTCAATCATAGGTGTGGTGGTATCGTGTGTGACATCGGTTACAATCGCCACATTCGGTTTGATGCGGTGTGTAATCATTTCAGCACCACGCAAACCAATTTCTTCTTGCACCGCATTTACAATATACAAGCCGAATGGTAAGGTTTTTTTGTTTTCTTTCAGCAATCTGGCGACTTCGGCAATCATAAAGCCTCCCATGCGATTATCGAGTGCGCGACAAACAAATTTATCACCATTTAAAATATGGAATTCATCAGGATAGGTAATAACACAACCCACATGAACCCCTAATTTTTCAACATCATCTTTGGTTTTACAACCACAATCAATAAAAATATTCTCGGGTTTTGGTGCTTCTTCTTTAGATTTATCTCTGGTGTGAATAGCTGGCCAGCCAAAAACGCCTTTTACAATACCATTTTTAGTATGGATATTTACCACTTTACTCGGTGCTATTTGGTGGTCACTACCGCCATTTCGTATGACATAAATTAGACCGTTATCACTAATATAATTCACATACCACGATATTTCATCGGCATGCCCTTCAATAACGACTTTATATGTTGCTTTCGGATTGATAACGCCCACCGCAGAGCCATACGTATCGGTAATAAATTCATCGACATACGGTTTTAGGTAATCCATCCATAATTTTTGCCCTGTCCATTCATATCCAGTTGGGGCTGCATTGTTCAAATATGTTTCTAAAAAGTCCATTGACTTTTTATTAAGTATGCTCTTGTTTGCCATCTATAAAATTTTGCACTAAAATAATAATATAAATACAAAAAGAATGTTTTACAGAATGTAAATTATTAATTTTGGTGTATAATGGCTCCAACACATTTATAGATGATTATTCTAAGGTATATATTCTTAATTTTTCCGGTTTTACTTGTTGCGCAAACTGTTGATACACTCAAAGATGCAACATCCGAAGGTTATGTTTTTTTTGAAGGTGATTCTATTCCTACGATAGAGTTAAATGAAGTAGTTATTTTGAACAAGCTTAATTTTGGTAACAGAGAAGATAGGTTACGTTATTTAATTTTAAGACGGAAAACATTAAAAGTATATCCGTATGCAAAACTGGCCGCTGACAGATTGGATTCCTTAAACAACCGTTTGGCAATGATGAAGCGACGAAGTGACAGAAATCGTTATACCCGAATGATTCAAAAATATATTGAGGGCGAATTTTCTGACGAACTAAAAAAAATGACCCGTACTGAAGGTCAGATATTGGTAAAACTCATTCATAGGCAAACAGGAGAAACCACTTTTGGGTTGGTAAAAGAGTTGCGGAGCGGTTGGCGTGCCTTTTGGTACAACACCACGGCAAGTATGTTTAATATTTCATTAAAGCGAGAATTCGACCCTATGAATGTTCAAGAAGATTATTTAATTGAAGATATTTTAGAGCGTAGCTTTCGAAGTGGCTTATTACCGCGTCAGGACTCGGCATTAGATTTTAATTTTGCCGATTTAACCGAAAAATGGGCCACCAAAGCTAAATAACCTTATGTAATGCGCATACAATCCGATTTTGAAGAAAGACTTAATGCTATCTCTCATGGTATTGGTGCTCTGCTAGGTATTTGCGCTTTGATTCTATTAATTGTTTACAATACCAACAAAACAGATTATAGTTTGTTTAGCGTTATTGTATACGGCATATCCATCATCGTGCTGTTCTCAGCTTCTGCCTTATACCATTCCGTTAAAAACGAAAAAAACAGACATCTTTTCAGAATTATAGACCATATTAGTATTTACTTTTTAATTGCCGGAACGTACACGCCTGTGCTGTTAATCACTTTAGAGCAAAGTAGTGGCTGGATCTTATTTTATACGGTTTGGGGCATAGCATTATTTGGTGTGGTTTTAAAGTTGTTTTTTACGGGGCGGTTTGAAATATTCTCCACCTTGTTGTACTTGGTTATGGGTTGGCTTATTGTATTCGATTTTTCAAATTTATCCAAAGCCATTGGAAGCAAAGGTATTTTATGGTTATTTGCAGGAGGCTTATCCTATTCCATTGGTATTATTTTTTATGCCATTAAGTTGATTCCTTACAATCATGTTATTTGGCACCTCTTTGTTTTGGCTGGTGCTATATGTCATTTTTTTATGATTTTCCTTTACGTCATATAGAAAACCTTTAATTTGTATCCTGAAGAAAGCGCTATGATTAAAATTAAGCCAGCCACTACTAAATCCGATTTTGAATGCATTTCAAAATTGGCGCACGAGATTTGGCATGAACATTATCCTGCCATCATTAGTTTAGAGCAAATAGCCTATATGCTGGAAAAATTTAATTCCGTAACGGCTATTGATAACCAAACCAAAACAGGGTCTCAATTTTTTTATATGACGTACAATGATGTACCAGTAGGTTATGCGGCCATTAAAAAAGAATCGGACTTTTTATTTTTAGAAAAACTTTATATTTTAGAAGGGTACAGAGGAAAAAAAATGGCCACAGCCGCCATCCAATTTATGGAAGCGTTTGCTAATTACCTAAGCATATCCAAGATAAAACTTAACGTTAATAAATATAATGTGAATTCTATTCTAGCCTATAAAAAAATGGGTTTTGTAGAAACGAAATCCATGGTTACGGATATAGGCAATGGTTTTGTTATGGATGATTATGAAATGGAGAAAGTATTTTGAGTTAAGAGTTAAGAGTTAAAAGTTAGATAGTCATAAGGTTATATAGTTAGAAAGTTTAATTTTGCCAACAGCCAACAGCCAACAGCCAACAGCCAACAGCCAACAGCCAATTTAATCCTCAATCACCTCTCGATACTCCTCAAAAAACGCTTCAAATAGAGCCATTTTCTCATTAAAAAAAACCATCACATCTCGCCAATTGTTTTTATTGTGTATGGATACTTTTTGGTCTAGAAGCACATAAATCCTAGAAATTTCTTTACCGTTTTCCAATAGGAATGCTTCTTCATATATAGCTTCAGGTAAATACTCTTCTGTTAAAATGAATTTTAAAGCTACCAATTTTTCCCAGAATCTAATTCTATATTCCATCCCGATAGCTATCGGGACATCTAAATCCAATGCGACCAAAGCAGACTTCGTATCAAAATGAAATTTAAAAGAGAATCCTTTTAGTTTGGTGTCGTACAAAATCCATTTTCTGGGAAACGATTTCCCATAACTGGTCCAAAATTCCTGTCGTAATAAGCGTGATTCTTCTTTGCTAAACACGTTTTAAGTTAAGAGTTAAGAGTTAAAAGTTAAGAGTTTAAAAGTTTAATTTTGCCTACAGCCTAGAGCCTACAGCCTACAGCCTACAGCCTACAGCCTACAGCCAGCACCCAAGACCTCCTAAATCAAATAAGCCATAGCAACCCCTAAAATAATAGCTACGAGTTTCGATAAATTGAATTTATGTCCTTCGCTACTTTCAAATAAAATAGTTGTTGAAATATGAAAAAAGATACCAATTACAAAGGCATTGATGACATGAACATAATCTTGGACAACATCAACCGTATTTGAAATTAAGGTTCCAATAGGTGTCATTAATGCAAAGACAATCAAGAAACTAGCTATTTGTATTTTGTTGTAGTTAGACCGAAGTAAAAACATAGAAATAAGAGTGGCAATCGGTATTTTATGTACCAATATACCATACACCATATCGTTATGGTCATGAATGGAAAAGCCTTCTAAAAAACTATGGATGCAGAGACTTATAAACAACGCCCAAGGAAAAGCAGTAGCGTTTTTGTGGATATGGATGTGTCCGTGTTCGGCACCTTTAGAGAAAAATTCCAATACAATTTGCAATAAAATACCACCCATTATAAAAAGGCCAGCAAGCTTTGTGTCCAAATGTTCGTAAACCTCGGGGAGCATTTCAAATAAGGTTAACGCCAATAAAAACGCCCCACTAAAAGAGAGTAGGAGTCTGGTGTTAAACATTCTTTTTTTAGTGGAAATGATGGCTAGAGCCACTCCAAATATAACTGCCAATATAGGAAAAAGATAATTGTTCATGTATTTTACAAAGGCTATTTAAAAATCATTACCAAACGTTCCGAAGTTTGCGGCCTAAATTTATTCAATTTATAGTCACCAAAAACATCTAATAAATACGTATCTGCTTGTTCAAAAAGGGCTTCAAAATCTTTCAAGGAAAACGCTTTTACTCGTTCTTGGTAATGATGCGCTTCGCCATCCGCTTCAAAGGTAATATCTTTTATAATATATCCATTTTCAACAAAGCGTTTCAAGTTAAAATCAATCTCCCCAACAGTTTTAATTTCTTCAGGTACGAGATTTTCAATCACCAGAGCACTGTTCATAAAATCAATCACACCAAACCCAGTCTCGTTTAAATTGGCTTTGATGGCTTTGATGGTATTTAGGTTATCTACATCAAAATCAAAATAGCCAAAGCTGGTATATAGATTAAAAACCGCATCGAATTGGCGTTTGTAGGGTTTGCACATATCGTGCACATCAAAACGCAAACGGTGGTTTTCATGTTTTTTGGCATGCTTGATATTGTTTTCAGAAAGGTCAACGCCGGTCACATCATACCCAATGGTATTGAGGTACATGGCGTGGCGGCCCCTACCACAAGCCAAATCTAAAATAGTGCCTTGTTCTGGAATGTTCAAGTAATTGGTAAGCGTATCCATAAACGCATGCGCCTCGGTATCATTGCGATCCCTGTATAAAATGTGATAATATGGTGTGTTAAACCACGATGAAAACCAATTGGAAGTGTCTTTACTCATATACTTTTTTAGAAGGTTTTCACAGATAACCTTAAATATCAATAAACATGACGTTTGCCACAAAATTACATTATTTTTGTAATGTATTTAATGTAAATAATGGAAGATAATTTTAACATGGTAGCCAAAACCTTATTTGGTTTTGAAGAACTATTAGCAAATGAATTGACCCAACTGGGTGCACAAAATGTAAAAACGGGCATTCGTAGCGTGAGTTTTACGGGTGATAAAGGCTTTATGTATAAAGCCAATTTGGGCTTACGTACCGCCATTAAAATTTTAAAACCCATAGAAACCTTTACGGTAAGCAATGAGCAAGATTTGTATAACAAGCTCTACGCCATGTCATGGGAAAACTACATGACATCCACAGGCACCTTAGCGGTTGATGCGACTATCCACACCGAATTATTTACAAACTCCCTATATATTGCCCAAAAAACCAAAGATGCCATTGTCGATAAGTTTAGGGATACGACAGGCGACCGCCCAAATGTGGATTTAAAGTTTCCCGACTTAAAAATCAATGTGCATATTGATAGGCAACAGTGCACCATTTCGTTGGATTCTTCTGGGGAGTCCCTGCATAAACGAGGCTATAAAACAGCGACCAACATCGCGCCCATCAACGAAGTATTGGCAGCAGGATTGATTATGTTGTCCGGTTGGGACGGACAAACCGATTTTATGGATCCCATGTGCGGGTCTGGGACCATGTTGGTAGAAGCTGCCATGATAGCCTGCAACATTCCGCCAAACTTAATGCGTAAGGAATTTGCTTTTGAGCGTTGGCAAGATTGGGATGTGGATTTATTTGAAAAAATTGAAGAATCCCTGCTTAAAAAAACACGGGATTTTCATCATAAAATTACGGGCTATGATAAAGCCCCAAGTGCGGTGATCAAAGCCAAGGAAAACATTAAAAATGCCCAGCTTGATGACTTTGTTGAAGTAAAACACGAAGATTTCTTTAAAACCCAAAAAGGAGGTGATGCCAAATTGCACATGGTATTTAACCCGCCCTATGGTGAGCGTTTAAATATTGATTTACAAGACTTTTATAAAAACATAGGTGATACCCTAAAACAAAACTACCCGAATACCGATGCGTGGTTTATTACCAGCAACCTCGAAGCCTTAAAGTTTGTGGGTTTACGTCCTTCAAGAAAGATACATTTGTTTAATGCCAAGTTGGAGGCCCGTTTGGTAAAGTTTGAAATGTATTCAGGTAGTAAAAAGGGGAAGTATATGAAGTAGGGTTTGGGAGTTGCGCTTATCTGTCTCGTGTATGAGTAGTAGCGGATTTTTACGCTCAAACTTTTCGGTTGTGTATGACCTTTGTTTTATGTTTTTTACTATCGATTTATCACTTAAAGCGCTAATTCTTATACACATCTAAAGTTAGGCAATCATTTTTATTTTTTACTTTGCAATTTTCAAGTATTGACCTTTGGTTAAGATCAAGTATTCTCAAATTTAATTTTCTCTATTAAATCTATGAAATATTGAGGGCTCCAAATATTTAAAACATCATCATTTTGGATAAACCTAACAACATCATCTTTAATACTGCTAAAAGAAACTGATTTGATTTTGGTATCTAATAGATTGATAATTTGTTCATTAGAAATGCTATCATCTTGCCAGTCGTTTGTATCTTTTGCCCTAGTTATAAAATGATTTACATCCAAAGGAATTCCTTTTTTGATATACCATTCTAAGTCATACCAATCCCTTCCTTTGACTCTGTTTTTCCACTTTCTAAATAGCAGGGCATGGATTTTACCTGCAAATAAACTTGGTTTCGTAAAACATTTCACGTAAAAAGAAAATGGACGGAGTAATAACTTTTCTTCGGTTTTGAAATTTAATGGAGGCTGTCGGTCAACTTCTATTTTTATTTTCAAAGTCTTGTTAGAACGTACCCCAGTTTCTTTGATGATGTCTTCGAGTACAATTTCTTGCCAAACTGTTTCAGCTTTCAGAAAAGCAGAATCAATAGCTGTTAGTTTTGTTTTTTTCTTTTCCTTAATACTAACAGTCAGTCCCAATGACTTAAATTCATCTAGAATAGCTTTGAAATATGGCTCAATTGAAAAATTAGAATTAGGTTTAAGTAAAGAAAAATCCAAATCTTCTGAATATCTATCCAACCCATAAAAAATCCGGAGAGCGGTTCCTCCATAGAAAGCTGCTTTCTCAAAAAAATCAGTTCTTGATAAACCTGCTAAAGTAATTTCTTGCATTATTTCACGTAATGCAGATACTCTTTCTTCTTCATTTTGAGGGTTATATTCCTCTATCCACTCTTTTATCATAATTCTATAAGCGTTTTAATTAGCATTTTTAGACTACTTTTTTTAGGAGCATTTTTAATCCATAATTCCATAACTTCCGTATCTAATGTACTTAATACTTCACTATCCATACGAAGATCTTCCATTAAAAATTCTCGCGTTTGTTTGATACTTCTAAGATAAATTTTTGGTGTAAGCACAATTTTGTCACACAAAGCTTTTTCAGGTGAGGCAACTAACATTGTTTGCTTAGGTGAATATCGTATGTTTTTTATTCCATAAGAATAATAAGGAATCTTTAATTGTTGGTAACTAAATCGTCCTACAGGAGTTTTATATAATTTTGAAGTTTTTATGGTTACTGAACTTATTTCATAAGCTTTTTCTGGTATCATGGCCCAATAAGACAATGCTGACTCTAATGACACATAACTTGGTCCTCTAAGGTGATTCGCTATTAGAAAAGGTTCTGGTGTTGTTAAGTCCATTTTAGGTCCAGTTATATATAGTCCTCTTCTAATAGAAATAAGCTCTTTGCTCTTAAGTAGCTCACTGATTTTATCATTTGGACTCTGATAATCGTTTAGTAATTCTAAAATTAGATGTCTAGATATAGGAGCTTCAGTATATTCCTTTATTTTTTTTCTAAAATTCATATTGTAATTATTCTGTATGATAATCGTATAATATCCGATTAACACATGTAAATATAGTAATAACATGTGAAAAAACAAATAAATAATCGGAATAATTCCGATTATTTATTTAAATTATTACAATTATTTTATAGGAGGTTATTTAATCTACTTCGTTATTTCCACATAAGCACATGTTTTGCAAGAGCTAGGATGGTTGAAGACGACCCGCTTATAACTAGCTTTAATGTTACCACGATTAGGGATATGAATCTGTTTTAATGATTTATATCTACTGAAACAAGTTCAGTACGGATAAGCGAAGTTAAAATTTTATTATCAGAAAATAAATATGTGATTATAAAGAGTTTTGAACAAATAAACTGTTAAATAATAACAAAAAACATCCAATATATTCAGCTGGAGGTTTATAAATAAGTTTTTATATTATAATAGCATCCCGCCGGTAACTTCTATGCGTTGGCCGTTGACCCATTTAGCATCTTCGGTACATAAAAAAGCGACCACACCTCCAATATCGTCGGGTTGGCCTATGCGCCCCAATGCGGTTGAGTTTGATATGAAATCTATTTTTTTGGTGTTGGTTTTGTTTTCACCGCCACCAAAATCGGTTGCAATGGCACCAGGAGCGACTACATTGGCCGCTATTTTTCTGTGTGCTAATTCTTTGGCTAAGTATCTGGTAAAAACTTCTATGGCACCTTTCATGCAGGCATAAGCTGAGGCACTTGGGAATGAATACCGCACCAATCCCGAGGAAATATTTATAATCCTTCCACCATCATTTAAATAAGGCAATGCTTTTTGTGTTAAGAAATAAACGCCTTTAAAATGGACATTGTACATCTCGTCAAATTGGTCTTCGGTGGTGTCGATGATGTTTTGGTAAATACCTGTCCCAGCATTGTTTATAAAAAAATCGAAACTGCTTTTTCCTGTTTCCGATATTAAATAGCTGGAAAGCTGACCAAAAAAATCATCAAACCCTTTGGTGTTACTGGTATCTAATTGAAATGCCTTTCCTGTTTTACCTAATTTGGTGATTTCGCCAATGACTTCATTGGCAGCAGAGGTGTTGGAATGATAGGTAATCATAACGTTGATGTCTTTTTTTGCTAGACTAATAGCTATATCCCTCCCTAAGCCTCTACTGCCACCTGTTACAAGTGCAAATTTATTTTTTGACATGTTGTATGCTTTTTGTTTTTTATATATTGATATTCAATTAATCCCACCAGGCCTCACCATCAACCAAATATTTTTCCTTAATGAGTTTTTCATTCAGTTCAATACCAAAACCAGGTCGGTCACTTAATTGGATATGACCGTTTACAATCATTTCTTTATCATAGCCCAACACATCTGGGTCGCCATTAATGCCACGACCAGCTCGATTTATAGGGTTGAATATAAAGGCTTCGTGTGCTACAAACTCACGCACCGATGCAGCGAAATTAGCCGAGGCAATGGTCGCCACAGGACCTGCCACATTATGTGTACAAACAGGCATATAATACAGTTCCGCCAAATCCGCTATTTTCTTGGCTTCCAGTAAGCCACCTGCCATAGAGACATCAATTTCAATCATGTTCACGCCTTGGTTAACGATAAACGGACGGAAATCATCACGTGTGTATAGATTTTCACCCGTTAATACAGGCACAGGTGATTGTTCTGTTAATTTCACCCATTGCTCATTATAAGCAATAGGAAGCGGATCTTCAATCCATGCAGGACGCATGGGGGCTACGGCACGACATAGGCGCAGGGAACTATCGAAATCAAATTCCCAGTGGCAATGCACGGCAATATCAAATTCAGGACCTAAAGCTTCACGCATGTTGGTAAAACCTTTGGCAATGGTATCAACTCCTGTATTGGATAAACGACGATTGTCCAGTTGATTCCATCTTTGGTCGCGGTCTATATCACTTTTACAGGCCGTCCATCCTTGGTTTTTCATGAGTTCAGCAAATTCCTGTACCGAATCCATTTCCAACATATTTCGAGGTCGGGCAGAGGCATAGGCACGGACTTCATTTACGTGGGCACCACCACCTAATATTTTGCGCACGGGTTGGTCGGTAATTTTACCAATCAAATCCCAAAGGGCAAATTCTACACCTGTAATGGCGTGGGTTGCCAATCCGTGATTGCCTCCGTAGTAGGAGGTTCGGGTACTCATTTTAAATATCAAATATTCTAGATCCATTGGATCTTTGCCCAGTAAAATGGGTTTACAAACATTAAGAACAATGTCCTTTGCGCCATGGCCATTTTCGTCGTGGTGGCATTCGCCAATACCTACTAAACCGGCATCGGTAGTGATTTTTACCAATGGACTCACACGCATACTGCCCATTTTAGTAAGCACACATTTAACGTCTGTTATTTTTACCTTTTTAGCTAGTGGATTTGCCCAAAGGTTGTAATAAGGCACAAACATCATGGCAGGTGTGGTGATGGCCATGTTGCGAATAAACGTTCGTCTTTTCATTGTTGTTTAGTTTGAGTTGGTCAATAAATATAAAAAATATAGGTAATTAGTTGAAGCTCTGAATCTAAATTTATTTCTTTTGGAAAACCATTCAATGCATTTTTCTACTATATATCACAAATAGTAACGCCTTGTTTTAGGGCAGCTATTGGATCGTCCCAAGAAGGCACAAACTCTTGAGCGACATAGCCTTTGTAGCCCGTTTTTAAAATGGCTTTCATGATAGCAGGATAGAACAGCTCTTGGGTGTCGTCAATTTCATGTCTTCCCGGGTTTCCTCCTGTATGGTAATGGCCAATATAATGGTTATAATCTTGAATGTTTCTAATAATATCCCCTTCCATGATTTGCATATGGTATATATCGTATAATAGCTTTATATGATTGGAATTCAATTTTTTACAGAGTTCCACGCCCCAAGATGTGTGATCGCACATATAATCTTTGTGGTCTACTTTGGAGTTTAGTAGTTCCATCTGTAAAACAACGCCATGCTTTTCTGCGAGCGGCAAAATTTGTTTCAAACCATTTACACAATTTTGTAATCCTATTGAATCATCCATGCCTCTGCGATTGCCACTAAAACAAATAAGATTTGTATAGCCGGCTTTTGCTACTTTAGGAATCATTTCAGTATAATTTTTAATCAATTGTGCATGGAATTTAGTATCGCACCAACCATCGGTTAGACCAAGTTCTGCTCCCCAGCACATCGATGCGTGAATGTTATATTTTTTCAATAGCGGCCAATCTTCTGGGCCTACCAAATCCATTGCTTTTATGCCTAAGGTATTGAAGTGTTGTAATAATTTCTCTAAAGGAATGTCTTTGTAGCACCAACGGCAAGCACTGTGGTGTATATTGTTTTTTAATTCTGAAAATTTTTGATTTAGATTAGTTGATGGGAAAGCTTCTAAGTAGGTTAAGGTTCCTACTGAGACAGCCATAGTTGAAGCAATAAATTTCCGTCTTTTCATTTTAGTTTTAGTTTAGCACTTAAATATAAAAAAACTCCAGCGTAAAACGTTGGAGTTCAAAAGTTAAAATTTTATAAGTCTTAAATTAATTAGGTTTATAGCCTAATTTTTGACTTGCCCAAGGAATAAAATGTTGAAAGTTTGGGGCATCGGTATGTCCTCCATCATGTTGTCTCCAAGCAAGTTCACCGTCAAGCATATCGGTTAACATGGGAGGCATCACTTCTTCATTATAATCGTTAGAAACACCTAAATCTTTTGCACCAAGTAGTTTAAATACAGAACCAGCGGCAATGGTTGCTTGATAACTTCCTTTTTGATCCAACCAAAGTGCATCACCTTTTTCAGGAATGCCATAACTTATAAACGTTAGTTTAGGCGCTGTCAATGCAATCAGTTGATGGGAATCAACCGATAAATCACAACCTGTCATTTTTCCGAGTTTGCCTTTTTCGGAAGAATATTTAATGTAATTACCAGCCATCCAATGATATTCACCAGAACTACCAAGGTTTTCAACAGCTTCACCAAATACGCGACGGTGTAAGGTCGCACCGCCTTTTCCTGAAGAACCAATCAGTCCCAAAGCGAAACGTGGTTCAAAAGCTAAGGTTACAAGAGCGGCTTTTCCGTAACGGGAAACCCCTTCTATGCCTACTTTTTTAGCATCTACTAAGGGGTCTGTTTCTAAATAGTCCAAACCACGAGCAGCCCCCCAAGCCCAAGCCCTAAGTGCTCCCCATTGTTCTGGAGTACGTGCTTGTCCTTTATTAGTTAATCCAATAATACCTCTTGTAAGTCCAGCACCATTGTCTGCTTGAATACTACCAGTTGATATGGTGGCGTAACCCCAGCCCGCAGCCAGTAATTGCTCGGTTGGTGGCGAGTTACCATCTACAGGAGGCGCAAAAAATCCAGGACCGGCTAATCTTGTGATGGGTTCGTATGCTGGATAACGCTCAAAAACGGCTTTCATGTCAGGGTCATTGGAAATCATCATGGCTTTGAAACTTTTATTGATTTTCTCCAAATCATCTGGGCTTGGTTGTGCAGGAGCTGGTAGTCGTGGGTTACCAAACATCATGAGTACTGGCACAGGGCCTTTTACATTAGTAGGTAAAACTACTACCATTTCTATGTCGACATTAATTAGAGGATAGGCGCTATTATCGACGTGGCCAACTAATTTTTTTGCAATGACGGGAATGCGTCCAACTCGTTCATTATCAGTTATTTCAACTTCCCAGGTTACATTGGGTACATTATCAGGAATGCTCCCATAAACTTCACGTTCGAATGCTTCAACAATCTCTGGTCTTCGGGTATTCCACCACATATCAGGAGTGGTGACTTTTTTGCCATTATTGGTGACCAAAATTTCAGGTAATTCTGGGCATGGGTTGGCTACAGCTTCGTCATAGTTAGCCGAGTTTGGGTTTGTGGGGTCGCCACTTTTGCCCGGTCTTACCTCGGTAATGCCGAATTGCTGCATCATATTAGCATGGTCTTCTTGAGCTGTGAAAGTTGTTAATGGAGGGTATTTACTAGTGTCAATGGGCGCGTTTTGTGCAACGGCAACGTTAATGGCGCTTAACATCAGTGTAAATAGTACTAGTTGTTTCATAATCTTAGTTTAGTTTGTTAATATAGGTGGTAACCAAATCTAAACTTTTTTTATAAGCCTAATATAAAAAATATGTTAAAATGCATTTGGTATCTGATTAATCAGGGGGCAGTACTGTCGTGGATTAAGAATGTTATTTTAATGTCAATTGAAATTCGATTTTGAACTTTATTAAAAACAATGGTCTAAGTTTCGACTTCCCGTTTCATTTTTCTACTTTTGCAAAAAAAATAAGCAAAGTATTATGTTATCAGTTTCAAACCTTTCAGTTCAATTTGGCAAGCGCATTCTTTTTGATGAGGTAAGTACCACGTTCACACAAGGAAATTGCTATGGTATTATTGGCGCAAACGGTTCTGGAAAATCGACATTTTTGAAGATTATTTCTGGTAAGTCAGACCCAACATCTGGACAGGTACATTTAGAACCTGGTAAACGTATGTCTGTGCTAGAACAAGACCATAATCTGTATGATGAGCATACGGTTTTAGAAACGGTTTTGATAGGTAATAAACCACTTTTTAAAATTAAAAGTGAGATGGATGCTTTGTATGCCGATTATTCTGATGAGAATGCCGATAAAATTGGCGAATTACAAGTACAGTTTGAAGAAATGAACGGTTGGAATGCTGACAGTGATGCCGCCGCCATGCTATCAAGTTTGGGGATTAAAGAAGAGTTTCATTATATTTTGATGAAAGACCTTGATGGTAAACAAAAAGTACGTGTGCTTTTAGCACAGGCCTTATTTGGAAATCCGGATGTGTTGATTATGGATGAGCCAACCAACGACTTGGATTATGAAACAATTCAATGGTTGGAAAACTTTTTGGCTAATTACGAAAACTGTGTGATTGTGGTGTCTCACGACCGTCATTTTTTAGATGCCGTTTGTACCCACATTTCTGATATTGATTTTGGAAAAATTAATCATTATTCCGGTAATTATACATTCTGGTACGAATCCTCACAATTAGCGGCTCGCCAACGCGCGCAACAAAACAAAAAAGCTGAAGAAAAGAAAAAGGAACTGGAAGAATTTATCCGTCGTTTTTCTGCCAACGTAGCCAAAAGTAAACAAGCTACAAGTAGGAAGAAAATGATTGACAAACTTAATATTTCTGATATCAGACCAACAAGTAGACGTTATCCTGCCATTATTTTTGAGCGTGACAGGGAGGCAGGCGATCAAATTTTAAATATTCAAGGCTTAGCAGCTTCAACAGAAGGTGAGGTATTGTTTAAGGATATCGATTTGAATCTTACCAAAGGTGATAAAATAGTGGTTTTTTCAAAAGATTCAAGGGCAACCACCGCATTTTACCAAATATTAAATAACAAAGAAAAACCAGATGCAGGAAAGTTTGATTGGGGTATTACAACCACGCAATCTTATCTTCCGTTAGATAATAGTGAATACTTCGACAATAATTTATCATTAGTAGATTGGTTACGCCAATGGGCAACGACTGAAGAAGAACGTGAAGAAGTTTATATCCGTGGCTTTTTAGGAAAAATGATTTTTAGTGGGGAGGAAGCCTTAAAAAAATCGAATGTGCTTTCTGGAGGTGAAAAAGTGCGTTGTATGTTAAGTAGAATGATGATGGTAAGAGCCAATGTTTTGATGCTTGATGAACCAACGAATCACTTGGATTTAGAAAGTATTACCGCCTTTAACAATTCACTTAAAAACTTTAAGGGTACTATGTTGTTTACAACCCATGACCATGAGTTTGCCCAAACGGTTGCCAACAGAGTAGTGGAGTTAACACCAAATGGCATTATTGATAGATACACAACGTTTGATGAGTATATGCAAGACTCTAAAATTAAAGAGATTCGTAACAAAATGTACGCAGAAGCAGTTTAGTTAAGCTTCTAAATCTGAAGTAACGCTTTCTACAATTTCTATAGCTTCGTTAAGTTCATCTTTATTTACAAAAATTTGTTGAAGGCCGGGATTGGTGGCACCAAAAACGGATATAAGGCCAGATTCAGTTTCGTCTTTCACCACAGGGCTAATACCAATAGCATTTAGTCTATCGGCGATGAGTTGTACAACTATAAAACTTCCTGTAAATACTTTTATATAATTAGAATCAGTCATGGCTCTTTTCGTTTAGTACGTTCTTTAAATATACAAAAAATAAAGCCAGATAAACTGGCTTTATTTTTTTATTAACATTCAAAATAATATAATTACCTCAATTCAGCACCTAATTGGCTTTCAAATTGTGTTTGAAGCGTGCTCATTATTTTATCTATTTGCTTATCAGTAAGTGTGTTGTTTTCGTCTTGCAACGTAAAACTAACCGCATAACTTTTTTTGCCTTGTGGTAAGTTTTTGCCTTGATACACATCAAATAAATTGATGCCCTTTAATAAACGTTTTTCACTTTGCTTAGCAATAGTATGGATGGATTCAAACGTGACGCTTTCGTCAATTAATAAAGCAAAATCCCTGCGTACTTCAGGATATTTAGGAATGGCTTTAAACTTAATCGAGTTGGACTTTATAACCTCTAAAATGGTATCCCAATGTACATCGGCAAACATTACGTCTTGGGAAATATCAAAATGTTTAAGAATGGATTTTTTAACAAGGCCGAAATCAACCAATTGCTTTTTTCCAAGACTTATAGCCAAACCTTCACTAAACAAATCATTATTAATAGGGGTTTCATTATATCTTGAAATTCCTAATCGCTCTAATAAAGCATTAATTGTCCCTTTAAGAAAAAAGAAATCACTTTTTTCGTTTGGAGCATGCCAATGTTCTTGATTTTTATTTCCAGATACAAAAACGGTGAGGTGTTTAAATTCCTCTCGTTTCTCGTTAAAAGCATGATAGGTCTTACCAAATTCGAACAATTTTAAATCGCCACGTTTTCTATTGATATTATATGAAAGCGCTTCTAGTCCAGAAAACAATAAAGATTGTCTTAACACAGATAAGTCGCCACTTAGTGGATTTAATATGGTAATATTATGTTCTTCTTTTAATTGACCGGTTAATGCAATATAGCTGGGCGTTGTAAGCGAGTTCGCCATAATTTCCAAAAACCCTTGTGCCGCTAGTTGGTTGCCGACAACGTTTTGTATTTTATGGTCTTCAAAACGAGATAAACTGGAAACGGAAGCATTTAGTTTTTCGGATGTTTTAATGTTATTGTAGCCATAAACACGCAGAATTTCCTCGATAATATCAGCTTCGCGAAGCACATCATTTCTATAAGCTGGCACGGTTAGGCCTAACCCCGTTTCTGTTACGTTGTTTACTTTTATTTCTAAGGATGTTAAAATGCGCTTAATTATTTCCTTCGGAATTTCTTCACCTATTAGTTTTTTGGCGTTTTCAAAACTTAAACGCACCTGAAAATCCTCGATTTTTTTAGGATAAATATCAACAATATCACTAGTAATTTCACCACCAGCAACTTCTTGAATCAATAATGCAGCACGTTTAAGTGCGTATTCGGTAATATTGGGGTCAATACCTCGCTCAAACCTGAAAGACGCATCGGTATTCAATCCGTGTCGTTTTGCGGATTTCCGAATGCTTACAGGATTAAAATAAGCGCTTTCCAAAAAAATACTGGTGGTATCATCTGAAACACCTGAGTGAATACCACCAAAAACACCAGCAATACACATGGGTTTTTCAGCATCACAAATCATTAAATCATCTTCATGCAGTTCGCGTTCAACACCATCAAGGGTTGTGAATTTTGTTCCAGATGGGACTGTTTTAACTTCAATTTTATGGCCTGTAATTTTAACGGTATCAAATGCGTGGAGTGGTTGCCCCAAGTCGTGCAACACATAATTGGTGGCATCAACAATGTTGTTTATTGGTTTTAATCCTATGGCTTTTAAACGGTTTTGCAACCAAGCGGGAGATGCTTCAACCTTTATTCCAGAAATGGTTACACCGCAGTAACGAGGTGCCAATTCTTTATTTTTAACATCAACATCTATTTTTAATGTTCTATTATCAACATGAAAGGCACTAACGGATGGCGTGATAAACTCCAAACTTATGTCTTTTTGAATCAACCCAGCTTTTAAATCGCGAGCAGTTCCTAAATGGCTCATGGCATCAGCCCTGTTTGGGGTTAAACCAATTTCGAAAACATGGTCGTTTTCAACCTCAAAAATCTCTGCTACAGATATACCAACTTGAAAGGTATCGTCCATAACCAAAATGCCTTCGTGCGATGCCCCCAAACCAAGTTCGTCTTCGGCACAAATCATACCATGGCTTTCTTCCCCGCGAATATTTCCTTTTTTAATAGTCCAAGACTCACCTTCTTTGGTGTAAAGGGTCGTTCCAATAGTTGCTACAGGTACTTTTTGACCAACAGCCACATTAGGAGCGCCACAAACGATTTGCAAAGGATTGTCTTCTCCTATATTAACGGTTGTGATTCTTAATTTATCTGCATTGGGGTGTTTGATACACGTTAAAACCTCGCCAACAACAACACCTTCTAGGCCCCCTTTTACAGATTGATAGGATTCTATGCCTTCTACTTCAAGTCCTAAGTCTGTTAGTAATTCGCTGGTTTGTTCCGGAGTCCAATCAATTTTAATAAATTGTTTTAACCAGTTGTATGAGATTTTCATGAAGTATTACTGTTTTAATAAGCTAGCAAAGATAAAATATTGACGTTAGCATTCAAACATTGCTATGTAATTTATGGATAAAATAGTAAGCGGATTTTTTAGCCGTGTATGGTTTCAGATTTGCCATAGTTTTTTATAACATGGCTTTCAAATTCAACAAGTTCTTTCCAGCGTTTATCGACGTCAATGTCTTTTCCGTATTTTCTAGCGAAGCCTATAAACGTTGTGTAATGGCCCGCTTCGCTTATCATTAAATCATTATAGAATTTTGAAAGTTCTGGGTCTTTTATTTCTTTGGAAAGAAGTTTAAAACGTTCGCAGCTTCTGGCTTCAATCATCGCTGAAAACAACAGTCTATCTACCATACATTGCAGTCTGTTTCCACCTTTATTCATGAATTTATAAAGTTCGTTTACATAACTATCCTTACGTTCCCTGCCTAGCTTGTAACCGCGCTTCTTAATGATTTCGTGAACCATTTGAAAGTGTTCCAATTCCTCTTTCGCAAGTTCTAACAAATCTGTAACCAAATCGGTATGCTCAGAATTTAAAGTAATTATGGTGATGGCATTCGTGGCTGCTTTTTGTTCGCACCAAGCATGGTCGGTCAGTATTTCTTCAATATTACTTTTTACAATATTTACCCACCTGGGGTCGGTTTCTAATTTTAAATGGAGCATGATTTAAATTTTAAGTAAATATAAATAATTGCAATACGAATAAACCTTTGCTTAAATAAATTACACCAAAAGAGTCAGTTTAATAAATTAAAAGGCAATAAAAATAGAATTATTCTACAACCAATTTAGCAGAGTATAAATTATTTATGCTGCTTAAAGTAAGAAAATAAAGGCCTGATTTTAAATATCCTATTTCCAATTCTTCAATATCGTTTTCGAATGTTAGATTCACTTTCCTCGATACTTGTTTGCCAACAATATCCATAATTGTAACTTTATAGGAATCTGGTTGTATACCAGTAATAGATATTTTGTTAGAAGCAGTTGCTGGGTTTGGAAAAACCTTGAATTTTTTTGCATTGATATTATCAGTAACCGATAATGTGTTATTGGAGCATGTTGCTTCTTCAATACTTGAACCAGTAGGATTGGATACAACGCTTTTGCTTAATACGATTCTGTCTAGTAGATGGAATTCTGATCGTGCAGATATTTCCATGGTATATATTCCAGGATCATCAAATTGCACAAATATCTCATAGCCATTGTTGTCGTTTGTGAGTGTAGACCAAGTCCAATTGGTAGTTCCGCTTGAGTATACCTTAAACCAACCATCAGCTCCTGCACCTTCTGGATTCGGAGTTTTACCGCTTCCTTTTGGATAAATAATGCTTGAGCCTTTTTGTGCGAAGAAATCATCAGCATCCGGAAAACGCAGCCAAGAATCATTTTCATCGGTAGAGCTCGTACCAGCACCCACTTTGCTACGCCATTGAAATTTGTAAACTCCAGTGTTATTTATCTTTATTTTTACAGAAAATTTACCGTTGCCTGGGGTGTTAAAATAACTCCCATTTCCCCATTCTAAATATCCACTACCTGAAAATCCCGTAACAGCATTTTCAACGGACCATTGACCGCCTGTGTCTATATCTTCAGCCTCTATAGCAACAATATTGTTTGATTCTTCATAAAAACAAGTTGAGTTTTGAGAAAATACACCACAGTGTATAAATATAATAGTGCAACAAGTAATAAATTTCATTTTTAGAGGGATTAAATTTTGTATTGAGAGCTTAATAAGAAATTGTGTTTTTTCTGTTGGCAATATTAGTGATTAAATTCTTTAAATGAAAATTAAATTCCCCACTAATTAATGCATTATCAACATACTAAATAAGAAAGGTTTTAACAAGTTAACTTATATAATTCCAAATATTCTTAAATTTTGCTAATTCTTGATACGTGTTAAGAATGACTTTATTTTTAGAAGTAGATAGTGATGGGTCGGTATTTAAAACCTTTTTTGCATAAAATCGAGCGTTTTGTAGTATGTCTTTATCCTTGATAATATCGGCGATTTTTAAATTTAAAACACCACTTTGCTGTGTACCCATAATATCACCGGGGCCTCGCAAACGCAAATCGACTTCTGCGATTTCAAAACCATCACTGGTTCTAACCATGGTTTCCAGCCTTGTTTTGCTGTCGTTGCTTAATTTATGGCTTGTCATTAAAATACAATAGCTTTGTTCGGCTCCTCTTCCTACACGTCCACGTAATTGGTGTAATTGCGATAAACCAAAGCGTTCGGCACTTTCAATAATCATCACAGACGCATTTGGCACATTAACGCCAACCTCAATAACCGTAGTGGCTACCATAATATTGGTTTCACCTTTTATAAAGCGTTGCATTTCATAATCTTTATCGGCTGGTTTCATTTTTCCATGTACAATGGAAATTTGATAATTTGGTTTAGGAAAATCACGCTCTATGCTGGCGTATCCATCCATCAAATCTTTATAATCCATGGTTTCGCTTTCTTGGATTAACGGATATACAATATAAATCTGCCTGCCTTTTGCAATTTCATCACGAATAAATTTGAAAACATTCAATCGATTTTTGTCATAACGATGTACGGTTTTTATCGACTTTCTGCCTGGTGGTAATTCGTCAATAATAGAGATGTCTAAATCACCATAAACCGACATGGCTAAGGTCCTTGGAATGGGCGTTGCCGTCATGATTAAAACGTGTGGAGGGATGAAAGAAGCCCCGCCAACCTCCCCAGAAGGGAGGCTTTTATGCCACAATTTACTCCGTTGCTCCACCCCAAAACGGTGTTGTTCATCTATAATAGCGAGCCCCAAATTTCTGAATTTTACTTTGTTTTCGAGTAATGCATGTGTGCCAATTAGGATGTCTAATTCACCATTTTCCAACATATGGTGAATTTCTTTTCGTTCTGAAGTTTTAGTTGAACCAGTCAATAGTTTAATACTGATATTCAATTTATTACACAACTCGACTAATCCGTTATAGTGCTGGACTGACAAAATTTCAGTCGGAGCCATTAAACACGCTTGAAAACCGTTGTCAAGTGCGATTAACATTGACATAAGAGCCACAATGGTCTTACCAGAACCCACATCACCTTGTAAAAGCCGATTCATTTGTGCATTGCTACCCAAATCATGTCTAATTTCTTTAAGAACGCGCTTCTGTGCATTGGTCAATTCAAAGGGCAAATGGTTATTAAAAAAGGCATTGAAATAGGTACCAACTTTTTCAAAAGGAAAGCCTTTTATTTTCGATTTATGAATAAGATTTTTTAGAATAAGTTGCAACTGAATATAGAATAATTCTTCGAACTTTAATCGGTATTGCGCACGTGCTAATAGCTCTTGGTTTTTTGGAAAATGCACGTTAAAAAGCGCTTCACTTTTGTTAATTAATTTTAGTTCAGAAAGTATATTTTCAGAAAGCGTTTCCTTAAACCTACCATTGGTTTCCAAAAAAAGTTGTTGCATGATTTTACTAATCACACGATTTGTGATGCCTTTATTGGATAGCTTTTCTGTGGATGGATAGACTGGTTGCATGGCAGAACGTAGATTTTTTTCATGGTCTTCAAGTAATTCCATTTCGGGATGCGGCATACTAAATTTGCCATTGAACCAGTTGGTTTTTCCGAAAATAACATAAGGTGTGTTTAATTTGATGCTTTCCCTAATCCATTTTTGACCTCTAAACCAAACCAATTCCATAGAGCCCGTACCGTCTTGAAAGGTAGCAACCAAACGTTTCCCTTGTTGTTGTGCTACTTCTTTAAATTCAGTAATTTTTCCAATCACTTGCACATCGGCATTATTGCGTTGTAGGTGGTTGATTTTATAATATTGTGTTCTGTCAATATATCTGTTTGGGAACAAGTTAATTAAGTCCTGATAGGTGTGAATACCCAATTCCGTACGCAGCAAATCGGCCCGATTTGGACCAACGCCTTTTAAATAATCTATAGGAGTTTGAAGATTGGTAATCATAGAACTAAAATACTGCTTTTGGTAATAATGACAAGGATTATTATTATTTTGGCTTAACCTTTGTTACAAACACGTTATGAAGTTAATTACCAATCTTTTTATCATATTTTTTTGTGCCTTTATACAAGCGCAACAAACTGAATATGTCGATTTTAAAACGGCAAAAGCTATGCTTTATATTGATCCTTATAAAGCTGAACTAATTGGGAATATTGAATATACATTTGACATTTTAAAAGAAACAGATTCAATTGTCATAGATGCTAATAATATTGATTTCGATTATGTAGAAGTTAATGGGTTAGAGTATTTGATAAACTTACCTAATATGGCTAAGTTCGATGGCAAAATTTATTTTCAAATAAAACCATCAAAGAATAATGTTATGATTTTAAAATATCATTCTAAACCCAAAAGGGCTATGTATTTTATTGATTGGGAGAATGGAGGTGACAATCAACAGGTTTGGACACAAGGACAAGGAAAATACTCGAGCAATTGGTTGCCTAGCTTTGATGATATGAATGAAAAGGTTGAATTTGATTTAACCATCACCTTCGATAAAGACTATGAAGTCGTTGCCAACGGAAAACTAACAAATAAACAAATCAACGACTCAACAACAACATGGCATTACGATATGAAACAGCCCATGTCCAGTTATCTGTTAGCATTGGCAATTGGTAAGTATGATAAGAAAACAGAAACATCAAAAAGCGGTATTCCTTTGGAAATGTTTTATTACCCCAATGATTCATTAAAGTTGGAACCAACGTATCGTTACACGAAACACATGTTTGATTTTCTAGAGGAAGAAATTGGAGTCCCTTATCCTTGGCAAAATTATAAACAAATACCAGTAAAGGATTTCCTTTATGCCGGCATGGAAAATACCAGTGCCACCATTTTTTCTGATACCTATTTGATAGATTCTATTTCGTTTATTGATAAGAATTATGTAAATGTTAATGCCCACGAATTGGCGCACCAATGGTTTGGCAATTTGGTAACCGAAACTTCTGGAACCCACCATTGGTTACAAGAAGGCTTCGCGACCTATTATGCATTGTTGGCTGAAAAGGACATTTTTGGAGAAGACCATTACTACTGGCAATTGTATCAATACGCTCAAGAATTGTTGGAACAAGATAACGCTGGAGGAGGCACCTCGCTTTTAGATCCAAAATCAAGTAGTACTACATTTTATAAAAAAGGAGCTTGGGTATTGCATATTTTGAGAGAGCTGGTGGGCGATGAGGCTTTTAAATTGGCTGTTAAAAATTATTTAGAAAAGCATCAGTTTAAAAATGTTGAAACCAATGATTTTATAAGTGAAGTAGAGAAGGCAAGCGAACAAAGTTTGGGTGAGTTTGTTGAAGTTTGGTTGAAAAGTGAGATGTTTGATTATGAAAAAGCCATGGAGAGTTTGAAAAAATCTACGTTTATTCAAGAATATTTAAAGATCGATTGTAAGGAGAATACCTCTAAATGTGCTGAATATTTAACTTCAAATATGTCTGATGAAGCCAAAATTAAAGTGGTTTCACAAATATTTAATGAATTAAAAAAAGAGCATTTTAATATCGGTTTAAAAGTCCGCCAAGCGATTGCAAAATTTCTTTCTAAAATCCCTTCAGAATTAAAAGCAGACTACGAAACGCTTTTAAATGATAAATCATATATAACCATCGAATTGGCACTGTATAATCTGTGGAATAATTTCCCAGAAGATAGGCAAGTATATTTAACCAAAACAAAACACATTCATGGTTTTAATGATAAGAACATAAGAATGCTTTGGTTAACATTAGCCTTGGTTACTGAAGACTTTGAACCAGAAAATAAGTCGACATACTTCGAAGAAATGACTAATTACACAAATCCAAAGTATCATTTTGAAATACGCCAGAATGCCTTTCAATATTTAAAATTGATAAACGCTTGTAATGAAACCTGCCAAGCAAATTTAGAAGACGCTGCAAAACATCCTGTTTGGCAATTTTCGAAAATGGCAAAAGACTTGCTTAAAAAATAGTTGCTATTTTTAAAATGTTATATTTAACCATTAAATTTTCTAAATGAAAGCATTAGTCATTTCTGGAGGTGGTAGTAAAGGGGCATTTGCAGGCGGTGTTGCGCAGTATCTTATTGAAAGCAAAAGGTGTGATTACGATATGTTTATTGGTACTTCTACAGGGAGTTTACTGGTGTCTCACTTGGCTTTAAACAATGTTGAAAAAATCAAAGAAGTCTACACAAGTGTTTCGCAGGATTCTATTTTTGATATTTGTCCGTTTCTAATCAAAAAGAAAAAAGGAGGTATTGAAACCATAAAAATACATCACTTTAATGTGATTAAAAACTTTTTAAAAGGAAGTAAAACATTTGGAGAAAGTCATAATTTAAGACTACTTATAAAAGAAACGTTAACACAAAGTGAATTCGATATATTAAAAAAGGGTGGAAAAGATATTATTGTTACGGTTTCAAATTTATCATTAAACCAAGTGGAATATAAATCCATCAAAGATTGTGATTATGAAGAGTTCTGCGAATGGATATGGATTTCATGTAATTATATCCCTTTTATGTCTTTGGTGAAAAAAAATGGTTGCGAATATGCTGATGGTGGTTTAGGTTCTATGATTCCCATTGAAGAAGCCATAAAAAGAGGGGCTAAAGAAGTAGATGCCGTTATTTTGCAAACTGAAGTCACCCAATTAAATAGAATGCCATCATTAAATGCTTTTTCATTATTGACCAATATGTTTTCGTTTATGCTTGACAGAATAGAATCCCAGAATATAAAAATTGGCAAGTTTGTTGCTTCCAATCAAAACGCTATTATTAATTTTTATTATACGCCTACCGTATTAACAACTAATTCCTTAATCTTTGAAAAAGAGAAAATGACCAAATGGTGGCAAAGCGGTTTAGATTATGCCAAATATAAAAACGAACAAGTAAGCCCCCTAAAAGAAGAATGAGAGCATTAGTAATATCTGGAGGAGGTAGCAAAGGAGCCTATGCAGGTGGTGTTGCCCAATATTTAATTCAACAAGAAGGTAGGGAATATGATTTGTTTTTGGGAACGTCAACAGGTAGTTTATTGATACCCCATTTGGCAGCTGGTAAAATTGAGAAAATTCATAAAGTATTTACCAGTGTCAAACAAGGCAATATTTTTAATATTAACCCTTTTGTGCAACGCAGAAAAGAAGGTAGGGAATTTGTTTCCATTAACTTTTTAAATACACTTATTCAATTCGCAAAAAGGAAACGAACTTTTGGCGAAAGCAAGGCGCTTTTACGTTATTTAAAACGAAATTTTACTGAAGAAGAATATCATTTAATTCAGATGACCAAAGAAGATGTGGTTGTAACGGTTTCGAACTTATCAAAAAACAGGATTGAGTATAAATCCATAAAGGATTGCACCTATGATGAATTTTGTAATTGGGTCTGGATTTCCTGTAATTACATTCCGTTCATGTCTTTAGCAACGGTTGACGGATTTGAATATGCAGATGGTGCCTTTGGTTGTGTAGTGCCCATTAGGGAGGCTATTTTAAGGGGCGCCACAGAAGTTGATGCCATTATTTTGGAATCTGAAAATATGGAATACAATAAGGTATTGGGCAAAAATCCGTTTTCACTTATGATGAGTTTGTTTGGACATTTGCTAGACGGCGTCGAAAAAAGCGATATTACTATAGGAAAACTTGCTGCCAAAAATAAAGATGTAAAACTTAATTTGTATTATACACCATCTAAGCTCACTGAAAATTCTTTGGTTTTTAATAAAAATCTTATGATGTCTTGGTGGCAACAAGGCTTTGATTATGCTAAAGAAAAGTGTGCCCAGGGCAGGTTTAACGAATTAAGAAATGATTAATTAATGCTAAAATATATCGGCAATTTCATCTTTTATTAATGAAAGTGCCGCATCGCTAGGAGATCGCCTCTCCATCATTTCAGTTAAAATAACCTCTCTCAATTTGTCTGCCGAAGTCGTTTTTTCGGATAAACTAGCTTTTCTAATCAATTGAATAGTCGCATTTTTAGCAGCTAAAATAATATTCCAACATTTCTCACTGACATAAATTTGTTGCGTTAAATTATGCTCTAATTCATGCTCAATGGTTTGTATAAGTAAAGCTTCGTAATCTTCTTTATTTAAGTCGTTTGGAGATATTCTGATAAGAAGTTTGTTAGGAGACATTCTTTCCAAAAAAAGAGCTAAACGCTCATAAGCTTGTAGCCGTATTGGCAAGGCGTTAACCTGTAAATCTTTCTTTAACAAAAAGCGTCTTCTGCCATCTTCATTTTTGGTATGCTCTTTAAAAAAATAGTATGCAATTAATCCAGTAATTAAAGAGGGAATGGCGAAAAAAAGCATGTCAATAATTCTTTCAGAATCCATAACAATTATTATTTATATTGAAATGTTAAATGTAAAGATATTTAAAATATGTTGTTATAAAGTATTGAAAGTCTATCTTTATGTCATGGACAAGAGGTTGAAAAAAGGATATATCATAGGCTTATTTGTGTTCGTTTTGCTCATTATAAGCGCTTTAACAGTAAATTTTATTATTAAAAACAAAATTAAAGAGGGTATAAACAATTTTTCTGAAACTATTAAAATTGAATATCAAGACATCCATGTTAATTCCTTAACAGGAAGTGTAGGATTAATAGATCCAAAAATTTTGGTTTACGGAAATACAACCAACAATATTAATGTTCAGATTGAATTAAAAGAGTTGTCCATTAATAATTTAAGTTACTGGGATTATTTCTTTAATGATATAATTAATGTAGATAATATTTCTTTAAATCAACCTAAAATAATCTATCATTATAATAGTTTGGTAAACTTAAAATCTTCAAATTCATATAAGGATTCTTTTAAAAAAACTATTGAAATTGGAACTATTGAAATGTTCAATGGTTATTTGGAGGTGTTTAATGTTGCCAATGATTCGTTGATATTGAAGTCTGAAGCAATTAATGGTAGGGTAAACACTGTTGCCATAAAAGAATCAAGCCTTAAACATAAAACACCTGTTACTTATCAGGATTATCGTTTAACCTACAATAATTTTTTTTGTAAGCTTAATGACTTTGAAAACTTATTCATAAAACATGCTAATTTTAACACAGATTTTTTTAATATTAAACACGTATCCATAAAAACCAAGTATTCTAAAGAGGCATTATCAAAACAGATTTCTGTGGAACGTGATTATTTTGATTTAACCATAGATTCTATATTGGTTAAAAATCATGATTTTGGGATAAAAAATGATTCTTTATTATATTTCAGAAGCAATCAAGTGGACTTTTATCAGCCTAAATTTGACATCTATCGAGATAAATTAGTTGCAGACGATTTAAGTTATAAACCACTGTATAGTAAATTGTTAAGAGGTTTGAACTTTGATATGACTTTGGATAAATTTTTTTTAAATAATGCATCTTTGGTTTATACCGAAAAAATTAAGGAGGAGACTGTAGGCGGAAGGCTTGAGTTTTCAAATTTAAATGCTGAAATTATTAATTTAAGTAATACATATAAGCAAGGTGAAACTAAAACCTCAGCCCATATTGATGCTATTTTCATGCAAAATACACCTTTAAATATCGACTGGAATTTTGATGTCATGGATGATAATGATGAATTTGTATTTAAAGCAGACATAGGGACATTGGATGCTAATCATATGAATCAATTTATGGAGCCTAATCTTAATGTAAGATTAAATGGAGAAATCAATAAAAACTATTTTACTATTAACGGGAACGATCATACGTCACGCATAGATTTAAAATTGCAATATGATAATTTTGATATCGTGATTTTAAAGAAAGATGGTAAAGAGAAAAATAAATTGTTGTCAGGACTAATCAATCTATTTGTTTCAAAAGACAGTAAGAATAAATCTAGTGAATTTAGACATGGTCAGGGAACGGACATAGAAAGGGATAAAACAAAATCGGTATTTAATAATTTGTGGCTCAACATAAAAGCAGGATTATTAAACGCGATGACAGGTGATGGTAAGAAAAACTGAACTTATTAAAAGTTAATTGTTTATAATTATTGATTATAAAAACCAGCTAAAAGCCTAACAATGGTTAATTTCACACCTCAATTACAATAAGTTTTGGAAAAGTATTTAAGTCAGTTAAACGAAGCACAATTAGAGCCTACTTTACAAAAAGATGGGCCCATGATTATTATTGCCGGTGCAGGTTCTGGCAAAACACGTGTACTTACATTTAGAATTGCTTATTTGATGAGTCAGGGTGTTGATTCTTTCAATATTTTGGCTTTAACATTTACCAACAAAGCCGCAAAAGAAATGAAAGAGCGAATTGCTACTATTGTTGGAAGTAGTGAAGCTAAAAACTTATGGATGGGGACATTCCACTCTGTTTTTGCTAAAATTTTACGTAGCGAAGCAGATAAATTAGGCTATCCAAGTAATTTCACGATTTACGATACACAAGATTCAGACCGATTGATTGCTTCTATTATCAAGGAAATGAATCTCGATAAAGATATTTATAAATACAAGCAAATTCGTTCTAGAATATCATCTTACAAAAACAGTTTAATTACGGTTCGCGCTTATTTTCAAAATCCAGAATTAATTGAAGCCGATACCATGGCTAGACGACCACGTTTAGGGGACATTTATAAAGAATATGTAAACAGATGTTTTAAGGCTGGCGCCATGGATTTTGATGATTTGTTATTGAAAACCAATGAATTATTGACGCGTTTTCCTGATGTATTGATGAAATACCAAAACAGGTTTAAATATATTTTGGTAGATGAGTATCAAGATACCAACCATTCGCAATACTTAATTGTGAGAGCACTCTCCGATAGATTTCAGAATATTTGTGTTGTAGGTGATGATGCCCAAAGTATATATGCGTTTCGTGGCGCCAACATCAATAATATTTTGAATTTTCAAAAGGATTACGATGATGTGAAGGTCTTTCGATTGGAGCAAAATTACCGTTCTACAAAAAACATCGTTAATGCAGCAAATTCCATCATTGAAAAAAACCAAACCAAACTCGATAAAGTCGTTTGGACTGCCAATGATGAGGGTTCAAAAATTAAAGTGCATCGATCTTTAACAGATGGTGACGAAGGGCGGTATGTAGCGAGCACTATTTTTGAAGAAAAAATGAACCATCAATTGAAAAACAGTGATTTTGCCATTTTGTACAGAACCAATTCGCAATCGCGAGCGATTGAAGAAGCGTTGCGTAAACGGGATATTCCTTATCGAATTTATGGAGGCACATCTTTTTATCAGAGAAAGGAAATTAAAGATGTATTATCCTATTTGAGATTGATAGTAAATCCAGCTGACGAGGAAGCTTTAGTGCGAATCATCAATTTTCCAGCTCGTGGCATTGGTCAGACCACCATCGATAGGCTAGTTGTAGCGGCTAATGGTTATAATCGAAGTATTTTTGAGGTTTTAAAGAATATCAATAAAGTAGACATTAATATAAATTCTGGAACAAAAAATAAGCTTCAGGATTTTGTGACGCTTATTGAGAGTTACCAAGTATTGAATCAAACAGCTAATGTGTTTGAGTTGGCAGAGTATGTTACCAGAACCAGTGGTTTAATAAATGAATTGAAAAAAGATGGTACACCCGAAGGCGTTACCAGAATGGAGAATATTGAAGAGCTTTTAAATGGTATGAAGGATTTTGTGGAAGGTCAGAAAGAAGTGGCTGATACCACAGGATCTTTAGCGGAATTTTTAGAAGATGTAGCCTTGGCAACCGATTTAGATGCTGATAAAGGCGATACCAATCATGTGGCATTGATGACCATCCATTTGGCTAAAGGATTGGAATTCCCGAATGTGTTTATTGTTGGATTGGAAGAAGATTTATTTCCTAGTGCCATGAGCATGAATACACGAAGCGAACTGGAAGAGGAACGGAGATTATTTTACGTAGCCTTAACACGGGCCGAAAAACAAGCCTATTTAACCTATGCTTTATCAAGATACCGTTGGGGTAAATTAATTGATTCTGAACCTAGCCGTTTTATAGAGGAAATAGACGAGGAATATGTAGAAATTTTAACGCCACCTGAAGAACTTAGATTTAACCCTATGCTGAGCGCTGATATTTTTGGAGACGTTGAGCCTAACAGAATCCGATTTAAACCAGCGAAACAAGTTGAGTTTAATAAAGGAAAAATTTCAAAAGAAGAGCCTACAAAATTTCAAGGAAGTTCGCCAAAAAATCTAAAACCAGTCGGACAAACAAATGGTAACGTTAATTTATTCGACAGTAAATTAGTAGTTGGCAATTTAGTTAAGCACATTCGTTTTGGTACGGGAGAAGTTCTTAAAATAGAAGGGGCAGGCGCAGATATAAAAGCTGAAATTAATTTTCAGCATGGAGGCGTAAAAAAATTATTATTGCGTTTTGCTAAATTAGAAGTCGTTGGATAATTCTCAAAATATTTGATTGCTTAAAGATGTGTTTGCATAAAAGATTTAAGTTTTAACCAAGTGTCTAATAGTTCTAAACCTTCCCAACCATGACCTTCGTTGGGATACAAAGTGAATTCATGCGTAACACCTAGGTTTTGAAGTTTATCCCTTAAATCCGTTCCTTGGGTAATAGGAATTAAAGGATCTTGTCCACCATAAAATAAAATGGTTGGTGGTGCCGTAGCAGACACTTGGTGATACGGACTTACTTCTTCTAAGAAAGATAGCTCTGTATTTACGCCAAATGAGTTTAATGCCTCCTGTAAAACAGGATCGGTATTGTTTAAGTATGCAGGGTCTGTCAAATTGGTTGGCCCTACAATACTGCAAACCATTTTTATGTTTTTAAAATCATCAAAAGCATAACTCCATAAAAGCGATAAATGTCCTCCCGCGCTAATCCCTATAAATCCGAAATCTTCAGATATAGTGTATTTAGCTTTGTTTTCTTTTAAGTAATTTACAATGGAGCTAATATCCTCAATTTGCATAGGGTAAGCACTGTTGTTTGTATTTGCTAATCGATAATTAACATTAACAATTGCTAGATTAGTGAAATCTTGTTGAATAATATCTTTAATGGCATCCATATCGCTTTTATCACCAGAAGTCCAACCTCCGCCATGGACCAAAATTATTATTTTAGTGGTTGATGTTCGGTTGGCGGGTAAGTATAAATCAAAACGTTGATTCTCATTATTACCATAAGAAACATCAAGTTCTTGATAGTATTTGGAGGGATCTAATGGGACATCAGTCAATATATCTTCATCCGCTTTGTTTGAACAACTATATATAACAAATAATAAGAAAATATACTTTAGGTGCTTCATAATAAAAATAATATTTACTTTGTAAACGCTAAAGCAAGATACATATTATGGCAGAGTTTATTAGAATATACGAAGAAAACCCAAATCCGAAAGAGATTGAAAGGGTAGTGGCTATTCTAAAAAGAGGTGGTTTAATTATTTATCCTACAGATACGGTATATGGTTTGGGATGTGATATTACCAATTTAAAAGCGTTGGAACGTATAGCAAGAATTAAGAACGTAAAACTTGAAAAGGCGAATTTTTCTTTTGTTTGTCATGATTTAAGTCACTTAAGTGATTATGTAAAACAAATTAATAGTTCAACCTTTAAGATTTTAAAACGAGCCCTTCCGGGGCCTTATACATTCATTCTTCCTGGCTCAAACACCTTGCCTAATCCTTTTAAAAAAAAGAAAACAGTTGGTATTAGGGTGCCTAAAAATAATATAGCCATTGAAATTGTAAAACTCTTGGGAAATCCTATTATTTCAACATCAATTCGTGATGAAGATGAGGTTTTGGAATATACAACAGACCCAGAGCTTATTTTAGAAAAATGGGATGACTTGGTCGATTTGGTAATTGATGGTGGTTATGGCGACAATCAGGCGTCTACTGTAATAGATTTATCTGAAGACGAACCTATTGTTGTTAGGGAAGGTAAAGGGAGTTTGGAGATATTTTAGTTTGTTAGCTGTTGGTTCTTGGTTCATGGAGCATGGTTCCTGTTAAGAGAATAAAAATTGCAACAATTCTATAGTTTATATTATAAATAGAGCAATTTAGGTAGTTGTTTGGGATAGGGATAGGAGTGAAAAGCCCACAGAGAGGAACGAGTAAAGACTTGTAACGCATAGCCAGGCCTTTAGGTAACGTCATCTACTGAAACAAGTTCAGCATAAAAAAAAGCCCAACCTTTCAGTTGAGCTTTCTTATATGATTTTAAATTCTAATTAGTTTTGAGCAGAAAGATTTTTCATTTCTTTTTCAACCATATCATAGAATTGGTCAATTTTTGGTAATACTACAATACGTGTACGTCTATTTGTAGCTCTGTTTTCAGCAGTATCATTATCAACCAAAGGAACATAATCAGCACGACCAGCGGCAATAAGTTGTTTTGGGTTTACACCAAGACCTTGTAAAACTCTTATAATAGATGTTGAACGTTTTACACTTAAATCCCAGTTATCCAATAACACACCACTTTGGTAAGGTACACTGTCTGTATGACCTTCAACCATACATTCGAAATCAGGTTTGCTATTTACAACTTTAGCAACTTTAGCTAAAACTTCTTTAGCTCTTGTAGTTACGTTATAGCTACCACTTTGGAATAATAATTTATCAGCAATAGAAATAAATACAACACCTTTTTCAACATTGATCTCAATATCTGGATCGTTGATTCCTACTTCACGTTTTAAGCTAGTCACTATAGCAAGCGTGATGCTGTCTTTTTGATTTAAAGCATCTTGTAAACGTGTGATTTTCAAATCTTTTTCTTTTATGCTTTCAAGCGTTTTTTCAATATTGCTAGCACCTTTAGATGATAAAACCGTTAAGTTGTCATTGGCTTTACGCAAATCTGCAACTTGTTCTTCAAGTGCTGTTGCTCTTGCAGTTGATGTTGCTCTTTCTTCTAAGCAAGAATTTAATTTTACTGTTGCAGAATTAAGCAAATCTTGAGTTTCTTTTTGTTTTGCCTGTAAGTCTGTGAATTGTTTTTTTGACACACAAGAACTTAATAGTAGTATTGTAGCCAAGCTAAATAATAAAACTTTTTTCATAATTATTGATAAGGATTAATTTCTAAAAATATTATACACAAAAATATGGAAAATTCGATATAATTTAACACTTTAACAAAACTTTTATTAAAAAACTATAAACATTTATAGGTTGTTTTTTTATTTAGGAAATAATCAATTACAATGGATGTTTTGCTAAAATATTTTATTTTATTTTTTTGGAGTTTTCGTTGTTTTAAATAGTAAGGTAAGTACCTGTAAAAACTAACATGCGATTTTAAAATGGCTAAGGAATGACTGGGTTTTAATTCGAATAAAAATTTAACGCTTGCAACTCCATCTAAAGTTAGACGAAAAAACATCACAGGAAACAAAGGCCCTTTTGCATTTTTGATTAAGGTGAATAAACTATTTCTAAAATTCAAATACGTTTTTTTAGAATTTGATTTTGACAGCGTAGCACCACCCAAATGATACACTTTAGACTGATATACATATTTAATGTTATAACCTGAATTTTTAGCTCTCCAACACAAGTCTATTTCTTCTATGTGTGCAAAAAAGTGCTCGTCAAAACCATTTAGTTTTTTAAATACCTCGCTTCTTACAAAAAAACAAGCTCCAGAAGCCCAAAATATATCTGCAATATCATCATATTGTCCAATATCTTGTTCTAAAGTATTAAATAGCCTGCCTCGGCAATACGGGAAGCCATATTTATCAATAAATCCGCCAGCCGCACCAGCATATTCAAAATAATCTTTGTTTTTGTAATCTAAAATTTTAGGCTGGATGATGGCTGTATTAGATTCGTTTTCAAATACATTAATAATTGGTGTTATCCAGTTTTTAGTGACTTCAACATCGCTATTCAACAGACAAAACACATCGGCTTCAATGTGTTTTAAAGCGTCATTATAACCTTTGGCAAAGCCACCATTTATGCTATTTTTTATGATTTTTATACTTGGGTAGTTAGAACTTACAAAAACAATGGAATCATCTGTTGAAGCATTATCAACCACGTAAATCGTTGCGTCATTCGAATGTTCAACAACCGAAGGCAAAAACTGTTCTAATAGTTTTTTTCCGTTCCAATTTAATATAACGACAGCTATTTTCATTTATGTTCCGAATTCACGAATATTATAGTTTACATTACCTATAATCAGGTATATCTCTTAAAAAATTATAACGTTCGTTTTGATAATCCATTTGGCAATAATAATGATTTAATCCGTTGGTAACCATCAAATATGTAGCATTTAAAGTCAGGTTATATTTTGCAATTTGATCGAATGTTACTTGATTAATGGGAATATTTGGTGCTTTGCATTCAATGATGATTAAAATACTGCCATCTGTATTAAAAACGACTATGTCGTAACGCTTACTTAAATTGTTGATTTTTAATTCCTTTTCAACATTAATTAAAGATATAGGGTAATTTTTTTCATTAATTAAATAATGAACGCAATGTTGCCTTACCCATTCTTCGGGTTGTAAAACCACAAACTTTTTACGTATCACGTCGAAAATAGAAATTTTATTTTCGCTATTTTTGAATCGAAACGAAAACTTTGGAAAGTTGAGTTGTTGCAAAACGGTGTTTAATATTTTTCCAAAGTTAATCTTCAATAATCAAATACCAAATTCGTGACTTGTTTTTTGGGATTTAAAATTTATAATTTTTGAAATTTCTCAGTTTTGGAAGAAGTAAAACAATTAGTAACCGATATTAAAAATGGTATTATTAAACCTATTTATTTTTTAATGGGTGAAGAGCCTTATTATATTGATAGGATTTCAGAGTTCATCGAAAAGAATGTTTTAAGCGACGAAGAAAAAGGTTTTAACCAAATGGTTTTGTATGGTAGGGATGTTACCATTGAAGATATTGTTAGCAATGCCAAGCGTTACCCCATGATGGCAGAACGCCAAGTCATTATTGTTAAGGAGGCACAAGATTTATCCAGAACCATTGAGAATTTGGCTGGTTATGCTGCACATCCGCAACCCACAACGGTTTTAGTTGTTAACTATAAATACAAAAAAATTGATAAGCGTAAAGCCCTATATAAAGCAGTTAATAAAATCGGTGTTATTTATGAAAGTAAAAAACTATATGAAAATCAGGTAGCCGATTGGATTCGACGGGTTTTAGCTTCTAAGAATTATACCATATCTCCAAAAGCGGCACAAATGCTTGTGGAATTTTTGGGAACCGATTTAAGTAAAATAAATAACGAACTGGATAAACTTCAAATCATTTTACCTAAGGGAAGTAATATCACACCCGAGGCTATTGAAGAAAATATTGGTATCAGTAAAGACTACAATAATTTTGAATTACAAAAAGCCATTGGCGAAAGAGATGTTCTAAAAGCACATAAAATTGTCCATTATTTTGCCGAGAATCCAAAAGATAACCCCATGGTTGTTACGGTTTCTTTATTGTTTAATTTCTTTTCGCAATTGCTTCATTTTCATGGTTTAAACGATAAATCCCCTAGAACTATCGCTTCTGCCTTAAAAATAAATCCGTATTTCGTTAATGATTATATTACTGCTGCACGCAACTATCCTATGAAAAAAGTAAGCGGTATTGTTTCAACCTTACGCGAGTTTGATGTAAAAAGCAAAGGCGTTGGCTCAAATGCTGTTCCGCAAGGCGATTTACTTAAAGAACTATTGGTGAAAATAGTATCTTAGCCTTTCGAATAATCACATTTTTAATTTTACTCCATGAAAAAAAATATCCCATTAGCGGTAATTCTAGTTATTATGCTTATGACGTTTCATATAAGCTATTCACAAACAAAGAAAACTGAAATAACATTGACTAAACTTTGGGAAACGGATACGATATTAAAAACAGCCGAAGCTGTGAGATATCATCCAGGAAAAGATATCATTTATGTATCAAATATTGGAGGATTACCGCCCAATAAAAAAGATGGTGATGGCTATATTTCCCTGCTCAGTAAAAATGGAAAAATTGTTAAACATGATTGGGTTACAGGAATCCATGCGCCAAAAGGGCTCAACTTTTTTAATGGTAAATTATTTGTTGGTGATATAGACACTGTTGTTGAGATAGATGTTGAGACCGGTAAAATAGAAAATAAACACCCTATAACCAATGCTGTTTTTATCAATGATTTGGATATAGATACCAATGGCGATATTTATGTAACGGACTCTCAGGACGAAAAAATTTTTAAGCTTGTAAATGACGAATCTTCGTTGTGGCTTGATTTAAAAGGATTTTATCCTAATGGTATTTTAGTTGAAGACAACAGAATACTTATATTATCTTCCAGTAAAGGAGAATTAATTACGATAGATAAAATAACAAAAGAAAAAACAGTATTGGCATCGGGCGTAAGAGGAGGCGATGGCATTGTACCAATCAATGAAGGTTATATACTTTCGGCTTTTCAGGGTGAAATATATTTTGCTGATAAAAACATGCTAAATACCCCTGCAATAAAATTGTTGGACACTAGGGCAAATAAATTGAATGCTGCCGATATGTCTTTCATTCCAAAAGAAAATATATTGTTGGTTCCTACTTTTTATGGAAATACAGTGGTTGCTTATAAGTTGGATTACAAATAAATCGAAGCTGTTAACATAACCATTGTAAACACGGTTAAAATAATTACTAACGGTATTATGAATTTCAACCATTTATCATACCCAACTTTTACAATAGCTAAGGACGCCAATATTAATCCCGTCGGACTTATAAAAGCAAACAGTCCCATGCCGTATTGATAAGCATTTACAATGGCTTCTCTACCAATACCAACACCGTCCGCCAACGGAGACATAATAGGCATGGTTAAAACGGCCATTCCTGAGGACGATGGAATAAAAAAGGATAGTCCACCATAAATATAAAGCATGGCATTTATGAAAATTCCTTTGTTCATACCGTTTGTAGCATTGCTCGCATAATATAGTAGCGTATCACTAATTTGACCATCCACCATTAATATAGTGACGCCTCGTGCGATTCCAATAATCAAAGCGACTCCCAATAGTTCGCTGGCACCTTTTACAAAGGTTTCTACGAATGTATATTCATCAATTTTAGCTATAAAACCTATAATTATGACCCCGACAAAAAAGACAGTTGTCATTTCAAGAAACCACCACTCCAATTGTGAGACGCCATAAATCATAACAAAAAAGCACATGATGAAGGTAAATAAGATGAGTCTTAATCGGTTGTTTAATGGTATTGTTGAATGTGTAGAATTTCCAAAATGTTTTTCAATCTCCTCTTTCTGACTAAAAATAATAGATTTTGAAGGATATTTTTTAACACGTTGTGCGTAGCGAAGAATGTATAATATACAAATAAGAGTTCCTAAAACTAACATGATTATTCTGCCAGTTAATCCAACCGTCCAATTAATACCCGCGGCATCAGATGCTATAATGGAACTGAATGGATTTGTTGTGGAAAAGGTGGTTCCTATTGATGACCCAACATAAATGCACGCAAGTGGTACCATCGCATCATATTTTGCAGCTAAAAATATAGGAATCAAAATAGGGTAAAATGCAATGGTTTCTTCAGCAAGACCAAAAGTGGTTCCTCCAACAGCTATCAATATTGTAACAAAAATGATGAGTAAATATTCCTTTCCCTTTAATACGCTTGCTAACCATGCTATTCCAGATTCAAAAGCCCCAGTAATGTTCATAATGCCTATGAGTCCGCCAATGAACAAGACAAGAAAAATAATATCCGCCGCTTCAATAATCCCTTTAATAGGGGATTTTATAAATGCAACAATGCCTTGGGGTGTATCATCTACTTTATGATAGGTGTTTGGGATGCTAATTGGTTTCCAAATATCACCACTTGTGAATTTTTCTATTGGGATTTTAATGTCTAGCGTATCTAATGTTTCTTGGGAAGCTTCTAAAGTTTCTATTTTATTTAAGCTTGTTCGAGTAAATGTGTTTTCATTTTTATTATAAGCCAAAGAATCAAATTTTCCAGAAGGAATAAACCATGTAAGGATAGCCACAAGACCAGCGATAATAAAGAGTATGGTTTGTGCAGTTGGGAATTTTATTTTTTTCAATCTCTAATAAGTTTTAATATGATTAAAGATAGTATTATTTTTATTTCGATTATTAAATTAATAAAATGAATGTAGACATACACGACAGTTGGAAACCATATTTACAAGACGAATTTGAGAAACCATATTTTAAAGATTTAGTGAATTTTGTTAAGAATGAGTACGTTAATAATCAATGTTTTCCTCCTGGAAAGCAAATATTCAACGCATTCAATTGTTGTCCGTTTGAAAATATTAAAGTTGTTATTATTGGACAAGATCCGTATCATGGTTATGGGCAAGCACACGGTCTTTGTTTTTCTGTAAATGATGGTGTTAGTCATCCGCCATCGCTCATCAACATTTTTAAGGAAATCGAACAAGATTTAGGTATTCCTTATCCAAAAAGTGGCAATTTAATGCGTTGGGCGGAGCAAGGAGTGTTATTGTTGAATGCTACATTAACTGTAAGGGCTAATCAAGCTGGAAGTCATCAAAACAAAGGATGGGAAACTTTTACGGATACTATTATAGAAATAATTAATGATAAAAAGGAAGAGGTAATATTTTTGTTATGGGGGGGTTACGCTAAACAAAAAACCAAATATATTGAGGATACTAAGCATAAAATTTTAGTGTCAGGACACCCTTCTCCATTAAGTGCCAATAGAGGATACTGGTTTGGAAACAAACATTTTAGCAAGACTAACTTCCTGTTGGAGCAAGTCTTTCAGGCACCGATTCAATGGTAAGACTTGTATTTAAAACCACAGTTTTCTTAATATCTTGTTTTTGTTTTGTGATTTTATTACAACTAAATTTTAGTAATAATAAATTAATGAGAACCAATACTGAGAGGGATACTGTAATTGTAAATAACATAGGCATTGGGGTTAAATGTTCGACAAAATACAACTATTATAGATAAAAAACAAATTTTCAACAAAAATAAGCTATATTATACTACAAACAAATACTTATTTGTAAGTATTTTTATTTTTTTACATAATCAAAAAATTTAACTTAATTTTTAGTGTTTTAAGTGTTTTTAATGAGTAAAATCAAGAATCTGGTTATTTTATGTTAATTTTTTAAAAATTATGTTTTTCCATTTCGGTTTGTAATAATTTTTTCAAATTTGCATTGAAAACAAAATATAGTTTATTTTTGAACAAACTAATAAAATGAAGCAAGTCAACTGGAAAACCGTTAAAGAATATGAAGACATCACATATAAAAAATGTAATGGTGTTGCCCGTATAGCATTTAACAGGCCAAATGTGCGTAATGCTTTTAGACCAAAAACCACTAGCGAATTGTATGAAGCATTTTATGATGCTGGTGAAGATATAAACATAGGTGTTGTTTTATTATCCGCAGAGGGTCCTTCCACTAAAGATGGTATTTGGAGCTTTTGTTCAGGAGGCGATCAAAAGGCCAGGGGTCATCAAGGTTATGTGGGAGAAGATGGCTATCATCGATTAAATATTCTAGAAGTTCAACGTTTAATTCGCTTCATGCCCAAGGTTGTTATAGCTGTAGTGCCTGGTTGGGCTGTTGGCGGCGGACATAGCTTACATGTGGTTTGCGATTTAACGTTAGCTAGTAAAGAACATGCTATTTTTAAACAAACAGATGCCGATGTCACTAGTTTTGATGGAGGTTATGGTTCTGCCTATCTCGCTAAAATGGTTGGGCAAAAAAAAGCTAGGGAAATATTCTTTTTAGGAAGAAATTATTCGGCTCAAGACGCTTTTGATATGGGCATGGTAAATGCCGTTATATCCCATGATGACCTCGAAGCTACAGCATATCAATGGGCTGAGGAAATATTAGCAAAATCACCAACATCTATTAAAATGCTTAAGTTTGCCATGAACCTTACAGATGATGGCATGGTTGGCCAACAAGTATTTGCAGGCGAAGCTACTCGTTTGGCTTATATGACCGATGAAGCAAAGGAAGGGCGAAATGCTTTTTTAGAAAAGCGCAAGCCTAACTTTGAAAAAAAATGGATTCCTTAAATGAAAAATATTAAGCTGTGGATTTCTAGTATGCGTCTTAGAACGCTTCCTTTATCTATTTCAGGCATTATTTTAGCATCTTTTTTAGCAGAATACAATGGTTTTTTTGAATGGGATATATTTATTTTTGCCATTTTAACAACCATAAGTTTTCAAATATTATCAAATCTTGCAAATGATTATGGAGATGGTGTTAAGGGAACGGATAATAACGACAGAATAGGTCCTGAACGCGCCATACAAAGTGGCAGTATTTCTCCGGATAGTATGTTCAGTGCCATAAAAATTTCTATATTAATTTCAATAGTACTAGCCTTTATGCTTATTTTTTTGGCATTTGGGGTAAAGCATTTTTTATTAACCGTCATTTTCTTTTTATTGGGCATAGCTTCAATAGTGGCTGCAATTCGTTATACGGTGGGCAGTAATGCTTATGGATATAATGGATTAGGAGATGTATTTGTGTTTCTTTTTTTCGGATTGGTTAGTGTTATTGGTTGCTATGTGTTGTATGCTAAACAAATTGACCATGTGGTATTTTTGCCCGCTTGCGTTATTGGGCTGTTAAGCGTGGCTGTTTTAAATCTTAATAATATGCGCGATATCATTTCTGATGAAAAGTCTAGTAAAATCACTTTAGCGGTTAGACTAGGCGCCAAAAATGCCAAAATATATCATTTAACGTTGATCGCTTTCGCTATTTTATTATCAATACTTTTTGGAATATTATATTATACGTCTATTTATAATTTAATTTTTATAGTAGCTTACATACCATTAATAAAACACTTCATTAAAGTATATAAAAATGAAGATTCTCAGGTTTTGGATGGTGAATTAAAAAAATTGGCTCTTACCACATTTCTTTTGGCAATCCTTATGGGAATAGGGCATTTGTTATAGTTTTTTTGTATTTTTCTTTTTTTAAATTTTATTTTTTAAATAATGAAACACCCATATGAATTGTATTCACACACATAAGGATTATTATTCAGGGCGTTCCTTCCGATAGCTATCGGGATGACCAAATTAAAACAATTAATATAAATAGATGAAAATAACATTTTATGGACACGCTAGTTTAGGCATTGAAGTAAGTGATGTAACGATTCTAGTAGATCCTTTCATAACAGGAAATCCTAAGGCATCACATATAAATATAGATGAGTTAGAAGCCGATTATATTTTTTTAACCCATGCCCATCAAGATCATATTTTAGATGTAGAAAACATTGCCAAACGAACAGGTGCGATAGTAGTATCTAATTTTGAAATTGTTACCCATTTTGAAAAACTAGGTATTGAAGGACATCCCATGAATCATGGCGGTCAATGGGATTTCGAGTTTGGTAATGTAAAATACGTCAATGCCATACATTCATCATCTTTCCCGGATGGCACGTATGGTGGTCAACCCGGAGGTTTTGTCATTGAAGGTGAGCATAAAAACATATATATCGCTGGCGATACGGCCTTAACCTTTGATATGAAACTCATTGCACTACAAACTAAGTTGGATCTAGCCATTTTATCAATAGGAGACAACTTTACAATGGGAATACATGATGCCATCATAGCAAGTGATTTTGTACAATGTGATAAAGTTTTAGGCTGCCATTTTGATACGTTTGGATATATTGAAATTAATCATGACGAGGCAAAGCAAATGTTTTTTGAAAAAGGAAAAGACTTGATGCTTTTGGAGATTGGCGAAAGTATTGAGTTATAAATGATAACAGCATCCTCTAAAAAGTATATTTTAAATTTTAAACAACCTAGTGGAACATCTCGAGGGATTTTAAAAACCAAGGAAACCTGGTTTATAATACTTCAAGAAGGCATAAAACAAGGCATTGGTGAATGTGGTGTTTTTAGAGGCTTATCAATTGATGACAGACCAGATTACGAAGCTAAATTAGAGTGGACTTGTCATAATATCCATTTAGGTTTAGATGCTCTTTTAAATGAATTAATAGCATATCCAAGCATTCAATTTGGTTTAGAAACAGCTTTTAAATCATTATTTTCAGAAGATAGATTTGAAATATTTCCTTCAGAATTTACAAAAAGTAACGATTGTATTCCAATAAATGGTTTGATTTGGATGGGTTCTGAAGCCTTCATGAAACAGCAAATTAAAGAAAAAATAGACGCAGGATTCCGGTGTATAAAAATGAAGATTGGTGCTATCGATTTTCAAACGGAAATCAATCTTTTAAAAGCCTTAAGAAAAGAGTTTACTTCAAAAGAAATTGAATTACGCGTGGATGCCAACGGTGCTTTTTCATGTTTCGAGGCATTGGAAAAATTAAAAATACTATCAGAATTCGATTTACATTCCATAGAACAACCCATAGAACAAGGTCAGATTGAACATATGACACTTTTATGCCAACAAACGCCCTTACCCATTGCCCTAGATGAAGAATTAATTGGAATATTTGATGTAACACAAAAGAACATGCTGCTACAAACCATAAAACCTCAATACATCATTTTAAAGCCCAGTTTGGTTGGTGGTTTTAAAGGTTGCGACGCATGGATTGATATAGCGGATAAAAAAAATATAGGCTGGTGGATAACCAGTGCCCTTGAAAGTAACGTTGGGCTAAATGCCATTGCCCAATATACTTATATGAAACAGAATATTATGCCACAAGGACTTGGAACGGGCAGTTTATTTACAAATAATTTTGATTCACCCCTTGTGGTTAAAAATGGTACATTGCACTACGATAACTCAAAAAAATGGACATTTAATTTATAAGAATATGTATATAGAACAAGCGTTTAAGGTGTTGCATGAATGGTGGCGTTATTTCATTGGTCTTTTTATTGTGATATTAGCCGTTATTGCAGGTCAAATTCCATTTGCGGCAGCTGTTTTCATGAAATCATATGAAACGGGAGAAGATTTGCAAGGCTTAGACAATTCAACAGTAATGTCATTATTAGAGCCAAATTTAAATCTTTTTCTAATGCTTTTGTCATTTGCTGTAGGTTTGGTGGCATTGCTTTTTGTTGCTAAATTTTTGCATAAGCAAACGGTTGTACAATTAACAACAGCTAGATCTAAAATTGACTGGAAACGCTTTTGGTTTTCGTTTTTTTTGTGGGGAATTATATCAAGTGGTTTTATATGGTTCGATTACTTTATGTCACCAGAGGATTATGTATTGAATTTTAAATTAGTGCCTTTTATAATTCTTTTGTTAATAGTGGTCATTTTTATTCCATTGCAAACCAGTTTTGAAGAATATTTATTCAGGGGGTATTTAATGCAGGGCATAGGACTGGTTGCTAAGAACAGATGGGTCCCTTTATTAGTAACATCATTGGCTTTTGGACTATTGCATATTGCCAACCCCGAAGTTGATAAATTGGGATACAGTATCATGATTTTCTATATAGGTACTGGCTTATTTTTGGGAATTATGACGTTGATGGATGATGGTATGGAGCTTTCTCTTGGGTTTCATGCGGCAAATAATTTTTTTGCGGCTCTTTTAGTGAGTGCCGATTGGACAGCCTTACAAACGCATTCTGTTTTAAAGGACATCTCAGAACCGTCCAAAGACATGTTAACCGAAATGGTTTTGCCTGTTTTCCTTGTTTTTCCTATCTTACTTTTAATAATGTCAAAAAAATATGGTTGGAAAAATTGGAAAGATAAATTATTTGGAAGTATTTTAGAGCCTGAAAGAGAAACCATAAAAAGTATAGGAAATAATGATGAAAATACCACCAACCTTTGATAAAGTACATTTAAAATTTAAACTTAATTCTGGCAATTACCAGTATGATGATTTATATGATGTAGCCTATAGCTTTATTAAAGAAGGGGAACATTACGAAGAAGTTTTCGGTCATTTTTTAATGGACTGGCTCGATAAAAGAGATTATATAATTATTAAAACGTCGGGTTCTACTGGTAAACCCAAAACTATTGAAGTAAAAAAGCAAGCTATGGTAAACTCTGCTATTGCTACTGGTGATTTTTTTAATTTACAACCAGGAAACAAAGCATTACATTGTTTACCATCAAATTACATTTCCGGTAAAATGATGTTGATCAGGGCTATGATTTTAGGTTTGGAGTTAGATATCGTTAATCCAACGTCCGAGCCCGTATTTTTAAAAAACAAAAAATACGATTTTTGTGCCATGACACCCATGCAATTGCGAAACACCCTTGATAGGACCCATAATATAGAAACCATAATTGTAGGTGGCTCAAAGGTTACCAATTCTTTAAAAGAAGCCATAGCCAACCATCCTGCCAAAATTTTTGAAACTTATGGCATGACGGAGACAGTAAGTCATTTTGCTTTAAAACAATTAAATAATTTTACAGAAGAGCAGCGCAATAAGCAACAGCATTTTAAATTATTGCCAGGTATATCCATCTCTCAAGATGAAAGGAAGTGCTTAGTGGTTGAGGTTCCCTATATTTCGAAGGACAAAATAGTCACCAATGATGTTGTTGAAATACATTCTAAAACTGAATTTGAATGGATAGGACGTTATGACAATGTGGTAAATACAGGTGGTGTTAAAGTATTTCCAGAACAAATAGAAAACAAGCTTGCCGGAATTATAGACAAGCGATATATTATAGCTTCTGAGCCAGATGACCTTTTGGGCGAAAAATTGATTTTAGTAGTAGAAGATAAAACCAATCAATTAGATCCTTCGGTTTTTGATAGTCTTGAAAAATTTGAAAGACCAAAGGTTATTTACAATTTGGAAAAATTCAGCGAAACAGGTTTTGGTAAAATTCAGCGTAATAAAACATTGGCGATGTTACATCTATAATGTTTCTATAGCTAAATTATAATCGTACTGTAAATCTTCATGTAATGAAGCGACAATCTTTTTAATGAGAAGTATTTGGCGCTTATATATGTTTTCCAGTTGTAAGCTATTCTTGATGCTGGGTTTAAAGTCTTTCATCTTCTCACAGAAATAAAGCAATAATTCTACTTCGGTTTCTTTTTTTGGGGAATACCGAATATACTTTTTGGTTTGTGTTAGAATCTTTCTAATGCTTTTTCTTATGTAGAAGTAACTATTTTTATTTATGGCGTCAAATCCTTCATCCATAGACTTTTTTATACTTTCAATATAAGCATCTTCATCAGCTGATTGAAATAAAAGATAGGAGAGAAGTTCTTTATTTTCTTTTTTGAATCTTGATAAGCGAAGACAAATTTCTTGTAATTCATCAGAAGAAAGATGATTTAATTCTTGCTTAATATCTTTCAGAGGAATGGCTTTCATTTATAACATTTATATCCATGTTATGGAATTATTTTTTAGTGCCATCTATGGAATATTTTCCAGCACCAGCTAGAAAAATGGCAACAAAACAGATAATAAATAGTAACGCCTTTTCTTTTGTTCCAATATCATCATTGGCATGCACTATAAAAGCAGCAACAGCCATAGTAATTATAGAAGGAATCGTGGCGATTTTTGTTTTGAATCCAATGATTATAAATATTGGAGCAACCACTTCACCTATTAAAGCGAATATTAATGATAAGGTTTCACCAACACCAATAGGGTCTGCAAATTTAATTGGACTAGCAAAAAGCATGTTTATTTTAGGGATTCCATGCGTAAGCATTAATCCACCTGCTCCTAGGCGGAGTATTAATAAAGCTAAATCGGGAAAATTCTTTTTCATAGAATTGTGGGGTTAATAATCATAAAAATACACAAAAACTTATTATTGATTTGTAGAAAACATAATTAGTGGTATGCTATCTTAATTTTGGGAAATTTTCAGGGTTCGATTCATGCATCACTTGATAAACAGCTTCAAAAATATCTTCGGCCGAAGGCTTAGAGAAATAATCACCATCATCTCCAAAGGCAGGTCTATGCGCTTTGGCTGTCAATGTTTTTGGTTGGCTATCTAAATATTGATAGGCATTTTGGTTGTTTAAAATTTCATTTAATATATAGGCAGATGCTCCTCCCGGTACATCTTCATCTATCACCATGACTCTATTTGTTTTGGCAATGCTTTTTACTATATCGTGATGGATATCAAAAGGAATCAAAGATTGTACGTCGATAACTTCGGCATCTATGCCAATAGATAATAAATCTTTGGCGGTTTGTTCTACAATTCGGAGGGTAGAACCATAAGACACCAATGTAATATCATGACCTTCTTTAATTGTTTCAACTACACCAATAGGTGTCTTGAAATTGCCTAAGTTGGTCGGTTTGCTTTCTTTAAGCCTGTAACCATTCAAGCATTCCACTACCAAAGCAGGATCATCACTTTGTAATAATGTATTATAAAAACCAGCAGCTTTAGTCATGTTTCTTGGCACTAGAACATAAAGTCCTCTTATTAAATTTAAAATGCCACCCATTTGAGAACCAGAATGCCATATACCTTCCAGTCTATGTCCTCGAGTTCTTATAATTAATGGCGCTTTTTGGCGCCCTTTAGTCCTGTAATGAAGAGAGGCTAAATCGTCGCTAATAATTTGTAAAGCATACAACACATAATCTAAATACTGGATTTCGGCAATGGGTCGGAGCCCTCTTAAGGCTAATCCAATACCTTGACCTATAATGGTTGCTTCTCTAATTCCAGTATCTGTAACACGATGTTCGCCATATTTTTCTTGTAACCCTTCTAAACCTTGATTAACATCACCTATTTTTCCAGTGTCTTCTCCAAATATCAATACTTCTGGATATTTTTTTAATAGCGCATCAAAATTATCCCTAATAATAATTCTGGCATCAACCTGTTCGGACTCATTATTATAAGTTGGCTTTATTTCAGTTACATGTAAAGCCGATCTGTTAGTTTCACAATATAAATGTGAACTGAATTTAGGTTGTGCAAAATCAAAATAATTATTGATCCATGAGTTGAGCTGTTGTTTTTCAACAGTATTTTCTCTAATGGTATATCGCAAAGCCTTTCTGGCATTAGACAGTAAATCTTTTCTAGTAGGCTCGTTAATGGAAACTAATGAGTCTTTTATTTTTGATATGAATATGCCATTGGCACTAGTAGCAGCGACATTTTTAAGTAGCGATATAAGCTCTTGTTGTTCTTTTTGCACGGGTCTTAAAAAAACTTCCCAAGCATTTTTTCTACATTCCTTTACGTCTCTTCTTATGATTCTTTCAATACTAGTAAGGGTCTCGTTGGTTGCAATGCCACTATCAATAATCCATTCACGCATTTTTTTATTGCAATCGAATTCCGCTTCCCATGCCAATCTATTTCTGTCTTTATAGCGTTCATGAGATCCAGATGTAGAATGGCCTTGTGGCTGTGTTAATTCTTGCACATGAATCAAAACAGGAACATGTTCGTTTCTAGCTATCACAGAAGCTTCTTGAAATGTTTCAATACAATTGGCATAATCCCAGCCTTTTACTCGTAATATCTCAAAACCCTTATTTTTTTTATCACGCTGAAAACCTTTTAGTATTTCGGAAATATTTTCTTTGGTAGTTTGATATTTGGCATGAACAGAAATACCATACTCATCATCCCAAACACTTATCACCATCGGTACTTGTAAAACGCCAGCGGCATTTATGGTTTCAAAAAACAAGCCTTCACTGGTACTTGCATTTCCTATGGTTCCCCAAGCGACTTCGTTGCCGTTTACAGAAAAATTGGCGGGATTGATATCTTTTAGTTCTTTATATATTTTTGAAGCTTGTGCTAAACCAAGTAAACGTGGCATTTGTGCAGCAGTAGGTGAAATATCGCCACTAGAATTATATTGTTTGGTTAGGTCTTTCCAATTTCCATTTTCATCAATGCTATGGGTTACAAAATGACCTCCCATTTGACGTCCGCCAGACATAGGTTCTAGCTCTAAATTGGTATTGGCATATAAACCAGCAAAAAGTTGATCCACAGTTAATGCACCAATCGCCATCATAAAGGTTTGATCCCGATAATAACCAGAACGCCAATCTCCTTTTTTAAAGGCTTTTGCCATTGCTAATTGAGGAACTTCTTTACCGTCACCAAAAATACCGAATTTAGCTTTACCCGTTAATACTTCCCTTCTTCCAAGTAAGCTGCATTCCCTACTGGTTACGGCTATTTTGTAATCATTTAAAACCTCTGTTTTAAAATCTTCAAATGAAATATTACTTTTTAAATCTGGAACAGTATCCATACAGGTAGAGTTTCGCTTCTGCGAATTTAACTAATTTTTATGGCACTAACAATTCTATAATCTTACTTTAGTGTTGATTCTTTAAAAAAAATCAGTCAAAGATGAAAATTGCATTAGATAATTTATGAAATGAATCATTTCATTTAAAAATGATTAAAAATTTAACAGTTTTAATACCAGCGTCTTCTAAATAATCCTAATAAAACTTGAGGATCTACCGTAAACTTAAATCTAATTTTTTGTGAATAATGAGGTTGCGCTAATTCCCAACCTAAATTGGAATAAATAGGAAGATAAATTTCAAAATAATCGGTTACTAAATTGATTCTTATACCAGAGCCGTACACAAATTTAGGATTACTGTATTTGTTTTTAACAATACCAACATCGCCATAGGCTAAAATGTAATTCCAAAGGGTGGTACTAGTGTTTATTGTTGAAATCCATTGATTTGCAAAAGAAGGATCTAACTTAGATTTAAATCCCCCTTCGGCTTCTATATATTGCTGACTAAAAATACCTGAAGATTCAGAACGTCCTAGATAATTATAATCAAATAAATAATCTGTAGGCCTATCTAATGCGAAACTAAAATAGTTAGAATTGGCATCATTTTTATTATTTAAAAACGCCCCCGTGAAAAACCGCAGATTAAATTGGCGATTGCTTTCAAAGAGCTTTCTGTATTCATAATTAAAAGACACTTTGCTAAAGGTTTCTGCTATTTGAAAATCTGCTACCCATTTATTGAAATTAATCAGATTGTCATTTGAACTAATGAAATTAACATTAAATACACCATAATTTGGTTTTGTGATATTCAGTAGATGAGACGTGTCTTCGTCTCTTTGGATGTTAACATATCTAAATTTCAAGGCTTTTCTATTATTAGAGCGAAAGTCATCATCTTCTCTAAAAAGGAAAGAGACTGAAGGCATTAATTGTCTAACAAATAAATTCCTAGCATAAGAGCTGTATGAACCGCTTAAACCGAAACTCATGTAGTATAAGTTGTTATTTTCAATATTGTGAATATAAAAAACAGACCCAGAACCCGTAAAGGATTTAGAATTAAGCGAATATTTAGGCTGTATTTTATAGTTGAAAGGTCTTCTTAACAAGGTGCCATTATATATTTTAGCACCCATTGTGACACCATCATAAATATTATTAAATTCTAACAGGGGCATAAAAAAAACTTGACTATAATTTGGGTCTTCTACGTCTTTAAAAAGTCTAAATTGCAGTGGTTTATTATTAAAAAAGAATCCTTTTAAAGATTTCCAATTATCCCTTAAATTATATTCAGGAATGACTTGATTATAATTTAAAACCAATTTATTGGCATTATTTCGTGGGATGGAAATCGTTTTTTCTTCTTTAATATTCTCTATCCATGTTTTAGATACGATGCTATCATTATTTAATGCGTATAATGATATGGGCATATTGTTGTCCCTTTTGTTTTTAATGGTTAACCGAATAGAATCTTCGGTCTTTTTTACATTTTTTATTTTATAATCTATCTTTTCGCGAGTTTTTATATAATCGTTAAAAAACCAGTCAATATTCTTTGACGTTTTAGATTTTATAAAAGTTTCAAACTCTTTGGGCGATGTAGGTTTAAGTTTGGTACTTGCTAAATAATATTTTAAAGCGTTTTTTACAATATCATGATTTACAAAATCATCAAGGTATTCAAAGCCAATCCCAGCTTTGTATTTATTAGCGATATTTTTGTTGAATTTTAATAAAGAATCTTTAGCCATAGCTAAAGGCTGATCCCTGTTGGTTCTAGCCATAAGCATATAGGCTAGATCGTATTTGTCATTATATTTTAAATCGGCTGCATGAAAGGATCTAATGCCCCAAATATTGGCAATAGAACCCAAAAATTTCATATCTGGATAATTTTCTTCAATATAATTAATCATGTAATACATTTGAATACCATCAATAAGCCATTGGTCTTCTCTTGGATGGATGAGTAATGTATTTTCCAAATAATTTTGTAGGCCTATTTTTAATAATTTTAATTCATAATTAAAACTATCAGGGTAGGTGCGAATGAACTTTGGTAAAAAATTAAGTCCGTATACAGGCTCTTTTTCAATATCTATTTGAGATAAAAGAAGTTTTTTATGGGGATATTCACCAAGATTGGTTAATATAAATTTAGAGACTTTCTCAATGGTTAAGACTTTATCTACAAGACTTAATCCTTCATCATTAATATTGGTGACAAACGCTAAATTTTCATTTTCTAAGGTTTCAAAAGTTTTAATTTTATTTATAAATAGCTTGTTGTTAACTCTATTGTTTCCTTTTAATATAACTTTCTGTTTATCATTTATTTGGGATATCTCATCTATATCTAATTCTGAAGTAAGATAATATCCTTTTGGGTAATCAATTTCTAATCTAATATCTGATTTGGGAATGAATAAATCATCTAAATTTTTATTGCTATAATAGTGCCATTCACCATCGTAAACGGCAGGTGTTATATACCAATATCTTAAGTTTGTATCACCAGTAGGTGTCATGCCATAATTTGTAAATTTATCACTGGGAATTTTTACAATATATTGAAGGTCTATAGTATAAACATCATTAGGTTTTAAAGGTGAAATCAAATCAACTTTTATAACATCTATTTGATTTTTAAGTTGGTTGTAGACTACATCCTGATTGTTCTGCTTAATGGATGTAATTACCGAATAACCTCTATCTTCATTTTTGGCTAAATGAAAATCATTAATATATTCATCTGCCAATCGTTCGGCCAACGCTGTTTTTTTAGTTGCATAACTTTGGTTCCAATCGTTTAAATATATGCTTTGTAATGTGTCTTGCGAGGTGTTTTGGTATGTTATTGATTGAGAGATTGTAATTTGCCCAATTTCCATGTCAAAATCAGCTTTAAGGTCAATATTATTTTGACCAAAAACTGTTATACATGAAATGAGAAAAAGGAAATTTAGGAAACGCAATTTCAATTTACAACAACAACATTAATAGATTCATATTTTTATAAGGCATGGCAATATAGTAAATTAGTTGATTGTTTCGTTTAAGTTACATACAAACGTAAAAATCACTATTAAAGTATTTAGAAATTAGGGCTTAACGCTGAGCCATTATAGAATGAATTGAGTATACTTACCACTTCATCTTCAGTATCTACGAGATGTATTAAATCCATATCCTTAGCACTTATGTTTGCATAATCATCTAAAAGCGTTGCTTTTATCCAATCCAATAATCCTTTCCAAAACGTTGTTCCCACTAGAATAATTGGAAATTTTTCAATTTTGTGGGTTTGTATTAATGTGATGGCCTCAAACAATTCGTCTAAGGTTCCGAACCCGCCAGGCATAACCACAAAGCCTTGTGAATATTTAACAAACATAACTTTACGAACAAAAAAGTAGTCGAAATCTAAGTTCTTATCAGAGTCTATGTATGGGTTATCATGTTGTTCAAAAGGCAAATCAATGTTTAAACCTACCGAGGTGCCACCAGCTAAATTAGCTCCTTTATTGCCCGCTTCCATAATACCCGGGCCACCTCCTGTAATAACACCGTAACCTGCTTCAACAATACGCTTTGAAATTTTTTCTGCAAGAAGGTAGTTTGGGTCTTCAGATTTTGTTCTTGCTGAACCAAAAATGGATACACAAGGTCCTATTAAACCCATCTTTTCGAACCCATAAACAAACTCTCCCATGATTTTAAAAATCGCCCAAGAGTCGTTGGTTTTTATTTCATTCCATCTTTTATGGTGTTTATCTTGTGTCATAGATTTTCAATGTTTTATTTTAGATTAATATTTCTATATAACCAGAATGTATCAATTTAATTCTTTTTTTAGAAATTTTGCTGTGTAACTTTTTTTATGTTTTGCAACCTCTTCTGGTGTACCTTCAACAATTATTTGTCCGCCACCTTTTCCGCCTTCATAACCAATGTCTATTATGTGGTCAACGGTTTTAATAACATCCAGATTATGTTCAATGATAACCACGGTATTCCCTTTATTGGCTAACCTGTTAAGGACAATCATTAGCACTCTAATGTCTTCAAAATGAAGTCCCGTTGTGGGTTCGTCCAATATATAAAAGGTGTTTCCCGTATCACGTTTGCTTAACTCTGTTGCCAGTTTTATACGTTGGGCTTCACCACCTGAAAGTGTAGTACTTTGTTGTCCTAAGGTAATATAACCCAACCCTACATCTTTAATGGTTTTAAGTTTATTATAAATTTTGGGAATGTGTTCAAAAAAATCCACAGCCTCATTCATGGTCATATTAAGCACATCGCTAATGGATTTTCCTTTATAGCGAATTTCCAGTGTCTCTCTATTAAAGCGTTTCCCTTGACAGGTTTCGCATTCTACATAAACATCTGGTAGAAAATTCATTTCTATAACTCGTAAACCACCGCCTTGGCAGGTTTCACAACGCCCACCAGCTACATTAAAACTAAAACGCCCAGCTTTATAACCACGAATCATAGCTTCGGGGATTTTTGCATACAGGGCTCTAATTTCGCTAAAGGTTCCAGTGTAAGTTACTGGGTTGCTTCGAGGTGTTCGGCCAATGGGAGATTGATTGATATCGATAACTTTATCAATATGTTCTAATCCTCTTATGCTTTTATAGGGCATTGGTTTTTTTACACCGTTAAAATAATGTGCATTTAAAATAGGGTATAAGGTTTCATTTATTAGGGTGGATTTTCCACTACCGGAAACTCCTGTAACTCCAATCATTTTTGCCAAAGGAAACCTTACGGAAACATTTTTTAAATTATTTCCCGTGCAGCCTTTTAATTCTAAAAACTTGCCATTGCCTTCTCTACGTTTTTTGGGAATTTCTATTTGTTTGGTGCCATTTAAATAATCCGCAGTAAGTGTATGGTGGGTTAAAAGTTCTTTAGGTGTACCAATACTGATGATTTCTCCACCAAATTTGCCCGCTTTCGGACCTATATCAATTACATAATCGGCACGCTCTATCATATCTTTATCGTGTTCAACAACAATAACTGAATTCCCTAAATCCCTTAATGATAGTAATGAATTGATTAATTTTTCATTATCACGTTGGTGAAGCCCAATGCTAGGTTCATCTAATATATAAAGTACACCAACCAGTTGAGAGCCAATTTGGGTAGCGAGACGAATACGTTGCGCTTCACCACCGGATAGTGATTTTGAGCTTCGGTTTAAGGATAAATAATCCAAGCCAACATCCAATAAAAACTGTAATCTAGCTTTGATTTCTTTAATAATTTCTTCAGAAATTTTTAATTGTTTTTCAGAAAGATGATTATGCAAATCGTTAAACCAATTTGTTAGTTCAACAATATCTGAATTGGCTAATTCCGCAATATTTTTATTGTTTATTTTGAAATATAGTGATTCTTTTTTTAGTCTGGAACCTTGGCATTCGGGACAAACAATTTTATCCATATAGTCTTTCGCCCAGCGTTTTAAAGAGGTAGATTCTGCTGTCTTATATTGATTTTCAATAAAGTTGGCAACGCCTTCAAAATCAATTTTATAATCACGTGTAACCCCCAATGTTTTACTTTCCACCGAAAATTTTTCATTGCCACCATACAAAATCATTTGTTTGGCGTCTACAGGAATATCTTTATAGGCATCAGTCAATTTAAAATTAAAACGTTGGGCAATGGTTTCAAATTGTTTAAATATCCAACTGTTTTTTTCTGGACCATGAGGAGCTAATGCACCACTTTTGATAGACAAAGTTTCATCTGGAATGATTTTCTTGGTGTTAACTTGATACAATTCACCAATACCATTACAATGGTCGCATGCGCCTTTAGGTGAATTAAATGAAAAGTTATTAGGTTCTGGATTGGGGTATGAAATCCCCGAGGACGGACACATTAAATTTCTGCTAAAATATCGTACTTCGTTAGTATCTTGGTCAATCACCATCAAAACATCTTCACCATGATACATCGCTGTATTGATGCTTTCCGTTAGGCGTTTATCGTTGTCAATGGTGTCATCAATTTTTAATCTATCAATTACGATTTCAATATCATGCATTTTGTAACGATCCAGCATCATGCCTTTGGTGATGTCTTTTATGTCGCCATCGGTTCTTACCTTTACAAAACCTTGTTTGGCAATTTGCTCGAACAATTCACGGTAATGTCCCTTTCTTGAACGAACAACAGGCGCTAAAATATTGATACGTTTATCTTTAAAATTAGTAATAATAAGGTCTTTAATTTGCTCATCATTATAACTTATCATTTTATCGCCCGTATTGTAACTATAGGCATCACTGGCGCGAGCAAATAATAAACGAAGAAAATCGTAAATTTCGGTAATGGTGCCCACCGTGGATCGAGGCGATTTACTGGTTGTTTTTTGCTCGATGGCAATAACAGGTGATAAACCATCAATTTTATCAACATCAGGACGTTCCAATCCACCTAGAAATTGTCGGGCATATGCCGAAAAGGTTTCTATATAACGACGCTGTCCTTCGGCATAAATAGTATCAAAAGCTAATGATGATTTCCCACTTCCAGATAAACCAGTAATAACCACTAATTTTTCACGAGGAATCGATACATCAATATTCTTAAGATTGTGCACTCTGGCACCTTTTACTTCAATAAAATCCTCAAATTGGCTCATAAATTGGCAAAAGTGCAAAGGTACAATTTTAGTTATTAAATTTATGTGAAGATTTAACTCTAAAAAGAAAACTAGTTACTCTTTCAAAACTTCAAGATGAACAATTAAAAAGCCAGTTAGTTTGTGTTTTGTTATTTCCATAAAGGCTATTTTTGATAAATCAATTTCTCTATCTTTAACAAAAGGACCTCTATCGTTTACCGTTACGATTACAGATTGGTTATTAACCGTATTTGTTACCTTAATTTTAGTTCCAAATTTTAACGTTCTATGGGCTGCGGTATATAAATTATTATCAAATTTTTCACCACTAGCAGTTTTTCTACCATTAAATTTATCGTGGTAGTAAGAGGCATGCACATTTTCTTTATAAGTTATGTATGTGAGTGAGGAATCTACGGCAATAGTATCAGTTAAAACAGTATCTATATATATGGTATTAAAATGTGATGTATTGTTTGTGCTTATTTTAGAAGGCGTATTAATAAAACTAGTTAAAAAAATAAGTAAGCACACAAAACTTATGGTTTTAATAAATAATACGAGTAGCTTCATGTTTTTAAGTTTACTTATTATAAGACTAATATAGCTTTAATAGTTTAAAAATAAGTTTAAAACGAAACCGTTCTGTTTTTGTTGTAATGTGTTAAGGTATTTTAAGTAATAAAAACAAAAGAAGCTACATAAAATATGTAGCTTCAATACATGTTTAATAAAATAATATTATTGGTTTGCGATTGAAATTTCACCGGCATTTAATGATTTTTCATAGTTTGCCCTTACCTTTTTTACGAATCCAAAGAATTGTGTATTGTCTTTTTTCTCTAAAATCACATAGGTATTTCCGTTAGATTTGGTTATCACTTCTTTGACTACTACATGATTTCCATGAACACTTTTGTAATTAGCAACTCGTCCTCTTTTGGCAATCATATTTAACTTGGGAAAAAAGATATGATTATATTCACTTCCAGAAGGTGTGTTGATTACCAATACGTCGCCTACTTGTGGTTCATTTTGGTTTGGTAAGGGGTTATTATTGGCAAATGAAAGACCAACAACAAAAAACAGTAAATAGCATATTTTTCTCATAATTCATAAGTTTTAAATGGTTAAAATTATTTATTTGTCACGAAAATAGCTCTTGGGTTGCATATTTTAAAATCTGTTAAGACTAATTAACTTTTGTGTTTTTTAGTTGTTTTTTCTTTGATGCCCTATAGGTTTAGGGGTTAATTTTATCCTTTAATTGAAGTTTTCATTTCATGTGCTTGGGAACAAATAGCACATTGGTTTTTGGCGTAGATTTACATGTGGATACCCCATAAAAAAGCAGGGTTAATACTTTATAAAATAAATGTGAAGTTTAACATATTGTTAATATTTTATTTATGATTTTTCTTTCAAAAGGAATCAACCAAATATTAATGTTCCTTTGTAAATTTTAATGTTTTGTTTCATAAACTTTTTTTATAATTGCAGTAGAAAGATATTTAATATATGGCTACTATGAAATTATTAGGAATTGGCTCTCGAATTAACCATTCGGAATATGGAAAAGGCGTTGTCACCAATGTGACCTCGCAGCATTATTGGGTAACATTTATTGAAAACGGATTGGAAACCATTGATTTAGATAGTGAATTTGAGGTCATTGAAGCAGCCGAGGGCGATGTGGATACCGTTAGTTTTTTTGATATAGAAAGCAGTTTGGTAGATATCCTTAAAAAGTGGAGCGATGTTAGTGAAGTAGTTCCCATTGCAGATAAATACAAAGGTGGAAGACTTATTTTAGAACCTGCTGATACCAATTTAAAACCTTATGAGTTGCCCATCGATACATTTTTTCATAAAATTACCATGGTGCGTGATAGATTACGGGTTATGGAACAACGTATAAATGCCAGTGATTTAGACGAACAAAGTAAAATAGATTTACAGCAATACATCACTCGAATTTATGGTAGTTTAACTAGTTTTAATATTCTCTTTAAATCTAAAAGCCATCAGTTTGTGGGACAAAAAGGAAGTTAGGGCATTTTAATATAGAATGAGTTTATGAAGGCTAAACGTAAGTTTGGCTTTTTTTATACTTCACTCATTCAAAAGGCGATTTCACTCATTATTGGTTTTATAATAAGATTGTTGGGTTTAGTTTTAAGCTAAACTTTTAAAATCGACTATTATGAAAACACTATTCACATGCTTACTTGTACTGATTTCTTCCATACAATTAAACGCCCAAGACCGATTGATTATTGGCAAGGTTACGGATTCAAACGATGGTTCACCTTTGCCTGGTGTTACCATTTTGGTAAAAGGAACTACAAACGGGGCAGCAACAAATTTTGATGGACTTTATCAAATTAAAGCAAAAGACTCAGATGTTTTGGTGTTTGCTTATATTGGTTATGAAACTAAAGAAATAAAAGTTGGATCCTTAACAACAATTGATGCAGCTTTAGAAACTTCAAAAGAAGCTTTAGAAGAAGTAGTCGTTGTTGGTTATGGGATACAAAGGAAGAGCTATAGTACAGCTTCAGTTACATCTGCTTCTGCTTCAGAAATAAAACGACAAAAGCAAAAAGCTTATCACAACCAATTGGCTGGACAAATACAATCTACGCCAATTACCCAAGCGTTAGCGGGAAGGGCGGCAGGGGTACAAATTACTGAAGGAAGTAACGATAAAAGTACCAGAATTTTAATTAGGGGACAGGCTTCTTTAACTAAGAATTCACAACCTTTATTAGTGGTTGATGGTTATGTAAGATCTTATAATGATTTAGAGGGACTTAATCCTAAAGATATTCAAAATATAGATGTGTTAAAAGATGCTTCAGCAACGTCACTATACGGAAATAGAGGTGCTAACGGAGTTATTGTTATTTCAACTAAAGGTAATTCTGAAACATTGAAAAATGAACCCTTGTATATTGTTGATGGGGTGCCCATAAAAAAAGAAAATAATCATATAATTAAAAATTTATCAGAAACGGACATAGATAGTAAAATTGCATACAACAAATCTGAGGCCAAGGAAAAGTATGGACAAATAGCTAAAAATGGATGTGTGGTGATTACAACCCATAATGGGAATTTCAGGTTGAATAATGAAGAAAGTTATGCGGTTATAGAAGAAAATAATTTTGAAAGGACATCATTGTCACCATTATCAACCTTTTCAATCGATGTCGATAAAGCAGCGTATAGCAACATAAGACGCATGATTAATAATGGTGAATCCATCGATCCAGATGCAGTTAAAATTGAGGAAATGATTAATTATTTTGAATACAGTTATCCGCAACCAATAGGTGAACATCCATTTTCAATCAATACCGAAGTAGCGAAAACACCTTGGAATAATGACACTAAAATTGTTAAAATTGGTTTACAGGGAAAAACATTTTCAAATGATGAATTGCCACCTTCAAACCTTACATTTTTGATTGATGTTTCTGGATCCATGTCTTCAAATAATAAATTGCCATTATTAAAAACGGCTTTTAAGTTGTTGGTTAACCAACTAAGGGAAGAAGATAGAGTATCTATTGTGGTATATGCTGGTGCTGCTGGTGTGGTTTTAGAACCCACTTCAGGAAAGTATAAAGACAAAATAATTTCTGCTCTAGATAAACTGGAGGCTGGAGGCTCAACTGCTGGAGGACAAGGTATTAATTTAGCTTATAAACTTGCAGAAGAAAACTTCAAAACAAAAGGAAATAATAGAGTGATTCTTGCCACAGATGGCGATTTTAATGTAGGAGCATCGAGTGACAAAGACATGGAAAAACTAATTGAAGAAAAGCGTAAATCTGGCGTGTTTTTATCTGTGCTAGGTTTTGGTTATGGAAATTATAAAGACTCTAAACTCGAAATTTTAGCAGATAAGGGAAATGGAAACCATGCTTATATTGATAGTATGCAAGAAGCTCAAAAGGTGTTTGGGAAGGAATTTGGAGGCACTTTATTCACCATAGCGAAAGACGTTAAAATTCAAATTGAGTTCAATCCTAACAAAGTACAGGCATACAGACTTATTGGTTATGAAAACAGAATGCTGAATGATGAAGATTTTATAGATGACACCAAAGATGCAGGCGAATTGGGCAGCGGTCACACGGTAACGGCACTTTACGAAGTTATTCCAGTTGGCGTGAAAAGTAACTATTTAAAAGAAGTTTCAGATTTAAAATATACTAAATTGGAAGTTTCACAAAATCATTCAGATGAATTGTTCACGGTAAAATTCAGATATAAAAAACCAAACGGTGATAAAAGCATAGAAATGGTGCATATACAAAATGATGAAGTCAAAATGCCTTCGGAAGATTTAGAGTTTGCTTCGGCTATTGCCTTATTTGGAATGCAGCTAAGACAGTCAAAATATCATAACAATTCAAAAATAGAAGATGCAATTAATTTGGCTAACAAAGGCAGAGGAGAAGATAAAGACGGTTATCGAGCAGAATTTATAAGGCTGGTATCATCTTATAAAAATTTGTAATAATTAAATGCGACCAAAAAAGGTCGCATTTTTTTTGTATTTTAAATCGCTTAAAACCAACTAGCTATGAGAATTCCATTTATGGTCGTTTTTATACTTTTTTCCATTGCCGTGTTTTCTCAGGAAATACCGTCTAAAGATGCTGTTGATGATACATTTGTTAATTCTACTTTCGAAAAAATCACAGGGAATGTTACAGATGGCTCGGGTACACCATTATTAGGGGTAAATGTCATTGTTAAAGAAACTAAATTAGGTACACAAACCGATAGTAAAGGGCACTATTCTATAAAAGCAAAAAAAGGAAATGTCTTAGTGTTCAGTTTTGTAGGGATGTATACCCAAGAAGTAACTTTAGAAGACAAGGCAGTTGTAGATATTGTCTTTAAGGAGAATATTGAGACATTAAAAGAAGTTGTTGTGAATGTAGAAAAGATAAGCAGGAAGGAAAAAGCCAAAAGTTATGCTTCAACGGTTATTACCAGCGATAAATTGATTAAAGGAGGATACACCAATGTTATGCAAGCTTTACAAGGAACAGTAGCGGGATTTCATGGTGGATTTATAAGGGGAGGTACAACTTTTGAGGGTACACCACCGCTTTATATACTTGACGGGGCGCCAACAGATATAGGCTTTCTTGAGAATAATATTAACATAAATGAAGTAGAAAAAGTAGAAGTCATTAAAAGTGCTTCTCAATCTTTGAGATATGGACCAAGAGCCATAGGAGGAGTTGTAATAGTAACCACAAAATTTCATAACAATTTTTTGGAAGGTAACATTGGCTATTCCAACACCAATCCTAAAGTAAGCAAATATCAAGGAAGTTTACAGGTTGAAGAAAGTATGAAGGACAAGCCATATATAAAAGAACTTTCCAATGCTAATTCACTAGAGGAAGCATATAACATATATCTTGAACAAAAGGAACAATTTAGCCATTTGCCAACTTATTATTTTGATATTTACAATTATTTTAAAAAATGGAACGATAGAAATTATGGATTAAAGATATTATTCAATGATGTAATAAAAGATCATCATAACCCAGAACAACTTAAAGCTTTAGCCTATATATTGGAAGCAACAAAAGATTACAAGTTGGCAATTAACATATATAACCAAATTTTTAGATTGCTCCCAGGCGATCTCCAGTCCTTTAGGGATTTGGCACTGATTTATAAAAATATTGGTCTTGAGCAAGAGTCCACAGCAATTTTAAGTAGCCTGATATCAGATGAAAAAAATGACAATGAAGGTGTTTTAGAATTTTCGGATATAGATGATATTTTAGTGAACGATGGCGTGAATGCAACTTACGATATCAGGATTCTAGCAGATTGGAATCGATATGATGCTGATATTAATCTACAGGTAATCGACCCTTCGCGTGAGATATGTAATTATGAAAACCCAAAAACAAGGCAAGGTGGCCAACTCGCGCAGAACGTGTCACAAGGCTATGGCCCAGAAGAATTCACACTTAAAAATGCGAAAAAAGGCACTTACTTTATAATGGTTAATTATTCACTAAAAGATTCGGAAAAACCAACTATGCCAACGTATGTTAAGTTAACCATGTTCAAAGATTATGGTAAACCAACGGAAACAAAAGAAATTAAAGTTTTACAACTCTTCGAACCGCAATACGGACTTGTTATCGCTAAATTGGATCTGTAATAATTAGTTATAAAAACCGTTTTTATCACTTAAAAACAGGTCTTTTTAATTGGTAAATCAATGCTAAAACAGCTATTAATAAACCAAGAAATTCCCGCGTACCTTCTAAATAAGGCTTTTCATAAACCATTTTACCAAAGAGTTCTTCTTTGTGATCAATATTAAACCAATCATTAAAATAAGGAAAATAACTTACGGAATAAATAATTAAACCTAAAATGAGTATCCACAGCAAAATTTTGGGAATCTTTTTATAATTAGCCAGCAAACAAATTATAGCTATCATACCATAAATTGTAAACCAAACCAAAGGATCTGGGTCATTTAATTGAACTAAAGCAAATAAAACAAAAAGAATGAACAGAATGATATTTATGATTTTTCTGGATTTGTTTGTGTTTTGGTCTGCGGTCATGGTTATTTTTTTTATTATTGTAGGTTATAAATATAAAAAATATATTTGGTCATTTTCAAGGAGTAATGTTGTTGAATGTTCAAAATTTATAGTTTTTTTATTTATCACATATTCTAAAATAAGTAATTTAAATATGATTTTAAGTAATTGCCATTAAAAACAAGTTTTTTTTAAAAAAATAACTTCAAAGACAATAAGTCGATATCAGATGACCATTAAACTACAATAAATATATATATGAAACACACCACCACACTAAACTATTTTATGGCATTAGTAATTTGCTTCTTTACTTCCTGCAAAAGAGATGCTGTAGTAACTGAGGCAGTTGTCATTCCAGAAGAAGAGCCTAAACAAATAGAATTTTTGCCTTTTACTGAGTTTAATTTAAACGATTTATCTTCTTTTAAACCAACAACAAATAATTGGCAGATTGTAGGTAATGCTGTTGCCGACAGGGTTAAAGAAAGAACGTTGACCTTTTCTGAAGGAACAGGGATTTTAGTAAATTCTGGCGATAAAGATGCTAACGGACATATTTTCACGTCTTTTGAGCATGGTGACATAGAAATAGAATTGGATGTTATGATGCCCGTAAAATCAAATTCTGGATTATATTTTCAAGGCAGATATGAAGTGCAGCTATTTGATAGTTGGGGTGTTAAGGAACCACAATATTCTGATATTGGAGGGGTTTACCAAAGATGGGATGGCGCAAGAGGTCAGGGAAAAGAAGGATTTGAGGGGCAAGCGCCAAAAACCAATGCCGCTAAAGCACCTGGTTTATGGCAGCATTTTAAAATCATTTTTCATGCGCCAAAGTTCGATGCCACTGGAAATAAAATTAAAAATGCTTGGTTTGAGGAAGTTTGGTTGAATGGGGTTTTGATACAAGCTAATGTTGAGGTTTCAGGACCAACACAAGCGGCAGCTTTTGAAGATGAAAAACCTAAAGGCTCTTTAATGATTCAAGGCGATCATGGTGCTGTAGCCATCAAAAATATTCAGTATAAACTCTATGAAGACAAAAAATTTTCATTTTCCAATATAGTAAACAAAGAATTTGAAGGCAATTATCAGGCTCTAATAAATATGGATAGCATTAGACTGGCAAGTGAAAAAGAAGTTAATAATATCGATTTGTCAGAACTTGCATTAAGTAATTCAAGAAAAATTGTGTCTTATTCAGGAACTATGGATATCCCAGCTGCTGGAGTCTATCATTTTGGAATGGGATTAAATGGTGGTGGTTTATTGTTGATTGACAACGATACCATTTTTAATTTGAATGAGGATTATGGCTATGAATTCCAACAGAGATTTGTCGAGTTGACTTTGCAAAAAGGCTCCGTGCCATTTGTTTTAGTTTACAACAAAAAATTCCCATGGAGGGGAGAACTTGACTTAAAAGTGGAAGGTCCTGGAATACAAAGTTATACCCTTCTGGAACCCATAACCGACACAAGACCTAGAAGACCACAACCAGAAAGAATTCTTATCGAACCTAAAGAAGATATCATTGCCCAAAGAACCTTTATTATGCATAAAGACATAAAGAAGGTATTTAGCATTTCTGTAGGTAGCCCATTTGGTATTCATTATGCATTCGATTTATCAAGAGGGTCGTTATTAATGGCCTGGGATGGTCAATTTTTAGATGCAACCCCCATGTGGGAATCTAGAGGTGAAAGTCAATTGGTGGAGCCAAATGAATTTCATGTGGCAATTCATGGAGGTTTTGAATTTGCCTATTTGGAAAGTGAAGATTCCAATTGGCCAAGTATGGACGACGATATTGGTTTTAAACAGTTGGGTTATGAGTTTAATCAAGAAGGAATCCCCATGTTTTTAAGTCAAATCAATGGAACAAGTATTACCAATACATTTAAACCATCATCTAGTCAGCGTAAAATCGAACGACATATCGTTGTAAATGCTGATAAAACTATTTGGCATAAACTAGCCGAAGGGGAACGTATTGAAACATTGCCAAACAATACCTATATAATAAACGATGAAAGTTATTATGTTGATGTATCTGGAAGCAGTAAGTTCAAACCAATTATTAGAACCATCAATGGTATGGATGAGCTTATCGTGAAAATTCCAGCAGGGAAACAAAATATTAACTACAGTATTATCTGGTAATCTTAAAGAAAATAATCATGCAAAATATAAATAAGATATTAAAATTAGTATTGTCTTTTTGTTTGTGCCAATTGTCTTTTGCACAGGTATCAAATGATTTACAGAAAAAAGAGTCTGAGTACTACAAAATAATCACGGTGCCAATTCCTAATGATGTTATTCTAGAAGTTGGGGGATTGTCTTTAACAGATGATGATAAATTAGGGGTTTCAACCAGAAGGGGAGACGTTTGGTTAATTGATAAGCCGTATAGCCAAAGCCCCACCTATAAAAGATATGCTCATGGATTACACGAACCATTAGGGTTAGCTTACAAAGCTAGCGGATTTTATCTATCTCAAAGAGGAGAACTTACCCGATTAGAAGATAAAAATAATGATGGTGTAGCTGATGTATATAAAACCGTTTATTCATGGCCTTTGTCGGGAAATTATCACGAATACTCCTACGGTCCAAAATTCATGAAAAATGGTGATATGTTGGTCACTTTAAATCTTGGGTGGATTGGTCATGGTGCTAGTTTAGTGAAATGGCGAGGATGGATGTTAAAAATTACTCCTGAAGGAGCCATGACACCTATAGCAACCGGATTGCGTTCGCCAGCTGGTTATGCCATTAATGGTGATGGTGATATATTTTATACTGAAAATCAAGGAGATTGGGTCGGTTCTGGTAGAATGACACATCTGGAAGTTGGAGATTTTGCAGGAAATCCGGAAGGATTAAGATGGACAGGCGAAGCTGAATCTCCAATAAAAAATTTAAAATTTGAAGATATTGAACCGGAATCTGGACTGACTTTGTATGAATATGCAAAAAAAGTACCAGCATTAAAAGCCCCAGCTATATGGTTTCCTCACACTATTTTAGGGATTTCAACATCAGACATGCTATACGATACAACTAAAGGTAAGTTTGGTCCATTTGAAGGACAGATATTTGTTGGCGACCAAGGTCACAGTAAAATTATGCGTGTTTATATGGAAAAAGTGAACGGTGTATATCAAGGTGCTTCGTTTGGGTTTAAAGAAGGGTTTTCTTCGGGAATTTTAAGAATGATTTGGGGAAGTGATAACAGTATGTTTGTTGGTATGACAAGTAGAGGATGGTCATCGACAGGGAAAGAGGACTATGGATTACAACGTTTGGAGTGGACAGGAAAAACTCCTTTTGAAATAAAAACCATGAACGCTTTAGCAGATGGCTTTAAGTTGGAGTTTACGAAACCAGTAAACAAAAAAATGGCTGAAGATACCGCCTCTTATAAGTTAACAACATTTACATACTTGTATCATTTAACGTATGGTAGTCCTATTGAAGACCAACAAAGCGCCATGATACATAAAGCAGAAGTATCAGAAGATGGCATGTCGGTTAAACTTACGGTGCATGGTATGAGATTAGGGTTTATACATCAATTGGAAATTCCGAATTTAAAATCCACTACAGGAGAATTATTGTTGCACAACACAGGGTATTACACTTTAAATGAAGTTCCTGGAGGTGTTTTAAAATCATCTCAAATGAATGAGATGAAAACATCAGGAAAGGTCGTTGATCAACCTAAAAGAGTTACTAAAATACCTAGTGCTTGGGCAGGTAAAATTGACAAAAAACTATTGGTGGGAACCATTCCTGGATTAAAATATGATGTCACTGAATTGGTTGTTGATAGAAATAGCAAAATTGAGCTGACTTTAAATAATAATGACGATATGCTCCATAATGTGGTTGTTACTAAGACAGGAGCAGACACACCTACAAAAGTTGGGGAAATGGCATTGAATTTAGGCTTGGATGGCCCAGACCTTAACTATGTTCCAAATTCAGATTTAGTATTATTCCATACGGGTATTGTTGGTCCAGAAAGTTCTGAAAAAATTTATTTTCAAGCACCTAGTGAACCAGGGACCTATTGGATTGTTTGTACATTCCCAGGGCATTCAATGACCATGAGGGCAAAGTTCATTGTGAAATGATACTATTCTTTTATTAGATATTTAAGTAAAAAAAGGGCAGCAAATAGTTGCCTTTTTTTATTGCTGCATTTTAAAATAATAATCTAATGAATGCTTGCCCGAACCATATAATAAGAAAAATGAACAAATGAATAAAGTAATTATAGCCAACATTAAATTACCAGTATTCATTTCTCCCATGAAATTGATGAGGATTGCTCCAATTAAAATCGGTATTTGCGCAATAATGGCCCATCTGGTTAATAATCCAAAAGCAATTAAAATGCCGCCAAGAAAATGCGCTGGAGCAACATAGTGAACAATGATCATACCACCTGCCATATTTTGTAAAGGCTTAAATAACGACATGAGCATGGCCGTATCAGACATAAAATGAATTCCTTTAATAAATAAAAATATACCTAAAGCAATTCGAAGTAAATCAAGTGGTAAATAGGTATGACTATTTGCCCACTTATTAAGTGTTTTTATTGTATCCATGATTGAAGTTGTTGATTTTCAATAGAAAAGATACAAAAAAAAATAATATAATTAAAATTATACCTGTAAAATCCCCATGTTAAAAGACTTTTCAATAGGGGCATGGTTTGCCGCTTCAATGCCCATACTAATCCATTTTCTGGTGTTTAACGGGTCAATAATGGCATCGGTCCAAATCCGGGCAGCAGCATAATATGGCGATACTTGATTATCGTATCTGTCTTTTATTTTATTAAAAAGTTGTTCCTCTTTTTCGGGAGTGATTTTTTCGCCCTTTTTCTCAAGCGAGGCTTTTTCAATTTGAAGTAATACTTTTGCGGCCGAGTTCCCACTCATAACTGCTAGTTCGGCACTAGGCCATGCAACAATAAGTCTTGGGTCATACGCTTTTCCACACATGGCATAATTTCCTGCTCCATAGCTGTTGCCAATAATAACAGTAAATTTTGGAACCACACAATTACTAACAGCATTCACCATTTTTGCACCATCTTTAATAATGCCGCCGTGTTCACTTTTGCTACCAACCATAAACCCAGTTACATCTTGCAAAAATAGCAACGGAATTTTTTTCTGATTGCAATTGGCTATAAATCGGGTAGCTTTGTCTGCACTATCATTATATACCACACCACCAAATTGCATTTCACCTTGTTTGGTTTTTACAAGTTTGCGCTGATTGGCAACAATGCCAACCGCCCAACCATCTATTCTTGTGTAGCATGTAATAATCGTTTTGCCATAACCTGCTTTGTATTCATCAAATTCTGAGTTATCCACCAAACGTTTGATAATGTCGTACATATCATATTGTTCCACACGGCTTTTTGGTAAAATGCCATAAATATCTTCAGGATTTTCCTTAGGCTTTTCTGGGTTAATTCTATTAAAGCCAGCTTTGTTGTAATCCCCAATCTTATCAATAATATTTTTAATGGTATCCAAGGCATCGGCATCATCTTTAGCCTTATAATCGGTAACTCCAGAAATTTCACAATGCGTGGTAGCACCACCTAAAGTTTCATTATCAATGTTTTCCCCAATAGCAGCTTTTACCAAATAACTTCCGGCTAAAAAAATACTCCCTGTTTTATCAACTATTAAGGCTTCATCGCTCATAATAGGCAAGTAAGCCCCCCCAGCAACACAACTGCCCATAACGGCAGCAATTTGGGTAATGCCCATACTGCTCATAATAGCGTTGTTTCTAAAAATACGTCCAAAATGCTCTTTATCTGGAAAAATATCTTCTTGCATAGGTAAATAAACCCCGGCGCTATCTACCAAATAAATAATGGGCAATCTATTTTCTATAGCGATTTCTTGGGCACGTAGATTTTTTTTAGCGGTTATAGGAAACCAAGCACCAGCTTTTACAGAGGCATCATTAGCAACAACAATGCATTGTTTACCTTTTATATACCCAATTTTAACAACCACACCAGCTGAAGGACATCCGCCGTGTTCTTCATACATATTGTCTCCTGCAAAGGCAGCAATTTCTATCGATTTAGAGTTAGGATCCAGTAGATAATTTACACGCTCATGAGCCGTCATTTTACCTTTGGCATGTTGTTTTTCTAAGGCTGCTTTACCACCTCCTAAATGTACTTTAGCAAGCTTTTTGTTGAGCTCTGATACAAGCAGTTTATTATGGTCCTCATTTTTATTGAACTCTATATCCATTTACAGTTTGTTTGATGCTAAAGTACAAAAGTTGATTTTCCTATGAAATAGTTATTTTTTATTTAAATTTAGGCTTTATAGTCTTAATAAAATCATAAAATATATTACATGGAAATATATTCCTTGGAAAATAAATTTATTATGAGTATATTTGCTCCATAATTAAAATATATCATAATGAAAAACATAATTGCTTTTGCGGGTAGTAACAGTAAAAACTCAATAAATAAAGATTTGGTTACTTATGCGTCAACCTTAGTTGAAAACGCAACCATTAATATTTTAGATTTAAATGATTTCGAATTACCTCTATACGGTATTGATTTAGAGCATGAGCAAGGTATCCCTGAAAATGCCCATAAATTTTTAAATTTGATAAAAGAATCCGATGGTATTTTGTTGTCATTGGCAGAGCATAATGGCGCTTATTCCACGGTTTTTAAAAATCTATTTGATTGGCTGACAAGAATTGAAGGAAAAATGTTTTATAACAAACCCATGTTATTAATGGCAACGTCGCCAGGAGGTAGGGGAGGATTATCCGTTCTAGAGATAGCAAAAGGTAGATTTCCATTTCACGACAGCAACATAGTGGAAGTTTTTTCATTGCCTTTTTTTGGAAATAATTTTGCGGACGGAAAAATTACAAATGAGGATTTTAATGGTCAACTAAAAAATGCCACTGAGCAATTTAACAAACAAATTTAATTATGGAAGTAAAGCAATCAGATAACGAAAAAAAAGGGTCGTTTTATATTGAAATAGACAACATGAAGGCTGCCGAAATGACTTATACGCATGCAGGGCCCAATAAAATAATTATTGATCATACGGAGGTTAGTGATACTTTAAAAGGACAAGGTATTGGTTATAAATTAATTGATGCTGCTGTAGTATATATTCGTGCTAACAACTTAAAAGTAATTCCTTTATGCCCTTTTGCAAATGCTTTTTTTAAAAAGAGAGCAGAAGAATATGCAAATATTTTAGCTTAAATTAAATAGATATGGGAGATATAAGTAAAGACATAAATTCAAAATTTGCCAACAATAGAATTAAAGCGTTGTTGAATATTTTATATACAGCAAACTGGATTTCAAGTTATCAAAATGAATTTTTTAAAGCTTATGGAATCTCACCGCAACAATACAATATCCTTAGAATATTAAAAGGTGCAGGAGAACCTATTAATGTTCAAATAGTAAAGGATAGAATGATTGAGCGTTCGCCAAACGCCACGCGTTTAATGGATAAGTTATGCGCAAAAAAATACATTGAAAGATTAGCTTGTTCAGAAGACAGACGAGTTGTTAAAATAGTAATTACCCAAGAAGGAAAAAATCTTTTAGAGTCTATACCGGATAGTTTGAATAACGATTTATTGAAAAATTTAAACGAAGAAGACGCTGAGCAGTTAAGCAATCTGCTTGATAAAATGCGATAACATTCCTGCGATCCCGATAACTATCGGGAAGGAATCTATAAAAGTAAGAGTAATTAATAATCAGATTTCCGCCTCGCGGAAATGAAAAAATTAAAAGTTATGAACCGAGCCTGAATAATGAGTTCAATTGGATTGAAAATTTTATAAGGCGAACACATTTTACCAAAATTTAAAATAGAAATTAAAAAATGAAAACAATAATTCATAAAGCAGACAGTAGAGGATTTGCAAACCACGGTTGGTTGGAAGCAAACCATTCATTTAGTTTTGCAAACTTTTACGATTCAGAAAAGGTGCATTTTGGCGCTTTACGTGTTTTAAACGATGACATTGTAGCCCCAAAAATGGGTTTTGGAACACATCCACATGATAATATGGAAATCATTACCATTCCATTAAAAGGCTTATTAAAGCATAAAGATAATATGGCTGATGAATGGATACCGGTTAAGCCTGGTGAAGTTCAAATAATGAGTGCTGGAACAGGTGTGCAGCATTCTGAAATAAATGGTTCGGCAGATGAACATTTAGGGTTATTCCAAATTTGGGTAATGCCAAACAAACAAAATGTAAAACCGCGTTACGACCAAAAAGCGTTTGATGTAAATGAACGGAAAAACAAACTTCAAACCTTGGTGACATCCATTGATGAAAACCACGACGGAAGCTTAAAAATACATCAAGACGCTATCATATCTTTAATAGATTTAGATAAGGGAAAAGTATTTGGGTACTCGCTGAAGAGCAAGAACCATGGCGTGTATGTTATGAATGTTTATGGCAAAATAATTATAGACAACACCACTTTGGAAACTCGAGATGCGATAGGCGTTTCAAATACGGAATCATTTGAAATTAGTGTAGAAGAAGATTCAGGTATATTATTTATTGAAGTGCCCATGACCTTTTAAAATAATATAAAAGCATCCTCTAGAGGATGCTTTTTCATATAACCGATTATTTATACTGTTCAAAGTATATATTTCACTAGCCTTTGTTATTTAAATATTATTGCAACTTTAAAATTAACCCCAAATTTAAAAGATGATAAAAAAAGAATTTATACTAGTTATGCTAGTCGCTAATGTTTTTATAACATATGCCCAAACCCCAGAGTTAACAAAAAAAGATTCCACAATTGTAAGTTCATGGATTGCAGGTATTGGTTTTAATGCTGTCGATGATTCGGGCGATCAATTTAATAGATTGTTTGATGTTGAAGAATCCTGGAATGCGGTGCCTTACCCTTCTAGATTAAGTATAGGAAAATATTTTAAAAATGGATTAGGAATTGAAGCCATTGCCTCCTATAACAAATATAAAAAAGATAAAATTGTAGATGGTTTGCCTATTGCGAACGACGAAGATTATTTCTCTGTAGATAGTAGATTGAGTTATGATTTAAACAAAATTATAGGTGAAACAGGTTGGTTCGATCCTTATGTTGGAGTAGGAATTGGTTATACAAATGTCAATGATATTTCTCGAGGCACATATAATGGAGTATTGGGTTTTAGAACTTGGTTTTCTGACCGAATTGGCTTGGATGTTAATTCATCAGGAAAATGGGCTATGAATTCAAATTATACAAATCATTTACAACATGCTGTTGGTGTTGTATATAGATTTAATATTGAAAAAGAATTAAATGAAGACGGAGAAGCGAAACTGGAACTAATTGAAGCATTAGAGAAAGAAGCCACTAGAGTTAATGATTCTATCGCTTTAGCAAATGAAAATAAGTTGTTAGCTGAAAGATTAGAAAAAGAAAAAGAAGCCGCAAGACTTGCTCAGCTTGAAAAAGAAAAAGAAGAAGCGCGAGCTAAGGAAAAAAGCGATATACAAAATAAAATAGATGCCTTAGAGAACGTTTATTTTGCTTTAAATTCGTCAAACTTATCATCTTCATCTAAAAATATATTATCTGATTTAACTTTAATCTTAAGCGAACATCCTAAATTACAATTAGATATCAGTTCCCATACGGATTCTAGAGGCACTGCTATTTATAACCAATGGCTTTCTGAACGTAGATTAAAAAGTACGATAGATTATTTGTTAAATAATGGCGTAGGAACAGAAAGGGTTACAGGAAAAGCCTATGGTGAAGAAAAATTAATCAATGAATGTGACGATAACACTAAATGTTCTGAAATCAAACATAAAGAAAATAGAAGATCGGAATTTAAAATTGTTAATTATTAGGTAGAAATTTCAATATTATTGTTTCTATTGATTTTTAATAGAATTTTAAAATCTTATAATTAAGCATCCTTATTGGATGCTTTTTTATTTAAAAATACGATATTTGTGTTTCAAATTGCGCAAAGGATTGTAGTGGCATCCTTTTTATTTGTTTTGAAATACATTTTTATAACGTTTGGTATAACAAATAAAAAAGATATAGCGAAAAGCCTGACCATGCCCTAAGTGTGGATGCGCCCTAAACAAAATTTTAATTATGGCTATGAATAAAAATACAGTCCTAGCTTGGGCTACAACAATTATGATTTTAGTTGGTTTGCTTTTAATAGGTTTGGGAGCGTTTAAATATGATGATGTTGCTGGCTGGGGATTTGCAGCTGTAGGTCTAGGTTTTTTTGCAATTGCTTGGGTTTTTAATGCTTTAAAAGGGAGGGTATAATGAGCGACGATAAAAAAGTAATCTTTTCAATGACTGGTTTAACCAAAACCTTTCAAGGGGCGAATACCCCCGTATTAAAAAATATTTATTTAAGTTTCTTTTACGGAGCCAAAATCGGGATCCTAGGTTTAAATGGGTCTGGTAAATCTACATTGCTTAAAATTATTGCTGGAATTGATAAAAATTATCAAGGTGATGTTACGTTTTTGCAAGATTATTCCGTTGGATATTTGGAACAAGAACCAAAATTAGACGATAATAAAACCGTTATGGAAGTGGTTCGGGAAGGTGCCGCAGAAACCGTTGCCATTCTTGATGAATACAACAAGATAAATGATATGTTCGGTTTAGAAGAAGTGTATTCCAATCCTGATAAGATGGAAAAGCTTATGAATAGACAGGCAGAACTTCAAGATCAAATTGATGCCGCCAATGCTTGGGAACTAGATACCAAACTAGAAATTGCCATGGATGCTTTGCGCACTCCAGATGGTGATAAAAAGATAGGTGTTTTATCTGGTGGAGAGCGTCGCCGTGTGGCATTGTGTAGATTGTTATTGCAAGAACCAGATGTATTATTATTGGATGAGCCAACCAACCATTTAGATGCAGAATCTGTGCATTGGTTAGAACATCATTTGGCGGAATATAAAGGAACCGTGATTGCTGTAACCCATGATAGATACTTTTTGGATAATGTTGCGGGTTGGATTTTAGAACTTGATAGAGGTGAAGGCATTCCATGGAAAGGGAATTATTCATCTTGGTTGGACCAAAAATCCAAGCGATTGGCACAAGAAAGTAAAACGGCTTCTAAACGCCAAAAAACATTGGAACGCGAGTTAGAATGGGTCCGTCAAGGAGCAAAAGGTCGACAAACCAAACAAAAGGCACGTTTGAATAATTACGATAAATTATTGAGCCAAGACCAAAAACAGTTGGATGAAAAGCTTGAAATTTATATTCCAAATGGCCCAAGACTTGGTACAAATGTTATTGAAGCTATTGGTGTTAGCAAAGCTTATGATGATAAATTATTGTATGAAGATTTGAATTTTAAATTACCTCAAGCAGGGATTGTAGGTGTTATTGGTCCGAATGGCGCTGGTAAAACTACTATTTTCAGAATGATTATGGGCGAGGAAACTCCAGATAAAGGCGAGTTTAAAGTTGGAGACACTGCTAAATTAGCTTATGTAGACCAAAAGCATTCCAATATAGATATTGAAAAATCTATTTGGGAAAACTTTAGTGACAGTCAGGAATTGGTCATGATGGGAGGAAAACAAGTTAATTCTAGGGCTTATTTAAGTCGTTTTAATTTTTCCGGAAGTGAACAAAACAAAAAAGTAAAAATGCTTTCTGGGGGTGAACGTAACCGTTTGCATTTAGCTATGACACTTAAAGAGGAGGGTAACGTGTTGCTTTTAGATGAACCTACCAACGACCTTGATGTAAACACATTACGTGCTTTGGAAGAAGGTTTGGAAAACTTTGCAGGATGCGCCGTTGTTATTAGTCACGACAGATGGTTTTTAGATAGAATATGCACCCATATTTTAGCTTTTGAAGGTGATAGCCAAGTGTATTTTTTTGAAGGAGGTTTTTCTGAATATGAAGAAAATAAAAAGAAACGTTTAGGTGGGGATTTGATGCCGAAACGAATTAAATATAAAAAATTGGTTCGCTAAAAGTTGGTTTAAGTAATAATATAAAAGTCTGCAATCGCAGGCTTTTTGTTTTATTGATACATATGTCCGTCGGTAAAATCTTCATATTTTTCTTCGTCCTCTTTAGCTAACTTTTCACTTATTTTGTCAAGTCGTTCATTTTCCTTTTTAAGTTTATATGATTTTCTAACTCCTAAGATAAGTAGTACAGCAAAAAAAATAACAACAATAGTTAATACGATAACTGTTTGCGTTTGTTCAAATAAAATAATTGATAAAGATTGTATTAAAATATAGTTCAGCATCAATAATAATAATAGATAAGGTTAATAGCCTACCAAATATACTATTTTTTGTTTATTATACAATTCAAAAGGAAAGTAGTACAAATATAATGCCTTCTATTTCTGATTCTTTATAATCTTGAGAGCCATCATCAGATTCATTTTAAGTTAAATTTTAACCACAATTTTACATATATATATATATATGATTTGGTAATTTTTTGCGACATTGCTAGTAAAAAATAATAGACTTAGATTTGATATGTTAGTTGAAATAAATGAAACAAAACACAGATTTTAAATGATAACAAATCGTATTAAAAACATAGTAAGTAAATTACTCTCCGACAATTATTACATCTTAAAAAAAATAACGTTTGATTTTAAACTGAGTAACGGCACATGGGTAACTCAATCAAGAGAAGTATATGATAGAGGTGATGGCGCAGGGATATTGCTTTATAATAAAGAAAAGCAAACCGTTATATTGACCAGGCAATTTAGAATGCCTACCTATATGAACGACAATCCAGATGGCATGTTGGTGGAAATTTGCGCGGGGATGTTAGATAAAGACCATCCAGAAGCTTGCATCATAAGAGAAACCGAAGAAGAAGTTGGTTATAGGTTGCAGAAAGTAAAAAAGGTATTTGAAGCCTATAGTTCGCCTGGGGTGATGACCGAAAAAATGTATTTTTTTGTTGGTGAATATACAGATGCCATGAAAGTCAGTTCTGGTGGCGGTTTGGAAAGCGAGCATGAAGATATTGAAGTGCTGGAAATTCCCTTTAAAAAGGCTGTGGACATGCTAAACAATGGCGATATTATAGATACCAGAACCATCGTGTTATTGCAATATGCACAAATTCATAAGCTATTGGAATAAAACTGTTGTTTTACCTAGTGATGTCTAATTTTAAAACGGTCAATTCGAGTGTTTTTTGAGAAGTAAAACGGAACAAAAAATGTATCGAGAATAGTTTTTATAATTATAACCAACTTTTTTATATTATCTTTTTAATGACCCGAAGCTTATGGGTATGACTTTTTTTATCGACGTTATAAATGCCATAATGGTCTAAACGGTCTATCCGTACTTTGCCATGAGCATGAATGATATAATTATCCCTCATAATAATGCCCACATGAATAATAGTTCCTTCATCATTATCAAAAAAGGCCAGATCACCAGGTTCACTTTCTTCAATAAAACTTAAGGCCTCTCCTTGGGTTGCTTGTTGAGAGGCATCACGCAAAAGTTTGTAGCCATTTAGTTTGTAAACCATTTGGGTGAATCCAGAACAATCTATTCCAAATGGTGTTTTACCTCCCCATAAATAAGGACTGTTTAAATATAAAAAAGCGGTTTCTATGAGATTATTTTTAGACAAAACACCTTCAACGATGTTGCCATCGTGTGAGTGATTCAGTATAGATAATGCATTTAATGAAGTCCCTAACAGGATAGGATGTAATTGATGTTTTTCATCTTGAATAAACTCAACTAAATCAATCGATAATTTAGGACTGGATGTATCAAGTGATGCATATTGACTTTCATCAATGTCTTGATATTGTTTATTATCAATCCAACCTTCATAACCATCAAAAGCCAATCTGATTTTACTCCAATATTTACGTTGTTCCAATACCTTAAAAAAATCACCATATATTACTTGGGAAACCAGTTCACTTTTATCTGTAGGTTCTAATCTTAAAGGAACCATGCTTAAATTACAAACTCCGTATTGCATGTTACTATCTATTGGCTAAGGTATTGTTAATAATTAGATATGGTACCGCCATTTGAAAATTTAATTTTAAAAAAGAGATGGATTGTATTAAAAAGTATATCATCAAAAACTATTTAGTAACGCTCAATAATAACAGCAGAGGCACCGCCGCCGCCATTACAAATGGCTGCCGCTCCAATTTTTGCATTATTTTGCTCTAATACATTTAGTAAGGTAATTAAAATTCTAACGCCAGAACATCCCAGTGGATGCCCTAAAGATACGGCACCGCCATTGACATTCACGTTTTTATCTGTAAGTCCTAAAAGTTTCATATTCGCTAAACCAACTACCGAAAACGCCTCGTTAAACTCAAAAAAATCAACATCATTTATAGCAATTCCTGCGTTTTTTAAAGCTTTAGGCAATGCTTTTGCGGGTGCTGTAGTAAACCATTCAGGTTCTTGTGCAGCGTCTGCATAGCCTTTTATGGTAGCCAAAATTTTCAAACCTAGTACTTCAGCTTTTTCTTTACTCATCAAAATCATGGCACCAGCACCATCATTTATAGTTGAAGCATTAGCAGCTGTAACGGTACCGTCTTTTGTAAATGCAGGACGTAATGATGGAATTTTATCTAGACTAACATTCGTGAATTCCTCATCCACACTAACCATAATAGGTTCGCCTTTGCGCTGTGGCACTTCAACAGGCACGACCTCATTATTAAATTTACTAGCTTTCCATGCGTTGCTAGCACGTTTGTAAGATTGGATGGCGAAGGCATCTTGATCTTCACGAGTAAATTCATATTTAGCGGCACACGCATCAGCACAAACGCCCATGGCATTTTGGTCATAAGCATCTACCAATCCATCTTTTTGCATGCCATCGATTAATTGGGTAGATCCAAATTTAGTACCTGTTCTTGCATATAAATAATGGGGAATTAAACTCATATTTTCCATGCCACCGGCAACAACTATATCATTATCACCAATGGCTATGCTTTGAGCTGCTAGCATCACGGCTTTCATACCAGAAGCGCAGACTTTATTTATGGTTGTGCAAGGTACTGTATTAGGTATGCCGGCATAAATGGCTGCTTGTCTTGCGGGAGCTTGTCCAGAACCCGACTGAACAACTTGTCCCATAAACACTTCATCTATTAATTCTGGATTAAGATGTATCTTATTTAAAGCGCCTTTTATAGCAACAGCACCAAGTTGTGGTGCAGGAATGGTTGATAACGCTCCCATAAAACTACCAATTGGTGTTCGGGTTGCAGATACAATAACCACTTCTTTATTCATCATTTAAGTTCTTTAACTAAGTAAGTACGAAATTAATCATTTTTTGGCAGAAATAAGATGGATTACTCTATTTTAAAAGTTAAAAGAAGCCCTAGAATTTATTACATTTGAAAAGAGCTTAGCTATAAGTTTCAATTAAAGCTATATGTTTGCTATGCGGATTCTCTATGATATTTAAAACAGTATAGAGAACATATAAAAACCTTAATGCACCAAATGCAAGACATTACAAATAAATTATATAAAAATCATTCTTTAATTTACAAAGGCTTACTTTTTGTATGTACCACGTTTTTAATTGTTTACCTATTTCCTAAAAGTGGAAAATTTAAGTACAATTTTGAAAAAGGAAAACCTTGGCAATCAGAAAACTTATATGCGCCATTCAATTTTGCCGTAAAAAAGTCTGATGAAGAAATAGCTGCTGAAAAGCAAAACATTATCGATCATTCGATTGTTTATTTTAATGAAGATGCTGCAATTGAAAAGAAAGTAGCTGATTTATTTAATGTTGAATTTAAAAAAACGTTTTCAGATTCATTGCCCAAATCAACGTTGGTCAATATATACAACACGGGAAATAAAATTATTTCAGAATTGTACCATTTTGGAATTTTAAATGAAGATTATAATTATCCTGATGATAGGGTTGCTGTTATTCTTGAAGGACAGGTTAAAAAGCACAATACCCAATTTTCAAATTTAATTAAACAAGATGAAGTAAAATCTTCCATTGTAAAACTACTTTCTGAGCATAATTTGGATGATTACGAAACCATGTTTGTATCCTTGTTTTTTGATCTTGTCGAACCTAATTTAACGTTGAATGAATCGTTTACCAATAAGGCGCTGAAAGATGATCTTGATAAAATATCTTATTCAAGGGGGAGTGTAGAAAAAGAAACATTAATTATATCCAAAGGAGAAGTTATAGAAGGCGATAAGTATCAAATATTACAATCACTAAAAGCAGAATTTGAATCACAGGTGTGGACCAAGTCTAACTATAATTGGATTTTATTTGCCTACACATTATTGGTTTCGTTAGCACTATTAATGTTGCTTTTATTTTTAAGAAAATATAGGTTGGATATATTTGAGAATAATACAAAAGTTACTTTTATATTTTTCAATATATTTTTAATGGTATTACTTACCACTTTGGTAGTTAATTACAATTCTAAATTTATTTATGTAGTACCCATCTGTATTTTGCCCTTGGTATTAAAGGCTTTTTTTGATGCTAGGTTAGGTATGTTTGCTCATGTTATTACTGTTTTGCTATTAGGGTCTATTGTACCCAATAGTTATGAATATATGTTTCTTCAAATTATAGCGGGCATAGTTACAATATTAACAGTTTCGGAGTTATATAAACGTGCTAATTTGTTTATTTCGGTAGCACAAATAACGCTTATTTACATTATTGCCTATTTTGCCTTTTTTGTAATTCATGAAGGAAGCGTAGATACTATTAATTGGGAAACATTTATTTGGTTTATTTTATGTGGTCTTGCCACTTTATTTGTGCAACCACTTATTTATGCCTATGAGAAAATATTTGGTTTGGTTTCTGATGTGTCGCTTTTAGAATTGTCCGATACCAATTCCAAATTACTTAAAGAACTATCAAATGTGGCGCCTGGGACATTCCATCATTCATTAAGTGTTGCAAACTTAGCAGAATCGTGTGCTAGTGAAATAGGTGCCAATGCCATGTTGGTTAGGGTAGGCGCCTTGTACCATGATATAGGGAAAATGAAAAGTCCAACCTATTTTACCGAAAATCAGACTACAGGAATCAATCCGCATGAAGAATTATCTCCCAAAGAAAGTGCCAAAATAATTGTAGATCACATTATAAATGGTATAGAGATAGCCAGAAAGTATAACCTTCCAGATAGGGTTATGGATTTTATAAGGACACATCATGGCACTAGTTCTGTTTATTATTTTTATATGAAAGAAAAAGAACTAAATGATACTGCTGAAAGAATGGATTTTTGTTATCCAGGACCAAGACCATTTAGTAAAGAAACCGCGATTTTAATGATGTGCGATAGTGTAGAAGCCGCTTCCAAAAGTTTGAATAACCCTACATCCATTAAAATTGATAGCTTTGTTGAAAGCATTATCAATAAGCAAATTGAAGAAGATCAATTTTTGAATGCAAACATTACTTTTAAGGAAATAGAATCCATAAAAAAAGTATTAAAACACAAGCTAGCAAACATTTACCATTTACGAATTGAGTATCCAGAATAGATATTCAAAAAAAGGATAAAAATAGTTGCGTTGTAAAAGATGATGCGTTACATTTGCAACCGCAATTTTATTGCAGAAGTTCTTTAAAATTCGGAGAGGTGCCAGAGTGGTAATGGAGCAGATTGCTAATCTGTCGACGCGTAAGTGTCGCCAGGGTTCGAGTCCCTGTCTCTCCGCAAAAGAAGATAATCATCTCGGGGTGTAGCGTAGCCCGGTTATCGCGCCTGCTTTGGGAGCAGGAGGTCGCAGGTTCGAATCCTGCCACCCCGACGAACCTAGTTTTAGGAAGTATCAAAACACTGTTAATTATATGATTATCAGTGTTTTTTGTTTTTAGGCATTTTTTTTGGTGCCAAATAAAAACAAAAAACAACATATAAAAGGTGTGCAATCAGGTGTGCGGTACCTTACCAAAATTGTCGTAAATTTAAAGAGCATTTAAAAGCAATTTGACTTTCGTTTTTTCAAAAAAATGTCAAACCAAAGCCGTTAAAAATGCAGACAAACAGCACCTTTTCAGTTATTTTCTTCACCAGAAAATCAAGAAGCACCGCGAACGAGCTATCCATCTACGTTCGCATTACGGTCACTGGACAACGTTCAGAAATAAGCCTTAAACGAATCGTTCTGGTTAAAGAATGGGACAGTTCCAAAAATAGGGGACGTGGAAGCACTTATGGAATGAGGGTTCTGAACTCCTATCTGGACCAGGTTTACAGCCAATTACTGGATTGCCATAAACAGCTGTTGGAAGAATCCAAGATCATTACAGCCAATGCCATTAAGGCAAGGTACTTGGGGGAGGACGATAACCACAAAAGCCTAAAGGAACTAATAAACTACCACAATACCAATATGGTCAGCGTATTGAAGCATGGCACTCTGAAAAACTACTATACAACAGAAAAGTATCTAATTAAGTTCTTAAACCATAAACTAAAAACAAAGGATATCTATCTAAAACAATTGAACTATGGTTTTATAATTGATTTTGAACAGTACTTAAGGAACTATAAGAACACTAAAAAGCAACTGGTGCTGAGCAACAACGGAGTGATGAAACATTTGGAACGCTTTAAGAAAATCATAAACCTGGGCATTAAATTGGAATGGATACAAAAGAACCCCTTTAACCAGTTCCAATTGAAGTTCGACAAGTATGATAGGGCATATCTAACGGAAAGGGAGCTAGAACTATTGGAAAACACTCACTACACAAATGAACGCTTGGAACGAGTCAAGGACTGCTTTATTTTTTCATGTTACACGGGACTTTCCTATATTGATGTCAAGGAACTTACGGTAGACCAAATAACCAGAGGGATAGACAAGAAGTATTGGATATTCACCAAAAGGGAAAAGACGGACGAAACGGTAAAAGTCCCCATCCTGCCCCCAGCTATGGAGATATTGGAAAAGTATAATAGTATTTCAGAAAACAGCCAAGTAGAAAGTCTGCTGCCGTTGAGTTCGAATCAAAAGACCAATGCCTATTTAAAGGAAATAGCAAGGGACTGCGGTATAAACAAGAACCTGACCTTTCATGTTGCCAGACATACCTTTGCCACAACCGTTATGCTTTCCAACGGCGTGCCCATAGAAACGGTTTCAAAACTTTTGGGACATGCAAAGCTATCAACAACTCAAATATACGCCAGAGTAGTAGAAACAAAAATTAGTGAGGATATAGGTAACTTATTGCAGCGGTTTGAGAACAAGAAGCAAATGAAAGAAAAAAAAAGCAAAGACAAACCGATTACACATATAAACTGAAATTCCCTTTTGGTGCGCTCCACTTCCTTAAAAAAGTTAGGAGTGTGCCAAAAGGGAATTTATATTCTGAATAAAAATTTATTTATCGAGCAACTTTTCTAAATAGGCTACTTTATCTTTTTTTACCTACTACCTGGTACCCAATTAGCAAGCTATGACGCCATAGAGAAGCTCCTTTTGCTAAGAACTTACCAACCAGAATAAAATCGACAAATCTTAGGGATCTTCCAAAAGGAGTTGTAAATTAATAGTTTATACGGGTTTAAAAGCCCCAACATCTATCGAGCTAATACTACGCAGTGTTTTTGGAAAATCGAGACCAAAACCTCCTTTTTTTAGTAAATAAATGATTGATTTTACTGGTCTAAGCAAGTTTTTTAGTAAAAACTAGATTTTGTCTCAAACTAAAGACATCAAAAGCCACTAAAAAGCAACAAAGCCTATCGAAAATCTACATTTTCACGGAAATATTCGTTGACTTAATTGGGTTATGAATGTTTTTCCGTGAAAAATGACTTCACTTGAATTGAATTATACTTTTGAAACTACCGAAAACTAAGGGCGCATAAACTGTAACATCGCTTTAGCGTGTTACCCTCTTGCTGTTCCCCCCCCTTAGTTTCATATTATCAATTTTCAGGGAGACTTTATTGATGAAAATTTAACTTAGCAGTAGCCTATATAAAGGAATACTTTTCTTAATTGTTAACTATAACTAAACTGAATATATGAGGATTACGTTTTTTTATTTTACAAAGTCTTTATTATAAAAAGGGTTGTTCATGTTTTTAAGTTGTTCACGAATAATGAACGTTTAAAAATAGTGAACATGAATGGTTAATTAAATATTTATGAGACGACGTAGGAGGTAAGTATAATGTGTGTGGAATGGGAATAAAAAACTACACTTTAAAGGAGTCTTTTTTGCTTGTTGGAAATAATGTGATTTGAGTAGTTTGTATTTACAAATTCTTCAAAATTAATCAAATCTGAAATCAATCTAGACTTTGATAAGCTCTTCAATGAATTAATCTTTCTCAAATGGCATTGCTTAATTTTTAATTCACTTCCACATAAACATAATTCGTTGCGGTTAGGTATTGAATTAGAAGCGACGGCATAGATAATATTAGTAATTATCTTAAAATCGTCAATTCCTAGTTCTTCCTTATAGTACTGAATAACACCATCAAAAAAATGCGCATATTCACCGTTGGCATAGTCTCCAGTTTCTTTTTTAAAAATATAATTTGTAAAAAATGGATAAACCTTATTTTTATAGAAAGTAGTTAGGTCGATTCCTTTTCTAGATTCTTTTTCAAGAATATGTTCTATATCTAAGCAGCAAAAGCCTTCCTTATCAATGTGATTATCATCTGTACGCTTTATGTGTTCAGTAATTTCTTGAATTCTAGAGCTTCAATTTCTAACATAGAGTTAGGAAGGCATCAGCCACCATTGCACGTATTATATGATATTTCTTCAGTGTTAAGTTTTGATTTACAACAGTTGTTGCCAACTTTTAATGAGGTCGAAAAGCATATATCTACAAACGAGTAGTGATATTTTAAAAAATATTAGTAGTCTGGATGAAGAATCCAAAAAGTCAATAGAAGAAATAATAAAGAATCTAAATAAATGATTTTTAACTATATCGAAGAAAAATCTGTAAACATTTTGAAGGAATTTGATCTTTTAAAATTACCAATTAATGTTAATAAGTTAGCAAAGAAGTTGGGAGTAGGAGTAGAAGCTTCAAATTTTAATGACGAGGTGTCAGGTTTATTTGTCATAAAAGATGACAAACCATTTATTGCTTTTAATTTAAATCAGAGCAAGAAAAGAAGAAGATTTACCATTGCGCATGAATTGGGGCATTTTGTTTTGCATTCTAAAAACAAATCTTTATTTATAGATAAGAATAAAAGTATAATGTATCGCAATTCAGAATCTACTACAGGTGAATTCCTTAAAGAAAGAGAAGCTAATGCTTTTGCAGCCGCAATATTAATGCCAATCCCTTTAATATTAGAAGAAGCAAAAGACTTAAATGGGGAAGATGTAATTGAAAAGTTGGCTAATAAGTTTAATGTTAGTACTCAAGCCATGTCTTTTAGGTTATTCAATTTAGGATATGACTTTAGAATGTTTTGATAAAAGTCATCCAAGCTGCATCTATTGATCTGTTTTATGGCATTGGTGACATCAAAACATATAGAACTGCAAACAAATGGCTCCATCCGCAAGTTTATCCACGAATGCAAAAAGATAACAACGGACGCCTAAGAAACAAAATTACCGGGGAAGAACTCAACCAGAAACCAAAGAAATCTTAGAGAAATTTAGCCTGCTGAACTAAAATGGACAAGTCAGGAAAGATTTGGTGACTTGACACAAAAAGGGGTAACTACAAAGGGAGTGAAAATACCACTCCCTTTACTTTATTATGGAATATCCAAAATTTGGATCTGCACACTTATCGGGATAACTTATCTTCCAGTACTGCTTTGATGCGGTTCATTATTTCAATTTTGAAGTGTAAAACAGGATAAATTTTTAAATTATCTCGATTTCCATGTTAAAACCAAGAAAAAAATATTTACTTAGCAAGAATCTCTAATCACTAATTCTGTTTGAATTACAATTCTTTGATGTTCGACTTTAACACGATTATGTTTACAATAAATTTCATGTAATAAAAGTGTGCCACTTTGTTTGCCCATTTCAAAACCATGCTGTTCAACTGTTGAAAGCGAAGGTGAAATAACCGAAGACATAAACCAATTACTAAATCCGAAAATTGCTATGCTTTCGGGCATTTTAATCTTGTTGTCGTTGAAATATTTTATGGCACCAATAGCAAGAAGATCGTTCACCGTAAAAACAGCATCAACATTATTTTTATGATCACTTAATAGCTTTTTGGCATTATTGTAGCCATCTTCAAAATCTGAATTATTATTGCATAGGTAAACTAATGATGAATCAAACTCTATATTATTATCTAATAAGGCTTTCTTATAGCCTAAGAATCTATCTATGGAGTTTTGTGGGTTTAAGTCTCCCCTAAAATGTGCAATTCGTTTATATCCTTTTTTTATTAAATATGAAACAGCGTCATATGCTGCTTTTCGATCGTCAATAATGACTTTAGAACAGTTTACATTTTTAGCAATTTTATCAAAAAGAATTAAAGGAATGTTGCTATCAATTATTTTATTTAAATGACCAAAATCATGGGTTTTATTGGATAATGAAATTAGAATGCCAGCAACACCTTTGCCGATAAGTAAATCAACTTGTTTTTTTTCAAGTTCATAATCTTCGTTCGATTGCATTAGTATTACCAAATAATTACTTTTTTCGGCCACCTCAAGAATACCTTTAATAACTCTCGAAAAAAAATAATGAACATTATCGGGTATAATAACTCCTATTGTTTTTGATTCTTGTTTTCTTAAACCTAAAGCAAAGGAATTTGGTGTGTAGTTTAGTTTAATCGCTAAATTCTTTACACGTAATTTAGTTTTTTTACTTACATCTGGATAGTCGTTAAGAGCTTTAGAAACAGTGGTTACAGACAATCCTAATTCTCTTGCAATTTGTTTCAAGTCAACTGGTTTCATCCTTAATTTTGTTTTAAAAGGATATATATTCTAAATAAGTATATCTAAAAGTAATGAAAATATAGTCGTGAATAACTAATTGCAATAGGTATTTAAAAAATTATTGTTTTATAGTATAATTCTTTTTATCCGTTCCTATGCCTTTTAGGGTTAAAGTTTTCCATTGTTTAGGTAAAATTGGATTTTTTTGAATAATACCTTGGTCTGTTATGTGCAATCCACCAAAACCGAATAAAATGGTTTGCAGCATACCTCCTGCCCCTGTGGCAAAATAGGGTTCATGTCCTGTAGCGGTTTCTGAAAGTGCTCCAAATGGAGGTCTTTTATTAGGCTTGTAGCTTTCTTTAAAAAGTCTGAACGCATTTTCGGCATCACCTAATTGCGCATAAATTGTGGCTAAAGCAGATTTTCCCATGGTTGGACCATCTCGTCTTATTCGAGGTTCGTAATATTTTAAATCTTTAATTATGGTTTCTTTATCATTAATAATGTTTAATGGAAATGCCAATAAATTCACATCGGCTTGCTTAATATCTTCTCCTGAATAGTTGCTGTGCTCCATAGTGGTGCCGTCAGGAAACTTATATAATTTTATATTATCGGCAACTGTTTTCCACAATGGGTTTGCAGGAATTTTTAGCTCATAGGCAGCAAAAATCGCAAATTGTAAGGTAGTAATGGCTGATCCATTTGTAAAAGCATTATCATCTACATTGGGGGCATCTTCATTAGCTCCCACTACATTTTTAATTGAATATGTGTTGTCTGCATTTTTACTAACACGACTCACCCAATAATCAGCAACTTCTTTTAGCATAGGATATCCGTGTTGTAAAAGCCAAAGTTTATCTTTTGTCACTCTATAATAATTCCAAAAGGCAATACCAACATCAGCGGTTATATGGTGTTCGAAAGTTCCTGTTAAAGCCCATGCAGGCGTAGCTTCTTCACCTGTATCGTCACTTTCCCAAGGGAACATAGCACCTTTATATCCAAAGTTAATGGCTTTTTCTTTTGCTTTTTCTAAACGGTCTGATCGGTAATTAACCAAAGACTTCGCTATATCCTGATTGAGTAATAATAATGGTGGATACATCCAAAGTTCAGTATCCCAAAAAATATGACCATTATAGTTTTGAGACGATAATCCCATAGGGGCGATACTTAAATTAGAATCTCCTCTACCAAAGGCATATAAATGGTACAAAGCCAATCTTACGTCTTGTTGCGTTTGCAGATCGCCTTCAATAATAATATCGCTCTCCCATAACTGCTCCCATAAATCAAAATGGTGCTTTAATAAATCTGTTTTAGGGGTTAATAAATTAAAAATCACGAAGCGTTCCGATTCATTTTGTGGGTCGGCAAAATCTTGTGTGGTACATTGGGCAGCGGTCCATGTAAACTCTAGAGAGGCATTTTTTTTAACAATCTTTTCAAAAGATAGTTGATTATTGTGGTCACTTACTTTTTCATGAATTAATTCAGGTCTTTGATTTTCTCTTGTTGAATTAATATGATGCCAAATAAAAGTTGCAGAAGTTGCTACTGTATGTCTGCCAAATTCACTCTTTGCAACAGTTTGTAATATAGGCATGGTAGTTTCATTGTCTTTTAAAACACGGAATGTGCTTATTGGATTTTGAAACGATTCCATGGATTCAATTTTTCCAATAACTTTTATTTTTATATCTTGGTTTGCTTCAATTTTAATATCAATATAGCTGCTAAAGGGCACATTTCTTAAGGCGTAAAATGTGTAAGAAATTCTGGCTTTATTTTTAAATATAAAAGTGGTTGTAAAACTTCCTTTTTTCATATTTATGGTCTGTTTCCAGTTTGTAATGGTATTTTCGGTTACTAATTCATCGTTAATGAATACGTCTAAGTTACCAAAATTCATACCTTCTAAAATACGACTTACGCCTAGTTGTGACGCTTTTTCATATACATTATTTAAAATAATTTGTTTTGTCTTAAAAGGCTCTTCAGAAGGTAAAACACCTATACGACCGTTAGCTACAACAATACCTGTATAATTTGTTTTATTTGTAGTTGAAATGTTCCAACCGTCGTTTTGAGCAGTTAAGAAAACGGAGTTGAAGACCAAGAAAATCGACAGATAAAATTTCATATTATCAAATTTAGTTTACTTAAAAAGCTAATCTATAATTTTTTAATCATCAAAATTAGCAAATGTTTAAAACTAAACTTTAATTTAACCGAAATCGATTTCGATATTCCCCCTCTCTCTCTGTTTTTATTCGAAGAGAATATCTTGAGGCTCTGCCTCCTTTAGATTTGACCTATGGATGATCATATTTTCAAAAGACATAACAAAACTTTGCTTCTGTATCATTTGGTGTTTCCTGTAAAATAAAAAAATCCAGTTATTACAGACAAAGCTGGAGTTGGTTTGAAAGAAATATGTATCGAATTGTCACAACGCTATGAAATACATTTTTAGAAGTTGGATATGAAGAAAATCATGTTATTTTTTGATACAAAGTGTTTCCAGTTTGTCGATGAGTGAAATATGTATGAAAGTAAAGAGTATCACCGTGAAATAAATTTTCAGACGTTTTCCGGAAGTAAAGTCAAAGCTTTTGGGAGGTAACTTTTGGACAAATGGCTAGTATGTATACACAGTAGGTCAATACTGGAACAAAAATTTTGTAAGAAAATATATTAAAAAGCAAAGCAAAGAAGTAAAATATCAAAAAGTGTATGAAGCTCAGCTTACACTTTTTGATTTCTTATACCTAGGCCTCTTCCCCGGAGTGGTTTATTAAAACTAAGCTTTAATCTCTCTTAAACGATTACTCTTAGTTTTGTTTTTAATGAAAATTATTAGAAAGCTAATTACTAAAATCTTAAAAGGACACTTATTATTATAGAGAAAAGTAATTATTTGTCTTAATAAACTATAATTATATATATTATTTGGGGGGGTATTTTGATAAAATAATAATTTTCGAAAACGATTTCGGTCAATTTTTGGCTTTTTTTTTTCCTATTTTTTTTCTTGGAGGTAATAAATTTAAATATTTGTTAAATGATTGTTAATTAACTCTCAATTAACTTAAGACAATCAAATAATTACTTTTCACAAGTAATCCAATTAAACTAAATTTAACTCGAACACTAATTAATTATGAAAAACAAATTACTAAACAATCTTTTACTTCCATTGGCGTTGCTTTTAGGAAGTTTTACTTATGGGCAAACTGTTTCTGGTATAGTTTCTGATATCTCTGGGGGTTTACCAGGAGTTAATGTGCTTGTAAAAGGAACAGCAAAAGGAGTCCAAACCGATTTTGATGGTAAATACACTATTGAGGGAGTATCCAACGAAGATGTCATTATATTTAGTTTTTTGGGGTATAAAACCCAAGAGATAGTTGTAAATGGACAAACTAAAATTAATGTAACCCTACAAGAAGATGCAGCAGAACTTAATGAGGTTGTAATTATTGGATACGGCTCGGTTAGCAAAAAAGATGCTACAGGTGCTATAGAAGTTGTTGGTGCAAAAGATTTAAACAGAGGCATTACAACATCGCCACAAGAATTACTACAAGGTAGAATGTCTGGTGTTCAGGTTACCACATCTAGTGGGGAACCAGGAGCACCATCTGCTATTAGAATTAGAGGTGCTTCTTCGGTAAGAGCAGGAAATGACCCGCTATATGTAATTGATGGCGTTCCATTTAATAACGACACAAATAGCCCTGGCACCGATACACCAGGTTTAGGAACTACAAGTGCAAAAAACCCGTTAAGCTTTATAAACTCGGCCGATATAGAGTCTATTACAGTGTTAAAGGATGCTTCTTCTACGGCTATATATGGTTCTCGTGGTGCGAATGGCGTTATTTTAATTACTACCAAAAAAGGTAAAAGTGGAGAAGGCAACTTTAATTTTACGGCTTCACAAACTTTTTCAAAAATTGCCAATAAATTAGATTTGCTAACTGCAAGCGAATATGCTAATTTAAATTCAGATAGCGATGGTGGAGCTAGCGAAACACCTTTTGATGATATTTTACGCAGTGCCAATACAGAAGAATATGGAGTTTCCTTTAGTGGTGGAAATGAAAAAGGCGCTCATAGAATTTCATTGGGTTTGTTAAATCAAGAAGGGATTGTTAAAAATACAGGGCTTGATAAATATACCCTTAACGGAAATTTTTCTCAAAAGTTTTTTGATAACGATCGTTTAAAAATTGAAGCAAATATAACGGCATCTGGTATAAACAACCATGCTACTGCAATTTCGGAATCTGTTGGTGCCGAAGGCGATTTAATGTTGTCTGCTTTAAAATGGAATCCTACAAATCCACTTATGAATACAGATGGTACATATAATCAACCATCTGATAACCAAAGAAATCCACTCGCACTTTTAGATTATTTTACTGATGAAACCGAAACAACTAAGATTTTTGGAAATTTATCAGCAACTTTAAACATTATTGAAGGATTAGATTATAAATTTACTTTTGGTGTAGACCGCACGGTTTCACACAGGGGGCTTGCCATGTCTAGTTTATTAAACACAAACCAATCGTTTGGTAGAGGATTGGCTTATTTACAAGAACGAAGATTTTTTAACAGGCTATTTGAAAATACTTTAAGTTATAACAAAGGTTTATCGGAAAGATTAAATTTACAAGCAGTTTTAGGGCATTCTTATGAAACTTTTGATTCATACGGAGAATCTCAAATTTTGAGGGATTTCACAGGTTATACAGATCAGAAATTTTATTTAGATAATATTTTTGCTGCCGAAACTAGTGCACAGCAAGGAGAAAGACCAGAAAGAAGTTCTGTAACTGGAATTCCAGTTTCATTACAGTCGTTTTTTGCTAGAACTATTTGGGATTTAGATAATAAATATATACTTACAGCAACCTTAAGAGCAGATGGATCTAGTAGATTTGGTTCGAACAATAAATATGGATATTTCCCATCTTTGGCATTTGGATGGAAACTTGCTGAAGAAGGTTTTTTGCCAGAATCTGTTGATGATTTAAAGCTAAGAGCCGGTTGGGGCATTACAGGAAATCAACAATTTCCAAGTGATGCATCAAGATTAATTTTTACACCACAACAAGGTGGTAGTGCAGCAATATCAAATTCTCCAAATCCAGACTTAAAATGGGAAACAACAACAACAACTGGTATTGGTTTAGATTTTGGGTTTTTTAATAAATTATCAGGGTCTTTTGATTGGTATAGCAAAAAAACAGAAGATTTATTGTTTAGACTTCCTGTGTCTCAGCCAGGGCCTCCTGGGGCTTTCTTTTGGAATAATTTTTCAGACGAGGTTAAGTCTTCTGGTGTAGAGTTGTCTCTAAACTATAAAATAATCAGCAATGAAGATTTTTCTTGGGAAATAGGAGGAAATTTTGCATTCCTTAAAAATGAACTTATAGGAAGAGATGCCTTTAAAAATGGTGTTTCAACAGGGTCTGCAGGGGGGCAAGGTTTATCAGGAGAACGCTTACAACTTCTTTATGGGGGCCAGTCGTTATACGCATTTTATCTTCCTGTATTTGAAGGATTTGATTCTAGTGGAAATCCTACCTATGCCGATACAAATGGAGACGGTGTAGTTAATACAAATTTTGATGTACCAGGTGGAGTTTCAGATAGAGTATTTGCTGGCGACCCAAACCCAGACGTAACTATGGGTATTAATACCAACATAACCTATAAAGATTTTGATTTAATAGTGAATGGTTATGGTGCCTTTGGACAACAAGTATATAACAACACTGCCAATGCATTATTTAATGCAAGTGCATTTAATAGAGGTGAGAACGTAACATCTAATGTGCCTACAAATGGAGAAAACCCAGCCTCTAGCCCTATTATTTCAACTAGATTTTTAGAGAATGCCGACTTCTTTAGATTAGCAAACGTTACTTTAGGATATACATTCTCTTCTGAAACACTAGCGACTATAAATTGGATTAAATCCCTTCGATTATACGTAACTGGACAAAATCTTTTTGTAATAACAAACTATTCAGGGTTCGACCCAGAAGTAAACACAAATAAATCGGTTGATGGCGTGCCATCTTTTGGAATCGATTATTCATCTTATCCAAGATCTAGATCATTAACTTTAGGATTATCAGTTAATTTTTAAAAATAAAAACTATGAAAAAATATGTATATATATTATCAAGTATAAGCTTAGTGTTAAGCTCATGTAGTAACCTAGAAGAAGATGTAGTAGGTGTGCTTGAAGCTGAAACCCTTTCTAACCAAGAAAAAGTAATAGGTCAAATAAATGGTGCGCAAAATCAATTGCAAGCATTTCAAAATACAGATTTTATGTTTGTGCTGCAAGAACATCCTTCCGATGAAATGGCCGGTCCAACAAGAGGAGCCGACTGGGATGATGGTGGTGCATGGAGAGATTTACATTTGCACACATGGAACTCTTCACACCCAAGGGTACAAGGTGCTTGGGATCAGATATTAGGAGGTTTGTTTTTTGCTACAGATGCCTTGTCTTACGAGCCAACAACCGAGCAATTTGCTCAGGCAACTTTTTTTAGATCGTTCTATATTTTTATGACAACAGATTTGTTTGGACAAGTTCCAGTAAGACAGCCCGGTGCGAGTTTTTCAGAAAACCCCGAGGTTTTAAAAAGAACCGAGGCTATAGCTCTTGCAATTTCTGAATTGGAAGCCGTAATTAACGATTTACCATTAGTTAATACACCTGGAAAACCTAACAGATATTCAGCAGCTGCTCTGTTGGCTAAAATGTACTTAAACAAAGCAGTATATTTAGCAACCGATGAAGATGGAACTCCACAAGCTGGGCCATTTACCTTCGAAAATGCCGATATGCAAAAAGTAGTACAATATTGTGATATTGTTTTAGGTGGGCCATTTACTTTACAAGCAAATTATTTTGATAATTTCAATCCAAGCAATACAAGCGCATCAACAGAAGCTATTTTATCATCTGTTAATACCAATGATAATGGTGGCGAGCTAAGAAGGATGTATTTTATGACTTTACACTACAATCAAAAGCCTAGTGGATGGAATGGTTTTGTTGCCCTTACAGATTTGTATAATAAATTTGAAGCAACAGACCCACGTCTTAAAAGTAATTTGCCATACTTAAACACAAATTCGGGCTTAACAGCAGGGATTTTACAAGGGCCTCAAGTAAACGAATTTGGGGCGCCAGTACTTAATAGAGCGGGATCTCAGCTAACTTTCTCTCAAGATTTTTCTTTAACAAATTCAGATGATCAAAAAGGGATGCGCGTTATTAAATATCTACCCGATTATTCAAACATTGATAGGCCAAATAATGATTTTGTAATATTCCGATTAGCAGACGTGTTGTTAATGAAAGCTGAAGCCATGGCAAGAATGAATCAGGATCCTTCTGCGCTATTATCACAATTGAGAACGGTTAGAGGAGTTGCTTACACAGGTGCTGGTTTAAGCGATATTTTGGATGAAAGAGCCAGAGAATTATATTGGGAAGGTTGGAGAAGACAAGATCAAATACGTTATTCAACATTTTTAGGAACTTGGCAAGAAAAATCAACTAATTCAGATAGGGCTAAAATAATTTTCCCTATTCCAGCATCAGCAGTATCAACCAATCCTAATTTGGTTCAAAACCCGAGCTATTAAGAATATTTTTAAGTTTGGTTAATTGGTTTTTTACTTAAAAAGGGATTATACTTAATTAATCCCTTTTTTTCTCTTTTTAAAAACAATTTATTTAAATTACTGGTAATCAATATTTATTTAAAACACCTAATGCTTTTACATCGAATGGTTAGAATATTCTCAATTTTATTACTATTATTTTTATTATCTGTTTCTTGTTCAAAAAATAGACAGCTACCTAATAATACACCTACATTATTTACAAAAATAGAAAGCAATGAAACAGGCATCAATTTTAAAAATACAATAAATAACCAAAAGGAGTTTAACATTTTTACATACAGAAACTTTTATAATGGCGGAGGTGTTGCTATTGGCGATATAAATAATGATGGTTTACCAGATATATTTTTTACAGCCAATCTTGGCCTCAATAAATTATATCTTAACAAAGGCAATTTTAAATTTGAAGATATTTCAAGTAAGGCTGGTATAAACGGAAACAACACGTGGTCTACAGGTGTTGTAATGGTTGATATAAATGCCGATGGCCTTTTAGATATTTATGTTTGTAATGCAGGAAACATTAAAGGGGATAATTTGAAAAATGAACTGTTTATTAACAATGGGAACTTAACATTTACCGAAAAAGCAGAAGATTACAATTTAGCAGATAGTGGATTAACAACACATGCAGCTTTTTTTGATTATGATGGCGATGGCGATTTAGATGCCTATATATTAAACAACAGTTTTATACCCGTAAACTCTTTAAACTATTCAAACAAAAGAGAGTTAAGAGATAAAGATTGGAATGTGCCAAGTATTTTAAAAGGAGGTGGCGATAAATTACTAAGAAATGATAATGGTTACTTTACAGATGTTAGCAAAGAGGCTGGCATTTTTGGAAGTTTAATAGGCTTTGGGCTTGGGGTTAATATTGGCGATGTAAATTTAGATGGGTATTTAGATATTTATGTTTCAAATGATTTTTATGAAAGAGATTACCTCTATATAAATAACAAAAATGGAACGTTTACCGAATCTATAAAAGAGTGGACTAGTCACATAAGTCAATCCTCAATGGGAGCCGATTTTGGAGATATAAACAACGACGGTAATCTTGATATTTTTGTGACCGATATGCTTCCAGAAGAAGATAAACGTCTAAAAGAAACTACACAATTTGAAAGTTATGATGTATATCAAAGAAAACTAGGGTTAGATTTTTACCACCAGTATATGCAAAACACCTTGCAGTTAAATATGGGTAACAATCAGTTTTCTGAAATTGCCAATTTAAGTGGTATTTCAAATACCGATTGGAGTTGGGGTGCCTTACTTTTTGATATGGACAATGATGGTTATAAAGATATTTTAGTATGTAATGGAATTTATAACGATTTAACAAACCAAGATTTTATGAATTTTTTTGCAAACGACATTATTCAAAATATGGTAGTAAATGGCAAAAAAGAAGAAGTAGAGCAAATAGTTAATAAAATGCCAAGTACTCCAATTAGTAACTATGCCTTTAAAAACAATAAAAACTTAAAGTTCAATAACCAATCAAAACAATGGGGTCTCGATACGCCAAGTTTTTCAAACGGTGCATCGTATGCCGATTTAGATAATGATGGCGATTTAGATATTGTTATAAATAATGTAAACCAAGAAGCGTTCATTTATAAAAATAACACCAATGCACTTACAAGAAATAATTTTATCAAAATAAAACTAAAAGGAAACCCCCCCAACACATTTGCTATAGGAAGCAAAATTAACGCATACTCTAAAAGTGAAATTATTTCGTATGAGGTAATGCCATCAAGAGGATTTCAATCTTCAGTAGATTATGTTCAAACTATAGGTATCGGAGATAAAACAATAGATTCTCTTAAAGTATTTTGGTCAAATAATAGTTCTCAAACTATAAAAAACATAAAACCCAACCAATCATACAGTTTTAATCAAATTGATGCCATTCCTTTAAATAGCAATACTTTAAAAAATACCTCTAAATTTTTAGCCGAGATTCAATCAACATTCGAGTCGCACCAAGAAAATAAATATATCGATTTTAATTATGAAGGATTAATTCAAGAAATGCTCTCCAAAGAAGGCCCAACAATTTCTGTTGCCGATTTTAATAACGATGGACTAGAAGATGTGTTTGTTGGGGGAACAAAAGAACAGGCAGCAAAAGTTTATATTCAAACAAGTGCAGGTAATTTTATACAACAAAGCAACACAAACTTTGAAAAAAACAATTATTTTGAAGATACCGCTTCGGCCATATTTGATGTAAATTTAGATGGATATTTAGATATATTAATTGGAGCAGGTGGAAATGAAGTAGGCAATGATAAACACTACAAAACAAGGCTTTATATAAATGACGGAAAAGGACAATTTTCTTTAAAAGAGGCTGGAATACCTATAACACAAAACAATACAGCTGTTATAGCACCTTTCGATTTTGATAATGATGGCGATATGGATGTTTTTATAGGTAGCAGAAGTGTGCCGGGAGTTTATGGTATAAACGCTAAACACCAATTGCTTGAAAATGATGGTAAAGGTAATTTTAAAGATGTTACCGAAAGTAAAGCCTATAATTTTAAAGATTTAGGTATGGTAACCGATGCCGTTTGGGAAGATATGGATGGCGATACTATTAAAGACCTTGTTGTTAGTATTGATTGTGGCGCACCAACAATCTTTAAAAACTCAGGGCGCAGATTGTCTATAATGCCAACCAATCTATCTAACTACAAAGGTTGGTGGAATGCTGTAAAAGCAAAAGATTTAAATAATGATGGAAAGATTGATTTAATTATAGGAAATAAAGGCTTAAATATGGTGTATAAACCAAAAAAGGATGCGCCTTTAAAAATGTTTATAAACGATTTTGATAACAACGGAACCATCGAGCAAATTGTAACACAAACACTAAATGGTAAAGATGTTCCAATTAATATAAAAAATGAGCTAACCGCTCAAATAGTCTCTTTAAAAAAGCAAAATCTTAAATATGCAACATATGCCACTAAAAGCATACAAGAATTATTCTCAAAAGAAGTTATTAACCAATCAATAGTTAGAGAAATAAATACCTCAGAAAGTTTGGTTGCTATTAATAAAGGAAATGGCAATTTTGAAATTAAAATCTTGCCAATAGAAGCCCAATTCTCTAGTATTGATGCTATTGTAATAGCAGATATAAATAAAGATTCTCATTTGGATTTACTTTTAGGGGGAAATAAATACGGTTTTAAACCCCAATTTGCACGTTTAGATGCTAATTTTGGAAGCTTGCTTTTAGGCGATGGTAACGCCAATTTTAAATGGGTAGATTATTCAAAATCTGGATTTTTTGTAAAAGGAGAAATTAAAAATATATCAACTGTAAAGGCAAAAAACAATACACATTTTGTAATAGGTATTAATAACCAGCAACCAAAAATATTTAAGCTAAACCATGAATAAATTTACGCTAAATATTGTACTAATGGTGCTTTTTTTTGGTTGCAAAAAAGACTCTGGGTATTTGTTTAAAATTCTACCAGAAAAAACAACAGGAATTACTTTCTCCAACACTTTAAAAGATACCACTGATCAAAATATTCTAGACTATTTATATTATTACAATGGTGGTGGTGTTGCCGTTGGAGATATAAATAACGACGGCTTTGTTGATATTTTTTTCATTTCAAATCAATCTAGAAATAAACTTTATATAAATAAAGGAAATTTAAAGTTTGAAGATATTTCTAGTAAAGCAGGCATAGAAGGAAACAGTACTTGGAATACAGGCGTAACCATGGCCGATGTAAATGGCGATGGTTTGTTAGATATTTATGTGTGCGCCGTAGTTGGTACTAATGGGTTTATTGGGCATAACGAATTGTACATTAATAATGGTAACGAAACATTTACCGAAGTATCGGCGGCATATGGTTTAGATATAGATAACTATAGTTCTAACGCTACATTTTTTGATTATGATTTGGACGGCGATTTAGATATGTTCCTGCTTAACCATGCCATACACACACAAGAATCGTTTGGAAAAGCAGACATTAGAAATAAGCGAAACTACGAAAGTGGAGACAAATTGTTTAGAAACGATAATAACCACTTTACAGATGTAAGTGAAGAAGCTGGCATTTTTGGCGGACCTAATGGTTATGGCTTAGGCATTGCTATTTCCGATTTTAATAGAGATGGATTTCCAGATATTTATATAAGTAACGATTTTCATGAAGACGATTATTATTATTTAAATAATGGCAATGGCACATTTACTGAAGCTTTGAAACAATATTTTGGGCATGTAAGCAAGTTTTCAATGGGTAGCGATGCAGCAGATGTAAATAATGATGGCTTTACAGATTTGTTAACCTTAGATATGCTTCCTGAAGATGAAACAATTTTAAAGTCTTCAATTGGCGATGACGACATCCAAATTCAAGAATTAAGAACCTCTGTTTACGGGTATAATTACCAGTATGCTAGAAACATGCTTCAATTAAACCAAAGCGGTAGTAGCTTTACAGAAACCGCGTTGCTAAGTGGTATTGCAGCTTCCGATTGGAGTTGGGGCGCCTTAATTTCAGATTATGACCAAGATGGGCTACAGGATGTGTTTATAACTAATGGCATACCAAAACGACCAAATGACTTAGATTACGTTAAATATATATCTAATAACCAAATCAAAAAAAAATTAAAGTCAACCAACTTAATAGATCAAGAAGCACTTAAATATATGCCAGAAGGCAAATTAAATAATGCCTTTTATAAAGGAACACCAAACCTAGAATTTATAAACCAAACTAAAGAGTTTGCAAGCCAAGAAGCCACTTTTTCTACTGGTTTATCATATGCCGATTTGGATAATGATGGTGATTTAGACCTTATTACAAATAACATTAATGCCCCAGCATCAATTTATATTAATAGCACAAATGCCAAGAAAAATTACTTAAAAATTCAGTTTAAATTTTCGAAAAAAAATAAATTGGGTATTGGTACTAAAGTGTTTGTATATGCCAATGGCACTATGCAATATAAAGAACTTTTTACCCAACGAGGTTTCCAATCGGCATCGCAACCAATTATTCATTTTGGGTTAGATACACTCAAAACCATAGATTCTATTAAAGTTATATGGCCAAATAATAAGTATCAAGTACTGAGAAAAGTAGCTGTGAATAAAAGCCTTACGGTTGAATTTAATAATGAAGCTCAAGATTTTAATTATTCGAGTTTACATGAAAACAAGCACATTGATTTTGAACAGGTTAAAAACAACTTAGGTATTAATTATAAGCACAAAGAAAATAAATATACAGATTCTAACAGAAGTAAATTAATTCCATATCAAATTTCCGATAGAGGTCCGGCACTGGCTGTAGGCGATTTGAACAACGACGGGAAAGATGATGTTTTTCTGGGAAGCAGTAAATATTTTGACTCTGAAATTTACATACAAGAAGATTCCCTTTTTGTGAAAAAGGAATTCCCAGTTCTAAAAAAAGATGCCATAACAGAATCGGTTTCTGCAATTATCTCAGATTTCAACAACGATAAAAGCAACGATTTATTTGTAGCCTCTGGAGGTGGTGAGTTTTTTGGAAAAGCGCAGCCCTTAAGCAATAAACTTTATCGTGTTTTAGATAACGATCTTATAAAATTACAACTTCCAGAAAATTTTGAAGATACCGCAGTTATAAAAGCAATAGATTATGATTCAGACGGTGATTTAGATGTTTTTGTTGGAAACGCAACCATATCAAACAATTTTGGCAGCATACCAGAAAGTTATATACTAATAAACAACCAAGGCTCTTTTACAAAAAAATCGCTCGGTAAATTAGGAATGGTTAGAGATGCCGTTTGGACCGATTTTAACAACGACAAGCAACTAGATTTACTGATTGTAGGCGAGTGGATGCAACCTACTTTTTTGCAAAATAATGGCGGCAAGTTTGTAGATAAAACAAGTACTTATATAAAACAATCGTTAGAAGGTTTGTACAGAGCAGTTATTCCTTTTGATGTAGATAGCGATGGCGATTTAGATTATTTGCTAGGTAACTGGGGAACAAACACGAAGTTTAAAGCTACAGAAACCTATCCAATGCTAATGTACTATTCAGATTTTGACAAAAATACTAAAACCGAAACTATAGTTGCCACCCATAAAAATGATAATTATTACACCCTAGAAGGCTTGGACGAATTAAGTTCAGAACTTGTAAGTCTCACCAAAAAAAAATTCACAACATATAAAGACTTTGCTGGTAAACCTATTAATAAAGTATTTGATGCGGAATTATTAGAAAAAGCCAAACTGTTTAAAGTTTATAATTTGGCTTCAGGAATTTTAAAAAATAACCAAGGAACTTTTAGTTTTATACCTTTTGACAATAGGCTACAAGTAGCTCCCATAAATTGTTTTGCCAAAATAAAAAAAGAAAATAAAGAACAAGTTTTATGTGCGGGCAACTACTTTGGAATTAAACCATATCATGGCAGGTTCGATGGTTTTGCGGGCGCACTAATAACCAACGAAAACAATATAGCACTAGGGCATGGCCTAGGTCTTAATTTTTTTAATAAAGCAGTTTCGAAATTACAAACCATCACAATAAATAATAAACAATACCTAATAGCAGTAATACACAATGGCAATGTTCAAGTTTACAATATTAAATAAAGGTTTAATCTTATTTTTAGGGTTATACACATTACAAAGCTGTACCAAAAATACAGCACCTATAGAAATTTCATCAACCCATTTTTATAATTCGGTAGATAAAGTAACCAAGATAATGATTCACGATATTTTCTCGCCGCCAGTAGCCAGTAGAATTTTTGTGTATCCAAATATTGCGGCCTTCGAAATTATTGCCCAAAATAACAAAAACTATAATTCATTAACGGGTCAATTAAAGGGCTTAACGGCAATACCTAAAAATAAAAATCCAAAAGTCAATTTAAATCTATCTGCTATCATTGCCCATATAGAATTAAGTAAACAACTTATTTTCTCAGAAGAGATGATAACCACTTACAGAGATAGTTTGTACGCTAATTGGGAAAAAACCAATAAAGAAGAATTAGAAGCGTCAAAACACTATGCATTAGAAGTGGCAAAGCATATAAAAAAATGGATGGCTACAGATAATTATATACAAACCAGAACCATGTCTAAATTTACTGTTAATTCCGACGACCCCTCTAGATGGCAGCCAACACCCCCAGCCTATATGGACGGTATAGAGCCTCATTGGAGCAAAATAAGAACCTTAGTTTTAGATTCTTCTTCTCAATTTAAGCCTAAAGCACCACCAGTATTTTCATTAGAAAAAAACAGTGAGTTCTATAAACAATTAATGGAAGTTTATAATGTTAGAAAAGATGTTACCGAAAAAGGAGATACTTCCAAAGAAATTTCAATTGCTCGATTCTGGGACTGTAATCCCTATGTTTCTGTAACCAAGGGGCACTTAATGTTTGCAACTAAAAAAATTACACCAGGGGCCCATTGGATTGGTATTACCAAAATTGCCTGTAAACAAAACAACTACAGTTTCGAGGAAACCGTTTATGCATATACAAAAACATCATTGGGTATTTTTGATGCTTTTATAAGCTGCTGGGACGAAAAGTACCGAAGTAACTTAATAAGACCAGAAACTTTAATTAACCAGTATATAGATGAAGATTGGAAGCCTATCCTGCAAACACCTCCTTTTCCAGAATACTCAAGCGGCCATTCGGTAGTATCCGGTTCGGCTTCTACAATTTTAACGAGCATTTTTGGAGATAATTTTCAATTTGATGACGATACCGAAACCCCTTATGGATTACCCATAAGAACATTTACATCGTTTAACCAAGCAGCAAGCGAAGCAGCAATAAGTAGATTGTATGGGGGAATCCATTACAGGGCAGCCATAGATGAAGGATTAAAACAAGGAAAAAATGTTGGTGGTTTGGTTGTACAGAAAGTTAAAATGAAAAATTAAAACATGAATATAAAGTTTTTTAAATATATCCTTTTGCTAGGCATTATTTTGGCTTTGGGTTGGTATTTTTTTATTAAAGGGCATGACTATAAAATTATTTTTGAAACTACCCAAGCACCAGGAATTGTTTACAGTACATTAACAGGGTGGAATAATTGGGAGCCAACAACCAATAAGGTTGTGAAAACAATTTCTAAACGCCCATTTACAAACCTATCTCAAGAGTTAAGTATTTCTTCAGATTCGTTAATAAGTATAGATTGGGTTATTAAGCGTAAAAACGATTCCACAACCCAAGTAACAGCGTTGTTAACAGATAAAAACCATAGTTTTTATCAAAAACTGAGAGTGCCTTTTTTTAAAACCGATTTTGTAAAATGTGCATTATCAACCTTAAAACATATTAAAGAAGGCTTAATTATTCACAAAAGCGAATATAAACTGTCACATGTTAGCCAATCTACCATCCCAAAGCAATATGGCGTGTATATGTCTTTAGAGTCTTCACTTCACGACAAGGCAAACCAAATGATTAAACATGCAGGGGTGTTAATGCAATATATTCGAGAAAACAATATTAAAATTAGCGGAGATCCTTTTGTAGAAGTTACACATTGGAATCTTCAAGAAGATACCATAAATTTTGATTTTTGTTTTCCTATAAGTAAGCAAGATAGCATGCCTATTTCTAAAAATATACACATTAAAGCATTACAAGAAAAAGCAGCCTTAAAAATACTATTTAACGGCAATTATAGAGTATCCGATAGGGCTTGGTTTACACTTCTGGACTATGCAGAAACAAACCATATTGATATAAAAAAATTACCAATAGAAATTTTTAAAAACGACCCCCATTCTGGTGAAAGCGAATTAACATGGGAGGCCGAAGTTTATATACCAATTAATTAATAAGTAAAACATACAATATTATGAAAACCTATTTCAAAATTTTATTTGTAATGACAGTAATTGCGGGATGCACACAACAGGTTAAATTGGAAAAAGAGTTAGTAAATTCCAATAAAAGATGGTGGAAAGAATCCATCATCTATCAAATTTATCCAAGAAGTTTTAACGATTCAAACGGCGATGGCGTTGGCGATTTAAGAGGCATTATACAAAAACTAGATTATATAAAAAGTTTGGGTGTTACCGCCGTTTGGCTTAATCCAATTTACGCATCTCCAAATGACGACAACGGTTACGATATAAGTAATTATAAAGAAATAATGACCGAATTTGGAACCATGCAAGACTTTGATGAATTGCTAAAGGGCTTGCACGAAAGAGGAATTAAATTTGTAATGGATGTTGTTGTAAACCACAGCAGCGATGAGCATGAATGGTTTAAACAATCTAGAAGCTCACGCGATAATCCGTATAGAAACTATTACCATTGGTGGCCTGCCGAAAAAGGAAAGCCAAATTACCGCTGGAGTTTCTTTGATGAAAAAGGCGAAGCATGGAAATACGATTCTATTACAAACTCATATTACTTACATTATTTTGCCCAAAAACAACCCGACCTTAATTGGGAAAACCCCAAAGTTAGGCAAGAGGTTTACAGCATCATGAAATTTTGGGCCGAAAAGGGCGTAGATGGATTCCGTTTAGATGCCTTTCAATATGTAAGTAAAGATACAACCTTTCCTAAGCTTCCAAAAAACTTCGAAAAAGACATTAATAAATATTACGGTATGGGCCCCAATTTGCATAAATATTTAAGAGAAATGTATGATGAGGTTTTAAGTAAATATGATGTTTTTGCAGTTTCTGAGGGTGCAGGCAGTACCCTAGAAGATGCGCATAGCCTGGTTGATGAAGATAGAAAAGAGCTTCAAATGGCATATCATTTTGAAAGTGTTGGTATTGGCAATAAGTTAGAAGGCTACAAGCTTTCTGAATTAAAAAAATCATTTACAAAATGGGATACATCATTTGCTGAAAAGGGTTGGATTTCCATATTTCTTAACAACCATGATAATGCAAGAGTTGTAAGTAGGTTTGGTAACGACAGTCCAGAATTTAGAGAAGTTTCGGCTAAAATGATTAATACCTTTATTTTAAGCATGAGAGGCACACCATACATATATTACGGCGATGAAATTAGCATGACAAACATTCATTTTGATTCTATTTCTCAATACAAAGATATTGCTGCTATAAATGGCTATAAAAAAGCACTATCAGAGAAAAAAGACATGGATGCTTTTATGCGAGATTTAAATTTTACTTCTAGAGATAATGGTAGAACACCCATGCAATGGGACACCTCAACAAACGCTGGTTTTACAACAGGTACACCTTGGTTGCCAGTAAATGAAAATCATAAAGAAATCAATGTTGCAGCCCAAGAAAACAATCCCAATTCGGTTTTAAACCACTTTAAAAAAATGGTGAAACTCAGAAAAGACAACGAGGTTTTGGTTTATGGTGCTTACAAATTATTAGATGAAAATAATGAAGAAGTTTATGCCTATACCAGAACTTTAGATGGTAAAAAAATGCTCGTGCTTTTAAATTTTACCAACCATGAATCTAGCATTAGTGTTAATGCAGCTAAAAAAATAGAATCGATTTTAATTAATAATTACAGTGATTTAATTAATAAAAACGGAAAAATTACCTTGAAACCATATCAGTCAGTTATTTGTTCTATCAAAAATTAATTATGAAATCGCCATTAACAATAAGTTTTTTGCAAAAAAAGACCAGTGAAAATAAGGCGATACCATATGACTTTAAAAAATAATGAATATTCACACATGAAAAATGTTATTTTATTAGTAACCGTATTTTTGGTTTTAGTTAGTTGTTCTAAAAAATCACAAAATAATGTACAAACCAATCAGCCCTCAAAAAATTGGTGGAAAGAAGCCGTTGTATATCAAATATATCCGCGAAGTTTTAAAGATACCGATGGCGATGGCGTAGGCGATTTAAAAGGCATTATTTCAAAACTAGATTATATTAAAAGCCTAGGAATAGATGTGGTTTGGCTAAATCCAATTTATGGGTCGCCAAATGCAGATAATGGTTATGATATATCAGATTATCAAGCTATAATGACCGAGTTTGGAACCATGGAAGATTTTGATGCATTGCTAAAGGGCATGCATGATAGAGGATTAAAATTGGTAATGGATTTAGTAGTAAACCATAGCAGTGATGAACATAAATGGTTTCAAGAAAGCAGGAAATCAAGAGATAATCCATACAGGGATTATTACCACTGGTGGCCGGCCGAAAAAGGTAAGCCCGCTTTTCGCCCTGGTTCATTTGAAGCCGATGGAAGCGGTTGGAGATACGACTCCATAACCAATGCCTACTATTTGCACTATTTTAGTTATAAACAACCCGACTTAAACTGGGAAAACCCAAAAGTGCGCCAAGAAATTTATAACATGATGCACTGGTGGTTAAAAAAAGGAATTGATGGCTTTAGAATGGACGTTATTCCGTTTATAGCCAAAGACACCACATTTCCAGTAATAACCCAAGAAGAACTAGATAAAAAATACGAAGGTCGTTGGGATGTTTATATGGCAAGCGGCCCTAATTTACACGACTATTTACAGGAAATGAACAAAGAAGTTTTAAGTAAGTACGATGGCATGTCCTTAGCCGAAGGTGCCGGCATGTTAAAATCTACCGCTTTAAATTTTGTAGATGAAGACCGCCATGAACTAAACATGGGCTATCATTTTGATGGTGTCAACTTAGGATATATATCAGGATATTTCAAGAAAATGAACCCAAATTGGAGTTTGGTCGAATTCAAAAAAATATATTCTGAATGGGATGCCGTTTATAAAGATAAAGGGTGGGGAACCATTTATTTAGGAAATCATGACCAACCCAGAATGGTTTCGCGTTGGGGAAATGACACACCAGAATTTAGAACTTATTCATCAAAAATGCTTACAACATTTTTATTTTCCATGAGAGGTACACCTTACTATTATTTTGGTGATGAAATAGGTATGACCAATGCTTATTTTAATAAAATTGAAGATTACAAAGATATTGAAACCATTGCAGAATACGAAAAAGTAAAGATTGCAGGAGGTGATTTAAATCAGTTTATTGAATACCAAAAAACTGGTGGTGCCAGAGATAATGGAAGAACTCCCATGCAATGGGATGATTCAAACAATGCAGATTTTACAACAGGTGAACCTTGGCTGTCGGTTAATAAAAATCACAATCAAATTAATGTAGAAGCTCAAGATAATGAACCAAATTCAATTTTGAATTACTTTAGAGATATGGTGAAGCTACGTAAAGAAAATCCAGCTTTAATTTATGGAGATTACCAGCTTTTGCGAGCAGAACACCCAGAAATTTTTGCTTATACAAGAACCTTGAATAAGCAAAAAATGTTGGTGTTATTAAATTTCAAAAGTAATAATTCAAACATTCAATTAAACGAGGTAAAAGACATGAATAAAACAATTATTAATAATTATAAGACATTAAATGTAAAGAATAATATAATCACTTTACAACCTTATCAAGCCGTAATTATATCATTAAATCAAAGATAAATTAGGATTATGATTGGGTGGGGATAAAATTATATATCATTCAGAGTATAAAGATGTATCTGATTTCGTTTTCTCTAAGTTTAAACAACAACTAAATAAAGACCATATTATTTGCATATATGTTAGTGGCGAGTCTGGTTGTGGTAAAACTTCATTGGCATATGCATTACAAGAAGATATAGAAAACACTTTAGGCTTAAAAGGATTTTTATTTCATTTAGATGATTATTATAGACAATCATAGTATGAGGCTAAAAGATTTAGGGAATGTTGGAATTGATGCGATAAAATTAGAATTGTTGGACACGCATTTAAATCAATTAAAAAATTAATAGTAAGTATTTATTAGGGCGTTTAGTGGATTATAAATCGAATATCATTTTAAAGGAAGAAGTAAACACATCATTCATTGTTGAAGGCACTTATTCAAGCCTGCTTAAAAATTCTGATTACAGGATTTTTATTGAAAAAACCTATAAAGAAACACATGTATCAAGAATAAAGCGAGCAAAAGATACTTTAAAGGATTTTAACTAACAAGTTTTAGAGATAGAACATCAAATAATTAGTAAACATATAGGAATGACAGATATTATTATAGATAAAAACTTAAAAATGCTTAATCCTAAAACTTAAAAAATGATAAAAAAACCGTCCTTAACGTTTTGGCAAATTTTTAATATGAATGTTGGGTTTTTAGGAATTCAGTATAGTTTTGGGTTGCAGCAAACGGCTATTAATCCAATCTTTCTTTATTTAGGAGCACTAGGAGACATGTTGCCTATTCTTAATTTAGGGAGACCAGTAACAGGATTGCTAATACAACCTTTAATTGGAGCCATTTCTGATAAAACTTGGTCACCACGTTGGGGAAGAAGAAAACCTTATTTTTTAATAGGAGCTTTAATGGGTAGTTTGTGTTTATTTGTATTTCCTCATAGTCCCGTACTCTGGTTGGCAGTTGGTTTGCTATGGATTTTAGATGTAGGTAATAATATGGCAATGGAACCTTATAGAGCTTTTGTTGGGGACAAATTACCTGAAAAGCAACTGAGTCTTGGTTATCAAATGCAGAGCCTTTTTGTAGGTGCCGGGATCTTATTAGCAAATGGCTCAATCGTATTATTTCAATATTTGTTTGGTGGCGAGTCTGTGGAACAAGCAGGTACAATTCCCCAATGGTTATATTATTCATTTTTTATTGGTGCTTTTTTGTACTTAACCACCATTTTGTGGTCAGTGCTTAAAATACCTGAAATTCCTCCATCAAATCAGGAATTGGCAGAAATTAATAAAAACAAATTACTACCTATTGGTAAGAAAACAGCAAAACCTTTTTATGAAATTGTTGAAGCTATTAAAGACATGCCAAAGTTTATGCGGAAAATTGGTGCAGTATATTTATTTCAATGGTATGCCTTGTTTATTTATTGGCAGTTTACAACACCACTATTTAAACAAACGCTAGGTTTTACAACTTCCGAAGCAGTGTCGCAAGCAGCAAAAATGAGTTTAACATACAATATCGTAACCATGTTGGTGGCACTGGCTTTAGTGCCTTTAACATTGCATTTTGGTAAAAAAAAAGTTTATGCATTAAGCTTAATTGGTACTGCCTTTGCATTATTTTCCATACCCTATATTACAAATCCCACATTAGTTTTAGTGCCCATGGTATTGTTCGGTATAGGATGGGCAGCAATTATGGGAATACCTTACACTATGGTTTCAAAAATTGTTCCTCAAGAACGTAGAGGCGTTTATATGGGTATTTTAAACATGATGATTGTAATACCTATGTTTATTCAAACGTTAACATTTGGTCCCATCTATAAATATCTGTTAGGAGATAATGCAGTTAATGCCATGTTGTTTGCAGGTGTTTTCTTTGCCATTTCTGCATTATTAGCAATGCGTTTAAAAGAAACAAAATCAATATATGATACCAAATATACATTTGTGACAACTGGTGGAGGCCATTAATAAATATAGAAATGAAAAACCTAAGTATTAAAATATCCATTTTCTTAAACTATTTTGTTTTTGCTATTTTACTGAATAGCGTGGGCATTGTTATCGCTAAATCAATCAATGTGTATCATATTAGTGAATCACAAGCATCATTATTAGAAGCATTTAAAGATTTACCAATTGCGATTGTCTCGTTTTTTGTAGCTTCGTTTTTGCCACGATTTGGTTATAAAAAGGCCATGTTAACGGGGTTGGCAATCGTATTTTTTGGTTGTCTTTTAATGATTTTTGGCAATTCATTCATTTACACGAAATTTTTATTTCTATCGATAGGAGTAAGTTTTGCACTTATAAAACTTTCGGTGTATTCGCTTATAGGAATTGTAACAACCACAAAAAAAGACCATTCTTATTTAATGAGTTCTATTGAAGGCGTTTTTATGGTAGGTATTGCATCAGCTTATTTCTTGTTTCCAGCTTTTTATTCTGAAACCAACGAAAAAGCTTGGTTAAATGTATATTATTTACTTGCTGTGTTAATAGTAATTTCTTTCCTTTTCTTATTGTTTTCTAAAATTGAGTATGAAGTAGAAGCCATAGGCACTAATTTAAAAGAAGATATGACCCGTTCTTTAAAATTAATAATTGTACCATTGGTTTTAGTGTTTTTGGTGTCAGCATTTTTCTTTGTTATGATTGAGCAAGGAATTATGAGTTGGTTGCCCAGATTCAATGAAAAAATCTTCAAATTTAGTGCAGTATTAAGCGTTCAAATGGCCAGTATTTTGGCATTATCTTTAGCATTGGGTAGGTTTATGGCTGGTTATTTGTCCAAATTTATATCTTGGGTTTATTTGGTTATCATTTGCGTTGTTATTTCTGGTATTACTTTATTAAGTGTTTTGCCTCAATTAAATACAGAAATAGATTCGTTGGTAGAAATTAAAACTTTAACCGAAGTGCCTTTACTTGGGTATATCTTACCTTTAATCGGACTTTTTATAGCGCCAATTTACCCATTATTAAATTCAACGGTACTAAGCTCGTTACCAAAAAAATTACATTCTCCTATGTCTGGTTTAATTATCATTTTTTCGGCATTAGGAGGCACTATAGGTTCTAGAATTGTAGGAGAATTATTCGAAAGTATTGGTGGAGCAAAAGCTTTTTATTTTCTTTTAATACCAATGGTGTTGTTAATAATATTTGTTTTACTGATTGATAGAATAACCAAAAAACAAGTAATTAAAACACTATGATTTTTCACTTAAATATACAAGACACTTTAAGTAAACTATTGCATCAAGAAGATACAGATGGTGATAAAAAAATCACTATTGAAGATAAAGGTTTAAAAACATTTGTAGTTAAAACAACTTCTGGGGAAGATTACATAATTAAAGGCACCTACCATCTTTCTAATTTATTGCAAGAATTGGCAATTGCAAAACTTGAAGGTTGTAATGTTGCCAAAATCCCATTATCTAAAATTGAAGAGCCGCCAGTAACACGTATTTCTAGATTAATAAAAGATTATTTTTGGGAAGCTCTTACCAGAACCATGGATAAAAACGGTGTAGAGGATCTTATTCACGATACAAAAAATGAATCATTAACTTCAAGTAAATTAAGAATATACATTCCGTATCAAGATTCGGTAGCTTTCAATTATTATAAAAATCTTGAATCATCATTGCCCATAGAAACCATTCAGCTACCAGAAAACGTAACGCCTCAGTTCGTAAAATCCATTAACATTAAACCAGGCATATTATCATTAAAACTTCAAGAAAATAATGGTTTAATTGAAGGTGTTCCATTTGTAGTTCCTGGTGGGCGTTTTAATGAGATGTACGGTTGGGATAGTTATTTCGAGTCGGTTGGATTGTTAATTGATGGTAAAGTTGAATTATCTAAAGCTATGGCAGATAATTTTCAATACGAAATTGAATATTATGGTAAAATTTTAAATGCCAACAGATCTTATTATTTAACCAGAACCCAACCGCCTTTTTATACCAGTTTAATTAAGGAAGTTTTTGAATTAGCAAAAGATAAAACATGGTTGAAAAGCCATCTTCAAACCGCAATAAAAGAATATGAAACGGTATGGATGGTAAAAGGAAAACGGCTTACAGACAATGAGCTTAACCGATATTTGGCTGAAGGTATTGGGCTTCCACCTGAATGTGAAGAAGGTCATTTTGATACGGTTCTTAAACCATTTGCCGATGCACTAAATATGAGTGTTAGAGATTATGAAAAACGATATGCCGAAGGTGCTATTAGCAATGATGCTTTAGATATTTATTTTACACATGATAGGACTGTAAGAGAATCTGGTCACGACACTTCTTATAGAATTGAAGGTCATTGTGCGGACTTAAACCTTGTGGAACTTAATGCGATGTTGTATAAATATGAAAGAGATTTTTCAGAAATAATTGAGAGTGAATTTAATGGTGAGTTTCAAGGATACACTACTACTTATTGGAAAGATAAAGCGAAAACCAGAAAAAAAGCTGTCGATAAATATTTATGGAACGACAGTAAAGGCTTGTATTTTGATTTTAATGTTATCACCAATCAGCAATCACAATTTATTGGGGCAACAACCTTAATACCATTGTGGGCTAATTTGTGTTCAGAGCATCAAGCTAATAAACTTGTTAAAACAGCCATCCCATTACTAAAAGAAAAAGGAGGAATTGCAGGTAGTACAAAAGCAAGTATTGAAATGGTTTCTAAAAATCAACCCCAACGCCAATGGGATTATCCAAATGGATGGGCACCGCATCAAATGATAATCTGGAAAGGATTGTTAAATTATGGTTTTGTTGAAGAAGCACAGGAATTAATTTATAGATGGTTGTTCATGATTACTAAAAGTGTTGTGGATTATAATGGAACTATACCCGAAAAATACAATGTTGTTGAAGCTACCCACAAAGTATATGCAGAATATGGCAATGTAGGCACCAATTTTCAATACATATCTCAAGGTGGTTTTGGCTGGATGAATGCTTCCTATCAATATGGTTTATCCTTATTAAAACAGGAATACATAAAAAAACTAAATAATCTTATCGAGCCAAAATTAATTTTTTGAAGGATTTTATTTAAATGTTAATAAAACTAAACAATATGAAGAACATCACATTTTTGGGTTTGTTATTTATGACTGGATAGAACGGACACCAATAATGACTAACAAAGGGCAGCATATTCTAAAAGGTCAGTCGCTTAGTCAAAGTTTGGCTCAACATAAATTGTTTGCTGATAAAATGATAGCCTTGGTAAAAGTAGCAGAGGAAACCAACCAAACGGAGTTTATTTTTGACAGACTCAATATGCAATACAATACCCAAGTTCAACAGCAGTCCAAAATGTTGTCCACCATTATGGAACCCTTTATTATTTTAATTGTAGGTGTACTGGTTGGTGTTATTCTTATTGCCATGTACTTGACAATGTTTAAGTTAAGTAGTGTGATTGGGTAGAATAACTCAATTAGTTTGCTTTGTTTTTATTTAGAATATCTGAGGCTAAGCTTTTATATTTTATCAGCAATTAACTAACAAGCCTTTTATAATTACTCAAATGTGCTAGTGATTTAGAATTTGGTTTTTGTTAATATTATGAGAGACAAAAACGATAGGAGTATTAAAACATAATAAATATTATTAAGCAGTTTAATAATCTAGATCACTTCCATTAATCTATAATAAAAAACATTAATTTAAATTATGTTTTTTTACCATATTTTGTATATTGGCAATCTCAAAAGACAGATAAAATTTGTTTTTAAATAGTTCTTTTTGACTTTAGTGTGCAATTCGGTGAACCATACTAAATTAAAAGTGTTTAAAATACTGATAATAAAGGGGTTGCGGATTTGTTGAAAATCCTGCCACCCCGACTTTTTAGTATATCAAATAGTGTCAAAAACTTGGTAATCGAATGATTATCAAGTTTTTGCATTTTAAAGGCTCTCATTTAATTTGCTTTGGTTTGATTAAAAAAGTGACCTATTCGGTTACCACTTTCAAAAACCCATAAAAAAGGTAACCGAATGCATTGATTTGACTTTTGTTTTTAATGTTCTCTTATTATCAAGTAATCTCACCAAATAACATCTATTTTTTCGCCCTTTTTTAACTCAATTTCCTTTTGTTCGTTATTGTAAACTAAGGTTGCTTTTCCTGATATTTTAGAAGTTATTTGTGTTTTTGTTAATGCGTTATTTTTCCACACCATAGAGATTTCAAAGCCACCACGGGCACATATACCTTTTATAGAACCATCTTTCCAAGCATCAGGTAAAGCAGGTAATAAATAGATTTTATCATTAGTTGATTGCATGAGCATTTCAATAACGGCAGCGGCACCACCAAAATTGCCATCTATTTGAAATGGAGGGTGTGCATCAAAAAGATTGGGATAAGTACCTCCGTGCCCTTTGTGAATTCCAGTGGACTTGTCGGGGTCAACATATTTAAGTAATTCCCTGTACATTTTATAGGCACGATTGCCATCCCAAAGCCTTGCCCATAGATTTATGCGCCATCCTTTGGACCAGCCTGTGGTTTCGTCACCTTTTATTTCTAAAGTTGTTCTGGAAGCATCAGCTAGATCTGGAGTATTGGTTACGGTAATATGGTTTCCGGGATAGAGACCAAAAAGATGGGATTGATGGCGGTGTTTTGGGTCTTCATCTTCCCAATCATAATACCATTCTTGCAAATTACCTTTTTTCCCAATAGTGTAGGGATGTAAATTGTTTTTTGCCTTAATGACTTCATCTAGAAATTCATCATGAATGTCTAAAGTTTTTGAGGCACTAATAAAATTATTAAATAATTCCCTTATCATAGCTAAATCGGCCGTTGCACCGTACAAAGTGGCTCCATGATAACCTGTTGGGGTAATATAAATGTTTTCTGGTGACGTTGAGGGGGATGTTATCCAATGCCCTTTATCATCTTTCACCATCCATTCCAAACAAAATTGTACAGCACCCTTCATTAATGGATAGGCATCTTCCTTTAAATAATTTTTATCTTGAGTAAAAGAATAATGCTCCCATAAATGTGTAGCAAGCCAAGTGCCACCCATATTCCAATTTGCCCAATTAGGATCACCACCACCAAAATCGCCAACAGGATTACTCAATGCCCATATATCGGAGTTTTGGCAAGCTGCCCAACCATTGACACCATAATAGGTTTTGGCCGTAACGGCTCCAGTAGTTGCAACATTTTTTATAAAAGTTAATAAAGGCTTATGTAATTCTGAAAGGTTTGCAATTTCTGCAAGCCAATAATTTTCTTCGGCATTAATGTTTAAGGTGTAATTACTGCTCCATGGTGGACGCATATAAGGATTCCAAATGCCCTGTAAGTTAGCAGGAACACCTTCTGTTCTTGATGAAGATATTAGCAAATACCTTCCAAAATTAAAATATAGAATTTCTAAATTTTTATCTTCAGGGCCATCCTTATAACGTAATAGCCTTTCGTCTGTTGGTAATTTAGGAGCATCGGAATTTCCTAAATCTAAGGCAACACGGTTGTATAATTCTTGGTAATCTTTTATATGCCTTTCTTTTAAGGATGTATATGATTTTTTATAAGCTTTTTCAAGATTTTTTATAGCTAATGCTTTGTTATCAACGCCTTCAGTCACTGGATTTTTATCAAAGCCATTAAAACTGGTCGCTATGGAAACATAGATAGTAGCTTCAGTACAATTTTTGAGCTCTATGGAATTACCAGTGTTTATTACATTTCCATCTTTGTTTGAAACTTTAAAAAGGGTTGTAAAACGAGTGCCTTTTTTCTCATCAAATAGGATGGCATTTGGTATATCCCCTCTATAGCTTGGTTCTGCATGATAAGGCGCATAACCATTAACTTTCATGATGTTTTTTTCTCTTGTGATATTGTATTTTAAAAGACTTTCAAACCCAATGGAACAATTAATGGATTCTTTCTTATTACTTGTTAGGTGAATAACCATTATTTGGTCTGGGTAGGATATAAAATATTCACGCTGAAATTTAACACCATTGGTTTCATAAGATACTTTGGAAATAGCGTTGCTAATATCAAGTTCCCTGTGGTAATTTTTAAATGTTTCTTGGTCTTTATAATGTATGGATATAGTTCCTAAAGGTGCATAGGATTGAGAAAACTGACCTTGAATAAAACGGTTTAACGAATCGGCAAGCTTATAGTTCCCTTCTTTTAAAGCGTTTCTAACGGGCTCCACATATTTGTAAGCTTCAGGATTATTGTTGGGGTTTATAGGTTCGCCCGACCATAATGTGGCGTCGTTAAGGTATATTTTATCTGAACTCACACCCCCAAAAACAGAAGCCCCCATTTTGCCGTTACCTAATACCAAGGTTTCCTCAAAGTAATTGGCGGGTTCATCATACCATAAAACTTGGCTTGATTGAGAATAACAGAGGCTAGGAACAGATAAAAGAATAATTAAGATGGATAACGGTTTAATCATAAATTATTAATATTTAAAATAGTATTCAATTTGATGATGATTTTATAATTAAGATTTGAAGTTTCAAGCAGTAAGAAAATCGAAGATATATAATTAAAAAATCTTTGTCAAAACTTTTAAAGGATTAAAAGACTTAAATCAAAGTATGTCCATGCATTTGGATAATATATCTATGCCGACACTATATGTTCTCTATAATTTTACTATCTCTATTGATTTGCGAATGTTTATTTTGAAATCTTTAGTTTAGTTGGGATCGATTAGGAGAGGTGTTTTTTACCTCCCCTTTTTCCAAATATTTGAATTGGTTGATAGAAAAATGATTAACAACACAATGGTAAATACCTACCTTATATTCATTTTAAAAGTAATAACAATAACATTCACCCTATGAAAAAAATCATTTTCTATTTATTGATAATAATCTTTTGTCAAAATGCATTCAGCCAAAACGATTGGGAAAATCCTGAAATGTTCCAACAGAACAGAGAAAAAGCCCGAGCTACTTTTCATCCTTATTCAAATACAAAGAATGCTTTAGACAATTATATAGAAAATGAAAACTTTGTTAAATGTTTAAACGGAAAATGGAAATTTAGTTTTACGGACCATTCCGATAAAGGTATTCCAGATTTTGAAAAAACGGGTTTTGATGACAGCAACTGGGATGAAATCCCCGTACCTGGAAACTGGGAACTCTACGGATATGGCTATCCAAACTACACCAATATAGAGTATCCTTTTGAGAAGAATCCGCCATTTATAAAAGACACACAAAACTCGGTAGGCTCTTATATAACTTATTTTACAGTAGATGAAAATTGGTTGAACCGTGAGGTCTATATCCAATTGGGTTCTGTGAAATCCGGTTATTATCTATGGATAAACGGAATTAAAGTGGGCTACAACCAAGATTCCAAACTTCCTGCAGAATTCAACATCACGCCCTATGTGAAAAAAGGGAAAAATAAATTGGCGGTTAAAGTCTTTAAGTTTACCGATGGCAGTTATCTGGAAGACCAGGATTTCTGGAGGTTATCGGGGATCCAACGGGATGTTTTCCTGTATGCTAGATCAAAAACCCACATAAGTGATTTCTTTTCAAAAGCCTTATTAGATACAAACTATGAAAACGGTGTTTTTACTTTAGAAACAAAAATAAGGAATGCATCCACTAAAAAAGTGTCCAATTTAAAATTGCAATATCAAGTTTTGGATGCTCAAGGCAAAGAAGTTTTATCAAATGAAAGTTTATTCAGTATTAAAGCTTCAAGCATACATAAATTGAGCTTTTCTGGCGACATCACTAAAGTGAATGCATGGTCTGCGGAAAACCCATACTTATACACTTTAGTATTAAATTTAAAAGACAGTAAAGGAAACACCATGGAGGCGACTTCAATAAAAATAGGCTTTAGAACCACAGAAATTAAAGGAGGACAGTTATTGGTAAATGGGAAACCCATTCTTCTAAAAGGCGTCAACCGCCATGAACATAACCAATATCATGGACATGTTGTCAATGAAGAAAATATGGTTGCGGACATTAAAATGATGAAACTGAACAACATCAATGCCGTTCGAACCAGCCACTATCCCAATGATCCGCTTTGGTATAAATTATGTGATCAATACGGTCTGTACATTTATGATGAGGCCAATGTAGAATCACATGGTATGGGTTATAAGCCATCAGAAACTTTGGCAAATAAACCAGAATGGAAAGCGGCGCATGTAGAACGTATTTTGAACATGGTAAAAAGAGATAAAAACCATCCCTCTATAATTATTTGGAGTATGGGCAATGAAGCCGGTGATGGTCCTAATTTTTTAGCAGGTTATAAAGCTATTTTGGAATTGGATAAGAGCCGACCCATACATTACGAGCGTGCCGAACGCATGTCGGATATTACAGAGCAACATACCGATATTATTGGTGAAATGTACAGGTCCATAGAAGATGTTGCAAAGTGGGTGGGCACGGATGCGGAGCGTCCTTTTATATGGTGCGAGTATTCCCATGCCATGGGCAATAGTTCTGGCAACTTTAAGGAATACTGGGATTTGGTGCGTGGCAACAGACAGATACAAGGGGGGTTCATTTGGGATTGGATGGATCAGGGTATTACAAAATACAGTGAGAACGGTACCAAGTTTTGGGCCTATGGAGGACATTTTGAACCAGAAGGCATACACCATGATGATAATTTCTGTTTTAATGGCTTGGTGAATCCAGATTTAACACCGCATCCCGGACTGTTTGAAGTTAAAAAAGTCTATCAAGACATACATTTTAAGGATTTGAAAATTTCTGAGGGAACGATTACCGTTTTCAATGAGCATTTTTTCTCGAATTTGGATAATTACTTAGTTAATTGGGAATTAATGGAAAACGGTAAAGCCATTCAATCGGGGACATTCAACCCAACTGGTATTTCTCCTCAAACAGAAAAAATAGTCAACCTTGGCATAAAAAATTTCAATCCTGAAAAAGGGAATGAATATTTCTTGAGTATCTATGCTTTGCAAGGAAAAGAAACTGAACTGATTCCATTCGGGCATGAGGTAGCTTCAGAACAGTTTTCGTTGCAAACCTCAGATTTGCAATTTATCAATCCAATGGCTTTAGGTAAGTTACAGGTTGAAGATGGCCAAGATGGCATTGTTGTTAAAGGAGGAAATTTTATTATAAATGTTTCTAAAAAAACGGGAGCTATCACGTCATACAAATTGAATCATTATGAATTGATGAACAATCCTTTAACCCCAACATTTTGGCGAGCCCCAACGGATAACGATTTTGGAAATAAAATGCAGGTAAGAGCCGTGGTGTGGAAAGAAGCCATGAACAATGCCATGTTAGAAAGCATCAACCATAACATCGTGTCCACTTCGGAATTAACCATCAATACAACATTAAAATTACCAACGGTGGAAGGTACGATAGATATGGTCTACAGCATTTATGGTAACGGGGAAATTAAAGTGGACTATACTTTTAAATCCAGTAAAGCAGATTTACCTGAAATCCCACGTATTGGAGTTGTGTTCAGAATGCCCAAAGAATTCGATAATCTAAAATATTATGGTCGCGGTCCTTGGGAAAATTATATAGACAGAAACACGGCGGCATTTATTAGCATCTACCAATCGAAAGTAGCAGATCAATATGTGGTGTATGGCAGACCACAAGAAAACGGACATAAAACAGACACTAGATGGCTAAGTTTAACCAATCAATTTGGAATGGGTTTTACAGTTAAAGCTCATAACACGCCTATTGAATTTAATGCCTTGCACCATGGTGCCGAAGATTTTGATGAAGGCAAGAAAAAGAGTTTAAGAACTCCAATTGATGTCAAAAAAAGGGATTTTGTGGAAGTGCATTTAGACCATAAAATGATGGGCGTTGGTGGCGATGATAGCTGGGGCGCAAAACCACACGCTCCATATATGTATTATGCAAATACAGTTTACCAATATTCGTTTTCAATGGTTCCAAAAATGTGATTAAAATGATGAAGTATTTTAAACATTTTAGAACATTTTATCTCATACTTCTGGTTTTCTTTGTTAAGAATGTGGATTGTATGGCACAAAAAGAACCTGTTTTAGAAATCACATTGCATACAAATAAAACATTTCAAACCATACATAACTTTGGCGCTTCGGATGCCTGGTCCATACAAGCTGTTGGTAAATATTGGAGCGAAGATGTAAAAAACAAAATAGCATCTCTATTATTTAGTACCTCAAATAAGCCAGACGGAAGTCCAGAAGGTATTGGGTTAACCGCCTGGCGATTTAATATTGGTGCAGGTAGTACAGAACAAGGTGAAGATAGCCAGATACTTACGGAGTGGAGAAGATCTGAAAGTTTTTTAAACGCAGATGGCACCTATAATTGGAACAAACAATCTGGGGAACTTTGGTTTTTAAATGAAGCTAAAAAAAGAGGGGTTAAAACATTTGTTGGTTTTGTAAATAGTCCGCCCGTTTTTTATACAAAAAATGGTAAAGCATTTTCAGAAGATGGGCTTTCAGCAAATATTAAAAGTGAAAACTATAAAAAGTTCGCCGATTTTCTATCGGAAGTTGTAAAAGGCGTAAAAATTGAAACAGGCGTTGATTTTGATTATATAAGTCCTTTTAACGAACCTCAGTGGGATTGGAAATGCTGTAAACAAGAAGGGTCTCCTTGGAACAATGATGAGATAGTTGAGGCAACGAAAGCGATAGATGCCTCTTTTAATACACATAATATTTCAGCTAAAATAGAAATTACCGAAGCGGGTCATTTGGATTTTTTGTATTCGGAAAAAAACAGACCTAACCGAGGAAATCAAATCGCCTACTTTTTTGATAAAAATTCGCCCGGTTATATCGGGGATTTAAAATCAATCGCTAAAAAAATTGCAGGTCATAGTTATTTCTCTACATGGGATTTAGAAACCCTAAAAAATACAAGACACCTATTAAGCAAGGAAATACAAAAAGTTGATCCTTCTTTGGAATTTTGGATGTCGGAATATTGTATTCTTGAGGATAATGACATTATTAAAGGCGGTGGACGCGATTTGGGTATCGATCCCGCAATGTATATAGCAAGAGTCATTCATTCGGATTTGGTTTTGGCAAATGCTTCGGCATGGCATTGGTGGTTGGCAGTTAGTCCCTACGATTTTAAAGACGGTCTCATTTATATAGATGACAATAAGTTTGGAGGCAATTATTATGAATCGAAAATGCTTTGGGCACTTGGGCATTATTCAAGATTTATAAAGCCAGAAATGATACGTATTGGCACATCGCACTCTGATAAAAAATCCCTTGAAGAAGCTCTTGAAGGCGTTTTGCAATCGGCGTATATGAATGAAGATGAGGTAGTAGTTATTTTGGTAAACCAACTTGACACTTCAAAGGATATTAAAATTTCAAGAATTCCAAAAGAATTTAAAGCCATGGAGGTTTACCAAACAACTAACACAACAGATGTCAATTTAAAAAAAGTGTCAGTTCTTGGAATTAAGGAAGTCATGACACTTCCAAAAAAATCATTAACAACGTGTGTGTTAAAAAGATAATCACCAAAAATATTGAACAATGCTTAAAATTTCAAAAAAAATAAACCTATTAAAAAAGCCATTGTATTTTTTAATCCTTTTATTGCTCGTTTTCAACTGCAAACAAAAAAAGAAACTTGAAGATATTAAAGAGCCTGTAACAACCAGAATTGAGAACCCGGTAATCCCAGGCTATTTTGCAGACCCTTCCATGGTTAAGTACGAAGGAAAATATTATGTGTATGCTACTATAGACCCTTGGGGTGGAGATGAGTTAGCGGTTTTTGAGTCCTCAGACTTTATTAATTGGGAACAAAAACACATTAACTGGCCAACTAAGGAAGCATGTACAAGTTTAACCTCAAATGGAAGTATGGTATGGGCACCATCTGTAATACAAGCAAAAAACGGAAAGTTTTATATGTACGTTTCGGTAGGTAGCGAGATTTGGGTTGGAGAAAGTGAAAACCCATTGGGGCCATGGAAAAACGCTAAAGAAGATCATTCACCTTTTATAAAAGGCGATATGTTTCCAGAATATCATATGATAGATGCCGAAGCTTTTATAGATGAGGATGGCCAAGCTTATTTATATTGGGGGTCTGGTTTAAATTGGGAAAACGGACATTGTTTTATAGTGCCATTGAATGATGATATGGTGTCTTTTAATGAAAATGAGATACAGGATATTACGCCACCACATTATTTTGAAGCACCCTTTATGTTAAAGAAAAATGGCACCTATTATTTAATGTATTCTGAAGGAAAATGTACAGATAGCACTTATATGGTTAGATACTCAACCGGAAATTCTCCTTATGGGCCTTGGCAAGAAGGTGCCAATAGTCCCATACTTTCAACGTCTAAAAATTCAACTACATTAGGACCTGGCCACCATACTGTTTTTAATGTTAACAATCAAAATTATATTTTCTACCACAGGATTAAAGATAACAATGATACCCTTTTACGTGAATTGGCTATAGATAGTTTGAATTTTAATGCTGCAGGCGATATTTTAAAAGTTATTCCCCAAGGAGGTGTAAGTAAGTTTACATATGAATAGTTTTATAAAAATATTTTGTGGGCATGAAGAATGCCATGTCTAATAAATTTCTTAGGATTTTTTTGTAAAAGCAGTATATTTTTAAATAAAGAGTAATTTGTCTATGTTTTTGAGTAATGTGTCCATCTTAAAAAAGGTCTTCCCTTTTAATTTTACAAATAGTTAGTATAAAATTTGTTAATAGCAAATGGTTTCAATTTGAAACCGCAATGTTTAAATGAATGGAACCTCAAATTTTAAATTTAAGATTTTGGGGGTTAAATTCAAAGTTTAGTTGGTATATAGGGAGATGATTTATTCTAAAATAATTTATTCTCCCTATTTTTTTCCACTTTTTCTAATAACAAAAGTGCTACACTAAATAATAAACTTTAAGCTTCAATCTAATTTTTTCACAATGAAAAAAAAGTATTTAAAAATCAAACACTATAAGTCATTTAAAATTTTAGTTCCACTTTTATTGATGTCATTTTTTTTGATGTTCACTATATCATGTAAAAATACAAAAGAAATAAAAAGTAAAAGCGCCTATGAAGTTATAGAAAATCTTATTGGCGAACGTGCCAATGATTTTGAACTCATTATTGTAGAAAAACAAGATGATACATCCGCTGATTGGTTTGAAATTGAAGCAACAGCAAATAAAGTAACAATCAAAGGAAGCACCCATACGGCCATTTGTTATGCGGCCTATCATTTTCTTAAGGATATTGCGGCAGTTTTGGTTAGTTGGGAAGGTCATAGAATAAATGTGCCTAAAACATGGCCAATTTATTCTAAAAAAGGAGCAACACCCTTTAAATACAGAGAATATTTAAATGCCTGCACCTTTGGATATACTACACCTTGGTGGGACTGGGAGCGGTGGTCGCAAGAAATAGACTGGATGGCACTTCATGGTATTAATTTGCCAACGGCTTTAGAAGGACAAGAAATTGTTTGGCAACAGTTATGGAAAGAATTTGGGTTAACAGATAGCCAATTGCAAGAGCATTTTACAGGGCCCGCATTTTTACCATGGCAACGAATGGGTAATATAAATAGCCATGAAGGACCATTGCCTCAAACGTGGATGGATAAAAAATCCAACATTCAGAAAAAAATACTGCAAAAAATGAGAGCATTAGGCATGCATCCCGTTGTGCCGGCTTTTAGCGGCTATGTACCAAAAGCATTTGCAGAAAAATATCCAAAATCAAAAATAAGCGAATTAAGTTCTTGGTCTGGTGGAGGTTTTGAAAGCACGTTTTTGTTAGATCCAAAAGATCCACTATTTAAAGAAATAGGAAAACGGTTTATAGAATTGTATTCAGAATTATATGGACAATCCGATTTTTATTTAGCAGATTCATTTAATGAAATTCAGCCTCCGGTATCTGAAGAAAACAAGTATGAAGAACTATCAGATTATGGAAAAACTATTTACGAAACCATTAACGAGGCAGTTCCTGGGGCTACTTGGGTGATGCAAGGGTGGCTTTTTGGTAATGATAAAGATTATTGGACAAAAGAAGCAACGATGGCTTTTTTAAGTAAAGTTCCTGATAACAGATTAATCATTCAAGATTATGCCAATGATAGGTACAAGGTATGGGAACATCAAGAAGCCTTTTATGGGAAGCAATGGACTTATGGGTATGTGCATAATTACGGAGGATCCAATCCTGTGTATGGTGATTTGAATTTTTATAATCAAGAACTTAAAAGTTTATTGGATAACTCAAACAAAGGAAATTTAGTGGGTTATGGTGTGATGCCAGAAGGATTGAATAATAACCCAGTAGTTTACGAATATATTTATGATCTCGCATGGGAGCAAGGGAAAGAACCCGTAAAAGAATGGTTGAAAACGTACTTAAACGCTAGATATGGGAACACATCCGATACGGTTTTTAAAGCATGGAAATTATTAATAGAATCTGTTTACAGCACTAAATATTGGGAGACCCGTTGGTGGGATAGTAGAGCAGGGGCTTATTTATTTTTTAAACGACCAACTTTAAAAATAACTGAATTTAAGGGAAATCCTGGGAATAAAGAAAAGCTAGGTCAAGCTTTAAATATGTTGGTTAAGGAATCTAAAAACTTTGATGAAAATAGCTTTTTCTATTATGATTTGTTAGATGTATCCAGACATTATTATTCTTTATGTATTGATGATTTATTGGTAGAATGTGTTAAGGCATATAACGCAAAAGAATTAGCAAGAGGAGACGAATTGTACAAAAAAATAGAGAAGCAATCTTTGGATATAGATGCCATGCTTTCAGGTCAACCCACAAATAATTTAAATCATTGGTTAACATCTGCCTACAATTATGGAGATTCTGCAGAAGAATCTAAACTTTATTTAAAAAATGCTAAAATGCTCATTACTTTATGGGGCGGTGAAGGTCATTTAAATGATTATGCTTCTAGATCATGGCAAGGCATGTACAAAGAATTTTATTGGCCAAGATGGAGCATGTTTTTACAGGCACTAAGAGAATCTACAATAACTAATCAACCTTTTGATGAATTAAAAGAAAGGGAATCAATAAAAGAATGGGAAATGAATTGGTGTAATAGCGACGATATGTATTAAAAGTACGCAAATATAATATCACCAATTTTTTCATAAATTAATAATAATAAATGCTATGTCAACAACAAAACCCAAAGCAAAGCCCAATAAAAATTTAGTTCCAATCATAATCATTGCGGGACTATTTTTCATTTTTGGTTTTGTAACATGGATAAATGGGGCACTCATTCCTTTTATGAAGACCATAAACGAGCTAACCGATGCGCAATCTTATTTTGTAGCTACAGCATCTTATATTTCCTTTGTGGTGATGGCGTTGCCAGCTTCTTATATTCTAAATAAAATCGGGTATAAAAAAGGCATGTCCTTAGGTTTAATTATAATGGCGGTTGGTGCTTTAGTCTTTATTCCTGCTGCCGAAGCGCGAACATATTGGGTGTTTTTAACCGGTATTTTTATTCAAGGTATAGGCATGACACTTTTGCAAACAGCAGCCAATCCTTATATTACCATATTAGGCCCTATAGAAAGTGGTGCAAAGCGTATTGCCATTATGGGAATTGCAAACAAAACAGCAGGAGCTTTAGGGTCATTGATTTTTGGTGCTTTATTATTATCTGGGATAGATGAAGTTAAAGAGAAATTATCAAACGTATCTGTAGAAGAAAAAAGTGTGCTTTTAGATGGTATGGCAGATAGTGTGTTTGTGCCTTATCTGGTTATGGCACTGGTTTTATTCGTTTTAGGATTATTAATCAGAAAAGCTCCCTTACCTCATGTTGAAGCTGCTGAGACTATTGAAGCTAAAGATGGGGGAACAACAAAGACAAACATTTTTCAGTTCCCTAACTTATGGTTAGGTGTATTAGCGCTGTTTGTTTACGTAGGTGCAGAAGTCATTGCAGGTGATACCATTATTGCTTATGGTATTTCTTTAGGGTTTTCTGCGGCTGATGCAAAGTTTTTTACAACATTTACCCTTTTGGCCATGGTGGTTACATATGCTTTAGGAGTTATTTTAATTCCTAAATACTTAAAGCAAAGTACGGCACTTAAAATGAGTGCGCTATTGGGTATTGTTTTTAGTGTTTGTATTTTATTAACTTCAGGATTTACTTCTATTCTATTTGTTGCATGTTTAGGGATTTCAAACGCATTGGTTTGGCCAGCCGTTTGGCCATTGACATTAGAAGGTTTGGGCAAGTTCACTAAAACAGCATCTGCTTTACTTATTATGGCTATTTCAGGAGGGGCTATTATACCGCCTTTGTATGGACGTTTGGTAGATGCCAATAAGCATGAACTAATGGCTAAAGGAGTTGGAGAAGTTGAGGCGTTAGCATCGGCAGCCAATAGTAGTTATTGGATATTGATTCCTTGCTATGCCATTATATTGTTTTTTGCAGTATGGGGACACACATATAAAAGTTGGTCTATAGGAAAGCGTCATTAAAATAATCAAAATATATAACCAAGAAATAAATCAAAAACAATGTTAAAGAGTGGTATAGATAAGGCAACAAGTTTTGAAAAACGATTTGAAAATATAGGAACTGTAGTTTACCAAAATTCAACAGAAGCTTCCAAATCGGTTGCCAAGGAAATAGCGGATTTAATTAAGGTTAAGCAGGCCCAAAAGCAACCCTGTATATTGGGATTGGCAACAGGATCGTCTCCAAAAGGATTGTATGCGGAATTGGTGCGTTTGCACAAAGAAGAAGGACTTAGCTTTAATAATGTCATCTCATTTAATCTGGATGAATATTATCCCATGGAACCAGATTCCATCAATAGCTATGTGCGGTTTATGAAAGAGCAACTGTTCAACCATGTGGATATACTTCCAGAAAACTATCATATTCCAGATGGGACATTGACAAAAGAAGCTATTTCGGATTTTTGCAATCAATACGAAGCAAGAATAGAGGCTTTGGGCGGTATTGATTTGCAGATTTTGGGCATTGGCGGCAATGGTCACATTGGTTTTAACGAGTCTGGGTCGCTCCAAAACTCAAAGACTCGCTTAGTAGCTTTGGATCATATTACAAGAGTAGCGGCAAGCAATGATTTCTCAGGATTGAACAATACACCAAGAACGGCCATTACTTTGGGAGTGAAAAAGATTATGGAGGCTAAACGGGTGATATTGATGGCCTGGGGGGAAGGAAAGTCAAACATTATAAGAACCTCTGTGGAAGGCACGATTACCAATTTGGTGCCAGCATCATTTTTACAGGAACATAACAATGCTACGTTTGTTCTGGATAAAGCAGCAGCATCCAAATTAACGCGCATCAATACGCCTTGGTTGGTTGAAAAGGTAAATTGGACGGATAAGCTCATCCGAAAAGCCGTTTTGGGTTTGGCACTTCATTTAAAAAAACCAATCTTAATGTTAACCGATGCGGATTATATAGAGAATGGTATGAGTGATCTGTTGGCAGATTCTGGACCCGCATATGATATTAATATTAAAATCTTCAATAAATTACAAAATACCATTACGGGCTGGCCAGGAGGTAAGCCAAATGCTGATGATAGCAAACGGCCAGAGCGTGCTGAGCCTGCCAAAAAGCGAGTGCTTATTTTTAGTCCCCATCCAGACGATGACATCATTAGTATGGGGGGCACTTTCAAGCGCCTTCAGGAACAAGGGCATGAGGTACATGTTGGGTATCAGACTTCGGGCAATATAGCTGTTGCTGATGATGAAGCTCTCAGGTTTGCCAGTTTTGTTTGTGATTATAATACTAAGTTCAGTATAGAAAGTAAAGAGGCCAAAGCAATATATAAAAAAGCTGAAGCATTTCTTAAGAATAAAAAAGCAAGTGAAATAGATATACCTGAAGTTAGGTACATTAAAGGTTTAATACGAAAAGGGGAAGCCCAATCTACCTGTTATTTTGTTGGTTTACCAGATAGCCAAATCCATTTTATGGAACTTCCTTTTTATGAAACTGGTACCATAGAGAAAAAACCATTAGGGGAAGAAGACATCCAAATAACGATGGATTTAATAGAAAAAATAAAACCCCATCAAATTTATGCTGCTGGTGATTTGGCCGATCCACATGGCACCCATAAAGTATGTTTAGATGCGGTATTTGAAGCTGTGAAACGCTTAAAACCCAAAAAGTTTATGGACGATTGTTGGGTTTGGTTATATCGTGGGGCATGGCAAGAATGGGGCATCGATGAAATAGAAATGGCCGTACCAATGGGGCCAGACCAAGTATTGGAAAAACGAAAAGGAATCTTTAAACACCAGTCTCAAAAAGATGGTGTGGTATTTCAAGGTGCAGATAGTAGAGAATTTTGGCAACGTGCGGAAGACAGAAACAGGGAAACGGCAGATTTGTATGATCAATTAGGTTTGTCGCACTATGCAGCCATGGAAGCCTTTGTAAGATGGATGTATTAATCTTAAAAAAAAATTAAAAATATTATGTGATTGATACTAATAAAATACCATTATTCCTAAGATTAATGAAAATATCCATACAATTGAATAAGATGTCCATTACTTAACAGATCCTTAACAATAGTTTAGCATAACTAAAAATAATCAAACAATTATAATATGGAAAAACTAAAACTTTTATTATTAGCCTTTTTTATAGGCTTCTCATTTAATTCATGGGCGCAAGATGAAGTATCTGGTGTTGTGTCAGATGCAAATAATGTTCCTGTAGCAGGAGCTAATGTTAGTATTAAAGGCACTTCGGTAGGAGCTGCCACAGATTTTGATGGTATTTTTTCCATCAAGGCATCTAAGGGAGATATATTTGTGTTTTCTTATTTGGGCTACAAAACCTTAGAAGTAACTTATAATGGTCAATCTACTTTAAATGTAACATTACAAGAAGATAGTGCTAAACTTGATGAGGTACTTATTATAGGTTATGGTACGGCAAAGAGAAGTGATTTAACAGGTTCTATTGCATCAATGGATTCTAAGCAATTAGAAAAAACAAACAAAGTTGATGCTATTTCTGCATTACAAGGACAAGCTGCGGGCGTGGTTATTCAACGTACAGATAACAAACCAGGAGCCGGTGGCTTTAATATTCGTATACGTGGAGCCAGTACCATTAACTCTAATCAAACTGCAGATCAAGGAGGTTTTAATCCTGGGCAAAATCCACTTTTTATTGTAGATGGAATTTTTGTGGATGATATATCATTTTTAAACCCATCAGATATTGATAGAATGGATATTCTTAAAGATGCTTCTGCCACGGCTATTTATGGATCTAGAGGTAGTAATGGTGTGGTGATTATAGAAACTAAGCGAGGTAAAAAAGGGAAACTAAGAGTTAATTATAGCAATTATGTAGGATTCAAACAAGCATATCATTTACCATCTATTCAAGATGGGCCAGGATATGTTGAATATCTTAAGGATGTTGTAGTTGGTAACCAGTTTGCTTCAGGCAACTTAAGTTATACAAGAAATGATGTTGTATTGTCAGATTATTTAGATGCCGAAGAATTGCAAAATATTGCAGATGGGGTAAATACAAATTGGGTTGATCTTGCATTACAGAATGGTTTCCAAACAAATCATACCATTAATATGAGTGGCGGAAATGATAATACTAAATATGCAACAGGTCTTGCGTATACTCAGGATGAGGGAACACTTGGTGGAGAGATTTTCGAAAGATATAATATTAGAGGAAGTTTAAGTAGTGACCTTAATAAATGGTTGAACATAAGTGTGAGTAACTATATAACTAATGCAATACAAAATTCAAGTAGCTGGGAAGGATTTAGAAGTGCATACAGGTTAAAGCCTATTGGAAGACCATACAATGATGATGGGTCATTAAGATTTTTTCCAACAGAGAAAGAAACTCAAATTACCAATCCATTATTTGAGCCAACTGGAGAAACTAAAGAGACTAAATATTTACAATACATTGGTGATATAGCATTACGCGTTAAGCCTATGGAAGGATTAACTTTAACTACTAAATTCTCACCAAACATTAAATATACTAGATATGGTGAGTATCGTGGACTTTATTCAAAAAGTGTTACTGGCAATCCAGTAAACAGAAGAGCCCAGGTAAATAATTTTAACTATTTTTCATATTCTTGGGATAACATTTTAAACTATAAATTTACTAAGGGTATACACTTAATTGATTTTACTGGTGTAATTTCAAGATTCATGGAGCGTTCAGAAGGTTATTACAACCAAGTTAGAAATTTTACTACTGATAATTATTCTTTTTATAATTTAGATGCAGGACTTGATATTAGAGAAGTTTCTGGTGATTTTTCTAAGCAAACACTCGAATCATATACGGCAAGATTAAATTATACTTTAATGGATAAGTATTTATTTACTATAACAGGAAGGTATGATGGCTCATCAATACTTTCAGATAAGAATAAATGGGCTTTTTTCCCATCCGCAGCATTTGCATGGAAAATGATGGACGAAAAATTCATGCAGTCACAAGAAATATTTTCTAATGCTAAACTAAGATTAAGTTATGGGCAAACAGGAAACAATGGACAAGGAGGAGGATTAGGACCTTTAAGATCTCAATCCTTATTAGGTAGTAGTGCTACAAATTTAGGTGATGCTGCTGTGCCATCTTTGTTTGTAACTGATATAGCAAATGAAGATCTTACTTGGGAAAAAACAAGTGAGGTAAACATTGGTTTTGATTTTGGTCTTTTAAATAATAAAATAAATGGTTCTATTGATATATATAATAGAAAAAATACAGATATTATATTTTTTAAAAGCTTACCATCAGTTACAGGGTTTTCAGGTATTTACGATAACATAGGAGAGTCAACTAATAAAGGAGTTGAAATTGCATTGAATACTGTAAATATTGACAAAGGAGATTTTAAATGGACGACTAATTTTAATTTCGCTTCAAACAAGAATACTATCGATAAGTTAAATGGAAGCGATATCATATTTAATGTGTCTGGCACCAACCTTATTCATAGAGTAGGAGAACCCATTGGGGCAATTTATGATTATGAACTTGATGGAATTTGGCAACTTGATGAAGTTGATGAAGCTGCAGTGTATGGACAAACTCCTGGTCAGGTTAGAGTAAAAGATTTAAATAACGATGGACAAATTACGGCTAGTGCAGATAGAAAGGTTGTAGGACAGATTACACCTAAGTGGACTGGTGGTGTTACTAGTACAATGAATTACAAAAACTTTGACTTTACATTTTTTGTTAGTACAAGCCAAGGAAATAAGGTAAATAGTAACTTCCATAGTAATTTATCTTTTCCTTGGGATAGTGATCCTTCAAGGCTTTTTAATGCTTACAAGGTAGATTATTGGACTCCTAATAATCCAACAAACGATTGGTATCAACCTGGTAATGGTGGACAGTATCAACATACTATTAAATATAAAGATGTTTCTTTCACAAAAGTTGGATACATGACATTGGGTTACAGCTTTCCAACTCCTATTATGGATAAGCTTAAAATTGAAAGTTTAAGAATATATACAACAGTACAAAATCCATTCATCATTACAAAATATGATGGATGGGATCCTGAAAGTGCAGGCAGGAATTCTTGGGGCGCATCATACATGGCACGTACATACATGTTAGGTCTTAGTTTAAACTTTTAATTATTTGTTAAATAAAATTTATAGAAAATGAAATATATTAATTATAAAATAATTGCAGTACTACTTACAGCAGGTATATTTAGTACTAGTTGCGATAGTTATTTGGAGGAAGAAAATAAGTCTTCTTTAACTGTTGAGACCGCAAATTCTGATTCAGAAACTTTTGATCAATTAGTTGCTTCAGTATATGAAAGAGCTAGAGAAACCACAACACATTATACTTCTGATTTGTATTATGCTTTAGAAGATTTAGGTACAGATATTGTAACAAGAAGATCGCCAATTCAAGGAACAGATGAGATAAACGATTATGTGAACATGAACTCGTTTACTTGGGCAGTTGGCGTATTTTGGAATAATCAATATAGTATTATAGCAGCAGCTAATGTGGCTATAGATAATGCAGATAAAATCGAAGGTCTTACAGAAAGTGAAAAATTTCTTGGAATTGGGGAATCTAAATTTTTTAGAGCTTGGTCATACTTTAGTTTAGTTGAGAATTATGGTGGAGTTCCTCTAATTTTAAATCCAGTTACTACAGGTGATGTTAATTATACTCGTGATACTGAAGAGGCTGTCTATACACAAATAGTACAAGATCTTCAAGATGCATTAGACGCAGTTCCAGTTAGTCCATCTGCTTATGGTAGAGTATATAAAGATGCTGTAAGACACCTTTTGTCTAAAGTATTGTTAACAAGGGGTTATAAATCGTTTGGCCCTTCAACAGACTTTACTGATGCCGTTTCTTTAGCCGAGACAGTTATTAGTAATCATAATTTAGTTCCTTCGTTTGCTCAATTAGTAAGTATAAATAATCAAAGAAATTCAGAAGTGATTTTTTCTTATTTGTTTGGAAACAATTCTGTAAGTCGAGGTTGGGGAAATTCAAAACACATGTTATATAAGTTTAGATTTTATGATTATCCAGGTTTAGAGAAAACGGTACAAGGTTTAAGTGGTATGCCAACACCTTTTTACTATTCGCTTTTCGATGATAACGATGAAAGAGCAGAGGCTACTTTCGCAAGAGTTATTTATGCTACAGAAGATTATACAGCTACTGTAGGTGGTTTGCCAGTTAATGTAGTTGCAGGGGATACAGCTATATATTTTCCTAAAACGGCATGGTCTCCGGTAGTTATTGCTACTAAACCTTATAAAGTAATAAATCCAGGAACCTATTTTCAAAGTGATGGTATAACAAATACTCATTTTCCTATGTTTAAAAAGTTTGATGATCCAGATGTTCCTTTTACTCAACCTGATCAATCTTCGCAAGGAGAGAGAGATATGGTTATGATGAGAAGTGGTGAAGCATACTTAATTGCAGCTGAAGCTTATTTACAGTTAAGTAATACTAATGATGCAGCATTGCGTCTTACAGAACTACGTTCAAGATCGGGGTTAACAACTGCGGTAGACCCAGGTGATGTAGATATAGATTTTATCTTAGATGAAAGAGCAAGAGAGTTAACAGGAGAAGTAAATAGATGGATGGATTTAAAAAGAACTGGAAAGTTAATAGAGAGAACTTTATTACATAACCCACATGCTGCTTTAAATAATGTACTTACTACAAAACATCTTTTAAGACCTATACCTCAATCTGAAATTGATGCCACTGGAGGTAGCATCGTACAAAATCCTAATTATTAATAAGGAGATTTCAAAGAGGTTTTATTAAGTAGTTAATTTAAATAGGCAGGAGATTTTTTCCTGCCTATATTTTTAATATTTCATACCAAACGTCCCTTATCGATAAATAGTTATGAGGGATTTTAAACAGATTATATTAAATATGAGTAGAATTTTTATATATAGAAATATAAGAATATTTTTTTTTCTTATTCTTATAGCATCATGTACTGTTCAAAAAAATAATTCATTTAAAAAAGAACCATTAGTAGATAAAGTATATCCTTTTTTAGATACTGAAAATTCAAGATGGTTTTTCTTTTCATCTGCCAGCCGCCCTTTTGGAATGGTTAATTTAAGTCCAGACACGCAAATTGGAGGCGATTGGGGAACTGGGTATCGCTACAATACGGATACAATAAAAGGTTTCAGTCATATTCATGCTTGGCAACTATCTGGAATTTCTGTTATGCCTGTCGTAATAAGCAAATCGGATAACACCTCAATATTTACCGACTTTTATTCTAAATTCAGCCATGAAACCGAAAAAGTAACTCCTGGATATCACTCACTGGTATTGGATAGATACCAAATAACAGCTGAATTAACCAGTACAAAAAGAGTCAGTTTTCATAGATATACATTTCCAGAGTCTGCGGAAAAAGACATTCTTTTTAATTTAAATACTATTTTGGGTCCATGTGAAAATATAGAGGGGGTTTTAGAACAGAATAATGATACAGAGCTTTCTGGTTCCTTAGTAATGACACCAACACATAGGCGTCCAAAACCTTTTAAAGTTTACTTTAAAATTATACTCAATCAACCAATTGTTTCTATAAAACAAGATGCTTTAACAGGAAATTATTTAATCAATTTAGGTGAATCTAATGAAAAAGTATTGATGAAAGTAGGGATATCCTATACTTCAAGCGAGAATGCTGCCAATAATATGGAACAAGAGTTGCCTCATTGGGATTTTGATAAAGTTGTTGATGATTCTAAAGCCGAATGGAATACTATGTTGTCTAGAATTCAAGTAGAAGGAGGAACACATACTGAACAAAAGCGCTTTTATACCGATTTGTGGCATGCCTTACAAGGACGTAGGATCATTAGTGATGCTAATGGCGCTTATCCTGATAATACTGGTGAAACGTTTAGGATTGGGCAGTTGCCTTTAAAAGAAGATGGTAAACCGCAATTTAATCATTATAATTCCGATGCTTTTTGGGGCGCGCAATGGTCAATCAATACGCTTTGGGGATTGGTATATCCTGAGATTATGGAAGAGTTTGTGTATTCTTTAATGCAATATTATAAAGACGGAGGGATGATTCCACGTGGACCATCGGGCGGGAATTACACGTTTGTAATGACGGGAGCTTCATCAACACCATTTATAGTAAGTGCTATTCAAAAAGGAATCGTAAAAGAGGATTTAGAATCTATTTATGTAGCGCTCAAAAAAAACCATATGCCCAATGGTATTATGGGAAAAGCTGGTTACGAGCACACAACTAATGAGGGGGGAGGTTTAACACATTATATGGATAAAGGCTATGTTCCATATCCACTCCCAGAAGGCAATTTTGGAAGTCATCAAGACGGTGTTAGTCAAACATTGGAATATGCTTATCAGGATTGGACATTGGCGCAATTGGCTAAGAAATTGCATCATGAAGAAGATTACAATTATTTTATGGCCAGGTCTAAAAATTATCAACATGTGTTTGATACCAATATAGGTTGGATGCGTCCTAAAAATGTTGAAGGGAAATGGTTTGAAAATTTTGACCCTTATCAATACGAACATGGATTTATAGAGTCAAATGCAGCGCAATCTACTTGGTTTGTACCACATGATATCGATGGTTTAGCAACATTGATGAGCGGAAAAGACAAAGCTGTTGAAAAATTAAATACGCAATTTGAAACAGCCAAAGCGTTAAAATTTACTTCAGGAACATCACATGATGCCGAATTACATCCTGAGTATAGCCGAATTCCAATCAATTTTGGGAATCAACCTTCTATACAAACCTCATTTATATTTAATCAACTAGGTAGACCAGAATTGACACAATATTGGACAAGGACTGTGATTAAAGAAACTTTTAGTGGTTTGTCTCCAAGCACAGGCTATAACGGCGATGAAGATCAAGGCTTAATGGGAAGCTTGAATGTGTTGCTTAAAATTGGTTTGTTTCAAATGAATGGAGGTACAGAAGAGCATCCGGAATATCAAATAGGAAGTCCTATTTTTAATAAAGTCACCATACAATTACATCCAAAATATTATTCAGGTAAAACGTTTGTTATTAAGGCGCCTGATAATAGTGCAGAGCAGATTTATATAAATAATTTACAACTGAATAATAAACCATTAAGACAACTAAATATATCTCATGATGCCATTACAAATGGTGGTGAGTTGTACTTGGAAATGTCTAGCAAACCGAATCAATAATAGAATAAATTTTAAAATCGTTGCCAATTAAAACTTTTAAATAGATGAAATTAAAGCTTAAACAACTTATTGTTGGAATAATAGTATGCTTTGTTATACAGAGTAATGCTCAAAATAAGTTGCATACGTATGTAGATCCTATGATTGGATCTGAAGGAGACGGACGTGTATTTATTGGACCTTCATGTCCGTTCGGAATGGTAAAACCAAGTCCGGATTGTACCGTAAGTCCGAATAGTGGTTGGTTACCCATGCCGAAGGAAGTAACAGGGTTTAGTCAAGTACATGTGAGTGGTACGGGCGGCGGACCAAAATACGGAAACATTCAAATCATGCCATTTTCCGGGGAATTAAATAAGATTGACCAAACTTCATTTAGACAGGAAGAAAACGTAAAACTTGGATATTATGAAACTGTTTTTAAGGAAAACCAAATAAAAACAGAAATAACCACAGGAGAAAAAGTGTCTTTTTATCGCATCACATATCCTAAATATGTCACTAAAGATTTAAAGATTGATCCCGGGTTTTTCTTAGGAGAACCAAAAGAACCAGATCCAGATGCTAGAGAAGCTCAGCAATTTGTGGGATCTCAAATCGAAATAGTTTCAGACACAGAAGTTAGAGGCTATAGCCGAATTAGAGGCGGTTGGAATAATGGTCGTGCCTATACCGTTTATTTTTGGGCCGTTTTTGATCAGCCCATTGCAAAATACGTGACTTGGAAAGATGGAAAATTTTATTCCAATACATCGGCTCAATTTGATTCTGGAAAAAAAACAGGCGCTTTATTATCTTTTGGAAAAGAGGGCAAACAAGAACTTAATGTTAAAATAGGCATCTCGTTTTTAAGTTCATTAAAAGCAAAAAACAATATAGAAGTAGAAATCCCGCATTGGAATTTTAATAGCGTTTTATCAGCCTTAGAAAATAAATGGGAACAACTGTTAAGCCGTATCACAATATCACCAGATACTTCAGAAGATTATAAAAAAATGTTTTATACAGGCTTATATCATACCATGATCATGCCTGTTGATAGAACAGGGGAAAACCCTTTATGGACCAATGATGAACCCTATTACGATGATTTTTATTGTATTTGGGACACATTTAGAACCTCTAGTCCGTTAATCACAATCATCGATCCAGACAGGGAAGTTGAGATTATTAATGCTATGTTGAATATTTATAAGCGTGATGGCTATTTGCCAGAGGGCAGAAGTGGAAACGAAAATGGACGTACACAAGGAGGCTCTAATGCTGAAACAGTAATTGCTGATGCCTTTGTTAAAAATTTAAAAGGTATTGATTATGAATTAGCACTAAAAGCCATGCTTAAAGACGCCGAAGTGCTTCCGGGAGGTAATGAAGAAAAAGAAGGACGTGGCGGATTGAATGAATATTTAAACCTAGGATATATTCCTTATGGCATCGACCGTGCAGGAAATAGAACTATAGATTATGCCTATAATGATTACAATATTGCTACAGTAGCCAAGGGTTTAAACCATACCGCTATTTATGATAGATATATCAAGCAGTCGGAATATTGGAAAAACCTTTGGAGAGCTGATTATGAAGATAATGGTTCTAAAGGATTTATTATGCCCAAAGATGCTTCAGGAAATTGGTTGGATGATGTGGTTTTTGGCGAGTCAAAAATTCAGAAACCAACGTTTAAATATACACCAACAATTACCGAATCTCCTTGGTATGTTTGCCACTGGTGTGTGTTTTTTTACGAAGGAACTTCTTGGGAATATTCGTTAAGTATCCCTCATCATATTCCTGAAGTTGTTGCTAGGTCTGGAGGAGATTTAGCTTTTAAAAACAGATTGGATACGTTTTTTGAAAAGGAATTGTATGATGTGTCAAACGAACCTTCTTTTTTAGCGCCTACCATGTACCATTGGATTGGTCGCCCAGACTTAAGTAGCGATAGAATACATACCATTATAAAAAATAATTTTAATAGTTCACCAAAAGGTTTGCCGGGTAACGACGACTCTGGAGCCATGTCTTCTTGGTTGGCTTTTCACATGATGGGATTGTATCCCAATGCTGGGCAGCCTTATTATTTAATAAATACACCCTTGATTAAAGAAATCACATTCCAATTAAAAGGAGGCAAATCTTTTAAGATTTCTACTAAAAATCTGAGTGATAAAAAGAAGTATATCAATTCGGCGACATTAAACGGAGAGCCCTATAACAAAGCATGGATTTTACACGAAGATATCGTTAATGGTGGCGAATTAATTTTAGAAATGGCATCAAAGCCATCATCTTGGGGAACCACTATGTTACCACCAACAAAATAATCGGAATATGAAAAATATAATTATAACTTTTATTTTTTGTGTAAGTTATCAAATAGGAACGACGCAAAACAATGTGCCATCGATTGAAAATAATACGACTTTGCATTATATCTGTAAGCTACATGGGCAAACAAGAACGTTGACGCTTACCACAGAAATGACCTCGGATACGTTGGTACTAAACCTAGAAACAAGAGGCGTAAAAAGTAGTATTAGAACGATGCCAGAAGCATTTAAAAATGGCACTGAATTGAGTTTTAATCAGGGCGAAAATGCACCCATTTTGGTATTGAAACCCACGGAAACGTTTTTTATGATTTCGCAATCGGCTTACCGAGATTTATTAAAAAACAATCAATTTGTTTATAATAATACCACGTATGTATGGGATAAAAGTGAAGAAAAAAATCCTGTAGTTATTGATGGAAAAGCACTAAAAACTATACATGTAGTCGCGCAAATTGATGATACTGAACTATGGATTTTAGAAAATCCTGATTTCCCACTCCTTTGTAAAGTGGATAAAAACCCATTAGGCATCAATTTTACGCTTACAGAAATTGTTGGTCGATAAGGTTTAATCAAAAAATAGGTTCTGAATATGACTAAGCTAAATAGTTTCCTGATACTGATTTTACTGCAATTTTCTATTTTGAATGCTCAAAAAAGTCATGATTTTATAGTTGTTAATGAAGTAGAATCATGTCAAATTGTTATTGATAAAAAAGATACCAAAGTCGTTGAAATCGCTGCAAATATATTAGCAAATGATATAAAAAACAGTACAGGCATAGCCATTAAAGTTTCGAATAACATAGGCTCTAATATCATTCTCGCTGGCACCATTGGAAAGAATAAATTCATAGATCAACTCATCCACTCCAATAAAATAAAAATCGATTCGATCAAGGGTAAATGGGAGCGTTATAGTATCCAAGTCGTTAAAAATCCCTTCAAGGGCGTCCATCAAGCCTTAGTAATCGTGGGAGCAGATAGGCGAGGAACCGCTTACGGTTTGCTTGAAATCTCTAGAATGATTGGGATTTCTCCTTGGGAATGGTGGGCAGATGTGACACCCGAAAAGAAAAATGAGATTGTCATTTCTGTTGAAAACAAAACACATAAGGGGCCATCAGTAAAATACAGAGGCGTGTTTTTAAATGATGAAGATTGGGGATTGCAACGTTGGGCAGCATTAAATTTTGAACCGGAAACTGGCGATATGGGACCAAAAACCTATGCGAAAGTTTTTGAATTGTTGCTGCGTTTACGAGCCAATACCATTTGGCCCGCCATGCATTCGAGTACTAAACCATTTTATTCCTATCCCAAAAATAAACAGGTGGCAGATGATTATGCCATTGTTGTAGGCACATCACATGCCGAGCCTATGTTGAGCAATATCAATACCGAGTGGAACCATAAAACTATGGGTGAATATCGTTATGACACCAATTCAGAGGTTATAAAAAACGTGTTTACCAAACGCGTAAAAGAAGCTGCTCCATTTGAAAACATGTACACTACAGGAATGCGAGGGGAACACGATTCGCCTATGATTGTTGGTGAAGATGATACCGATAAACAAGTCAAATTATTAGAAAATATTATTGCCGACCAAAGGGCGATTTTAAAGAAAGAACTAAAAAAAGATCCGAAAGCGATACCACAAGCTTTTATTCCTTATAAAGAAGTATTGACCTATTATCAAGAAGGATTACAGCTTCCAGAAGATATTACACTGGTTTGGACGGATGATAATTACGGTTATATGCGCCAGTTTAGTAAGCCCGAAGAACAAAAACGGTCTGGAGGCGCAGGCGTGTATTATCACACATCCTATTGGGGGCGTCCACATGATTATTTATGGTTAAACTCCACCAACCCCGTTTTAATGTGGGAAGAAATGTCAAAAGCCTATGAATTTCAGTCCCGTGATTTATGGATTCTCAATTGTGGCGACATCAAACCACACGAATACAATATCGAATTGTTCTTAGACATGACTTGGGATATGGATGCTTTTGAAAAAAGTTGTGCGGTCAAAAGTCACATGAATGCTTGGGCAGCAAGAGAGTTTGGAAACAAACATGCAACCGAAATCACCGATGTCATGTTCGAAAATAATCGTCTTGCCTTTATAAGACGTCCTGAGTTTATGGCGTGGAGCCAAGTGGAGCCTATTACAAAATCGGGTGTTACGGAATTGACTCAGTTTCATTATGGTGATGAAGTTGAAACGCGAATAAAAGCCTATCAATCCATTGAAGATAAAGTGGAAAAATTATATCCTAATATTGCCACTCATCGCAAAGATGCTTTTTATCAATTAGTGTATTATCCTGTAATAGCCACTTCAAAAATAAATCAAAAGTGGTTGTACAGTTTCAAAAATGATTATGATGCCAAACAAGGTAAAATCAGTGCCAATTATTATGCTGAGCAATCTGCCAATGCTTTTGATCGCATTCAAAAAGAAACCCAATATTATAATGAAACGTTGCATCAAGGAAAATGGCATCATATTATGACTATGGAACCAAGGTTTCTTCCTGTATTTTCAAAACCATCCTATGTTTTTGTTGAACCAAACGAGAAAGCGGCTTTAGGCTTGGCATTGGAAGGTTACGAAATGGAAGTCAATCATAAAATCATTAATAGTTTTGCTGATGTTTTGCCCATTTTTAATAGGTATACCGATAGCCATTATTTTATTGATGTGTATTTAAAAGGTGAAGGAAGTGTAACATGGAAAGCTATCCCGAAAGCCGATTGGATTAAAATTTCCGATGATCAAGGGATATTGAATAGTAAATCTGGAAATCTCACAAAACGCTTATGGGTAAGTATAGATTGGGAAAAAGTGCCTCAAGGAGAGAACAAAAAAGAAGCACCTTTAGGGCATGATTTTCAGTTGATCCCGCCAAGTTATAAAGTAAATAGTGCCATTGATTTTATTTCAGAAGATAGTACGATAACAATAGGAGTTTCGGTTTACAATCCGAAATTTAAAGCATTGGAAAATTATGAAGGATTTATAGAGGACAAAGGTTTTGTGTCGATATATGCTGAAAATTTTACAAGAAATAAAGCGGGAAAACAAGCGCAATGGGACGTATTTGATGGTGTTGGTTATACGGGAAAGGTCATTGCGGCATTGCCGAGAAGTGTCGATTCGGAAACCGATTTAAAATTAATTCAGCAAAATAATCCTTTACTGGAATATGATTTTTATACCTTTAATTTCGGAGAAGCAGACGTTCGAGTGCAAGCAATCCCTACGCATGCAGATTATGAAGGGCGCGGCGTGCGTTGTGCTGTTGCTATAGACGATGCAACCCCCGTTATTGTTGATTTTCAAACTTCTGGTAGAAGTGAAGCTTGGAAACAAAATGTGCTCAAAAATGCCAGTGTACAATCGGTGAAACAAATTATCAACAAGGCAGGAAAGCATACACTTAAAATTTGGATGGTAGATTCAGGTGTCATGATAGATCAAGTGTTGATTGATTTGGGAGGATGGAAATCGAGTTATGCGTTTCCAAAAGAGACTTTTAAAGAATAAATAATTCATGGGATTTCAAAAATGTCTTTTTAATTTATTGTTATTGCTTGTTTTGGTTTCCTGTAAAACAGAACAGCAAGCCATTGAGAAAAATGAGCGTATTGTTTTTATAGCTGATGCGCATTTAAGTGATATTTTTGGCACATTTCAAGATATCGATTATAAAGGCATTCCAAATCCGGTAACGGGTGAGTATGCCAATATCAGAACCATGGGTTCGCAATTACAATCTACCCGAATTTTCAATGAAAATTATTTTGCGTTTATAGCCGCCTTAGAAGATATTTCTAAAAAAGGAATAAAAATAGTGGCGTTGCCTGGTGATTTTAGTGATGATGGACAACCTGTGCATTTAAGAGGTTTGAAACGCATTTTGAATGAATATACAGAAAAGCATGGTATGTCTTTTTTTGTTACCACAGGAAATCATGATGCGGTAAGACCTTTTTCCCAAGACGCTAGCAAAATCGATTTTTTAGGAAAAGATGGTAAAGAACAAATCATTACAAGTTCAAGAGCTAAATTGACGGTTGAAGAAGACGAATTGGAACCCATTATTACCTCCGATATCAAGAATTGGGGCTATAAGGAAATGACACAGGAAATGGCTGATTTCGGATTCTTTCCTCAAAAAAAATACTTTTATTGGGAAACCCCTTTTTCTAATTATGCTTATGAGGATTATACTTATGATAAAGCTTTAATAGTAGCGCCATTAGATAAAAGAACGTATAGCATTAAAAACACCAATCTGTTTCTTCCAGATGTGAGTTATTTGGTCGAACCGGTAAAAGGAATCTGGTTGTTGGCTATCGATGCCAACGCTTACGTTCCTGTTGAAAAATTATCGGGAGAAAAGGATAATCCTAAAGATTTTTCAGGGGTAAGCATCGGTTATGATAATGTGCTTTTATATAAAAGCCATTTGATTGATTGGGTGAAAAAAGTTTCGGCTCAAGCCAAGGAAAAAGGGAAGCTATTGATTGCCTTTAGTCATTACCCTATGGTCGATTTTAATGATGATGCTTCCACGGAAATGAAAGCTTTTTTTGGAATCCATAAAATGCAATTGCAAAGAGTACCAGTTGAAGCCGTGGCACAATCTTTTGCAGATGCTGGGCTTCAAATTCATTTTGGTGGACACATGCATATTAATGATACGGGCGTGCGTACTACAGCACAAGGCAATACTTTGTTTAATATTCAAACCCCTTCGCTGGCAGCTTATATGCCGAGTTATAAAATTTTGACCATACATTCAAATGAAAAAGTTGAGGTAGAAACAGTGGTTGTTGGTACTGTTCCAGAATTTAGTAGTTTATTTCCTTTTTATGAAGAAGAATATGCATACTTAGAACAAATAAAAAGCCCCAAAATTTGGAATAAAGAGATTTTGGAAGCAACAGATTATAAAAAGTTTACAGAATGGCATTTAGAGGAATTGACAAGGCTTCGTTTTTTGCCCGAAGATTTTCCAGTAGCATTTTTGGCCGATATAGCAAAGCTTTCTGGAAAGGATTTATTGTTGATTAATAAAGGTGCTTCAGAAATTGAGAAACAATTATTAGCTAATGATTTAACGATTCAGGATTTTGAAACATGGACAGGCTATGATATGATTTTTGATTTTTACCGATTGAGAAATGCCGATGAATTGGCCGTTCCAGATATAGGTTCTAAAAGATTAAAACAGTACAAAATGGTTTGTGAGCAGCTTGAAAAATCAAATAATGAACAGCTTGTTTTATGGTCTAAAATAGTTCAGAAAACATTACAAGGCCTGCCCTCAAATCATTTTAAAATCGATTTAAAAACAAACAAAATCGATAGAATAACACCTTGATAAAGGATGAATGTTTATTTATTCAAAATAAGTAAATTGCATATGTAAATAATTCTATGAAACAACATACTCTCATATTATTTTTTTCCTTAATTGTTTTTTGTGTTTCTAATTCCCAGAACATAAAATTTGAGCATTATAATGATAATGATGGCTTATCGCATAATTCGGTTAGGCACATTGTTCAAGATAAAAAGGGTTTTTTGTGGTTTGGTACTTTCTCGGGATTGAACCGTTTTGATGGTTATCAATTTAAAACCTATTTAAGTTCTGCGTCGGGTAATAACAAATTATATAATGATGATATCACAGCATTGGAATTAGATGAGGAGTCTAATAATTTTTGGATTGGTACACGAAAAGGGTTAACTCTTTTTAAAATGGACACAAACATTTTTACTACTTTTTTGCCACAAAAGAATAATCCGAATAGTTTGCCTGAGGAAGAAATTCGGTCAATTCATGTAGATAAATTCAAAAGAGTATGGGTAGGAACCAAAACCAAAGGGATATACATATTTATTTATGGAGAAAACAGATTTGAACATGTGCCCATTAAAGATTTTGATTATGTAAAAGAAATTTATGAAGATAAGAATGGCAATATTTGGTTGGGGAGTTATGGAAATGCATCAGTTGCAAAAATCACCCTAGATGTTGGTGGTAATGTTGTAAAAACTAAAACATATACGCTATCAATTCCTAATTCCAACGAGAGAAATCCGTATGTTAATTTTATTTATGAAGATGCAAAGCAAGATATTTTTATTGGTACTCGGGAAGGGCTTTATAAATTAGATAAAATAAATGATGAATTCGTAACCCTTTATATTGATAATAAGGATATTAGGATTGCTTTGGGTAACCATTTTTTATCAGTTGCTCAAGCCCCAGATGGGAAGTATTGGGTAGGAACTTTAGGCGGTTTGCTAGTTTGCAATGCATTAGAAGACATAAAAAATGGTAATTACAAATGGTATTATTCAGTTTTATCTGATAATACATCGTTAGTAGATAATTTAGTATCGGCCTTATATTTTGATGCTTCTGGTGTTTTATGGATTGGAACAGAAGATGGATTGGATAAATACGATCCTTATGAAAACCAGTTTGCTCTAAACAAAGATATTTCGCGTTATATTGGTAATCAAGCGCCACGAATTAGAGGTTTTTCTAAAACATATGATGAAAAAGTAATTGTACAAACTAGAAATAATGGACTTTTTATTTCTAGTAATGAGAATTTTATTCCGCTGTATGACAATAAAAAGGATATGGCGAGTATTTATTCAGATGATGGCAAAGTATTTTATTGCGGTTTGTGGAATGGAAATGTGCTTGTATACAATTACCTTAATAATTCATCAACAGAAATAAATATTGGATTTGAAACGGCACCTGTATTTGCTTTTTCCAGGATTAATGAACAAGAAATGATGGTAGGCTCCTTTGGCGAAGGAGCTGTGGTTTTGAATACAAAAACATTACAAGTTCAGCCATCGGCAGACAGATTGCTTCCAGGCTTTCAAATAAATGCTATTGAAAATGATAAGAACAATACCATGTGGTTTGCAACCGAGACAGGAGCAGTAAAGTACAGTATTAAATCTGGGCACATTGAAATCTATAAATCGCTTTCTAATAATGAAAATGGCTTGCCCCGAAATGATAATGTTAGTGATGTCATGATCGATTCCCAAGGAAAGGTTTGGGCTTCTACACCTAACGGATTAAGTTTTTATGATGCTTTAAACAATAATTTTAAGGAGTTAATAGAGCCTAAGGAACTCTCTGGGAAATGGATTACAGATATGCTAACAGATGATAATGGAGACTTATGGTTAAATATCAATAACAATAGTGTAGCCAGACTTAAAGCTAACCTAAAAAATATAAATATATACCATGTAAATAGCGGCAACAGATTAGATGTTTTTAGTTCAAGTGGATTTTATAATTTCAATAATTCAAACATTTATTTAGGAGGTAAAAATGGGATTATTTATTTTTCGCCACATACTATGACCAAAAATAAATGGTCGCCCATGCCAGTTATAACAGAATTTAAGATTCAGAACGAAGAGGTATTTCCGGGCATGAATATTAATGGGCAAGTGCCACTTTTAAAAGATTTTAATTATACTAAAGAAGTATCACTAAGCTATGCCAACCGCAATTTTTCATTTCAGTTTTCTGCACCCTCATTTACAAATGAAAGGCTTAACAAATTTCAATATATGTTAGAAGGTTTTGATGAAAGCTGGATAACAACTAACAGCAATTCTAGAACGGTTCAATATACAAACCTCTACCCAGACGATTATGTTTTTAAAGTAAGATCTAGCAATAGTGATGGAAATTGGAGTGATACAGCGTCTTATCAAATAAAAATTCTGCCACCATTTTGGTTAACCCCCAGCGCTTTTATACTTCTTTTTATTTTGTTGGTTACTATTTTTTATTTTGTTAGAAGAGAGATTAAAAGCCGTATTAAATTAAAACAAGAATTACTTACAGAAAAAGTTAATAGAGAACACAATCTTAAATTAAATACTGAAAAACTTAGGTTTTTTACTAATATTTCCCATGAACTAAGAACACCATTAACCCTCATTTTAGGCCCTGCCAAACAATTAATTGATGAAAACAAAACCAATGCTACCGACTATCAAAAAAGTAGATATAATCTTATTTACCAAAATGCAAGCAGGTTGTTAAACCTAGTAAACCAAGTACTTGATTTTAGAAAAGCGGAATCTGGGGAATTAAAGCTTAAAGTTTCAAAAACGGACATTCTTTCTTATTCTAGAAATATTTTTGATTCATTCAAGGAAATGGCCAATAACAAAAAAATAAGATTGAATTTTATTTCTGAAGAAGAGAGCATTATTGGCTGGATAGATAATGATAAGTATGATAAAATTCTTTACAATCTGCTGTCAAACGCCTTAAAATTTACCAATAAATTTGGCAATATAGATGTATTTATAAAGCTAAAAGATGGAGCTAGAGAGTTCTTAATAGTTGAGGTAAGCGACGATGGCATTGGAATTCCTTTAAAAAGTCAAGAAAAAATTTTCACAAGGTTCTATCAGGCTACCAATAGCAAAGCCAATAATACGGGCACGGGTATTGGTCTGTCTTTGGTAAAATCATTGGTAGAACTTCATAAAGGATCCATAAAAGTAGAAAGCGCAACCAATAAAGGAAGCATATTTAAGGTTGAAATTCCCATAGAGCGCCATTTATATAATGATAAAGAAGTATTTGAATATATTTTAAAAGATGAGAGTTTAAAAGATGTACTTGTTACAGATAAACCAGCTAAAAAAATAATTCAAAACACAGAGTTAAAACAAAAAATACTGGTGGTTGAAGATAATACCGAGCTGAGAAAATATTTGATTGATTATCTGTCTGACTATTATAAAGTGTATGATGCAGAAAATGGGGAAGAAGGGTTGAGGATTTGTAGACAAATGAAGCCCATATTATGTGTTGCAGATGTTATGATGCCCGTTATGGATGGCCATGAATTTTGTAGTGAATTGAAAAAGGATGAGTTTATTAGCCATATTCCTGTTGTGTTATTAACGGCGCTTTCTGAAAATGAAGATAAGGTAAAGGGTTATGGGCTAGGAGCCGATGGTTATTTAGTAAAACCCTTTGATCCGTCTTTATTAAAAACGGTTATAGAGAATATTATAAAATCTAGATTAGAATTAAAATCGAAATTCTCTGGCGAAGTAGAAAGCGAAATAGGTTTACTAACTCATTCTCCAATTGATGAGGAATTTATGGAAAAAGTAACTAGTTTAATAAATGATAATTTAAGTGAATTGGATTTATCAACAGAATTTCTGTGTGATAAATTAGCAGTAAGTTCTTCAAAATTATATCGAAAAATCAAAGAACTAACCGATTTAGCTCCTAACGAATTTATCCGGACTATACGCTTAAAGAAATCGGCGCAACTACTTAAAACCAAAAAATATAATGTATCTGAAGTAACTAATTTAGTGGGCTTTAACGACCCTTTGTATTTCAGTAGATGTTTTAAGAAACAGTTTGGTTTTCCGCCAAGTAAATTGATTAATTGATTCTTTTTCTTCTAAATAGCATATATGTCAAAAAATATCCATGTTTTTGATGTATTAATCCATCCCTTTCCTTAGTCTATATTTTAGTTTCGTTTAAAACTAATTTTTTCAATTATAGCATCATGAAAAAGGCATTTGATTCAAACAATCCATTGAATAATTTAAATGAATGGGAAGATGATTTGTTGTCACGATATCCAGATCCATCTGAAAAGAAAAAGGAAAAAGATGAATTTAGAAATTATGTGGATTCAGAACGGGTAGAAACGGTTAAAGAATTTTACAGAATAAATCATACCTATCAAACCTACGATTTTGTATGTAGTAAGGAAGAAGAATTTTTAAAATTCAATAAAAAGAAAATGTCTATTTGGGAAGCTGTTGATTTTTTAAACACGCTTGTTGATGATAGTGACCCTGATATTGATTTAGACCAAACACAACATCTTTTACAAACTTCTGAGGCCATTAGAGCAGACGGACACCCAGATTGGTTTGTGCTTACAGGATTTATACACGATTTAGGAAAAATTTTATGTTTGTTTGGAGAACCACAATGGGCAGTTGTAGGCGATACATTTCCTGTTGGGTGTGCTTATTCAGATAAAATAGTGTATTCAGAATTTTTTAAAGAAAACCCAGATTATACAGATGAAAGGTTTAATACAAAACTAGGTGTTTATTCTGAAAATTGCGGATTAGACCAAGTGAAAATGAGTTGGGGGCATGATGAATACCTGTATCAAATTATGAAGAACTATTTGCCTGATCCAGCTTTATATATGATTCGCTATCATTCGTTTTATTCCCAACATAAAGAAAATGCGTATACCCATTTAATGAACGAGAAAGATATTGAGATGTTTGAGTGGGTAAAAAAATTCAACCCATATGATTTATACACGAAAGCTCCTGTGAGGCCAGATGTACAAGCATTACTGCCTTATTACAAAGGATTGGTAGCTAAATATTTGCCAGAAAAATTGAAGTTTTAATCAAATATGTATTTATTCTGATTAGTGCTTCTGCTTTTATTTATCTAACCAACTGAGACCAAAAATATGTATACCGTTATAACTTTTATTGCCTTTACGGCGTTTGTTGCTTTTTATTCTTGGTTCAAACTAAGAAAACAAAAGTTGAGCTCCAAAGACGGTTATTTTCTTGGCGGTAGAAGTTTAACAGGTGTTGTTATTGCAGGGTCGATGCTACTTACGAATATTTCTACGGAGCATCTTATTGGTATGAATGGATCTTCCTATAAAAATGGCTTCATCATAATTGCTTGGGAAGTAACATCGGCCCTCGCCTTAGTGGCAGCGGCCATTTATTTTGTGCCACGATATTTAAAAATGGGACTTACCACCATTCCGCAATATTTAGAAAAGAGATTTGATAGTACCACAAGAACATTAGTCGCCCTTTTTTTAATGATTTCATTTGTGGTGACCTTATTGCCCATTGTGCTTTATACGGGTGCTATAAATATTGAAAGTATTTTTAATGTTTCCGAAGTTTTTCAGGTATCTAAAGAAGAAGGGCTATGGATAACGGTTGTGTTGATTGGTGCCTTGGGTTCTGTGTATGCTATTTTTGGCGGATTGAAAGCAGTAGCTATATCTGATACCATTAATGGTTACGGACTTTTATTAGGAGGCCTTCTTATTCCATTATTGGCACTTATAAGTATTGGCGATGGAAATCCGCTAGAAGGCTTAAGTAAAGTATATTTAAAGAATCCTGAAAAATTTAATGTTATAGGTGAAAAAGATTCGGTATTGCCTTTCGGAGTCTTATTTACGGGTTTGATTATTAACCAATTATATTTTTGGTGTATGAACCAAACCATTATTCAACGTGCGTTTGGTGCTAAAAATTTAGTGGAAGCACAAAAAGGATTATTGTTTACGGGTGTTTTAAAAGTATTAATACCACTTGTTATCATTTTGCCCGGTGTTATTGGGTTCTATTATTTTGGAGATGCTCTCTACGATAATCAAGACATGATTTACCCCGAACTTATTAAGAAAGTATTGCCTGTTGGATTAGTGGGTGTTTTTGCGGCCATTATATTGGGAGCCGTGTTAAGTACTTTTAATAGTGTATTGAATAGTGCGGCAACCATATTCAGCATAGATATTTACAAAAGGCATTTAGGGAAAAATTCTAGTGATAAGGTTTTGGTTAAAGTAGGTAAATTAACCTCTACCATATTAGCCGTTTTTGCCATATTGGTCGCGCCTATGGTAGCAAATGCGCCTGATGGGCTCTATCAACTTTTGCAACAATTAAATGGCATCTTTTTTATACCTATTGCATCCATTATGTTGGCCGGGTTTTTTCTTAAAAATATATCGGCTGCAGGAGCCAAAGCATCACTTTTTGTCGGACTCTTATTTTACATATTAACAACCTTTGTTTTTAAGGTCGATATACATTTTGTACACCTCTGGGGCATAGAGTTTTTATTAAATATAGGAGTCATGTTTTGTGTCTCCCATTTTTATCCCCAAGGTAAAGAATACATACAGGAAGATTTCCATATAGTTGAAATGAATGCATGGAAATACACGAAGCCAATGGCCATTTCACTTTGTGCCATTACGGTGCTCATTTATGTTTTTTTAGGAAAAAATTATTAATAAAAATTTATCTATAATAAAATAGAATTACAAATTATGGAAGAAGCATTACATCAGAAGTCTAACCGTTTTTTATCTCTTGATGTTTTTAGAGGGCTCACTATCTGTTTAATGATTATTGTTAATACGCCAGGAACAGGAGCGCATTTGTACCCTTATTTGGTGCATGCCGATTGGTTTGGTTTTACACTGGCTGATTTGGTTTTTCCATCATTTCTTTTTGCTATGGGAAATGCCATGAGTTTTTCTATGGATAAATTAAAATTTGCGTTGCCTAGTTTGGTATGGAAAAAAATTTTAAAACGCACCTTTCTTATTTTTCTTTTTGGCTACTTAATGTATTGGTTTCCTTTTTTCAAGCAGAGTATAGATGGTTCTTGGGAATTTAAACCATTTTCCGAAACCCGTATTATGGGTGTATTGCAACGTATCGCCTTATGTTATTTTTTTGCATCTATCATATTTTACTATTTTTCCCAAAAAGTAGCGGTCATTTTATCTGTATTTATTTTACTATGTTACTGGATATTGCTATATATATTTGGAGTGCCAGGAGAGGAATTAGGAACAACAACAAACGCAGTAATACGGATGGACTTGTCACTTCTGGGCCAACAACATATTTATAAAAAGGATAGCATACCTTTTGATCCAGAAGGCCTTTTAAGCACACTGCCATCTATTGTGAACGTGCTAGGAGGATATATTGCAGGGAAGTATGTTCAGAAAAAAGGAAAGTTTTTTGAAGGAATCACCAAATTATTTATAACTGGATTAATATTCGTTTTATTGGCACTTTGTTGGGATTTGGTTTTTCCAATTTCCAAAAAACTTTGGACAAGTTCATTTGTGCTGTACACTATTGGTTTGGATTTATCCATTATGGCTATTTTGATATATGCCATTGAATTAAAGGATGTAAGATTTGGAGTTGGGTTCTTTGATGTTTTTGGAAAAAATCCCTTGTTTATATATCTGTTTTCTGAGCTATTTTATATCATTTTACGTCTTATTCCAACAAGTTCAGGATTGGATGTTTTTGAATGGGTAAGTGAACATGCTTTTCAGAATCTATTTCCAGGAGCATTTGGTTCTTTAGTTACAGCATTAGTATTTATGTTACTATGTTGGTCTTTAGGATGGTGGCTCAATAAAAGACGTATTTATATAAAAATATAGCCAATTTCATAATGTGTAATTAGTAAGATTAAAATAGAAAACCTTTATTTTGTCTTAGAATAACTAACTATCCAAATTTAATTTAAAATTGTTATTAGTATACTATATCATAAACGGGCATTATTATTTCTTTGCTTTTCTACAGAAGTCTTATCACAATTTATCCAAATATTATTTTAGAAGAACTAAATTAAGTTTTCTTAATTCTATTATGATAAATATTATTAATAAAATTCATAATAATTTATCTTGCTTTATAAATAATACTAAATTATATTTGCACTGCTCTTAAAGTAAGAGCAAAATAAAACAAAAGTTCATATTAAATAAGTTACTTTTTCGGTTACCAATATGTAAATTGATACGTAACTATTTGAATATTAAAAACATATGTTTGGGATGTGCTTCCTGCCACCCCGACCAAAAAACATCCAACACGAACGTGTTGGATTTTTTTATTTGTGAAGTTTCCATGTTTAACTGAAGAAACTTAGTAAAAGAAAATTTACTATCGGATTTATTGAGTAATCCCACTTCCCCAGTTTTTATTCGTTTACTAATGATAGAAATTCATCAAAATGTAACTAAATGTATTAATCTGAATTTAATTTTTGATGTTTACATTGGTATTAAATCCCATATATTTCAATCAACCAAAGCCATCTACTTTTAAAATACCAAAAGAATAATTTGAATATGAAACAAATTCTTTCTTTTGATAATCTTCTACATGATTTATCCTAGTTAATTTAAAAAGAGACCTAAAACATTTTTGAAATTTCAGCAAATCATTAACCTAGCCAAACTTTTCTTAAAAGACTTAATAGGTGATGAGTTATTATGTTTCTAACCCCATATAATATTTTGATTTATAGAAGATTAAAAAAGAATATAATCTATAGTTGAAATCTTAAATGACTTACTTTTTAAAAGTAAAAGACTACAAAAAAAAATTAATATTATTTATAGACATTCAAATAACACATAAGTAGCCCATATAGAATACATATTCTATCGCTCTTTATTCAGTGAAACTATAATTTTACATTTATATAATGATGGTTCAATAATTAAAAAAACCTGAACCAAAAAAACCTAAACTAAAACCAAAACTTTAAACAAATAGTTATTATGAAATTCAAACAAAAAAACAAAATAAGGTTATCTGTATATATTACCGATACATTATATTAGAACAAGGTTGCACAACAAATTCATATTGTCTTAGTGATACTTTTAGAAAGCATCTAAATGGTCATGAACTACAAGATTAATATGTGATAGGTTTCTTTCTGGAAGTTGGCAATTCTTAAAACATTAGCCGTTCATATTTTCTATGTAAACTTTAAGGAAAATGATAGTGTTTTTTTAAAATTTTGGAAAACAACCTATTGTTTTGTGCTTACCATAACGAAAACCCGGTAATTGTCGGGCTAATTAGTAAATTTAGTTTAGTTGTATTTAGTTTTTAACTGGGGGGTTTGTAGTTGGTCTCCCCAGTTATTTTTGTTCCTTTTTAAATTTAAAAAAAATGATTCAAAAATTGATAATCCCTGTTTTGCTTTTTGTAATAATTTCTGGATGTAGTAAAGTCGAAGATAAAAACGATTTTGAGGTTGTTTCACCAAATGGCCTAAACAAAATTGAGTTTAAATTAATAGAAAATGAACCTAAATATGCTGTTTATCATGGTGAAACCGAAATATTATCACTTTCAGATATGGGGTTTTTATTAAAGGATAATGAAGATTTAAGCAAGGACTTTGAAATTGAAAATGTAGAGATATCTGTTTTTGATGACACTTGGGAACAGGTTTGGGGAGAAAAAAAGAGAATACGTAATCACTATAATCAATTAGTGGTCCATTTGCAAAAAAAAGATAAAAACAAACGCAAACTAGATATACAGTTCCGTGCTTTTGATGATGGAATTGCCTTTAGGTACATATACCCAAAACAGGAATCAAAGGACAGTATTTTCATCATGGATGAAAAAACAACCTTTAACCTAAAAGAAGAAGGTCAAGCATGGTGGATTCCTGCCTACAGGGAAAACCGTTACGAATATTTATACGAGAAATCGCCGGTTAGCACGTTAGATACCGTTCATACTCCTTTAACCATAGAGAGCAAAAGCGGGTTGAAATTGAGTTTTCATGAAGCCAACTTAATTGATTTTGCCAGTATGACCTTGGTTAATACGACAGGTACACAATTAAAAGCAGATTTGGTACCATGGTCAGACGGCGTAAAAGTAAGGGTAAAAGATACCTTTACGTCATCATGGAGAACACTTCAAATAGGCGAAAGTGCCGGAGATTTGATAGATTCATATTTGGTATTGAATTTAAATGAACCCAATAAATTAGGAAACCCATTTTATGTAAAGCCATATAAGTATTTTGGTATTTGGTGGGGCATGCATATTGGAAAATACACTTTTTGGGAGAGTGATACACAAGGGGCAACCACTAAAAATGCCATAGAATATATTGATTTTACTGCAAAAGAAGGTTTTCATCATTTGTTGATAGAAGGCTGGAATAAGGGATGGACACCAGCTTGGTATGAAAACCATATGCACATGTTCAGCTTCACTCAATGTGCCGATAATTTTGATATTGATAAAGTTGTTGAATACGGGAAACAAAAAGAGGTAGAGCTTATAGGTTACCATGAAACAGGTTCTAACCTTATAAACTACATGAAACAAATTGATGAAGGATTTGCTATGTACAAACGTTTGGGGATCCATACCGTTAAAATAGGACATGTAGGATCTAAATTAAATATGAAAGAGTGGCATCACGGACAGTTTGGAGTAAATTACTTTAGATATGTTTTGGAAAAAGCCGCTGAATATGATTTGGCTGTATTTTACCATGAATCCATAAAAGATACAGGTGAACGAAGGACCTATCCAAATATGTTGGCAAGGGAAGCAGCACGTGGACAAGAATATAATGCTTGGAGCGAGGGGAACCCTCCGAATCATGCAGTCATTTTACCTTACACAAGAATGTTGTCAGGACCTATGGAATACACACCTGGTGTTTTGGATGTTGAAATTAAACAAGGATTTCCTGGAAAAAGAATTCAAGGAACTACGGCACAACAATTGGCTATGTATGTGGTGTATTATTCGCCCATACAAATGATGGCAGATCTTCCCGAAAATTATGAAGGAAGAACAGAGTTTCAATTCTTAAAAGATGTACCAACAGATTGGGAAAACACCCTAATATTGAATGGTGAAATTGGAGAGTATATTACCACGGTTCGTAAAGACGGACATAGTGACGATTGGTATTTGGGAAGCATGACGAATGAAAAAAGTAGGGATATAACAGTTCAACTATCATTTCTAGATCCAAACGCTGATTATGAAGCGCAAATTTATCAAGATGCAGAAGGAACAGATGAAAAACACAATCCAGAGGCAGTAACTATTTTCAAAAAGATGGTAACAGTTTCAGACACTTTAAATTTACATTTGGGTGGCTCTGGAGGAACAGCTATTAGGTTTAAGAAACTATAAACCAAGAAGAATAAACTATTGTAAGAATAATAATGAATAAACAAATCATTTTACTAATCACGATTTTATGCCTTTTTAATACTGAAATATTTGCACAGAAGAATAATGATAGATCTATACAAGTAGATTATAATAAAGTAAAAGGTCAACTAAATACCATGTTTAAAGAATGTATTGGTGCTGGAAGGGCTAATGAAGGTCTTCGTGCCGATTGGCAACAGCAACTTGCTTTAGCAAAAAAGGATTGCGATTTTAAATATATTAGATTTCATGGTTTACTTGTTGATGATATGGGAGTGTATGGGGTTAACGATAAAGGGGAACCTCAATATAACTTTCAATATATTGATGTTTTGTTTGACTATATTTTAGAAATTGGGATGAAGCCTTTTGTAGAAATAGGATTTATGCCTAGCTCCTTAGCTAGTGGTAAAGAAACCATTTTCTGGTGGAGAGATAATGTCTCGCCTCCTAACGATTATGATAGATGGCAAGAGTTAATTACAAACTTAGTGACACACTTTACACAACGCTATAGTGAAGAAGAAGTTAAAACATGGTATTTTGAAGTTTGGAACGAGCCAAATTTAAGCGGGTTTTGGGCAGGTACTCAAGAAGAATATTTTAAACTTTATGAGTATACGGCCAAAGCTGTTAAAAGTGTTAATCCGGAATATCGCGTTGGTGGCCCAGCTACCGCTGGTAATGCATGGATAGAAGAAACCATACAATTTACAGATGATAATAAATCACCAATAGATTTCATTTCTACCCATTCTTACGGTGTTAAACACGGATATTTGGATGAGTTTGGAACTTCTGGAACTATTTTAAGTAAAGATGAATGGAGTGTTAGTGGGGACGTTATTGGGGTTAGATCTAAGATGGACAGTTTGCAGAAACAACATCTGGAATTACACTATACAGAATGGAGTGCATCCTATACGCCCGCAGATCCTATACATGATAGTTACCATGAAGCTTCTTATATTATTCAAAAAATGAAGCAAATTGGCAATGCAGCTAATTCAATGTCGTATTGGACATTTACCGATATTTTTGAAGAAGCAGGACCACGATATACACCTTTTCATGGAGGCTTTGGGTTGCTTAATTACCAAGGTATTAAAAAGCCAGCTTATTTCGCCTACCAGTTTATGAACAAACTGGCAGATATTGAACTGGAAAATTCAGATGACAAATCTTGGGCAACAAAAGACAAATCAGGTAATTTTCAACTCTTATTATGGGATTTCACCAATACGCATCCTGGTGATACAGAACTTAACCAAACTTACTATGCACAAGAGCTTCCTTCTGAGGATAAGGGTAATGTAACCATACAACTTGAAAATATTCCAAAAGGAACATATGAACTTCAAGTTTTTAAGGTAGGCTACAAAACCAATGACGCTTACACGATGTATATCAATATGGCAAAACCTAACCAGTTAACAAGTGAACAGGTTAAAACTTTAAAAGAGGAAGCAAATGGCGCACCTATGTTAAGTGAAACTATAAATGTGACATCTAATGGCGTGTTTAATAGAACATTAAACATTAATGAAAATGATGTATTTTTTTTAAATTTAAAGAAAATATAAATTAAAAAATAAAACCAACTTAACATGTTAAAAAACAAAATCAACTGCAGTACATTTTTCACATTATTAAATATGCTATTGATTGCAAATGTGGCATTTGCACAAATTCAAAATACGAATGTTTTAAATGAACCACCAGACATCAGTAAAGATTTTGAAGATTATAGAAACACCTATTATTTAGCGGATGAATTATCATCCTTTAATCCTGAAACAGGAAAAGGAATGATCAAGTATTTACGTCATAATATAGCCACCAGACAGGCCTTTAACAACATGTTAAGTAAACTTGTGCCATCTGAAGCAAATGAGTTCCCAACAACCGAGTATGCTGTATCTCCAGAATTACCTTTTTCAATTGAATTTATTTCTGATAGAACTATAAGAATAAAAACAAGCTCTGGCCCTCAATTTAAAAAAGAAGAGCCTTCATTAATGCTTGTAAATGGTATTGCTAATGATGCTAGAAATCTTTGGAAATATTCAAAGGTTACGGAAGGTCATAAATACACTAGCAACAAAGGTTCTGTGTTGATAACCGAAAAACCATGGCATGTTTATATTTATAATGCCAAAGGAAAACTATTAACAAGTACTTTGCATTTAGATGACGTTACAAGCACGTATACACCAGTAACACCTTTTTCATTCGTTAGAAGAGCGGACGATTATTCACGTAGCATGAATGCCGTATTTTCCATGTCGCCCGAAGAGAAAATATTTGGCTGTGGTGAATCTTTTACGCAGTTTAATAAGCGTGGGCAAAAAGTGATTCTGTGGACTGATGATGCCAATGGTGTGCAGAACGAAACGATGTACAAACCTATTCCGTTTTACATGAGTAGCCGTGGGTATGGTGTATTTATGCATCACTCTACGCCTATAACCGTTGATTTTGGGAAATATTTCAATGCGGCAAACTCTATGATGATTGGAGATGATGAAGCTGATTTATTCGTTTTTATTGGCGAGCCAAAAGATATTCTTGATGAATATACAGATCTTACAGGGAAAGCGGAGATGCCTCCACTTTGGTCGTTTGGGTTTTGGATGAGCCGAATTACTTATTTTTCAGAAGAAGAAGGGCGAGACATTGCTAAAAATTTAAGAAAACATAAAATCCCTACCGATGTTATTCATTTTGATACAGGTTGGTTTGAAGTGGATTGGAGAAATAATTATGAATTTTCAAAAAACCGATTCGATAACCCAACAAAAATGATTGCCGACATGAAGGAAGATGGCTTTAATGTTTGCTTGTGGCAACTTCCTTATTTTACACCTAAAAACACCTTATTTAATGAAATCATCGATAAAGGTTTAGCGGTAAAAGATAAAAAAGGAAATATCCCTTATGAAGATGCTGTACTGGATTTTACAAATCCTGAAACCGTAAAATGGTATCAAGATAAAATAGCGTCGCTTTTAAAAATGGGTGTGGGCGTTATTAAAGTCGATTTTGGCGAAGCAGCACCAGCTACTGGCATTTACAGCAATGGGCGCACAGGATTTCACGAACACAATATGTACCCTTTACGATACAATAAAGCTGTAGCCGATATTACCAAAGAAGTTACAGGCAACAGCATTATTTGGGCACGAAGTACGTGGGCTGGTAGCCAACGTTATCCATTGCATTGGGGCGGTGATGCCGCTACAACCAATACAGCCATGGCTTCAACTTTAAGAGGAGGCTTGTCATTAGGATTGTCTGGTTTTTCGTTTTGGAGCCATGATGTGGGTGGATTTGTAACAAAATCCCCAGAAGATCTATATAGAAGATGGTCGCCTTTCGGAATGCTTACATCACATGTGCGTAGCCATGGTGAGCCTCCAACAGAACCTTGGGAGTATAGCGATGAGTTTTTAAAAGGCTTTAGGGATGCCGATAATATGCGTTACAGATTAATGCCCTATATTTACGCACAAGCAAAGCATGCTTCAGAAAATGGATTGCCAATGTTAAGAGCATTATTTGTGGAATATCCTAACGATCCAGGTGCTTGGTTAATAGACGACCAATATCTTTTTGGTTCGGATATGTTAGTGGCGCCATTGTTTGAAAATGTTACAGAAAGGAATGTGTATCTGCCAGAAGGCAAATGGATTGATTATCAAACAGGCAACGTTTATGAAAAAGGTTGGCATACTATTAAAGCTGGAGATATTCCTATTATTGCTTTAATTAAAGATGGTGCCGTGATTCCACATATTAAATTAGCCCAATCAACTAAAGATATGGATTGGAGCAATATAGAACTTAAAGTATATGCTGCTGATGCCTCACAGGCCAAGGGCAAATTATTTTTGCCCAATGATTCGCAGCTGCGTGACTTAATTTTAAATAAAAATGGGGCAAATTTTATACTAGAATCCACTCCCGTTTCAGAAAGAACAAATTTTAAAATAATTAAATAGAATAAACGCTGGAGTATTTAAAAATTCCAGCGTTTTTTTAACCAACAACCAACTAAATAGATTAAAGACAATTATTTATGAATAAAAATGCTATCATTATATCAACTGCATTGGTATCATTATTAATAATTTCATGTAAAAATGAAACCAAAACTTCTACAGAAAAAATAGCTGTTGAAACTACTTATGAACCCAAAGAATTTATTCTTTCGAAATTTGAATCGAAAATTGATTCTTTGATTGCACAAATGACTCTTGAGGAAAAAAGTGGGATGTTACATGGCAATAGTATGTTTGCTACTGGCGGTGTTGAACGGTTAGGGATTCCAGAACTTAAAATGGCGGATGGCCCTTTAGGGGTTAGAGAGGAAATTGCTAGAGACAATTGGGGCTCTGCAGGTTGGGATAACGACTTTGCTACCTATTATCCAGCAGGGGGCGGGTTATCTGCAACTTGGAATACAGATTTAGCATATCTTTTTGGCAATAGCGTAGGGGAGGAAACACGTGCGAGGGGAAAGGATATGCTGCTTTCTCCAGCAATCAATATTATAAGAACGCCTCTTGGTGGTAGAACTTATGAATACTTTAGTGAAGATCCTTTTTTAAACAAAAAAACAGCAGTTCCATTTATTGTTGGACTACAAAATAATGACGTCATGGCATGTGTAAAGCATTTTGCCGTAAACAATCAAGAAACGAACCGAGGCACTGTAGATGTTATAGCAGATGAGCGAACCTTACGTGAAATATATTTACCAGCTTACGAAGCAGCTGTTACAGAAGCCAATGCCCATAGTTTGATGGGTGCTTATAATAAGTTTAGAGGTGATTATTTATGTGAGAACGATTATATGCTGAACAAAATTTTACGTGACGAATGGGGCTTTAAAGGTGTTGTTGTTTCCGATTGGGCCGCAGTACATTCTACGGTAAAAACCTTGCAAAACGGTTTGGATATTGAGATGGGAACGCCAAAACCATTTAACGAATTTTTTCTTGCCGACAAATTAATTGCTGCTGCCAAAGCAGGAGAGATTTCAGAAGAAGAAATCAATAAACATGTAAAACGCATTCTAACGGTATTGTTTCAGGTAAAAGCAATAGATGGAAAAGACCGTGTGGAAGGCAGTATCGCCACCGAGGAACATTATCAAGATGCCTACAAAATAGCATCAGAATCTGTGGTATTGTTAAAAAACGAAAACAATGTATTACCCTTAAAACTGGATGGTATTAAATCCATTGCCGTTATTGGTAACAATGCCATGAAGAAGAATGCTTTGGGTGGATTTGGAGCTGGGGTAAAGACCAAAAGAGAGATTACTCCTTTAGAAGGTCTTAAAAACAGATTACCAAAATCCATTACAATTAACTATGCCGAAGGCTATCTGGAAAGATATTCGAAAAATGAGAATAATAAAAAAACAGAAGTTACTTTAGATGGCCCTGTAACCGTTGAAGAATTAGATGAAGCTAAGTTGCAAGAAGCGATTGAAGCTGCTAAAAAATCGGATATTACCATCATTTTTGCTGGTTCAAATCGTGATTATGAAACAGAAGCATCAGACCGCAAGGATTTATCTTTACCATTTGGTCAGAAAGCATTTATTGAAAAAATATTGGCTGTCAACCCTAATACCATCGTTGTTATGATTGCTGGAGCGCCGTTTGATATTGAAGACATCAGTAAAAAAACGTCTGCTCTGGTTTGGAGTTGGTTCAATGGCTCGGAAGGGGGTAATGCGCTAACCGATGTGCTTTTAGGAAACATAAACCCATCAGGTAAATTACCTTGGACCATGCCAAAAAAACTTGAAGATTCGCCTGCACACACCACCAATAGTTTTCCAGGGGATGAATCGGTGACTTATGCAGAAGGCATCTTAGTAGGTTATCGTTGGTTTGATACCAAGAACATAGAACCTTTATATCCTTTTGGTTACGGACTTTCATACACAAATTTTCAGTTTTCAGATTTAAAAACCGATAAAGATGTTTATAGTAATGATGATACTATTGAAGTGTCTTTCAGTATTAAAAATATTGGAAAAATGGATGGAAAAGAAGTTGCTCAACTCTATGTTTCAAATCCAAATTCTAAAATTGAAAGAGCAGCCCAAGAACTAAAAGGGTTCAAAAAAGTATTTGTTAAAAAACAAACTTCTGAAAATGTGACTATTCAACTGCCACTAAAAGAATTGGCCTATTATAATGTAGAGAAAAAACAATGGATGGTGGAGCCGGGAACTTACAATTTAAAAATAGGGAAATCTTCCAGAGACATAGTTGCTGAAACTACTATAAATATTAAATAAGCATTATAGGTATAAGGTAGTACAAATAGGATATTTAGTGTGATAAATAATAAACTAATGAAAGGGTTTAAATTTGAATGGTTTAATTCCATTATAGATTTTAAGTATATAAAAAATAATAATGTGTTTTTTGGTATAACCACTGCTCTTTACCCTGTGCTGTTGTATCATAAATATCAGTCAATAAATATTGTTAACGATAAAGGGAGTACTTAGATAAAAATTAATTAATCTTTTTTATTTAATACTTTCATTTTTCAAAAAATGATCCATAATATGAAAACAAATAAAACACTGTTATATTTCACTATAGTATTTTGGATCATTACTTTACAAAATACTATAGGGCAGTCTTCATATATTTTTCGTCATTTAAATACAAATGACGGTCTTTCAAATGCAAGTGTTAAAGCAATTCTTAGAGATAGCTATGGATTTCTTTGGGTAGGTACTGAATCGGGATTAAATAGATATGATGGCTATGGGTTCAAGGTGTACAATGCGAATTCGAAGATGCCCCATTCCTTAGAATCAAATGATGTTATGGGATTACAAGAAGATGGTTTGGGGAATATTTGGGTAGACCTTGGGTTCACTTATATGGTTTACAATAGGGAAAAAGATCATTTTATTTCAGAAAAGGAATCTTTTTTTAAAGAGTTAAATATCCAAGCAGTTGATAATAGTAAAATTTATGTTGATAAAAAACAGAATCTATGGGTTCTAAATAGGGAAAAGGTATTTTGTTATAATATCAAAAAGAAAACGACATCGGGTTTCAATTTAGAAATACCATTAGATGACATTGGTAATGTTAATATAACTGATAATGGGGATTCTTTATTTGTTATTAGTCAGTCAGGGGAATTTTGGCAACTAAATGTGAATTCAGGGAAGCAAACTATAATAAAATTACCAAATTTTATTATGCAAGCTATAAATAAGTATTTCAATAAAATATATGTGGATAGTAACAATGGGTTATGGTTACATTCGAACATGGCTGATGTGGTTTTTTATAGAAAACATCCAAATAGCGAATGGATGACCATAGAATTAAAATCAGAGATACAAACCGATGGGAACTCAATAACGAGCATTATAGAAAATAGGCCCGGGCAAATTTGGATTGTAACAGATCATAAAGGGGTGTTTGTTTATAATAAAGCTAAAGGTTCCATAGAAAATATTATTAGTGATCCATGGGAAAGTAGCACTTTATCAAGCAATAGTATAAAGTGTATATACCGAGATAGTAACGAAACTGTATGGATTGGTCACTCAAAAAAGGGACTTTCTTATTATCATGAAAGTTTTAGAAATATTATGAATTTCGAACATCCAGAATGCTCTGATATTAGTGTGATAATGGAGGACCATCTTGAAAATATATGGTTGGGAACCGATGGAAATGGATTGTTTGTAAAAGATAAAAAATTAGGGAATGGCGTAATAAAGCTCCCAATTCCCAATGTAGCTATTGTTTCTATATTAGAAGATAGAGCTAACCGTATTTGGATTGGCACATTTCAAAAAGGGCTGTATTGCTATGAAAACGGCAAAATGGTACAATATACCACAGGCAACAGCAAATTAAGCAATAACAATATTTGGGATATAGAGGAAGATAGGTATGGAAATATATGGATAGGAACATTAGGAGGGAAAATTCAATTATTACCTTCTGAATCCTCTAATTTCGATTTTTTATTATCACCTTTTGAAGAGGACACGGCTGTGCTGGATATGTTTTATGATGGAGGTGACAAAGTATATGCAGGCACGGTCTCTGGACTTTTAGAAATTGATATTACAACCAAAAAACATGTAATCTATTTTAGTAATATAAACGGTACTCAGCGTTTTTTGCGAGATGCAGTTACAAATGTATATAAGGATAATCGGGACATTTTATGGCTAGGACATAACATTGGTTTAACCATATGGGACAAAAAAACAGATAAGATTTATTATTTTAATAAAGCCAAAGGTTTATGTGATGATTCAATAAAAGGCATTGTTTCAGATAATCTCAACAATATTTGGGTAACAACAAGTAATGGGCTCTCCATATTAACTGCTGATCGAGATTTGGATAATAACCTCAGTATTACAAGTAAAAATTATTCGGTTAAAGATGGCCTTATGGATAATTTTTTTAATGCCCATTCCATTAGCAAATTGAAAAATGGAGATATATTATTAGGAAATATAGATGGTTATTCCATTTTTAACCCAAACAAAATGGAGGAGAAAAACCGGCCTTTAGCAAAAGTTAAATTTACTGGATTGACTGTTAGCAACCAAAAAATTCAAGTAGATTCAATTTACAATGGGCATAAATTGCTCGAACGTCCCATGGAATTGACTTCAGATTTAATCTTTAAATATAATGATAAACTCATCTCTTTGCAGTTCACAACAGGGGATTTGTTGAATGCCGATAAAATAAGATATGCTTATCAAATTGAGGGGTTCAACACCGAATGGATTCCAACTCAAGAAAATAAAATAGAATTATCTACACTGCATCCAGGAGAGTATAAACTATTAATAAAAGCATCTAATAGCGATGGTGTTTGGAACAACGACCCCACCATATTAAATATAAAAGTTACACCACCTTTTTATTTTTCTATTTGGGCAATTGTTTTGTATGCATTGGCAACCATTGGCATAATTATTTATTTTATTCTTAGATCAAAAAGGCGGCATCTAATAAAATTAGAGCAGCATCGTATAAGGATGGATCGCGAAAAAGAAATGCAGGTAAATGAAATGAAATTAAAGTTTTTTACAAATATAAGTCACGATTTACGTACTCCGCTTACACTTATTATTACACCATTGCAAGTATTGCTTAATGAAACAATGGAAGAAAATATGAAGAAAAAATTGAGTACCATATATAAAAATGCTCAACAATTACTTTCATTAATAAACTCGTTGCTCGATTTCCGTAAATTGGATGTTGGCATAGATACGCTTAATTTAAAACCAGGAGATTTTGTTGATTTTGTTAGGGATATTTACTTATCCTTTAGTGTGTATGCTAATGAACGCCATATCAACCTTTCTTTATCGAATGAAATAGATAATCTACTAATGCAGTTTGATCGAGATAAAATACAAAAAACACTTACCAATTTACTTTCAAATGCATTTAAATATACCTCAGATGGCGGGGCTATCAATATTCATATAGATAGCTATGATGATTATGTTTACGTAAGTGTATCTGATTCAGGCCCTGGCATTAGTGATGAAGATAAAGAACATGTTTTCGAACGGTTTTATCAGGCTCAGCAAAAACAAGATAAAACAGGAAGTGGAATAGGTTTGCATATTGCAAATGAATATGTTAACCTACATGGTGGTGCTATTACCTTAACGGATAATATACCGTACGGGTGTGTGTTTACCATTAAACTTCCAATCAGGGAAATTAGTCAAACTGAAAACTTATATTCATACAATACATCCGATGAAGACGTTTTAGAAGATGTTGTAAAATTAGACGCTATTAATAATAAACCTTTATTGTTATTTGTAGATGACAATAAAGATTTTTGTGGTTTTATGGTAGACAATCTTGAAGATGAGTATTCAGTAATAACCGCTAATAATGGGCTAGAAGCCATAGAACAATTAAATAAGCAAGACGTAACTATTGTTATAAGCGATGTCATGATGCCCATAATGAGTGGAACCGAACTTTGTGAAAAGATAAAAACAAATATTTATTGGTCTCATATTCCAGTAATATTATTGACAGCACGAGCAGCAGAGGAGCATCAAATTGAAGGATTGGAATTAGGTGCAGATGATTATATTACGAAGCCTTTTAATTTTAATTTGTTAAGGCTCCGCATTCGCAAATTCATTGAATGGACCGAGAGAAGTCATAATATATTTAGCCAAAAATTAGATGTTGCACCATCAGAAATCACAATCACGTCTTTAGATGAGAAACTTATTGAGAAGGCCATCAAAGTTGTAGAAGATCATATTAGTAATTCCGAATTTTCTGTTGAAACATTAGGGATGGCTGTAGGATTAAGTCGAGGACACTTATACAAAAAGTTAATGGTTATTACGGGTAAAGGTCCTTCAGAATTTATTCGAACAATACGGTTGAAAAGAGGACGTCAGCTACTAGAAAAAAGTCAATTACAAATTTCAGAAATAGCCTATGAAGTCGGTTTCAATTCTCCAAAAAGATTTACAAAATACTTTCGAGATGAGTTTGGGGTTTTACCATCTGAATATTTACGTATCCATAAGGAATAAGAATAGTACATAGTCTGTAATTAAACTTATGTTATTTCTCCACATATAATATCATCTTCCCTTTATTTCCAAATTTTATAATTCCAGAATAAAAAATGTCTTATGCTCAATTCTATTTAATACTTAAATAGATGGTTTATCATACAAAATTTTTAATTCTATAAGCAAATACAGCAATTGCAACATTTCAGACTGTTTTCTGATACAAAACGACCATATAGATTTAAGTAACTTAATGTAGGTTTACATGCTTAGTTTATTCCTCACAAATGGGAGAATAAGAAAACCCTGCGTTTTATGCATAAAATATTAACAAAATATTAACACGTATAGAAAAGAACAATAACTAAAAAACACAAAGAATGATTAAATAATTACTAGGATTAAAAAGATTAAAAAAGCATAGCAATTGTATGCTTTAAACCATAACCAAACTAAAATTAAATTAAATATGAATGAAAAACATGTGATTAGATATGTCATAAAGCTATCTAGAACCCTTATCAAGAAGTATGCTATTATAGCAATACTATTTCCGTTTTGTCTGGCATCAGCCCAAAATTCCACTGAAAAAATTACTGGTGTCGTTTTAGACGAATCAAACGGTGAACCGCTTTTAGGAGTTAACATTTTACTGAAGGATTCCAACCAAGGAGCCGTTACAGATGAAAATGGTACATTTTCCATTACGGCCAAAATTGGAGAAACACTTACAGTAAGCTATTTAGGGTTTGTGACCCAACAGGTAAAAATTACCGGTAATCAATTAAGTATTCGATTAAAAGAAGATATTAATTCTTTGAACGAAGTGGTAGTAATTGGTTATGGTAAATCAAAGAGAGGAGATCTTACTGGTGGTATTTCTTCTATTAGTGGAGAAGAACTTCTCAAAACAAAACCTACTACATTTGATCAAGCGCTACAAGGAAAAGTAGCCGGTGTAGTGGTACAACAAACATCTGGGCAACCAGGAGGAGGGGTTAATGTACAAATACGTGGTTTGTCTTCTTTTGGTGGAAGTTCTCCTTTATATGTAATTGATGGAGTTATAATTGGTCAAAGTTATGATGGAGGCAATGGTACAAATCCATTAGCTGCTATTAGTCCCTCAGATATTGAGTCTGTTGACGTTTTAAAAGATGCATCTGCAACTGCTATTTATGGATCGCAGGCGACTAATGGTGTCATTGTTATTACCACTAAAAGAGGTAGAGAAGGGAAGCCAAAAATTACTTATGACTATAGTAGTGGATTTCAGCAATTAACAAAGCAATATCCTACTATGAATTTGCAAGAGTATGCCCAGTTTATTAACGATAGATCTGTTATTTGGGGATTTGATGAAAGGCCTGAATTTGCAAATCCAAAGCACTTAGGCAAAGGCACAAACTGGCAAGACGAATTATTCAGAAGTGCTCCAATGAGCAATCATGTACTTACAATGAGTGGAGGTAATGATAGAACACAGTATTTATTGTCAGGTTCATATTTTAGTCAAGAGGGTATAGCGATAGGATCTAAGTTTACAAGAACTTCTTTAAGGATAAATTTGGATAATAAAGCGACTGATTGGTTGAAAATAGGAACTAGTTTACAGTTAACCCATATTGATGAGAATGTAAATACAACAGGTTCAAATGTTATTGCATCAGCATTATGGCAAACACCAGATATAGCAGTTAAAAATCCTGATGGTAGTTATGCTGGAGAAGAAAGTAGTGAAGGATGGATTACAAAACGTGTAAACCCAGTTGCTATTTCTCTTGTTAATAAAAATAATCCTAAAAGAAATCAGTTGTTTGGTAATCTTTATGCTGATATGACATTGACAAAGAATTTGACATTTAGAAATGAGATCTCAGCAAATGTTTTTCTTCAAACAAATAATGAATATTATCCTAAATATAAATTTGGGTTAGCTGAGAGATTAGTGAATGAGTCAAAATATAGTTATAGTCAAAACTATTTTACTGCTTTTAGGAGTTTTCTTACTTATGCTAAAGTGTTTAAAAACAAATACAATGTTAACTTGCTGTTAGGACATGAGGCACAGTTGTCTCAGTTTGAAAATGTTAATGCAGCAAGAAGAGGTTTCATTTCAGACAATGTTACCAATATAGGTAGTGGTGATGCATCAACTGCTACAAATGGTGGACAAAAAGGAGCTGGTGCGCAGGAATCTTATTTTGGGCGTCTTAATTTTATTTTAAATGATAAATATTTGTTTACAGCTAATTTGCGTGCAGATGGCTCTTCAAAATTTATATCAGATAACCGTTGGGTAAATACGTATTCTGGAGCATTTGCATGGAAGATCAATAAAGAAGGTTTCTTAAAAGATGTAAAAGGGATTAATGAGCTTAAAATAAGAGTGGGTTATGGTGAAACTAATAATCAAAATGTTAGAGAAAATGCTTATTTATCAACGCTAACGGCGTCTCCAACATCTTTGGGTAATGCACTAGTTGTGACTAATTTAGGAAACCCTGATGTTCAATGGGAAAGTACAGAATATAGTAATGTTGGAATTGATGCAAATCTTTTTAATTGGAGACTTAATCTTTCAGTTGATGTCTATAATCGTTTGACGGACGGATTGTTAATGCAAATCCCATTACCACTTTATTCTGGAACAACTACCGGGTGGTCTCCAGGAGCAATTTTTGCTCCATATGTAAATATTGGATCTGTTAGAAATAGAGGGATAGATTTTCGTATAAATTCTAAAAATATAAATACTAAAGATTTTTCTTGGAGTTCTGATTTTACCTTATCTCATAATAAAAACAAGGTATTAAAATTAAATACAGATGGAGCTTCCTTGCCTGGAACTTATGGCAATGAAGTAGTTGCTCAAACGGTAGTTGGTGGATCTATAGGTGATTTTTATGGTTACAAAGTAGATGGAGGCGTATTTGCAACCGCAAGCGATTTTGAGACGCATGCATTGCCTGCTACTAATGATGGTGTTGCATTACCAATTACGCCAAATTCTGGAGGGGTATGGTATGGAGATCTTAAATTTAAAGATTTAAATGGGGATGGTATTATTACTGAAAAAGATAGAACGTATTTAGGTTCTCCAATTCCTGTTGTTCAACTAGGTTTTGGTAATAACTTTAGTTATAAAGGTATTGATTTGAATATTTTCTTTAGTTCTAATATTGGTAATAAAGTAATAAATGCAATGAGAATTAATGGAGAAAATCCTTTAACTAATTATGGATACTTAAAAACATTAAAAGATCATGCGGTACTTGCTTTAATTGATCCAAATGGTTCGGCTTCAGATGTTAACAATGTGTATGTTACCAATCCAAACACTACCATTGTAGGGCTTAAAAATAATAATAGTAATCAAAGCCACCGTTTCTCTGATAAATATGTTGAAGATGGCTCTTTTATCAGATGTAAAAATATTACTCTAGGTTATACCTTCCCTAAAGACATACTTGATAAATTCCATTTAGATAATTTACGTGTGTATGCGAATGTAACCAATGCTTTTCTTATTACTAAATACAAAGGATTGGATCCTGAAGTGGGTTCGTGGAATCCATTACGGGCTGGAATTGATGATGGCTTTTACCCGCAAGCACGAACATTTACTTTAGGACTTAACTTGGGACTTTAATTTTAAATAAATAAACTAACGTATTATGAAAAATATAAATTTTAAATTGATTTGTGTGTTGTTTGCTGTGTTTTTTGCAGTAAGCTGCTCGAAAGATTTTCTCGAGCGACCTTCTCTATCAGAGATAAGCACTGAAAATTTTTATCAGACAAAAGAAGAACTCAGGTTAGCTACGGCGGGACTTTATGCTGGTAAAGTATGGGGAGAATACCATAATCGAGCAATCATTGCTATTGGGGATGTATTAGGCGGGAACCTTGTTCTGCCATGGGGAGGGCAAGATCTGGTAGAGCTTAACACGTTTACGCTTTCAGGAACTAACGATCGTTTAGTATCCTGTTGGAAAGGGCTATATTTTGTGGTTGGGCATTGCAATGCTACAATTAATGGTATTGAAAATGCACCAGCAACAATTGCTGAGGCAGATAAAAATGCTGCCATAGCGGAGGCAAGATTCATTCGTGCTATGGCATACTATCATCTTGTTATGACATGGGGAGAAGTGCCTATATATGAAGATTATGCGGAGTTGATATCATCTCCTTTAGTAAACAAAAATATAGTAGCAGATGGTTACCGATTTATTACTGAAGATTTAATTTTTGCTGCCGAAAATCTTCCTGAAACTGATGAAAAAGGTAGAGTTACTAGTTGGTCTGCAAAAGGTCTGTTAAGCAAAGTATATTTAACGATGGCAGGATTAGGTCAATCAGGTGGAACCCGCAATCAGGAATATTTAGACTTGGCAAAAAATTATGCAAAAGATGTAATAGAAAACAGTGGCTCTGTATTACTTCCTAGTTATAAAGATCTTTTTAAAACGCAATTCAATGATAATCCAGAATCATTATTTGCACTGCAATGGACTAGTCCCAGTGGTGGTTGGGGGGAAGGTAATATGAACTTGACAATGTCGCCAAGCAATGATATTGTCCCTCAAAAAGAGCTTGCTTTTGGAGGTCCATCACCGAGTTATGATTTGTATTTAGCGTATACTGAGCAGGATTCCATAAGACGTAAAGCGACTATTATGCTCCCTGGAGACTATTATGAAGAGTTAAACGCTGCTGAAGGTGGATATACTTGTACTTTGCCAGCGATGAAGAAACATATTATTGGTAACGAAGTAGATAATAATTTTCCTGCAATGACGACTTTAAGTTCTATAGAGCATAATTCATTACTTAGATTGGCAGATGTTTATTTGATATATGCTGAAGCTATCTTGGGTAATAATGCCTCTACAACTAATGCTGAAGCCTTATTGTATTTTAATATGGTAAGAGAGCGTGCAGGGGTTGATCCTTTAACAGAGCTTAATACTGATATTATTCTAAAAGAAAGAAGACTTGAATTTGCTTGTGAAGGACAATATTGGTATGATTTAGTAAGACTTTCTTATTATAATCCTGTAAAAGCAATTGAAGTTCTTAATACTCAAATTAGTAATGATATAAGGGTAAGATTTGATTATGATGAAGATACTGAAATAGCTACACCTAATGATCCTATAGGAATTATTACTCCGGCATCTGTTGGTACTTTTACTTTGCAATTACCTTCATTAGAAATAATTGCTAATCCAAAATTGAATGAACCTGCAGTACCATACTATTAATACTAAATAATAAAGACATGAAAAATATACTAAATAAATACATTCCTTTTTTACTGGCTTTCAGTATAACGGTAATTATTACACTATTTACGTCTTGTGATAATAATGATGATGATGTTTCAGGTTCGGGTGGTGCTCCTGTTATTACACAGATACGAAATTATGAAGCTTCACCAAATGACACGCTTGTTGATAAGATAGTTCCTGGTCAATGGATAGTAGTCCATGGGAAGAATTTAAAAAAAGCCACTGAAATAAGTTTTAATGGTAGTTCTGCTCAGTTCGATGCTGGATTGTTTTCAGATAACACAGCGGTTTTACAAGTTCCTTGGTCTGTACCTCTTAATAATCTTGATCCAGATATTGTTAATACTATACAATATGTTACCATTAGCGGAACAACTACTTTTAAATTTAATGTAGTTGGGCCGCCAGCTACCATCTATGGCAATTCGATGACATCTGCTACTATGGCAGGCGATTCGATTTATATTTATGGTGCTAATTTATATTTGATAGAAAAACTGACCCTAGCAGGTACAGATGTGTCATCATTTACAACAGTAGATGATGGTAGTTCCATCGGATTTACACTTCCGGCTATTGATGCGCCAATGCCTTGGGCTGGAGAGCTTGTTCTTGCATCTGGTATCTATCAATTTGATGTTTTAATTGTTCCAGAAATTTTTGCTGTTTCTAATGCAAATCCTTCTGGGGGCGATTTAGTACGTGTGTATGGTAAAAATTTGAATGATGTTTCAAGTTTTAGTTTTGGCGGTGCTAATATTACAGATTTTACAGAAGAACCAGATGGTTATTATGTTGAGTTTATAGCTCCTGATAGATGGAGTTACTCTAGTGGACCAGTGACCATTGTTAATAGTTATGGAACGGCTTCTACTGTGTATGGTATAAATACTCAAAATGGCGATAAAGTAGGTCTTTTAGCAAATTTTGAGTGGGGTGATTATTTTGGTTATCATTGGTGGGGAGATATTTCTTTAGCTTTTGGCCCCGTAGCCGATTTTAATGGTTCGATGGGAACAAATAATTCTATGTATATATATTTTAATACGCCTATTTTAGCCGGTGGTGAAAGTAAGTACGCCCCATTGGGTAATTCTAATACGGGTAATAAATGGATACCTGTGGCCAATCTTTCAGATCCTGTTGAAAACTGGGGGCTTCAATTTGAAATAAGTGTGGCCAACCCATGGAATGGAGGTACGCTTTATATTAGAACTGAATTTGCAGGTGATACTTTTGTAGCGCGTTATGAGCCATGGAAAATTCCTGGTTCTAATAAGACCCTTGCTTATAAAACGGATGGTTGGCAAACCGTAACGATTCCTTTATCTCAATTCAAATCAAAAGATGTCACATTAGGGGATGGTAATCCAGTTGACAGTTTAAATAAATTACTAGGCGCTACTGGTGCGAGTAGTTATAATATGACCCTTAAAAATTTCGCCTCTTCATCAACAGCAACAGGTTTTTATGCTGCTATTGACAATATTAGAGTGGTGAAAATCAAAGAATAAATCTTTCATAATAAACTTTTTAATAGCTAAAAGTAACCTGCGGGATTCAATGAAAATTGAATTTTCCGCAGGTTTTTAATCCATAAAAATTTATTAATAAAAAATAAAAAAAATGAAGTCCAAACATTTCTACAAAATTTTACTTTTACTATGTGTTATCGTAACATCGGTATCCTGTTCAAGTAGCGGTGAGGCTGAAGATCCAATACTAACGGTTTCCGCGACCGAAGTATCCTTTGAGCCAGATGGCGGAACATCTGATGTATCACTTACAACAAACGGCACATGGACTGTTTCTAATCCAGCAACATCTTGGTTGCAAATAAACAATACGAGTGGTGGTACTGGAACAGCAACAATAACAATAACATCTGGAATGAATGGTTCTCAATTGACTCGTACCGCTACAATTACAGTTACGTCAAGCAATGGACAGGCAAGACGTATAACAGTTACGCAAACGGGCAATTTTTATCCATCATATAATTTAACGCCTAAAGCACCCGACGCAACAGGAATGAGCAGTACAGCGGTAGAACTGGCGGCAAAAATGCGTATGGGAATGGGTATAAATATTGGCAATACCATGGAATCCCCGGGCGAAGGCGACTGGCAGTATGGTAATAAAATTACCGAATCATATATAAAATTTTTGAAAGCAACAGGTTTCAGTGCAATACGACTTCCTGTTGCATGGAATTGGAGTCATATAATTGATCCTGACAAAGCGAAAATTGACCCAGAATGGCTTGACAGAGTGAAAGAAGTAGTTGGGTGGTGTGTGGATAATGATATGTATGTGATGGTGAATATTCACTGGGACGGCGGCTGGCTGGAAAATAATATTACCCACGATAAGAAAGAATCTGTTAATGCGAAACAAAAAGCACTTTGGGAACAGATAGCTACAACCTTGCGTGATTTTGATGAACACGTTCTATTTGCCAGCACGAATGAACCTTGGGCTTGGGATGCCGAGATTATGGCCATACTTAATGGTTATCACGAAACATTCATCAAGGCAGTTCGCTCTACCGGAGGCAGAAACAGTAACAGGGTGCTGGTTGTGCAGGGGCCTAGTGGTAGTAGTGAATACACTTCTAAGCTGATGACTACGCTTCCTTACGACCCGGTACCTGATCGTATGATGGTTGAGGTGCATTTCTACTCGCCTTATCCATTTATAATGAACCACGATGGAGATCATGGTCCGGGCACCAAAGTGGCTTACTACTGGGGGGCTGGGAATCATTCTACTATTGAGCCGGAGCGCAACGCCACCTTTGGAGAAGAGGATGCGGTCATTGCTGAACTCGGAATGATGAAAAAGTTTGTTGATAGGGGTATCCCTGTGATATTGGGTGAATATGGAGACTATAGACGGACTGCCGACCTCGGAAGGGGTGTTCCTAAGGATACGGAGATGCACAACAAGTCTGTGGAATACTGGCTAACGTTTACGACCAAAACTATGATAGCGAATGGTTTTTTACCATTCTGGTGGGAGGTAGGTCAAGTTTTTGATAGAAAAGATAATGTGGTAAAGGATCAGGCTATGTTAGATGCCATTATCGCAGGATATAATTAATAATAGAGTGTCCATTATAGCATAAGGTTATTTCCTTCCCTGAGATTTGGTCAAACATTCGCCCAGGGAAGGATTTACCTCTTTGTTACAGTAGTTTAAGAATAATTAATCAATTTAAATTAACCCTTAGCAAGTATCCGTTTTTGGGTAAAATATAAAGCATGTTTAGAAAAAAAATATTATTAAGCACAGTCTTTGTTATCTCTTTTTTGGGATATCAAAAAGATGTAGAAGCTCAGGCTAATGTGGATAAACCGAAAGAGATTAAAGAAAACCTTGAAAAAAAATTCGCAAATGTTTCGCCGAAACTTCTCACTAATAACGCGAATCCATTATTAGATTTTATGTTTACGGCCGACCCGACAGCGGTGGAATACAACGGAAGAATGTATGTGTATGCCACGAATGATCACCAACAGTATGAGCATGTAGGAAAGGATGGTAAAAATTCATACGAGAAAATCCGCACACTGGTCATGATGTCTTCAGATGATATGGTCAACTGGACGTATCATGGCTTCATAGATACAGCAAAGCTGGCGCCATGGAATCAGAATTCTTGGGCACCTTCCATTACATCCAGACTGGAAGCGGATGGTAAGACGCACTTCTATTTGTATTACTCCAATGGCGGTGGTGGCACAGCCATGCTTACTTCCACCTCTCCTGTTGGCCCGTGGACTGATCCATTGGGAAAGAACATAGTCGACCGTTCTGTTCCCGGAGTGGATTGCGATGCTCCATTCGATCCCGGAGTTGTGATTGACGACCAAGGTACAGGCTGGCTGGCTTTTGGAGGGGGAACGCCAAAAACAGATTATATGCCGGGTATTTCCCATATCGTCAAGTTAGGAACAGATATGATCAGTTTGGCTGGCAATGTTGCTAAGATTCCCGCTCCTTATTTTTTTGAGGCCAGCGAACTTAACTTTATGAATGGAACCTGGGTTTATACCTTTAATACAAGTTGGAAAGAACGTACTGAATGGCCTTATACCAATATTGCTAAACCAACCGTATGCAACATGTCTTATATGACCAGTAAAACACCTTTAAATCCAGATAGTTGGAAGTATCGCGACAATTACTTTAAGAATGCTGGCGAGGATAACGTGGGGCCTTGGACAAACAATCACACGCACCTAATCAAGTTCAAAGAGAAATATTATCTTACTTACCATGCCATGTATTTACAGGATTATTTTGGCACTAAGGGAGGTTTTCGTAATGTAGGTATCGAAGAAATGCAGGTGGATGAAGCCAATGTAAATATCTCCATGGGCAAAGCAACTTTCGAAGGTACGTCACAACTTAGCCCATTAAATCCATTTGTTCTTCAGCAAGCAGAAACCACTGGAGGCACTTCGGGGCAAGTCCAGTTTGAAGCTGTTGGGAATGTGGGCAATATGGTTGCCAAAGGAAAAGCAGACAAACAATGTCTGATGGTTCGAGGGGCCGATTTTAGCAACCAGACTCCTAAAAAATTCGAAGCCAGGGTAAAAGGAAAAGGTAACATTGATGTGTATGTAAATAACCTTAAAGGGACTCCTCTTGTTTCGCTTACATGTGATGGGAAGGAATGGACTTCGCTCTCAAAAAAAATAAAACAGAAAATAGATAAAGCTGTAGGGAATATCTATTTTGTATTTGATGGAGAAGATTTTTTGTTTGATGAATGGAAATTCATTTATTAATTCCGTAGAATATTAATTATAAACAAAATTAGTTATATCCAGCGGGTTATTTTAAAAACTGTAGAATAAGATTAATAGAACCTTTAACAACAAATTCTGATCTATTTGTCAAGGGACTCCATCGCTTAAAGCAGGCTTATACAAAATTGATGAAAGCTTTTAGTTATTGGTTGATTATTGAAATTATGGTCTGCGGGTTGAACTTTCCCGCAAATCTTACAACAAATATATTTAAAAGAACAAACAAAATGAACTTAAAACATTCCAATAAATTTTTTTTATTGCTTATTGCGATTGTAATGGTTACTGTGTCGTGCTCAAGCAATAATAGTGAAAGCGAAGCCCCAAAGCTATTGGTTTCTGAGACCGAAGTTTCTTTCGAGCCTGAAGGAGGCACATTAGAAATAGCAATTTCAACTAATGATACATGGAAAATTACCAACTCTGCCGCTTGGTTACAATTAAACCCAACAATGGGTAATGCAGGCGAAGGTGTAATTGCTTTAACGTTAGCTATAAATGAAACGGGCGTTACGCGCTCGGTTATACTTAATGTTACGTCTGATAATGGGCAAGCTAGACGTATTACAGTGTCCCAAGGAGCCCATTTATATCCATCTTATAATGTAGCACCATTGGCTCCTGATGCAACGGGAATGGGTAGTAACGCTGTTGTAATAGCTTCCAAAATGACATTGGGATGGAACATAGGCAATACGTTCGAGGCTCCAGGTGGTGAAACAGGATGGGGCAGCCCTGTCATTACCGAAGATTTTATAAAATTTGTAAAGCAACAAGGGTTTAATACCATTAGGATTCCCTGCGCATGGGATTGGCATCATGTAGCAGACCCTGCTACTGCTAGAATAGATCCAGATTGGCTTAACAGGGTGAAGGAAGTAGTGGGTTACTGTGTTGACAATGATGTGTATGCTTTATTAAATATCCATTGGGACGGCGGTTGGCTAGATGCTAACATTAACAAGAAAATGCAAGATTCAGTTAATGCCAAGCAGAAAGCTTATTGGGAACAAATAGCCACGGCAATGCGCGATTTCGATGACCATCTGCTATTTGCAGGTAGTAATGAGCCTCCTGCACATGATGCTGAGGAGATGGAAGTGTTGCTTTCCTACCACCAAACGTTTGTAGATGCAGTGCGGTCAACGGGTGGCAGGAACAGCTATCGGACACTTGTCGTACAGGGACCATCAACAGATATAGATAATACCTATAACCTCATGAATACGCTTCCTACGGATGAGATACCAGGCCGAATGATGGTCGAAGTACATTATTATACTCCTTTTCAGTTCTGTCTGATGGATGGCGATGCAAGTTGGGGTAGCATGTTCTATTACTGGGGAGAAGGTAACCACTCTATTATTGAACCTGGTCGCAAAGCCACATGGGGAGAGGAAGATGCTGTTGATGAGTACTTTGGAAAAATGAAGACGAAGTTTGTAGACAAAGGGTTTCCAGTGATCATGGGCGAGTATGGAGCCTACAGACGAGACAATAGCCAAAATGTTCCTCAAGATCTGGAAGCTCACAATAACTCAGTGGATCATTGGATAACATATGTTACCAGACAGGCATTAGCCAATGGTATGATACCATACTGGTGGGATACGGGCGGCGCTTTAGATAGAAGCAATAATACAGTTAAAGACCAGCGAACAATTGATGCCCTTATAACTGTAGTTGCTAATTAAAACATATTAACACGTTGGATACTAGAATTAAGACTAGTTACACAACGGGTTATTTTGATAAATTATAGAATTCAGTCCAGTTATCAATGGGAAAATTGCTTAATGCAGGGTATTATAGACGCTATGACTAAATAAAAATACGGTTTTGCAGAGGTATCATGCATTGGAACTATTCAGGATTGAATTTAAAAAACCTGTGACTTTTGGGAGTCACAGATTTACTTAAAAGCAGGGAATCTCAATGAAACCAAAGTTTTTAAACTTAATATTTATTAATCTAAAAAAATAAACAAAAAATGAGAATTAAACATTTATATAAAATTTTACTTTTACTATATGTTATTGTAACATCAGTATCCTGCTCAAGTAGCGGTGAGGGTGAAGATCCAACACTAACGGTTTCTGTAACCGAAGTTTCCTTTGAGCCAGATGGCGGAACATCTGATGTATCACTTACAACAAACGGCACATGGACTGTTTCAAATCCAGCAACATCTTGGTTGCAAATAAACAATACAAGTGGTGGTAGTGGAACAGCAACAATAACATTAACATCTGGAATGAATGGTTCTCAATTGACTCGTACCGCTACAATTACGGTTACGTCAAGCAATGGGCAGGCAAGACGTATAACAGTGACACAAACTGGTAATTTATATCCTTCATACAATTTATCGCCAAAAACTCCCGATGCCACAGGAATGAGTAGTAATGCCGTTGAACTGGCAGCAAAAATGCATATGGGAATAAATTTTGGCAATACCATGGTATCCCCAATCGAAGGTGAGTGGAACAGTAAAATTACCTTATCGTATGTGCAATTTTTAAAACAATTAGGTTTCAATGCTGTACGGCTTCCTGTTGGCTGGGTTTGGGGTCATTTAAGCGATCCAGATAAAATGAAGATTGACCCTGTGTGGCTTGAGCGTGTGAAGGAAGTGGTTGGATGGTGCGTGGACAATGATATGTATGTGATACTGAATGCTCACGCGGATCTTGGCTGGCTGGAAGATAATGTTAATGCAGCTGAGAAAGACTTGGTTAACGCTAAACAAAAGGCGCTTTGGGAGCAGATTGCTACAACCATGCGTGATTTTGATGAGCGCCTTATATTTGCCGGCACGAATGAGCCTAAGGTTGAAAATGCCGAGCAGATGGCCATACTTAATGGTTATCACGAAACATTCATCAAGGCAGTTCGCGCAACGGGAGGCAGGAACAGTTATCGGGTACTGGTTGTGCAGGGGCCTATCACTAACGGTGAATTAACTTATAATCTGATGAATACGCTTCCTCATGACCCGGTACCTAACCGTATGATGGTTGAGATACATAACTACACACCTGCTACATTTACGATAGTATTGGATGGAGATGTAAGTTGGGGCAACATGATCTACTACTGGGGGGCTGGGAACCATTCTACTATTGAGCCAGAGAGGAACGCCACCTATGGAGAAGAGGATGTGATCCTTGATGAATTCCAAAAGATGAAACAGAAGTTTGTTGATAAAGGTATCCCTGTAGTGCTGGGTGAATATGGAACCTGGAGGCGGACTCCCGACCTTGACAAGCCTGTTCCTTTGGATATGGAAATGCACAACAAGTCTGTGGATTATTGGTCAACTTATGTGACCAAACAGGCTAAAGCACACGGTCTTCTGCCATTCTGGTGGGAGATAGGTTTTATGTTAGACAGAGCTAACAATGTGGTAAAGGATCAGGCTATGTTAGATGCCATTATTGCAGGATATAATCAATAGTATAATGTCAAATTTATAGTATAAGGTTATTCAGATCTATTTGTCAAGGGACTCCATCGCTTAAAACAGGCTTATATAAAATGATAAAAGCTTTAAGTTATTGGTTGTTATTAAAAATAGGGTCTGGGGTATTCAACAAAAGTTGATTATCCTATAGGTTTTGAGATAATTATTATTTACCATAAAAACAAATAAAAATGAGAATTAAACAATTATGTAAAATCTTGACAGTACTTTTTACAATTGTAATGAGTATAATGTCCTGCTCAAGTAGCGGTGAGGGTGAAGATCCAACATTAACGGTTTCTGTAACCGAAGTTTCCTTTGAGCCAGATGGCGGAACATCTGATGTATCACTTACAACAAACGGCACATGGACTGTTTCAAATCCAGCAACATCTTGGTTGCAAATAAACAATACAAGTGGTGGCAGTGGAACAGCAACAATAACAATAACATCTGGAATGAATGGTTCTCAATTGAATCGTACCGCTACAATTACGGTTACGTCAAGCAATGGGCAGGCAAGACGTATAACAGTTACACAAACGGGCAATTTATATCCTTCATACAATTTAACGCCTAAAGCTCCAGACGAAACAGGAATGGGCAGCACAGCCGTACAATTGGCGGCAAAAATGCATATGGGAATAAATTTTGGCAATACCATGGAATCCCCAAACGAAGGCGACTGGCAGAATAGTAAACTTACCGAATCGTACATAAAATTTGTAAAACAAATAGGTTTCAATGCTGTACGGCTTCCTGTTGGCTGGGTTTATAGTCATTTAAGCGATCCTGAAAAAATGAAAATAGACCCTGCGTGGCTTGAGCGTGTGAAAGAAGTGGTTGGATGGTGCGTGGAAAATGATATGTATGTGGTACTGAATTGTCACGGGGATTGGGGCTGGCTGGAAGATAATGTCACTCCGGCAATGCAAGAGTCCGTTAATGCGAAGCAAAAGGCGATTTGGGAGCAGATTGCTACAACAATGCGTGATTTTGATGAGCGCCTTATATTTGCCGGCACGAATGAACCTAAGGCTGATAATGCCGAGCAGATGGCCATACTCGATAGCTACCACCAGACATTTGTTAAAGCAGTTCGCGCTACCGGAGGCAAAAACAGTTACAGGGTGTTAGTTGTGCAGGGGCCTAGGACTAACGGTGAATTAACTTATAATCTGATGAATACGCTTCCTGTAGATCCAGTACCTAATCGTTTGATGGTTGAGATACATAACTACACGCCTGCTACATTTACGATAGTATTGGATGGAGATGTAAGTTGGGGCAACATGGTTTACTACTGGGGGGCTGGGAATCATTCTACCATTGAGCCAGAGAGGAACGCCACCTATGGAGAAGAGGATGAGATCCTTGATGAATTCCAAAAGATGAAACAGAAGTTTGTTGATAAGGGTATCCCTGTTGTGCTGGGGGAATATGCATCCTTTAGGCGGACTGCCAGTAGCAAATTTGTACCTAAGGATCTGGATATGCACAACAAGTCTGTAGAGTACTGGGCAACTTATGTGACCAAACAGGCTAAAGCGCATGGTCTTCTGCCATTCTGGTGGGAGGTAGGTGCTACTCTAGACAGAGCTAATAATGTGGTAAAGGACCAGGCTTTGTTAGATGCTATTATAGCGGGATCTAATTAAATAGTATAATGTCCATGATAGCATAAGGTTATTTCCCGTGCCTGAGATTCGTCAAGCATTCGCCAGTCTCGGGGAAGGATTTACCTCTTTGTTACAATAGTTTAAGAATAATTAATCAATTTAAATGAACCCTTAACGAGTATCCGTTTTTTGGGTAAAATGAAGAAAGCATGTTTAGAAAAAAAGTATTGTTAAGTACAGTCGTTAGTATGGCTTTTTTGGGAGGTACAGAATTCGTATCAGCTCAGACCAATTCGGATAAACCGAAAGAGATTAAAGAAAATCTGGAAGAAAAATTCGCAAATGTTTCGCCGAAACTTATGTCCGATAATGCGAATCCATTATTAGATTTTATGTTTACGGCCGATCCGACAGCTGTGGAATACAATGGAAGAATGTATGTGTATGCCACGAATGACCATCAACAGTACGAGAAGGTAGGAAAGGATGGGAAAAATTCATACGAGCATATCCGTACACTGGTCATGATGTCTTCAGATGATATGGTAAACTGGACCTATCATGGCCTCATAAATACAGCAGAGGTGGCGCCATGGACTGGGGTGTCCTGGGCACCTTCCATTACATCCAGACTGGAAGCGGATGGTAAGACGCACTTCTATTTGTATTACTCCAATGGTGGTGGAGCCTCAGCCATGCTTACTTCTACCTCTCCCGTTGGTCCGTGGAAAGACCCATTAGGAAAGAACATAATTGACCATTCTGTCCCTGGTGTGGACGTCAATAATCCATTCGATCCCGGAGTTTTGATTGACGACCAAGGTACAGGCTGGCTGGTTTTTGGAGCCGGAAAACCTAAAACAATATATATGCCGGATAATGCCAGAATCGTCAAATTAGGAGCAGATATGATGAGTTTGGCCGGCAAAATTTCTAAGATACCCGCTCCTTATTTTAATGAAGCCAGCGATCTTAACTTTATCAATGGAACCTGGGTTTATAGCTATTGTACGAATTGGGATGAACGCACTGAATGGCCTTATACCAATATTGCTAAACCAACTGGATGCAACATATCTTATATGACCAGTAAAACACCTTTAGATCCAGATAGTTGGAAGTATCGCGATAATTACTTTAAGAATACTGGCGAAGTTAACGTGGGCCCTTTTACAAACAACCACACGCACTTCCTTAAGTTTAAAGGGAAATATTACCTTGCTTACCATGCCATGTATTTACAGGATTATTTTGGCACTACAGGTGGTTTTCGTAATGTGGGTATAGAAGAAATGCAGGTGGATGAAGGGAATGATGTGAATATCCCCATGGTCACAGCAACTTTTAAAGGGCCGTCACAACTTAACCCATTAAATCCATTCGTACTTCAGCAAGCAGAAACCACTGGAGGCACTTCGGGGAAAGTCCAGTTTGAAGCTGTTGGAAATGTGGGAAATATGGTTGCCAAAGGAAAAGCAGACAAACAATGTCTGATGGTTCGAGGGGCCGATTTTAGCAAAAAGATTCCTTCCAAATTCGAAGCCAAAGTGAAAGGAAAAGGTAAAATTGATGTTTATGTAAATAATCTTAAAGGTACCCCTCTTGTTTCGCTTACATGTGATGAGAAGGAATGGACTACGATCTCAAAGAAAATAAATCAGAAAAAGGGTAAAGGAGTAGAGAACATCTATTTTGTATTTAACGGAGAGGGTTTTTTGTTTGATGAATGGAAATTCATTTATTAATTCCGTTGAATATTAATTATTAATAAAAATACAGTTTAGCTGAGATATCATGCATTGGAACTATTAAGCAGGATTGAATTTTAAAACAGGGACCCTCACTGAAACTTAATATTTATTAATCTAAAAAAGTAAGTAAATAAAAATGAAGCTTAAATATTTATACAAAATTTTACTCTTACTATGTGTTATTGTAACATCAGTATCGTGTTCAAGTAGCGGTGAGGCGGGTGAAGATCCAACACTAATGGTTTCCACAACCGAAGTCTCCTTTGAGCCAGATGGCGGAACTTCTGATATATCACTTACAACAAACGGCACATGGACTGTTTCTAATCCAGCAACCTCTTGGTTGCAAATAAACAATACGAGTGGTGGTAGTGGAACAGCAACAATAACAATAACATCTGGAATGAATGGTTCTCAATTGACTCGTACTGCTACAATTACAGTGACGTCAAGCAATGGACAGGTAAGACGTATAACAGTTACACAAACGGGTAATTTATATCCTAGCTACAATTTAAATACCATCCCAGCTGATGCTTCTGGGATGAGCAGTAACGCTGTTGAACTGGCAGCCAAAATAAAACTGGGCTGGAACATTGGTAATACTTTAGAGGCTATAGGAGGTGAAAACGCCTGGGGTAATCCAAATATCACAAAAGAATATGTTGAAACTATAAAGAATTTGGGATTCAATGCCGTTCGTCTTCCATGTTCGTGGGATCAGTTTTCAAATCAGACAACTGCTAAAATAGATCAAGTGTGGATGGACCGTGTAAAAGAGGTGGTGCAGTACTGTGTTGATAATGATATGTATGTATTGCTAAACATCCATTGGGATGGCGGTTGGCTGGAAAAAAACTGTACTCCTGCAAAGAAAGAATCGGTAAATGCCAAACAGAAAGCCTTTTGGGAGCAAATAGCAACGGCAATGCGTGATTTTGATGAGCACCTGATGTTTGCCAGTGCCAATGAACCAGAAGTTCACGATGCTGTTGAGATGGAGGTACTTCATTCTTATCACCAAACCTTTGTCAATACTGTTCGGGCAACAGGAGGAAGGAACAGTTATAGAGTGCTCGTGATTCAGGGACCCGGTACGAATATTGAGAGGAGCGATGAGCTGATGGATATGCCTACAGATGAAATAGAGGGCCGTATGATGGCCGAGGTACATTATTACACGCCTTCCCAATTCTGCATTTTGTTTGAAGATGTGAGTTGGGGAAATATGGCCTACTACTGGGGGGAAGGTTATCATTCAGAAATAGAGCCCGAGCGTAATGCTACTTATGGGGAAGAAGATGCAGTAGACGCATCGATGGCCTTGGCAAAAACGAAATTCGTAGATAAAGGAGTCCCGGTAATCCTCGGTGAATATGGCGTGTACAGGCGTGATAATGCCCAATATGTCCCCCAGGATTTGGAAGCCCACAATAACTCCGTGGATCATTGGATCAGGTATGTGACAAAACAGGCAATTGCCAATGGATTGATCCCATTCTGGTGGGATACTGGCGGTGCAGTGGACAGAGCAAATTTTACGGTGAAAGATCAGCGAACGATTGATGCTATTATTGCTAGTGGAAATTAATTAAAGCATATAAAAATTCCATTGGATAATTGAAATTAAACTAGTTATATCCAACGGGTTATTTTACCAATTTAGAAACCCCATTTCTTAATTATAATTGTTTAACATTAAATTTAAAAAAAATGAAAAAAATCACATTATTATTTTTGGTTCTAACAGGGATGTTAGCCAATGCACAGCAAACTCTGTATTCCGAAAATTTTGAATCAAATGTTGGTATCCTTGGAGATGGTCAAATGCATACATTTAAACCATCTAAAAAGGCAGGAACATGGAGTGGCGGAGTAGATCTAGAAACTGCTGACAATGCCAAAATAAATTTGCGTCAAGGATGGGGTAACCAATTTCTATTGAAAATAGAATCCAAAGATGCTGCTGTTATCATACCTAATATCGATGTGGCTGGTTTTACAAATTTAAACCTGTCTTATAATTTTGTTGTTGAAGATGCAGGAGATGCAGTAAAACCAAAAATTGAAGCAAGTACTGATGGTGGTGCTTCTTGGGTAACTCTACCTACAGTTGCTAGTGGTGGAGGGTGGAATGCAGAAGCAAAATCGGTTGCTTTGCCTTCAGGAGATTATAAAACAATAAGCCTAAGAATAAATCCTAATACGGAGAGTTCTAATGCTGTAATGTTTGATAATTTTATAATTACAGGAAAGCAGCAGTAAGCCTGGCGACTGAATCGAACCAATCATGTGACAATTCAATTAAGGTTTATCCAAATCCTATTTGTTAACGAATTTAAAGGTGAAGCTGTAAATTCAGATCAACCATTTCGTGTTTCCATTTTTGATATACTTGGGAGAAAAGTAGAGACAATAAAATTTTAAGCCAATTGGGCAATGGGATCTTCATTGAAATCAGGATTGTATATAGTTCATTTTGAAGGAGTAAAATCAAATCACTCAAAATCATTTAAGATGGTTAAAGAATAAATAATTGAATTTTTTATATGGAGTCAGCGCAAAAATGCTGCTGGCTCCATTCCTAATAAGGTTTATTATGTAAATAGGGATTATCGATATGGAAATCTATCTTTTGGGAACAAAGCTTTTCATGATTATGGATACCGTAGCTGATTTTAACCACGACGAGACGATGTAAGAATTGGCACTAAAGCCATATCAAAATGAATGGGAAGCATATATGTCGCAATTTCAGGACAGCTCTGTCGAGGCAACAGCAAACCAAAAATGGCAACTGATGGAACGCATTTATAAAATGGACTAATAAACTAATGAAAAAGATATAAATAAAAAGTAAAATAATATTAGTATGAACAAAAAAAAATCAATGAAAGTTAGTCTATCTATAGCAATTTTCATGCTATTCTCATGTTTCTTGAAGGCTCAGGAAAATTTTCCGTTGCCTATTGGAGAAGGTAACGAACCCGTTACCTCTGGTAAGTTTGAGCCAACATGGCAATCTCTTAGTCAATACGAAGTTCCTGATTGGTTTCGCAATGCAAAATTTGGTATCTGGGCTCATTGGGGACCACAATGTCAGCCTGAGCGGGGCGATTGGTATGCACGTGGCATGTATGAAGAAGAGCATGATTACTATAAATGGCATGTTGACCATTATGGACACCCTTCAAAAGTAGGTTTTAAAGACGTAATACACGACTGGAAAGCAGAAAACTGGGATCCAGATAAACTTGTAGCTCTTTATAAACGTGCAGGGGCTCAATATTTCTTTGCTATGGCCAACCATCATGATAATCTAGACTTATGGGACAGTAAATACCAAGAATGGAATTCTGTTCGTGTTGGTCCTAAAAAGGATATTATAAACGGTTGGTCAAAAGCCGCTAAAAAACAGGGGCTTCCTTTTGGATTGAGTGTACATGCTGCCCATGCATCGATGTGGTACGAAACGGCACAGGGCACCGACAAATCTGGAGAATTTAAAGATATTCCATATGATGGAAAACTTACAAAAGCAGATGGAAAAGGCACTTGGTGGGAAGGATTGGATCCTCAGGAGTTGTATGCACAAAATCATGGATTAAGCAAAAAGGGATGGAATTGGGAATGGCAAGATAAAAGCTCATGGCCTTCCCAAGCGTACTGTGAAAAATTTTATAACCGTACTATGGATCTTATTAATTTGTACAACCCCGACCTGCTATATTTTGATGATACAGCACTCCCATTGTATCCGGTTAGCGATGCTGGTTTAAAAATAGCTGCTCATTATTACAATCATAACATGAAGACCCATGATAATAAATTAGAAGCTGTCTTATTCGGCAAAATACTTTCAGATAAACAAAAGGAATGTTTGGTGTGGGATGTAGAACGTGGAGCACCTGACAAACCACAAGAAAAAGCATGGCAAACCTGCACGTGTATCGGAGATTGGCATTATAATAGAAGGGTGTATGATGAAAACCGTTATAAATCGGCTGAGAGTGTCATTCGTGCTTTAGTAGATATTGTCAGTAAAAATGGAAATTTATTACTTAATATTCCTGTTCGTGGAGATGGTACTATTGATGACAAGGAAGTGGTTGTTCTTGAAGGTATTACCGCTTGGATGGATGTAAACAAAGAAAGTATCTTCGACACCCGCCCTTGGAAACTGTATGGTGAAGGACCTGCTGCCGACGCATCTAACCCTATTAATAGCCAGGGATTTAATGAGGGAAAAATAAAATACTCAGCAAAAGATATTCGATACAATCAGAAAGGAAATGTTTTGTATGCTACGGTGATGGGTAAACCAACAGAAAATATTTTATTGAAGTCACTCGCAAAAAAAGAAGAAACAGGAAAAATCAAAAAAATTGAACTTCTTGGCAGTAAAGAAAAAATTTCTTGGAAACAAGAAGTAGATTCATTGGTAATCATAAAACCAAAATCTATTCCGAATAATATTGCAGTTGTTTTTAAAATAGTTATGAAGTGATTGGTTTAAAATTGAATGTGACAGTTTCAATATAATAATGCAATTTTTCTAATATTAAATTTTCAATATGAAAAATAAAATAAAATGTATTGGGTTGTTTTTGTTTGTTTGCCAGACGGTTTTTGGACAATCATTCCTTGACAAGGCGAAGCGACCCATCGCATTTTTAAATAAAGATGTTGTTTTGTCTGAGTCATGGATAAAGGAACGGGAGACTGTCAATACAAAGTATATTTATCAGTTTGATACGGATAGGCTACTACACAATTTCAGGATAAATGCTGGAATTGAATCGAAAGCGAAACCGCTTGAAGGCTGGGAGTCGCCTAATGTGGGATTGCGCGGGCATTTTGTGGGTCATTATTTGTCGGCTTGTGCTTCTTTGATTGAAAAAACGGGCGATACTTTGCTTCAAAAACGTGTGAAATATATGGTTGATGTGCTTGAAGAGTGTCAGCAAAAACTTGGTGGCAAATACCTGAGCGCATTCCCCAAAAAAGATTTTACTACATTGGAAACACAATTTAGTGGAGTTTGGGCGCCATACTATACCTATCATAAAACTATGCAGGGAATGCTCGATGTTTATCAGCTTACCGGAAATAAAAAAGCCTATGCAATAGTTGTTAATATGGCAGCTTATGTAAAAGAGCGTATGGATAAACTTTCGCCAGAAACTATTGAAAAAATGCTATATACTCCTCAGGCAAATCCCGCAAATGAAGCGGGTGGGATGAATGATGTATTACAGAATTTATTTGAAATTTCCAAAGATTCAACTCATTACAGATTGGCTTGTCTTTTTGACCGTAAATGGTTCAGTCAGCCGTTGTATGAGGGGAAAGATATTTTGTCAGGCTTACATTCCAATACTCATTTACCTTTGATAATTGGGTTTGCCAAACGGTATGAAAATACCGGAGACAGCTATTATCGTGATGTTGTTTCCCACTTTTGGGATATGTTGGAACATCATCATTGTTATGTGAATGGGTCTAGTAGTGGTCCTAGACCTATTGCTACAACTCCAACTGCTCAAACTTCAGAACATTGGGGAAAACCAGATTGTTTAAGTACAACTCTTACTGACAAAACATCTGAATCATGCGTTTCACATAATACTCAAAAAATCACAAGTACTTTGTTTCGTTGGACTGCCCAACCCGAATATGCCGATGTATATATGAATACACTTTATAATTCCGTTTTTGCACTACAAAATGCCGAAACCGGATGGAATGTTTATTCTTTGCCATTGGGCTCTCCGAATAAGAAGAGCTTTGCCAGCCCCAGTGAGTTTTTTTGTTGTAACGGAACAACTATTGAAGCGTTTACGGACTTAAATGCTAATATTTATTTTCATAACAATGATAACCTTTGGGTAAATTTGTATGTTCCTTCCACTGTGAAATGGAAATCTAAAGGGATTAATTTGTCACAGTCGTCCGATTTTCCGGATGATTCTATTGTAAAATTTAACATAACGGCTAATAAAACTACGCCATTTGCATTGAAATTATTTATCCCATCTTGGGCAGACGAACAAACTCAGGTTTTGGTAAACGGTGAACCTATTACAACTAATGTAACTCCGATGTCTTATTTTATAATTGACAGAAAGTGGAAAAACGGTGATAAGATAGAAATACGTTTTAATTATCATTTTAATTTAAAAAAAATGCCTGATAATCCAAATGTAGTTGCACTGTTTTATGGACCGGTTTTATTAGCATTCCAAGTTAATGAAGAAACAATATTAAAAGGAAATGAGTCAGATATTTTGAAAAATATCTCTAAACAAGAGAATTCTATGTCATTTTCATTGAAAAATAATGGAAAAGAATATACGCTTCTACCTTTTTACAAAGTAACTAATGAGTCGTACGGAGTGTATGCGACTAAACTAAATGAGTATTAGGGAAGCTGGAAAGTAAAAAAAAAAGCTATGACTATTAAAATAACAGCTTTTAATCTCAATTTAATGTGTTATTTAACAAAGAACTTAATAATATGAAGAGACTACATGTTTTCGTTTTTACTGTTGTAGGCTTACTCGTTTTGAATACAGGAGCTTTTGCGCAAGATCGCAACTTCTATATTTTTATCTGTTTTGGACAATCCAACATGCAAGGTGCAGCTCCAATTGAGAGTCAGGATATGACAGTAAATAACCGATTCAAGGTGTTTCAGGCACTAGATTGCCCAGACCTAAATAAAAAGAAGGCTGAATGGAGTCCTGCCGTTCCACCTATCTGTCAATGTAATTCAGGACTATCGCCTGCAGATTATTTCGGAAGAACTTTGGTTGCCAATCTTCCGGATAATATTACAGTTGGGATTATTAACGTTTCTGTTGCCGGCTGTGACATTAGGCTGTTCGACAAAGATATTTACAAGGATTTCGATTCGACCTACAAGGACAAATGGTTTACCTCGCTGGTAGCGTCTTATAATGAGAATCCTTATCAATATCTTGTAGGTTTGGCCAAATTGGCTCAAAAAGATGGCGTCGTTAAAGGCATACTTTTGCACCAAGGGGAGACAAATGCGGGACAAGAACAATGGCCGTCGTATGTAAAGAAAATTTACGGTGATATGTTGACCGACCTTTCGTTAAATGCCGGTTCAGTTCCTCTTTTAGCAGGCGAGTTATTATCTGCTGATGGCAATTGTTGTTCAAAAATGAATCCCATTATAAGGAAATTGCCTGATATAGTTCCAACGGCACATATTATTTCCTCTGAAGGTTGTACTGGATTTGACAATGCCCATTTTGATTCCAATGGTTACAGGGAATTAGGTAGGCGATATGGTCTTGAAATGCTTACTCTATTAGGATACGAAGCCAAATAGCCAAAGAGTGAATAAGGATATTTGGAGACAATAGATTAGTATGGCAGATAAAAAATGCTTCGAAGAGCTGGATTTGTTGCGTTACTAACACCGCAAAATAAAAAATAAAAATTAGAAAACTATAATATTAAACCTAATTAAAATAAAAAATGAAATATAAGCTTACCTTGGTTTTGGCAATTGTCTTTAGCGTTATAAATGCACAAACAGCCCAAAAATATCACGAATGGGCATCCACACCACCTCTTGGGTGGAACAGTTGGGATTGTTTTGGAACAACCGTTACCGAACAGCAAATAAAAGAACAGGCAGATGCGATGGCAAAATACCTTTTACCAAGCGGATACAACTATCTCACAGTGGATATTCAATGGTATGAGCCTGAATCAAAAGGACATTATTACGACTCGAAGGCAATACTTACCATGGATGAATATGGCCGCTTAACGCCAGGTTTGAAAAAATTTCCTTCGGCTGCAGATGGAAAAGGGTTCAAACACCTTGCAGACTATGTACACTCCAAAGGACTGAAATTCGGAATTCATATTATGCGCGGAATTCCTCGTCAGGCTGTCGAAAAAAATACACCTGTACTCGGGACAAACGTAAAAGCTCAGGATATTGCCATTAAAAACTCTACCTGCGGTTGGAATCCTGATATGTACGGCGTTGATGCTAATAGCCCTGAAGGTCAGGCTTACTATAATTCCATTGTGCAGATGTATGCCGACTGGGGAGTGGATTTTATCAAGTGCGACGATATTTCACGCCCTTACGATGATGTGCAAAAGACCGAAATTGAAGCTCTTCGCAAAGCAATAGATAAAACCGGTCGACACATTCTGTTAAGTTTGTCGCCGGGAGCAACGCCGGTTAAAATGGGCGAGCATGTTATGAATCATGCTAATATGTGGCGTATCACCGATGATTTTTGGGATCGATGGGGATTGTTGAAAGGTATGTTTGAGCGAATGGATGTGTGGACACCTTTTCGTGGACCCGGACATTTCCCCGATGCCGATATGTTACCCATTGGTACTGTTGAATTCAACCGCCCAACCAATTTCACCAAAAACGAACACTATACGCTTATGAGCCTTTGGGCTATTGGTCGTTCACCACTTATTTTTGGTGGAGATATGACCAAACTAGACGATTTTACCAAGGAAGTACTCACCAATCCCGAAATGCTCAAAGTAAATCAACACAGCATAAATAACCGTCAGGTGTCGCGCGAAAAGAATCTGATTGTATGGACAGCCGATGTGCCTAATAGCAAAGACAAATATGTGGCCCTCTTCAATGCGCAAAGCAAGGGAGAGAATGTTGATTTCAACAATGCCGATTATGTCAGTCCAATAATTGCAGGCAAAGGAAGTTCACAAAAGATAGAAGTATCGGTAAAAGATGGTAAAAAACTTGTTCTCTTTGTGAAAGATGGCGGAAATACTAATGATTGGGATCATATCGTTTGGGTCGATCCAGTACTTCACGGCCCCAAAGGCGATTTAAAACTGACTGACCTCAAATGGCTGAGTGCAACTTCAGGCTGGGGAGATGCGAATGTCAATCGTACCTGTGATAATAATCCAATTATTATAAATAATGAAACACGAGAGGGAATTGGTGCTCATGCAGAGTCTGTGATCGTTTATGAATTGCCTGAAGGATATGATTCTTTTACAGCAACCGGCTACGTAACACAGGACATAGGCTCAGTGAATTTTGGAGTTTTGGTTGATAAAGGAACATTAAATTTGCCCGACAAGGCCAATGTAAAAGTAAACTTTGAGGACATTGGTATAAAAGGCAAAGTAAAAGTACGCGATTTGTGGAATCATAAAGATATGGGAACCTTTAAAGGGAGCTTCGAGCGTGAATTGCCACAACATGGTGCAGGACTGTATCGGATAACTCCTTTGCGTTAAGATAATAGTTTTCTACAAGGAGATGTAAAGGCTAAATAAATCATCAAAAAATAACACCATAGATAGACATAATTAAGAATAACTTATCGATAAATGAATCCCCATATTCATAATACAATTAGAAATATATACACAACAAAATGAACAGCTTTAATTCACACATGAAAAATTATTTTGCAAAACAAATAGTATTCGCATTTATACTATTTATAAGCTTTTTTTCAGGCAATGCGCAAAACGGGATGGAAAGAAAGCAATTGTTTGATTCTGATTGGAAATTCTTTTTGGGCGATGCCCCTGAAGCCAAAGCAGATGATTTCAATGATTCAAGCTGGCGCAAACTTGATTTACCGCATGATTGGAGCATAGAAGGACAAATTGATCCTCAAAACCCTACAGGTAAAGGTGGCGGTTATTTTCCGGCAGGAATTGGCTGGTACCGAAAAACTTTTCAAGCATCCAGTGAGTGGCAAGACAAAATCGTTTCCATTTATTTTGAAGGTGTTTATATGAACTCCGAAGTATTTATCAATGGAAAATCATTGGGTATTCGTCCATACGGTTATTCGTCTTTCTTCTATGACCTGACACCACATCTTCATTTCGATAAAGAAAACGTCATAGCGGTTCGAGTTGATAATTCACAACAGATGAACAGTCGATGGTATAGTGGTTCGGGTATTTATCGCCATGTTTGGGTGACGGTTACAAATCCGGTACATGTGGCACATTGGGGCGTTGGTATATCAACTCCAGTTGTTTCCAACAAAAAGGCAACAGTCGTAAAGCATGGAAGGGACGTGCTCTGGTAGTAGTAAAAAGCAATTATGAGGCGGGTGAAATTAAATTATCGGTAACATCGCCCACTTTAGAAGAATCTGCAATAAATATCAAAATGGTTAAATAATAATAATGAACAATCAAATGAATAGATTTTTTTTACATATAGTTATTCTTGCACATTTATCAACAGGTGTTGGCGTTGCTCAGGTAATCCACTTAAAGTCTCCAAACGGGAAGATTGATATGGCTTTAGAAAGTGGAGCGAAAATCTCATGGTCTGTCAATCATGAAAACACAGAAGTTATTGTTCCTTCGTCCATCTCATTGACACTCGATAATGGATTAGTTTTAGGAAACAATGCAAAGATTATTAGTGTTAAAAAGTCAAAAGTCAACACCTCTTTTGTCACACCCATTTATAAAAAGCAAACAGTGATAGATGAGTACAATCAGCTCATTATAAGCTTTAAGGGTGATTTTGGTTTGATTTTAAGAGCCTATAACGATGGCGTAGCTTATCGTTTTTTTACAACGAAGAAGAGGCAAATCATTATCGAATCTGAGGAAGCTAATTTTAATTTCAGCAAAGACCATAAAGCCTTTGTTCCATATGTGCGCGATCTAAGGGAAAATGATATGTATACATCTGCTTTTGAATGCAACTATGTTGAGATTCCTCTTTCCAAATTTGTAAAAGATTCACTGGCTATTTCGCCACTCCTTATCGATTTGGGAAATGGGAAAAAGGCTGCTATCATAGAAGCTGAACTAGAGAATTATCCTGGAATGTTCTTAACTCGAAATGAGGAAACGCAACAAGGTTTGAAAGGGGAATTTGCTCATTACCCAAAGGAAGAACGTCTAGGAGGCTTTAATCATATGAACTATATCGTGGTAAAGCGGGAATCTTATATTGCTCAAACACAGGGTTCCCGAAATTTCCCATGGAGAGCAATAATAATAAGTGAGAACGATAAAGACCTATTGAATAATGATATGGTTCAAAAACTTTCTACACCTTCACAAATCACTGATATAAGCTGGATAAAACCAGGTAAAGTAGCGTGGGATTGGTGGAACGACTGGAATATATCGAAGGTTGATTTTAAGGCAGGAATTAATACGGAAACCTATAAATATTACATCGATTTTGCTTCCAAAAACAACATTGAGTATGTCGTGCTGGATGAAGGCTGGAGTGAAGAGACCAATATGCTGAAAGTGTCACCCTGTATGGATATCGAAGAACTCATCAACTATGGAAAGCAAAAAAATGTTGGTATTATTCTCTGGGCCTCATGGTATGCCATAAATCAGGTTTTGGATGATGCTTTTTCCAAATATTCAAAAATGGGAGTGAAGGGCTTTAAGATAGATTTTATAGATCGTGATGATCAAAAAATGGTAAAATCGATTCATGATATTGCTAAAAAGGCAGCTTCTTATAAGCTCTTTATTGATTACCATGGTGTGTATAAACCCACCGGTATTCAACGAACCTACCCGAATATTGTTAATTTTGAAGGGGTTAAAGGTTTGGAGAACGTTAAGTGGACACCAAATGAAGATATGCCATATTATGCGACCAGCATCCCCTTCATCAGAATGCTTGCCGGACCTATGGATTATACACCTGGAGCCATGCGTAATACAACAAGAGCAGATTTTCGTCCGAGCAATTCCATGCCGATGAGTCAGGGAACAAGGTGTCATCAATTAGGTATGTATATTATTTATGAAGCACCATTGCAAATGATGGCTGATAGTCCTACAGCCTATATGAAAGAGCAGGAAAGCACAACCTTTATTTCTCAGATTCCAACCACTTTTGATGAAACAATCGCCCTCGATGGAAAAGTTGGCGAATATGCTGCTCTGGCCAGACGAAAGGATGATAGGTGGTTTGTAGGTGGTTTGACCAATTGGTCGGCAAGAGAAATTTCGATAGACCTATCTTTCCTGAGCGAGGGAACCTACTCCGCCGAAATTTTTAAAGATGGCATTAATGCAAATAAAGATGCTACAGACTATAAACGCGAAATAGTTAATATTACAAGTAACGATAAACTAATTGTAAATATGGCTAATGGTGGTGGTTTTGCAATAATAATTAGTCCTGAAAAACAATTATAAATAGTGGGATTCTTAATCTTAAAGCAATTTTAAAAACAAATACTAATTTCTATTATGAAAAAAAATATCTATTGCATCAATTTCAATTCTCAATTAATCTTTTATCCTATGAAAAAAAAAATTAAGTTCATTTTCACCTTCCTTTTTTTGTTTGTTCAGGCCGTTGCTTTGGCGCAAGCCCAAAATCCAATCATTTTTGCTGATGTGCCTGATATATCGATAATTAGGGTTGGTAAAAATTATTATATGAGCAGTACAACGATGCACATGAACCCCGGCTTGCCGATCATGAAATCTACAGATCTTGTCAATTGGAAACTGATCAACTACGCGCATGAAAGTTTGGCAGATATGCCGGAGCTAAATTTAACAGAAGGAAAAAACGCCTATAGTAAAGGTACCTGGGCAAGTAGTTTGCGCTACCACAACGGCACGTACTATGTAGCCGTTTTTGCACAAACCACCAATGAAACCTATATTTTTACAACGAAAGATATAGAAAAAGGAGATTGGAAGCGAATTTCTTTTAAGCCCGCACTTCATGACCTTTCCTTGTTTTTTGATGATGATGGCAAGAATTATGTAATTCATAACGCCGGCACACTAAAAATTATGGAATTAAATGAGGATCTGACAGGAATTAAACAAAGCGTTCCGGAAAGGATTCTCATCGAGAACGCCAACGCCCCATGTGGACTAAATGTGGGTCTTAATGCTGAAGGATCTCAATTATTTAAAGTAAAAGGGAAATATTATTTATTTAATATTTGCGCGGCACGCGGTGAAATGCGAACTGTAATTATACACAGGGCAGATAATATCAACGGTCCTTGGGAAGGAAAAGTTGGCTTACAGGATAGAGGAATTGCTCAAGGAGGATTGATAGACACTCCTGATGGACGTTGGTTCTCTTATCTTTTTCGCGATTATGCTGCTGTTGGCCGTGTTCCTTATCTCGTTCCTGTCAAGTGGGAAGACGGTTGGCCTGTATTAGGAGAAAACGGCAGAGTTCCGGAAACATTAGACCTGCCAGCCAGTAAAGGTTTGATTCCGAATTTGGTTGCTTCTGATGAATTCAAGCGAAAAAAAGGACAAGCAGCACTTCCTTTAGCATGGCAATGGAATCATAATCCGGATAACAAACTTTGGTCAATAGAAGAAAGAAAAGGATTCCTGCGCCTCAAAACAGGAAGAATCGACACTGATTTTCTTCAGGCCAGAAACACACTTACACAACGCACTATTGGTCCAACCAGCTCAGCTTCTGTTGCTCTGGATGTTTCCAAAATGAAAGACGGCGATTTTGCCGGATTCTCAGTTCTCCAAAAAAAGTATGGATTAGTGGGGGTTAAAATTGACGCGGGTCAAAAGTCGATAGTAATGATCACTACTGATAATGATAAGCCTGTCGAAGTAAAGCGAATTCCATTGGATCAAGACCAAATTTACTTCAGAATCGATTGCGATTTTACCGGCATGAACGATGAAGCTAATAACCTTTGGGCTCTTAATGGGAAAGATGAAGCTAGTTTCTTTTACAGTCTTGATGGAAAAGTTTGGCAACCGATAGGTCGACCTTTGAAAATGACCTACGACATCCCACATTTTATGGGGTATCGTTTTGGCTTGTTTAATTATGCAACAAAAAATACTGGCGGATATGTAGATTTTGATTGGTTCAGAATTAAATATTAATAACTAAATAAAAAAATGAAACATACCTATAAACTTATAGCGACACTTGTAGCTATCTTAAATTGTTCCATTGGTGAAGCACAAAATCCTATTGTGCAAACCAATTATACAGCAGATCCGGCACCAATGGTACATAACGGCACAGTGTATTTGTATACAAGCCATGATGAAGACGATGCCAATGCCGATGGCAAGGGTTTTAAAATGCTCAATTGGTCACTTTATACATCAACCGATATGGTCAATTGGAAAGACCATGGAATAGTTGCTTCTCTCAAAGATTTTAGTTGGGCAAAGCAAGATAATGGTGCTTGGGCAGTTCAGTGTATTGAACGAGATGGTAAATTTTATTTGTATTGTCCCACGCATGGCGGAGGCATAGGAGTTTTGGTTTCAGATAGTCCTTATGGTCCATTTAAAGACCCTATTGGCAAGAGACTTATCGATTCCGATCATATTTGGAGCGATATCGATCCTACCCCATTTATTGATAAGGATGGTCAGGCGTATTTGTTTTGGGGAAATCCCGGCTTGTATTACGTAAAACTGAATGAGGATATGACATCCTATTCGGGTGAAGTTAAACAGATACCGAATACTATAGAATCTTTTGGTAAGCGCGAAGGAGAAAAAAATGACAGACCTACCACTTATGAGGAAGGACCATGGCTGTATAAACGCAATAGCCTCTATTATTTATTTTTTGCAGCAGGGCCCATACCGGAACATATTGGTTATTCAACCAGTAAAAGTATAACAGGACCTTGGAACTATCAAGGTGTCGTCATGCCTGTACAAGGAGGTTCTTTTACCAATCATCCCGGCATCATTGATTTTAAGGGAAAGAGCTATTTTTTCTATCACAATGCAGCATTGTCAGGAGGAGGTGGTTTTACTCGTTCAGTTTGTGTAGAAGAAGCCAGGTTTAATAAAGATGGTTCAATCGTGCAAATGAATATGACAGAAGGTATTAAAAAGAGTTTAAATCCATTAAATCCTTATATCAAAACTGAAGCAGAAACCATTGCTTGGTCTGAAGGAGTGAAGTCAATGAACGATGATGTGGTTGGCAATTTTATTATGGCAAAATACAATGACGCTTTTATCAAAGTAAAAGAGGTGGATTTCCGTAAAAAAGGCGCTTCGAAATTCACGACAAGAATTGGCACAACGCACAACGGAAATGTTTCAATGGAGATACGATTGGACGCTAAAGACGGAGAGTTAATAGGAACCGTAAATGTACCAATGACGGAAGGCAATGACCAATGGGCATTACAAACAATTGATGTTAAAAAAGTTTCAGGAATTCACGATTTATATTTTGTTTTTAAAGGAACAGCCGAGACCAACATAGTGGATTTTGATTATTGGAAATTCTTAAAATAACCCGTAGTGCATTTAGAAAAAAGATGGTCAAACTGCTAAACATTGAAAACACAGCGGGCAATGATGTTACAGGATATGCTGAAATAGAGGTAATTACAGAACAAGAAAGAATTAAGCCAGTTGTTTCTTAATATTTAAATTTAAAGCAACTGATTTTTCAGAAAAATAAATGCATAAAATAAATGATACAAAAAAAAAGATTTTTAAAAAGTTGGAAAATAGGTTTTAGAGGAAATTTTTTAATGGTTTTGCTCTTTTCCCTATGGGGTAGTTATTTACAAGCCCAAACAGCAATGATCAATGTTCAATCTCGAAATTTGACAAGTTTAAATGGTGACTGGCAGGTGATTATAGATCCATTAGGCGCAGGTGACTGGAAAGAGGTCTGGAAGGAAAAAAAGCCTGAAAAAAAGACGGACTTTATTGAGCATTCTTTTGATGGAGGCCCTATGTTAAAAGTACCTGGCGACTTTAACTCGCAACTATGTGAACTCACTTATTTTGAAGGCAATGTTTGGTATAAAAAAGTATTCAATTATAAGTCTGACGCAGAAAAAAGGTTATTTCTCCATTTTGGGGCAGTAAATTATTTGGCAAACGTATACCTTAATGGTGAAAAAATTGGAAGCCATGAAGGAGGATTTACGCCTTTTCAATTCGAAATTACTGATAAAGTAAAAAATGGAGATAATGTTCTAGTTGTTAAAGTAGATAACAGACGTTTAAATAATGGCGTACCTAGTGCGGGATATGACTGGTTTAACTATGGCGGGATTACCCGTGATGTTAATTTAATTGAAACCAACAATACTTTTATAGAAGATTATTCCATTCAACTAAAAAAAGGCAACTTAAATAACGTATTGGGATGGGTAAAATTAGATGGAACAAAAGCAAAACAAAAGGTAACAATTAAAATACCAGAGCTTAATAAAGTCTATAAAACAAAAGCAAACGATGACGGTTATGCCAGTGTTGAGTTTGCTTCGAATTTCAGTCTTTGGTCTCCACAAAATCCTAAGCGATATAAAGTCATCATTGAAAGTGAAACTGATGTGGTTGTAGATAGTATTGGGTTTAGGAGTATAGAAGTGCAAGGAACTAAAGTAGTACTGAATAAAAAAGACATTTTTTTGAAAGCAGTAAATATTCACGAAGAGAATCCACTTAAAGGCACTAGGGCACATTCAAAAGAAGATGCCTTGCTACTATTGAATACTGCCAAAGAATTGGGATGCAATTTGGTTCGTTTGGCCCATTATCCTCACAATGAAAATATAGTCAAGGAAGCTGAAAAAATGGGATTGATGGTATGGAGTGAACTTCCCATTTATCAATTCATGCAGTTCTCCGATAGTGTTGTCCCACAAAAAATGGAGACCATGCTCAAAGAGATGGTTAGCCGGGACAAAAACCGCAGTAGCGTTATTGTCTGGAGTCTGTCAAACGAAACATATCCGGGTACACCAAACCGAAATGAAGCGCTTGTTGAACTAACTCAAAAATGCAAGACATTGGATTCAACCCGATTGATTACCAATGTTATAAATTCGCAATCTTATACGAATAATTCATTCATCGTTAGGGATGAACTTTACAAGTATTCCGATTTGGTTGCCCTTAACGAATATATAGGATGGTACCTCCCATGGGAAGGAAAACCTGCTGATGTGACATGGGATATCTCTTTTCCTAACAAGCCAGTGTTTATTTCTGAATTTGGAGGCGAGGCTGTATATGGAAATAATACAAAACCAACAGATGAAGCTGCCAACTGGACAGAAACATATCAGGAGCAAATTTATAAGGATCAAATAGAAATGTTCAATACAATTCCCAATTTAAGCGGCGTGTGTCCTTGGCTATTATTCGATTACAGGTCATTGGGAAGGATGAATCAGCTATATCAAAATGGGTATAATAGAAAAGGGCTGTTATCTGAAAAAGTAGAAAAGAAGAAAGCTTGGTATATTATGCATGATTATTTTAAAACAAAATAATATACGGCATTAAATAATTCATTTAGTAAGATATATTTTAGTACATGACAAAAATTGAAGCGTGTCACATTGAGCATTATCGAAAATGAAAATACATTTTTATTTGAAGATAAAAGCGTAGTTTACGAAAGACTCAAACTGACATCTCAATATATTTTGATTTTTGTCATGTACTAATAAGATAAATCCAAATATCAAAGAATAATGAGTCTTCAAAATTTTAAATCATTAATACTGGTATGTATCTGTCAAATAGCAATAGTTGCTAATACGTTCGGTCAAAGTCAGGTTATTGATCTTTGGAACGGAAAGGTTCCTGGGGCAATTACCAATACCGATTACCAACAAATTGTTGATTCTGCAGATAATTGGACAAAGATGCGATTTGTTACCAACCCTACACTTGATATGTACCCCGCTCCTAAAGAAATGGCAACAGGTACGGCGGTCATTATATGTCCGGGCGGTGGTTATTGGGGGCTTGCTATTGATCATGAAGGAGCACAGGTAGCCAAATGGTTGAATAGTTTAGGCATTACCGCTTTTGTGTTGAAATACCGATTGCCCAATGATGCTCTTATGGTCGATAAATCTGTTGGTCCTATACAGGATGGACAGGAAGCGATTCGTATTGTACGCCGTAACGCAAAGGAATGGGGAATTGATTCTACAAAAGTTGGAATCATGGGATTTTCAGCAGGAGGACATCTTGCATCCACACTATCAACCCATTTTAATGAAAAAGTATATGAAGTAGCTGGTTCTATCAGTGCTCGCCCCGATTTTTCGCTATTGATTTATCCAGTAATTTCTATGGAAGAAAGCATCACGCATAAAGGTTCTCAAGTGAATTTATTGGGAGATAATCCATCTTTAGAGCGAAAAAAGCATTTTTCAAATGAGTTACAGGTAAATGAAGAAACACCACCGGCATTTTTGGTTCATTCCATAGATGATGGTGCGGTACCAGTGCAAAATAGCATTGGGTATGCATTAGCCTTGGAAAAATACAAGGTTCCCTGCGAACTTCATATTTATCAATCTGGTGGTCATGGATACGGCCTTGGAAGAACGGAAAACACAGAATCTTCATGGCCAGATGCTTGTAAAAAATGGCTTAAAGCAAGAGGTTTTCTATAATGAAGTAATGAATTTAGATAAGGAAAAACAAAATGGAATGATGGCAAAAGATTCCTCTCGAAGAGATTTTATTAAACTCATGTCGGTAGCTGGGGTTGCTGTAACAGGATTATCCACGGCGTGTTCGAATATAAAGTCAATAGTTCAAAAACCAGAAAAGGAAAATTTGTGTTTTTTATTCCAGGGTGATTCAATCACAGATGGTAATAGGGGACGAAATGAAGATCCTAACCATATTTTAGGACATGGATATTGTTTTGCAGTTTCCAGTAGGATTGGAGCCGATTTTCCGCAGTATGGTTTTCAATTCATAAACAGAGGGATTAGTGGCAATTCGGTAAGGGATCTTGAAAAAAGATGGCAAACGGAGACATTGGATTTGAAACCGGATGTATTAAGCTTGTTGGTTGGTATCAATGATGTGAACGCAATAATTGAGGGAAAAGAAGAGGCCACAGATGCAAAAACCTTCGATGCGACTTACCGTAAGTTACTCACTTTATGTAAGGAGCAAAACCCAGATATGTTGATCGTACTGGGATTGCCCTTCTTTTTTGCTTCTGGATGGCGTAAAGATCAATATGAAAAGTGGCATCCAATAATCCATGAAAGAGCAGAGATTGTAAGACAGATTGCTGCCGATTTTAATGCTGTCGTGATTGATTACCCACAAGTTTTTGAGAAAGCACAACGAACCCCTATTGATTATTGGATTTGGGATGGCGTGCACCCAACAGCATTTGGACATGAATTGATGGCGTGTGAATGGATCAAACAAGTTAGTAAACGGTTGAATTTTTTAAAGTTGTATACCGATTAAGATATATAAAGCTTAAAAAATTGAGATCGATTTTAATATGAAAAAATTAAAAAACAAATAATACAATGAAAGAAAAAAGGTTTCCCATGGTAATTGCCATTTTATTTTTATCAATCAATGCAGTATTTGCGCAGCAACACGATTGGGAGAATGAACAGGTAATTGGTATTAATAAAGAGTTGGCCCATAGTGATTACATTCCATACGCTACCATTGATCAGGCTATTGCTGATTATGCCAACGAGTCGCCCTATTATCAATGTTTAAATGGAACGTGGAAGTTTCACTGGGTAAAATCTCCAGATTTACGTCCTGTTGATTTTTATAAGCCCAACTTTAATGTTAACTATTGGGATACTATAGAAGTGCCATCAAACTGGCAAATAAAAGGGTACGGCATACCCATTTACACCAATATAACGTATCCTTTTGTTAAAAATCCACCTTACGTAATGACCCCTGCTTATGTTGGTTGGACCAATAGTGAATTGCCAAATCCAGTAGGATCATATCGCCGCGATTTTGTTATTCCTGAGAATTGGGACGAGCATGAAATTTATTTGCATTTTGCTGGTGTACAATCGGCCATGTATGTGTGGGTAAATGGCAAAAAAGTAGGTTACAGCCAGGGAAGTATGACCCCTGCTGAATTTAATATCACACCATATCTTCAAAAAGGAGATAATACACTAGCCGTTGAAGTTTACCAATGGAGTGACGGCAGCTATCTTGAAGATCAGGATTTTTGGCGTTTGAGCGGGATATTTCGAGATGTGTATTTGTATGCCACTCCAAAATTCCACGTCAGTGACTTTTTTGTCACTTCGGAATTGAGTGACGATTTCACTTCAGCAAATCTCAAAACAACCCTTTCTTTTGAAAATAAAGGATACAAAGGTGCTGTAACGGTTGAAGGTTATTTATTAAAGGACGGTCAATCATACCAAGGCGAGAAGCCAATTTTTGTCAAACAACTGACCGCTTCTACTGTAGGCAAAAAAACATCAGAATTGGCCATCGATACAAAAGTTGATTATCCAGATTTATGGTCGGCTGAGGCACCTAATTTGTACCAGACCGTGTTCGTTTTGAAAAATATAACGGGTAAAACGCTCGAAGTGATAGCGTCCCATTTCGGTTTCCGAAAAATTGAAATCAAGGATTCACAGCTTTATGTAAACGGTAAAAGCGTACTATTAAAAGGAGTCAACCGTCATGATTTTGATCCCTTAAATGGACGCTATATCACCTACGAAAGTATGTTGCAGGATGTGAAATTATTCAAACAATTTAATATCAATACCGTTCGGACTGCCCATTATCCAAACCACCCCGATTTTTATAAATTGTGTGACCGTTATGGAATTTATATGGTTAGTGAGGCTAACCTTGAAACTCATGGTTTTGGATATGATGTGGGATCTTTGGGACATGAAATTCCATGGCAAAAGGCACATGTTGATAGGGTCGTATCAATGGTTGAAGCCTTTAAAAACCATCCTTCCGTCATTATATGGTCGCTTGGCAATGAAGCAGGAAAAGGAGTTAATTTTTTCGCTTGTCGTAAAGCTGCATTGGAATTGGATGCAACCAGACCTATCCACTATCAAGGTTATAATGAGGCAGCCGATGTTGAATCAATCATGTACCCTAGTGTGGAATCGCTAGATGATATCGGAGCAAAAGAGGATCCCAAACCATTCTTTGTATGTGAATATGCGCACGCCATGGGAAATGCTGTGGGTAACCTACAGGAATATTGGAATGTGATTGAAAGACACAAACGTTTGATTGGTGGCTGTATTTGGGATTGGGTAGATCAAGGAATAAAAAAAGAAGTTCCTGGAAAACCCGGGGAATACTTTTTTGCTTATGGTGGTGATTATGGTGATCGGCCTACCGATTGGAATTTTTGTATTAATGGACTAACAACACCAGACCGAGCCATTACACCTAAAATGGAAGAGGTAAAAAAAGTGTATCAATACATTGCCATAACTCCTGGAGATATTCCTAACGGTAAAGTCAACATTAAAAATAAGTACCAATTTATCAATCTTAATCAATTTGATTTGTCTTGGGAATTGAACAGTGATGGTCAAGTAATAGAAGCAGGGAATATGAATGCACTTAATCTGGAGCCTGGGAAATCAGCTGAGATCAATATACCGTTAATCAAGCCCCAATTGAAAGCGGGAAGCGAGTATTTCTTGAAAGTCATTTTCAAATTACACAACGATGAAAAATGGGCTCAGCGCGGACATGTAGTTGCTTGGGAGCAAATGGAAGCGCCGTTTGATGTGCCTGCTATTGAACCGATTCATCCAGAAACTTTATCCTCATTGACCTATCGTGAAGAAGGCGATTGGATACTGGTTTCAGGAAAAGCATTCAACATGAAATTTAATAAACGAGTGGGTACTATTACCGATTTGGATTATTTTGGAACACCTGTGTTGAAAACCAAACCAGAAGCGATTTATGGTATTCAACCCGAAACGAAAATGCTTTATAAAGATTCTGTGACAATTGCTCAAGTTGCTGGACCCATGCTGAATATTTTCCGCGCACCCGTTGATAACGATTACATGTTTGGGGGAGGATACGGTCCTAAATGGCGCGAAGCATCTTTGTATGATATGCGCCCAAAAGTGGAAAGCATTTCCGTTGGTAAAAAAGGTGATGTTTTGGTTATTGAAGCTGATATCGATTCCAAATCGTCTAAAGGCTACACCGTTCATCAGCATACAACATGGAAAATTTATGGCAACGGTTTTGTTGATGTGACTACCGAATTTGCCCCAGACAAGTTGGATTATCCATTGGCCAAACTTGGATTTTTATTGCAAATGCCAGAAGGTTTTGAAAACGTGACTTTTTACGGAGCTGGGCCTCACGAAAATTACCGTGATCGTTTGCAATCGGCAGCTGTTGGTCGTTATCAAACCACAGTTGATGATATGTTCGAACCTTATTTACGAACCCAAGATTGTGGTAATCGCTCTAATGTGCGTTGGTTTACCATTAGCAACCATAATGGAGTTGGCATGATGGTGACGGCTAGTAATTTAATGGATTTCAGTGCTTTGCATTATACACCGCTTGACCTAGAGAAAGCAAATCATCCGTATGAATTGACTCCTCGGAAGGAAACCATACTGACTATCGATATGCAGCATTGCGGATTGGGTGGTGGAAGTTGTGGTCCAGGTCCTTTAGACAGATATTTGTTAAAAACAGAGAAAGCAACCTTTAGTTTCTCTATTCGTCCATACGTTGGAAACATGGGAGACATGGGAGAAGTAGCCAAAACGAAACTTGATAATTAAAATAAGCATAATGAAGAACAGTAATAATCAGACAAAAGTTTTCAAAGCACTATTCATCATGGTCATGATGATTGCTGGATGGAATGTACAATCACAAAACGCTACTAGATTTTTTCCAGAAAATGACCTCATAACCACAGGTATCTATTATTACCCTGAACATTGGAACGAAAACCAATGGGAACGCGATATTAAGAATATAGCAGATATGGGATATGAGTTTGTTCATCTCGCTGAGTTTGCGTGGTATAAAATGGAACCCGTTGAAGGAACATTTGATTTCACTTGGTTGGATAAAGTCGTGAATCTTTGCGTGAAAAATAACCTGAAAATAGTCATGTGTACGCCTTCAGCAACAACACCAACATGGATGCGCGTAAACTATCCTGAAACCTTTATCATGGATGGACATTATATTCGTGCAGAGAATGGCACTCGAGGGTTAGGATCTACCGTTAATTCTAAATACCGCATGTTTGTCGGGAGGATTGTTGCCGAAATAGCAAAACGTTATGGACAGAACAAGAACGTGGTAGGATGGCAAATTGACAATGAGCCTCCAGCACTTGCTGATTATAGTCCAGATTCCCAAGAAGCATTCAGAAAATGGTTGAAAAATAAGTATAAAACTGTAGAAACATTAAATGCCGTTTGGGGTACAGCTTTTTGGAGCCAATGGTTTAATAGTTTTGATGAGATTGTAATACCGAATACCAATTTAGTGGGGTGGTGGGGCAACAATCCCCATGCGTTACTTGATTTTAAACGTTATTCAGCAGATTGTCAGGCAGATTTTCTTGATTTACAAGCAGGGATTTTAAGGGAACATATTTTAGATAATCAATATATAACTACAAATTATACGGCCATATGTACCAGTGCTGACCCACGAAGAACCAACAAACTTGATTTTGCTTCCTATACCGCCTATCCTAATAGAGGAAGCAACAATATAGGAGAAAATGGCTTTCGTTTGGGGGATGGCAAGTTAATTCTCTTTGCTTCTGAATATTATAAATCGGTTGGTGGTGTTTCGGGAGTTATGGAAATTCAACCAGGACCGGTTAATTGGGGAAGTTATAATCCTTTATTACTACCAGGTACGGTACGCATGTGGTTGTACCACACCTTTGCGGCAGGCGGTAAACTAGCATGCTCGTATAGGTTTCGCCAAATCAATTATAGTTCGGAGCAATATCATGCTGGTATCATGAAACCAGATGGGGTAACACCTTCTCCTGGAGGTGAAGAATATATGCAATTTATGGAGGATGTTAAATCGCTTCGTAAACAATATAAACCTAATAAAAAGATGCCTGAAAAATTGGTAGCACGATCAACAGCTATTCTTTGGAATCTTGAGAATTACTGGGTAATTGATAGGCAAAAATTAACTCATCAATGGGATACATGGGGCTATCCTGTGAAATTTTTAGAGTTGACAAAGTCTTTAGGAGCGCCTTCAGAAGTGATTTCGGAGAAAGCAGATTTCTCAAAATATAAATTTTTGATTGTACCCGCTTATGATTTGGCAGATTCAGTTTTGGTTAAAAGATGGAAAGATTATGTAGCTAATGGAGGCCATTTGATTTTAACGTGTCGTACCGCAACACGAAACCGTGACGGACATATCTGGGAAGGTGAATGGGCAGCACCATTATCTAATCTTATTGGCGCACATGTTGAGTCAACCGATATGCTTTCATCTTATAAAAATGGAGACATTTTAATGAATTCTACCCATTACAATTGGAATAACTGGGCCGATTTGCTTGCGCCTGAAAAAGGAACAGTAGTTCTTGCAACTTACAATAATCAATTTTATAAAGGAAAAGCCGCTGTTGTAAGACATAAAATTGGCAAAGGCTCTGTAACATATATTGGTGTAGATACGGATGATTCAAAATTGGAGAAAGATATTTTAAGTGATATTTATAAAACCGCCGGAGCTACTACGGAAGACTATCCAGAAGGGGTTTACGTTTACTGGCGTGATGGATTTAACTTCGCTGTAAATTATTCATCTGAAGCATACAACATGATCATTCCAGAAACCGCAAAAATACTTGTGGGTGTAAAAACATTAAAGCCTGCAGGAGTTGTAGTTTGGACTGAATAATAATAACCAATCCAATTTTATAAATATCACAACAACTATAACATTTGTTTTCTTTCCAATAATACCAAGATATGTTGTAGTTGCTGAATTCTTGGTGAAGGAAAAGTAAAAATTTAAACTACTTCCCAATCAAAAAATTCTAATATAATAATTCAATAAAAATGAAAATCAATAAACTAACGTGAGTTCGATGTAATTATAAAGTTAAATACAGTTGCTTTGTATCGACGAAGTTGTTTTTTAAAGAAGGTTTTCTATCTTTAAAATTATAGGCAATAAGTGAGGCAAAAATATTATTGAAGTAGTTGGTTACGCTTCTATGTCTAGAATGTTCAACTTGGCAAATGTTCTTGAGTTGGTCAAAAATAGTTTCGATAATGGCCCTTTTTCTTAAATGATAAGCATCTTGCACAGGGGTCAATAGTTTTGTTTTCATGTTCTTTTTAAGCTTGGTTACCAGATGCACTCCATTATAGAACAACTCAGTAAATAGATCTTTGGAGATGTAGCCTTTGTCACCAAAGAGCTTCCCAAACAGCTTTTTAACAAAGGCTTTGAAGCGTAAAGGTTTTCTATCATCCACATTGCCTTTAGTTATCATAAAATCAATGATACCGCCTTGGTCATTGGTGATTATGTGCAATTTGAAACCATAGAACCAACCCAGGGAACATTGTCCCCTTTGTGCCAAATCCTTGAATACCCTATGTTGGTTAATTCTTCGCTTGTCACAAACCCTTAGGGGCGTAGAATCTATAAAACTAATCCCCGTACAATTTGCCAATCCACAAACTTTGAGGTAAATAGCCAGGGGCATAAAGCTTTGCCCTTTGAGTTCCACCATACGATTATAGGATACCAGGTTTGGAAAATAACTGGTTAGATGTTTTGAGACATAGCCTATATAAAAATCCTTGAAGGTTTTATACCCGGATAAATGGAAAAGCACTTGAATGGTCATTACTTCAGAGAGGCCCATTTTTGAAGCTCTGGTGCGCTTTTTTCCATTGGCCAGTAGGCTTTTTTGCCAAAAAGGGACAAATTCAAGACAAAAATCATCAATAGAACAGAAAATTTCAGTAATTTTAGAATCGGAAATCATAGCGAAATATTTAGTTATATAATTGAAATTCAGAACTTTAATTTACTAAATTTTTCGCTTTTTTATTATAAATAAATCAACTTTTTTACGTCGAACTCACGTTA
>NZ_PJEO01000016.1 GCF_002843175.1 Confluentibacter flavum
TAACGTGAGTTCGATGTAATTATAAAGTTAAATACAGTTGCTTTGTATCGACGAAGTTGTTTTTTAAAGAAGGTTTTCTATCTTTAAAATTATAGGCAATAAGTGAGGCAAAAATATTATTGAAGTAGTTGGTTACGCTTCTATGTCTAGAATGTTCAACTTGGCAAATGTTCTTGAGTTGGTCAAAAATAGTTTCGATAATGGCCCTTTTTCTTAAATGATAAGCATCTTGCACAGGGGTCAATAGTTTTGTTTTCATGTTCTTTTTAAGCTTGGTTACCAGATGCACTCCATTATAGAACAACTCAGTAAATAGATCTTTGGAGATGTAGCCTTTGTCACCAAAGAGCTTCCCAAACAGCTTTTTAACAAAGGCTTTGAAGCGTAAAGGTTTTCTATCATCCACATTGCCTTTAGTTATCATAAAATCAATGATACCGCCTTGGTCATTGGTGATTATGTGCAATTTGAAACCATAGAACCAACCCAGGGAACATTGTCCCCTTTGTGCCAAATCCTTGAATACCCTATGTTGGTTAATTCTTCGCTTGTCACAAACCCTTAGGGGCGTAGAATCTATAAAACTAATCCCCGTACAATTTGCCAATCCACAAACTTTGAGGTAAATAGCCAGGGGCATAAAGCTTTGCCCTTTGAGTTCCACCATACGATTATAGGATACCAGGTTTGGAAAATAACTGGTTAGATGTTTTGAGACATAGCCTATATAAAAATCCTTGAAGGTTTTATACCCGGATAAATGGAAAAGCACTTGAATGGTCATTACTTCAGAGAGGCCCATTTTTGAAGCTCTGGTGCGCTTTTTTCCATTGGCCAGTAGGCTTTTTTGCCAAAAAGGGACAAATTCAAGACAAAAATCATCAATAGAACAGAAAATTTCAGTAATTTTAGAATCGGAAATCATAGCGAAATATTTAGTTATATAATTGAAATTCAGAACTTTAATTTACTAAATTTTTCGCTTTTTTATTATAAATAAATCAACTTTTTTACGTCGAACTCACGTTAAGTTATTCATTAATTAAAGGCTGCAAAACATGATTTAAAGAATCAACTGATAATGGTTTTGAAAGCGTGTCTTTAACAAAACTATAGCTTTTAGCACGTTTTATATCATCTAGATCGGTTGAAGAAGTAACAACAAAAATTATTATATTATTATTTAGGATGATCTCTTTTTTTTTGATAATATCTAAAAACTGCCAACCATTATATACTGGCATATTAATATCCAACAAAATAATATATTGGCTTTCTTCACTATAATTAGTATTTAAATATTCTAATGCTATTTTACCATTTAAAGAGGAGTTTACGCTCAACTCAGGATAAACCTTCTTTATCATTCTAGTAAATATTATATGAAAAATAGGATCGTCGTCTACTAATAATACATGCTTATTCATTGTTCGACTCATTTATATTCAACAATTTAGCTTCATTTACAATATTACGTACTATGACGTCCATTTCGTTTCCTGATAATTTGAGCTGTTCTATTAAGTACGGTAAATCCTTTGAATTAAAAGATTCGAGCTCAATAAGATTAATTATTCCTAAAATACGCGATAAAGGCGCACGAACTACATGGGATTGTGTCCAAGCAATGTCCTTTAATTTAACGTTCTGTGCTTCAATTTTTTTTGTATGTTCTAATTTATCGGTTACGTCATTTGCTAATACCAATCTGACTAATCTACCATTATAATCAATATTACTACTAAAAATTTCTACACTGATGTTTTTACCAGACTTAAGTGTGTGAGTAAAAAACCCCGCAAAGCCAACAGACCCCGTTAATGCATGCTTGGCTAAACTATCCTGCAAATATTTAATTTGATTTTTAGGCCTTATATCCTTTATGGTCATACTTCTAAATTCCTCTAAGGTGTAACCATATTTATCAATGGCTGCTTGATTTACATCCAAAAAAAATAATGTGGAAGTATCGTATAGCCACATGGGTTGCGGACTCAAATTAAATAAATCTTGATATGTTTTTTTAGTTTTATTTAGACCGTTTATATAGCTTTTTCGTTCTAAAGAATAAATGATGGACTTGTATAATATTTCTGGGTTAATTTCATCTTTAATCAAAAAATCCGATACTCCCAGCGATAATATCTTTCTAGCCAAATCAATATCTGTATAGCCCGTCAAAATAATTATAGGGATATCGGTTGTATTCTGTTGGATTTTTTTTGCCAAAACCTCCCCCTGAAGGTCGGGCAATACCAAATCCAGCAGGATAATATCTATTTTTTTGTCTGACTTTATTGTTAAAATTGCAGATTCGAATGATTCCTCGTGAAAAATTTGGATAGCATCAAATTTTTCAAGTAGATGATCTTCCAGTAACACAAAATCCCCAAGATTGTCCTCAATTATTAGAATTGAAAGTGTCAGGCTATCCTTACTCATTATACCTCGTTTTAAATTTGAATAAAGATAACCTTACTTTGCCAGTTTAGAAAGTTGTAACCAAAACTCCTCTATTTTTAAAATGACTTTTAAAAAATCGTCCATATCAATGGGTTTGGTTACATAACTATTACCATGATTCTCGTAAGATTTATTGATATCTTTTTGATTGGAAGACGTTGTAAGCATTATTACAGGTATTGTCTTTAGTGAGGCATCCTCTTTAATTTTTTCAAGCACGTAATGTCCATTGTAAATAGGGATGTTGATATCAAGCAGTATTAAATCTGGACGATCTACTTCTATATAATCTCCTCTTTTAAACACAAAATCAAGTGCATCGGAACCATTTTTAACCACACTAATTTTTGTTCTTATCTTACTTTCTTCAAAAGCATCAAGGGTAAGAACAATATCTCCTTCATTGTCCTCGACCAATAATATATGGACTTCTTTCATGTTTTAATTTTAATGTTTTTAAACGGTTATATACCTTAGGTAATCATGTTTGTATGTGACCCTTATTTTTATTGAAGTTTCATACTTAAATGTTCTTCGTTTTTATCAATAGTAAAATAAAATGTACTTCCTTTATCCAATTCCGATTCGACCCAAATCTTTCCTCCCCAGTACTCAATAAGCTTTTTAGCAATGGATAAACCAATACCTGTACCTTCATACTTGTCTCGATTGTGCAACCTCTGAAAGATAATAAAAATTTTATCAAAAAATTGGGAATCAATTCCAATGCCATTATCTTCAATACTTATCTGCCAATAGGCTTCTGTTTCCAAAGCTGAAACTTTTATCGTAGGAGGCACATTTTCCCTAGAGTATTTAATGGCATTATCGAGCAAACAATGCACCGTTTGTAAAAGAGGTGCCCTGAAACACGTGATATTTGGAAGATTATTAACAAGTATGGTTGCTTTTTTTTGTTGAATGAGTCTCCTTCTTAAAATACCATAATCCTCGATAAGTTCGTTCAAATTAATAACTTCGAGATGATCTGCAAGTTTTCCTGCTTTAGAATAATCGAGTAAATCCAATATAATTTGTTTCATGCGTTTAGCCCCATCGGTAGCAAAATTAATGTACTGATGTGCTTTATCATCTAATTGGTCTCGGTACTTTCGTTGAATTTGATTTAAAAAACTGGAAATCATCCGCAAAGGCTCTTGTAAATCATGAGAGGCTATAAAAGCAAATTGTTCTAATTCTTCATTGGATATTTCAAGTTCCTTGATATGTTTTTTAAGAATTTTATTCAATTCTAGCACTTCTTTTTCATATACAACGCGGTGGGTAATATCGGTGATTGCACCAACCATTCGAATAGCTTTTCCTGTCTTATTTCTAATAACAACCCCTTTGTCTATAACTGTTTTTTCTTCTCCACTCTTATGAATAATTCGGTATTCATACCGCCAATGTTCCATTGAGGAATCCTGTAAACATTCATGTAAACTAGTCTGTATTCCGGTAAGATCTTTAGGATGGAAACTATCTTCCCAAAATTCATCTCCTTTAAGCGCTTTTTTTACATCATATCCAAATAGTTTTTCAAAACCGTCGCCACGATAAAATACATCATTTTCAATGTCCCAGTCCCAAATAGCATCGGTTGTGGCTTTGGTTACTTTTTCAAAACGTTCATTGGCTTGAAGTATCCGTATATCTGTTTCTTTTCTAAGGGTTATATCCTTGAAATAAACAGATAAGCCCTTTGAGTTGGGATAAGCCGTAACTTCAAACCACTTGTTTAATGTTGGATAGTGTTCCTCGAATGATACCGTTTTACCTGTTGCCACCGCTTGGTGGTATTGTCTATAAAAATCGGAGTCTATGGCATCCGCATACTCCTCCCACAGGTTTTTGCCCAATATAACATCCTTTTTTCTGCCAAGTACATGTTCAGCCTCTTTATTCCAATAGGTAACGATCCAATCTTTATCAGCAGCAAAAAACGCATCCCCAATACTTTCTAAAATTTGGTTTTTCTCCTCGTAGGCTTTTATCAAACGTTCATCGGCTTCTTTCTTATGCGTAATATCTCTAAAAAAAACACTAATTCCGTCAGCTGAGGGATAGGCATTAACCTCTAACCAAACACCGTAATAGTCTTCAAACAAGATGGGCTTTCCTGTTTCTATGACATTATGGTAATTGGTATACGAGGGTAGTTTTACTGCGTCAGGAAAAACATCCCATAAATTTTTACCCAACAGAGCTTCTCTTTTAACACCAATAAGTTTCTCAGCCGTTTTATTCCAGTAAGTCACGGTAAAGTCTCTATTCATTGTAAAGAAAGCATCTCCAATACTTTCCAGGATTTGGTTTTTTTCCTCATAAGCTTTTTGTAATTCTAGTGTCACTTTTTTTCGTTCATTGATATTTTTAAAATAGGATGAAACCCCTCCGCTGGAAGGATACACATTGAGTTCATACCAGTTATTATCCCCAGGATACAAATATTCAAAGCTTAGGGGCTTGCCTGTTTTGGCAACTTTTCGATACACCCTTTCCAACTCCGTACCTTTAGCCGGTTCAAATTCTTTCCAAATATTCTTACCAAGTACCTCACTGCTTTTTCGGTTCAATAAGTTTTCAGCTTCTTTGTTGAAGTAGGTGAAGTTCCAGTGTTCATCAAGAGCATAAAACGCATCAGAAATACTTCCCAGAATTTCTTTAAGTTGAACTTCAGTGGTTTTCAAGGAGTTGATATCTTGAAAACTTCCAGATATTTTAGTCCTCTTTCCTTGAACTTGCTGACTTTTTCCAATGCATCTAATCCACTTTTCTTTCCCTGTTTTTGTAATAATCTGTAGTTCTTCATCAAATCCAGTTCCTTCGTTGATGAGTGTTCCAACTGCTTTTTCAATGCGGCATTTACTTTCTTCTTTATAAAACTCAAAACCTTCTGTTAATGACGGATTGTAATTATCATCAACTTCCAAAATTTCTCTAACCATAGGGGACCAATATATAGTATCGGTTTTATCCAGTGAGACCAAATCGAGTTCCCAACTTCCGATTTTTGCCAATTGAGAGGCATCCGCCACTAACTCTCGTAATTTTTTCTCTTCAGTAATATTTTTGGCTGTAGCATAAATGACCCCTTCTTCTTTAATAGGATTGCAGTGCCAACTAAGCCAAATAACATCACTTTTTTTAGTAATATAACGGGTTTCAAAATTGAGAATAGTTTCTCCTTTTTTTATTTTTTTTACTTCATTGTTAAAAATGGCTTTATCTAGAGGATGTGTAAAGTTTTCAAATGGGTATCCTACAATCTCGTGTTCTTCATAACCGAGAAGTTCACATCCCGCCTTGTTTATTTTCAAAAAATGACCATTTAGATCTGCAATACATATAATGTCTGGTAAGGTATCAAACAAATGATGCAGATCACTTTCTAAGCGTTTCCTATTAATTTTAGCCCCTATAAATGACTCCATTTCAGTCAATATAGACTGATACCCTTCCATTTTATAAACATCTTCTTTAGTCCCAACAACCAACACTCCTACTATTCTTTCTTGGTGTGTAAGGGGAATGCCAAGCACAGATTTCAACCCTGCTTTTTTAGCAGCATCATTTCTTATAAAAAACCCCTCTATATCAATATCTCCCCATAAAATAGATTCTTTGGTTTTCCACACCTTACCTGGAAGTCCTTTATCAAAACCTATTTCCTCTATATTTTCTGAATACGTATAGAATTTTTTCGCTGCAGCATCCATTTCAACACGGGATAAAAGCTTTAAGGCTTTTTCATGAATGGTAGGCAACCAAATTTCACACAAACTAAAGTCTCCATAGTTAACAATAAGTTCACAAAGTCGCTCAAGAGACATATTGAGGTCTATACCGTCATTAAAAACAGTACTTATATTGGCTAAAAAATCTCTTTTAAAGTCTTCATTTTTAGCAGCGGTAACATCACGTTCAATCGCTATCCAGTGGGTGTACCTACCCTTTTCATCGGCTACAGGTGATACGGTGAAGTTAATCCAAAACTCCTCACCATTTTTTTTATAATTAAGCGTGGTTACCTCACATGATTCCCAGTTTCTAAGAGCTTTACCCAATCGTGCCAGTTCATTTTTATCAGATTTTGGACCTTGTAAGATGCGTGGCGATTTGCCAATCACTTCATCAGCCGTATAGCCTGTCATTCTAGTAAACGCTTCGTTTACATATATTATTCTGGGGCCAGGTTCATCCTGTGGCTCGGCTTCGGTAATTAATACGGCATCGTTGGTATGGGTAATAACACTTTCTAGTAATTTTAGGTATTGTTCTTCTTTTTTTTGTAACGTAATATCTTGTACTGTACCTTCAAATGTTATGGGTTTTCCTTCTGAGTTTTTGTTTAACCTTCCCATTTCGTGTACCCATTTTATATCTCCGTTGGGAAGTATAATGCGGTGCGTAAAATTTAATTCTTTTAATCCAGACACTGCAGCTTCTTGTTCACGTTCAAAAAGTGCTCTGTCATCTGAATGAATGGAATTAAAAAAAAAGTCATAACTAATTTCACTATTTTCCCTCTCTATATCCCAAATCTCAAAGACCTTATCTGACCAATACAATAAATTGGTAATTAAATCAAGCCTCCAATAACCAATCTTTGCTATTTCAGATGCTGCTTTTAGTTTCTTTTCTGATTCTTGTAATTCTAAAAGTTGTTTTTGTAAAACGGTAACATCTTGGCAAACTACCATAAAACAGTTTTTTCCTTGAAAATCTACTCTATGACCATTAGTTTCGACAAGCAAAATTGTTCCATCCTTTTTTTGATGGGTAAACGTGCCAAAGTGTTTATTGCCCTTATGCGTATGAATACCCTCATGAACTGCCATTAACTTAGGTATTTCTTCTTTAGGCCTTAACTCTTTAATGGTTAATGTTAAAAATTCTGCTTTATTGTAACCATAGAGGTCAATGGCAGCTTGATTGACATCAAGGATTTCAAAAGTATCTATATCATAGACCCAATTAGGAAAAGGGTTTAAATAGAATAGCGTGCTATAGTCAAGTTTATTGCTCATTTGGGGTTATTATTTGCTCTATCTATTATCCAAATTTTTTAATATTATCATTATCCAAGAGCATGCTTGGAAAAAACATTCAAGACATTATTTATATTAATAAGTGCAAAGGCAACTTTTGCCAATGGCTAAAATTGCATTAATTAATGATTATTTAATTGAGAGAGTTAACTACTTTCCATTTTTACGGATATCGCAAAAAAATTAAGCAGCTTTTATTAGAACGGGTATTAATAGCTTCACAAAGAAAAGAAAATCTTTTAATATTTTCAAGGTACATAATCAATACGTACTTCATCCAGTTCATACGTACCATCAAAAGTAGGGTTGCCACTGCCAATATATTTAAAAGCGATGTGTATGGTTCCTGTTAAACACGATAAATCGACATTGCCAGAGTTAAACCAAGAGCCAAAATAATCGGTATCTTTAACAATATAAGCATCAGACAAGATACTCCAAGTAGCATTGGAAACGTTGGCTTCGGTACCATCCCAATTAGAGGCATATAATACTTGCATATCACTGCTATCGGCAAAACTATTGGAGGTTTTAAAACGCAGGGTTTCCCCATCCTGAACATCTAAATTAATGGGCGGTGATATTAACCAAGCCACATTGCTTACATCGCCCGAACTAGCAGACTGCATTCTAGCCGATCTGTCTAAAGAAGCATTGGTTCCAGTCGCTGTGTAGGCTTCCCAGCCCTCGCTGCCTGCTTCTATATAATTGGTCCAACCGTTTCCTGTTATCAACCGATTATTGGTTTGCGATTGAAAATTATCGTAAAACAAATTGGCCATGCCAACGGTGTCTGCCAGACCACAACTAAATTGCATGGGGTCGCATCGGTTGTCATCGGTAAAATCGACATCGGTAACGCTATTAATCACTAATACATTAAAGTCGTCTCCAAAATCCCTTGTGAAGACTCCAGTTATAGAACCTTTTTTTTGAGGCACTTGTAACGACTTAAAATCGGCAAACGTACTGGTTTGTAATAGTATGGAAAGATTGGTATCGCAACTCTCCAAAGTACGGAATCCATCAAATTCATCAATACCTTCGCCTGCATAGGTTAATGCCAATTCGCTGTTTTTTATTTGCATATTATCCAATTGGATTAAGGTATTTTCATCAGCATCGGTTAATTCTATTAATGATGCTATTTTTGGGGTGATGGTAGCCACTTCTGGTGTTCTAATCACAATCGTTCTATATTCAAATTCTTGTATTTGTTCCAAACTTTGGTCTTCTCCCTTGGCAATGGTTAATACACCGTTTGATTCGCCTATAGTCAATCCGCTTAATTTTACATATATTTTTCTGCCAAACTCGTAGGTGTCAGACAAACTCCCCACATTAATATCTAACCGAATCCCTAATCTGGGATCGTCATCGGGGTTACTGCCATCTACCTTATTTTGAATGATGAGTTCTTCAAAAAAATTACCGGCTTGGTCACTGGACACTACATAGCCTTCAATATATAATTCTTCATCTTCATCAATAATAGCTATCAATTTATCATTGGCGACCGCTTGGGCATACTTTCCGTACAGCGCCTTAAATGTGGTTAGTTGATTTGTTGGAATGGTAATGTCTTGTCCTTCTTTTGGTATTGGAATGTCATAATCGCCATCATCTACGCACGATGAAAAAACAACCAGCAACAACATGGCTATAAATTTAGTATTCATAATTTTTAGTGTTAAAATCTAACATATAGGTTTAAAAAATAATTTGCTCCTCTACCATACCAATATTTAGCACCAAAAACAGGTTTATCCAAGGCTTGGTCGTCCCTTAATTGCCTGTAATTGGCATTGCGCCCTTGTTCAAATCCGCCTGTTTTATAAACTTCATCCAACAGGTTATTTACACTTGCAAAAAAACCAATGTAATACTGGTTCACTTTCCAAGATTTTCCACCTACCAGATTCACTACCATATAATCATCAAAACGTTCTTGTTTTAATAAGGCTCTTGCCAAATCATCATCATAATCAATAAAAGGTTGGCCGTCTACATCGGTATAAAAATTCTTGGTTCTAGTTAACGGACTCACATCTACATAGGTGTTTTTAAAAAAATTGGCCGTGGCACCAAACCACCAATAGTCGGGGTCGCGATATTCAAAACCGACGGAATAAGCTTGTTGCGAACCAACAGCTAACTTGTAATTTTTTAAATAGGATTTACCTAAATATACATTCTCAAACCTATCGGAAGACAGATATAAATCCGGGTTATTGGCATAGGTGTATTGCCCTATGGAACCAGCCCCCTTTAATTTGATAGTTGGCGTTACTTGAGCTTCCACGCCAAACTCGCCACCCAAATGGTTTTTGTTGATGCCCTGTAAAATTTCTTGAATAAATTCGGTTTCATCTCTCCCCGATTGTTGTGTGCCAGAATCGGCAATAACATTACCAATGCCATCTGCAAAGAAAAATGAGATTTCGTTGGCATTTTTAAGCATGGTATAAAACCCGGTGAGTTTTGCCTTTACATAAGAAGAACGGAAAATATAACTAGCATCAAAACTGCTTATTTTTTCTTCTGAAATATTGGGAACGATGTTGTGATTTGATCTGGAATTTGTATAACTATTACTTATGGATGGTGCTTTGGTAATGTAACCTAAATTGAAATCGAATACATGTTTCCCTGATATCTTATAGGTAAAACCTGCCTTAGCACCAAAACCCGTGAAGGATAACTTGTCTCCTTTTCCTAAGGAATTATCGGCAAATGTTTCCGATTGAAACAAGCCTTCACGCTGATATTGCGTGTTAGTGACGCTAGCAGATGCATAAAAATCAGCTTTATTGTATTTAAATTGTGCCTGTGCAAATCCTGATAGCACATTGGCAAACATATTATAATTATAGCCATACCTATCGCCTACTTTGGCTATAGTGTTCGGATTTTTTAAATCGAACTGAACGCCGTCAAAACTATCCACATTTAAAAATCCTGAACCACCCAAAAGATCTAAAACCTCAGCAAAATTTTCAGACTCAAATGCTTTATAACTTATGGATGCATCATATAAAATATGGTCGTTTACCTTACCATTAAAAATGGTGTTTAAGGTGAATTGTTTATCATCTACCCGATCTTCGTACAACATATAGTTAGCGTTTTTTCCTTGGGCTGCATTTGCCATATTGGCGTCGTACATGGGTTGCCAATGAATCTGCCCATCGTTTAAAAAAAATTGTTGTGCACCGTATGCAAATTCTAAATCATCTGGGAAATTGTGCTCAAAATAACTTGGCATTTTTTGATAATAAGCTGGACTTGGGTTTCGTCCGCCTCCTTCAAAAGTCTCCTGTCCTTCCGATGTTAATACTTGTGTAACACCTCCATAAGCCAAACGGCTGTTTCCTGTTTTTCCAAACTGATAACCCACATTGGTGTTCCATGACAGGTTGCTGTTTATGGCCCAATAATGGTTTAGCATTAAAATAGGTTCATCAACTTCTTTAATGCGGGAATTTCGTTTATTTCCATCTTGCCAGCCCCAATATTCATTATACTTTATGCCTTTTAAATCATAAACCTCTTGAGTATTTGGAGACGATTTTCCTCTTCTGTTTGGTGTATAAATGCCTGTAAAGTTTAAACTATGGGCATCATTAATAACTTTTTCTGCGGAAACAAAAACGGAATTCGCATCATATAAGGTAGCCTCTTGATAGCCTTCATCTCCCCATCGTCTCCCCAAAGACACCGCATAAGCCCAACCGCCTTGCAACAAACCCGATGAGTATGTTGCCATAAATCTATTGGCATAACTTCTGTTGCTTGATGAATAGGTGATTCGTCCGCCATACGACATTTGAGATGCCCTAACATTCACATTGCTGGTTCCTAAAATACCTCCAAATTGGTAACTTGATGGTTTTAGTCCCGGAGCTAATTCTTGGTTACGCATCACATCATTTAATCCGCCCCAGTTGCTCCATTGGGGTCTGCCATTATATATTTTGTTCATTTCAATACCATTAATCAACATGGTACTATTATCCGAATCCAATCCCCTAACCCTAAAAAAAGAAGAGCTAAATTCGAATGCAGCAGTTCGTTGAAACACATCTAGAGACGCATGCAATAAACCAGATACGTTTCCAAATCCACTTTCATCATTATCAAGTTCGTCTTCAGTTAAGCTAATGGTAAATAAATCTTGTGAAGCCATCGTATCAAGTTCAAGAATCATATCTGTAATATTAACTGTTTGAAATTCATCTACAGTTATAGGATACTTAGCTGTTATATATCCCATTTTAGAAATTTGTAATATGTGTTCTCCTAAGGGCACATTTGAAGAGAATTCAAACTCGCCTAATGTATTGGTTTTAGTGTTTTGAGATGTTGCCTCAATGGTTACGGTTACTTCTGGAATAGGCTGAAAAGATGTAACATCCTTTACACTTCCTTGAATGCGTGTTTGTTGTGCTAATACAGAAATTGACATTAACATATAAAACAAAAAAACAAGCCCTAATTTTTTCAATTTCTAAATTATAATTACTTACTAAACGCTAAAATAGTTTTTTTGAAAGAAATAACTACTTTTGTAATCAGTTTTTTTATCTTAATATGTAATATGTTTCAATCATGATTAAATTTTTAAAATTCAGTTCATTGTTTTTATTTTGGATGGTAATTTCAATTACAGAGGCTCAAGAACATAAAACTTATAAAATACATACTATTGCTTTTTATAATTTAGAAAACTTGTTCGACACCATAAACGACCCTACTAATTTTGATGAATATAGCCCCTTAATGGAACTAAAGGCAAATCGTTCTGATGCCTATAAAAAGAAAGTGAGAAATATGGCCCGTGTTTTGGCAGATATTGGACGGGACGTTTCTAACAATACTCCTGCAATCATTGGCGTTTCTGAAGTTGAAAACCAAGACGTGCTTGAAGACGTTGTGAATGATTCTATTTTAAGAGATAAAAATTATGGTATTGTTCACTATCATTCTCCAGATGCCAGAGGCATTGATGTGGCATTATTATACCAAAAAAAACTCTTTTATCCCATTACAACAAGCAGTCATGAACTAAAGATTTACGACAATGTTACTAGAAAAAGAATTTACACCCGAGACCAATTATTGGTGAGTGGCCATTTGGATGGTGAACTGATGCATATTATAGTCAATCATTGGCCATCTAGAAGCGGTGGCGAAGCAAAAAGCCAATACAACCGGATAGCAGCGGCTAAACTATCTAAATATTTAGTGGATTCCCTTCAAGTTATAGATCCGTATGCAAAGGTTTTCATCATGGGTGATTTAAATGATAACCCCAATAATACCAGTGTTAAAAAGGGTTTAAAAACTCAAAAAGATAAAGATAAAGTTGATTTTAAAGGTATTTATAATCCTTATGAAAACTTCTTTAGAGACGGTTTAGGAACAACGGCTTACCGAGATGCTTGGAGTTTGTTTGACCAAATACTGCTTACAAAATCCTTATTGGAAAAAGACTATACCTCTTTTCAATTTTATAAGGCAGGTATATTTAACAACGATTATTTAATTACGAGCAAAGGAACTTATAAAGGGTATCCGTATAGAAGTTGGTCTGATGGCGGATTTTCGGACGGGTTTAGCGACCACTTTCCAGTGTATGTTTATGTTATTAAGGAAATCCCCACTGTCCTATCGGACATCTCCCCGAAGGGGAGAGAAGACTAATTAAATCTATTTTTAGCTTATCCAGGTATTCCAAGGAATTCTTGATAAAAATAATACCAAAGCAATGGTATAAAAAACAGCTATTGGTTTTAATTTTGCTTGAGAGGTTAACTTCTTTTTATGTTTGGAATAACCTATGGTTATTAGAGCAACGGCTATAATATTCACAAAAGGATGCTCCACTAAATAAAGTCTATTAACAGCATCTTTCATCACGCCACCCATACCTAATTCACTAAAAGCTTGCAATCTTGGAGACACAAAATATAAAATCAATCCAATTAACAATTGAATATGTGAAACGATTAAGGCAAATAATGATATTCTAAAATCATTGGCAGCATATTCTTTATCTGCAGCCATTTTATACAAAGCATTGAACGTAGCCAATATTAATACCAAAAGTACGAGATAGGCCCAATAAGAATGGAGTATTTTAACTGTATTATACATAATTATAAATTTAGATTTTTAGAATAAAACAAATGTAATAATTTATAGTATAAAAAAACCGCTTCTCTGGATAACTATCTGGAGAAGCAGTTTTTAAATTATTGTTTTATGTATGCTAATTCCATTTATTTTCTGCAGCATTGCCTCCCCAAAGTAAAGTCGCTAAATACGGATTGTCTATAAAAGGGTTTCTATTACCTTGTGCGTGCTCAATAACATCATTTCGTTGAATTTCAAATTGCGATACAGGATCTTCAATGTTCCATTTTAGAAAAAGCGATATGCCGCCAACTTTAATAAAACTTTGATTATACCTAAGATTTAAATACATAATCATTCTTGCAACATCTCCTTTCCAATCGTCACCTGGGTACCATCTATTTTCTTCTACATTATATGTTCCATTTCCAGTTGCGTAGGCATAATTACTTCTTAAACTATTAACGTCTTCATCACAAACCCTTAAATGATGCAAGTCGGCAACAGCTATTTCAGAAGTTAATAATGATTGAGGATAAATATGCTCTGTATTAAATGTTTGCGGCGTATAGCTGTTGTTTCCTGATATATATTCTTGCCAATATCGACTTTCCCCAGAATACATTAGAATAACATTATTTGTATTGCTTGGGTCTTCATCTGCATTGTACAAATATTGGTGTCTTTGTCCATACGATAAGATTTTTGTATGATTCTCGGTAACATGTGCTATTAATTCATTTGCTATTAAATCAGCATCTTCAAAAAAAGACACGTCACTATAATAATTTTGCAGATTTGAAGGGATATTAAAACTTATTTCTATTGGTTTCTCTTCTATTAAAGGTTCTCCATTATTATCAGGGTTGCTGCAATTAATAGATAGTAAACCGAATAGAAGTATTGCAATGTATTTATTCATTAGTGTAAATTTAATTAAAGATAAAAAACCGCTTTTTAGGTTAAAGCGGTTTTATAATTATACTAGAATGATCTTTATTTTATTGTTGATAAACCCATTCACCACCTGTTTTTATAACACTTTTTGATTCATTAGTTGTAGAGCCATTATATATAACATATGTTAACACATATTTCTGATCTTCTGCAGTTACAAAATTTCCATTTTCTAAAAGCACGTTAAAAGCTTCAAGTAACATGGCATCGTTCCAATAATTACCACTTGTAGGCCTTCTATCAAAACTACCAAAGAAACCATAATTGTCAGCAGGCCCTGGATAGATATCTATAAACGCATTAGAAATGAATGCAACATCCGCTCCTGTAAAAGTATATCTTATGGTATTGTCTGGAACCCAACTATTACCATCAAATCCAAATTGCAGAGCAGTATCAATTGTAGATGTGTACGCTGTCCACATTCCGTCTATAACCGTATAAAGATTGCCTCTAATTTGAGCCCCACTTGAGCTAGAGAAATAATCATAAACCATGATAACCTCATCCTCTTCTTGAGCATATGCATATGGTGGAGTAAGACTTAAAAAAGTTGGTAAATAAGATTCCGCTGGTGTTGAGCTTCCAAAATTGTCAAAACGCCCTGGTTGTCCTGAACCTTCACCCATAGAATCAAAATCCGCAGAACTTAAAAAGGAGACGCCATCAACTTCTTCCCATTCACTACCAGTATAGGTGAAAAATTCGCCTTTTTTATTAGTTTCTCCCGTTGCACCTAAAACTTTCAAGGCCATACTCGCTACCCTCCATCTTCCTGCATCTGTATTGGATGAAACATATTTAAAAGCTATATTAATTGATTGTCCATCATATGCTGAAAAATCATAATCTGGAGAAGTAGTCATGCTTCCAAACGCTGTCTTGTCAAAACTTAATGGTGTCCATGTTGCCGTAGATGGATCTCCTGAATAATTTGTAGAAATCAATATATCAATTTGGTCGGGAACACTTAAAAAATCAATTTCCTGAGTTATTTGGAATTTAAGATTTGTTTCTCCACTTAAATCAATAGCTGGTGAAACTAACCATTCCTCATTTGCTACCTGAGTACCAAAAAACCCATTACCTTGAACATAACCAGTCAGAGATGTCCAAACCGCATTGCTACCTGTAGCTGGCGAAGTCTCTATTATTGACCACCCTTCAAAACCTGCGGCAAAATCATATTCCAATAAGTTTGCTAACCCAACTTCTGGTGTATCAAAATATTGCGAATATCTAGCTAAAACAATATCTCCTGCTACAGGACTTGCTATTTGTGTTGCTAAAACATTAGGTATTTGAGTCGTTGCATCTACATTTGGATAAAACCCGAATGCATCACTTCCTGTTGATGCGTAATCTGCATTAGTAAGTTGGTACACATCTGCACCAGAGTAATCACTTACCCCTTCAGCATTACCAATAAATAATCTATAACCTACAGTAACAGCAGAACCTTTTCCCCAACTTGGGTATAAATCGGATAAAAAATCTGGCAACATAGTTTTAGCATCCTCTTCAGAACTAAAGCTGCCAAAAGTTAAATCTAAATCTTCATAATCATCACTAGTTAAAATATAAGTAGTCTCCCCAACAATTGGATTCTCTTTTGCATCTATATCATTATAGATATCTTCTAAAGGATTACAACTCGTGAAAATTGCTCCTATAATTAATAAGTAAAAATATATATTTTTCATTTTCAAAGTTTTTTAAAAATTAAGTTTTGCACCAATACTGAATGTTCTTCCGAAACCAAAATAAACCAGAGCAGTTTCAGCTACCGAACCGTTTCCATCTTGAGCATCTGATATATATTCAGTATCAAATACATTATTCATTCTTGCAGTTAACGTAGCATCAAAAGAGCCAAATGAAAAACCGTGAGTCATTGCCACATCGAATAGTCCATAGGCTGGCATTTTCCATGCATCTGGGGCTCCTTCAGTTCCTCTGTCACTTGGATCAAAATCAGCATAAATATTGTCGTAATAATTATAATCAATTATTAATCTTGTTTCTGGAGAAAATCTATAATTAATCCCTAATGCTAGTGTAGTTTGCGCAGCATCTGCAACATGTAAATCTTTTATGAATAAATCAACTGTTTCAACTACGTTTTGGTCTTCGTCAAGTATATCAACATCTGTTACATTACTATCCCATCTCCAATCTCCAAGAGAAAGCATCCCTGTAAGGTTTAATTCATCTGTAGCTTTATAAACAAAATCCAATTCAACACCTTCGTGGATGGCATTTACACCTAAAATATTTGCTACAGCGTTTATTCCGTTTGGTTGTTGAAATGTAGCGGTTTCAGTTCTATCATTCCATCTAGTATGATAGAGATTTAAATTTGCTGATAATTTTTCTCCCCTAAAGCCATAACCTAATTCAAAACTAGATATTTTTTGATTCGGTGCATCTGCATTAATATTATCATTACTAAAATTTAAAAAGACAGAATCAAAATCAGGAGCTTTTTCAAAGTACCCAAGGTTTGCAAAAACGTTATGGTTATCATCTATTCTGTAATTAGCACCTCCCTTTGCACTATAACCAAAGAAGTTATAACGATCTGTTTCCTGTAATGGGTCACTATCTAAATATTGGAAATAATCAATTCTCTTGTAAGATGTATTAGATGCCGCTAATGAAATAAAAGTATTGAAATTTTCATTTACATCATATTCTAATTGACCAAAAGCACCTATCCAACCAACTAAACCATCATTATAATAATCTCGTTTATCACCGACTTGTAAAGCAGCATTTGGATTATTAACATTACCATCATCTAAAGCGTATTGAGCACCTAATAAATCGGTTACTTCTGAAAAATGGATCCCTTTATAGTTTCTGTAATCTAATCCTGTTAGTAAAACTAAATCATCAGATAAGTTTGTTTTTAATGTAGAAAGAACGCCATACCAGTTATGGTCATTACGTGAAGCTCTCAAATAAGTTTCTGCTCCATTAGCTCCTGATGCAATATTCTCATCTACTATTTTATCAAAATCTATTGGCCCGAAATTTCCAGTTCTGTAATCTCCTTGACCTGTAGTGGCATCAAACCCAAACTTATAATCACCAGCTGTACCGCCTCCACCACCAGATCCGAAAGATGCATAAGCAGAAGTGTTAATAGAGGTATTATCATTTAAATTCCAATAATGGTTTAAAGATATTTGTGGTTTGTGGTAAAAGTTATCTTCTTGAAAAGTAACTTGTCCATTTTTATAGCCCCAATCTGCATTAAATTTCCTGCCTCTTTCAGCGTTTCTAAAAGATTCAATTAACTGTCTGTTTTGTCTTTGTCCATGGCGTTGTTTAGCCCCAAAAGCAGAAAATGACAATTTATGTGCATCATTAATTTCTTGAGAAACGTTAATAAAATAAGATATTCCTGTAAACTCCGTACCATCCACATAACCATCTCCTTCTGTTTTAGCAGCAGAGACTGTTGCTGCAAAACCATTGTCCATTAATCCAGTAGAATAAGTTAAACCATATTTAAAATAGCCATCATTACCAATTGAGGATATCACATTTCCTCCTTCTTCAACATCTGTTGTTTTTGTAATAATGTTAATTGTACCACCAATAGAGGGTACTGCAATTTTAGCAGCACCTAACCCTCTTTGCACTTGCATTTGGCTAGTAACATCTCCTAAACCTGCCCAGTTACTCCAATAAACTTGACCATTTTCCATGTCGTTTACTGGAATACCATTAATCATAACTGCGACATTTTCAGAATTAAATCCTCTAAGATTAATTCTACCGTCTCCATAACCACCACCAGCTTTAGTAGCGTAAACGCCTGGAGTTGATTTTAAAATTTCAGGAAATTCTTGGGTTCCTAACTTAAGTTCAATATCTTCAGCTTTGATACTAGAAACTGCTACTGGCGTTTTTCTGTCTACTGCAACAGAAGCAATAATTTGAATTTCTTCCAAGCCTACTTGACTTGACTCTAAAAGAATACTTCCTAAGCTAGAACTGCCAGTGAAAGAAATTGTTTTTGAACTGTATCCTACGTAAGAGATTACTATTTCCCCAGAATTAGATTGTGTTTCAATGGTAAAGTTTCCATCAAAATCGGTAACAACACCATTAGTTGTACCCTTTTCTATAACATTTGCACCTGGTAAAGGCATATTAGTGCCTTCTTCCAAAACAATACCTGTCAAAGTACTTTGAGCCATGATAACTGTAGTAAATAACAACGCCACAGACATCAATAAAAATTGAGTAGTTTTTTTCATAAGTTTGAATTGAATTAATTATTTATTATTCGAAAATTAGTCACTGCAAAAATACATATAATTATGTTTTAAGTATTACGCATATGTTAAGAAATTTAACAGTTAATGATAAAAAAAACACCCTATTATTTGAACATAATAGAGTGTTTTAATGTATTCGTTAAATTTTTTAATTCATTTTAAGATAAATGCTTATAATAATTCAATAAATTTTGAGTTGAAGAATCGTGCTTATTTGTTGCGGTATTGTTAAGTTCCTGTAAAATTTTTGTTGCTAATTGCTTTCCTAATTCTACTCCAAATTGATCGTAACTAAAGATATTCCAGATAATCCCTTGTACAAATATTTTATGTTCATACATGGCTATTAATTTGCCCAAACTTTCGGGTGACAATTTGTTAATAAAAATGGTATTCGTGGGTTTATTGCCTTCAAATATTTTAAAAGGCAACAACTCTGATGAAGCGCCTTCCGCTTTTACCTCGGCTTCTGTTTTACCGTTTAGCAACGCTTCCGTTTGTGCCAGAAAATTTGATGTTAATTTATCTTGATGGTCTTGATTACCATGTAACGATATAACAAATCCAATAAAATCCGCAGGAATTAATTTAGTTCCTTGATGTATCAGCTGAAAAAAAGCGTGTTGTGAATTGGTTCCAGGCTCTCCCCAAATAATGGTCCCTGTTTGATAATCTATAAGGTTTCCGTTTCTATCGACACTTTTGCCATTACTTTCCATAATGCCTTGCTGTAAATAGGTAGCAAACTGACTTAAATATTGAGAATATGGAATAATCGCTTCACTTTCGGCATTAAAAAAGTTATTGTACCAAACACTTATTAAAGCTAATACAACAGGGATATTTGTTTTAAAATCTTCATTTTTAAAATGCTCATCCATTTTATGTGCTCCCAAAAGCAAACCTTCAAAATTTGGATAACCAACTGCTAAACTAATGGTTAAACCAACAGCACTCCAAAGTGAAAAACGCCCGCCAACCCAGTCCCACATGGGGAATATATTGTTTTCATCAATACCAAAAGCTTTTACATTTTTAATATTGGTAGAAACCGCTACAAAATGTTTGGCAATCGCTGATTCATCGGCAGATTTTAAAAACCAATCTTTAATGGTATTCGCATTTGAAAGCGTTTCTTGTGTAGTAAATGTTTTTGAAACAATAACAAAAAGTGTGGTTTCTGGATTTAACTTTTTAATAACTTCATTAACATGATCACCATCTATATTGCTTACAAAATGCGTCGTTAAATGGTTTTTATAATATTGTAACGATTCCACGACCATGGCAGGGCCAAGATCGGAGCCTCCAATACCAATATTTACAACATCTGTAAACGGTTTTCCAGAAAATCCTTTTCTGCTGCCATTTACCACTTCATTCGTAAAGTTTTCTATTTTTTGTTTTACCTGATAGATTTCAGGCATTACATTAACGCCATCTACTTTAAAATCTGCATTCTTGGGTGCTCGTAAAGCCGTATGCAACACAGCTCTTCCTTCTGTTTGATTTATAACCTCTCCTGAAAACTGACTTTTAATGGCTTCTTTCAATTTAACCTCATCGGCTAATTGAAGCAAGTATGTCATGGTTTCCTCCGTAATTCTGTTTTTTGAATAATCTACGTAAAAATCATCCCATTTAATGGTAAATTTATTTGCTCTCGTGCTATCTTGAGCAAATAAATCTTTCATGTGAACATTTTGCATGGCTTTATAATGTTCCTCTAATTGTTTCCAGGACTTTGTTGCTGTTGGATTTTTACTTGGTAATGCCATAATATTAATTATTTTGGGAGATGAGATTATCGTTTTCTTCTTTATTTGAACTATCTAAAATCGGCAGACCATCTAATTTTTCTTTTATTGGCTTTATAAACTCTAAATAGTCGCCTTTAAGTGATTCTGCAATGGGTTCCGATTGTGAAAATTTCTCCTTTAAAGGATCGACCTGTTGTCCATTTTTCCAAAAACGATAGCATACATGTGGTCCACCTGTATTTCCTGTCATGCCCACCGTACCAATAACATCACCTTGTTTTACGCGATCACCAACTTTTACTTTGCGTTTCTGCATGTGAAGGTATTGTGTTTCGTAGGTAGCATTATGCCTAATTTTCACATAATTACCATTACCTCCTTTGTATTGGGATTCGGTAACCGTTCCATTAGCTGTGGCTAAAATAGGAGTTCCAACCGCAGCAGCAAAATCGGTGCCTTTATGCGGACGTAATGCAAAACCGTAATAAGCAATGCGGCGATTTAAATTATACCTTGATGAAATTCTACTAAATTGAACCGGAGCTTTTAAGAAGGCTCGACGTAAATCTTTGGCAGCTTCGTTGTAATATTCGTGTATGTTTTTTATGGAATCTGTTTGATATCTAAACGCATAATAGGGGGTATCTTTGTGATTGAAAAATGCCGCTTTAACATTATGTACGCCAGCATAAATGGTATCATCAATATACTTGTCAGTATAAACTACTTTAAAAATATCTCCTTTTTGAAGGCGCGTAAAATCTATTGTCCAAGCGTATATTTGTTCTGCCAACATATTTGTTAAAATGGGGCTAATACCTTGTTTATCTAAAATTTCAGAAATACTACTTGTAACAATCCCTGTAACTGTTTTTTCAACATACTTAATAGGTTTTCGGCTTGTGTAGGCATGAATGGAATCGTGAAAATTAATGACCACAAACTCTTCTTGGTTGGGTTGGTAGATAAAACATCTTGGGATTTCCAGAGAATCTTTAGAGCATAATAACGTGTAAGGTTTGCCTATTTGAAGATTTCTAATATTAAAGGTGTCTTTGGCTTTTTCGGCTATTTGAAATATATCTGGATACCCTATTTTATTTCGTTCTAATATTTGACCAAAACTATCTCCCTTTCTTATGGTATCCCTTTTAACTGTAAAATCATTTAAATTAAAACCAAACTCATAAATATCTGGTTCTACCAACGCTAAGTCTTCGGATTCTTCCTCAAAAGTAGTTTCTGATTTTTCTTTACAGCTAAAGATATTCATGGCGATTAATGCCACAATTACATATTTTTTCAACAAATCTTTATTTTTTTATATAGCCCCTAACTATAGTTAATTATTAAATTTTGTAAATCTAATAAATTCCTATTTGTATTTTATTGAAAAAATGTTAATCTATTACTTTTTTTCAACAGTTTTGCGATAAATCGTGAAGATTAGATGGCAAGTTAGGTTACATTAAAAAAAGAAAAAGACTTTGCTTAACCTATTAATTATCAACAACTATTTTAAATGGGTGTTTTAATCCTTTAAAAGCTTCTAAATCGGCTCTTAATGACCCAATTCTTAAATCTGCCTTAATTCGTAAAGGAATCTTGTTTTTATCGTTAGATACCCAAAGCGTTAAACTTTCTTCTTCTTTAAAAACACGCCCAGCCATTACAGATGGTCTAAATTTAAGTGTCTTTATTTTTCCAAAATCGGTTTCTATGGTTTCTTCTCCTAAATATTTTAATTTAAACCCATAGATTTCTTCATCAAAAAACATATCGACCATAACTTCGTCTCCAGGTTTTATATTTTTAACATCTAAACGGTTTCTTAAGTAATAAAATGTAGATACCATATCTTGAATATTGGGCTTGGTATCAAAAACGGCCTTTACTTTATTTTTTTTATCATGGTTGTATGCTTTATTATTTGCATGATCAAAATCAATCTCAATGTCCTTGGTATAACCGCCTTCATCAATATTTCTTATAAATTTATAAGGTATGTTGGTTTTCTTATCAAAATAGGATTCATACCTGTCTTCCACTTTAAAAAACCATTTAATCATACCTGTTGTCCAGCCTTTTCCAACAACATGATATACGTCTTTTCCATTAATCTTATCATCTTTAACGGTAAGCGTAGCGTTACCCGCTTTGAGCCAATTACTGTAGCTCATTTTGAACTTAAACCATTCACCAGTGTCAAATGCAGATTCTTGGGCAAAAGATAACTGCATAATGAACACACAAATTATAAGTAGATATTTTTTCATTTTCATAGTAGTTAAATGTAACTCTTAGTTTATTATTTTATTGTAATAAGACCTAAATTACAATTACTGTTCCAAAAGTATTAAAACAAAAAAACTCCATCAAAATTAAATGATAGAGTTTTCTTATTAAAACAACAAATTAATGTTAAATAATGACTATCCCGTTATTTTAACTTATTAAGACGAAACAAAAACAAGTATACTAACACATTTAAAACCAAAAACCTACATTAAAAAACCAAATGCTTTTTTTAGTTTCTGGAGACCATGAATATTTAATTTCTATTGGACCAATAAATGTTTCTAAAGCATAGCCCAAGGCATAACCTGTGTAATCTATTTTTGAAAACCATTCTGAACCCTCAAAAAGATCATTTCCAACATTTGCCATATTTACGGCAAAATTTAAATGGTTTTTCTTAAAAATTTCATAGTCTAATGTCAATGCAGATTTTATAAAGCTATTTCCAGAAATGGAAAGAAAATCATACCCATAAAATGGCATATAATTATTTATTAAGTGCCCGCCATAACCTCCTAAAACAAAGTTTAGATATGGGTTTGTTTCTTGTCCTACCCTAAAGCCTGCATCAGTTGTAATATTAGCCGAGAATTTTTTAGAAAACGATTGTGAGAACCCAAAAGTAGCTTTGGCTATTGAAAAACTAGAGAAGTCATCTTTAAATTCGGATGCATGTAAATAAGTGTGAAAATCGGCATTAAATAAAACACCATTTTTAGGAAAGTATTTATTGTCATAAGTGTCAAATCTTAATTTGCCAAACACACTTGTATAATCACCTCTTTCAAACACCGATTCTTCATCATCGTTACTGTTCAAAATGGTTTCTGAAGTAATTTTTAAATGTTTATATTCCGCCCCTAATGTTAAAGAAAGATCTTTTCTAAAGAGTGTTTGTATATATATCTGATGTGTAAAATCACTTACTTGTATGGCAAGTTTATTTATGTTTATTAAACTTAATTGCTCTGGAGATAGGATCGTTTCTGCTGCAACATTATGATTAAAATTGTCGTATCTAGAATTCAAACCAATGCTCCAATAAAAACCTCTATCTATATAATAATCAAAATTATATCTTACATTATCACCAAGTATAAAATCGAAAGAAGCCAAGTCATTTTTGGTAAGCAATCTCTTTTTGGTGAGATTTATTAATGCCGAGCTTTTGTATAAATCATCATAATGAAGCCCTAATTTTAAAAAGGTTGTTTCATTACTTTCTTTTAAGTGCGCATTCATATCGTAACCATCAATACTCTCTGAAGGCTTTAATTCATATAAAAAACTATCAAAATTATTGGTCGCAATTAAGTTATTGACTCCCTTATTAAAATCGTCATAACTAATCTTTTCATTGGTTTTTAATTTTAATTTTCCCAGAACATAGGATCTGGTATAATTATTTTCACCAGATAAATTTATCGTATTAATTTTTAGACTATCAACTGGTTTTATTTGTATTTGCTCTCTTTTTTTTGATTGAAATTTGGTAATCTCCGTTAATGCTTCCGCATGATTAAGCGTAGCAACGGCACCTGTTTTAGTGATTTTTTTGAGCTCACTAAAAGACACAACGGAAAAATTTGAGATATCTGGTTTTATGTAAATATCTGTCTTTTTTGCCTTGATCTTCATATCGTTTATGGTCCTAAAATTATTGATTTGGAGCAAAACGTCAGGGGCCGATGTGAGTTGTTCTCGAGACATAAAACCGTCTTGAACATCAACGCCTATAATGACATCCATACCTTTTTCCCTCAGCTCATCTATAGGATAATTATTAACAACACCGCCATCAATTAAAACTTGATCGTCAATAATAACAGGCTGAAACAATGAAGGGAAGGCGCCGCTAGCCATAACGGCTTGTGACAAATTACCCTTATCGAGTACCACTGCTTTGCCTGTTTCTATATTAGTTGCTACACAGAAAAATGGAATAGGCAATTCACAAAAATCGTCTAAAGTATTGACATGTAATGTTGCTTTTGAGAGCAGTCCCAAGGTATTCTGACCTCTTGAAAGTGCGGAAGGCAATTTAATTTTAAAGTTTTTAAAAGGTAAGGTAAAAGCATACTTTTCATTATTATCACGCTCATAAAATGTTTTTGATGCTCTTGGTAAATGATCGTTCAGAATATCATCAAAATTTACCGACTGAAAAATGGAATCGATTTGTTTTCCAGAATATCCAGAGGCATACAAAGAACCAACGATAGCCCCCATACTGGTGCCTGCTATATAATCTATCCTAACCCCTAAACTATCAATTACTTTTAACACGCCAATATGCGCCAGACCTTTAGCGCCGCCGCCACTTAACACCAAACCGACTTTCATATCTTTTTTTTCTGTTTCTTGGGATAACCCCTGAAAACAGATAAAAAAAACTAAAATGGTTATAATATGCTTCATTTATTATGGTAATAATTATAAACTTTTTCTGCTCTTGAAATCCCTACAACAGTCTCCAATTCGTCTAACTTGGCGTTAGAAATTCGTTTGGCAGATTTAAAATGCTTTAATAAATCAACCACCGTTTTTTCACCCACACCCGTTATTGTTTCCAATTCTGTATTTAATGCACTTTTACTGCGTTTATTCCTATGGTGTTCTATACCAAAACGATGTGCTTCATTTCTTAATTGTTGAACGACTTTTAAAGTTTCACTTTTTTTATCTAAATATAATGGAATTGGATCATTTGGATAGTATAATTCTTCTAAACGTTTTGCAATACCTATAATGGCTATTTTTCCTCTTAAATTAAGGGCTTCCAAACTTTTTAATGCCGAAGATAATTGCCCTTTACCACCATCAATAATAATAAGCTGAGGTAACGATTGATCTTCATCCAACATGCGTTTATAACGACGGTAAACCACTTCTTCCATAGAGGCAAAATCATCTGGACCTTCCACTGTTTTTATGTTGAAATGCCGATAATCCTTTTTACTTGGTTTCCCATTTTTAAAAACCACGCAAGCAGCAACTGGATTTGTGCCTTGAATATTTGAATTATCAAAACACTCAATATGTCTTGGTTCTTCATGCAACCTTAAATCGGCTTTCATTTGTGCCATAATTCTATTGGCATGCCTGTCTGGATCAACAATTTTATCTTGTTTAAACCGCTCCATTCTGTAGTATTTGGCATTCCGGACGGATAAGTCTAAAATATGTTTTTTATCCCCTAATTGCGGAACGGTTACTTTTACATCTTCACCCAAATCAACTTTAAAAGGTACGTAAATTTCTTTAGATTTGGAATGGAATCGTTGCCGAATTTCAATAATGGCAAGTTCCAATAATTCTAAATCGGTTTCATCTAGTTTCTTTTTTATCTCTAAAGTATGTGACCGAATGATGGAACCATAAGACAATTGCAAAAAATTGACATACCCATAGGTTTCATCGCTTACAATGGAAAACACATCTACATTGCTTATTTTAGGGTTTACAATAGTCGATTTTGCCTGGTAATTTTCAAGCACTTCTATTTTTTCCTTTATTTTTTGGGCCTCTTCAAACTGCATATTTACTGCATATTGTTTCATCTGTGCTCTAAACTGCGATAGCGAATCTTTAAAATTTCCTTTTAAAATCTCTTTAATAGCTTTTATATTTTCGTTGTATTCAGCTTCCGTTTCCAAACCTTCACAAGGACCATTGCAATTTCCTAAATGGTATTCTAAACACACTTTATATTTTCCAGCATCAATCTTGTCTTCAGATAAGTGATAATTACAGGTTCTTAAATGATAAATGCCCTTTATTAAATCCAACAACGTATAAACGGTTTTCATACTGGTATATGGGCCAAAATACTCGCTGCCATCCTTAATCACCCTTCGGGTTGAAAACACTCTAGGAAAACGTTCGTTTTTAATACAAATCCAAGGATATGATTTGTCGTCTTTCAACATCACATTATAACGCGGCTGGTGCTTTTTAATCAAGTTATTCTCCAGCAACAACGCATCTGTTTCTGTTTCTACAACAATGTGCCTGATGGTTACAATTTTTTTTACCAGCACACGGGTTTTACCATTATCATGTGTTTTAGCAAAATAAGAGCTTACGCGTTTCTTCAGGTTTTTGGCTTTTCCAACGTAAATAATAATCCCTTCTGCATCATAATATTGATACACTCCGGGTTGTTCTGGCAAGGTTTTAAGCTGTATTTCTAATGTAGAATGACTCATCACTCAAAGGTAATTATTTTAATTTTTTATTGTTAATTTACCATGTATTAAAACGTTAAACTTTTTTATATAAATCGCTTTTCGTTAGAACTCATTTAAACCTTTTGGATTGAAGCGAAAATTATTCATTTTGTATCCATTTTAAGGTTTTTTTGATCCCGATTGCTATCGGGAGCAGCAGGGCTATGGAAGGAAAAGAAGACGAAAAATGGGTGCAAAAGGGCGGTTTTTTAGCCAATTGAAAAAGTTTAAACGAGTTCTTTACTAATTCGCTACCTTCGCAAACTTTTTAAATGATTAGAACATGAAATGAGCATGACCGAAAATTAGTCGCAAATACCAATGAAGATATGCGAATTACACATGACCTTTAAAAAACAACTGCGAAGCACATCAGTGAACACAGCTAATAAATATCAACTTAGAGAACTAAATAAATATCTACATATGAAAAAGAAAATTATTGGCAGAGTAGATAAAGTGGACTTTCCTAATTTGGATTTATTCAATATCGATGTTAAAATTGATACAGGAGCGTACACGTCTGCCATTCATTGTTCTGATATTATTGAGGACAACAAGAAGCTAAAATGTACTTTTTACAGTGAAGGCCATGCCAATTTCAGTGGAAAGGAAATCATTTTTGAAACCTTTTCCAGAACGAATGTGAAAAGTAGTAATGGTTTTAAGGAAAATAGATATAAGATAAAATCTGAAGTTATATTTTTTGGAAAAACATATAAGATTAACTTAACTTTAAGCACGCGCGACGATATGAAATTCCCCGTACTTATTGGTAGGCAATTTTTAAAAAACAAGTTTATGGTTGATGTAGACAAAGAAAATATGTCTTTTAATTTAAAAACACAATGAATATAGTTATTCTATCCAGAAACTCTAGTCTATACTCCACTGAAAGGCTTATTGAAGAAGGCGAAAAAAGAGGTCATAAAATGGAAGTTATCGACCCCTTAAAATGCGATATTATTATAGAAAGGGAAAAACCCACTATTTACTATAAAGACCGTTATCTAGATTATGTAGATGCCGTTATCCCTAGAATTGGTGCCTCCATTACATTTTATGGCTGTGCGGTTGTAAGGCAATTTGAAATGATGAACGTTTTTGTTATCGCCACCTCAGATGCCATTCAACGTTCCAGGGATAAATTGCGAAGTTTACAGCGTTTAAGCAAAGCGGGCATTGGCATGCCAAAAACGGTGTTTACTAATTATTCGCGCGATGTGGAAGAAGTGATTGAACATGTTGGTGGCGTACCCGTCATTATTAAACTTTTAGAAGGCACTCAAGGTTTGGGTGTCGTTTTGGCAGAAACCAAAAATGCCGCCGAATCAGTACTTGAAGCCTTCAACGGATTGGAAGCCCGAGTGATTGTTCAAGAATTTATAAAAGAAGCTAAGGGCGCCGATATTAGAGCACTTATTGTAGACGGACAAGTTGTAGGCGCCATGAAACGACAAGGTAAAGAAGGCGAGTTCCGTTCTAATTTACACAGAGGCGGTAGTGCGGAAGTTATAAAATTAAACGAATTAGAATTGCGTTTGGCCATGAATGCGTCTAAGGTTTTAAAACTTCCCGTTTGTGGTGTAGATATGCTGCAATCGGCAAGAGGGCCTTTATTGCTGGAAGTAAATTCTACCCCTGGTCTAGAAGGTATTGAAGAAGCCTCAGGAAAAAATATTGCAAAAAATATTATTACCTATATAGAAAGAAATACAAAGTTATAAAATGATATCATTTGAATGATTACAGCCAAAAATAACACATTACATATTCTAGGAGTTACTATTTTGCCTGGCGAAAGCAAAGAAATAAGTTTAGATTTAGCCAAACTGCACACCACCTCAACGGTAGATGTTCCCATTATTGTAGAACGCTCTAAAATACCGGGACCAACTATTTTATTTACGGCAGGTATTCATGGTGATGAAGTAAATGGTGTTGAAATTGTACGTCAACTCATTGCTTCTGGTATTAACAAACCAAAATGCGGTACCATTATTTGTATTCCTGTTATCAATATTTTCGGATTTATCAATTTAAAACGTGAATTCCCCGATGGCAGGGATTTAAACCGTGTATTTCCAGGTTCCGTAAATGGCTCATTAGCCAGTAGGGTAGCCCATAAATTAGTTCACGAAATCATTCCCCATGTCGATTTAATCATTGATTACCATACTGGAAGCGCTGGTAGATTTAATGCGCCTCAACTTCGCTTTGTTAAAGACAATAAAGAGCTTAACGAGTTATCAAAAGTTTTTGGAGCCCCTTTTGTTTTATATTCTAAAAACTTAAACAAATCGTTTCGGAATACCTGCCATAAATTGGGTAAACCCATGTTGCTTTTTGAAGGTGGAAAATCATTTCACATAGATGAAACCATCACGGCTTCTGGCATTAAAGGTGCCAAACGCATTTTGCAACATTTTGGCATGCTAAAGTCAAATTTCACAGTGGCAAAACCTACGAAAGAGTCTATTTATATTAACGAGAGCACTTGGAAACGTGCCAAATATTCCGGCATGTTCAAACCTTCTGTAAAAATAGGGATTAAGGTGAATAAAAGAGATGTTCTGGGTACCATTACCGATCCTTTTGGCAAATTCAATCACTTTGTAAAAGCCAATAATGTGGGATATATTATTAATGTTAACGAAGCACCAATAGTATATCAAGGCGATGCCCTGTTTCATATAAGCACCAAACTTAAACGCTGATAATAGCATATGCAAAAAGCTGAATTGCGAAAAAAATATAAAGCACTTCGTAGTGAATTATCCATGGAAGCCATTGACCATTTAAGTATGGCGATTGCCAATAAGCTTTTAAAACTACCCGTTTGGGATGCTTCTTTTTACCATATTTTTTTAACGATTGAAGAACAAAAAGAAGTCAATACCGATTATATTTTAAACATTCTATCAGGAAAAGACAAACATATTGTACTCTCAAAAAGTGATTTTGAAACCACGTTAATGACGCATTATTTACTGACGGATAACACCGTGATTAAAAAAAACACATACAACATTCCCGAACCTGTTGATGGTATAGAAATCACCAATAATAAAATTGAAGTCGTTTTTGTGCCCTTGTTGGCTTTTGATAAAAAAGGTCATCGTGTTGGTTATGGCAAAGGGTTTTACGACAGGTTTTTAGCCGAATGTAAACCAGATACCATTAAAATTGGACTCTCTTATTTTGAAGCTGAGGACACCATTGATGATGTTTTTAAAAGCGATGTAACACTGGATTATTGCGTAACACCTGAGCGGGTTTATGGGTTTTAGATTTTTATGAGTAGTTAATAGCAAAATTAGAAACTATCCTTATAACAATATTTTTATCATTGGTAGTTTAATCTTGTGTCTTCAGTCTTTTATTTTATCAGTTTATGGAATTGTTCAATATTACTTTGACTTCCTTGTATATAAATAACATCCCCTTGTTTTAATATTTCTTCTGGCTGTATGCTTTCCAGCATATCATCTCTCCTTTTTATGCCCAGGATATTTATTCCGTATTCGGCTCTTAGGTTCAATTGTTTCAAAGGTTTCCCTAAAAATTTATTGCTATCGGCGTTCATGCTTAAGCATGTGATATTAAAGTCTGCTATATTACTAGGACGAAACGTTTTAGGTCGCTTTAATTCACCTTTAAACAATTGATAATTGTCATTTCTAACCGTTTCGATAAATTGATCAATGTCGTCTTCGGGTACAAGAAAATTTTGAAGCACATGAGTGAAAATTTGGACCGATGTTTCAAATTCCTCAGGAATAACTTCGTCGGCACCTAAAGCAATTAGTTCGGAGGTTTCCTTTACATACCTTGTTCTAACTACCAAATAGAGCGAATCAGAGTATGAGCGAACATTTTTGATAATGGCTTTAGTCGCAAGATTGTCTGATATAGCTATTACAACAGCTCTAGCTTTTGAAAGATGCACCGTTTCGAGAATATGGTCTTGAGTGGCGTCACCAAAAATGATTGGCAAACCCTTTTTGCGTTCATGCTTTACCGTTTCTGCATTCATCTCAATAACAACATAAGGAATGTTACTTGAAGCGGCTGCCTTTGCCAAATTACTACCATTTACGCCATATCCAATGATAACCAAATGATTTTCCAATTCCTGATTGTCAATTTCTAGTTCGCTGTTTTCTGTAATAAAAGATCTGTCAAGTCCTAACTTTTTTGAAACACCTATAAATCTGTTGGCTATTTTCTCTGAAAAAATAATGACAAATGGTGTCAATAACATGGACACGATGGAAACGGATAAAAAATATTGATTGGTTTCAGCATTTAATAAGTTGTATTCTATACCCACTTTCGAGAGTATGAATGCAAACTCTCCCACTTGAAAAAGTGAAAGTCCTGTTAAAAGTACCGTTCTAATGGGATATTTTAGAATTGCAACTGCTATTGCGGTAATGGATGATTTTACAATAAATACAACCAATACCAAAAGCAATATGACAGGAATATTACTTGTAAAAAAGCTCAAATCAAGCAACATGCCCACAGACACAAAAAAGAAACTAGTAAATAACTCTCGAAAAGGCAATATAATACTGGTGGCTTGGTGGCTGTATTCTGATTCAGAGACAATTAAACCTGCAATAAAAGCTCCTAGTGCCAATGACAATCCTGCTTCTGATGTAAGAAAGGCAATAGCAAAACAAAGTGTAATAGTCACCAACAGAAAAAGTTCTTTACTATTCGTTTTCGCAACTGCATGCATCAATCTTGGAACAATATACCGTGCACTTACAAATGTGATTACAATTACAATCGCAGATTTTAGCACCAGCGAAAAAATACTCATGCTAATATTGTCTGACTCTCCTGCTATTAGCGGTACAATGAGCATCATTGGCACCACTATAATGTCTTGAAAGATTAATATTGCCAATGCATTTCTACCATGAGGTGCTGTAATTTCCTGTCTATCTTGCAACGTTTTAAGCACTATTGCGGTACTAGATAAAGAAAAAAGAAAACCAACAAAAACCGACTCATTCCATGGGTACCCTAAAAAGTAATAAACAAGCCCAGATACGAGCACTGTTATGCCTACTTGTAAAAACCCACCAACAAAAACAGTTTTTTTAATTGATATTAATTGTTTAATAGACAATTCCATGCCAATCACAAAAAGCAAAAGGATCACACCAACCTCCGATAGAATTTCAACTTGTTCAATTTCATTTATAAGGCTTAATCCAGAGGGACCAATAATGACTCCTGTTAGCAGAAAACCGATTATGGAAGGAAGCTTCAGTCGTTGAAGCACAAATACGATTATAACAGAAAAAACTAAAAGGATAAGTATGTCTTGTAGTAATGGTACATGCATAAGTTTATTTTATTTCTAAGTTTTGTGTGTGTGTTTCATTTTCGGCCAACCATAGTTGGGGTTTATGGGCTAAGATAGTTAAAAAACACTATTTAGACTTGCCAATATTTTTTAAAAATACACGAGCAACACGAACTTTTTGAAAGCAAATTAGAAGAAATAGGCGTCAAACTATTTTAGATATAGCTCTTTTTAATCGTCCAGAATGTTTGTTTCAAATCCATCAATGCTTACTGTGTTTTTTTCTTTCCAATAGGCTTTGATGTTATCCTCTCCCTGTTTATCAGCCCAAGCATGTAAGGTGGTTCGTTCTTCCTTGAAATCCATAAATGGCACGGCAAAACCACAAGATGTTTGAACCAGGTCCACTTCCATGTCTATTATTTGTCTAGCACCAACATTCTCTAAAAACAAATTTGAATATTTATGAAAACCGTCATCTCTTTTATGGTAAATTTTTGCTTCTCCATATAGCCTTAGAATCAAAGGTTTTCCTTCAAAAGCACAAAACATAATCGTCATTCTGCTATTCTTTAGTAAATGCGCAGCGGTTTCATTGCCGCTTCCTGTTAAATTCAACCAAACAATTTTATTCTCATTAATAACCCTAAACGAATCCGTTCCTTTTGGGGATACATTAACTCTTCCGTCGTTAGCCGCTGTTCCTACAAAAAATAGTTTCTGGTTTTCAATGAACTCTTTTAGTTCGGGTGTGATAACATCTAATTTCTTTCCCATGTTTTAAATTAGTTAAAACGTATTGTGTAAAGTTGGATGTTTGTTAATGAGGATCTTTGCTAAATTAAAATCGGAAGCCAGCAAACGGGCAACAAACTTTGTGCAAGCTAAAACTAGCAATTTTTTATACACGGCTTGTTGGGTGTAGTTTTTTTATTCGGTTAATTTATTTTTCAAATCCATTCTTTCGTGTAATATTCTAATGATTTCTATTTCTTCTGAAATTTGATGATAAAATATTATATGTTTCCCAGATTTGAACCCGAATAAACTAGCACTTATTTCATAATATTGTTTTCCAATATTGGGGTTTTTTCCGATTTCTTTACAAGCAAACTTAATTGTTGAATAATATATGTCTGCTTGATTTTCGGACCATTTATACGTTGTGTAATCCCAAATATCAGATAAGTCATTAATGGCTTCTTGTCTCAATATAACTTTAGCCATTCTTTCCTTTTTCGGATTTTAGTTTGGCCAGATGTTCATCAAAGTTAAAGTTTTCAACCCTTGGGCTATTCAGTCCTTCTTGTATGGCGTTTTTTAATGCAATTACTTTACTTTCTTCATCTTCCAATAGTCGAAGTCCAGCTCTGATTACTTCGCTTACATTTTTATATCGACCGGCGGATACTTGGCTGCTAACAAATTGGTCAAAATAATTTCCGAGAGATATGGATGTATTTTTCATTTTTTTAAATTTTATCAAATTTACCAAAAATTGGTAAAAATTCCAAATCTGACTCGTTTTCTCAAATTACACCCAACGTGTATAGGTGTATGGAACGTTGCGGTTTATTGGTGAGGATTTTCCAAAAAACATTAGCGAAGCAAACTGGCACAAGCGAGAGGTTGCATGGAGTGCACTTTGTTTTACAGATATTTTATTAACTTTCTATTTAGTCTTTTTTCATTATTTCCAAACCATTTTTCGACAATTGTCCCATTTTTATCAATCAGAAAAAAATATGGCCAACCATCCATTTGATAGATTTTAGAAATCTCATCTTTATTTTTTGCATCCCAAATAGAAATTCATTTAAAGTCTATGTTGGCTTTTTGTGCCATTTTATACCATTGTTCTTTCTCATTATCCCAATGAAATGAAATCACTTTTAGTTCATTTTTGTACTTTTCTTGCACCTTGTTCATTTGGTTGTATGTTCCCCAACAAGGACCACAATAAGTTGCTGTAATATTTAGTAAAATGTATTTCTTTCCATTATAATCAGACAGTTTTATTTCTTCTCCATTATCATCAATTCCAATAAAATCATAAGCTTGGTCTCCGGCATCAACTGTGAAATTGATTTGAGAATAAGTTTGACAAAAAAACAATAATGCTAGAATAAATAAAATAAAATTTTTCATTAGTAAAGTTGGTTTAAAATATGTAAAACTAAGTATACCAGAATAAATATACTAATTATCCTACCTACAAAAGCAAAAAGAGTAATAAACTTTATTTCTTAGAAAACGCCTTTTTATTAAAAACAATAAGCATGATAAACCCAGTGCTTATGGCCATATCGGCAATGTTAAAAACGGGTTCAAAAAATGTGAAGAATTGGCCACCATAAAATGGTAACCATTCGGGCAAGTAACCTTTGTAAAGTGGGAAGTACAGCATATCTACCACTTTACCATGTAATAACGTATCGTAACCACCGCCTTCTGGTAAAAAGGTGGCAACTTCTAAATAACTATCACTAAACAAAACACCATAAAAAACAGAGTCTATAATATTGCCCAAAGCACCTGCAAATATTAATGCTATGGCCCATGTTAATATATTTGAGGCTTTATTTTTTGTGGCATCATACAGCCAATAACCAATACCAAAAATGGCTACAATTCTAAATAGTGTGAGGGCTGTTTTTGCTGATCTATCGTTTATAAACGGCACAAAATCGCTTATTCTAGTGCCCCAAGCCATACCTTCATTTTCAATAAAAAAGATTTTAAACCAACTAAAGACTTCAATACTATCTTGTAGCTTAAAGTGTGTTTTTATATATATTTTACTTATTTGGTCAATAAGCAAAACAATAATGATAAGTAGGATAGATTTTTTTAATGACATGAATGGATTTACGAATTACGATATTTGAATTATGATTGAAAGCATGGGTGTTTAATACTGGATTCCTGCCTTTACTTCGACTTCGCTCAGCATAAACTCCGGAATGACAAATAAAAAACGTCTCGTTTTTAAACCGAGACGTTTAAACTATATTACTTTATCAAACTTATTATTGCATGTTTTTTGCCTCAATACTCAATGTCGCGTGTGGCACTAACATCAATCGCTCTTTAGCAATCAATTTTCCTGTAACACGACAAATCCCGTAGGTTTTATTTTCAATACGGATGAGCGCATTTTTTAAATCGCGGATAAATTTTTCCTGTCTGATCGCCAATTGCGAATTGGATTCTTTGCTCATCACCTCACTACCTTCATCAAACGCTTTAAACGTTGGTGAGGTGTCTTCTGTACCGTTGCTAAGATTGTTCATATAAGCGCTTTTAATAAGATCTAAATCGTGCTGCGCCTTCACTATTTTTTCTTGTATAAGCACTTTAAATTCTGCTAAATCTTTGTCTGAGTATCTTACTGTATTTTCTATAGCCATAATTTTAGTGTTTTTGAATAAACAACTTGGTGTTTACATCATCAAAGGCAATTTCGATGCCTTGGGTTATCTGATCTATAATTTCAAGTTCTTCCGTTAATGTTTCTGTTTTTATATATTCTAAATTCGAGTTGACAGCTTGTGCCATTTTATCATCTTTTTGCAGCTTCACATCAATGCGATCTGTCACTTCAAAACCTGAGTCCTTACGTAAATTTTGAATGCGGTTTACAAGTTCCCTTGCGATACCTTCTTTTCGTAATTCGTCGGTAAGGGTAATATCTAAAGCCACTGTTAATGCGCCTTCTTTGGCTACTAACCACCCCTCAATATCTTGTGAGGTAATCTCCACGTCATCAATGGCTAAAGTTATATTTTTTCCATTAATAACAATATCTAAAACCTCATTTTGTTCCATTTTGTTAATATCTTGCGAGGTAAAGTTAATTACTTCGTTCGCTATGGCCTTCATATCCTTTCCAAAACGAGGCCCTAAGGTTTTAAAATTGGGCTTAATTTGTTTAACCAATATATCTGAAGCATCTTCTAAAAGTTCAATCTCCTTAATGTTAACTTCATGCTTGATTAAGTCTGAAACCGCTAAAATTTCATCTCTTTGCTGTTTACTGCTAACCGGAATCATTATTTTTTGAAGTGGCTGACGTACTTTTATCTTTTCTTTAGCTCTTAACGATAATACTAAAGATGATATTGTTTGTGCTGCTTCCATTTTACGCTCTAAACTTTTATCTACAAAAGTGGCATCAAAAACCGGGAAATTTGCTAAATGTACACTTTCATAGTGTTCCTTTTTGGTAACGGAATTCAAATCCATATACAACCTGTCCATAAAAAATGGTGCGATTGGCGCGCCTAACTTCGCAATGGCTTCCATACACGTGTAAAGTGTTTGGTAAGCCGAAATTTTATCTGGTTGGTAATCACCTTTCCAGAAACGTCTTCTACTTAAACGCACATACCAATTACTTAAATAATCTTGTGTGAAATCTGAAATGGCCCTTGCCGCTTTTGTTGGCTCATAGTCTGCATAATATTCATCTACTTTTTTGATTAATGTATGTAATTCTGAAAGTATCCAACGGTCTATTTCTGGTCGTTCATTTAAAGAAATGTCAGATTCACTATAATTGAAATCATCCAAATTGGCATATAATTGAAAGAATGAATAGGTATTATAAAGCGTTCCGAAAAATTTACGTTTGACTTCTTCAATACCTTCTACATCGAATTTTAAATTATCCCAAGGATTAGCGTTCGAAATCATGTACCAACGCGTGGCATCAGCTCCAAAAGTCGATAATGTTTCAAAAGGATCAACGGCATTTCCAAGACGTTTGGACATTTTTTGTCCGTTTTTATCCAGCACCAATCCGTTAGACACCACATTTTTATAGGCAATATCATCAAAAATCATTGTAGAAATTGCATGTAAAGTATAAAACCATCCACGTGTTTGGTCAACACCTTCGGCGATAAAATCCGCCTTCTTCCAAGTTTGTTCAACTAATTCTTTGTTTTCAAAAGGATAGTGGAACTGACTAGTTGGCATCGCCCCAGAATCAAACCAGACATCTATTAAATCGCTTTCGCGTTTCATGGGTTTTCCAGATTCAGAAACTAGTATAATGGCATCTACAATATTCTTATGCAAATCTATTTTGGCGTAGTTTTCTTCGGAATTGTTGCCAACTTCGAAATCTTCAAAAATATCTTTTGAAAGTATTCCTGCTGAAACAGCTTTTTGCATTTCGGCTTTTAATTCTTCAACCGAACCGATACATAGTTCTTCCTTACCATCTTCAGTTCTCCAAATAGGCAACGGAATGCCCCAATAACGCGAGCGTGATAAGTTCCAATCGTTAGCGTTTGCCAACCAATTACCAAAACGACCTGTTCCTGTAGCTTTTGGCTTCCAGTTGATGGTTTCGTTCAATTCGAACATGCGATCTTTTACATCGGTGACTTTTATAAACCAAGAATCTAACGGGTAATAAAGAATTGGTTTATCGGTTCTCCAACAGTTTGGATAACTGTGTTTATATTTTTCAACCTTAAAGGCTTTGTTTTCTTCTTTTAATTTGATGGCAATCTCCACATCTACCGAACGCTCTGGAGCTTCGCCATCGTTGTAATATTCATTTTTAACATATTTACCGGCATATTCACCCATTTCTGGTCTGAACTTTCCTTGTAAATCCACCAATGGCACTAAATTACCATGTTCATCTTTTACCAACATAGGCGGCACTTCGGGCACGGCTTCTTTAGCAACTTTAGCATCATCAGCACCAAAGGTTGGTGCTGTGTGAACGATTCCAGTACCATCTTCAGTTGTGACGAAATCTCCCGAAATTACTCTAAAAGCATTTTCTGGATTATCGTGCGGAAGCGTGTATGGTAATAATTGTTCGTATTTTATTCCGACTAAATCTTTGCCTAAACACTCTCCAATAATTCTATATGGAATTTTTTTGTCCTCTGGTTTATAATCTAATAATTCTGCTTTTGTATCAACTAGATTGAACTTGCCAGAAAATTGATAGCTAACCAGTTTTTTTGCTAAAATCACATGGATTGGTTCAAACGTGTATTGATTAAACGTTTCTACCAACACATATTCAATTTTAGGGCCAACCGTCAAGGCCGTATTTGAAGGCAATGTCCAAGGCGTGGTTGTCCACGCTAGGAAAAAAATCCCCCTAGCCCCCGAAGGGGGAATTTGATCAGCCTCCCTAAATTGAAATGCTTTATAAAAAACGCCCATATTTCCCCCTTCGGGGGCTAGGGGGAACTGCGCCACAACCGTCGTATCTGTCACATCTTGATACGTTCCCGGTTGATTCAACTCATGCGAACTCAAACCCGTACCCGCTTTTGGAGAATATGGTTGGATGGTATAGCCTTTGTACAACAAATTTTTGTTATAAATTTCTTTTAGCAACCACCAAACGCTTTCCATGTATTTAGGTTCGTAGGTAATGTATGGGTCGTCCATATTTACCCAATAACCCATTTTTTCGGTTAGATCATTCCAAATATCAGTGTAGCGCATCACGGCTTTTCTACAGGCATTGTTATAATCTTCAACCGAAATAATTTTCCCAATATCTTCTTTTGTAATACCCAATTCTTTTTCAACGCCTAACTCAATGGGGAGTCCGTGTGTATCCCAACCAGCTTTACGCTTGACTTGATAGCCTTTTTGAGTTTTATAGCGACAAAAAATATCTTTTATGGCACGTGCCATAACATGATGAATTCCAGGAAGTCCGTTTGCAGAAGGTGGCCCTTCAAAAAAGACAAACGATTCGTTGTTTTCTCTGGTGGAAACACTTTTTTCAAATATGTTGTTTTCTTGCCAATAGAGGAGAATTTCTTCTGCTACTTTTGGTAAGTCAAGACCTTTATATTCAGGAAATTTCATCTGTTTATGTTTATTGTTTTTTATCGGTCAGATGTTACATCCATAATCATGCTCCTGTATTTTAAAAGTGTTTTTAGCATGGATGTTTCATCTGATATTTTTTATTTTAATACAATGACAGATGTAAACTTTGGTGATCAATTTTATGAAAAACTCAATCATCACGAAACCAAAGTTTTAACTCTCATTGTATCCAATTTCATTTCGAGGTGCGAAATTAATGAATTTTGATAAAATAGCGCCTTTAATTAAAGTAAAAAAAGCATTAAATCTAAGGATTAGTGAGTTTCGTTAAATGCTTTTTGAAAACGCTTTGCCTTAGCTATGAAAAGTTTTTGTTCCTCGGCGCTTACACTTTCTGTGGAAACCACTTTGCCATTGTAGATGAATATTTTTTTTGGCTTTGAATTTTCCGAATGAGAATCAAAATAACTAAGCTTATTATTTTTAAAATAATAGTTTTCGGTGATGGTTTTATTTGTTGTTTCTAAGTTTTTGATTTTTAATAATTCATTTGTTTCCTTATTAAAAAATACCGTGTACTTAAATTTCCCTATGTCTTCAAATCCTTCGGTGTCTGTTAGGGCTCCTTCTATAATGTCCGTTTCAAGAGCTTTATCCGAGTCTATTTTTGCAGAATATAATTCCACCTCTTTTATTAAACTTTCCGGGTTTTTAGACACCTTTGTGCCGCATGAAACCAAAACAATGACGAATACCAAGTATAAAAGACGTTTTCCCATATTACAAATTTAAATAAAAAAAGCCCAAACAATTGTTTTGGCTCGAAACCATATGAATGCTTATTATTAACTCAATAATAACAAAAAAATTGTCTTTTCAGGAGAAACTGTGTTAAACCAAAACACCCACTAAATCTTCAATTTTTGAGATAAGCTGGATGTTAATAGACGTAGTTTTAAGTGCTATTTTGTTGTATTTAGAAACATATATCGTGGAAAATCCCAATTTTTCAGCTTCCAAAATACGTTGTTCCACGCGTTGAACGGGCCTGATTTCACCAGATAATCCAACTTCAGCAGCAAAGCATACATCTTTTTGCAAAGCAACATCTTCATTAGAAGATAAAATAGATGCAACCACGGCCAAATCAATAGCTGGATCATCTACATTAATACCACCTGTAATATTTAAAAAAACATCTTTAGCGCCTAAACGAAAACCTGCGCGCTTTTCTAAAACTGCCAGAAGCATATTTAAACGTTTGGCATTAAAGCCTGTGGCACTGCGTTGTGGCGTGCCATAAACCGCCGTGCTCACCAATGCTTGAACTTCAATCATTAAAGGACGCATACCTTCTAAAGTGGCAGCGATGGCATTCCCTGATAATTCTTCATCTTTCTTAGAAATCAATATTTCGGATGGGTTGGAAACTTCACGCAACCCAGAGCCTTGCATTTCATAAATTCCAAGTTCGTTTGTAGAACCAAATCTGTTTTTATGCGCTCTTAAAATTCTAAATACATGGTTTCTGTCGCCTTCAAATTGCAGCACTGTGTCGACCATATGCTCTAAAATTTTCGGCCCAGCAATATTCCCGTCTTTCGTGATATGACCTATAAGAACTACGGGGGTTGCGGTCTCTTTTGCGAACTTAATTAACTCTGCCGTACATTCTTTTATTTGTGAAATACTTCCGGAAGAGGACTCAATATAATCACTGTGCAAAGTTTGAATAGAATCTATAATAACGATATCGGGCTCTAAAGCCTCTATTTGTTTGAAAATATTTTGGGTTTTGGTTTCGGTAAGAATATAGCAATTATTAGTGCTTGGGTTAATGCGCTCTGCACGCATTTTAATTTGTTTTTGACTTTCTTCACCAGAAACATATAAGGTTTTATATGGCAATTTTAATGAAATTTGAAGTAGCAAGGTGCTTTTTCCTATGCCAGGTTCGCCACCTAATAAGGTTAAAGATCCAGGAACAATACCTCCGCCCAAAACCCTGTTAAATTCACCATCAAAAGTGTTTAATCGTATTTCGTTTGAAGCGTCAATGTCTTTGATTTTTAATGGCACAGCTGCCTTTTTTACTGCTGATGTTGGTGATTTCCAATCACTTTTTTCTGGTGTTTGAATGACTTCTTCCACAATGGTATTCCACTCTTTACAAGCCGTACATTGTCCTTGCCACTTGGCATATTGATTGCCACAACTCTGACAAAAAAAGGTGGTTTTTAATTTAGCCATATTCCTCTTCTAACCTCTCCAAAGGAGAGGAATTAATTCTGTTTTTAAATTTAAATTAATAGCCAAAATCGGCTTTAATGGCATCTGATTTTTCTAGCATTAAATCTTTGGTAATACCTCCAATTTCTTCGAGGATGTAAGCCGACTGATAGGTTTTCATCGCTTTTTTTGGATCGCCTGTTTCTTCTTGAAAACGAGCTACGTAATAACTTCCTAAAAGGGTTTTAGGATATTGCTTTTGTGCCATTTTACCCAATTCTTCATAATATTCAAACTTTTCAGTTTTTTCTATAGCTGCGGAAATAGCTTTAAAATCGTTAATAAGAATTTGTTTTTCTATTCCAAATAAGTCTTTTATCGTTTGATACTTTTCCTGTAAATAGGTGACTGGAGACGTATCTAATTTAAGTATGGTTTCTTGATATTCCTTTTTACTGATGGGTTGAAAAACATGAAAAATACTCTCTAAAGCATTTGGTAATGCATGTGTTGGAACAGAATAATGCGTCGGATTTTCAAAAGTGTCATACTTATATAAAAGGTTTTTATTATCAATCACTTTAACGTCCATATTTAGAGCTTCGGTCATTTTTTTTATGGATTCAGAATCGTTATTGGTTGTTGCTAAATAATAAAATGTTTTTGCTTGTATTTTAGATAACCGTTCTGGAAGATAAGTTATCATTTTAGGCGCTAATTCTGGGCTTATAGCTATATACCCTTGAAATAATGGTTGTTCTTTAAGCAAATAATAGTTTATAAAATTAGCTGTTTCTCCATGCCCAATGGCTACTTTAAATTTTCCTGTTCTGTAAGTGGTTTCAATAAACGGAATAAGTTCTGCGCCTATAAACTCAAAAAAAGCAGCACCGGTTTCTACAGGTAATGAGTTTTGTGCAGAATACATAGAATCTTCAAAACGATCATCAAATTGATTAACCCCAACCACAATCGCTTCTGGCATATCTTCCCAATAGGTATAATAATCAACATTCCCAGCAACAGCTTCAAATAAATAGTCGCCATCTAGCACAATGAATAAAGGGTAGCTTTTATCTTTATCATTATTATAGCCTCTTGGCAATTGTATTTTCAATTCTCTTGTTTTCCCAAGCTTTGAAGACTCTAAAGTTTTGTATATAACTTGAGCATTCGTAAGACTTGTAAAAAACAGTGTAAACAATAGGTAAAGGATTGGTTTCTTCATTTTTAAAATGATTTGAGATTTAACACATGGCAAGGTAAGAAATAAGCCCTAACTTTTCAAGAAGATAAAAAACGAAATGTGATGAGTTATTTTAAAGGTTTTTTATATCTGATTTTCTATTATAAATTGGCAAATAGATTAAAGATAATCCGCCAAAAACAATAATCATTAGTGTTTGTGCAAACCACATGATCCAACCAAAAGCAATACTAGGTTCTTCTGGGATATTGAATATGGATAAAGCGGCATAAATCGCCAACGGATAGGAACCTATGCCTCCATTGGTGGCAGCAATACTAAAACTTCCGGCAATAAAACCCACCAAAACGGCACCTAATGGCAAATCGCCTAAATCTTTAAAAGCAAAAGACGTGACATAAAACATGAGCACATACATAATCCATATAAACAGCGTATGAAAAATAAAAGCCCACTTTTTTTTCATTTTGAAAATACTAAGTACCCCTTCAATCAAACCTTTAACAAATGTTTTTATTCTTAAAGCCATTTTTGAGGTGCTTTTCTTTAAATATTTGAAAAACAAGACTCCAAGAAAAATCAACAAAAGTAAAGCAATCACAATTTTTATGGGATTGAATTTTTCAATTAAAAAACCATATAAAAAATCAAATTGAATAAAGAGCGTTATTAGTATAATGATAAACATCACAATTAAATCGGCTATTCTCTCGGCAACAATCGTCCCAAATCCTTTTTCAAAAGGCACGCTTTCGTAATTTGTTATGATGGTGGCCCTCGCTATTTCTCCAGCTCTTGGTATGGTATAATTAATTAAATACGCCGAAAAAATGGCCATTACGCTGTTATTAAACTTGATTTTATGCCCCAGCGGCTCCAATAAAAACAACCAACGATAGGCTCTGGATAAATGGCTAAGAAATCCGAAAAACATACCTAATACAATCCACCTATAATCTGCTTCTTGAAAAAAAACAATTAATTGGTTAAAAGAAACTTTATGCAATGAATACCAAACTAAAAAAACTGCCAAAAGTAATGGGAGTATAATTTTTAGTGCTTTAGATGTTTTTGGATTCAAAAGTCTATTTTAGTAAGTTTGTGGCTTCGTCGGGAAACACTAAGGAAGGTTTAAATACTTTTGCTTCTTCTATATCCATAAAAGCATATGTAATTAAAATAAGGGTATCTCCTACGGATACTTTTCTTGCGGCGGCTCCATTTAATGTAATTTCGCCTGTATTTCGCGGTCCGGGAATCACATAGGTTTCTAGTCGTTCGCCATTGTCATTATTAACAACCTGAACTTTTTCACCTTGTATGATGTTTGCGGCATCCATTAAGTCTTCATCAATAGTAATACTACCAATGTAGTTAAGTTCTGCACTTGTACATTTAACCCTATGAATCTTAGATTTTACTACTTGAATTTGCATGTGGCAAAGATAATTAATTTAATGCGATATTGTCAATAAGCCTAATGTCATCAGCATATACCGCTATGAATCCTCTATATTTTTTATTTTTAGATTTTCGTTTTAACGCCTTAAGGGTATGAATATCTGCAATTATAAAATATTCCAATTTTAACAACTCATGATTTGCAAACTGATTTTCAACCCATTTAGTTACCCAATCATCACTTTTTGTGCCAAAATATGTTTTGGCAGTTTTCAATGTTTTGTATATAAAAGGTGCGGCTATAATATATTCGGGTTTTAGTCGCGTATTTCTTGAACTCATTGCAAGGCCACTAGCTTCGCGATGTATTTTGCATCCAATCACATTTACTGGGAGGTGATATTTTTCTACTAGTTTTTTAATAATTTGTAATTGCTGAAAATCTTTCTCTCCAAAATACGCATTGTTTGGTTTTACAATTTCGAAAAAGCGCTTGACTACCGTGCCGACTCCGTCAAAATGACCGTGACGAAATTTCCCTTCCATTTCAAATTCCAATCCATCAAAATCAAAACTTTCTGATGTCGTTTTTCCTTCATATATATCTTCAACAGTAGGCGCATAAACCAAAATATCCTTAGAAATACTTGCTAAAAGCGAGATGTCATTTTCTAAAGTTCTTGGATATTTTTTAAGATCATCGGGATTGTTAAACTGTGTTGGATTTACAAATATGCTTACCACAACAACATCGTTATTTTGTATTGCCTTTTCAACTAATGCCAAATGTCCCTCGTGCAATGCCCCCATAGTTGGAATAAAACCAATGGTTTGCTGTTTTACCTTGTAAGCATCGATAGCAGCAATAATATCCTTCTTTCCTGAAAAAACTTTCACCTTTTATTATAAAATTAACGCTGGCAAACTTAAGATTTTACAACCAATCTGCATAAATTTTTGTACTTTTGCGTGTTTTTTATTTTGAATTTTCAAAATCAGGACATTTATGAAACGGTTTTCTGTTGAGTAAAGTTTATCAATAGTTTCATAAAATCATCAAAAAAACGGCAAAAGCAAACATATGAGCCATAACAATAAGTCGATACAAACCGAAACGTTTAATGGCGAATTGCATCGGGCCATTAAAAAACAAATAAATATAAGCAGATGAAAGATAAGAGGATATTATATGTATCATCTGAAGTAGTGCCTTATTTACCAGAGACCGAAATTTCTTCAATGTCTTTTGAAGCACCAAGATTGGTGAATCAACAAGGTGGCCAAATAAGGATTTTCATGCCCAGATACGGAAATATTAATGAGAGAAGACACCAATTGCACGAAGTTATTAGGCTTTCTGGAATAAATTTAGTGATTAATGATTTGGATATGCCTCTTATAATAAAAGTGGCTTCTATTCCAAAAGAACGTATCCAAGTCTATTTTATTGATAATGATGAATATTTTAAAAGAAAAGCAACATTAACAGACGAAAACGGCGTATTGTTTGCCGATAATGATGAGCGTGCTATTTTCTTTGCAAAAGGTGTTATTGAGACTGTGAAAAAATTAAACTGGTCCCCAGATGTAATTCATGTACATGGTTGGCTAGCTGCCTTACTTCCTATTTACCTAAAAGAATATTACAAAGACGAGCCCTTGTTTAACGAAAGTAAAATTGTTACCTCTGTATACAATCAAAGTTTTAACAATACGTTAAGTCTAGATATGTTTAATAAAGTTAAATTTGACAATCTTAATGAGGACTCCATTAAAGTTTTAGAAGAACCATCTTATATTAATTTAATGAAAATTGCCATTGATTATTCTGATGCTTTAATTGTTGGATCTGAAGAAATCCCTAAAGATTTAACAACCTACATTAAAGATTCAAACAAACCTGTTTTAGAATACAAAAATAGAGATGATTTTGGTGAAGCTTACACGAAATTTTTTAATACTGAAGTTTTAAGCTAACTAAAGATTCCTTATATAATTATATGAAAAAGATATTTAAAGCCCTTAATTTTACTGTTGTTATTCTGTTTTTATTAGTCTCTTTTATTGCTTGCGACAAGGATTTTAGCACTGTAGAAAGTGATGTTTTAGGTGAAGACAATATGAATTTTAGCACGGCCAAAGTAAACTTGCCCATCATAGCTTACAATAAAAAGCTCGACTCTTTACAGATTAATAATTTGTCATCAAATTTGTTGGGTGTTTTTAATGACCCGGATTACGGTCAAACAACGGCAAGTATCATTACCCAAGTATCACCAAGTGGATTTAATCCTAATTTTGGTGACAATACTGTTTTAGACTCAGTCGTTTTAAATATTCCATATTTCAGTAGAGCCATAACAGATTCAACCTATACTATTAGCGATTCGTTATATGGTAATGCTCCTATCCATTTATCTGTTTTCAAAAACAATTATTTTTTAAGGGATTTTAATCCAAATTCTCAAACCAATGAGCGGCAAAATTATTTTTCAAAAGCAAATGGCTCCATAAATGATACCGATAATTTTGCTATAACAGAAAATACAACCATAAATTTTGATACAAATAAAGGAGAATTGCTTTTTGAAGATCCTAACTTTATCCCTAGCAATGAAACCATTTATTTAACTCCTGCAGATAGTACTGCGCCGAAAACAAAATTAGCTCCCGCGCTAAGAGTTAAACTTGATAGCCTTTATTGGGTAAACAGCATAATTGAAAAAGAAGGGCAACCAGAACTAAGCAATGAAAATAATTTTAAAAACTATTTTAGAGGTCTATATATAAAAGCTCAGGCAATTAGTGAAGAAGGCAGTTTAGTTTTTTTAAATCTAGCATCAACAAGCTCCAACATTACCATTTACTATTCTAAAGACAATCCTGCAGCAACCGGAGAAAGAACTCAAGATACCTATATTTTAAATATTGCTGGCAACAGATTAAATACCTTTATAAATAATTACACCCTTCCGTTAGCTAATGGAAACAAAACGTTAGGTGATGAAAAACTTTATTTAAAAGGTGCCGAAGGCTCTATGGCAGTCGTTGATTTGTTTGGCGGTATGGTTGATTGTGATGGAGATGGCACTTTAGACATATCAGCGCTAGATTGTTTTAAAGAAACATATCGGGTTCCTGACGGCAATGGTGGATATAAAAAAGACAACTTTGGCAATTATATCTTAAAACAATTGATCAATGAAGCACGATTGATTATTTATGAAGATGAGGGCATGGCAGCCGACTATCATAAATATGATAGGATTTATGCTTATGATGTTAAAAACAACTTACCAACAATCGACTATCTATTTGACCCTACTACAAACAACTCAATACCTTTAAGCTCTAAAATAATAAGTTTAGGACAAAGAGATCCTGATCAATTAAAATACAAAATACGCCTCACAGAGCATTTAAACAGTATTTTAATTAGGGATTCAACCAATACAAAAATAGGCTTAGTTTTATCTTCAAATGTGAACGCAGATTATAATGCCGGTACTCTCTTTTTCAATAAGTCCAAAATTTTAAATAGTAATGCGGATGTTAAAGGGGTTCCTGCTACGTCCATTATAACACCAAGAGGCACCATTTTACATGGAACTAATGCAAATGTTCCTGAAAATAAAAGAATGAAATTAGAAATATTTTTTACTAAGCCTAAGTAAATTTTTAGCTGTAAAGTTTATACTATAATAGTCTTATTTTATTTGTTGGAAATGAATTTCATCGTTTAAAAAACAACTTATAAATAATAATTATCATACATTAGTACTTATTTTACATATTTGTCTTGATTCATATTAAACCCAAATCAAATTAATTATGTGTGGAATTGTTGGATATTTAGGGCACAGGGACGCTTACCCAATTATTATTGAAGGTCTTAAACGATTAGAATACCGTGGCTATGATAGTGCAGGAATTGCTCTATTTGATGGCACAAATCTTAATATTTCAAAAACTAAAGGTAAAGTTACCGACTTAGAAAATTGTGTTGAGAATCAAATTTCAAAAAAAGGTAACCTAGGTATAGGCCACACCAGATGGGCCACTCATGGTGTTCCAAATGATGTTAATTCTCATCCTCACACCTCAAATTCTGGTGATTTAGTCATTATCCACAATGGAATTATTGAAAATTACGACTCCCTTAAAAAAGAACTTATTTCTCGTGGTTATACTTTCAAATCTGATACTGACACTGAAGTTTTAATCAATTTAATTGAAGATGTTAAAAACAAAGAAAATGTAAAACTTGGAAAAGCTGTTCAAATAGCACTAAACCAAGTGGTGGGAGCTTATGCTATAGCTGTTTTTGATAAAACGAAACCTGATGAAATTATTATTGCTCGTTTAGGAAGCCCATTAGCCGTTGGTATAGGAGAGAATGAGTTTTTTATAGCAAGTGATGCATCCCCCTTTATAGAATATACTAAAAATGCCATTTATCTAGAAGATGAAGAAATGGCTATTCTTAGAAAAGGCAAAGACATAAGAATTAGAAAAATTAAAGACGATTCTTCAGTAGATCCCTATGTTCAAGAATTACAACTAAATCTAGAGCAAATAGAAAAAGGTGGTTTTGATCACTTTATGTTGAAAGAGATTTATGAACAACCTAAAGCCATCAACGATACTTACAGGGGTAGGCTTTTAAGGGAAGATGCCATTATAAAAATGGCTGGTGTTGAGGATAATATGAAAAAATTCCTTAATGCCAATCGTTTTATTATAGTAGCATGTGGCACTTCATGGCATGCTGGATTGGTAGCTGAATATATTTTTGAAGATTTAGCAAGAATTCCTGTAGAGGTTGAATATGCTTCTGAATTCAGATACCGCAATCCCATAATTACTGAAAAAGATGTTGTTATAGCCATTTCGCAATCTGGAGAAACAGCTGATACACTTGCAGCTATTAAATTAGCAAAATCAAAAGGTGCTTTTGTTTTTGGTGTATGTAATGTCGTAGGTTCTTCAATAGCTAGAGAAACAGATGCTGGCGCTTATACACATGCTGGTCCAGAAATTGGTGTTGCATCAACCAAAGCTTTTACTACTCAAATTACCGTATTAACATTAATTGCTTTGCGTTTAGCAAGAGCCAAAGGCACAATTTCCAGCTCTGATTTTCGTCACTATTTATTAGAATTAGAAATGATTCCTAAAAAAGTGGAAAAAGCTTTAAAAGCTGATGCTCACATAAAAGAAATCGCCTATATATACAAAGATGTTTCTAATTTCTTATACTTAGGAAGAGGTTATAATTTTCCAGTTGCTTTAGAAGGTGCTTTGAAATTAAAAGAGATTTCATACATTCATGCAGAAGGGTATCCTGCTGCCGAAATGAAACACGGTCCCATTGCTCTTATAGATGAAAATATGCCTATTGTAGTTATAGCAACGAAAACAGGGCATTATGATAAAGTTGTAAGTAATATTCAAGAAATAAAATCCCGCAAAGGAAAAATTATTGGTATTGTTACCGAAGGTGATGTAACCGTTAGGGAACTTGCCGATCATGTTATTGAAGTACCAGACACTTTAGAGTCTTTAACCCCATTATTAACAACTATTCCGCTTCAATTATTATCTTATTATATTGCAGTTATGCTGGGTAAAAATGTAGATCAGCCACGTAATTTAGCTAAATCTGTTACGGTCGAATAAAACTACAAAATTCACATGTATTTTAAAATCCTATGATTTATTACAATAAATTATAGGATTTTATCATTTATTTCGCTAATTTTTGTCAATAAAATAATTGAAAGTCAATTTTTTAAATAAAAATACTATGCAAGCATAATATTTTTATTAATTTTACTATCATGTTGTAAGAAAGTTTATTACCTTAATTAAAACTTAGCCCAAATTATGAAAACATCTATTTATGTTCTACTGTTGTTTCTCTGTGGATGGTCTTACTCCCAAACAACAATTTCTGGAACTGTTCTTGACGACAGCGGACAACCCATTCCTGGAGCAAATATCATTGTAATTGGAACCTCAACGGGTACAGTCACGGATTTTGATGGTAATTTTACATTAAATGTAACCCAAGCACCTCCTTTTGATCTACAAGCAAGCAGCATTGGTTTTGCAACGGTTGTAGAACGAATAATATCAAACAATCAAACGGTTAATTTTACACTTAAAGAAGGTACCTCACTAGATGAGGTAGTAATCTCTGCTTCAAGAACACCTGAGCGTATTTTTGAGTCGCCTGTTACGGTAGAACGTATCGGGTTAAAAGAAATTAAAAGTACGGCCTCTGTTGATTTTTATGACGGGCTGGAGAATCTTAAAGGTGTAGATGTAAATACAAACAGTTTAACTTTTAAATCTGTAAACACTAGAGGTTTTGCCACTTTTGCCAATAACCGTTTTATGCAATTGGTTGATGGCATGGACAACTCGACGCCTGCTTTAAATTTTCCAATAGGAAATTTAGTCGGCATGACCGAAACAGATGTTCTAAGTGTGGAATTATTACCTGGTGCTTCATCTGCTTTGTATGGTGCCAATGCCTTTAATGGTATTTTATTCATGCAAAGTAAAAACCCATTTGATCATCCAGGAATTCGTGCTTCAATTAAACGGGGGATTACTTCTCAAGAAGCTGCTGGGGATAATGCGTATACCGATGTCAGTTTTAGTGCGGGGCATAAGTTTAGCAATAAATTTGCTGGAAAAGTGAATTTTGGTTACTTAAAAGGCACTGATTGGGCAGCTAATAGTGAAGTAGATAAAAACATGCCCGGCGGAACGAGAGCAACCAACGTTAATTATAATGGCGTTAACGTCTATGGAGATATTGTTTTTACTAATATTAGAGCTGCTGCAGGCGGATTGGGCATTGTACCTAATGTAAATGTAAGTAGAACAGGCTATAACGAAAGTGACTTGACTGATTATAATGCAGAAAGTATAAAGGCAGATTGGGGATTATATTATAGACCGTTTGAAAATGACTTTGAAATATCATATGTCGGTAAAGTAGGCACAGGTTCCACCATTTACCAAGGAACCAATAGATATCATATTAATGGATTTTTTCAAGAACAACATAAATTGGAAATAAAAAATAATAACTTTTTTTTAAGAGGCTATGTAGTTGGTGATAAAGCTGGAAAATCTTATGACATGGAAGCCACCGCTATTCAAATTAATCGAGCTTGGAAAAGTGACCAACAATGGTTTGGAGATTATATTGGCACCTATGTTGGCGCTACTTTTGGCGGAGCAACAGAAGCCCAAGCTCATGCTGCTGCTAGAGTAGCGGCAGAAAATGGTCGTTTTGAACCAGGTAGTCCAGAATTTGTTGCAGCCTTCAATAAAAGTATAAATGACCCAAATTTAGTGACCGGTTCTAAATTTCAAGATGCTTCAAAATACTATCATGCCGATGGAAATTACAACTTTAGCCACTTAACTGATATCGCTGAAATTCAAATCGGCGGTTCTTACAGACAATACAGTTTAAATTCTTCTGGTACTATTTACACCGATAGTGATGGTCCTATTGATTATTCAGAATTTGGAGTATATACACAAATTCAAAAGAATTTAGAATTAAATGATGCTTTAGATTTAAAACTAACTGGCTCTATTCGTTATGATAAATCAGAATACTTTGATGGTTTCTTGTCTCCTAGAATATCAGCTGGTTTAACAGTAAACAAAAATCATAATTTCAGAGCCTCTGTACAAACGGGATTTAGAAATCCCACAACACAAGATTTATTCATAGGTTTAGATACTGGTGCTTATGTCTTGGTGGGTTCAGCACCTGATAATTTAGACCGCTTTTCAAGAACCTATAATGTTAGTGCATCAGGCCAGTTATTAGGCCAACCTGCAACCGTTACACAAGCTGGCGGAGCTGCCTATACTAATTCATATACTGCAACTTCAGCGCTAGCTGCCGCCGCAACTGGAAATGCTGCGCTTTTACAAGTTGCAAACCCTGGTTTAATAAAGCCAGAGCAGATTAGCACTGCCGAAGTTGGTTATAGAGGTAAATACAGCAACTTAATTGTAGATTTTAGTGCTTATTATAACAAGTACAAAGATTTCATTTCTCAAGGACGGGTTATTTCTCCATTATATGGAACAGTTGGCGATAATTCTTTGTCTTTTGAAGCGGTAAAGAATAGAGATTATCAAATCTATGGTTCTTATACAAACGCTGAGGCGGATGTTAAATCTTATGGTGCTTCTATTGGTTTGTCTACAAAAATATTAGGTGATTTTGATTTAAGTGGAAGTTATACCTATGCAAAACTAGACTTTGACCAAGCTAAATACCCTAGTTTTGTAACCAATTTCAATACACCAGAACACAAATTTAAAGCATCTTTTGGTAATACTGAGTTGTTTAAAAACTTTGGATTCAATGTGTCGTATAGATTTAGTGATGATTACTTCTGGGAGGCTACATTTGGTGATGGTGTTGTGCCAGAATTTCATGTTGTAGATGCACAAATTAACTTAGTAGTGCCCAGTCTGAAATCAATATTTAAAGTAGGGGCGACAAATCTCGGTGGTAAAGAATATTATACAGCCTTTGGTACAGGATATATAGGCTCCATGTATTATGCGTCTTGGACAATTAACAACTTATAAAAAAGATTATTATGAACACAAAATATATATGGCTGTTAATAATCCTATTAGGGCTTACAGCATGTAACGATATTGAAGATGTTAGCAGACTTGAAGCTGAAGTAGAATTACCTGAACTAACTGCTGGCTCTGCCGATTTTTCAAACTATGTCGCCATAGGAGGATCATTTACCGCGGGTTTTACTGATAATGCTTTGTTTAAAGCTGCCCAAGAAAATTCATTTCCAAATATATTAGCGCAACAATTTTCGAAAGTTGGAGGCGGCTCATTTACCCAACCCTTAACAAGTGATAATTATGGTGGTTTAGCTGCTGCTGGTACTAGAATTCCTGGTTTCGATCCAAGATTGGTTTTTGGAGGTGCTGGACCAGTTCCTTTAGAATCTGTGATTGGTCCCGTAACCGTGAGTACAGATATCGCCATCAATAAACCAACAGGTCCTTTTAATAATATGGGAGTTACTGGCGCTAAAAGTTTTCATTTATTGTTTGACGGCTATGGTAATATTGCAAACTTAGCAACGAAAACCGCTAACCCATACTTTGTAAGAATGGCATCAAGCCCTACTGCTACTGTTTTAGGTGATGCTATGGCGCAAACCCCGACTTTTTTTACATTATCTGATATTGGCGGGAATGATGTTTTAGGATATGCAATTTCGGGAGGTGATGGTTCAAATACAATTACACCAAATACTGGCCCTCCTGGTGTAGGTTTTGACCAAACTTTTGGTTATATTGTTTCAACATTAACTTCCGGTGGAGCTAAGGGAATTATAACGAATGTGCCTTATATTACAGATTTACCTCATTTTACAACCGTTCCTTACAATCCTTTAAGTCCATTAAATCCCGCTTTCGGCCCTCAAATACCAACTCTTAACGGTATTTTTGGTCAGTTAAATCAAGTATTTACTTTTCTTGGGGTTCCAGAGCGCTCTATAGTTTTCTCCACTACGGCCGCCAGTCCAGTAGTTATTAGAGATGAAACTTTAGTAAATATATCTGCTCAAATTGAAGGGGTTCTTAATGCAAGTCCAACATTCCCAGCTTTTGTTCAAAGTTTCGGGTTGCCAGCTCAAGCAGCACCATTAGTTGCCAATTTATTTGGGCTTACCTACGGACAAACAAGAATGGCTAACGCAAATGATTTGTTAGTTTTACCAAGCAGCTCGGTCATAGGAACCATGAATACAGATTCAGTAGCCTTTTTAATGAGTCAAGGCTTACCTCAAACATTAGCTGGACAATTTTCTGCAGAAGGCATTACATTACCCCTATCAGACAAATGGGTTTTAATACCAAGCGAACAACAAGAAATTAAAGCTGCAACAGATGCCTATAACATAACCATTGCATCGGTTGCAAACTCAAATCCTAATGTTGCTCTACTAGATTTAAATGGCATTCTTCAGGAGGCAACGGCCGGCGGCGTTGTTTTTGATAATTTTACGCTTCAAACCAGTTTGGTTACGGGTGGAGCAATAGGCTTAGATGGTATTCACTTTACAGCAAGAGGTTATGCCTATATGGCAAATAAATTTTTAGAGAAAATAGACGAAGCCTTTGGCTCAAACTTTATAGCTTCAGGAAACGTTGCAAAAGCCGGAGATTACCCAACAAATTATTCAGCTACATTACAATAATGATAGCTTAAACTACAAGTATAAAACACCTTCAAAAAAGAGGTGTTTTTTTATGACAAAAAAGCTTAAAAACGACTTTAATTATAAATTAAAAAATATATCTTTGCACGCGAAAACAAAATGCGTTTTCACACAATTAAATCGCATAATATTAAACATATAAGTAATGTCTAAAGTTACAGGTAAAGTTGCTCAAATAGTTGGTCCGGTGATAGATGTCGCATTCGAGGCAGGATCTACCCTTCCAAAAATCTACGATTCATTAGAAATCAAAAGACCAGATGGTACATTATTAGTATTGGAAGTTCAATCCCATATTGGTGAAGATACCGTACGTACTATAGCTATGGATTCTTCGGATGGTTTAAGTAGAGGTACTGAAGTTGTTGCAACAGGAGCCCCAATACAAATGCCAATAGGCGAAGATGTTTACGGACGTTTGTTTAATGTAATTGGAGATGCTATTGATGGTCTTGGAGATTTACCTAAAGCAGGTAAAGCTGGGTTGCCAATACACCGGCTAGCGCCTAAATTTGAAGATTTATCAACGTCTACTGAAGTTTTATTTACAGGTATTAAAGTAATCGATTTAATTGAACCTTATGCAAAAGGTGGTAAAATTGGATTATTTGGTGGTGCTGGAGTAGGTAAAACGGTATTGATTCAAGAGTTGATTAACAATATAGCAAAAGGACATGGTGGACTTTCCGTATTCGCAGGAGTTGGAGAAAGAACACGTGAAGGAAATGACCTTTTAAGAGAGATGTTGGAATCTGGAATTATTCGCTACGGTGATGATTTTATGCATTCTATGGAAGCTGGTGGATGGGATTTATCTAAAGTTGATAAATCTAAAATGAAAGAATCTAAGGCAACTTTTGTGTTCGGACAAATGAACGAACCTCCCGGAGCTCGTGCACGTGTTGCATTATCTGGTTTAACTATTGCTGAGTATTTCCGTGACGGTGCTGGAGAAGCTCAAGGAAAAGACGTGCTTTTCTTCGTAGATAACATCTTCCGTTTTACACAAGCTGGTTCTGAGGTATCTGCGTTATTAGGTCGTATGCCATCTGCGGTAGGTTATCAACCAACATTGGCAACAGAAATGGGCGCGATGCAAGAACGTATTACATCTACAAAAAGAGGTTCAATTACATCTGTACAAGCGGTTTACGTGCCTGCGGATGACTTAACAGATCCGGCGCCTGCTACAACATTTGCCCACTTAGATGCTACAACGGTATTATCACGTAAAATTGCTGAGCTTGGTATTTATCCTGCGGTAGACCCATTAGATTCTACATCTAGAATTTTAACAGCTGATATTTTAGGAAAAGATCACTACGATTGTGCACAACGTGTAAAAGAATTATTACAACGCTACAAACAATTACAGGATATCATTGCTATTTTGGGTATGGAAGAGCTTTCAGAAGAAGACAAACTGGCCGTATCAAGAGCAAGACGTGTACAACGTTTCTTATCGCAACCATTTCATGTTGCAGAACAGTTTACAGGAATCCCAGGTGTTTTAGTAGATATCAAAGAAACCATTAAAGGATTTAACATGATTATGGATGGTGAATTAGACCACTTGCCAGAGGCGGCGTTTAACCTTAAAGGGACTATTGAAGAAGCCATTGAAGCAGGTCAAAAAATGTTGGCTGAGGCTTAGCCGAAGCCAATGCTGAATTTATTTCAGCATCTTTAAAATTGAATTTTCAATAAAAATTAAAAACCCTGAAACAAGTTCAGGGTACTAAAACAAGTTTTAGTATGTATTTAGAAATTGTATCACCAGAAGCAACTTTATTTAGTGGAGAAGTAACCAGTGTTGCCGTTCCGGGAGTAAATGGTAATTTTGAAATGTTAAACAACCACGCTCCAATTGTATCTTTATTAAAAGAAGGTTTTGTAAAAATTACTGGCAATATAGAATTAGATGAAGCTGTTCAGGACAAATTTACCAAAGGTGATAAAAACACAACTTTGCTGAAAATTGAATCTGGCACTATAGAAATGAAAGATAATAAAGTGATAATTTTAGCAGATTAAACTTTATTTAATCATAATATAAAAAACGTGAAACAATTGTTTCGCGTTTTTTTATGTCCAAAACTAAGGCTTTAGCCCCACTTTATGTCCATAAAACGCATAATATAAAATAATTAGATAACACGGTAAAAGAATCCAATACCCAAACGAAGTTGCTTCACCAATGGCTGAGGTTTCCCCCATGCCGTTTAAAATTAACGCTTCTTTTTTACCATCTACCAACATACCATATAACGGCGGAATAATAGCACCTCCAGAGATTGCCATAATAAGCAACGCTGAAGCCGTTTTAGTAAATTTCCCTAAGCCTGTTAAAGCTAAAGGCCAAATGGCAGGCCACACTAAAGCATTTGCTATTCCTAAAGCAGCAACAAATAACACGGATACAAAACCATCTGTAAAAACAATACAAAATGAAAAAACAATTCCTAAAATGGCACTGGCCTTTAAAGCAAATGCTTGACTTATGTATTTGGGAATTAAAAATACTCCTAACGCATAAGTTACCACCATAGCCATTAATGTAAATAAGGTGAAAAATTTAGCTTGTTCGACAGGAATATCTAAAGCAATACCGTAAGATATAATGGTATCACCAGCAATCACTTCAACGCCTACATATAAAAACAATGCTAAAACCCCTAACCATAAATGAGGGAATTGAAAAATACTGGTTTTTACCGTTTCGCCTGTTTTCGGCTCTTCAATAAGTGCTTCTTCCACATTGGGCAAAGGTGCTTTTCTTATTAAAACCCCTAATACAAATAGCACCAAGGCCATAACAATATACGGTGTAACCACGCTATCTGCCATAGTATCTAGTAAGCGTCCTTTTTCCTCGTCATCAACAACATCAAATTGTTCTTTTATTTTATCAATGCCAGATAACAATAACGCTCCAAAAATAACCGAACCTAATGCGCCCGCTACTTTATTTGCTATACCCATAATAGCAATACGTTTGGCTGCACTTTCTATGGGTCCCAATATAGTAATATAAGGGTTTGATGCTGTTTGAAGTAAGGTCATACCGGCACCTTGAACAAAAATACCACTCAAAAACATCCAGTAGGTTCTGGCTTCTGCTGCCGGTATAAAAATTAAAGCCCCTACTGCCATAATAATTAAACCTAAAGACATACTTTTCTTGAAACCTATTCTTTTGATGACATAAGATGCTGGAAGTGCCATAAAGACAAATGAAATATAAGAAGCAGATGCCACTAAATACGATTGAGCATCGGTTAATTCATTAATGGTTTTCATGAATGGAATTAATGCTCCATTAATCCAGGTTACAAATCCGAAAATCAAAAATAATCCTGCTATAATGATAATGGGAATAAATGTGTTGTTTTTTTGTGGCAGTGTTTGGTTTATTTCTGACATATATTAAGGTTGATTACACTTTTTTTATCACGTTGGTAACAATGCCCCAAATAATAAAATCATTGTCTTTCGTGATTTTTATAATGGGATAATTAGGGTTTTCTGGTTGTAACCAAACCTCATCTTTATCAACCTTTAAACGTTTTACCGTGAACTCTCCGTCCAAAAAGCAAACGGCTATTCTATTGTTTTTGGGCTGTAAACTCCTATCAATAACCAATAAATCATTATCATCTAGTCCTGCGCCAATCATAGATTGACCACTTACGCGTGCAAAAAAAGTAGCTTCTTTGTTTTTAATAAGTTCTTTATCCAAAGACAAACGCTCTTCTTTAAAATCTTCGGCTGGTGATGGAAATCCCGCAGAAATTCCAGTATCAAAAAACAAAGCTCCTAAATGGTTGGTTTCATCAGGAGTGAAAAATGCTAGCGGTTGAGCGTTGTGTAATATCATCTTTTATCATTCCTGCGAAAGCAGGAATCTAATTTATAATTAATTCTATATTTTCTGGATTCCGGCCTTCGCAGGAAATCAAAGATTCGACGAAGTCAATGACAATACTATTTCACTTTAATAATATCATTAATATTCGTTGTATATCTTGGCGATAAACGTTCTTGACGCATTTTCCAAGTTCGTTTTAAATCTTGATTTCCCAATTTCACTTTATAATCTGCATACTTTTTATTTAAACCATCAATAGCATGCATAAGTGGTTTGTGCTTTGGGTTTTCGCTTTCAAATAAATCTATTTGATGATTATTTGTAGGCACCAAACCCATAACTATAACGCCTGCCCGTTTATATTTAATCCCTTCTTTAAAAATTGTTGCTACGGCACTCACTGCTTGTTGACTAATAATCAATGTGGAATCCGTTGGAAAAGGTAAGCTTATTATTTTACTTGCTCTGTGTTGTTCTAAATCTTTTTTATGCCTATCGCTACTTAAGGTCACATAAATAACATGGCAGCTGGATTTTTGTTTTCTTAGCTTTTCGGCGCAACTTGTCGCAAATGTTGAAATGCGTTCTTTTATATTCTCTAAATCCGAAAATGTATATTCAAAACTTCTGGTGGTGGCAATGGCATGTTTTGCCTTTATTTCATCTAGTTTAATTTCTGAAACACCTTCTAAATCCTTCTTTAATTTCCACTCGGTGATTGAAAAAGTTTTACGAACCCAATCATCTGAAAGTTGTACAAAATCGAATGCTGTATGACAGTTTTTCGCTTTTAATCGCTTTTGAAGATTCCAACCAATGCCCCAAACATCTTCTATTTTAGTCCATTTTAAAGCTTTCATTCTTTTTTCTTCAGAATCAATCACATAAACCCCATGGGTTTGATCTGGAAATTTACGCGCAATTTTATTGGCTACCTTGCTCAAGGCTTTTGTTGGCGCGATACCCACACAGGTTGGAATGCCCGTCCATTGTAAAATACGTTGCCGTATTTGATTACCATAATCATTAAAATCATAATCCTTAAACCCTCTAAATTCCAAAAAAGCTTCGTCTATACTATACACCTCAACATCTGGTGTGAAGTGTTCTAATATTTTCATAACACGATTACTCATATCACCATATAACGGATAATTTGATGAAAGTACGTGGATATTTTTTTCTTTACAAAACGTTTCCCATTTAAAGATGGGTGCGCCCATGGGCAATCCTACAACTTTAGCTTCATCACTTCGTGAAATAACACACCCATCATTATTACTTAAAATAGCAATGGGTTTATGGCGTAAATTAGGATTAAAAACGCGTTCGCAAGACGCATAAAAATTGTTACAATCTACTAGGGCATACATAAAAGTAAATATACGAGAAAGACCTTAAAAAAATAGAGTGTAACTATTAAAGAAAACTTAATAATTAAAGAAATTGTCCCTTCTTCACAACAGTATGTCCGTTCCGCTTATAAGACACTTTCGTGCCATTAGCACAAAAATCGTAGGCTCCTTTGGCTTTATCTTCTGTTGCAGATAATAATACCACATCTTCTACCTCACATTTATATTCCTTAGCCACTTTTTTCTTTATGTCTTCCATAGTCGCTCGTCCTCTTTTTAATTGTATTTGAATGTTTTTATCTAACTCAGGCTCTACAAAATCTTGAGCTAAATTACATCCACTACTTTCAGCAGGTTGCAATTTTTCTTTAACGACACTATTTAACACAGGAGATTCTGCATCAATATATTCCCATGTATAATCTGTTTTTAGCAAAACACGTCTGCCATCCTCTGTTTTTACAATGTAATTATTTTGTGAAAAACCAATAAACGAGATAAAAAACAATAAGATTAAAAGATGTGTTTTCATATGTAGATATTTATTTAGTTCACTAAGTTGATATTTATGAGCTGTGTTCACTGATGTGCTTCGCAGTTGTTTTTTAATTGTCATATGGTATCGCTATTATTTTCATTGGTTTTTTTGCAAAAAACTTGTTGCTAATGGCGATTTCATAATAGATATTATATTGAATGAAATCAAAAGTACAAATTTTGCATACATTTGTTCTATGGAATTCCCTAAAAAGTTACAGCAAAAACTTGAGGACCGCCAAGAGGCAAATGCTTTACGACATCTTGCGTCACATAACTGTACAATAGATTTTTCGTCCAATGATTATTTAGGTTTTTCGAAAAATGAAACTATTTTTAACAATTCCCGTGATTTTTTAATAGGTCATAATATCAAACAAAATGGGGCTACTGGCTCTAGATTACTCTCAGGAAACCATTCTTTGTTTCCTATTATTGAAAGCATTATATCAAATGTCCACAAGGCTGAATCGGCATTGATTTTTAACTCAGGATACGATGCCAATGTTGGCTTTTTTTCTAGTGTGCCACAGCGTGGTGATATTATTTTATACGATGAATATGTGCATGCTTCTATAAGAGATGGTATTGCCATGAACCATGCAAAAGCGTATAAGTTTAAGCATAATGATTTAGAGAGTCTTGATGAGATGCTGAAACGAGTTCAGCATGACAGCACTATTTATATTGTTACAGAATCTGTATTCTCCATGGATGGTGATTCTCCCGACTTAAAAAAACTAGTAGACATCAGTAAAACCCATAAAGCCCATTTGGTGATAGACGAAGCTCACGCTATAGGTGTTTTTGGGAACCGTGGCGAAGGCCTTGTTCAAAATTTGGGCTTAGAACAGGATGTGTTTACACGTATGATTACCTTTGGAAAAGCCATGGGATGTCATGGTGCCGCCATTTTAGGAAGTGATACCTTAAAACAATATTTAATTAATTTTTCACGAAGTTTTATTTACACCACGGCCTTACCGCCCCACTCGTTGGCAAGTATCCATTCAAGCTACAATGAGCTATTTGTAACTAATAATCGTCGTCTTTTACATGAAAATATTCAATTTTTTAAATCTGAAATCAAACGATTAGGTTTAGAATATTTCTCTTTTGGGGAAACATCCGAAGGACAAATGGGATTTATTGAAAGTTATTCGGCCATCCATTGTTGTGTTATTTCAGGAAATGAAAACTTAAAAACCATAGCGCAAAAGCTTCAAGAACAAAGCTTTGATGTAAAACCAATTTTATCGCCGACAGTTCCTAAAGGCCAAGAACGTTTACGCTTTTGTATGCATGCTTACAATACCAAAGAAGAAATTTCGGAAGTCTTAAAACTACTTGCAATTTTTGTTGATATATGAATGACACATTTATAACCATAGCAAGATTTCAATATTCATCTGAAGCGGAAATCGTTAAAGGAAGATTAGAAGCTGATGGCATTCAAGTCTTTCTATTAGATAATCTAACTATTGACTCAAATCCTTTATATAGCAATGCTATTGGAGGAATAAAACTCAAAGTGTTATCCATTCAAGCTGAAGAAGCGGAACACATTCTTAAATTCATTAAAAAATACTCCATTGATGATAAAGGAGATACCATAAAATGTCCAAATTGTAACAGTGAAAAAATAGACCTTTTTTCAACAATTAAAGATGTAAAATCATTATTCTGGTTCATATTCGGAATATTGTTTTCTGTTTTTCCCTTTTATACAAAGCACAAATATAGATGTGAAGATTGTAAAACTGAATTTGATTTAAAATGAAAACATACTTCATAACAGGAATCTCTACGGATGTTGGCAAAACCATCGCTTCAGCCATTATTACGGAAGCTTTGGAAGCTGACTATTGGAAACCCATTCAAGCTGGGGATATTGATAATAGCGATACACATAAAGTCAAAAAATTGGTATCTAATAAAAAGTCTGAATTTCATCGAAGTTCTTATATATTGAATTCCCCTATGAGTCCGCATGCAGCGGCCGAAATTGATGGTATTTCTATAGATATTTTAAAAATAAATTTACCTAAAACAAAAAATAACTTGGTTATTGAAGGAGCTGGCGGTTTATTAGTGCCTTTAAATGACACACACACTGTTTTAGATATCATAAAACCAACTTATAAAGTTATTGTGGTTTCTAGACATTATTTAGGAAGCATCAACCACACACTTTTAACCGTAAACACGTTGAAAGAAAAGGGTTTTGATGTGTCTATTATTTTTAGTGGGAATGAACATAAAACAACCGAAGATATTATTAAAAAAATGACAAACGTTCCCATTATTGGGCGTATTGATGAAGAACCGTATTTTGATAAAAATGTGGTTAAGGAATATGCTGATGAATTCCTGCAAAAGCAGGAATCTCATAATTTTTTTAAAGAATGAACTATCGACGCAAAGCATAAGAGGTCTCAAAGTGGAATCTATTTTCATTTGACGCAGAGCGTCGGGGATTAAAACCCTACTTTGATTAAATTTAACGTATAACAAAAATGAGATTTCCGCCTTCGCGGAAATAAAAATTATGACATTAAAAGACCGCGATAAAAAACATCTTTGGCATCCATTAACGCAACACAAATTGCATCCAAATACTATTGCCATAACCAAAGCAAAAGGATGTGTGTTGACCGATGAGGATGGCAACGACTATATAGATGCCATTGCCTCTTGGTACACCAGTATGTTCGGACATTGCAATCCGTTTATCACCAACCGTGTTGCTGCGCAAATGCAGCAGTTAGACCAAATTGTTTTTAGTGGATTTACACACGAACCAGCTATAAAATTGTCTGAAACCCTCATCACAATCCTTCCTGAAAATCAAAATAAAATTTTCTTTAGTGATAATGGCTCAACGGCTGTTGATGTTGCCATTAAAATGGCATTGCAATTTCATTTCAACCAAGGTGAAAAACGCAATACACTCATTGCCTTTGAAGATGGTTTTCATGGTGACACATTTGGTGCCATGAGTGTTTCAGGATTATCAGTTTACAATGGTCCTTTTGAAGATTTCTTTTTAGACGTAAAACGTATTCCCACACCTAACGGAGACAATCATGAATACATTCTAAAAACTCTAAAAACTATTACAGCCAACCATAAAATAGCAGGATTTATTTACGAACCCTTGGTGCAAGGTGCTGCCGCCATGAAAATGCATGATGCCTCTGGTTTAGAAATGATCTTGCAATTCTGTAAAACCCATAACATTGTTACCATTGCCGATGAAGTCATGACTGGCTTTGGTAAAACAGGAAAACACTTTGCATCACTGTATTTAAAAACAAAACCAGACATTATGTGCTTGAGCAAAGCCCTAACAGCTGGTTTAATGCCTATGGCAATAACCTCTTGTGTACAAAAAATCTATGATGCTTTTTATAGTGACGACATTAGTAAAGGGCTGTTCCACGGGCATACCTATTCTGCAAATCCGTTAGCGTGTACGGCGGCTTTAGCAAGTATCGAGTTGCTACAATTGGAAGAAACACAAAACAATATCCTGCGGGTTATAAGCGCTCATAATGATTTTAATGAAAGAATTAAGCACCACCCAAAAGTAAAATCTACACGGCAATTGGGCATAATTTTCGCTCTCGATTTAAATGTAGATATGGAACGTTATGGCAATTTACGTGACCGATTATTTAAGTTCTTTATGTCTAAAGGCGTGTTTTTACGTCCGCTTGGTAATACTATTTATATTCAAGCACCTTACGTCATTACGCAAGAACAGTTGGAAAAAATTTATAAAACCATCGAAGAATCTTTAGCAATCATCTAAATTTGCGGTAAAACTAAACTATTGCAAAAACCAATCTCCATAACTGCTATTGTGTCCATTTCTCCTTTAGGAACATCGTTGGAAGATGCTTGGAAAATGTATCAAAACAACCAGCATTGCATTACTAAAAAACAATTTGGTGATGCCATAGCTTTCGTTGCTGAAATTACAAAAGAAGCAAAAGAAACCATTGAGGTTTTAAGACAATCAGACACTAAATATAAATCGTTAGATGATACCGTTTTATATGCCATATATGCTTCAAGAAAAGCGATAACTTTAGCTGAATGGAATGGTTCAGACAATTTCGGCATTAACATAGGCTCTTCCCGGGGAGCAACACGTCTTTTTGAAATCTATTATGATGATTTCTTAAAAAATAATAAGGCAGAAACGTTAACATCGCCCACCACCACCTTGGGTAATATATCTTCTTGGGTGGCTCACGATTTACAAACACAAGGCCCCGAAATTAGCCATTCCATTACCTGTTCTACAGCATTACATGCTATGTTAAATGGTATTGCTTGGATTAATTCTGGCATGAGCAACAAATTTCTAGTGGGTGGTAGCGAAGCTCCTTTAACAGGGTTTACCATAGCGCAAATGCAGGCTTTAAAAGTATACGCTAGAGAAGATAATCCATACCCTTGCCGTGCGTTAGACCTCGATAAAAAACAAAACACCATGGTTTTGGGCGAAGGCGCTTCCATGGCATGTTTAGAATCTGGAGAAATAACCAATGCTTTAGCCATTATAAAAGGATTTGGTTATGCCACCGAAATTTTAGAACACAATATTTCCATTTCAAGTGAAGCCAAGTGTTTTCAAAAATCCATGACAATGGCTTTAGGTGAGACGAATCCAGACGATATTGATGTGATTGTCATGCATGCACCTGGTACCATAAAAGGTGATATATCTGAATATCGTGCTATTGAAAAAGTATTTTGCAACAAAATGCCCGCATTAACTACCAATAAATGGAAGATAGGACATAGTTTTGGTGCTTCTGGGATGTTAAATATTGAAATGGCCATTTTGATGCTGCAGCATCAAGAATTTATTAGCGTTCCATTTTTAGAACATCAAAAAACACCTGAAAAAATTCAAAACGTCATGATCAATGCTGTTGGATTTGGGGGAAATGCCGTAAGTATTTTATTGAGCAAAAATAATATTTAACTTTTTAATTAGTATTTTTGAATTTGAACAACCCATAGATACATGAGCGAGACAAGACACAATTGGACAAAAGAAGACATTTTAGAGATATACAATAAACCTTTTATGGAACTGCTTTACGAAGCAGCTACCATCCATAGGCTACATCACGACCCTAATACCGTGCAAGTATCTACATTGTTATCCATAAAAACAGGAGGTTGCCCAGAAGATTGTGGGTATTGTCCGCAAGCAGCTCGTTACCACACCAATATTGAGGGTAACGATTTAATGAGTGTCCAGCAAGTAAAAGCCCAAGCTTTACGTGCCAAAGCCAGTGGAAGTTCTCGTGTTTGCATGGGTGCTGCATGGCGAAATGTAAAAGATGGTGAAGAATTCGACCAAGTATTGGAAATGGTACGTACCATCAACAAACTAGATATGGAAGTGTGTTGTACTCTAGGTATGATTACTGAAAACCAAGCACAGCGTTTGGCTGAGGCTGGATTATATGCCTATAACCATAATTTAGATTCTTCGGAAGAATATTATAAAAAAGTAATTTCTACACGTGGGTTTGAAGATCGCTTACAAACCATTGATAACGTTCGTAAAACCAATGTGACCGTTTGTAGTGGTGGTATTATTGGCATGGGCGAAAAAATTGAAGACAGAGCTGGCATGTTGGTGGCACTTTCAACATTAAATCCACAACCAGAATCGGTGCCCATTAATGCGTTGGTTGCCGTGGAAGGTACACCGCTTGAAGACCAAGAGCCCATTTCTATTTGGGACATGGTTCGTATGGTAGCTACAACGCGTATTGTGATGCCCGAAACCCAAGTACGATTAAGTGCAGGGCGTACGCAAATGACCCGCGAAGGACAAGCCATGTGCTTTTTTGCAGGTGCTAACTCAATTTTTGCAGGTGATAAATTATTGACTACACCAAACCCAGACGTGAATGAGGACATGAAAATGTTTGAATTACTAGGGCTACATCCGCAAAAGCCATTTATTAAAAAAATGCAGCCTCAAACGGTGGAAGCTACAGATTCTCAATACCAAGCCTTGGGCGAGAAACCTAAATGGAGCCGTCCAGAACATACTATTGAGCGAAATGTCGCTGCTAAAGAAAAAGCTAAGGTTGTAAAGTAGACGTCATTGCGAACGCAGTGAAGCAATCTGTATTATTAGTAGTTTAGAATTATGCAATGCTTCTAACTCTATTCTGTGCTTCTAACTATACTTCCGATAGCCCAAAACATCTTAAAACTATCTGTTTTTATTAAGCGGTTTGCCTGTATTTTAGTACCTTTGCAGGCGTAAAAACCAACCTCATGTTTAAAGTAAGATGCTTTATTTTTGCCTCGTTTTTGATGGCGAATTTTATATACTCACAAGATTCCCTTACGGTTCAAAATATTGATGAAATTGAAATTACTTCTACAAGAATTCATTTGCCTTTTAAAAAAAATTCGAGAACCATTTCCATAATATCTGCTATAGACATTAAAAATAGTGCAGCTACCAATCTTGCCGATTTATTACAACAAGAAGCTGGTATTGATATACGTCGAAGAGGAACGTCTGGCATGCAAGCCGATTTATATATTCGTGGCGGTAGTTTTGACCAAACCTTGTTGCTTATTGATGGTATAAAAATGGACGATGCACAAACTGGCCACCACACCATGAATGCCGCTTTACCTATGGAGGTTATAGAACGCATAGAAATTATAAAAGGTCCTGCCGCTAGGGTTTTTGGACAAAATGCCTTTACTGGCGCTATTAATATTGTTACTAAAAAAGTGACGGAAAATGAGGTTTCCGCAAACTTAGAAGCAGGCTCGTACAACCAGCTAAATACGTCTGTTACTGTGGCTTCAAGCCTTGAAAATTCATCACATTTGGTGCATGTAAGTCGGTTAACATCGGATGGATACCGCTATAACACAGATTATGACAACAGTAATTATTTTATTAAAAGTACCTTCAATAAAAAGGGGCAAGCTTTTGACATGATTACCAATTTTTCTGAACGTAAATTTGGTGCCAATGGATTTTATGCAAGTCCAACGGCCACCAATCAATACGAGGAAACCCAAAATAGTTTAATAGGTTTTTCAACGCAGTTTTCTTCGGAAAAGTGGCTGATTAAACCACGAGTTTATTGGAAACGTAATCAAGATGAATATGTTTTTGTTCGTCAAGATCCATCTATTTACAGAAATTTACATATTACTGATAAAATAGGCGCCGAAGTTAATGCCTCTTACACTTCAAGCCTAGGTGTCACTGGTTTTGGTATTGATATGTCTAAAATATACCTGAGAAGTAATAATTTAGGTAATAGAAATCGATTTATGACGACCTTCTTTTTGGAACATCAATTTAAATTAGCCGATAATAAATTGGATATTACGCCCGGTGTGGCTGTTACTTATTTCTCAGATTTTAAATTTCATGCCTTTCCAGGAATTGATATTGGATACCGCTTGAATGACAATTTAAAAGCTTACGGAAACATAGGCTATACCTATAGAATCCCAACCTATACCGATTTATATTACAGAGACCCAACCACCAATGGAGACGAAAATTTAAAACCAGAAGAAGCACTTTCAGAAGAAATTGGTATTAAATATTTTACGCCAACGTTTACCGCTTCGGCAGCTATTTTTAATAGAAATGCCAGTAAGTTGATAGACTTTGTAAAAGACAATGCACCAGATTTATGGCAGGCAACCAATATTAGGGATTTAAACACTAAAGGCTTTGAAATCAATACGTCTTACTACTTTAAAATAAACACATTTAACCAAAATCTTTCGTTAGGTTATACCTTTTTGGAAGATGAAGTTAAAGCCCTTAACGTCAACTTTTCCAGATACGCCATAAACTCGTTAAGGCATCAATTTACAAGTCGTTTAAGCACCCAATTGTTTAAAAATGTAAGTCAGAATATTGTTTATAAATATGCGGAAAGAACTTCGGGCGAGAGTTATAATGTTTGGGATGCGTCCATCATAGTAAGTTTAAAACAGTTTGAAATTACGGCCACAGCAAGCAATATATTTAATGCCGAATATTACGAAACAAACTTAGTGCCCATGCCCAAAGGCAATATGCTTTTTGGCCTGCGATATCATTTTAATTAAATCTCGCACATACAATAAGCGAGAGATCGATAACGTTTTCTTAACTTTGGCTCACTAAACTATTTTGGCCTTGGCACTAAACTTATCGGAGATTCCTCGTGTAAAAACCATTACAAAAGAGGATTTTTTAAAACATTACTTTAAACCACAAAAGCCCGTGGTTATTGAGCGTTTTATAAACCATTGGCCGGCGTATAGTAAATGGAATTTAGACTATATGAAAACCATTGGGGGCAATATTACCATTCCGCTTTATGATGATAGACGTGTAGATTATAAAGATGGTTTTAACGAACCGCATGCCAAAATGAAATTGGGGGACTATATCGATTTACTTAAGCGTGAGCCTACAAAATATCGTATTTTTTTATGGAATGCCATTAAGGAAATTCCGCAATTGCAACAAGATTTCTCGTTTCCGGATTTTGGGTTGAAACTTATGAAAGGGGTTCCTATGCTGTTTTTTGGTGGACAGGATTCTTATACCTTTATGCATTACGATATCGATTTGGCGAATATTTTTCATTTTCATTTTGAAGGTAAAAAACAAATTATTTTGTTCGACCAAAAACAGAATGACTTTTTATATAAAGTACCACATTCATTAATTACTAGGGAAGACATAAATTTTGCAAACCCCGATTTTGAAAAATGGCCGATACTTAAAAAAGCTCAAGGTTATAAAACCGAACTCAACCACGGCGAAGTGTTATATATGCCCGAAGGTTACTGGCACTATATGCGCTACATAACCCCAGGATTTTCCATGAGTTTAAGAGCTGTAGCGAGAAATCCTAAAAATTTTAGTAAAGCTGTTTACAATTTACTCATCATGCGCTATTTTGATAATGCCATGAGGCAATTAAAAGGTCAGAATTGGATTGATTGGAAAAATGAGCAAGCCATTGTACGAACACATAGAAAAAATGGTGTTGCCGTTTAAAGCTTTATTGCGAGGCACGAAGCAATCTCATCATCGGAACTAATCAAGAAACAGATTGCTTCGTCGTGCCTCCCCGCAATGACGATTACTTTATCAATTCATTGGCCTTATCGTAAACCAAATACGATTCCCACCCAAGACGGATGAAATAATCTACAAATTTCTTTTTTTTCTTCCATTTATCCGATTCTTTGATCAAATCAACCTTTTTATTAGCCAAACTGTTAAAAACATCGATGTATTGCTTGTCGGAAATTCCATCAATAGCGAGATTTATATTACATTTGCTTACGCCTTTTTGTTTAAGTTGATAGGCTAAACGGCTTTTACCCCATTTCTTAATATTAAACTTACCACTTACATATGCTTTGGCAAAACGTTCTTCATTAAGAAAGTTGTGTTCGAAAAGATGTATGGTAATCACATCGATAGCTTCGGGTATCATGTACATGTCCATTAATTTTTGCCTGACTTCTTGATGACTACGTTCTTGGTACGCACAATAATGCTCCAGTTTTTTGGTAGCTTCTTGTAACGTATATGTTTTTTTGGGTGGCTGCATGGTTTTCCAAAAATAATAACTAAAAATTTTAAAAGACCAAATCTAATCAGATTTTAAAATATTAATGCAATGGTATATAAAACGACTTTAAAATCATTATTTGCTTTTTTAATAACTTTCCTGTTTTTTGTAGGGTTTGGATTTGGGCAAAGTATATTTGACAATCCAATAACAGGATCTGACCCTAGCGCTGATAATCCTTATATAATCAATCAATATAAAAACCCAAATATTACAGTTTCCGGAATTGGTAGAGGCTCTGGTTTGATTACATTGGCAACTCCTCCAGTCAATAGGTATGCTGCAAGAACTTGGAGCACAGGCAGTTTGGATGTGAATGATTTTTTTGAATTTAAAATTACACCTAACTCGGGGTACAAAATTGATTTTGTAAGTTTTGTTTATACTGGACAGGCTTCCAGTACAGGCCCGATAAACTTTGCTTTTAGAAGCAGTCTCGATAGCTACACAGCTAATATAGGATCCCCAACTGCTACCGGTACAACAATAGATTTATCTGGGGTTGATTATCAGAATATATCAACTTCCGTGACATTTAGGCTTTATGGGTGGGGAGGCAGTTCTGGTCAAGGTAGTTTTAGTATCAATGATTTTACTTTCAATGGAGTTGTTTCAGCGTTACCCGTTTGCAATAGCACCCCAACCACTTGTAGTTCAGGTGCTTGGGATAATGGTGAGCCGGATTTAGCAACACCAGCCATTATAAATGGAGATTACCATACAGGAACCAACGGTAGCTTTTCTGCATGTAGTCTTACTGTAAATGCTGGAACAACATTAACAATTAGTGATGAAGACAATGGCGCTCCTATCAATACCTATGTTGTGGTTCAGACAGATGTTACTGTTGATGGTGCTATCGAAATGGAACCCAAGGCTTCGTTTGTACAGTTAGACGACGATGGTATCGTGAGTGTTATAGGGTCTATAAAGGTTTCAAAAAACACAGCTCCCATGAACGCTTGGTATGAGTATACCTATTGGAGCTCTCCTGTATCAGGCGCTCAAATTGGAACCGCTTTGGCGGACTCAAATGCAAATAGACGTTTTCTGTTTAATGCCAAAAACTATTTGGATGCCAAGATGGAGACAGGAAACAATAACGCACAAGTAGATGGACAGGATGATATTGATGATGATGGTAATGACTGGCAACGAGTAAATGGAACTACCGTTATGCAACCTGGTGTTGGTTATGCCGCAACACATTCTGAAGCGGCGTTTGTAATTCCTCCAGGCCCATTTTCACCTCCACAATTCAGATATACTTTTGATGGTCCATTTAATAATGGAGAAATAATAGTTTCTGTATATAGAAATGATTTTGAACCCAATGACAATAATTGGAATTTAATAGGAAACCCATATCCTTCTGCCATTGATGCCGATTTGTTTTTAGATACCAATAGTAATATTGATATTAACATCAATACACCATATACTTTAGATGGTGCTATATTTTTATGGTCACAGAACACACCTCCATCTAGTACTGCTAATGGCAACGAACAGCTGAATTTTTCTAGCTCTGATTATGCTATTATTAATGGTATCGGCCAAACTGCCGGTGGTGATGGATTAATGCCCGAAAGAAAAATTCCTTCTGGACAGGCTTTTTTTGTTTCATATTCTAATGCTGCAATACCTTTATCAATCACTCCTAATGCTGACGGACATGACATTGCCCAAGGCGAAGTTGTTTTTAATAATTCAATGCGAGTTATAGGTGCTTCAGACAATGCTCAATTCTTTAAAAGCTCAACTTCAAAAAGTAACCCATCTTCTGTAGCAAATAAATTATGGATTAATTTAACGTCTGATAATGGCGTGTTTAACCAGACTCTTATTGGATACGTAAAAGGTGCAACCAATACTGATGACGGCTCATATTTTGATACTCGAAAAAATGCCTCAACAGGAACTTCTGCCATATTGTATACTACGATGGATGGTTCCAACAAAGAATTTGCTATCCAGGGAAAAGCTGAGAATAGCCTTAACTTTAGCGAAACCATCAATCTAGGTTTTAAAACAAGTATTAATACATCAACCTTGTACACCTTATCTATGGCACAACTACAAGGTGAATTTTTAACGAATAACACCGTTTATTTAAAAGATAACTTATTGAATAAAGTTCATAACTTATCGGATGCTGATTATACATTCACATCGGAAGTTGGTGAGTTTAATGACCGTTTTGTAGTGATGTTTAATAATCAATCGCTATCAACAGATGAACTAGTAGCCGACGCCAACACACTTAAAATCATTGATTTGGATAACGACCGTGTTACGTTCTCAATCACCAATAATTTAAAGATTAAAAATGTAACTGTTTTTGATTTGTTGGGAAGAGAGTTATACCAATTTAAAGGACAAAATAGTGAAGAAACATATCTTCTTAGTTCTTTAAAAAACACCATTTATATTGCTAAAGTGGAACTTTCAAACGGTGCTACTATTACTAAAAAGGCTGTTAAAAAGTAAGCTTGAAAACTAAGGCATAAACTATTCTAACTAAAAACTTGATTAAAAATCTGTAATGATTTAGGTGTTTTAAAACTTCCTAGATGCAATTCGAAATAAAGTAATAACATATTTAAAAATAATTGCCTTTGTTTAGCGTTTATTTTGATTTCGGATAAATTATCAAAACTTGTGTTTAAAAGTATTTTTAAAAGTCCCAAATTTTCGCCAGAAATGGCATATTTGCTAGACGGGTTGAATTCAAATTTGCCATCTTGAAGATTAAAATAATCGTATTCCAGATTATTAACTTCTGGATAAAACCCTAAATATTTTGTTAGCTTTAATAAAAAAAGTAAATGAAAATTAGCATATTCTTCATGGGAATCAAACCATAACAAAGAGGTTTCTAAATAACTAAAAAGGGTTTCGTTTTGTTCTTCTTCTTTCAAAGTGCTTGACAATACTTCGGACAAAAACATAACGACCGCACTTTTCACAACATTAGTGTGCAAACTGCTATACAAATGATTTAATTTTACTTCTTTTATGGTGTGCAGGGAACGATTGGTTTTATAATCTACCACAATCGTTAATTGGGAAAGCAATTGAAAATATGCCGTTTGAACCGCGCCTTTTTTGCTTTTTAAAACACCTTTTAATAAAAAACTGAGCATGCCATAGTGCTGTGTGTAGCATTTTACAATGAGATCGTTATCGCTATACTTTAATTTGGAAATAACAATGGCATTTGTAGAGACTAACATTACCTAACAACCATTAATTTTAGCACTTTTGTTTCAAACGTATCCAAATCTGATAACATAACCAGATACACTCCCGATTTTACCACATTATTAGCAAGATTTTTACCATTCCAAAATGCTGTACCACCATCAATTTCTAAATTATATCCTCTGTATCTCAAATTTATTCTTGATTGAGCTTCAGCTACCAGATTGCCTTCTATATCGGTGATTTTAATATTTATGTTTTCAGAAATATCTTTAATTTTTACACGGTCTTCGGTAATATTAAATGTTGGTCTTACTGGATTTGGGTACACATGAGCTGCTTGCAATGTTTCCTGTGTTCCAGAACTTCCAGAACGAAAGGACAACAATCCTTTGCTTGTTGCTATATAAACCGTACCATTGGTTTGGTCTATCGACACATCGGTTATTTCATTTGATGGCAAAGGGGAATTGTCTGTTGTAAAATGAAAGATGGTTTTTTGTCCATCAGACGACAAATAAAAGATTCCGGAGCTTACTGTTCCTATCCATTTATTGTTGGAGCCATCAACTTCTATATCTGTAATTATCTGTTGAAAAAGAAGTTCTTTAGCAATCCCATCTTCAGAAATAATAATCTCGTCAACGCTTATATCATCATCTTCAAAAAAACTGGTTGTATTATAAAGCACCCTTAATCCTCTATAAGTCCCTATCCAAAGCTGATTTCTTTTATCCAAAGCCAATGCCGTTACATAACTAGAAGGCATATTTTCTTCTTCTCTAAATAATTTTTTTATATTGAAACTATTGCCGCTTTCTTTAAATCCAATAAAGCCATGTTCGTAACTGGCTATCCATTTGGTGCCATTATCTCCAATAACCATATCGCCATAACCTAAGTTTCTATCTTGAATAATATCTGTAAAACTGTATGATCGCCATTGACTAGTTGTTGGGTTATATGATTTTAAAGGTTTATCGATTAGACTCGTCACCGTCCACAATAGCCCTGCGCTATCAAATTTAGAAGGCCCAACTCTAATATCAACGTAATTGGGGTCTGAGGGCAAAACTAAAGATTCCAAATCACTATTGGTTTGATTGTATAATGTGGTAGGGACTTCTTCATTAACTTCTAATAGCCCATTGAAAAAGGAACTTATAAACACTTGGTTATTATTAAAAGGATTTATAGAAATAGCATTTAAACATCTAGCATTTAAAGCGGCACTATATGGTGTGTTTATCCATTCATCTCCTTTTAAATGACTAAAGCCAAGACTGTTTAAGGGATACGGATTGAAAAAAATGTCATAATCACCAAAAGTAACCCAAAGATTATTGGGCGTTGCCTGAATTGAAAAAGGTGTATTAAGTAATGGCCCTTCGGGATGTACCTCTTCAAAATCCACTGGGCTTGATATCAAGGTTTTTAACACACCAAAGTCTTTGGTTCCTATATATATATATTCAGAATCTGTAGTAGCCGATGTAAATTGTGTATTAAATGAAGGTATAACCGATGCTTGGGATAGCAAGTCAAAATTAGAATCATAAATAAAAACATTGTTTATTGTAGTAAGTATTAAAAGGCCATTAACCGCTCTAACATCTAGGGGAGGATTAGCATATTGAAACAATTGTGACAATGTGTTATTGGTAATTTGAAATATCCTGTTATCAGTTCTTGTTGTGAACAATTTGTCTTCTAAAGTTTCAATGGCTGAAAAACTTCCTGAAACAATGGTTTGCCAATTTTGATAATCTATTAAATTAGGACTGGAAACCTGAGCTTTTCTAATTCCATTACTTCCTAAACACGAGGCATAAATCTCGTCACCAATAATAGCTGTTTGACTTACTTGGATTTGCGCTCCTGAATTCCCAATAAAATACGTGTCGCCAAATTCCAATCGGTCTAAATTAAAAACAGAAATACCATAATTTGTAGATATATAAACCACGTTTTGATATGCATTAAAATGGTTTATTCTTTTACTATTGGGCGGTATAGTTGGTTTGTCCACAATGTCATTGATTGTAAGTACGTTTTCATCATTATCAAATACAATCTCAATTAACCCGTTTTCATAGCCAACGATTAGCAATTCATACGTATCACTATAATATATGATTGATATATTTTCACCCGATAATCCGTGGATTGTTGTTAGCTGCTCTAGTTCATTGGTTTGCTTGTTATAACTAAAAATGGCATTTTGAGCAGCTGCATAAATTTTAGTATCGCTTTCTACGATATCTTTTATACTATAAAAAGAAAAATGACCTTCCCATAAGGTTGAAAAATCTTGGGCAAATTGTAAAAATGGGAAAAAGTAAATTACTAAGACAAAAACTCTTTTAAACATAGGTTATTTTTCTACACCCAAATATATTTATATATAACGAGTTTTGCTTTAAAATTATATAATTTAAATGAAATAGCTCCCTGTTTTATAGGAAGCTTTTGACAATAAATAACTTTTAGTTTATCATTTTTAAACGATTCCTTGAGCAAGCATGGCATCGGCTACTTTAACAAAGCCAGCAATATTAGCTCCTCTTACATAGTCAACATAACCATCTTCATCTTTACCGTACTTGATACAAGAATCATGAATATTAGACATGATTTCCTTTAATTTTAAGTCAACCTCCTCTCTTGTCCAATTAAATCGTAATGAATTTTGGGTCATCTCTAACCCAGACGTTGCTACGCCACCAGCATTAGAAGCCTTACCGGGCGCATATAAAATCCTCGCTTTTTGAAATACATGAACAGCCTGAATAGTTGATGGCATATTAGCGCCTTCACTCACACATATACAACCATTTTTTAAAAGTATTTCAGCATCGATTTCGGTAAGCTCATTTTGTGTGGCACATGGTAATGCAATATCACATTTTACTTCCCAAGGTGTTTTTCCTTTTACAAATATGGCATTTTTATATGTTTCCAAATAATCGCTTATTCTACCCCTTTTTACATTTTTAATCTGCATTATATGGGCTAGTTTTTCAGTATTTATGCCTTCTGAATCATAAATATATCCTGAGGAATCGGACATGGTTAGTACGTTTGCTCCCAATTGAATACTTTTCTCTACAGCATATTGAGCTACATTTCCCGAACCAGATACAACAACTTGCTTTCCATTAAAACCTTCCCCTTTAGTTTCAAGCATTTTTTGCGCAAAATACACGGTTCCATAACCTGTTGCTTCGGGTCTAATTAATGATCCACCCCAAGACAATCCCTTACCAGTTAATACGCCAGTAAATTCGTTTTTCAATTTTTTATACATCCCAAAAAGGAATCCTACCTCTCTAGCACCAACACCAATATCTCCAGCGGGGATGTCTGTATTTGGTCCTATGTGCCTAAATAGCTCACTCATAAATGAATGGCAAAAGCGCATGATTTCACCATCACTTTTTCCTTTAGGGTCAAAATCGCTTCCTCCTTTTCCACCGCCCATGGGCAATGTGGTTAAACTGTTTTTAAACACCTGTTCAAATGCTAAAAATTTTAAAATACTCATGTTAACCGTTGGATGAAACCGTAAGCCACCTTTGTAAGGTCCAATAGCAGAATTCATTTGAATTCTATAACCTCTGTTAACTTGAATTACACCCGAATCATCAACCCAACAAACCCTGAATGTTATGGCCCGTTCTGGCTCAACCATTCTTAATAAAATGTTTTTTCCATAATAAATTTCGTGCTTAACAATGTAAGGTAGTACAGTCTCTGCGACTTCCTCAACAGCTTGTAAAAACTCTGGTTCATCACCATTTCGTTCTTTTACAAGATTTAAAAACTCATTAATTATATTTTTCATAGAAAAAAAATGTATTGCATTTATTGATTTTATAATTTTTATGTGCAAATATACGTTGTATTTAAAAAATTACGATTTTTATTTGTGAAATTCATAATCAAAATTTCAATAGCTGATCCACCAATTTATTTAAATTTGATTATAGTATGAGTTTTTATATATTTGTTCGGGTAATGCCCCAAAAAACAAAACCTTATTATGCTTAACTTGAAATGTTTAGCTTTACTTGTTTGTTTACTTGCTATTAATCAGGTTTCCTTCTCTCAATTAGGGTTTTCCCATGAATTAGGGGTTATTGCTGGTCCAGTACAATTCCGTTCTGATTTTGGAGGTAGGTTTGAGGAACAAACAAACATGGGTAATTCTGGAATTGGTATTGGAATTATTCACTATATAAACTTTGCTTACAGCGCGGACTGTAACTGTTATACCACTGAAACCTATTTTAATGATCATTTTAAATTACGCAGTGAAGTATCTTGGAATAAAACAGATCTAGATCATCACGGTTTTTGGGTACAGGCTGATAAAGTCAGTATTAATGCTGATAAACTTAGAGCACATTCTGGAGTCGCTGAAAATTTTGATATTGGGATGCAACTGGAATATTTTCCTTTAAGTATTCGTTCTTTTCAAGCATTTGCTTATAGAATTGCCCCTTTTGTAAGTTTAGGCGTTCATTACACCTCATCCTCGCCCCAAGCAATGACAGCATATGGAGATGGAAATATTTACAATCCAAATAACATATATTCTTTTTGGTATAGTGATGATTCTTATCTTCCCCCAATCCCAAGTGGCCAGCAAAGAGAATACCCAATCAATTTAGACCAGCGAAATAATTGGTCTTTGGTTACTAGCGTAGGAATTCGATACAAACTTACCAAGCTTTCAGATTTAATGTTAGATTTAAGATGGCAATACTACTTTAGCGATTGGATCGATGGATTCAATCACGAATTCGATAACTATAATAAATATAACGATTGGCTTGTATGGCTTAATTTCGGTTATATTCTATACCTCTAGCACTCAAGTTCTCCTAATTAGCAAAAATTCAAATTAATTTAATAGTGCTCAAGAGTAATATTCATACCTTTAAGGTTATTATGTACAACACGAAATTTATTTTAACACTACTCTGTTTTTTGTTTCTATTTTCTTGTAATGAAGAACCTAAATTGGTTTTTAAAGAGTCTAGCTTTACAACCGAAAAAAACACGCTTGTTGAAGTTATTATCCCTGTCGCAACAGGAGATATAAGCATTATTGACAATATAAACTCCATTATTAAAACTCATGTTATAGAAATGCTCCGTTTGGATCCTTCAGAACCTATTACCATCAAAACCATTGAAGAAGGTATTGATACTTTTAATGATGAATACAATCGCTTTAAAGCTGATTTTCCTGAAAGCTCACAACCTTGGGAGGCACAAATAGATGGAGAAATTATGTGTCAATCAACCGAATTGATTAGTATATCACTTACATCCTATGTAAATACAGGTGGTGCCCATGGAAATTTAACCATATCCTTTTTAAATTTTGATGCCAAAACAGGTATGCCAATTAAATCCTCAGATTTATTTAAAAATATGGAGGATTTTAACGCCTTGGCAAATCGCTATTTTGAAAATACTATTGAAGATAAAGATATTCTTTTTGATCCTCAATCATTTAAATTACCTGATAACATAGGCTTAAATGACGAAGGCGCTGTATTACTTTATAATTCTTATGAAATAGCACCTTACTCGGAAGGCATCATTGAGTTTACCATCCCTTTTGAAAAGATAAATTCCCTTTTAAATTTTGATAGCACGCAATAAAGCCATAATGTAACCTATGTGCAACCCTTCATGAAATAGGTTAAACTGAAGGGCATCTTCAACATTTTTAAGTGTGTTTCCTGTTGTAACAACGGTGTATTCCTGATAATTTTGAAATACATCATTAAAATAATCTTCTTGGGTTTTTTGAATCGTTGGAAATAACAGTCCTTTGATTTCTTCTACTTCAGATAAAGTTACAGGAGCTTCTGGTTTAGAGCCCTTTCTATATTTTTCAACAAACTCATCACTCACCATAATAGGCAGTCCCGATAATTTATAAACAAGTATTTGTTGCGCAACTATCACATGTGCAATGTTCCAAATAATGTTATTATTAAACCCTTTAGGGATTTTGTTTAAATCTTCTAACGAATTGTTTTCTAATACGTTGTTTAAGTATTTTCTTGTATTTGGTAAAACTTCAAATATAAAATCCATGAATTTTAGTATATTATTTTCGATAAATATACTTTTTTATAGAATCATTTCTTTTATATTGTGGTTAAATTTTCTAGAATCCCATCTTCCAGTAAATGATAATATAAATAATATGAAAAAGGTATATTACCTAAAAAATTGCAGTACATGCATTCGGATTTTAAAGGGGTTAAACCTTACTTCAGACTATATTTTACAGGATATTAAAACTGAAGAGATTACAGTGAAACAACTTGAAGACATGAAAAAAACAGCGGGTAGCTATGAAGCTCTTTTTAGTAAACGTTCAAAACTTTATAAAGAAATGGATTTGAAAAATCAGGAGTTAACCGAACGCGATTACAAACATTATATTTTGGAACATTATACGTTTTTAAGTAGACCGGTCATCATAAGTGATGATGCTATTTTTATAGGAAATTCAAAACAGGTTATAGATGCAGCCAAAAACCACATAAACAATTAGTGGCACCCACAACCGTCATCGCCTCCACAAGATTTTTTTGATTTAGCAGGTTTCCAAAAAAACTTTCTAATGATAAAGGCCAAAGCGAAAACAATTGCAATAACAACTAATATGTTTTGTATTATAGTGTTCATAAGTCATTATTAGTCGGAAATCATTTTAATTCCTTAAACTATTTTAAAAATTGAAACGCTACCAATGCTACTATATAAGCAAAAGTGCTCATAATTATCAATTGTAATGCAGGCCATTTCCAACTGTTTGTTTCACGTTTAACAATAGCCAAAGTACTCATGCACTGCATGGCAAATGCATAAAAAAGCAACAGCGAAACTCCAGATGCAAACGTAAATAAGGGTCCACCAAGAATGGGGTTTACCTCGCCTGCCATTCTATTTTTAATAGTCTCTTCTTCATTGCTCCCTACGCTATAAATGGTTGCCAGTGTGCCCACAAATACTTCGCGAGCAGCAAAACTACTCACTATGGCAATACCAATTTTCCAATCGTAACCCAAAGGTCTTATCGCTGGTTCTATAGCACGACCTGTTATACCAATAAACGAATATTCTAGTTTTTGAGAAGCTACTTTACGTTGCAAATCATCTTCACTTAAATTTTGGGCTGCAAATTCTTTTTTCACGATCGCCTCTGCATCATTAAATTCTGGCCCGGGGCCATACGATGCCAAAACCCAAAGTAAAATAGAAATAGCTAAAATTATTTTTCCTGCTCCAAAAACAAACGATTTTGTTTTTTCAACAACCGTTAACACTACATTTTTAAATAAGGGCAACTTATAATTAGGCATCTCGATAACAAAAAATGTTTTGCCTTTAATTTTCAATATTTTGTTTAAGATGTAAGCGGAAATTATAGCTGTACCAAATCCTATCAAGTACAACAACATGAGCGTAAGTGCTTGGTATCCTAAACCCAAAAAACGACCTTCTGGAATAACTAAAGAAATAATAATTAAATACACGGGGAGTCTTGCCGAACATGTTGTAAAAGGTGTTACCAAAATGGTAATTAAGCGTTCTTTCCAATTTTCAATATTTCTGGTAGCCATAATAGCTGGAATTGCGCAAGCTGTACCAGATATAAGGGGTACCACACTTTTCCCACTTAAACCAAATCGCCTCATAACTCTATCCATTAAAAATACCACGCGACTCATGTAGCCACTTTCCTCCAGAACAGAAATAAATAAAAACAAAAACGCGATCTGCGGAATAAAAATAACAATACCTCCAAGCCCAGGTATAATACCTTCAGCTAATAAGTCAGTAAAAACGCCTGATGGCAACGCGTTCTTTACCCATTCACTTAAGGATGCAAAAATGCTATCAATAAAATCCATTGGTACACTGGACCAATCGTAAATAGCTTGAAAAATGGTAAGTAAAATGATAAAGAAAATGAAATAGCCCCAAACTTTATGGGTTAAAACCCTATCCAATTTTGTTCGTAAATCCTTAGCTTGAGAGAGATCTATAGTTTGTCCATTTTTAAGAACACTATTTATAAACTGATATCTTTTAATAGTTTCCTTTTGCTGTAATCGTTTTAAATCGGCTTTACTTTTGGTTTTAAAATTAGCTATGGCATCAATTTCATTTCTGTCTACTTTTCCGAAGTTAACATCTTGTGTAATAACCAACCAAAGCTTATAAACAAGCTGATTAGGGAATGCTTTTCGTAGATTATCAAAGTAGTCTTTGTCAATTTCAGACGTATCTAAACAAGGCGTTACAGAGATGTCTTTATAATTGGTTATTAAATTTTTTAAATGGTCTATCCCTTCATTTTTCCTAGTGCTTATTAAAGCTACTTTGGTGTTAAGACGCTCTTCTAAATGGTCAATATCCAAAGAAATACCTTTATATCGCATTCTATCTGCCATGTTAATGACTAGAATGGTTGGTATCTCTAAATCTTTAATTTGAGTGAAAAGTAATAGGTTTCGTTTTAAATTTTCGACATCACTAATCACAACAGCAACATCAGGAAAATCCTTATCGTTTTTATTAAGCAGTAGTTCTATAACTACGTTTTCATCAAGTGAAGACGCATTTAAACTATAAGTTCCCGGTAAATCTATAATATGAGCCTTAACCCCGCGAGGTAATTTACAAACACCTTGCTTTTTTTCAACCGTAATACCAGGATAATTACCAACTTTTTGATTAAGTCCTGTTAATGAGTTAAAAACAGATGTTTTTCCAGTATTTGGGTTACCAATTAAGGCCACATTTATTTGCTTACTCATAGTTCAATTTTATCAATTAGGATATGAGAAGCCGTTTCCTTTCTGATGGCCAAATGAGTTCCATTAATATTTAAATACATGGGATCTTTAAACGGTGCCAACTGAACAAGTTCAACATAATTACCAGGTAAGCAACCCATTTCAAGTAACTTTAAAGGTATGTGAACTGAAGAAACATCAGTAATAATACCGCGTTCGCCACGTTTAAGATGTGCTATTGTAATTTGCAAGCTTATTTAGATTGATTTTAAAGAAGCAAAAGTAATGTAAAAGTTTATAGTTACAAAGTTTCAGAGTTGCAAAGTTTCTAAGACTAAAAAACGCTTTATGAGAAAATTTACAACTTGAAGAATAAACAACATTCCACTAAACAACAAACCTTACTTTTCTTCTTTGAGAATTTCAATATCATCAAGCAAGCGTTCAATATCTTCAGCTTTTGTGCCATCATAAAAGCCTCTTATTTGTTTCTTTTTATCGATTAGCATAAAATTTTCAGTGTGGATCATATCAAAAGGCCCTCCATCTCCATTGCTTTTTACAGCTAAATAGCTTTTTCTTGCCAGCTCATAAATCTGTTTTTTATCGCCAGTCACTAAATTCCACTTCGCATCATTAACGCCTTTATCATTAGCATATCGTTTTAACTGTTCCACAGTATCAATTTCTGGGGTAACGGTGTACGACAGTAGCATGACTTCATCATCAGTCATTATTTCTTTTTGAACATCAGCCATATGACTCGTCATAATAGGGCAAATAGTTTGACAAGTGGTAAAAAAGAAATCCGCCACATAAATTTTATCTTTATAATCATCTTGGGTAATTGTTTTTCCGTTTTGATTAATAAGTTTAAAATCTCCTATTTTATGATATTTTCTTTGGCTTTGAATGGTGCTGTCAACCAACTCTGCATTAACCATCTCAGGTTGATATACAGGTAAAGGCTTATAAACATTAAGCGTCTTATAAATTATGGTCACAATTATGATAGAAATAACCCCAAAAACAATAGCAAAAATTTTATACTCTTTGAAAAATAACAGCATTAAGACAGATAAAAATTAAATTAATGCAAAAATACAATGAAATTGAAAGATGTACTACCGCATAATGGCTTAATTTCTTGTTAAAACACCTCACTATTTATAATTAGCTTTTTAAAGTTGGTTTAAAAGATTACTTTTGTGCGGTTATAAAAAATCGATTGCAGATATATGGAGTTTGTTATTAAAATATCACAGTTTTTACTAAGTCTTTCTTTGCTGATTGTCCTTCATGAGTTAGGGCATTTTATCCCTGCGAAATTATTTAAAACGAGGGTAGAAAAATTCTATTTATTCTTTGATGTTAAGTTTTCATTGTTTAAAAAGAAAATAGGAGAAACGGTATATGGTATAGGCTGGTTACCATTAGGTGGTTATGTGAAAATATCTGGAATGATAGACGAAAGCATGGACACCGAACAAATGGCGCAACCGCCACAACCTTGGGAATTTCGTTCTAAACCTACATGGCAACGTTTAATTATTATGTTGGGTGGTGTCACTGTTAATTTCGTTCTAGCACTCATTATTTACATTTTTATGGCATTTGCCTATGGAGATGAAGATATATCTGCTGCAAGTATTAAGGATGGTTATTGGGTTGAAAACCCATTACTTATTGATTTAGGATTTAAAACGGGTGACAAAGTTGTGGCGGTTGGAGACGCTAAAGTAGTTAATGAATCTGATATAAAATCTAATTTTTTAGCTGCTAAATCGATAACAATAGAGCGAGATGGTGTAGAAAAAACCATTGATTTGCCACAAGACTTTTTGGGCCAACTTTCCACAAGTAAAGACCGCAGTCTATTTGAACTTAGGGTCCCTTTTATGGTAGGCCAAGTCACTGACAGTTCAAAAAACAAAAGTGTAGATTTAAAACAAAGGGACGTTATAACCGCTATTAATGGTAATGAAGTAAAATATTTTGATCAATTTTCTGCTGTTTTGGCTACTCTCAAAGGACAAACCGTTACTGCCACGGTTTTACGCGATAATGAAACGCTATCCAGAGAATTATATGTAGATGAAAATGGTAAGTTAGGTATTTTTCCGGCTAACAGTCCAAGACGTTTTAGTGAATTAGGCTATTTTGATATTGTAAAAAAAGAATATTCGTTTGCTGAAAGTTTTGGTGTTGGATATGATAAATTTACTGGTCAGATAAGCTCTTATTTCGGACAATTAAAATTAATTTTTAGCCCGAGTACAGGTGCTTATAAAGGAGTTGGTGGTTTTAAAGCCATTTTTGATATTTTTCCAGATACTTGGAGTTGGCAGGCATTTTGGTCTATTACAGCCTTTTTATCTATCATGCTTGCTGTTTTAAATCTATTGCCAATTCCGGCTTTAGATGGCGGACACGTTATGTTTTTATTATATGAAATGATATCAGGCAGAAAACCAGGAGACAAGTTTATGGAATATGCACAAATGGTTGGTTTCTTTATACTTATAGCTTTGGTCCTTTTTGCCAATGGTAACGATATTTTCAAAGCTATTTTTAATTAATATTTTTTTAATTTTTGTATTGCAAAGTATAAAAATATATATATATTTGCGCTCGCAAAAGCGAAAAGCGACACTCCTCCTTAGCTCATCCCGATAGCTATCGGGAGGTTAGAGCAAAAGCGAGATAACGTTCTTTAAAATAATAAAACAAGTATGAATTATGTTTACATACTTTTTTCTAAAACACTAAACCAATTTTATGTTGGAGAAACTGTGGACATAGAAGATAGGATAACCCAACATAATTCTGGTTTTTATGATTCAGCTTTTACCAAAAAAGCTTCTGATTAGACTTTATATCATTTAATCGAATGTATAGATAGAGAACAAGCTAGAAAAATAGAAACCCATATTAAAAAAATGAAAAGCAAAACATACATTCAGAATCTTAAAAAATATTTTGAAATGAATGAGAAGCTTAAAAATAAATATAGTTAACACTCCTCCTTAGCTCAGTTGGTTAGAGCATTTGACTGTTAATCAAAGGGTCCTTGGTTCGAGCCCAAGAGGGGGAGCAAAACAAGAAAAGACTTTACAGAAATGTAAGGTCTTTTTTGGTTTAAAGCTTATTGTTACTGCGTTATCTGCACTCTTGCATTTTCTTCTAAAACGCAACTTGACACGTTTTTTCTATAAAAAAGGCACACTTTTCGGTGCGCTCCAATCTGAGCGGGTATTTATTTTCCTCAACAAATCGTCTAAAAGAGTATGCTTATCATAGTTAAAGGACATTTGGTTTATTCTAAGCATATTGAAAAACGACTACTGTTTTAAAGTTGGCGTTATTGAAAATAATTGAATTTTAATAGAAAATGTGATTTTAAGATTTTGAACCTAACCCATTTATTGAACTTGAAATACAAATATATTCCGTATGAAGGGAATAAATAGGCTAAAACCTTGTTCCTACTATATAGGGTGGGCTTTATTTTTACTAAGTACCTAAAAAAGCGCTCTGGTCTTAATAAAGCACCAAAAGTATATTTTATTGGGCTACCCATTTTTATTGGCTGATAAGAGATGCCCACCTTATTTTCTCCTATGTTTTGATAAAAGCCAGAACTTAATGTTTGTAAAAAAACCAGTTTTCTTCGGTTTTCTAAGAGGCCTGTTTTTAAAGCAAAATTACAAAGGACGTCATTTAACATTTGGTCTGAATAACAAATTGGAGCCATCGTTTTTAAAAGTTCTTGATGTATTCCAAACATTTGCTCTTGGTGTAATTTAATATAATTATCGTAAAGCCACTTTTCTTCTGTTTTATGAACTTCTATTGTGAAGTCTTCCGCTTCTTTACTATATCCCAAAACGCATCCATGATTGGCTGCTGAAAATTGTTCATATAGCTGTGTATTTGCCATGAGCACATGATCTGAATATGTGGCATAAGGTAATATTGAAAATAATAATCCGGAACGTTTGGTTTTCTCTTCAATTGTATAAATTTCTTTTAAGCCTAAATAATACCCAGAAATAGCTTTCTCTTTGTTGTAAAATTTATAAATGGATTCTTGCATGGTACCTCCCCAGCCAATGTCTACCAAAACCATTTCATTATATGTTTTACCATCCAACAAACTATTAACATACTTATCGAATACTTCCCTATTGGAAGCCCTATTGGTTTCGTAGAATGTTTTGAATTTACTATTACCCTTCAAAAGCTCAAAGGATTGAGAATTAAAGAAATTTTGAATAGTTTTATCAATATCTAATTGAAGATCTTGGGCTAGGTCCATTTTAAAATTTTCAGTACAATTGAATGTGTCTAGAAAACGACTAACGGACAAATTTTTATAATTCTTTTTTAAATAATTAAAATTTTCTTCCTCTAAAGGTTTAAATGAAATTTGTAAAGATGCTTGCCTAGAAATTTTAAGATAGTGTGTTTTAATAGCATTATCTGGTGAAAGCACAACGGATTCTTGATAAGCATCGAATAACTTCTTTAAAAATTGACCTTCACGTGATAGAAAAAAGAGGTCTTTAATACCTTCTTTAGTGCAGTTTTCGAACAACCGTATAATGAAAACATGATAAAAAATAATGTATTCCGTAAATGGCATGTATGGTTTTTTCCTAGTTTTCTTTCTAATGGACTCTATGGCGTTATTGAGATCTGTTTTATCGTTACCTAAATTGTTGATTTTATTCTTTAACAAATATTTTTTATGAGGCAATCTAAAGGCATTCATGCCTGCTTCTTTGGCTTTTAAGAAATCGCTACGTTTGTTGTCCCCAACCATCATAGCTTGATGGGCTTCTAATCCCAAACGATTGAGAATATCCGAATAGATGTTCCCACGGTGCTTACTTTTCCCAAGTTGAGAAGACGTGTAAACATCATCAAATAAGTGCTTTATGCCATGGTGTTCTAGAAGACTCTCAAAAAGTGATTTTGGACCATAAAAATCAGATATTAAAATAATCTTAATTACCTGAGCTTTGAGCGTTTTTAGGAATTCAATGGTATTTGGATTAAGATATTGAACCATTTGTTCCGATTCTAAATCGGCAAGTTCAAAAATCTGTAAAAAGGGCTCCTTTTTATTGGGAGGCAATACATTAGAATTAATAAGTCGTAGTGCTATTTCATTTTTTAAAACCTCATAAGGCAGTTCAACATCATCTAAACCGTGCTTTTTTGCAAGGTATTCTGAACTTGAAATCCTTGTAAAATAGAGATTTTCGATCGTTGTGTCTAGGCCCAGCTCTTTAATAATAAGTTTGGCCCAAATCCTTAATGTTTGGTTTGGGTGCACTTTTCTGTGAACTATAGTATCATAGTAATCTATAAAAAGTGTTTCAATGTTTTTACCTTTAACCTCCGAGAGTATGTTTTCAAATAATGACAATAATCAAAATATTAGATTGGTCTTTTAAAATTTCATTTACTTCAAATAATCGTAAAACAAATCATTTTGCTTTTGCTAAAAACTTTTTCTGTCAATAATAACTACTTACACGAACATTCAAAGCGAAATTACAATCCTTTAAAGAATGTATGAATTTTATTCATTAAAAGTAAACAAAAAACTCCCATAGAACATTAAGTTCTCGTTAAACTTAGATATTTAACGTTTACATAAATTTTATCTATTAAATATTCTGCAATTTGAATGGCACGCGTTGCGACTCCATTTCTCAAGCTTGGTTCAGGCTCAAGAGGGGGAGCAAAACATGAAAGACCTTACAAACATGTACAGCTTATTTAGTTACCTACAACCCTACTAAAATCTTAAAAAAGATTATAATAATATATGGCATTCCATTTAAACCTTTGTGCTAAATCTTTATCTAAGTATTATAATCATTAACGACATGTATACTACTCTAAAAAAAAAGACATTGTTTTTATTGTTCTTTTTTGCAATTATCACATTAACTAGTTGGAAACTTCCAATAAAAAATAAAGAAAAAAATAGCACCGTTTTTATTTCTCATTTTGAAAATATATTGGGAACCTCTTTTGAAATGAAAATAAAAACAACTTCAAGCAAACAGGCTGCCATTGCAGAAAAAACTGCTTTAAACGAAATAAATAGACTTTCTAAAATATTAAGTGCTTATGATGCACAAAGTGAATTCAGCATTTGGATGCGTACCCAAAACACTCCTGTGAAAGCATCTAAAGAATTTATAGAGGTTTTAGGTTTATTTGACACATGGAAAAACAATACCAATGGCGCCATAAATCCTGCTTTTGAAGTAGTAAGCCAAGTATGGAAAACTGCCGAAAACACTCAAATTTTACCCTCAAAAAACGATTTGCAAACGGCTTCAAATACAGCCAATCAAACGCACTGGAACATTGATTATAAAAATGGTACAATTACACATCTTACAAACGCGCCATTAAAACTAAATACCTTTGTGAAAAGTTATATTATAAATCATGCTACAAAAAAAGTAATGGCAAACACTGGTGTGGAAGGTATGGTTATGAATATAGGAGGCGATATTTTTGTTTCTGGCAATCAATATGAAACGATTGAAATTGCCAATCCAAAGGCTAGTGCCATTAACGATGCTGCTCTGGATATTGTTAAAATTCAAAATAAATTTATTGCAACCAGTGGAAATTACAAAAGAGGCCATCTCATTAAAGATGAATGGTATTCACACATCATTAATCCAAAAACTGGTTTGCCGGCAGATAACATTATCTCTGCTACTGTTATCGCCAACAATGCCACGGATGCCGGTGCATTAGCCACCGCTTTTAATATCATGACCATTGAGGAAAGCACACAACTGGCCAGACAGTTTCCAGATGTGGCATATCTAATCATTAACAAAGATGGCAACCGCATTGAAAGTGATAATTGGGAATCAGTTGAAGTAATAAAACAAAGCAATACTAATATTACCATTACAAAAGATGGCCAATGGGATCCAGCATACGAGTTAATCATCCATCTTGAATTGGCACAATTTAATGGCCCTTACAGAAGATCATTTGTCGCTATTTGGATAGAAGATAAAGACAAAGCCCCTGTGAGAAACTTAATGATTTGGTATAACAAACCAAAATGGTTGAGGGATTTGAAAGCGTGGTACCGAGCTAATTATGCAACTTTTAATGTGGAATCGCAAACCATTAATTCTATATCGAGTGCCACAAGGCCTGCTGGCAACTATGCTATTAAATGGGATGGTAAAAACGATAATGGGGAGTATGTAAATGAAGGCACCTACACGGTGAATATTGAGGTAGTAAGGGAACACGGAACCTACCAATTAATAACCCAAGATATTAAGATAAATAATAAAGCGAATAAAATTGAATTGGCTAAAAACCCTGAAGTAGCTTCTGCTTCTTTAGAAATTAAAAAGAAATAAAATGCCTAAGAAGTTTATAGCCAAATATTCAAGATGGCTACATATTTACCTTTCAATGATTAGCTTTATAATTGTATTGTTTTTTTCAATTACAGGGCTAACGTTGAACCATGCCGATTTTTTCCAAAAAAACACTTCCATTACACAACACAAAGGCATCTTAGAGCCGAGTTGGGTAAATGCCACGGACACACTTAAAATTAAAAAATTAGACATAGTAGAACACTTCAGAAACACATATAAAGTAAAAGGTGCAGTTGCCGATTTTAGTATATACGATAGTGAAATAAGTGTTACTTTTAAAGCACCGGGTTATGCTGCGGATGTGTTTATAAATCGGTCTGATGCCAATTATTCTTTAATGGAAACCAATCAAGGATTAATGGGTTTTATTAATGATTTACATAAAGGAAGGGATACTGGTAAAGCATGGCTGTGGGTCATTGATATATCTGCGATTTTAATGACTCTAATTTCGCTATCGGGTCTTATCCTATTATTATATATTAAGAAAAAAAGGTTGGCAGGGATTGTATTGCTTTTTACTGGATTGGTTATAATTTATGTTATTTACCATTTTTGGGGACAATAAAACCCCTTATAAATAAGAGTCAAAAACATAACCAAAACACAACATCAACCCTAAATCTGGTGAAGCTATAGTGTTTTTGCGGTTTAAATATTCCTTAGGATATTCTAGTTTACTTTTTAATTATCCTTTAATTTTTTCATTTGTTTTACTAGGCAATGCTTTAAAGCCCATATTAAACAGTGTAAATCCAAAAATATCGGCATATTCCTCAATCGTTTTGTTTACAGGAGTTCCTGCACCATGACCCGCATCGGTTTCAATACGTATTAATGTTGGATTATTCCCAGATTGCTTGCTTTGTAATTCGGCTGCAAATTTAAAACTATGTGCTGGTACTACACGGTCATCATGCTCACCAGTCGTTATTAAAGTGGCAGGATATGCTATGCCAAGTTTCACATTATGCACAGGGGAATAGCCCTTTATATAATCGAACATCTCTTTGCTTTGTTCAGCTGTACCATAATCGTATGCCCAACCTGCTCCTGCGGTAAATGTATGATAACGTAACATATCTAAAACCCCAACGGCTGGCAATGCTACTTTGGCTAAATCATGTCGCTGGGTCATGACGGCGCCAACCAATAAACCTCCATTTGAACCACCTCTTAAAGCCAAATAATTTGAAGAGGTGTATTTGTTATTTTTTAAATATTCTGCCGCTGCAATAAAATCATCAAATACATTTTGTTTTTTCAATTGTATTCCTGCATCATGCCATGACCGGCCATATTCGCCACCGCCACGTAAATTTGGAACAGCTAATATGCCACCTTGTTCCATCCAAATAGCATTTGTTATACTAAAGGTTGGTGTTAAACTGATATTGAAACCGCCATAACCATAAAGGATCGTCGGGTTTTTTCCATTAAGTTCCAAGCCTTTCTTATAAGTAATCATCATCGGGATTTTTGTCCCATCTTTTGAGTTATAGAAAACCTGCTTGCTTTCATAATCATTACTGTCAAAATCTATTTTTGGTGACCAATGCAAATTAGCTTTGCCTGTTTGCGGATGTAACGAATAAATACGGGTTGGCGTTTTGTAATTAGTGAATGAAAAGTATAGTGTTGTATCTTCCTTTTTTCCGGAAAAACCAGAAACTGTTCCTAATCCTGGTAATTCTATATCTCTTATTAATTTACCATCATAATCGTATTGCTTTACTTTAGATATAGCATCTACCATATATTCTGCAAAAAAATAGCCACCCCCAACTGAAACGTTTAATACCTTGTCTATTTCAGGAATAACATCTACCCAATGCTCTGGAGTTGGGTTTGAAGCATTAACAGTAACAATTCTTTTGTTAGGTGCATTTAAGTTTGTTACCAAATATAATGTGCTGCCATTGTTTTCAATAATGGATGTATTGGTTTCAGTATGATTTAAAACTGTTATAAATGGGCTGTTTTTAACTGATAAATCTTTAATTAAAAGCTTATTACCAGATGTTGAAATTCTAGGTGTTATAATTAAATACCTATTGTCTTCAGTGACATGAGCATATATATAACGATGCTTTTCTTCTGCTATCCCTCCAAAAATCAATGTATCTTCTTTTTGGGGCGTTCCTAATGTATGGTAATACACTTTATGCTGATCTGTTTTTGCTGAAAGTTCACTTCCTTTGGGTTTATCGTAACTAGAATAGTAAAAGCCTTCATTTTTGTACCAAGATAGTTGAGTGAATTTTACATCAATAAGGGTGTCTTCTGTAATCTTTTTAGTTTCGGCGTCCATGATTAGAATTTTTCTCCAATCACTACCTCCTTCAGAAATGGAATATGCTACAATACTACCATCTTTTGAAAAGCTCAAAGCATCTAAAGATGTTGTTCCTTCTATGGAGAACGTATTTGGATCTAAAAATAGCTCTTCTTCTTCACTCCCAATTTTTTTTCTGTAAACAACATACTGATTTTGCAAGCCATTATTTTTAGAAAAATACATATAGTTTCCTTCTTTAAAAGGGGAACCTATTTTTTCGTAATTCCATAAATTTGAAAGACGCCCTTTAAGTTCTTTTCTAAACGGAATATTATCTAGATAACTATTGGTAACCTCATTTTGGGCTTTTACCCAAGCTTCAGTGTCTTTACTTCTGTCATCTTCCAGCCAACGGTAAGGATCGTTAACTTTAACATCAAAATAGGTGTCTATACTGTCTACGGTTTTAGTTTGAGGGTAGTTTATTTCAATCACTTTTTCGTTTGATATTTCTTTATTACAAGCTAACAATATTACAAGAGCAAACATAGATAGGGGTATCTTTTTCATTATAAGTAGGTTTACAACAAAAATAAACAAAAAAAAGCTCCTATGTAACAACATAGAAGCTTTAGTTAACTAAGATAAATAAAGGTTTACACTAATTTTTTATCTATTAAATATTCGGCAATTTGAATGGCATTTGTTGCGGCGCCTTTTCGTAAATTATCGGCAACAATCCACATATTCAATGTGTTGGGTTGCGATTCATCTCTACGCAAACGTCCCACAAAAACCTCATCTTTATCATGCGCAAACATAGGCATAGGATACGTATTGGTTGCTGTGTTATCTTGTAAAACAACACCAGGCGTTTCACTGATTATTTGTCTAACATCCGTTAAATCAAAATCGTGTTCAAATTGAACGTTTACTGATTCTGAATGGCCACCGGACGTAGGAACACGAACAGCCGTAGCCGTTACCGAAAATGTTTTGTCATTAAATATTTTTTGAGGCTCTCTAGCCAATTTCATTTCTTCTTTGGTGTAACCGTTTTCTAAAAATACATCGCAATGCGGTAACACGTTTCTGCTAATTGGGTATGGATAAGCCATGTCTCCTTCTATACCTGCAATCTCGTTTTCTAATTGTTTTACGGCTTTAACACCTGTTCCTGAAACGGATTGGTATGTTGAAACCACAATACGTTTCATTTTATATCTTTTATGAAGTTGGGATAATGCCAAAACCATTTGAATTGTTGAGCAATTAGGATTTGCAATAATCTTATCGTCTTTTGTTAATTCATTGGCGTTAATTTCTGGAACTATTAATTTTTTGGTAGGATCCATGCGCCATGCAGACGAATTATCAACCACAGTAGTACCAGCTTCAGCAAACTTAGGGGCCCATTCCAAAGAAGTATCGCCACCAGCAGAAAAAATAGCAATTTGCGGTTTTGCAGCTACAGCATCAGCCAATCCAATAACAGTATACTCCTTATTTTTATAGATTAATTTTTTCCCAACAGAGCGCTCTGATGCTACCAATAATAATTCGGTAACAGGGAAATTGCGTTCTTCCAATACTTTTAACATCACTTCGCCCACCATTCCAGTGGCGCCAACAACAGCTACTTTCATCTTTTTATATTTATTATTTTTTAATGGTAAGATGAACATTCAAAATAATCATTTTAGATAATGACTGATTTTTTCTTATGAATGTTTCATCTATTTATATTTTTATTTCCTAATTGTAGGATGTAACTTTTTAATAAAAATTCACAGGACAAAACTACTTATTAATTCTATTTTAGAATCAAAAAAAAGCCCCTGTTTTCATGAATCAAGGGCTTTTTAACAACAAATAACACGTTGTTATATATTTAACAATTTGTTATTTTTTTAACAAATCTCTAATTTGAATCAATAATTCTTCTTGGGTTGGCCCAGCTGGTGGCGTAGGGGCAGCCTCCTCTTTCTTTTTCATTTTGTTAATCGCTTTTATAATCATAAACATGACAAAAGCCACAATAATGAAATCTATTAAGTTGGTTATGAAACTACCATAAAGAACCGCAATTTCTCCAGTCAAATTTCCTGCTTCATCCAGAGTCCCTGGTTTAAGGACATATTTTAAATCATTAAAGTCTGAATTGAAAATTAATCCAACAAGTGGAGAAACGATCCCTCCAGTAAATGAGGTTACTACTTTGTTAAAAGCAGCTCCCATAACAAAAGCAACGGCAATATCTACCAAGTTGCCTTTCATTGCAAATTCCTTAAATTCCTTTAGCATTACCATAATTAAAATCGGTTTTATAGTTAGTTGACTACTAAAATATGTAAAAAGCAGCAAATGTTAATGTTATTATTTTAACAAAATACGTTTAACTCTTTGAGAAATAGAAGTTATAAGTTCGTAAGAAATAGTACTGGCAGATTCCGCTAAAGATTCAGCTGTATTATGTTCTGGTCCAAACACAATAACCTCATCACCTTCTTCACATTCAATATTGGTGATGTTCACCATAATCATGTCCATGCACACATTGCCTACAATGGGGGCTTTTTTCCCATTGATGGTAACAAACCCTTTGCCTTTACCATATATTCTACTAATACCATCGGCATGACCAATTGGAAGTGTAGCCGTCTTCAGCAAAGATTTACTTTTAAACGCTCTATTATAGCCAACAGATTCTCCTTTTTCAATAGTATGAATTTGCGAAATTATGGTTTTTAATGTGGCAATGGGTTTAAGATTTTTGCTTTCCTTTTCAGAATTCCCAAAACCATACAATCCGATGCCTGTTCTAACCATATCAAAATGTGCCTCTGGATAATTTAAAATTCCCGAGGTATTGCACATATGGCGAATAGGAGCATATCCCATTAAATTAATAAGCTTTTCTGAATATTGTTTAAATGTATTGATTTGGTTTAACGTAAATTCTCTTTCGTTCAAATCTTCGCTTGCGGCTAAATGAGAGAACAAAGATTTGACTTTTATACCAGAAGTTTCCTTTAATGTATTGGCAATAAAATCTATATCTCTTTCATCAAAACCCAATCGGTTCAATCCAGTGTTGAATTTTATATGAACAGGATAATTGGTTTGATTTTCTTGCGTAGCTACTTCAATAAATGTTTCTAAAATTTTGGAACTGTATAAATTTGGCTCCAAACAATATGCTATTAAAGTTTTAAAATTAATGGCTATGGGATGTAGTACCAAAATAGGTTTAGTAACACCAGCTTGTCTTAACGCAACGCCTTCATTCGTGTAGGCAACCGCAAAATAATCAACGTCTAAGGTTTCTAAATATTTAGCTATTTTGCAAGCATCACTTCCGTAAGCAAACGCTTTAACAACCGCTAAAACTTTGGTATTATCTTTAAGTTTGGATTTAAGGTGCTCAAAATTATGTTTTAGGGCGTTTAAATCTATTTCTAAAACGGTTTCTTGTGCTTTAGGCATTCGTATCTTTAGGTTTATTCAAGATTTCTTCTGGGTCGTTCACTTTCATGTTTCTTACTTTGTCACGCATCATGGCTTTATAAAAAGCGGCTCTGCTTAAAGGCTCATATTCATCGGTTTCTCCTAAAAGCACCAAGTTGTCGTTTTTAGATTTTCTATAACTATACTGTGCTAAATTGCCCGTTCTAGTACAAACCGCGTGTACTTTAGTAACATAATCGGCCGTAGCCATTAAATTAGGCATGGGCCCAAATGGGTTTCCTTTAAAATCCATATCCAATCCAGCAACGATAACACGCACGCCTTTATTGGCCAAATCGTTACAAACACGAACAATTTCATCATCAAAAAACTGGGCTTCATCAATGCCCACGACATCACAACCGTCGGCTAGAATAGGGATGTTTGCCGCTGCGGGAACTGCTGTCGAACGTATTTCGTTGGCATCATGCGACACCACTTTGTCTTCGTTATAACGTACATCAATAGCAGGTTTAAAAATCTCAACTTTTTGTTTCGCAAATTGTGCACGTTTGAGCCTGCGGATTAATTCTTCCGTTTTTCCAGAAAACATGGAACCACAGATAACTTCAATCCACCCAAATTGTTCTTTATGATTTACCGTATTTTCAAGAAACATTTCGTAATTTTAACACTAAAACAAAGCCTTTTTTCGTTCGTATAAAGGTGACATAAATTTATTAAAAATCAAAAGCCCAAATAGCATTAATTTAAAAATTAAAAATAATGAAACATCCATTACTCGAATTAGCATATTGGTTGCAAAAGAGTATGGATGTAGGATATGACCATAAAAAACAATAAATAAAAAACAAATGAAAAAGAAGCTGGAATCTGAGCTTGTTAGTATTGCACACAGAATTCTTAAATTAAAAGGAAAGGAAGATGTTATTAAAATGCATGATGAGGCCAAAGTGCTCTTTGAAAAACTATCGGTTTTAAAGTTTGCCCATGAAAATTTTGAAGAAGACATGCCCACTATTGGCAGCGATACCTCGTTTTTTGATATGCTAGATGAATCTTTTAACAACAAAATAAGCGACTCTATTGAAATTGAAGACAAAATTTATATTAATCTTGATGAGGTTGAAGATGATAATATTATGGAACGAGGTATGGAAACCATTAAAGACATGGTTTCGCAAATGCCTGATAAACCAGAAGACGTTGATGCCATACTAGAATCCCTTACTCAAAAAAAAGCCCATTTAAAAAACGATTTTGATGATATTACTGCCGACTTTAGAAATATGCCCATTTTTGAACCTGTTTCAAAAGCACAAAACGGCTTGGATAAAAAATCTTTAAATGATAAGCTAAAAATTGGCGGCATGAACATTGGCCTTAACGATAAAATTGCCTTTATTAAACATTTATTCAATAGTAAACATGAAGATTATGAGCGTGTACTATCACAGTTAAACACCTTTGATTCTTTAGAAGAAGCCTCTAATTTCATTCAAAATATTGTAAAACCCGATTATAACAATTGGACAGGCAAAGAAGAGTTTGAAGAACGTTTTATGGGTATTATTGAAAGTAAGTTTTAAATAATGGGTAAACTTTATATCGTACCAACGCCAATTGGAAATTTAAAGGACATCACACTTCGGGCATTGGAAATTTTAAAAGAGGTTGATTTAATTCTTGCGGAAGATACCCGAACCTCTGGAAAGCTTTTAAAGCATTTTGAAATTTCCACACACATGCAATCGCACCACATGCACAATGAGCATAAAACGATTGAAAATTTAATTAATAAATTAAAAAGCGGCACCACCGTCGCTTTAATCAGCGATGCTGGGACACCAGCTATATCCGATCCCGGATTTCTATTAACCCGTGCCTGTATAGAAAACGATATTGAAGTAGACTGTTTGCCAGGAGCGACGGCCTTTGTACCTGCCTTAGTGAATTCAGGATTGCCAAACGACAAATTTGTTTTTGAAGGCTTTTTGCCCGTAAAAAAAGGACGGCAAACGCGATTGCAATTACTTGCTGAAGAAACCAGAACCATTATTTTTTATGAAAGTCCGCATAAATTAGTTAAAACTTTGGCCCATTTTTGTGAGTTTTTTGGCGAAGACAGACAAGTGTCTGTTTCTAGAGAACTTACCAAATTATACGAAGAAACCATCCGCGGCACAGCCAAAGAGGTTTTAGAGTATTATACCAATAGGCCTCCAAAAGGGGAGATTGTGATTTGTGTTTCTGGAAAAAATAAATAATTATGACATTAGAAACATTCCTAAGTAAATTAAAACACTCTCCTGAAGCCATCGAGTTTAATGAAACCATAAACATTATTGAATCTCATTACGAGTTCATCCCTATTGGGTTTAAAAATGGCGAGTTATATAATAAAGCAGGTGAGAATTCGGGTTCTTGTAAATTATTGGCATTTACTAAACTACAAGGTTTTACTAAAAACGAAACTTTAGCATGTTTTGGTAAATACTATTTTGAAGATGTATTAAACGACCCAAATGGTAACAGCCATCAAAATATTAGAAACTTTATGAAAACGGGGTTTGAAGGGTTGGTGTTTGATAGTATGCCTCTTAGAGAGAAGTAATGTTTTAAGCTTGACAAGGGGAGCCTCCAAATATCAAATCATTAATTGAAGACATCTTTATAACTTCATTAGAAATCCTCCACTGCCGCAAAAGAAATCAATAACATCATAAAACTTGAAGAATTTTTATCAATTTATCAATATGATAAATAATAAGAAAAGCAATAAACCTACAATAAAAACAACAGCAATTGCTATACACTGAATGCTTTTATGGAAATATTTTCCTTTTAATTTTGATAGTATTTTAACATCTGTATTAATCATCAATGACAAATTATAGTTTTATTTATAAGCTATTGTGAGCTGTATGTAATCTAAAAATAATTCAAGGTTTTTCAATTTTATTTTTTCTTCCTAGCCAAATTTTATAATTGAATTTAGTCTTTTTAGCATAACTTTCAATCTGTTTAATAGTTGCTTTTGGGTATGAAATTCTTAATAAAATAATTTGCAGAATATTTTTAATTCCAATTGATTTGAACATAAATGCCAATGCTATAATGTTTAAATATGTTTCCATTATTTCTGATATTTTTATTTAATGTAAATCTGTCTTTCCAAATGGTTTAAGACATGAACCGTCTTCATTAGATATTTTGAAACTAAGGTATATCAAGAGCTATTAATTTAAAAGGACAATAATTTTTTTAATGAAAAAACTTACTAATTTTGTAAAATATTATTTAGTGCATTCGTGGCAAAACCCCAACCTTCCAAAGCTTAGATAAGAAACCAAATCACAAACGACTAATAATAAATTAATCCGTAATTTTGTATTATAAATCGTAAAGAATTCTAACATGATAAATCATATTACAACAACCTGGTTGGGCGGGATGAAGTTCGAAAGCACAAACCCTTCTGGAAACAAACTATATATTGAAGCCACTCCAGAAAATGGGGAACAAGCCGAAGGCTACAGGCCAAAAGCCTTGATGCTTTCAGCATTGGCTGGCTGTTCTGGCTTAGATGTAGCATCACTTATAAAAAAAATGAAACTGGATGTTGATGATTTTAAAATTGAAATCGATGCAGACCTTACCGAAGAAGACCCAAAATATTACCACAAAGTTGGTGTGCATTTTCATTTTTCAGGAAGTGATTTAAATGAAAAAAAATTACAACGTGCCGTTGATCTATCAGTAGAAAAATATTGTGGGGTTATGGAAATGTTCCGTCAGTTTTCTGAATTGAATGTAGAAACCCATTTTCATAAAAAATAAGTTTTCTACTAAGAATTATGCGCTGGACACTTAAGCCAAAACCAGATGCCACAAAATTGGCAGATTTAAAAACATCGCTTCAAGTCGATGATGTGATTGCTACCTTGTTATTACAGCGTGGCATAGAAACCTATGAAGATGCTAAACGGTTTTTCCGTCCGAGTTTAAGTGATTTACACGATCCATTCTTAATGAAAGATATGGATAAGGCTGTTGAACGCATTGAAAAAGCGATTGCAAACAAAGAAAATATTTTGGTGTATGGTGATTATGATGTAGATGGCACTACGGCCGTTGCCTTAATGTCTTCCTATTTAAAAACCATCCATCCGCTGGTTTACACCTATATTCCAAACAGATATGATGAAGGTTATGGTGTTTCATACAAAGGAATCGACTTTGCTTTGGAAAATGATTTCTCGCTTATTATTGCGTTAGATTGCGGTATTAAAGCCATTGAAAAAGTAGATTATGCCAAAAAATTAGGAATCGACTTTATTATTTGCGATCACCACCGTCCATCTGCTGAACTCCCAAATGCTATTGCTGTTTTAGACCCAAAACGAGAAGATTGTAATTATCCTTATAAAGAATTATGCGGTTGTGGTGTTGGTTTTAAACTCATTCAAGCCTTGGCTTTAAAAGAAGGTAAAACAGCAGAAGATTTAACCAAATATTTAGATTTAGTTGCCACCGCCATTGGTGCCGATATTGTCCCCATTACTGGAGAAAACAGAACGTTGGCTTATTTTGGTTTGGAAGTAATAAATACAAACCCAAGACCCGGAATTAAAGCCATTTTAAATCAGATTGAAAAATCAGAACTCACTATTACCGATGTTGTTTTTATTATAGCGCCCAGAATCAATGCGGCCGGCCGTATGGAACACGGTAATTTTGCCGTAGCATTATTGACTGAAGAAGATGCCACTTTAGCCGCCAAACAAGCCTTAGGAATTAACACTTATAATTTAGACCGCCGTGAAACCGATAAACTCATTACACAAGAAGCTCTTAAACAAATTGAAGAACAAAAAGAACAGGAACGCCTTACTACTGTTGTTTATAACGAAAACTGGCATAAAGGTGTTATTGGTATTGTGGCTTCTAGATTAACCGAAACCTACTACCGCCCTACTTTGGTCTTCACCAAAAGTGGCGACAAACTAGCTGCTTCGGCGCGTTCCGTAAGGGATTTTGACATTTACAATGCCTTGGAAAATTGTAGCGAATATATTGAACAATTTGGCGGCCATAAATATGCTGCCGGATTAACCCTTAAAGAAGAAAACTACGAGGCTTTTAAACAAGCTTTTGAAGATGAAGTTTTTAAAACAATCGATAGAAACTTATTAATTCCCGAAATTAAAATAGATACCCAAATAAATTTAGAAGATATCACACCTAAGTTTTATAGAGTTCTAAAACAATTTGCGCCTTTTGGTCCAGAAAACATGACGCCTGTTTTTATGACCGAAAACTTAAAAGACACTGGTTTTGGCAAATGTGTTGGTGAAGACAAAACCCATTTAAGAATCACTGTAACGCAACCTCAATCCAATAGTTTTGTCGCCATCGGTTTTGGAATGGGAGAGAAAGTAGCTGTCATTTCTGAAAAAAAATCATTTAAAGCCGTTTATTCCATTGATGAAAATGAATGGCAAGGGAATGTGTCTTTACAATTAAAATTAAGAGATGTCGAAACACAACAAATCTCTTAAACTATAAGGTTCCTAATCTTTAGGATGTATATGGCAAAAACAGATCCTTACGCAGCACTACGCTTTAAAGAATTTAATATTTTTTTATTGGTTAGATTTGTTCTGATATTTGGCTGGTCCATGCAGTTTATTGTTATAGAATGGCAAGTATATTCTTTAACTAAAGATCCTCTATCTTTAGGCATGATTGGTTTAATGGAAATAATCCCAGCTTTTACCATGGCATTATTTGCTGGCCACATTGTAGATCAGAAAGAAAAACGAAATCTTTTAGCCTTATGCATTGCTGCTTTTTCATTAATCAGTTTAGGTTTATTTTTACTTACTTGGCCTAAAATAGTCGCAGATTGGTCTACAAAAACCATTTTATACAGCATTTACGCACTCGTTTTTTTTGGTGGGTTTTTACGTTCCTTTTTCGGTCCAACCATCTTTTCTTTAATTGCTTTAATTGTCCCAAAAAGAGCCTATCCAAATGCCGCCACCTGGAACAGTTCTACATGGCAAATGGCATCGGTTTTAGGGCCTGCTTTTGGAGGGTTTTCTATTGGATGGATAGGTGTTCACTGGTCACTTTGCATTATTTTTGGCTTAGTCCTTTTATCACTTCTTATTTTATTTCAAATAAAACGCAAGCCCATTTTAAATCCTAAAATTGGAGAACCCGTGATTGAAAGTTTAAAAGAAGGCGTGCGTTTTGTTTTTAAAACCAAGGCCATTTTAGGAGCCATGACCTTGGATATGGTTGCCGTTTTGTTTGGAGGCGCCATCGCCCTTTTGCCCATTTTTGCACAAGATATTTTAAAAGTTGGTAGTGAAGGATTTGGTATATTACGTGCCGCCCCCGCTGTTGGTGCTTTTATAACCTTGCTCATTACGGCCTACATACCTATTAGTAAGAATGCGGGGATGAAACTGTTAGTTGCGGTTTTTGGCTTTGGCCTTAGTATTATTGTTTTTGGAGTATCATCTGTGTTTTCGATTTCGGTCGTTGCCTTGTTTTTTAGCGGTGTAACCGATGGTGTATCTATGGTGGTGCGTCAAACGATTTTACAAATTAAAACCCCAGACCATATGCGTGGACGTGTGTCATCGGTAAATTCTATGTTTGTGGGGTCTTCAAATGAATTGGGCGCTTTTGAAAGTGGCTTAACCGCAAAACTTTTTGGAACCGTTAATGCTGTGGTTTTTGGAGGTACGATGACGTTAATCACCGTTTTAACGACAGGCATTGCATCACCTTCCTTTAGAAAACTGGATTTAACTAAAGATATTGAGGAACATCAAAGGGAAAGCTAAAAGGTCTCCAACTCAAAATTCTCCCCATCAAAAACACCGAAAGTGTAATAAGTTATCCAATCACCAAGGTTGATGTATTTTGATGTGTCATTTAATTGAATTTCTAAAGGCAAATGGCGGTGGCCAAACACAAAATAATCTCGGTGTTTGTTTTCCAATTTCTTTTTGCTGTACTGTACCAACCACTCATTATCTTCGCCTAAAAAGGCGGCATCGTCTTCACCCGAAATCAATTTGTTTTTTACTGATAAGTATTGCGCAATACGCATACCAATATCTGGATGGGCCCATCGAAACACCCATCTAAAAAACGGATTGGTAAATACTTTTTTCATGCGCTTGTACCCTTTGTCCCCAGGACCTAAACCGTCGCCATGACCAATAAAGAAAACCTTGTCATTAAACGTGAATTCTTTTGGTTTATGGTAAACGGGGATGTTAAGTTCTTCTTCAAAATAACCGTGCATCCATAAATCATGATTACCAACAAAATAGTAGATTGGGATTCCAGAATCGCTAATTTCTGCCAATTTGCCCAAGGTTCTGGTAAACCCTTTTGGCACTACTTTTTTATATTCAAACCAAAAATCGAATAAGTCCCCTAAAAGGAAAATAGCAGCCGCATCATCCTTTATGGTATCTAACCACGCTACAAACTTTTTTTCACGCGGACGTGAAGCTTCTGTGGTTGGAGCTCCTAAATGATTATCGGATGCAAAGTATATTTTCTTGCCTTTAGGTATTTGCATGATGTAAATATAGAAAATGTTTTTTTGCGTTAAGCATTATCTGACGCATACCATTCGGCAAACGATGTTTCGGTTTCTTGAAGCTTTAATGAATGTAATTTTATATGACTAGGTAAGCGTTTAGATATTTTATTTGAAAAATCAATCACCATCATTTCGCTGGTTGGTTGGTAATTTACCAATAGCACATTGTGCCCCCTGTTTTTCAATTCTTTAGCAAGTTCTACATGAGGGGTGTTTTTATTAAAAACGGTCGCATGGTCGAATACATCTACAATCTCTTCTTTGACGATTTTTTTTAAATCGCTAAAATCAATCACCATCCCAAATTTTACATGTGTGGTATCTGTAATGGGCGTTCCTATAACAGTTACTGAAAGTTTATAACTATGCCCATGCACATTTTTACACTTACCGTCGTAACCATAAAGGGCATGCCCAGTTTCAAAAGAAAATTGTTTTGTAATGCGTATGTTACTCATTAAAATGGTATTTATTTCGCAAAGATATTCATTTTGTAAAAGCAATTTGTTTTTAGATTACATTTGGCGACTATTTGGCATTTATTATTTGATGGCGAACTGCTTAATTTTATAAATTATGAGTCATCTTTTTGAGGATATTGAGTTTGTTGAAAATCCACTTTATGAAGCTATTATTTCTGATATCTTATCAAAGAAATATAGCATTGTTGAAGATTTTTTTTCTACGGAAGACGTTACTATTTTAAGGCAATCTTTACTTAAAAAACATGAAGAGAATGCTTTTAAAAAAGCAGCTATTGGCAATCGTTTTGAAGAAACCGTTGTAAGGTCGATTCGAGGCGATGTGATTTTATGGATGGAAGAGGCCAAGGCAGATGCCTCTGAACTATTGTTCTTCAATAAAATAAATAGCCTAATAAACTATCTTAATAAAACCTGTTTTTTGGGTATTTTACATAAAGAATTCCATTATGCTTTATATCCCAAAGGCACTTTTTACAAACGGCATATTGATACCTTTCAAAATGACGACAGACGAAAATTATCGTTTGTTTGCTATTTAAATGAAGATGGCTGGTTACCAGAAAATGGTGGCGAATTGGTCTTGTATTTAAACGAGAATGGTGAAGAAACCGAAAAAATTATTTATCCTTTTCCTGGTCGTGTGGTTATTTTTGAAAGTCAGATTATCGAACACGAAGTAAGACCTGTAAACACTGAACGGTTAAGTATTACAGGTTGGTTAAAAACCAGATAATTATTTTCTTTTTCTTCGGTTCATAAAATAAACAACAATTAACACGATCCCTAATAAAAGAAAAAGGCCGTTACCACTTATAAAACTTAAAATATCCATAAATTACTTGTATTAAATTTGCTTTTACATTTTTTGTTTAGAATCAACTCTTTATTTTAAATAGGTCTCGATACTCCCGATAGCTATCGGGATTCTACTGAAAATCACTCGCCCTGACATTTAGTTTATAAGAAACAAAGTTAACAAAACTTAGCCTTAATTTTATCTACAATGGTTTGAGCCAATTTTTCTTTACTTTCTAAGGTCCACCCCGCTACGTGTGGGGATAAAATAACATTTTGTGCATTTATTAAATATTGAAAAGCTTCTGGCATTTCAGAAGAAAACAATGCTTCAAACGATGTTTTTTCATATTCTAAAACATCTAATCCAGCACCCAATATTTTCTCGGATTTTAATGCGGAAACCAAATCTGCTGTCACCACACTTTTACCACGTGCCGTATTAATAAACCAAAATGGGTTTTTAAATTGATTAATAAAATCTGCATGAATCATATGCAACGTTAAGGGCGTTTGTGGCGTATGTAAACTTACCACATCTGCTTGTTCTTGTAATTCTTGAAGTGACACTTGTTTGGCATTGTCATCGGCAACTTTCTCTAAAATATCATAGCACAATACGGAAACATCAAAGCCTTTTAATTTTTTAGCAAAGGCTTTCCCCGTATTGCCATAGCCAATAATACCCACGGTTTTTCCATCCAATTCCACACCACGATTGTCTTCGCGCGACCATTTGCCTTGCCGCACTTCAGCATCAGCCTTATTAAGTTTATTAAAAAGCGATAATAACATGCCCAGAGCGTGTTCGCCAACGGCATTTCTATTTCCTTCTGGTGCTGCAATCAACTCAACGCCTTTTGTTTTGGCATAATCACCATCAATATTTTCTAATCCTGCGCCAACACGCGCAATAAATTTTAGGTTTTTGGCAGCATCCAGAAATTGTTTATCTATGGTAAATCTACTTCTTAAAACAATCCCATCATAGTCTGATATTTTTGCTTCAATAGCTTCTTTTGAAGATGTGTAATCTTGATGATTGATAAACCCTAAATCGTTTAGTTGATTGATTAAAAGCTCGTGATTGGTATCTAGGTGAAGGATTTTCATGTGATGCAATTTCAAAAACCAAATATAACTATTATGAGATACTGAAGCAAATTCTGTTTGAGGGAGAAAATTAAAACCCTAAAATAGCCTTAGCAATTAAAAAGTACATTAATATACCAAACACATCGTTACTCGTGGTAATAAATGGCCCTGTGGCTACGGCGGCATCTATACCACGTTTGTCTAAAAATATAGGTATAAAGGTGCCTACCAATGCTGCCATAATGATAACCGAAATGAGGGCTACACATATGGTTAAAGACTCTAAATAAGTTGTTTGAAATACGAAGTGGCTAATGATTAATACTATAAATGCAATGGCAAGTCCGTTTACCAAGCCTAATAAAAATTCTTTTAGGAGGCGTTTTAAAATACTGCCATCAATAGAATCGTTAGCCAAACCTTGCACTATAATGGCGGAAGATTGTACGCCTACATTTCCTGCGGTTGCTTGTATTAACGGAATAAACATTAAAAGTGCTGGAAATTTTAGCATAGCATCGCTAAACCCGTTAATAATACTTGCGGCTCCTATACCCCCAAACATACCAATAAGCAACCAAGGCAAACGTGCTTTTGTGAGTTCCCAAATAGTATCATCGGCTTCTACATCGGCAGTAATACCTGCTGCTAATTGATAATCTTTTTCGGCTTCTTCTTTCATGACATCCACAATGTCATCAATGGTAATTCTTCCTAATAAAATCATGTTTGCGTCTACTACAGGGATGGCTTCCAAATCGTATTTAGCCATGACTCTTGCAACGTCTTCAACATCATCATGAACATTTACATAATCGACACTAGGAATATAAATCTCGGCAATTTTTTGATCACTTTTGGCAACTATAAGGTCTTTTAAAGAGAGACGACCCACCAATTTATTTTTTTTATTGACCACATAAATAGAGTGTACTCGGGTGACTTCTTTGGCTTGTCCCCGTATTCTTCTCATACATCCAGCAACGGTCCAGGTTTCGTAAACCTTAACCAACTCTTTTGCCATGAGTCCACCCGCGGTATCTTCGTCATAAGCTAACAGCTCACGGATTTCGGCTTTATGCTCTTCGTCCTCAATATGTGAAATAACTTCTTGCTGACGTTCTTCAGAAAGTTCAGAAATGATATCGGCTGCATCATCGGTATCCAACTCTTCAATTTCTTCGGCAATTTCTTTTGAAGACAGATTTCTTAAAACCTTTTCCCTGTTATCTTCATCAAGTTCCATTAAGATGTCTGAGGTCGTTTCAGAATCCAGTAACTTAATGATATAGACAGCCTCTTCTAGATTAAGTTCATCTAAAATTTCGGCAATATCGGCGTGATGAAAGTCATCTAATAACTTTTTGAGTTCCTTATCTTTTTTGGTTTCGATAAGTTGCTCAACTTGTTGAATGAGTTCATTGGTAAGCTCGAATTGTATATTATCTTTTTCTTCCGACAAATTGAATCGTTTTAAACATCCTTTTCAATACGTGTTGTAAGCTCTAGAAATTGCTGAACACTTAACTGTTCCGGACGCTTGTCAAAGATACTATCTTCTCTTAAATTATCACTTAAATTGAATGTTTTTAAACTGTTACGAATTGTTTTTCTTCGTTGTTGAAATGCTGCTTTTACAACCTTAAAAAATAATCCGACATCGCAGGGCAATGAATAATCCTCTTTTCGTGTCAGTCTTAAAACGCCAGAATCTACTTTTGGTGGTGGAGAGAATACTGTTGGTGGCACCGTAAATAAATACTCTGCCTTGTAAAACGCTTGGGTTAGAACCGATAAGATACCATACACTTTACTTCCTTCTTTAGAGCAAATGCGTTCTGCGACTTCTTTTTGAAACATCCCGGAAAACTCTGGAATTTGATCTCTCATTTCCAAGACTTTAAAAACGATTTGTGTTGAAATATTATAGGGAAAGTTTCCAATAACAGCGAAAGGTTGTCCTTTAAAAACAAGGTTTAAATCGTACTTTAAAAAATCTTTTTCTATGATTCTGGACGCCAGACTAAGATAATTTGCTTTAAGGTATTCAACAGATTCTGGGTCTATCTCAATGACATGCGTGGTAACATCTTTTTCTAATAAATACTTTGTTAAAACACCCATTCCTGGGCCAATTTCCAAAACTGATTTATAGTTTTCAAAAGATAAGGTGTCAGCAATTTTTTCTGCAATGCTTTCATCATTCAGAAAATGTTGCCCTAAATACTTTTTGGCTTTTACTTGATGTTGATTGGGGTTGTGTGCCACGGATTCACGAATTTATATGCTAAATTACATTTTAAAATGGATTCCAACCTCAGCAGGAATGACAAAAGCTATTTGAACGTCACCGAATATTCATCTAAAATTTCCAGCTCGGTTCTAAATGCCAACATTTTGTCTCCAAATTTTTTTGAAATTTCAGCTCTAAAAGCAGGAGCATCCTCTCTATAAAAAGCATCTAACGCTTCCCGTGAATAGGATTTATACTGAACAGAATAGGTAACGCCTCCCATCTCCTCATCAACCAAAACTTTGGTGAGGGTTGCTTTTTCAAACTTTCCGGTTGCTAATACTTGTGGTATATGTTCTTTAATCCATATAAGCCATTCATCGTGAATGGTTTCGTCTATATTTGATGTTACGTTGTATATGATCATTGGGTGTTGGGTTTTAGGTATAGGGTTCTGGGTGTTGGTTCTAACTATCTAAGAATCTAATTGTCTAAAAAATCTAATTAATAGCATCCCCCCGTAAAGCCCTATATTTTTTTCGAGCCTCAACAAAGTAGATACTATCTTGATGGTTAAAAATAATTTTTTCGTATAATGCTTTTGCTTTTTCAGGCTGGTTTAAATGGTTTTCATACAATTCTGCCAGAGCAAAATAAGCATTATCGATTAAAATACCGTCACTATAATTATCTATAAGGGCAGTGTAATTGGCTTCTGCTTTTGTGAATTCTTGTTTAATTTCAAATAGTTGTGCTTGTTTAAATAAGGCTTGTGCCACGATTGGCTCTGTTTTATGTTCTTGCAATATTTTTTCTAAAAGCGAAATAGCTTCATCATTTCTGTTTTGAAATGCTAATAAATCGGATTTTGAATAAAGCTTTAACGCCGTTTGGAGTGAATCTTCATATTTATAATCCGAAATAAGTAATTTTAAATCCAATGCGTCATTGGCAATAAGTTGCGACGTTGAAGCTTTTAATATTTTAAGCTGGGATTCTGCCCATTTAAAATCGCCCTTATAATAACTCGCTTTGGCAACTTTAAACCGGGCTTCTTGAGAAATGGTGCTGTTTTTTAAGTTGCGTTGAATTTGTGTGTAATAAATTAAAGCTTTATTGAAATTTTCCTGTAAAACAAGAATATCTCCTAACTCTAACTTGACTTCTGCTTTTTCTAATTCGGTTAGTGGAAGTTCTAAAGTTTTCTCTAAAAACACAATGGCTTTATCGGTTTCGTTCATATAAAACGCTAAAAAATGACCATAGGCAATTTGAAGATTTAATGTTTGGGCATAGGTTCCAAACTTTTTAAATAACTCTAAATATTGATTATTAATGGTTTGAAAATTGCTTTTTGAGCTGATTTCGGTTTCCAGTTGAAGTAAGTTATAGTGCGCATTAAGCAAAGTATCTGTGTCTTGTGCGGTATCAATAATATAAGATAGAATCTCTTTAGCAATATCGTTTTCATTTTCACTTAGGGCTATTTGAGCCAATTCTTCAATTCTATTTAGACTTTCTGGTTGTCTATTAAAAATAGCTTTTTCTTGAATAAATGCTTTGCCAAATTCTTTTTGTTGAATGAACAACCAACTTAATAAATCGTTCCAAATCAAATCTTGGTCTTGTTGCAGGTTTTTAAGTAAAATTTTTCTTAGTAATACATTATTTTCATTAGTACTGTTTTCACTTATAAAATCATTGATAGATCGTTTTATTATACTTAAAGCTGCTTGATTACTTTTGGCAAAATCTATATAACTAGTAAACATTTTTTCTATGTTACCTTGCTCTCCATATATTTGAGCCAATTGCAATTGAAAATTTAAATCTGGTTTTAAAACCATTGCTTTTTCGTATGCAGCAATGGTTTCGCTCAAAAGCGAGTGGCTTTGAAAACTTCTTGCTATTGAAAAAACATTGTTAACGTTTGTATCTATGCTTGACAGTGCTTGGTTGTAATAATTGGTTGCGTTTTGTAAATCGTTTTTTAACTGATAATTATACCCCAGTTCAACAAAAAAAGCAGGATAATTTAATCTTTCCAATAGTTTCAACAAAAATGTTTCCGATGCGTCATACTGTTCTAACTGTTGATGCGTCGACACTATTTGGCTTATATAATTAATGTTTGAAGGCGATTGCGCATATAGTTTTTTATATTCCAATAATGCTTTCTCGAAATCACCATTTTTATAATACTCGTTAGCCAAGGCATCATTTTGCGAAAATGCATTGGTACAACATATCATTAAAAATATTATTAAAATAACCCTCATGTTGTAAAGATATGAAATGTGGTTTGTAGAAATTGTGAATCTTTTTATAAAAAATGCCCGAATAAAATTCGGGCACTAACCAATCAAAATAAATGTCTATTAACTATTTATCCATCATTATTAAAAACGATAGCATGAATCGATTGGGGACAATCTTCTAATAAACTTATTATTTACTTACAATTGCAGTTATTTTATTTTCAGTTTTAGTGATTTCAAAATCTGAAAATAAAACCTTGCTAGCGAAGAAAATTAATGTAATTAAAAGGATAATTCGCTTAAGATTTTTCATGGTTAGTAGGCTTGTATAGATTTGGTTCAGCTAACTTGAGAAATATCTTTTAAAACTCCAAGAAAAATTAAGAATAATCGTTAAATAACGTCAATAAAGCGCACTTAATCGTTAAAACACGGTTTTATAATTAATATATGTAAGATTTATGTTCCTTTTTTAGGTTGATTAATTAATTATTTTAAAACCTGTGTAAGGTTGTAAAACGTCTGGTATAACGATGCCTTTTTCGGTTTGATAATTTTCCAAAATACCGGCCAATACCCTTGGAAGCGCTAACGAACTTCCGTTAAGTGTATGTGCCAATTCATTTTTACCCTCGCTATTTTTAAAGCGTAATTTTAAACGATTGGCTTGGAATGTTTCAAAGTTTGATACTGATGAAATCTCCAACCATCTATCTTGCGCTGTAGAAAACACTTCAAAGTCGTATGTCAAAGCTGATGCAAATGAGGTATCCCCACCACACAATCTTAAAATTCTGTATGGCAATTTAAGTTCTTTTAAAATGTCTTTTACATGTTCAATCATCACATCTAATGCATTATACGAATTATCAGGGTGCTCAACTCGTATAATTTCAACCTTATCAAATTGATGCAATCTGTTCAATCCTCTTACATGCGCGCCATAACTTCCTGCCTCACGGCGGAAACATGGTGTGTAGCCTGTAATACCAATTGGCAAGTCGCTTTCATTAAGCAATACATCCCTAAAAATATTGGTTCCAGGCACTTCTGCCGTTGGTATTAAATACAAATTGTCTTCGGTAACATGATACATTTGCCCTTCTTTATCTGGCAACTGACCCGTACCAAAACCTGATGCTTCGTTTACCAAATGTGGTAATTGATATTCCGTATACCCTGCTGCTGTATTTTTATCTAAAAAATAGGTGATTAAGGCGCGTTGTAATTTGGCTCCTTTGCCTTTGTAAACAGGAAACCCTGCACCTGTAATTTTATTACCAAGTTCAAAATCTATAATATCATACTTTTTTGCCAGTTCCCAATGTGGTTGAGCGCCATCGTACAGAACAGGAATATCTCCTTCTCTATACACTTCTTCATTATCTGTTTCTGAACTTCCTTTAGGAACAATGCTATTTGGAACGTTTGGTATTTTATAAAGTAATTGGTTTAATTCATCAACTTTATTATTAAGCGAATCGTTAAGTTCTTTTGAAACATCCTTTAACTGGCCGGTTTTTTCTTTTAAAATAGTGGCTTTTTGTGTTTCTCCAGATTTGTAAAAAATGCCTATTTCTTTTGATAGGGCGTTTGATTCTGCTAAAGTATTATCTAATTCGGTTTGAATACGTCTTCTATCTTCATCTAAGGAAATGACTTGATTAATGATGCTTGTAGCGTCTATATTTCTTTTTGCTAACCCAGCAATTACCAAATCTTTATTCTCTCTTATAAAAGGAACTTGTAACATCTATTGAATTTTTAAGCGACAAATTTAATGAATTGCGATTATAATTGGTCTTATTTTAAATGTAAAATAGCATAGATATTGTAGTTAACTGTCTTGAGACTGAATATATTTAAGCGATGCTTGTTTGTCTTTTAGTAATTGATTTTTTAAAGCCTCAACCGACTCAAATTTTTGTTCGTCACGAATGCGATTCAACAAATTAATCTGAATTTTTTTGTTGTAAATATTGTCGTCAAAATTAAAGAAATGAACCTCTATGCTTTCTGTTTCTCCATTAACAGTTGGGTTCATGCCAATATTCATCATACCGTAAACTAATTGTTCATTAACTAGGGAACTTACAACATAAGACCCGTATTTAGGAATGAGTTTATAGGCTTCTTCAATAATTATATTTGCCGTAGGAAACCCTAATTGTTTGCCCAAACCTTTTCCTTTGGCCACAGTGCCAGTAAGCATGAAATTATAGCCTAAAAATGAGTTTGCTTTGATAATGTTTCCTTCGTTTAAAGCGGTTCTTATTTTTGTAGAGCTAACCGACACGTCGTTAATATCTTTCGCTGAAATTTCCTCAACTTCAAAAGCATATTTTTCCCCAAACAGTTTTAAATCTTCAAAATTGGCATTTCGGTTTCTTCCAAATCTATGATCGTAACCAATAATCACCTTTTTGGCGTTTAGTTTGTCCACCAAAATTTTCTTTACAAAATCTTCTGCCGAAAGCCTAGAAAATTCCTTGGTAAATTTTTTAACCAACAAAAAATCAAGACCTAACGAGTTTAAAATCTCGCTGCGCTCGTCAATGGTGTTAATAAGTTTTATCCCTGTGTCTTTTTGTAAAACCATTCGCGGATGCGGGAAAAAAGTAAGGATAACTGATTTTAAATCACTATTAATGCCAGCATTCACTAAACGTTTAATTATTTTTTGATGTCCTACATGAACCCCATCAAACGTGCCTATGGTTACTACTGTTGGTTCTTTAGAGTTATAAGTTTTAATATTTTGAAGAATTCCCATGTAAAGAATAAATTGCTAATCTGAATTAAAAAAATTAGATTTGTTTGACAAAGGTTAAAAAAATTGCCCTAATTATTTTTATGAAATCGCCATTAATAAACATTTTAAAAAACACCAGTAAATAGAAGGCGATACCATATGACCTATGAAAAAAAAATAATTTCTACTTATGAAAGCAAAACTACATTATGTTTTTTCAATAGCAATGTTTTTGTTTGCCTTTTCAGTTATAGCACAAAATTCTTCTTGGAAAAAATTACAAAATGTTAAGGATTCTGAAAAGATTTCTAAATATCATTTAAACGAAAACAGAGTTGAGTATTTTGAACTAAATGATGTTTCGCTGAAACAATCCATAGCGGGAGCGTCACGAAGAACTGCTAAAACGAAACGAAACAACACGATTGTAACGATTCCAGGGCATGAAGGCGAATTAGAATCATTCAATATTTTTGAAGCTTCTGTATTTTCTCCAGAATTAGCTGAAAAATTTCCTGATATTAAATCGTATGTTGGTTACAGTCTTGAAAACCCCAATACCAGAATACGAATGAGTATCTCTCATCTAGGTATTAAAACCATGATTTCTTATGTAGGTAAACCAACTATTTTTATGGAGCCAACTGCTAGAAATTCCAACCAATACATTTTATACAGCAAAGACTCTAAAAATAATAGCGTTAATACATTTGAATGTCTAACTATTGATGACTTAAACGAATCCCTTAATAAAAATAGTGGAAATTCAAAAACAACGATTAATGAAGGTGGCGCGAATAACCAAACCCTTCAAAAATTTAGAATAGCTATTTCTGTTACGGGAGAATACACGAATTATTTTGGTGGAACGGTTGCTGATGCGCTTGCTGGTATCAATGCTACTTTAACTAGGGTGAATGACATTTTTGAGACCGATATGGCTGTTACTTTCGAACTTGTAAATGCTCCAGAATTAATTTATACAGATGCTGTTACAGATCCATACTCTGATGCTGATATTGGTTCTCATGAAGATAATTTCAACAATGCAAGCGGTTGGAGTCTTCAATTACAAAATAACTTAACCAGCACTATTGGAAATGTTGCCTATGATATTGGCCATTTATTTGGGGCAACTGGCGGAGGTGGAAATGCAGGATGTATTGGTTGTGTTTGTACCAATGATACAGCTTCAACAACAGATAAAAACAAAGGAGCTGGATTCACATCTCCAGCAAATGATGTTCCGGAAGGAGACACCTTTGATTTAGATTTTGTGGTTCATGAAATTGGGCATCAAATGGGGGCTAGTCATACCTTTGCTTTTGAAAATGAAGGCTCTGGCGTGCAATCTGAACCAGGAAGCGGCAGCACTATTATGGCGTATGCCGGTGTTACTGATTTGGATGACGTTCAGTTAAATAGCGACCCTTATTTTCATTACCAAAGCATCAAACAAATATTAGATAATTTAAGTACCAAAAGTTGCCAAACAACTACTGCGATTTCCAACAGTTCCCCAATAGCGAATGCTGGAGATAATTATACCATTCCTCAAGGCACTGCTTATATTTTAAAAGGAATTGCCACTGATAGTGATAGTGGTGACAACCTGACTTATTCTTGGGAACAAATTGATAATGGCGTTGTTACTAGTTCCAATTTTAGTTCAAGTTTAACTTCTGGCTCCATCAATCGTTCTTTACCACCAACTACATCACCTGATAGGTATATTCCAACCCTTAAAAGCGTGCTTAACGGAAAATTAACCGAAACTAATCCAACTATTGGAAGCGCATGGGAATCGGTATCTTCAGTCTCAAGAACCCTTAATTGGGCGTTAACGGTTCGTGATAGAGACCCCTTAACCGTTGTTCAAAATGGCCAAACAAGTTATGATACCATGAGTATTACAGTAAATGCTAGTTCCGGCTCCTTTAAAGTGACCTCTCAAAATGTTACAAATTTGAACTTAACTCCAGGAACCATTGAAACGATTACCTGGGATGTTGCCAATTCCAATGTTGGCCCTGTTAATGCTGCGAATGTAAACATCCTTTTATCAACCGATGGTGGTTTAACATTTCCAACCATATTAGTTGCAAATACCCCTAATGATGGCAGCCAAAATATTAGTGTGCCTTTTATATATGCGCCTCGTTGTAGAATCATGATAGAACCTGTAAACAATATTTTTTATGCAGTAAATGACGAAGAATTTGCTATTAATTATACGGTAAGCACCACTTGCCCACCAACCTATGATTCTGCTTTAAATTTGAATTTACCTGTAAGCGACAGTCAAGAAGCTAATCATACCATAAATGTTCTGGATTCTGGTGTTATTAGCGACGTGACGGTCAATGTGAATATATCCCATACGTATGTAGAAGACTTAGTGGTAACCGTAACACATCCAAACGGAACAGCAGCTTCCAAGCTGTGGAACAGAAATTGTTCTTCCCAAAGTAATATTGTGATGACCTTTGAAGATTGGACAAATAATATAAACTGCAATTCTACTGGAGCAGGAAACACCTATGCCCCTACTGAATTATTGGATGTTTTTAATGGGTTGGATGCAGCAGGTGGTTGGAAAATTAATGTGAAAGATTTAGGTATTGGAGATAGCGGAACCTTAAATTCATGGTCTTTAGATATTTGTACTCAAACCGATACGTTAACAAACCCCTTTATTGAAGAAACTATTATTGGTATAAAGGTGTTCCCAAATCCTAATAACGGTAATTTTTGGGTGGCTTTCAATTCTGAAACCAATAACGATGTTACTATGGCGCTATTTGATATTAGAGGCCGATTGGTATTTAGTAGCGTTCACGCTAATTTAGGAGGTGTTTTCAGAGAAGAAATAAAACCAATGGGACTTCAATCGGGAATGTATGTATTGACTGTTAATGACGGAAATATTGCAACCAAACAAAAAATTATTATTGAGTAATTTTATTTACCATTAAAGACATTCATGGCATTATTTACGCCAGCAAGCGCAAAAGATTTAACTAGTTCTACAGATTTATCCAATCGCTCTTTAAGGTTTTTGGTTTCTTCTTCTGTCCATTCCCCTAAAACATAATCTACTTGTTTTCCTTTGCTAAAAACATCGCTAATACCAAATCTAAATCGGTTATAATTTATGGTATTCAGTTTCTCTTGAATATCCTTTAACCCGTTATGTCCGCCATCGCTGCCTTTGGTTTTAAGGCGAATACTTCCAAAAGGCAAATTTAAATCGTCTGTAATAACCAATAAATTTTCTAACGGAATATGTTCTTTTGTTAACCAATATAACACCGCTTTTCCACTCAAATTCATATAGGTGTTTGGTTTTAATAGGATAAAGGTTCTCCCTTTTAATTTATAGGTAGCCACATCTCCTAGCTTTTGTGTTTCAAATATTAAGCCTTCTTGTTCGGCGAAATAATCCAACACTTTAAACCCAATATTATGACGCGTGTTTTTATAATCGTCCCCAATATTTCCCAAACCTACTATTAAATATTTTTTCATGGAATCATTGTCCGCTATGAAGCTTCTTTTCTTAAAAACTTTATTTAAAAACCTAAACATAATGTTTTAATTGGTAAAAATAAAAAAGCATCCTGAATATTACAGGATGCCTTTTCATTTAAATTTGAGTTGCCTCTATTCTTGAGTAGCTTCTACTGCTGTAGTTTCTGCTCCTTCTTCTGTTAATTCAGCCGCTGCTTCTGCTGCTGCCTCTGCTTCTTCTTCTTCAAACTCATCAATTGAAGTTCTAGATCTTCTTACTAAACAAACCACTGTATTATCTGGATGCATGAATTTGTATGCATCATTTTCTAAAGTAGTAATATAAAGTTTACTTCCAATTTTAAGAGGTGTAATATCTGCCTCAATAAAATCTGGTAAGTTAGCTGGTAATGCTTTCACTCTTAAACTACGTAAGTTTTTACGCAATACACCTCCATTTTTAACACCTTTTGAATTACCTACAAATAAAACAGGTATTTCCATGGCAATTTCCTTGTTTTCAAATAACTGATAAAAATCTATGTGAAGAATTCTGTCTGTTACTGGGTGAAATTGAATGTCTTGTAAAACAGCATTATAGGTTTCACCGTTTTCTATAGCAATCACAACTGTATGCGCATTTGGTGTGTATACAAGTTTAGAGAACGCTAGTTCGTTTGCTGAGAAATGAACTGGTGTGTCTCCTCCGTATAATACGCAAGGAACCTGACCAGCATTACGTAAGGCTTTTGTTGCTTTTTTGCCCACGCTTTCTCTTTGAGATCCGTTAATTGTAATTGATTTCATTTTTAAAATATATAGTTATTAATAATTATTCTTTTTTAGCTCCTTCCCTTTGGGGAGGTTGGGAGGGGATTACATGACAAATTTTGAACTTATAGATTTATTGTGGTGTACCTTATGCATTACATCAGCAAATAAGTTAGCACAACTTAAAACCCTAAGTTTATCGCTATGTTTTTTTAGTGGAATAGAATCTGTAATGATTAATTCCTCTAGTTTTGATTTTTCAAGTTTTTCATAAGCACTGCCAGATAAAAGGGCATGTGTACATATAGCTCTAACACTTAATGCGCCACGTTCCATCATTAAATCGGCCGCTTTGGTTAATGTCCCTGCGGTATCAACCATATCGTCTACCAATACTACGTTTTTCCCCGTTACATCACCAATAAGCTCCATGTGCGAAATGGTATTGGCTATGGCCCGTTGCTTATAACAAATAACAACATCACACTCCAATGCTTTTGAATAGGCGTAGGCTCTTTTAGAACCTCCCATGTCTGGTGATGCAATGGTTAAATTATCAAGTTTCAAACTTTGCAAATAAGGGAGAAAAATAGTAGATGCAAATAAATGATCTACTGGTTTTTCAAAAAACCCTTGAATTTGGTCGGCATGCAAATCCATAGTTATAATTCGTGTTGCACCAGCTGCTTCCAGCATTTTTGCTACCAATTTAGCCGCAATAGGTACTCTTGGTTTATCTTTTCTATCTTGTCTTGCCCAACCAAAATATGGTAAAACCGCTGTGATATGTCTTGCCGATGCGCGTTTAGCGGCATCAATCATCAACAACATTTCCATTAAATTTTCGGGACCTGGATTTGTAGATCCTATGATGAATATCCTAGTTCCACGAATGGATTCTTCATACGAAGGTTGAAACTCGCCGTCGCTATACGTGGACGTTATCACATTACCTAATGTAACACCAAAAGCTTTGGCAATTTTTTCACCAAGCACTTTACTTTGGGCACAAGCAAAAATTTTAGCTTCGGTAGTAACGATAGGCATAGTTAACTTGTTGTTTTGTAGTCCATAAAGACTACCCTGATTTTAAACGAGGTGCAAATTTATACATTTATTTTAACCTAAAAAGTATATTGTCTTGTATTTTTATGTGAATTAAAGAAAATATTCTATTTTTGCTGTCCAAAATAGGCTCAAGTGGCGGAATTGGTAGACGCGCCGGATTCAAAATCCGGTTCTTCGGAGTGCGGGTTCGATTCCCGCCTTGAGTACAGATATTTTATTAAAATGCCCTATTTTCAAAGGTTTTGAGGATAGGGTTTTTAATTTGTGCCGACATAGTATACAACAATTAATTAAAACGTTTCTAATTTAACATTGAAACTACTTTCTAAATTTGCATCCTAGTTCCGTTTTTAGATCTTCTCCTTTTAGGGGTTTTACTTGTCAAAACAACTAAAACAATAGTTAGAGCAACAAACAATATAGCATATAAGACATGGTATATTATTTTCCATAATACCTTGAGAAACGACAATATTCTATTTTTTTGACTTTCACTTAACTTTTTGATTTTCATTTTTTAAATGCTAGAATATTTGTCAAGACTATGACCAGTTTTAAAACTCCTACCTTCGTTATGGTGTTGTGCCGTATAGATTTACGACCTCCATACGCTCGTTTAGTTCTAATCTGTTAAACTCGTATAAAGTCATTAAATCTATTAATTCTCTTAATTTGGTGCAGAATTAGTCTTTTAAACCAAATATGATATTTAGTTATTGCTCCGTTTGGGAATGGTGCAACTTCAATCTTATATAATTCATAACCTCTATTGTTAAATATTTTAATTAAGTGAATTTGACTTTTTGCAAGGAATTTATTTTCCGTAATAGTGCCATTTTCATCTGAAATTTGAACATTTTTTATATAGGTTTCTTTTTGGTCATTATCCCAATATTGAATGTACAAATCTTGAGAGTAACAATTGAAACCAAAAAGAATAAATGTGATAATGAATATTTTTTTCATAATAAATAAGTTTAATTAAAAGTTAAATGTAAGATAGTGTCAATTCTATAAGTTTATAAACTCCATAACATACTAAACCAATAGTAAGTACAACAAACTTTAACTTTCCAACAACCCACCAGTAAGGTTTATATATATTGTTTTGGTTCATTTTTCTTATAGTCATATTTCATTGAATAAATATAGTAAATTGTTTATTACTCAAGTAAGTTTTATACCCCCCTACCTAAAAAAATCAAAGAGTAAAAACATAACTAACAAGCGATGTACAGACTGTTAGCCCTTTATAGATTTTACCCCATACCCCTTATTATTTTTATAAAATAACTCTCTTTAATAGTTTATATATCTATTTTTTTTGTTTCTGTTTTTAGTATATATTATTCATGTAATATACTCCATAGTAGGTGTGTAATATATTCCATAGTAGGTGTGTATTATATTATATAGGGGTGGTGCAATTTTTATACTGGGTGGTGCAGAAATTGACAAGGGTAGTGCAATTTTGATGCTAGATTTATTTTAAATAATCTGTATGTATTTTTCCATATATCTTAAATTGAACTGCATTTAAAAGATGAAAATATATTTCTTTTGAATTATAGTTGTAATCATTTTCGTTTCTTGTATCATTAAAATCATCAATAAACTTCTTAAAACTTATTTTGTCCTTAAAATATTGCTCCCATTCATTTTTAAAAGATTTCCATAAATGCGGTTTATATTGCTCTAAATAGTTGGTTGGTTTAATTGTATAGTCAAGATTGAAACATAATTCAATCAATTGTTTATTTACATTTACATAACGGTCTTTCCGTTTAATCACTTTAATTTTAACTAATCCATTTACTTTTAGAAGTCTAAAATGTTTTTTAAACATGCTCTCTTTAATACCTAGATAAATTAAGTTATCCAATATGTAGTTTGTATTCATTAAAACATATTTTTCGTTTTCAAATAACAATTGTGGCATATTATTATTTTTATGAAATTCATCTAATATAAACCCCATAATCATACAATGATATACATTGAAATAACCATCATTGATATTGTTAATAACATGATAATCTTTAAAAGCCTTATAATTTATGTATGAGCCATATTTATAATTGACTTGGTTATCTGTATTCTGTTTATTTTTCATTAAATTTATAAAGTATTAACGTTGCCCGTTTATACAAACATTTGAACAAACTAAAGAGCTGGTTAACAGCTCTTTTTTTGTTATACCATGTTTGATATAATGTTCTTTAAGAAAGTGTTTTAATATCTCTTTTTTACGGACATAGAAGTCTTTAAATATATCAACTGTTAACCCTTTATGTAAATCATTACTTTGTATAATTACTAAATGTTGAGGTGTTTCAAAGTTGGTGCCTTTGGCTGTTTTGGTTGTTAGGTTTAATTCTCTCGAAATATTGCCCTCTAAAACATTATTGATATTTGTTTTAGCCAGTCCAGTACGTGAACACCGTTTCCAGTTTGTTTCATCTCTAAAATATAACCAGTAATCAAAATCACGGCTCCTGTCATGGAAACCATTGTCAAACTCAAGTCTAATTATTTCAGTAAATAACGGCTCGTTAATAACCTCGTCATTACTTTGTAAACCATAATTTATAATGGTTTTTGTTTCGTTTGTAGATGTTTGAAAATAAACAGCTCTTATAAATTCTATATTGCCCGTTTCCATTGTCTTACTTATTAGAGTTATACAATGTTTCGGTTACTTCTTTACGACTGAAATATGTTTTATTACCCATTTTATAGGGTTTTAAAATACCTTTATTCATCCAGTCATGCAAACAGACTAAAGAAATTTTTAGGAGTTTAGCCGTTTCATTTCTTGACATAAATTCTTCCGGCTCTTTTGGTATGAAGTTTTGTTTTAATTCATCTAATTGAGCCTTGATTTTTTCATCAATTAGGTTTGCTAGTGCATTTGGTGTAGTACCTAAAAATTGTATTGTTTCCATAATTAATATTTTAAATTATGGTGCAATATCTTAACTCTATTTAGGGTATTTAGAGTTAAAAAAAGGGGATTTATCCCCTTGTAAATTCATGTAAGTAAAAATCAAACTTACTAGAGTAATAATTACTACTTGTTAAATCCTCAATATTTAAATGTGGGTTTTTTGGGTTTAATTCGCAAATTTCATTAAAATTCTTATTCCAGTAGATAGCAAAGTCATTTAAAGAACTTCTAATTTTAAAAGGGGTATTTTTATTTTCATCACTATTTTTATAATACATTTTAAATGTAATATGTTTTAATGCCGTTTTAACTTTTGGCTCGTTATTCCTTAACCATTTATCAACTAAATAATTAAAAAACAATTCACTTTTAATTTTATCGTTATTTAAAAAAACTAAATCCCCCTGTGAAGTTTGTTCGTTTTTATCTAAATTATTGAATAGCGTTTCAATTCTTAAATTATAGTACGATAGTTTTATACTATTTCTTAAGTCATTAAGACGATCCAAAAAGAATTTTTGAAGCTCCTTTTGTTCTTTAATTATTGATTTTTCGGTATAATCATTTACTTCTTTATCATTAAATAATTCTTTCGAAATTTTTAATTGTTGAATGTGGTCAAATTTGAACTTAGGATATACAATTAATTGTTCTAAATCTTCTTTATTAATTTCAACTTCATTTTTAAATTCAATCCTCAATAAAAACGATTTATCTCCAAACTTTTTAATTATTTTCTTTTTTTTTCTTTTGTAAAAATCTAAATATTCTTGATTTGAATTATTAATGACACTACTATCAAATACTTCCTTTCTAACAAACAATACAGCATCTTTTAATTCATTTTCAATTAATATAATAAAATCATCTATACTGTTAATTTCAATATCCATTTGAACAAATGACTTAGTTAAACCGAGGTTTTATTTCTCCATTCTTTATAATTCTTATACGGTTTTTGACCTGTAATAAATTCAATCTCATTGTTTAAATAATTAAAAGCATCTTTAGATGTTTTATAAAATGGTAGAACCATAAAATATGTTTCGTAAAATCCTATTGAAGTTTCAAGGTTTAAATTTGTTTTCATGCGGTTTCAGTTTTTACAATATCGAGTTTAGATTTTTTACTTTTCTTTAGCTCCTGGACTTGCCAAAATTCGTTTAATACATTTGCATTATCTTTTGGGGTTTTACCTATGTAGTTTAAAAACATTCTTTCAGTTGTATGCCCTGTTACTGCCATAATAACGGGTGTTGGTAATTTTCCGTAATGGTTTGTAGCAAATGAACGTCTGCAAATATGACTTGAAACTAATTCGTGTTTTTTATATTCGCCTTTTTCCTTTCGCCAAACTTTTGATTTTAATTTAACATTTTTGGATCCATCAACGAACTCATTAATTTTAACTTCACTACAAACAGTTTTAATGTATAAATTAAAATTTTGACTTGATATTGCTCTAGGAAATTCCCCGTTGAGGTTTTTTAATATTTCTTTTACTTGAGGATGCAAAGGCAAGATGATTTTTTGCCCTGTTTTTTGAGCCGTGTATTCAATAAAACCATTATTTACATTGTTTCTGGTAAACCTCAACAAATCACTAACCCTTGCACCAGTCCAAACGCCAATTATTAACCAATTACGAGCATTATCTAAATAAGGGATTTTACTAAAATCATGTTTGAAAATGGTTTCTATCTCATTTTCATTAAGAGTAATAAAACTTACTTTTTCTTTTGTTGCTCTAAATTCTCCATTCAAAACAACTGGATTTATTTTTATACCGTATTTTTTCGCATCAATACAAATCGTTTTTATGTAATTGATATAACGACCAGTAGTGTTGAGGTTTAATTTTTCAACATTGATTAAATAATTTTTAAAGTCTTTATAAAATTTTAAATCTATTTGTTCAAAAGTGTATGGTTTCTTTTGATTGGTTTCAAATGCACCAACTTTGTTTATTATGGTAGTATAACGTTTTAAAGTGTTTTCAGTCACTCCTGTTTTACCGCTAATTTGAACTTTTGTATTTAAAGTTTCTTTGTAATACTTTGAATAATCTAAGAAGTAGTTTAAATCTGTTTTGCTGTTTTGATTAAAATAGCACTTAATAGTTAAATTTAACCATTCAGAATTGATAATTCCCCCATTTGAATAGTGGTCGTTAAAACTATTCAAAATAGTTGTTCTAAGACCGTTTAAATCATTCTGTAAATTCTTTTTATCTTGAAACTCTGAAATTTGTTTAACAGCTCCTTTGTCGCTATTCCAGTATTTAGGGTCTATTAATAACGAAGTTGAGCGTTTTAAATCTATTTTACGCCCTTGAGTGAAGCGTAAATAAATAGTAGTAGGGTTTTGATTCCCTTTAGTGAAATACTTTAAAGAAGCCATAATAAACTAACTAACATTTGAACAAATCAAATATAGCAAATAATTTGAATGGTGCCGACATGGTGTACAACATTTGATTAATTTATACTAATTATTGCTAACCTCAACTAATTTCAAAGGGTTTTGAAAATCGTTGATAACAGTAATAAAATAAAGGGTTTTAAAGTGTTTTTAGAGAATTTAAAAGACTAACAAAATTAATTAGATTCAATTCCCGCCTTGAGTACAACCTTAAAAGCCTAACACTTATAAAAACATAAGTGTTAGGCTTTTTTACTCATACAAATCCCCGAGCATTACATTTTATCTGTATTAATCTTCATTTAAGAAATTGAAAAAACTTATACCTATATATAATCCTATTGAAAAAAAGGTATTCCAGGCGTAGCATATTTGCGCATGCCCTCCTCATTTATTTCCACTCCAAGTCCTGGCTTGTCCGGTAAAGGAATGTAGCCGTCTTTAGTTAAAAAATCACCATCAAAAGTGACAATTTCCTTATACATATCATTTTCATGGAAGTAAATCTGCCACTCAAGTATAAGGAAGTTTGGTACGGCTGCACATACATGTGCCGATGATATGGCGCCAAGATATGAGGCAACCATGTGTGGCGCAAAAGGAACATTATAGGTGTTGGCCATATTCGCTATACGCAGTCCCTCTCCTAACCCTCCACATTTTTGAAGATCGGGCATGATAACATCTACAGCACCAATTTCTAAAGGATGTCTAAAACCATAGGTCAAGTACCAATTTTCACCACCGCAAATAGGAGTAGTGGTTGATTCACGAATGCGAGCATAAGATTCTGGAACTTCAGCCGGCACTGGTTCTTCCAACCACATTAAATTGTATGGTTCCAAAGCCTTAGCTATTTTCATGCCCGAAACCTCGTCAAAACGCCCATGACAGTCTACACAAATATCAATATCATTGCCTACAGCCTCCCGAACTGCAGCGATTTGGCTTTCCATGCGCCTCAACTCTGGAATACTCACGCTCCAGTTGTATTGGTCTAATTTATTCGGGTCTTGACGATCATCAATATCAAATTTTACAGCCGTAAAACCATATTTATCAACATCTTCCTTTGCTCTTCTGCCCATCTCATCTGCCGCAAGCCTGCTACCTGCCGTATCGCAATAAACTCGTATCTTGTCACGAAATTTACCTCCCATTAACTGGTAAACCGGCAATCCTAAGGCCTTGCCCACCAAGTCCCACAAAGCGGTTTCTATTGCCGTCATCACACATACATACATACCGGCTTGAGCGCCTTTAAAGAGGCCTCCTCTGCGCATTTCTTCCTGAAGCCTATTAATATTCAAGGGATTTTTACCGATTAAGTGATTTTGAGCTAAATGGTTCACAACGTAATAAGTACCGTAAACACCATCAACCCCTTGACCATGACCAACAATGTCCTGATTTGTATAGATCTTGACAAAAAGGCTATGTTCATTGCGAATAAATCCGCATTTTACCGCGGTAATCTTAAGATCTGACGGTGCTGAAGACTTTGGTGTTCTTTCCACAGAAGATGCCAGCCCATTATAGGACGTGGCTAACATCGCGCCTGTAACACCTAGAGTGGTTTTAGACAAAAAGGAACGACGGGAAGATTTTTCACTAAGGAATGAGGAAAATAATTTCATTGTTTTTGATTATTTAATTGGTTGGTATTCATAAATATAATAAAAATACAAATAGCTTTTTGGAAGCTGCCTCAATAAAAATTTGGAAAATTAAGGTTGGGTTCCTTCTTCCACACAAAAAAAAGACCTTGTATAGTAAACCAAATGCTGATGCAACTTATATGCGTATGAAGGAAGATCATATGCAAAATGGACAGCTAAAACCCGGATATAACGCACCAACATCAAATGATTTTAGACGGTTTCATTAAAAGGAATAGAAAAAACAGAATTAGAGTTCGGTTTAATGGAATTGCACATAATTTAAGAAAGAAAATTGTTGCTTAAAGGCTATCATCAAATAAAAAAACCGTCTCAAATTTTAGTGTTGAGACGGCTTCTTTTTTTTTAATTTATTCTGCTCTTAAAAATTACAGTTTTTTATCTCAGTAACACGTAACGTATTTACCATACCTTTATCTTGAATGGGCATGGCTGCTAAACTGATGAGCATATCGCCTTCTTCCAAATAACCCATTTTACAGGCTATAGCATTAACGTCTTCAATGGTTTCATCTGTACTTACAAACTTATCGTAATAAAAAGCACGAACGCCCCAAAGCAAACTTAGCCTTGTTAATATGCGTTTGTTTGATGTAAAAACTAAAATATGGGATAATGGTCTCCATGCTGAAATTTGAAACGCCGTATAACCACTGTTCGTTAATGTAGAAATGGCTTTCGCATTAATTTCGTTTGCCATATTGGCGGCATGGTAACAAATTGATTTTGTAATGTAGCGATTAGTGCGAATATGTGGCGGTAATTGAGGCACTTTAATTAGTGGGGAATTTTCTACATTTCTTAAAATGTTTGCCATTTGCCTGATGACTTGTACTGGATATTTACCAACTGACGTTTCTCCCGAAAGCATTACTGCATCTGCTCCATCCATCACTGAGTTTGCAACATCATTTACCTCTGCTCTTGTTGGTGTTAAACTGTCAATCATGGTTTCCATCATTTGGGTTGCAATAATCACAGGGATTCTAGCTTTTTTAGCCCTTAAAACCAATTGCTTTTGAATTAATGGAACTTCTTCAGCAGGGACTTCTACTCCCAAATCGCCCCTAGCTACCATTAATCCATCACAATGTGCTACAATTTTATCTATGTTTTCTACCGCTTCTGGTTTTTCAATTTTTGCTATAATTGGTATTTTTTCATCACTATGTTCTGCTATTAAATCACGCAGTTGAATCAAGTCTTCTGCATGACGGACAAATGACAAGGCGATCCAATCTACATTTTGTTTTATGGCAAAAATAGCGTCTTCAATATCCTTTTCTGTAAGTGCTGGTTGCGAAATATCCGTGTTAGGTAGATTAACGCCTTTTTTAGATTTTAAAGGACCTCCCTGAATAACACGAGCTTTAACTTCTTTTACACCATCAGTTGAAACAACTACAAACATTAATTTTCCATCATCTAAAAGAATACGCTCTCCAGGTTTAGCGTCTTGAGGAAACCTATCATAGGTCATGTAAACACGGTCTTTGGTGCCTTCAAAGCGTTCTCCGGTGGCAAAAATGATTTCATCTCCTGGATAAACTATAACTTCTTCCTTCATTACACCTACACGAAGTTTTGGGCCTTGTAAATCTGCTAAGATGGCAGCGGTAAAACCAAATTCTTCATTAAGTTCCCTTATCATTTTTATTCGATCGGCTACATCGTTATAATCGGCATGCGAAAAATTGATTCTAAATACATCGGTACCTTCCTCAAGCATTCCTTTTAAAACTTCCTTCGTGCTTGTTGCTGGCCCTAATGTGGCTACTATTTTGGTTTTTTTTCTTAATTGCATTAGCTAAAAATTAAATTGTTTTTAGATTTTAATTGATTCCCATCAATATGATAGGCTGTTGATATTTGGGGTATTTTTAATATAGTATCTATAATAAGTTTTCCTTGGTCGTCGTCAAATTCACTATCAATCTTTAAAAAATAATTAACCTGTTTGTATTCTGGAATAAGATAAAACGTTTTGGTGATTTTTTCTTCTGAATCAAATAATGATTGTTGATTTGCTTTTTGGTATACTTCTGATTTACAAACGTTATGTACTAAATTCCATGTTGATAAATATTTAGGGTCTACCCATTCAAAAATAGAAAAGTTTGATTTTCCATTGTTATAATCTAGGTCTGAAGGCTTTCTATTAAGACGTATTTTTAAATAACTATTTAGAAGGTATGCTAACCTATAATCTTCAACAGCGCAATAAATTGCTATTAAAGTATATGGAGCTTCTTCAAAAAAATCATCAAGAATAAGCTTGTGTACAGCCATAAATTATAAATTGTGTAAATATAGTATTAATAATAAAGAGTCGTCACATCTTTTGCTTAATCTTAATTTTGAATGCCGACTAAAACGTTATAGTTGATTAATAATAATCCAGATTTTTAAATTAATCTAGACATTCTATTTTGAAAAACAAAAAAAGCGCGCTTTGATGCTTTCTCTTCTGCCTTTTTCTTGGAGGTTGCCCTAGCTTTTGCAACAACTTTTCCGTCTATGGATAGTTTCACTGAAAAATGTCTAACCTCATCATTTCCTGTGTCTTCATAAACATTGTACCCAAAGGTTTTCTTTTCTTTTTGACACCACTCAATGAGCAAACTTTTATAACTAATAACCTTGCCTTCAAGTGTTTCAATATCTACATAAGGGGTAATAACACAACTGTAAATAAACTTTTCGCAATACTTATAGCCTTTGTCTAAAAATATAGCACCTACCAAAGCTTCAAATAAATTGCCATGAATATTGTCTCCAAATTGTCCCGTTGGAATTTTACTTTCAACCAGTTTTATTAAGTTTAATTCTTTACCTAATTCATTTAAATGTTCTCTACTGACTATTTTTGATCGCATTTTTGTTAAATAGCCTTCATCTCCGCTAGGTACTTCAAGAAATAAATGCGAGGCAATAACGGCGCTTAGCATGGCGTCTCCTAAAAACTCCAATCGCTCGTAATTAATAACATTCCCAATACTGTCCTTTATATTCATGGAACGATGTGTAAATGCTGTTTCGTAGAATTTAATTTGCTTAGGTCTAAAACCAAGTATTTTAGTTATTTCCATAAAAAAATTCCCGTTGCGTTTAAAACGGGAATTTAGTATGTTACGAATGTAATTCATCTGATAATTTCTATTGTTCTATGTCGTCAGATGTAATAAACCTATCGACTTGAATTTCATGAAACAACATATCATAATGGTTTATTTCATTCGGGATTTAATCTATTTTCTTGAACAATACACAGGCGTTGTGACCGCCAAATCCAAATGTATTACTCATGGCTACTTTAACATTTCGCTTTTGAGCCTTATTTAAAGTTAAATTTAATTCTGGATCAATATTTTCGTCGACTGTTGAATGATTAATTGTTGGTGGCACAATGCCATGCTCTATTGCTAAAATAACCGAAATGGCCTCAATAGCACCGGCAGCACCCAATAAGTGACCCGTCATTGACTTTGTTGAATTAATATTTATTTTTTTAGCATGGTCTCCAAATATTTCCGATATAGCCTTAAGCTCTGCAACATCTCCAAGAGGTGTTGAGGTGCCATGCGTATTAATATGGTCTACATCTTCGGCTTTTAGTCCAGCATTCTCCAAACAATTTTTCATTACGGCAATAACTCCAATACCATCTGGATGCGGTGCTGTCATGTGGTAAGCATCAGATGACAATCCACCTCCAACAAACTCGGCATAAATTTTAGCTCCTCTTGCTTTAGCGTGCTCGTAGTCTTCTAAAACCAGTGCGCCTGCACCTTCGCCAAGAACAAATCCATCTCTTGTCCCATCAAAAGGTCTAGATGCCGTTTCTGGGCTTTCATTTCTGGTTGATAAGGCATGCATGGCATTAAACCCTCCCATACCCGCAATGGTAACTGCTGCTTCACTTCCTCCAGTAACTATAATGTCGCAATGCCCTAAACGAATCATGTTTAAAGCATCAAACATAGCGTTTGCTGCAGAAGCACAGGCAGAAACCGTGGTATAGTTTGGTCCCATGAAACCGTATTTAATAGAAATGTTGGCAGGAGCAATATCTGCAATCATTTTAGGAATAAAGAATGGATTAAATCTCGGGGTTCCGTCGCCCTCAGCAAAGTTTAAAACTTCTTGCTGGAATGTTTCCAAACCCCCAATACCAGCGCCCCATATAACACCTACTCTTAACTTGTTTACCTCGTCTAGATTTAATTTGGCGTCTGCAATGGCTTCATCGGCAGCAACCATAGCATACTGCGCAAACTTGTCCATTTTCCTGGCCTCTTTTCTATCTATAAAGTCGGTAACTTCAAAACCCTTTAATTCGCAAGCAAATTTGGTCTTAAATTTTTCAGTATCATAATATGTTATAGGCGCAGCACCACTTTTCCCACTAACTAGGCCCTTCCAATATTCATCTATGGTATTGCCAATTGGTGTTAAAGCTCCTAATCCTGTGACTACAACTCGCTTTAATTCCATAAAATGTAATGCTTATTTTGCTGCTTCTATATAAGAAATAGCTTGACCAACTGTTGCGATGTTCTCAGCTTGATCGTCTGGAATTTGGATGTCAAATTCTTTTTCGAATTCCATGATTAATTCTACAGTGTCTAATGAGTCTGCTCCTAAATCGTTAGTGAAGCTAGCTTCCGTTACAACTTCGTTCTCATCAACTCCCAATTTGTCTACGATAATCGCTTTTACTCTTGATGCAATGTCTGACATAATCTTTTAATTTTAAGTTTTAATTAGTTGGCAAAAATAAAAAACTTTATTCTCAAAACATATCTTTAATTTAAAAATATGATTGTAATTTACTAAAATAACTTTTAAGTAATTTTATTTTAACCATAATAATGTTAATAATTATTCTTTTTTTTGTTTTTGAATTTTTAAAGTCTGGACCTGTTTCTTAAAATAGACTCATAAATTTTACGTAGCAATCTATTAAATTAAATACTAATAACATCAAATAACTTAAAATATAAAAGCATTAAATGAAACGTATTGTGATTTTTGCGTCCGGAAGTGGTACTAATACTGAAAATTTAATCAAATATTTTCAAAGCAGAGACACTGTTTCTGTTGTTCTAGTGCTTACAAATAACCCGCACGCCAAGGTCTTAGACAGATGCAAACGGCTTAAAGTAAGTGCGTTCTCTTTTAACAAAATAGCGCTTACTGAAACTGGCGATGTACTCAACCTTTTAAAAGCATCAAAACCAGACCTTATTGTTTTGGCGGGTTTTTTATGGAAATTCCCAGAGTCTATTTTAAATGAATATCCCAATCAAGTAATTAATGTGCATCCAGCGCTACTGCCTAAATATGGTGGCAAGGGCATGTACGGTATGCTTGTTCACGAAGCCATTGTGGCAAATAAAGAAACCGAAACTGGTATTACGATTCATTATGTTAACAAACATTATGATGAAGGTGCTATTATATTCCAAGCTACATGCGACGTAAAACCCTCTGACTCTGCGGACGATGTTGCTGCAAAAATCCATGATTTGGAAATGGAACATTTTCCTAAGATAGTTGAAAGGATGCTGTTAGAAAAACTTTAAACTTAAATTCATAAGATTCCCTCCTTCGAGGGAATTACAAAAATGAGTAAGAAAAAGAAAAAATATTATACTGTTTGGAAAGGACATCATCCAGGTGTTTTTGAAACTTGGAACGATTGTAAAGCACAAATAAGCAACTTTGAAGGTGCTCAATATAAATCTTTTGAGACTTTTGAAGCCGCAAAACAAGCTTTAAAAGGGAATTACTTTGATTATATAGAAAAGAAATCGGATTTTAAAAGTCCCTTATCCGCCGAACAACTTAAAAAAATTGGACAGCCAAATTATAATTCCATTTCAGTGGATGCCGCATCAAGTGGAAATCCAGGAAAAATGGAATACCGTGGGGTTGACACCAAAACAAAACAACAACTCTTTATTCAAGGCCCTTTTGAAGAAGGCACCAATAATATTGGTGAGTTTTTAGCCATAGTCCATGGATTGGCACTTCTTAAAAAAAACAACAGCGACAAACTTATTTACACCGACTCTAAAACCGCCATGAGTTGGGTAAAAAAGAAGACTTGTAATACGAAATTAGAACGTAACCCAAAAAATGAAAAACTTTTTGAATTGATTGAAAGAGCTCTTAATTGGTTAAAAACAAACAGCTACAAAACAGTTATTGTTAAATGGGAAACTAAAGCTTGGGGAGAAATTCCAGCTGATTTTGGGAGAAAATAAATTCGTTTTTTAGTGTTTAAAAAACTTATATTTGCACAAAAATTTAGAAGTCCTTCATGGGTAAATTAGTAATTGTTGGCACCTTAGCTTTTGATGCTATTGAAACGCCTTTCGGAAAAACCGATAAGATTTTAGGTGGTGCCGCTACTTACATTGGTTTATCTGCTTCACAATTTAATGTTGATGCAGCCATTGTTTCTATAGTTGGCGGTGATTTTCCTAAAGAATATTTAGACCTTCTTTCAGATAAAAACATAAATCTTTCTGGAGTGGAAATTGTTGAAAATGGTAAAACATTTTTTTGGAGTGGTAAATACCACAATGACATGAATTCCCGAGACACCTTAGCAACAGAGTTAAACACGCTTGCTGATTTTAATCCTGTTGTTCCAGAAGATTATCGTGATGCAGAGATTGTTATGTTAGGAAACCTGCATCCGCTCGTCCAATTAAGTGTTTTAAATCAAATGACTGTTAAACCAAAATTAGTCATTTTAGATACCATGAATTTTTGGATGGATTGTGCTTTGGATGATTTACACACTGTGATAAAAAAAATAGACGTTATAACCATTAACGATGAAGAGGCTAGACAACTTACTGGGGAATACTCTTTGGTGGTTGCCGCTAGAAAAATCCATAGTATGGGTCCAAAATATGTCGTTATAAAGAAAGGGGAGCATGGAGCACTTTTGTTTAACAACGACAATGTTTTTTACGCACCGGCACTTCCTTTAGAAGAAGTTTTTGATCCAACAGGTGCTGGTGATACATTCGCGGGAGGTTTTGCTGGATATATTACCAAAACAGGTGATACCTCTTTTGAGAATATGAAGAATGCGATTATTCATGGCTCTACATTGGCTTCTTTTTGTGTTGAAAAATTTGGAACAGAACGCATGCAAAATTTATCAAAGAAAGAAGTTCATAAAAGGTTGCTGCAATTTAAACAGTTAACCCAATTTGAAATAGAATTAACATAACGTATCGCGCTCCTAAAAAGAGCGCGTTTTTTATTAAAAAAATTATTTTAAGGATATAAATAATGAGTGATGCTTTAAAACACGAATGCGGAATTGCAGTTATAAGACTTTTAAAACCTCTTGAGTTTTATAAAGAAAAATATGGCAGTGCTTTTTATGGGGTAAATAAAATGTACCTCATGATGGAAAAACAGCATAACCGTGGTCAAGATGGTGCTGGTTTTGCAAGCATTAAACTAAACACAAAACCCGGAGAACGTTACATTAGTAGGGTGCGTTCTGTACAGCAGCAGCCCATTCAAGATATTTTTGCTCAAATTAACCAAAGAATAAACAAAGATTTAACAGAGCATCCTGAATATGCAGATGATGTAGCGCTTCAAAAAAGGCATATTCCGTATATAGGTGAAGTTTTATTGGGGCATGTGCGATATGGTACCTTTGGCAAGAATAGTGTTGAAAGTGTACACCCCTTTTTAAGACAGAACAACTGGATGCACCGAAATTTAATTATGGCCGGGAACTTTAACATGACCAATGTTAAAGAACTATTTAGAAACCTTGTTGAACTTGGCCAACATCCAAAAGAATATACCGATACCATAACCATTATGGAAAAAATTGGTCATTTTTTGGATGATGCCGTAAGCAAAATTTATAAAGAAGTAAAAAAGGAAGGTTACAATAAAATGGAAGCATCTCCATTAATTGGCGAGCGTTTAAATGTTGCCAAAATTTTAAAACGTGCCGCTAAAAATTGGGATGGGGGCTATGCTATGGCTGGACTAATTGGTCATGGTGATTCCTTTGTGCTAAGAGATCCTGCAGGCATTCGTCCGGCATATTATTATAAAGATGATGAAGTAGTTGTTATAGCTTCTGAAAGACCTGTGATACAAACCGTTTTTAATGTAGAATATAAAGATGTGAAAGAGCTCGCCCCTGGGCATGCCATCATCACAAAAAAATCTGGTGACACCAAAATCAAAAAAATATTGGAGCCTTTAGAACGAAAAGCATGTTCTTTTGAGCGTATTTATTTTTCAAGAGGAAGTGATGCAGAAATTTATCAAGAACGAAAAATGCTTGGTAAATTATTGATGCCAAAAGTTTTAGATGCTATTGATAAAGACACTAAAAATACCGTTTTTTCATATATTCCAAATACGGCCGAAACATCATTTTTTGGAATGATAGAAACTGTTGAAGATTTTCTAAATGAAAAGAAAACCGCCGCAATTTTAAAAGGCAACTATAAATTATCAGCTGAAAAAGTAACCCAAATTTTATCTGAAAGACCTCGAATAGAAAAAATTGCCATAAAAGATGCTAAGCTTCGGACCTTTATTACTGAAGACAGTAGTAGAGATGATTTAGTGGCGCATGTATACGACATTACTTATGGTGTAATTAAGCCCACAGATAATTTAGTGATTATTGATGATAGTATTGTTAGAGGCACCACCTTGAAAAAAAGTATCATCAAAATGCTGGACAGATTACATCCCAAAAAAATTGTGGTTGTATCTTCTGCCCCTCAAATACGCTATCCAGATTGTTATGGTATTGATATGGCAAACTTAGAAGGATTAGTGGCTTTCAGAGCTGCTTTGGGATTACTACAAGATATTGGTAAATACAACATTATTGAAGAAATATACCAAAGATGTAAAGCTCAAGAAGATTTAGAAGATATAGACGTACAAAACTTTGTTAAGGAAGTTTATGCGCCTTTTACAGATGAACAAATTTCCGACAAGATTGCCGAGTTATTAAGTGATGAAGGGGTAAAAGCAGAAGTGAAAATAATTTTTCAATCTGTTGAGAATTTACATAAAGCTTGCCCTAAGCATTTAGGCGATTGGTACTTTACTGGAGACTATCCAACGGTTGGTGGAAACAGGGTTGTAAATCGTGCATTTATAAATTTTTATGAAGGCAATAAAGAACGAGCCTATTAAATATATTATTTTTAAAAATTAACGGTTAATCCTAAAAAATCGCATTTAGTCTGAAATAAATGCGTTTCGTCTAAAAAATAATTAGGTTTTCATAAATACATATAAATTGGTCTCACCATAACATAAGTAGGTTAAGTTCATGGTAGATTTGGGGCAAAAAAAGGTGAACATCTGTTCGCCTTTTTTTATGCTTTTACGTTTCAGCTTTAGGATTTTATTTTAGCACCATCTTCATCTTTAAAAACTTATAATTTCTCTTAAGCCAATATATATGTAGTTTGACTAAAATATTTCTTGAAACTATTGTACCTCTATATATTTGACCCACCATAACATAAGTAGGTTAAGTTCATGGTAGATTTGGGGCAAAAAAGGTGGACATCTGTTCACCTTTTTTATTTCATATAAATTAGTTCCACAAAAAAGGGTCTAGAATTAAATTCTAGACCCTTTTTGATTTTAAAAAGATATTTTATTTTGCTTCTGCGTAACGTCTTTCAACTTCGTTCCAGTTAATCACATTAAAAAATGCCGTGATATAATCTGGGCGACGGTTTTGGTAATTTAAATAGTAAGCGTGTTCCCAAACATCAATTCCTAAAATAGGTGTTCCTCCACAACCAACACCTGGCATTAATGGATTATCTTGATTTGGTGATGAACAAACTTCTACTTTACCACCTTTATGAACACATAACCATGCCCAACCAGATCCAAAACGCGTTGCAGCAGCTTTGCTAAAAGCATCTTTAAATGCATCCACAGAGCCATAAGCAGTTATAATAGCGTCTTTTAATTCACCAGTTAAAGATCCTTTTCCATCTGGTTTCATAACATTCCAAAATAATGAGTGGTTGTAAAACCCTCCTCCATTATTTCTCACCGCAGCATTACTCATATCTAAATTTATAAGGATGTTTTCAATAGTTTTTCCTTTTAAATCTGTTCCTTCAATAGCTGCGTTTAAATTGTTTGTATACCCTTGATGATGTTTTGTGTGGTGTATTTCCATGGTACGAGCATCAATATGTGGTTCGAGGGCATCATATGCGTATCCTAATTTCGGTAATTCGAAAGCCATAATTTCTGTTTTTTTATGTATTAATATTTATTTTCCCTCAAATTTACGGATAAAACATGTCAATTAAAAATAATTAATTGTTATCAAACCATTGATAGTTTTTATATTGTATCAAAATTCCCTTTCGTGCAAGAATTAAATTATTTTACGATATACAATGCATCTGCTGGCAGCGGAAAAACCTTTACGCTCGTTAAGGAATATTTAAAAATCCTTTTTATCGCCAAGAATCTAAACTATTTTAAAAACATTTTAGCCATAACGTTTACAAATAAGGCTGTTGCCGAAATGAAGGAACGCATCATAGAAACACTGATGCAGTTTTCAGAAGACACTATTTTAACATACCCCAACAGTATGTTTGATAGTATTTGTAATGAGCTTAATATGCAACCTTTGGAGCTTCATAAAAAATCTGAAAAACTACTACATACCATCATTCATAACTATGCTGCTTTTGATGTTTCAACCATTGATGGATTTACCCATAAACTTATAAGAACATTTGCCTACGATTTAAAACTCCCTTTAAATTTTGAAGTGGAGCTCGACCAAGATGCTTTGTTGAATGAAGCCGTTGATAGTTTAATTGCCAAGGCCGGAACCGATCAAGCATTAACAAAAGTGTTGGTGGATTTCGCTATTGAAAAAGCAGACGATGATAAAAGTTGGGATGTCTCTTATGATTTTAATAAGATTGCTAAACTGCTTGTCAAAGAAAATGACATCCCCTTTATTGAAACTTTAAAAGATAAAACGTTGGACGATTTTAAGGTTTTAAAAAGCCATTTAAAAGATGATATAAAAAGTCTTGAAACGACACTAGTTGAAAACGCAAAAAGCGTTTTGACCTTAATTGACGAAGCAGGCATAGAACATAATGATTTTTCTGGAGGTTATTTGCCAAAACATTTTCTAAATCTGGCCAATAGAAAATTTGATGTTAATTTTGAAGCAGCTTGGCAACAAGACCTTGAAAACAAACCATTATACCCCAAACGTGTTACAAATGATGTTGCTTCAATTATTGAACAACTACAACCACAAATCGCCAAAGGCTTTTACGAAACTAAAAAAAACGTTTTTCATCTTAAATTCTTAAAAAACTTTTATAAAAACATAACGCCTTTATCGGTTTTAAATGCGATAAACAATGAGCTAACCGCTCTAAAAACAGACCAAAACAAAATACTTATTTCAGAATTTAATAATATTATAAGTCATGAAATAAAAAATCAGCCAGCACCATTTATTTACGAGCGCATTGGTGAAAAATTCAAACATTATTTTATTGATGAGTTCCAAGATACATCCCAATTGCAATGGGAAAATTTAATCCCCCTTATAGACAATACACTTTCTACCGAAAATGGAACGGCGATGTTGGTTGGCGATGCAAAACAAGCCATTTACCGTTGGCGTGGCGGCAAAGCAGAACAGTTTATGGATTTGTTCAATAGAAAATCAATGCCTTTTGTAATTGAACAGGATATAAAAAACTTAACATCTAATTATAGAAGCTTTAAAGACATTGTAGATTTTAACAATAATTTTTTTAAATATCTTTCTAATGTGGTTTTTGTCAAAAAAGAATACCAAAACCTATATGAAAATGCCTATCAAAATACGTTTTTACAAAACACGGGCTATGTTGAGTTATCGTTTTTGGATATTGAAAAAGATGATGATAGAAACGACATCTTTTCAGAACATGTTTTAAAAACCATTCAGAAATGTCTAGAAAACGACTTTGATCTGGAAGATATTTGTATTTTGGTTCGAAAGAAAAAAGAAGGCGTTGCTATTGCCAATTATTTGAGCCAGCATCATATCCCGATAATTTCTTCAGAAACCTTATTAATTTATAATGCGCCTGAAGTTGCTTTTGTAAATAATGTATTATCACTTTTAATTCAGCCAAAAAACAGTGAACTTAAAATAGCTGTTTTAAATTATCTGGCTTCTTTGTTTGGCGTTGAAAACAAGCATGAGTTTTTTTGTAATCACCTCAATTTATCGCTCACTCAATTATTTAAAAGTTTTGAATCTTTCCATATTTACATAAACAATAATTATTTATTACAACTACCGTTGTTCGATTCGGTAGAAACCATTGTCAGAAGTTTTAATTTAGTAAAGAACAGCAATGCCTATGTGCAATTTTATTTGGACGTGGTTTTGGAATTTTCAGAAAAGAAAGGCTCGGATATTGCAGGGTTTTTGGACCATTTTGACAAGAAAAAGGAAACGTTAAGCATTGTATCTCCTAAAGGACAAAATGCGGTTCAAATAATGACCATTCATAAATCTAAAGGTTTAGAATTTCCTATAGTTATTTTTCCATATGCCGATTTGGATATTTATAGGGAATTAGATCCAAAAGAATGGTTTCCCATAAACAAAGAAACTTATCATGGTTTTTCGCATACTTTACTAAACTTTAATAAAGATTTTGAGAATTTTGATGATAATGGCCTTGAGATTTTCAACAATCATAAATCTGAACAAGAACTTGATAATATCAATCTGCTTTATGTCACCTTAACCCGTGCCATTGAGCAGTTGTATATTATTTCAACAAAAAACACCTCATCAAAAAGTGAAATAAATAATAAAAAGTACTCAGGTTTATTTATCAATTATCTAGAATATATTGGTGTTTGGAACGACTCACAACTCATGTATTCTTTTGGAAGCCCAAAAAGGGCAGAAGCAGAAAAATTAAATCAAACTAAAGGAGATTCAAAAGAAAGCATTGTTCAACAAACGTTTATTTCAACGTCTAAAGAGACCCATAATATAAAAGTGGTGACAAAATCTGGTTATCTGTGGGACACTAACCAGCAAGAAGCTATTGAAAAAGGAAATCTCATTCATAATATAATGTCTTTCATAAAAACGAAGGAAGATATAGATTTTGTTATAAATGATTTTATGGTTGCTTCCTTAATAAATAAGGAGCAAGCTATGGTTTTAAAAGAAAAAACTATTGAAATTGTAAATCATCCTTTACTTGAAACATATTTTAGCAATGACTTCGCAACATATAATGAACGGGATATTATTAGCAAACAAGGCATTATTTTGAGACCCGATAGAATTGTCATAAACTCCGAAAATGAAGCCGTAATAATTGATTATAAATCCGGGATAGAAGACAAAAAACACATACAGCAACTACAATCCTACAAAGATTTACTTGAAGATATGTCGCTAAAAGTCTCAAAAAAAATACTAGTTTACATAAACGACACTGTTTTTGTAAGAATAGTTTAGTCAAATTATTTGTTGATTGTAAGACTAATTAGCTGTTTTTTTAGTCCCCAATCACGGAAATTCATCTTCAAATTGGCCTAAATAATATAAAATCATCATTTTTTTATATATTTGTCTTTGTTAATAACATTTAACAACTTACTTTTGTTTCAATTAACACTTAAAATTAAACTTTTTGAATATGAAAAATCTTAGCCGATTATTATTAGCTATGTTACTGGTATTTGCTATTAGTAACTCAAACGCACAAGACAAAAACAACCCCTGGCAAATTTTTATTGGAGCAAATGCAGTAGATGCATATCCTTCTGGTGATGGAGGTTTATTTAGTGACACTTTTGGTGATGAATATTTTAATGCTGAAGACCATTGGAATATTTTACCTTCTTTATCTACAATTACTGTATCTAAATACTTAGGTAATGGTTTCTCATTAGGCCTAGGTGGATCTATCAACAAAATAACGAAGTGGGGAGATATAAGTACTAACCCAGACACAACAAACGAAGTTTCTGATTTATCTTACTATGCTTTTGATGGTATCATTAAGTACAATTTCTTAGAAGGAACTGTTTTAGATCCTTATGTAGGAGTTGGTGGTGGTTACACTTGGATTGATGATATTGGAGCTGGGACAGTTAATGGAACCGTAGGTTTAAATATTTGGTTCAGCGAAAACATTGGTTTAACTCTTCAATCTTCTTACAAACATGCATTCGAAGATTATTTACAAACACATTTCCAACATTCTGCTGGTATCTCTATCAAGTTTGGTGGAGTTGATACTGATGGTGATGGTATTTTTGACAAAGATGATGCGTGTCCAGATGTTGCTGGTTTAGCTGCATTTAATGGTTGTCCTGATACTGACGGCGATGGTATTGAAGACAGCAAAGATTCATGTCCAAACGAAGCTGGTTTAGCCGAGTTTAATGGTTGTCCTGATACTGATGGTGATGGTGTTCCAGATAAAGATGATAAATGTCCAACTGTTGCTGGTTTAAAAGCTTTAGCTGGTTGTCCAGATGCTGATGGTGATGGTGTAACTGATGGTGATGATAAATGTCCTAATGTTGCTGGTCCAGCTGCTAACGGTGGTTGTCCTTGGCCAGATACTGATGGTGATGGTGTTTTAGATAAAGATGATAAATGTCCAGACGTTAAAGGTACTGTTGCAAACAACGGTTGTCCTGAAGTTTCAGAAGAAGTTCAAAAAACGTTGAATGAATACGCTAAAACAATTTTATTTGATACTGGTAAATCAAGCATCAAAACTCAATCTGAAGCTGTATTAGGTGATATCATTAAAATACTTAATGAGTATCCAACTGCTAAGTTTACTGTAGAAGGCCATACTGATAGTGTTGGTAGCGATGCATTAAACCAAACTTTATCAGAAGCAAGAGCTTTATCAGTTAAAGAATACTTAACTGGTCATGGTGTTGATGAATTCAGACTTTCATCTAAAGGTTATGGTGAAGGTAGCCCAATCGATACTAACAATACTAGTAAAGGTAGAGCTAACAACAGACGTGTTGAAATCAACTTAGTTAAATAAGTTATAAACGATAAATAAGTTTTTAAAAACGCTTCGGATATCCGAAGCGTTTTTTATTTTTATAAGATGACAACTTTCATTTTTGATGTATTAAAAGATTTAAAAAACCAAAGTACAAATCTTTCAGAATTAACCTTTGTTTTACCAAGTAAACGGGCTGGGCTATTTTTAAAACATCAACTTTATAAAGTAAATGAGCAAACTGCTTTTGCTCCTTCCATTATTAGCATTGAAGAATTTACGGAAGAACTGTCTCAACTAAAAACCATTTCAAACACAGAACTTCTTTTTGAGTTTTATGATGTTTATAATGTGATGACTGAGGACAAAGAAAAAGATTCATTCGAAATATTTTCAAAATGGGCACAAATTTTACTTCAAGATTTTAATGAAATAGACCGTTATTTAATTCCTCAACAAAAAATATTCACTTATTTAAGTGCTATTCAAGATTTAAAACACTGGTCATTAGAAGAGCCAAAAACCGATTTTGTTAAAAATTATTTGTTGTTCTGGAATCAACTTTATAATTATTATTTACATTTTACAAAACAGCTTTTAAACAAAAAAATGGGATATCAAGGTCTTGTTTATAGAGAAGCTGTGGAGAATTTAGAGGCTTATATTCAAAACAATAGTAAAAAACAGCATATTTTCTTGGGATTTAATGCACTTAATACTTCCGAAGAAACCATAATACAAGAATTACTTCAAAATGATTTAGCTAAAATTTATTGGGACATAGATGCCAGCTTTATGAATAATGGCAGGCATGATGCCGCATTATTTACTAGAGATTATAAATTTAAATGGCATTACTATAAAAACAACCCATTTAATTGGGTTACGAATAATTATTCCAAAGAAAAAAGCGTATCTGTTTATGGCATTCCAAAAAATATTGGGCAAGCAAAACACATTGGTTTTATATTAGACAATTTAAAAAAAGAAAAGAACAATTTAAATAGTACCGCAGTTGTTTTGGGTGATGAAAGTCTGCTTATGCCTATTTTAAATTCATTGCCCGAAAACATTGATGCTTTGAATATTACTATGGGCTTCCCCTTAAAATCCATTCCATTGGCAACTTTGTTTGAACAACTGTTTCACATTCACAAAAAAGCATCCCATACGTTTTATTTCAAAGATGTTGTTACCATTATTTCGCATCCGTTTATAAGACCGTTATTTTATGTAAATGATATTGATTATGCGTCTAAAATGATTGATACCATTCATGAAAACAATTTAATTTATATTTCACCGGAACGCTTAAAAAGCCTTTCAAATACTAATGTTAAACTTATAGACTTTTTATTTTCTAATTGGAATACGATTGATTCAACGTTAAAAAATTGTTCTGAATTAATTTTAACTATTAAAAATGCATTAGATAAAAACAAAGCATCAAACCTGCTTTCTTTAGAATATTTGTTCCGTTTTAATGTGCTATTTAATGAATTGTCTTTATTAAACTCAAAATACAATCACATTAAAACCATACAAACCTTGCATAACGTTTATAAAGAATTGTTAAGTTCTGAAACTTTGGATTTTCAAGGAGAGCCTTTACAAGGTCTTCAAATTATGGGTATGTTGGAATCCCGTGCTTTGGATTTTGAAACCGTTATCATTTCATCCGTAAATGAGGGCATCCTTCCGTCAGGCAAAAGCAACAATTCTTTTATCCCTTATGATGTTAAATTAGAGAACACATTACCTACTTACAAAGAAAAAGATGCTGTTTACACCTATCACTTTTACAGACTTTTACAACGAGCGAAAAATATACATATTTTGTACAACACCGAGGCGGATGTTTTAACTGGAGGTGAAAAAAGTAGATTTATCACTCAGCTAGAATTGGAAGGTATCCATAAAATAAATCATCAAATTATTACGCCTTATGTGCCCATAATAGAAAACGTTTTAAATACGGTTTCGAAAAGCAATGATGTAATTGAAAAACTCATTAAACTAGCTGAAAAAGGATTTTCACCATCATCATTAACTAATTACATAAGAAACCCAATCGATTTTTACAATCAAAAAATATTGGGTATTCAAGAATATGAAGATGCCGAAGAAACCGTTGCCGCCAATACCTTAGGAACCGTTGTACATAATACATTAGAAGATTTTTACAAGCCTTTAATTGGCTCTTATTTATCTGTTGAATTAGTGTCGAAATTAAAGTCCCACATTACAGAGACGGTAATAAATCATTTCAAAAAAATTTACAAAGAAGGAGATATAACAAAAGGTAAAAATTTGATTATTTTTGAAATTGCCAAACGTTATGTATCTAATTTTTTAGACTTAGAAATAGAAGATTTAAAAGTGGGGAATACTATAAAAATAGTTGCCATTGAAGCTAATAAAACCGTTTTAATCAATATCCCTGAACTCCATTTTACTGTAAATCTTAAGGGAAAAGTAGACCGTGTTGACGAATATAATGGTATTACTAGAATTATCGATTACAAGACGGGAAACGTACAACAAAACCAGGTTGAAATTATTAATTGGGAAGATATAACCACCGATTTTGATTCGTACAGCAAAAGTTTTCAAATATTATCTTATGCCTACATGATGCAGCTATCTGGTGATATTGAACTTCCTGTTGAAGCAGGCATCATGTCATTCAAAAATTTAAATTCCGGATTTTTAAAGTTTGCAAAAAAAGATAAATCTGGAAATGGTGCAAAAAAAGAATTTTTAATCACCCAAGATACTTTAGATGCTTTTCATGAAGAACTTAAAAAACTAATTATTGAGATTTGTAATCCTACAATTGATTTTATAGAAAAGGAGATTTAAGCTGTTTTTAATTTCACATGTATCTTAGTTGTATAAACGCTCATTTTATCTAATAACAAATCTTTATTGACAGGTTTGGTCATATAATCGTTCATCCCAAAATCGATAACCCTTTGGCGTGTTTCTTGCATGGCATCTGCAGTTACGGCAATAATTGGTATGGCAGCGATACGTTCACCCAATTCACCACTTCTAATAATTTTAGTGGCTTCATAGCCATCCATAACAGGCATCTGTAAGTCCATTAAAATTAGATTATAAACATCTTTTTTTAAGGCATCTAATGCTTCCTGCCCATTATCAACAACGGTAAAACTAACATGAGTAAACCTTCCCAAAATTTTACGCATGACCATCTGGTTAAGCTTATTATCCTCAACTACCAAAACATGTAAAGGCTGTATTGCACTTTTATTTTTAGGAACCTTATAGGCGACTTCCTTTTTTACGGCGACATTTTTTAATGGCAAATCTATAAATATATCTGTGCCTTTATTGGGCTTACTTTCTAATACTATAGTACCCCCAAAAAGTTCAACTAAATGTTTTACAATGGTTAAACCCAAACCAATACCACCGAATTCTCGCTGGTGGTTAAGTCTCATTTGGTTAAAACTATCAAAAATTGATTTTTGGTTTTCTGGATCAATTCCAATACCTGTGTCTGATATTCTAAAGGAAAAACGACAAATATCATTAGGCTGTTGAATACAATTAAGTTTAAAGCTTATGTGCCCTTCCTTGGTGAATTTTACAGCATTTGCCAACACGTTGTTTACAATTTGAATGAAACGTTCTGCATCTCCATGTACTTTCATTGGAATGTCATGACACATTTCAAATTTAAATTCCAAGTCTTTTCTATGAGCTTCTGCACTCCAATTTTCACTGATTTGATGTAATAAAGTAGAAGGATTAAATGCATTCAAATTTAATTTAAGCTCGTTCTTTTCAATTTTTTCAAAATCAATAATGTCATTCACATTACTTAACAAGCTTAATGATGCATTTTTAATAATTTCGAATTGTTTATATGTTTCATTGTTTTCACTATTAGCCAATTCATTTTCAGCTATTCCCATAATAGCATTTATAGGTGTTCTTAACTCGTGGCTCATGTTAGACATGAAATACGTTTTTAGCTGGCTTATTTCTTCTGATTTTTGAAGCGCCACTGCTTGAGAGTTTTCTTTTTCTATTCTTAAATTTCTTATCAAATTAGTCATCGATAATGATAGAAAAATGACCTCGAGACCCGAACCAAATTTGGCGCTGTTCAGTGTATAAAAATTGTTTGGAAGTAAACTAAGATTATTCATTACAAAGCCCAACAGACCTATTACCAAAAAGAAGATTCCAATAGAGAAATACTTATCTATGGCAATGCACTTATAACGTATTACAAATACTGTCGACAGAATTAATATTAAACTAAATAACCCATTCAAATTGCTTAAAGGATAGGCAATCTCTAAGGTTTTTGGGCTTATAAAAAGCATAATGAACAAAGCTGACAAAATAACATAAATAGCATTGTAGACTTTTTTAAAATCTTTTAAAAACACATCTACTTTTAAAAAGTGCTCACAGTATTTTAACAAGAAAAAATTAGACAATAACCCTGTAATAAGTACGGCCCTACTGTTTAAATATCCACCTTCTGGAAATATGAATTCAAATATAAAACCATCGAGCGCAGATTGCATAAAACCAATCGAAAACACATAAAATCCATAATACAAAAATGACTTTTCCTTTAAACTGGTATAGAAAAACAAGTAAATAATGCCCGCTAAAAATAACAATCCGTAAAACAGCCCAAGAAACAATTGTTGGCTGTAATTCATCATCCAAAAAGAAGTTTCGGTATAGAGATTAAGAGGAATATTTAAGGTTTCTCCATCGCTTTTAAAATGCAAATAAATTTGTTGGGTTGAATTTGCTGGTAAGTCTAATTTAAAAACAGTGGCTCTGTGCTTTACTTGTCGTTCACTAAATGGAATCTTATCCCCACTTTTAAAGTGTTTTATATTATTATTTTCAATTTGGTACAAATTAGCCACATCAGTCACTGGTCTTGCCGTTTCTAGATAATAGGTACTTGTGCGTGCTTTGCTATTGGTTATATTAAACCGAACCCAATAATTATTTGAGGTAAAGCCGACACTATGGTTCTCTGATTCTAATACATTATTGTAAAATAACGAATCTTTTGAAACCTCATTAAGCGTCAAATCAAGATTGCCTGCATCGTAAAAATTGGCATATTCATAAAGTTGTCCTTTACTTTTTAAAGGGTCATAAATAGCATCTTGGGCATATAAGCCAAGACCTATAAAATAGGTTAATAGCAGTAATTGTTTCATGTTTGGGGCATTAAACTACTGTAAACATAAAAAAAAAGACTTTTAAAAAATCCTTTTTCTTGTTTAAACTACTAAAATCCTCGACAAATTTAATCGTTAAACGGCATATCTTGCAGAAATCGATTTAAAACAGTGAGTATTAAGAAAGAATAGTCTTTAGTTATTAACAAAAAACCCTTCTTCATAATTCTAGAAGAAGGGTTTTTAAATTGTTTATAGGCTAGTTTATAAATTCATTACTTCCCTTCTACCACAACAACAGAAAAAGGAGGAATGGTTACAGTAAGTTTTCCTTTATTTATCTCAAAACCTTTATAATCGGCTGGTTGGATTTTTGTTGGATTTTCAAAAGAGTTGTGATCTTGTAATGTTTTTGATGTCAAAACTTTTGCTGTTAAGTTTTTCACACCAAGCTCATTTAAATCTATTTCAATTTTGTTTTCTTTTTTAGAATCCACATTTACCATAGATACATGAACCAATCCTTTACTGTCTTTTGAAGCAGAAACATTTAATGCTGGGAGCGATTTATTATTATAAACATATAAAGGGGAAACAAACTTAATAGGAATTAATTTAGCATCTTGGTGCACTTTATACATTTCCATAACATGGTATGTTGGTGTTAAAATCATTTTAGCTTCTTTAGTAAGAATGACGGCCTGCAACACATTGACACACTGTGCTAAATTTGCCATACGAACCCTATCCGCATGATTGTTAAATATATTAAGGGTTGCGCCTGCTAAAACGGCATCTCTCATAGTGTTTTGTTGATACAAAAACCCTGGATTTGAGCCTTTTTCAACATCATACCAACCGCCCCATTCATCAACTACTAAATCGATTTTTTTAGTGGGGTCATATTTATCCATGATGGCAGAATGTTTGGTAACTAATTCCTCCATTTTCAAGGCCTCGGTCATGGTACCAAAATACTGATCTTCTGTAAAATCTACGGCATCGCCTTTATTGCTCCAATCAATTACAGAATAGTGGTGTAACGCCAACCCTCCTAACATACTATTAGGGATGTTTTTCATTAATGTTTCTGTCCAATTATAGTCATCGCCACTTGCGCCCGAAGCTATACGCACAATATCACCAGTTAAAAATGTAGCATATTTTCTATATTCATTGGCATAATATTCCGCAGTCATATTACCTCCACAGCCCCAGGCTTCATTTCCAATACCCCAATATTTTACTTTCCAAGGCTCAGTTCTACCATTTTTTACACGTAAAGCACTCATAGGGCTCGTACCACCAAAATTAGTGTACTGAATCCAATCTGCCATTTCTTGAACGGTACCGCTACCCACATTTGCAGATAAGTATGGTTCTGTACCAAGTAATTCACACATATTTAAGAAGTCGTGAGTACCAAAGCTATTATCTTCTGTTACCCCTCCCCACCAAGTATTCACTATCGTTGGTCTTTGGTCTAACGGACCAATACCATCTTTCCAATGATAAGTATCCGCAAAGCAGCCGCCTGGCCAACGCAGATTAGGTATCTGCAATTTTTTTAAGGCTTCAACAATATCATTACGCACACCGTTTGTGTTTGGTATTTCAGAATTATCTCCAACAAAAAAACCATCATAAATACATCTTCCCAAATGCTCAGCAAAATGTCCGTAAATATGTTTGTTAATTACTGGCGCATTATCATCGCTTTTAATTGTTATAACTGTGCCATCTGCCTGTGAATAAACACTTAGCGTTGAGACAAAAAAGATTGCCAAAAATCGTGAAATGAGTGATTTAAATTTTAACATAACCATCTGTTTTTTACTATTATTAATACACTTTTTAAGTGTGGAATTTACATTTATAAATTAATTAAAAAAAAACAACATAACCAAAGGTTATTAATGTTTTTAAGGCAGAAGTGCCATAAATAATATAATAAAGAAAAACCCAATGAGGTATAGAACTCATTGGGTTTCATTTAAAGTGGAGAAGATGGGGCTCGAACCCACGACCTCTTGGCTGCCAGCCAAGCGCTCTAGCCAACTGAGCTACATCCCCAATAATTATTTTAGTTCACTTAATACCAAAACAGGAATTGTGCTGCTAAAATCCTTTTTGAGTATTTCATTTTTTTCCCATAATTTGCTGAAAAAACCACGCTTTCTTCTTACTACACAAAGCATATCTGGATTATGTTCTCTATAATGCTCTAAAACACCTTGATAGGTTGTTGGATTTTCTGAAAAAATGGTATTGGATATCAAATTCTTTAATTCGTCACTTAAATCAAAATCTCCTTCATTGTAATAGTGTGTTTTTACTAACAACAAATCAACGGTTGCTTTAAAATGGTCTTTTACATGTTTTAAAGGCGATAAAACACCTTCCTTTTTTATAATAGCAGACTTTACAGCCATTAATATATTATGAATTGGTTTAAAAACCGTTGCTTCTGGAACAATGAGTGCTGGAATTTGAGTTTGCTTAATAATCTTACCCGATGTTTTTCCTAAAAAAACCTCTTCCTTAATGGAGTTCGTTCTTGGTTCAATTAAAATTAAATCAATATCGGCAGCTTTGCTAACCAATTCCAAAGTATCTATTAAATCTCCTTTTAAACTTTTTACTATATAATCAACGCCTTTAGTATCGACTTTAGATATCAAATCATCTAAATAAGCTTTGCTTTCTCGCGCTAAAATGGCATCAACATTAACCATGGTTCCTGCCTTTGTATACACATTATACGTTTGTACAACAAATAATTTAGCCCCAAAACTCTCGGCCAAATCTATAGCATATTGCAAATGACTTATGGAATTTGTAGAAGTGCCTAATGGGACTAAAATGTTTTTCATTCTTATTGAATTTTTATATAGATTTTAAAAATTAATACATGCAAAAGTAATCATTTAAATGAATTGCAAATATACTTAAGAAATTCAATTTTAAACAAGCCACTATTTTACTAAAGTAACTTTGGTTGCTTTTAACAAATTTTCGGTTTATATATTAGCTTAATAATTAATTTACGACTATATTTCCTATAATGATGTTAAAAGCGTTGTGGTTTAAAAATACAAGGCTTTACTTTGAAAAAATTCAATTCTTAATGAAATATTACTTATTATTGGCTCTTTTTGTTTTTGGCCTCAACGGATTTTCACAAATATTAGACCCTGTTGAATGGACTACGGCTGTTGAAAAAATATCCGACACCGAATATGATTTAGTGGTAACGGCTACCATCGAATCAGGTTGGCATTTGTATTCCCAAAAAGTACCAGAAGATGGCCCAATTCCAACAACGTTTACTTTTGAAGGTTCAGAGTCTTATAAGTTAGTGGGAGAAACAACCGAAGATGAAGGGCATGTGATAGACGATCCTGTCTTCATGATGCGTATTAAATACTTTGAAGATAAAGCCGTTTTTAAACAGCGTGTATCATTTACAAACAAACCAGAAACCATAAAAGGCTCTGTAGAGTTTATGGTTTGCGACGATTCGAGATGTTTGCCACCCAATGATGATGCTTTGGTTTTTAATCTAAGTGGAAAACCGTTAGCTGAAGAGACAACCGATACACAAGTTGACAATGCTTCCATAAACCAATTTTTATACGGTTTAACAGCTATAGACCTTGCCAAATCCAATGCTACTTGTAATGATGATGCTACTGTTTCTTCTTCTGAAATCAAAGAAGAAAAATCACTTTGGAGTATTTTTGGTCTTGGTTTTTTAGGGGGCTTATTGGCACTTTTAACACCGTGTGTATTCCCAATGATACCCTTAACCGTTAGTTTTTTTACCAAAAAAAGTGGCGGTAATAAAAGTGCTGGCATTTCAAAAGCCATTTTGTACGGTTTCTTTATACTTGCCGTTTACTTAATATTGAGCATCCCGTTTCATTTATTGGATTCCATAAATCCAGATATATTAAACGACATCTCTACCAACGTTACCCTAAATATTATTTTCTTTTTGGTTTTTGTGTTTTTCGCCTTTTCATTTTTTGGCTATTACGAATTAACAATTCCTGCTAGTTGGACCAACAAAACCAGCAAAGGCGAAAATGTTGGCGGCGTTTTAGGAATCTTTTTTATGGCATTGACCTTGGCATTGGTATCCTTTTCTTGTACAGGACCTATTCTTGGGTCGCTTTTAGCGGGCTCGCTAACAGCCGATGGCGGCGCCTGGCAACTCACGGCGGGTATGGGCGGTTTCGGATTGGCACTAGGATTACCTTTTGCGTTGTTTGCAATGTTCCCAAATATGATGAACGCATTACCAAAATCGGGTGGTTGGCTAAACACCACCAAAGTAGTTTTAGGCTTTTTCGAGCTTGCTTTAGCGTTCAAATTTTTATCGAATGCTGATTTGGTTCAACATTGGGGTTTATTAAAAATTGAAGTCTTTTTAGGATTATGGATTATCATTTTTACCGGATTGGCGTTGTATGCGTTCGGAAGAATGAAATTTCCGCATGATGCGCCCTTAAAAAAATTATCTTTTTCAAGAATCGCTTCTGGTGTTTTAGTGGCATCCTTCGTCATATACTTGGCATCTGGTTTTAGGGTTAATAAAGAAACCAACACGTTTACGCCTTTAACATTATTAAGTGGTTTGGCGCCACCTGTGGGTTATAGTTTTCTATATCCCAATGAATGTCCAAACAATTTAGATTGTTTTAAGGATTTAAAGGAAGGCGTTGCCTATGCCCAAAAAGTGAATAAACCCATTATGCTGGATTTTACAGGATATGCGTGTGTAAACTGTCGGAAAATGGAAGAGCATGTTTGGCCTAAAAAGAAAATTGATGATTATTTAAGAAATGAGTATGTGTTGATTTCTCTGTATGTTGACGATAAAAAAGACCTCCCGGAAGACGAGCAAGTGCTTGTTAACCGAATCAATGGTGGCACTAGAAAACTGGAAAATTATGGACATAAATGGGCACATTTTCAAACGCAATTTTTTCAAACAAATTCACAACCCTATTATGTGCTTTTAAGTCCAGATGGTAAGCAAATATTGAATTCCCCAGTTGGATACACACCAGATGAAGATGAATACGCCCAATTTTTACAATGCGGATTGGATGTTATGCGGCAAAACCCATAGAAGTATGCGCTAAGTGTTCAATAAACCTAAGGTTTTAATTACCTTTGTGTAACTAAATACCGCACATATGATATATTCAATGACAGGTTACGGAAAATCTGTTTTGCAGTTACCAACAAAAAAAATAACCATCGAGTTAAAATCCTTAAACAGCAAAAGCTTAGATTTAAATACCCGAATGCCCTCAATTTACAGGGAAAAAGAATTGGATATTAGAAAAATTCTAGCCGATACCTTAGAGCGCGGTAAAATAGATTTCTCCATTTTTATTGAAGTAACTGCTGAAGACACCTCAACCCAAATTAATGTGCCTGTTGTAAAACAATATATCAATCAGCTTAAAAAAGTAGTAGATGGTGATGAATTGGAACTATTAAAAATGGCGGTTCGTTTTCCAGATGCTTTAAATACGGTTCGCGAAGAAATTGATGAAGAAGAATGGAAAGCCATTCAAACCGAAATTACTAAAGGTATAAGTGCCTTAAACAATTACCGTCTTAATGAAGGCAAAGTGCTTGAAAAAGATTTTAATAATCGCATTGTTATTATTAGCGATTTATTGGATAAAGTTATAGCGATGGATCCCGCGCGTATTGAAGGTGTTAGAGAACGTTTGCTAAAAGGTATTGAAGAATTAAAAGATAAATACGACGAAAACCGCTTTGAACAAGAGTTGGTTTACTACATTGAAAAATTTGATATTACTGAAGAAAAAGTCCGCTTAAAAAACCACTTGAATTATTTTATAGAATCTATAGATTCAATTGATTCCAACGGGAAAAAATTAGGCTTTATAAGTCAGGAAATGGGTAGGGAAATCAATACCATTGGGTCTAAAAGCAATTATGCGCCCATGCAACAACTCGTAGTTCAAATGAAGGACGAATTGGAAAAAATAAAAGAACAATTATTGAATGTTTTATAGAAAAAAGACAATAGAACATAGATAATAGAATGTCCCACTGAGCATTAGCGAGAAACAAAATATATTATGTTGCGAAGCTAGCAAGTAAAACTTGTCGAAGTGCTTAAAAATTAAAAATTTGGCTAATCAAGAAACCATAAAACAAGGCAAACTCATCGTGTTTTCAGCACCATCAGGTTCTGGAAAAACCACTATTGTAAGACACTTATTGGGCATTGATGCCCTAAATTTAGAGTTTTCCATTTCAGCAACCTCTAGAGAAAAACGGGGCGAAGAGGTCGATGGAAAAGATTATTATTTTCTATCTACAGAAGCTTTTAAATCTAAAATAAAAAGCGAATCTTTTTTGGAATGGGAAGAAGTCTATCGCGATAATTTTTACGGCACTTTAAAAAGCGAAGTGGAACGTATCTGGGCAAAAGGCAAACACGTTATTTTCGATATTGATGTGTCTGGCGGGTTACGTATCAAACGAAAATTTCCAGAACAAACTCTAGCTGTTTTTGTAAAACCACCAAGTATTGACGAGCTTAAAATCCGCTTAAAAAAACGCAGTACCGAAAGTGCCGACAAAATAAACATGCGTGTTGCCAAAGCATCTGCGGAATTGGCAACGGCTCCTTTATTTGATGTCATTATTGAAAACGACGTTTTGGAAAACGCCTTAAAAAAAGCTGAAACACTGGTTGGTAATTTTTTAAAATCATAAACAATGAAGGTTGGCTTATATTTCGGTTCTTTTAATCCCATAAATATTGGTCATTTGGTCATCGGTAATTATTTAGCCGAGCATAGCAATTTAGACCAAATTTGGTTTGTGGTAACGCCCCATAATCCGTTTAAAAAGAAAGATACCTTGCTCGATAATTACCAACGTTTGGAAATGGTTTATCTCGCCACCAAAGACTATCCAAAACTGAAACAATGCGATATAGAGTTTGGTTTACCGCAACCTAATTATACCGTAAACACGCTCGCCTATTTACAGGAAAAGTACCCGCAACACGATTTTTGCTTGATTATGGGTGAGGACAATTTAAAGAGTTTCCATAAGTGGAAAAACTACGCGGTTATATTAGAAAACCATGATATTTACGTGTACCCAAGAATATCAGAAGGGCCTATAGAAACCCAATTCGATAATCATAAAAAAATTCATCGTGTAGAGGCGCCTATTATGGAATTATCTTCCACCTACATTCGCAGTGCCATAAAAAAAGGCATTAACGTACAACCCATGTTGCCACAAGGTGTTTGGAAGTATTTAGATGATATGAATTTCTATAGGTAACCTTAAAATTGTTTGTTTTCATTTTTTAAAACAAACCCACCACTAAACTTAATTAAAATGAAAAATCTATTTCTTGCCATCCTATTCGTTTTACCAATTTCCATATTTGCACAAAAAGCAAAGGACACCATTCGGTTGTTCTATTTGGGCGGACAGTCCAATATGGAGGGATTCGGTTATAATAAAGATTTACCAAAAACGCTGAACCAAACATTTAAGAATGTTTATATTTTCCATGGAAATTCTGTAATTGATGGTGATACATCTGGAGGTTTGGGTTACTGGAGCGTGTTAAAACCAGGTCATGGTATCGGTTTTCAAACCGACGGCAAAACCAACCAATATTCTGATAGGTTTGGCATTGAGTTATCGTTTGCCAAACGCATGCAAGAACTCTATCCAAACGATAAAATCGCGCTTATTAAATACTCTAGAAATGGTTCCAGCATCGATAGTTTAGCGGCCAGTTCTTTTGGTTCTTGGGATGCAGATTTTAATGGTAAAAACGGTATCAATCAATACGATCATTACCTAAAAACCATTAAAAACGCCCTAAGAGTAAAAGACATTAATAATGATGGCAAGGAAGATGTGTTGGTGCCTTCGGGGATTTTGTGGATGCAAGGGGAATCGGATGCCGATAAAACCGAGGAGATCGCTCTTCGCTATTACAATCATTTAAAACGTTTGATGGACTTGATGCGTGCCAGTCTGCTAACCGATGATTTACCAGTAATAATTGGAAAAATATCCGACTCGTTTAACGATACCGATGGTAAAGTTTGGGATTATGGCGATTTGGTGCAATATGCCCAAGAAAAATTTGCCAAAACCGATGGCAATGCTGCCATTATAAGAACCACAAAATATTATAAATACTCTGATAAATGGCATTACGATAGTGCTGGGTTTATAGATTTTGGAGAGCAATTTGCTAATGAATTCCATAAACTGGATTCCAAATAAATTTTATTCCTATAAAATATTGATATGTTAAACTTTTGAATTAGTTTAGATTAACTATCAAAACTGAAAATATTTACATATGAAAATCAACACTATTTTAGAAAGCATAGGCAACACGCCTGTGGTAAAATTGTCCAAATTATTCCCGAACGCCCATGTGTGGATGAAACTCGAAAAAGCAAATCCGGGAGGCAGCATTAAGGATAGAATTGCGCTGGCGATGATTGAAGATGCAGAAAAGAAACATATTTTAAAGCCTGGTATGGAAATCATCGAGCCTACTTCTGGGAATACCGGTATCGGTCTGGCCATGGTTGCCGCCGTTAAAAACTACAAGCTTACTTTAGTTATGCCAGAATCTATGTCTGTGGAAAGACGTGCATTAATGGCCGCTTATGGTGCTCAACTGGTACTTACGCCCAAAGAATTGGGTCTCAAAGGTACTTTAGCCAAGGCAGATGAATTGGTTGCCCAAAATAAAAATGCTTGGATGCCTTCCCAATTTACCAACCCAGCCAATCCAGAAATTCACCGTAAAACGACGGCTTTGGAAATAGCCAACGATTTTCCAGAGGGCATCGATTATTTAATTACTGGGGTTGGCACAGGTGGTCATATCACAGGCATAGCGGAAATTTTAAAACAAAAATTTTCCAACTTAAAAGCAATAGCTGTAGAGCCTAGTGATTCTCCAGTTATTTCTGGTGGCGAACCAGGACCACACCCATTACAAGGCATCGGGCCAGGTTTTATCCCTGAAGTATTGAATACCAAAATACTAGATGGCGTTTTTAAAATCACCAAAGAAGAAGCCTTTGCCGAAGTTCAAAATATTGCAAAAACAGAAGGCATATTAGTGGGTATTTCCACAGGTGCTTCATTGGCTGCCGTTAGGAAACAGTTAGAAACAGCCGATAATAAAACAATCATTCTTACCATAAATTATGATACTGGTGAACGTTACCTTTCTATTGAGGGGCTTTTATAATAAAAAAACATTTTATTTTAATCCCACAATAAAATCTACAAGTATAGCGGCTAAATTGGCTGTGCTGTTATCAATATCTAAAGTTGGGTTTAATTCTGCGATGTCACAAGTTATTACCTTATTGGTTTGAAATAAAAAAGGTAATAGTTTAAATAAAAAGAAAGGTGTAAATCCCATAGGAGACGGCGCGCTGACACCAGGTGCATAGGCTGATGAAAATGCGTCTAAATCAATGGTAATATATAAGTAATCATTTTTTTTAATAAATGGTATTAAACGGTTTTTTAGTGTTTTTAAATTTTCAACCGATGTATCACAATCATAATTAAACACATAATTTGCTTGCTTGCTTGCTGCGATGCTGAAGAGTTGTTTGGTATTAGATTGCTGCTGTATTCCAATAGCAAAATAGTCAACTGATTGATTTGTCTTCTTTAATTCAGAAATAATTTGATTAAATGGTGTTCCCGAATTAGGTGTGGTTTCAACAGGGCGTAAATCAAAATGAGCATCAAAATTTATAATGCCAATCCGCTTTTTGGCTGTACTTTTTACGGCGTCCCAAATGCCCATAAAATGACCATAAGCCATATCATGACCACCTCCAATGACTATTGGAAATATTTTTTGAGTTATTAACTTACTCACTGCTTTGGATAACGCTATTTGGCACGATTCCATATCATGTTCAACACAAATAACATCACCTATATCAGCAATATGTTTATTATGATGCACAGCAAGTTTACCAAGTCTTTCCCTTAGTGCTTTAGGTCCTTGAGATGCCCCTATCCTGCCTTGGTTTCTTTTGACGCCTTCATCACAAACATAACCTAATAAAGCGATATCTATTTTGGTGTCTTCATTCAGATCATTAACATGAATGAAGTCTATTTTTTGGCACCAATATAAAGCTCCTAAATCTGGATTAGACGATCTCCCCGACCAAAATATCTTTTGTCCAGGTTGATAATTAACATTCATTTGATGATATAAATCCGCTTTCAAAATCTTTAATAATTAGATTATTTCTGTTCCCTTTAAAAACACTTTTTCTATTTGAGACGAACCAAATGCATACGGTATAAAACCGTAAGAACTTATTGGTTTGGTTAAAATTAAATTAGCTTTTTTACCAACGGTAATCGAACCAACTTCTTTTTCTAAACCCATAGCATAGGCTCCATTTATCGTAGCTGCATTAATAGCTTCTTCTGGTGTCATTTTCATTTTTATACACGCAGTAGATATCACAAAATTCATATTTCCTGAAGGAGAAGACCCTGGATTATAATCGGTTGCCAAAGCTAAAGGCAACCCGGCATCAATCATTTTACGTGCTGGCGTATATGGAATACTTAAAAAGAAAGAACATCCCGGTAAAGCAACAGGCATGGTATTGGAATTTTTAAGTGTCTCGATATCTTCATCTCGCATCTCTTCTAAGTGATCGACAGAAAGGGCATTATATTTTACACCAGCTTGTACACCACCGAAAGAGGTAAATTGATTGACATGAATTTTAGGTATTAATCCTTGTTTTTTTCCTGCCTCTAAAATTAATTCAGTGTCTTCAATAGAAAAATAGCCTGCTTCACAAAACACGTCTATATATTCTGCAAGTCCTGCTTCTGCAACTAACGGTATCATTTCATCAATGATAAGGTCTACATAGCCTTTCTTATTGTTTTTGTATTCATTCGGAACGGCATGAGCTCCTAAAAATGTTGCCTTAATTGGTATCGCATAATTTTGTTTTAAGCGTTTGATAACACGTAGCATTTTTAATTCAGATTCTAAAGTTAAACCATAGCCCGATTTAATTTCTATAGCACCAGTTCCTAAAGCGATAACTTCTTCTAAACGTATTTTGCTTTGTTCATATAATTCGTCTTCAGAGGTTTCTTGAAGTTTTTTAGCGGAATTCAAAATGCCACCACCTTTATTAGCAATTTCTTGATAGGACAAACCCTTTATTTTATCAATAAACTCATGTTCTCTATGTCCTGAATAAACTAGGTGCGTATGGGAATCACACCAAGTTGGTAATAGCATTTTTCCAGTGGCATCAATAACCTCATCGGCTACTATGTCAGGGCAATTCTTCATCATGCCAAAATCTGAAATAATACCATCTATCACTAACAAATAGGCCTTTTTAATAGTTGGTAATTCGTTCATCGCCTTACCAGAAACAAATACAACTGTCTTATCTCGTACCTGAAGTAATTCCTTTATATTTTTAAATAAAATGCGCATTAAAATAAATTTTCGATGAGTTGATTGTCTACTAAATTAGCGATAGTTATCTTTAAATTTGGTGTTCTGTCCATTTCTCGTTTAATAGCGAATAAGGCTTCTTTATTTCTAGCCCAGCTTCTTCTAGCGATGCCATTATTTACATCAAAAAACAACATGCTTTTTAATCTGGCTTCGGCTTCTATGGTGCCATCTAGCAACATCCCAAAGCCGCCATTTATCACTTCGCCCCAGCCAACACCGCCGCCATTATGAATAGAAACCCATGTGGCGCCCCTAAAGCTATCACCAATTACGTTATGAATGGCCATATCTGCAGTAAATTTACTGCCATCATAAATATTAGAGGTTTCTCTATAAGGTGAATCGGTGCCACTTACATCGTGATGATCTCGTCCTAATACAACAGGGCCAATAACTCCTGCTGCTATAGCATTATTAAAAGCTTCCGCAATTTTTGAGCGTCCTTCTGCATCGGCATACAATATACGAGCTTGCGAACCAACCACCATCTTATTTTTTTTGGCATCTCTAATCCAAGTGATGTTGTCTTGCATTTGCAACTGAATTTCTTCAGGCGCTTGTTTCATAATATTTTGTAAGACCTCCATGGCAATATCATCGGTTTTGTCTAAATCTTCCGGTTTTCCAGACGTGCAAACCCAACGAAATGGTCCGAAACCATAATCGAAGCACATAGGGCCTAAAATATCTTGAACGTAAGACGCATATTTAAAATCAGCATTATTTTCTGCCATAACATCTGCTCCAGCTCGAGATGCTTCTAGTAAAAAAGCATTACCATAATCGAAGAAATAGGTTCCTTTTATCGAGTGTTTATTTATAGATTTCGCATGTCTGCGCAACGATGATTGTACCTTTTCTTTGAAAATAATAGGGTCTTCTCCGATTAATCTATTGGATTCTTCATAGGATAAACCAACAGGATAATAACCACCTGTCCAAGGAATATGTAATGAGGTTTGATCTGAACCTATATGAATAAAAATGTCTTCAGCATCAAAACGTTCCCATACATCAACCACATTTCCAATAAACGCCATTGAGACAACTTCCTTATCTTTTTGTGCTTCTTTCACACGAACAACCAAATCGTCCATAGAATCAATAAGCACATCTACCCAACCTTGATTGTAGCATTTGGTAGCTGCTTTTTCATTCACCTCAGCACAAATAGTAATACAACCAGCTATATTTCCAGCTTTGGGTTGTGCCCCACTCATGCCTCCCAAACCAGCGGTTAAGAATATTTTACCCGCTGCTGTATCTTCTTTTTTCAATACTTTTCTAAAAGCATTCATGACCGTAATTGTGGTTCCATGAACAATGCCTTGCGGACCAATATACATAAAAGAACCCGCTGTCATTTGTCCGTATTGCGTAACACCAAGTGCGTTAAATTTCTCCCAATCATCTGGCTTAGAATAATTTGGAATCATCATACCATTAGTAACAATAACTCTTGGTGCATTTTTTGAGGATGGAAATAACCCCATGGGATGTCCAGAATACATATGCAATGTTTGCTCTTCGGTCATAGTTGCTAAATACTGCATGGTCAATAAATACTGTGCCCAATTTTGAAATACTGCACCATTGCCACCATACGTTATTAATTCTTCTGGATGCTGCGCCACCACCGGATCCAGATTATTCTGAATCATAAGCATAATGGCTGCCGCTTGCGAACATTTAGCTGGATATTCGGAAATCGCTCTAGCAAAAATGTTATAGGCTGGCTTAAAACGATACATATAAATTCTGCCGAAATCCTTCAATTCTTGAGCAAATTCTGAAGCCAATGCTTCATGCCATTTTTTAGGAAAATATCTTAAAGCATTTCTAATAGCCAACTGCTTTTCTTCTATTGATAAAATATCTTTACGCTTAGGCGCTCTATTAATATCTAACGGATAATTATGTTTTGGAGGCATTTGAGTGGGAATGCCTTGAAGTATAAGTTCTTTAAACGTCATAACTATTTTTAATTATTTTAATTGTTTTGCATTTTGAAAAAAAAGGGGGTCTCTATACTAAATTTGAAATAAAACATGTGTAAAATTCAATCGAACTGAAAATCCTTTTTTAAAATACATACCCTATTATTTTACTATAAAAGCCTGGTTTTTAACCATCATAATCAACGTATTGATATCATCTTTAAGCATACGGTCTTCTTCTAATTTGGCTACTTTACTTCTTATAATCCTAAAGTTTTTTTCTATAATATCAGAGAACGTATTTGGTCTTCTAAACTCCATGGCCTGTGTTGCATACATGAGTTCGATGGCTAATATTTTTTCAATATTTCCCAAAATCTGATTGAATTTACGCCCAGAGATACTTCCCATAGAGACATGGTCTTCTTGCCCTAATGACGTTGGAATACTATCTGCCGAAGGCGGAAAACATAACGATTTGTTTTCTGATACCAATGCAGCCGTTGTGTATTGCGGAATCATAAATCCTGAATTTAATCCACCACTGGCGGTTAACAATCTTGGTAATCCGTATTTACCTTCAATTAATAAATAGCATCTTCTATCGGAGATATTCCCTAATTCTGAAGCTGCTATAGATGCATAATCAAGAGCCATGGCTAGTGGTTGTCCATGAAAATTTCCTCCTGAAATTGCTTCCTTTTCACTTAACACAATAGGGTTATCGGTTACAGAATTCATTTCAATGTCTGCCAATTCATTGAGGTGATAATAAGCATTTCTAGAGGCTCCATGCACTTGTGGGATACAACGCATAGAATACGGGTCTTGAACACGCTCGCAATTTTCATGCGATTTTATATTCTTGGAGTCTTTAAACAACATACGCATGCGTTTAGCAACTTCCATACTACCCTTAAATGGACGAATACTATGCAACAATTCTTTAAAAGGTGATTCGCTACCTTGATAACCTTCTAAACTCATAGCGCCTGCAACATCTGCTAAATCGAGTAAATACCTCATTTTATTTAAGCCTATAATGGTATGAGCCAATATAAACTGTGTACCATTTATAAGCGCTAAACCCTCTTTTGCCAGTAATTGAATGGGCTGTAAGTTGTGTTGCTTTAAGACCTCTTTTGCTGGCATAATGGTATCTTCAACCCAAAACTCGCCTTCGCCAATTAATGGTAAAAAGAGATGGGATAATGGCGCTAAATCACCTGATGCTCCCACCGAACCTTGCTCGGGTACTACTGGCAATAAATCATTTTCTATAAAATAAATAATACGATCTATAACTTCTAAACGAATGCCCGAAAAGCCACGACTTAAAGCATGTACTTTACAAATCATCATGATTTTTGATAATTCTTTGGCAATAGGATTACCAACGCCAACGGCATGTGTTATTAATAAGTTTTTTTGAAGCAAGCTAGTCTCTTCTGGTGAAATCTTCACATCACATAAAGGCCCAAACCCTGTATTGATGCCATAAACAGCTTTAGCACCATTGGCCATTTTTTCTACTTTAGCTCTGCAATCATTTATTTTAGAAATGGCATAGTTAGACAAAGTTGCTTTCAGGCTGCCATTTGTAATAGCCATGACTTTATCTACTTCGAGTCTGTCGGTTCCGTATGCAAACATATCTTTATTTATAATAAGTTGAATTTTAAGCCTCTAAATACAAAATTATCAATAAATTTGATGCTTAACAAGACTATGTTAACACAATATTAATAACCATGAGTTATCAAATAGAGCTTAGGCATATACGTTATTTTTTAGCAGTTGCCGATACCTTACACTTCAGAAAAGCCGCTGAAAAACTTTTTATTTCGCAACCTGGATTAAGCCGGCAAATTAAAGAAATGGAAGACCAGTTAGGCATCACCTTATTTGATCGCCATAACCGACAAGTGTTATTAACCAATGCCGGTTTATATTTAAAACAGGAGTTATCAAATAACCTGAAGAGTTTAGATGCTATTTTAAATCATGCCAAATTATTACAAGCAGGTAAAGATGGGCAATTAAGTTTTGGTTATGTCGGTTCTGCTATGCAACACATTATACCCGAATTACTATTAAAATTTACACAAAACCACCCAAGTGTTTTATTTAGTTTAAAAGAAATGGACAATCAAAAGCAAATAGAAGGCTTGCTTGCTCAGGATATTGATATAGGGTTTGTAAGGTTAGAACGCGTGCCAAGAGGCTTAGAAATTTATCCGCTTTTAAAAGAAACCTTTTGCTTGGTATTGCCCAAAGACCATCCTATTGACCGTTCCAATTTTAAAAATATAGCACAGTTAAAATCCGAACCATTCATATTATTCGACCCAGAATATAGTGCGTCGTATTATGAAAAAGTCATGGAGATTTTTGATGAGAGTGGTTTTAGCCCTATGGTGTCTCATAATACCATTCACGCAGATTCCATTTATAAATTAGTAGAACATAAATTTGGCGTGTCTATAGTTCCCAAATCACTGCAGACCGTAAACAATGATTCCATAAAATTTATTGAATTAGATACCATTTCACAACGCACCGTATTATCTGCCGTGTGGGACAAAAACAATATAAACCCTATGTTAGTTCATTTTTTGAATTTAATTAAATGAGCTTGATTTGCTACAGAAAAAGAGATAAGTTCATTTCGACATCTGATATAAAACATGAAAACGATTTCATATCATTATAGTTAAAGGAGCCTCTCAAAATATCTTCTTTTCCAAACCACAACCTTAATCCCTTAATAACAATATGTTAACCTATATTTTAAATATAGGTCGCACCTTTGTGGTTTTATAATACAACTATTTGCGAAATATCTATTTTAAGCAAATGATGATCCTGATAAATCATCAATCTACTCTAGTAGTAAAAGTAACTACTTATTTAAGTGGCTACTCACCTTCTCTCCAATTCAAAATACATAACAACCAAATCATCATACCAACGCATGAAAAAAAGAGCTGTTGATATTGTTGTCATTTCCGATGTGCATTTGGGCACTTACGGATGCCGCGCCAAAGAATTATTAAAATACCTAAAGTCCGTTAAGCCAGAAAGGGTTATTCTAAATGGCGATATTATAGATATTTGGCAGTTTAGCAAACGCTATTGGCCAAAATCGCACATGAAAGTTATAAAACACATTACTTCATTAATATCTAAAGGCGTCGAGGTAAATTACATCACAGGAAACCATGATGAGATGCTTCGGAAATTTGTAGGGTTTCAATTGGGTACGTTTAGCATTTCTAATAAAGAATTGCTGGAACTGGATGGTAAAAAAACCTGGGTGTTCCACGGTGATGTGTTCGATGTCACCATGCAACACTCCAAATACATCGCAAAACTGGGCGCTGTGGGTTACGATTCTTTGATTTTACTGAATAGCGCCATCAACTTTTTTGCTTCTAAATTTGGTAAAGGTCCTATCTCGATGTCCAAAAAAATAAAGAATGGCGTGAAATCGGCTATAAAATTCATTAATAATTTTGAAAAAATTGCTGCTGATATTGCCATTGAAAATAATTACGATTATGTGGTTTGTGGTCACATTCATCAACCAGAAATAAAAAAAATAGAAACTGCTGAAGGTTCTGTGATGTATTTGAATTCGGGCGATTGGGTGGAGAATTTAACCGCTTTGGAATATTATGATAACAAATGGCATTTGTTCAGTTTTAAAGACCATGTAACGGTTGAAGACGGTACTTATTCTGATGAAGATGATGAAGACGAAGAGCTATTGGAAACCAAAGATCTATTTCAAAATTTAATGAAAGAATTTCAAACCGAATCGAAACAGCTCAAAACAAACGTTTTATAATCAGCCCCAAATGAAAATACTATATGCCATTCAAGGTACCGGTAACGGACATTTAAGTAGAGCGCGCGACATCATTCCTATTCTCCAAAAAAAAGGTGTTGTATTGGATATTCTTATCAGTGGCACTCAGGCCGATATTAATCTGCCTTATCCCATAAGCTATCAATTAAAAGGATTGAGTTTCATTTTTGGCAAAAAAGGCGGTGTAGATGTTTGGAAAACCTATTTTAAAGCTAAAACCATGCGTCTTCATAAAGAAATAATGAGTCTTCCTGTTGAGAATTACGATTTAATTATAAATGATTTTGAACCTGTATCGGCTTGGGCCTGTAAATTAAAAAAAATACCATGTGTTAGCTTAAGTCATCAATCTGCCGTATTATCACCTGAAGCTCCAAAACCCAAAAAGAAAGACCCATTAGGAAAACTCATTCTTAAAAAATACGCGCCAACAACCAAACAATATGGATTTCATTTTAAGGCTTATGAAGATACCATATTCACGCCCGTTATTAGGCAAGATATTAGAGGTGCTAATTGTACAACGGGCGACCATTATACGGTGTATTTGCCTTCTTATGATGATGAAAAAATATTGAGCATATTATCTAAGATTAAGGATGTTACTTGGGAGGTATTTTCAAAACACAATAAAAAAATAGTTTCAGATAAAAATATCACGGTACAGCCTATTACCAATGAAGCTTTTATAACTAGTATGGCGACCAGCAAAGGCGTTCTTTGTGGTGCTGGCTTTGAAACGCCTGCCGAAGCCCTTTATATGAAAAAGAAATTGTTAGTCATCCCTATGAAAGGACAATATGAACAACAATGTAATGCCGCAGCTTTAAAAGATATGGGCGTACCCGTTATAAAATCCTTTAAAAAGAAATACCTTAAAAATATTAAAGATTGGATAGATAGTGATACAATTATTGAGGTTAACTACCCCGATATTACAGAACATATTATAGATAAGATATTAGAAGAAAATCTATAGTTCATGTTATTCAATTAATCTAATTAATTCCAAATACGTTATCGGTTTGATTGATTTGCAACAAGCAAATTGAATTGAGAACTTTTTCAAAAAAAATTTATGGATTTTAACCATCCCCAAACAAACTTCATATTAAAACCACAAGATTTCGGAAAAGATTTTGTTTTTGGCGTTTCCACGGCTGCTTATCAAATCGAAGGAGCGCATAGCGTTCATGACAAAGGCGCTTCCATTTGGGATCAGTTCACTTCTAAAAAAGGAAATACATTTAATAACCACCATGGTCAAATAGCCTGCGATTTCTACAATAAGTTTGAGGAAGATATCTTGTTAATGAAATCCATGAATATTAAAAATTTCAGGTTTTCATTAGCATGGTCACGCATTATTCCCAATGGCATTGGAGATATAAGTCAAGCAGGTATTGATTATTATAATAAAGTGATTGATTTTTGTTCAGAATGTGGCATCACGCCGTGGGTAACGCTTTATCACTGGGATTTACCGCAAGCGCTTCAAGACAAAGGTGGTTGGACGAACAGGGACATCGTATCTTGGTTTGAAAATTACGTACAAGTTTGCGCCACCCATTTTGGAGACCGTATAAAAAATTGGATGGTTTTAAATGAACCGATGGTTTTTACTGGGGCTGGTTATTTTTTAGGAGTGCATGCACCAGGTTATAAAGGCTTAAAACATTTTTTACCTGCCATACACCACGCTGTAATGTGCCAAGCTGCTGGGGGTAGAATCTTGCGAAATTTAGTCTCCGATGCTTTTATTGGTACCACATTTTCATGTGCACAAACAACACCGTTTCGAGATACGCCTAGAGATTTTATAGCCGCAAAAAAGGCTGATGCTTTGTTGAATCGGCTTTTTATTGAACCTTCGTTAGGTTTGGGATATCCGACAGAAGAAGTTCCGGTTCTCAAGCGCATTGAAGCTTATATAAAACCGGACGACTTAAAAAATGCTGCATTCGAGTTCGATTTTATTGGTGTGCAAAATTATACACGTGAAATGATTACTCACAGCTATTTAGTGCCTTATTTACAGGCTAAAATTGTAAAAGCCTCCAAACGGAATGTAAAAACAACGTTGATGGATTGGGAAGTGTATCCGCCCAGTATTTATAATATGATTAAACAATTTAGCCAATATAGTGGAGTTAAAAAAATGATTATTACCGAAAATGGTGCCGCTTTTACTGATAACTTAATCAATGGCACCATAGAAGATGTTGACAGACTTCATTACTTACAATCCCATTTAGAACAGGTTTATAAAGCCAAAAAAGATGGCTTTGATGTAGAAGGCTACTTTGTTTGGACCTTTACCGATAATTTTGAATGGGCAGAAGGCTACCATCCACGATTTGGATTGGTTTATACCGATTTTGAAACCCAAAAGCGGATTATTAAAGCTTCAGGTAAATGGTATCAAAGCTTTTTGGGATACATAAAACCTTAAAACCTGAAACGTTTTTACAATATCAAAAATGATCTTGCTATAATCAAGTAATTTTATTTTTAATTCTACAATCCTATACGTTTATAAATCAAAAGAAAATAAGACTTCATTTTAAATGGTCAATAAAATACGTCTGTAAACCATAATCATATCCATAATGCTTATGGGTTGGTTCAAAATAATAGCCTCATAACATTATTTCCATATTATCTATTCTAAAGCATGTTGGTATTTGCAATAAACCTTCCTAATCAACCCAGAATAGACACAATTAAACGAATAACCTCCTTAAACAGAATATCTTAACATTAAGATTTCTAAATTTGATTACTTATTTATCCAATTTAAATATCATGGTCCCTCAAATTAAAATTTTCTGTAATTTCATATACTTCATTTTTATACTGTTATCATATAACGCTTTTGCTCAGAGCTGGAGCCAGTCCATATTAACGTTCTCCGGAACTGGTAATGTAAATGGTGGTGTTACTTCTTTAATGTACGGCCCTGATAATCGTTTGTATGTAGCAGAATATACGGGAGCCATTAAAATACTCACAATTCAGAGAAACAGCCCCATCAATTATGTTGCTACTAATGTAGAGATTTTGGACGGCATACGCACCATGCCCGATCACAACGATGACGGCACCCTGTACTCCAGTTTGAATAGGGAAACCCTAGGCCTCACGGTCGTTGGCACCCCAACCAATCCTGTGATTTATGTAACATCAAGCGATTTTCGTATTGGAGCTGGTGAAGGTGGTGGTAATGGAGATGTTAATCTTGACACCAATTCTGGTGTCATAACAAGATTTAGCTGGAATGGAAGCGCTTGGAATGTGGTAGATATTGTAAGAGGGCTTCCTCGTTCCGAAGAAAACCATGCAACAAACGGTCTTGAATTTGTGACCATCAATGGAACCGATTACCTAATAGTAGCACAAGGTGGCCATACCAATGGAGGCTCTCCTTCTACCAATTTCGTATATTCTTGCGAGTATGCTCTTTCTGGTGCTATTCTGGCTGTAAATCTAACTGCTCTGGAAACCATGCCTATTTTGGATGATAATGGCAGGGCCTACATATATGATCTTCCTACTTTGGATGACCCCACGCGCCCAAATATTCATGCGGACGGGTCTCCCGCATCTGAGGATCCCGATGATCCAAATTATTCCCCTCTGGATATCAATGATCCTTGGGGCGGCAACGATGGACTTAATCAAGCCATATTAGTCCCTGGAGGTCCTGTTCAAATACTATCTCCCGGATATCGCAACGCCTATGACCTCGTTGTAACAGAGAGCGGTGCACTATATGTTACAGATAACGGCGCCAATGGTGGCTGGGGCGGCCTACCTATGAACGAAGGGGGCGGCTCCGTGACCAATGATTATAACCCTGCTGAACCCGGCAGTAGCGATAGTTTACTATATGGTGAAATGGTTAATAATCTAGACCATTTGCAATTGGTAACCACAAACTTACAGGCTTATGCCTTTGGAACCCTTCCTGAAACATATTATGGTGGGCATCCAAACCCCACAAGAGCAAATCCAGTAGGGGCAGGTTTATATACCGCCGATGGCATAAACAATGTTTTCCGAACACTTAAATATGATCCCGACGGAAGTACGCCCGGTTCGACTTCGAATCCAAATGAAGCCCTACCTGTTAATTGGCCGCCGCTTCCAGTATCTGAAGCCAACACGGTAGAAGGCGATTGGCGTGGACCAGGTATGATAAACCCAGATGGACCAAATGATGATCCTGTTGTGACATGGGGCACCAATACCAACGGAATAGACGAATATACGGCATCCAACTTTGGTGGCGTCATGCAGGGCAATCTTTTGGCTGGTACACACAATGGACTCATTAGACGCGTGCAACTTAATGCCAACGGCACGTTGGCATCAGGTGGACTAACATCTAATTTCCTTTCAGGGATGGGGGGAAATGCCCTTGGCATAACCTGTAATAGCGATTTTGATATTTTTCCCGGAACGGTATGGGCAGGTACCTTGAATGGGAAAATAGTAGTTTTTGAACCAACAGATTTTTTAAATTGTTTAGACCCTAGCGATCCTTTATATGATGCGAATGCTGATTATGATAGTGATGGTTATTCAAACCAAGATGAGGAAGACAATGGGACTGAAATATGTAACGGAGGTTCTCAACCTGATGATTGGGATAAAGTGATGGGCGGTCAATTAATATCCGATTTGAATGATCCTGACGATGATTTTGATGGAATCCCCGACGCTCTGGATCCTTTTCAATTGGGAGATCCTACGGTAGAAGGAAGTGACGCTTTCACTATTCCAATATTGAATGATTTTTTCAATGATCAACAAAACCTTGGAGGAATTTATGGTCTTGGTCTAACAGGGCTTATGAATAACGGAGATACAGGTGCCAATTGGCTTCTGTGGCTAGATAGGAAGGATGATCCAAATGACCCTAATCCAAATGATATATTAGGAGGTGCCCCTGGGCTTATGACATCGCAGATGACGTCGGGTACTGCCCTTGGGACTTCTAACAATCAAGAGAAAGGATATCAGTACGGCGTACAAATCCAAAATGATTCTGGCATAATTACAGTTTCAGGAGGAATGGTTGGGTTCAATGGCCCTTTAACACTTTATGAAAACCTATCAGCGCCTTCAGGTGAGTTGGGATTCTTTATTGGCGATGGCACACAAAGCAACTACATAAAATTTGTGGTGACAACAACTGGTTTTGTGGCTCTTCAAGAAATTGAGGATATTCCCCAAAGCCCCATAACATATAATTTACCACAAGCTAATAGGCCGACTTCTGGAATTAAATTCTTTTTTGAAATTGATCCCTCAATCGGACAAGTAACCCTTAAGTTTCAAATAGACGAAGGTTCGCTCACAACCTTAGGCACTATAGTGGCACAAGGCTCCATTTTACAAGCTTTACAAAGTTCAAGCACAGATTTAGCCGTCGGATTGATTGGTGCTTCTAATGAAGATGGCGTAGAGTTAGAAGGGACTTGGGATTTTTTAAACGTAACTGCCGAAAAGCCCTATATGGTACAAAACATTCCTAATCTGCAAAGGGAATCAGGTGCTCCAGACGACATGTTTGATTTGGATGACTACTTTGAGGATAATAATGGGACGGCTAATTTAACTTACAGTGTGGCGCTTAATACCAATCCAAATATATTGGCCAGTATTTCTAATAATCTACTGACTATAACATATCCATCTGAATTACAGACAGCAGATATTACCATACGGGCATCTGACTTAAATGGTTATTTTGTAGAAGATACGTTCACGGTAAGCATTATCAATTCTTCATTAATTCTTGCCAGGGTCAATGCTGGTGGTGCCGCAGTTTCAGCTACGGATGGTGGGGCCAATTGGGAACAGAATAATGTCGCTGGGGCAACATCAGGACCCAGTTATTCGGTTAATACTGGGACCATTTATAATGGCGGATTATTAAATATAAACCGTCATAGTTCCATTCCTGACTATATAGACGAATCAACATACAATGCCATTTTTGCCTACGAACGCTATGACGTTACCGCAAGCCCTGAAATGGAATTTACATTCGTGTTACAAAATGGTGACTATCAGGTTAATTTGTATATGGGCAACAGTTTTGTAGGGACTTCAGAAATAGGTGACCGTGTTTTTGATATTGAAATAGAAGGAGTGATCGTTGAAGACAACATGGATCTTATAGCCCGTTTTGGCCATCAGTCAGGCGGCATGGTAACCTATCCAGTGACCGTGTCTGGTGGTGTGCTTAACATCCAGTTTTTGCATGAGGTGGAAAACCCATTATTAAACGCCATAGAAATAATGGCTGCCCCTCCACAATATCCTCCTTTATCGGTAAATCCAATAGCAAACCAAACAAATCTAACGGGAGATGTTATTAGTACTTTGGGCGTTTCCGCCTCTGGTGGAAACCCTAATAATAATTTCACCTATAGCATTGACGGGCAGCCTCTAGGGATAAATATTGAACCCACCAATGGATTAATTTATGGAACCATCGATCAAACGGCTTCCAACGGGGGCACAAATAATGATGGTGTACATGGTGTTACCGTTACTGTAGAAAAGGTTGGATCGACTTCGGTTACCACAAATTTTAGCTGGACCGTTAATGATTTGGCGTGGTTTGACAAAAATGAAAATGAAAATTATACGGCTCGCCACGAGTGCTCTTTTGTACAGGCAGGTGATAAGTTTTATTTGCTTGGGGGTAGGGAAAACTCAAAAACCTTAGATGTTTACAATTACACTTCAAATAGCTGGAACTCTCTTGTGGATTCAGCACCTATGGAGTTCAATCATTTTCAGGCCACCGAATACCAAGGACTTATATGGGTGATAGGCGCCTTTCAAACAAACTCATTCCCCAATGAAACTCCTGCCGATTTTATATGGGCCTTCGATCCTGTAGCTCAGCAATGGATTCAAGGTCCAGAAATACCTTCCGGTAGAAGAAGAGGATCTGCGGGACTGGTTGTCCATAATGATAAATTCTATATTGTTGGTGGCAATACCATTGGCCATAACGGAGGCTATGTCCCTTGGTTCGACGAGTATGATCCTGTGTTAGGTACCTGGACAACGCTGACAAATGCACCAAGATCCCGCGACCATTTTCATGCCGTAGTGATTAACAATAAACTTTACGCGGCATCAGGACGACTCTCTGGTGGAGATGGGGGCACATTCGCTCCAGTAATCCCAGAAGTAGATGTTTATGATTTTTCTACGAATAGCTGGAGCTCGCTTCCTTCAGATCAAAATATTCCCACCCCTAGAGCCGGGGCTATTGTAGCGAATTTTAACAACAAGCTTGTCATTGCTGGCGGGGAAGTTTCTACAAATGTAAATGCGCTTGATATTACCGAAATATATGACCCTTTAGACCAATCTTGGTCCACAGGGGCAAGCCTCATTCATCCAAGGCATGGCACGCAGGGAATCGTTTCCGGAAACGGTATCTTTGTAGTAGCAGGCTCCCCTGTTATGGGTGGCGGAAAGCAAAAGAATATGGAGTTTTATGGAAGTGATAGTCCAACGGGGATACCTTTGGATGCTAGTGAATTAATGGGTCCCACCACGGTTGATTTTAGCGTACAAAATAGCCAAGACATAACATTGGACTTAGAAAATGGAAATACGGGAATCTTTATCCGTTCGGTTGAGATAAACGGGCATGATGACGATGATTTTGTTATCCAATCTGGAAATTTAAATAATGTGCTCTTAAAATCTAATTCCTCCAAAATAATCTCTGTTGATTTTATTGGTGCTGGTACAGAAAAAAATGCCATACTAACTATTGACTACGGCGCTAATGCTTCATTGGATATTTCGTTAAGTTATGATTCTACACTATCATCGCCTGATGAGAAAGATAATATATCTAATGTATTTACTATATATCCAAATCCATCAAGTGAATATGTTTATGTTGAAATAAAATCTTCATCCATTGATGTTACCGATTTCTTGTTGTTTGATATCACTGGTAGATTGATTAAAAAAATAAAAAATGACAATTCTGAACAGTCAACATTCAAAAAGCAAATAGATGTTAGAGGTTTACAATCGGGGCTATATACCTTATATATACTTTCTAAAGGAAGTGTTGTTCATAAAGCAAGATTGGTAATAAACAACTAAATGCTGTTTTTATAAAGTGCTATTGGCAATTATTAATAACCCAACTATTACATTTTTTTTGAAATAAAAAAGCCTCGCAGAAATGCGAGGCTTTACAATCTCTAAAAGTGGTCCCACCTGGGCTCGAACCAGGGACCACCTGATTATGAGCCGTCAATCAGACAGAAAAATCTATACAATAAAAATTTTAACATATTGATTTTCAACATTTTAATAAATTTTGATTTCAACTGATATCAATTGATATCAAAGAAATGTTTGCAAATTGTTTGCAAATTTTTTTATTAACTTACGGTTATGAACACGCTTATAACCTTAATGTTAGATCAACGAAGAATGAAAAAAGATAGCAAATATCCTATCATTTTTCGACTTACTCATAATAGAAAAACAACCTCAATTTCTACCGGGTACTCCATCCTTGAAATACATTGGGATGAAAAGAAAAAAGAAGTTAAGACCAGCTATAAGAAAGTTGAATCTGTTCGTTTATTAAATATAATACTTTTAAAGGAAAATGCGCGAATAAATGAGATTATAAATAGACTTCATGATAAAGGAGAATTACAGTATCTTTCTATTAATCAAGTAAAACAGAAAATAACAAGAAAAGTAAACTACAGTTCATTTACAGAGTATGGGAATCATTTAGTAAAAGAACTAACAGACGTTCGGCGTTTCGGAACTGCCCGTTCATATAAATTCACTATAGGAATCATGCAAACCTTTGCCCAAAAGATTGATATAAAATTCAATGAAGTTAATTATGACTTCCTCATGAGATTTGAAAAATTCCATTTAACAAAAGAAGACAATAGTATAAATGGTCTAGCATTCTATATGAGAACAATAAGAGCCATTTATAACAAAGGCATTAAAGATGGTTGTATTGATAAAGAAGCTTATCCATTTTCTGAATACAAAATTAGAGTTGCTCCTACTAAAAAAAGAGCAATAGACATTTCGCATATTAAAAAAATATTGGATTTACAGCTACCTGTTGAACATGAATTATTCCATGCAAGAAATTATTTTTTAATATCATATATGCTTTATGGTATGCCATTTATGGATATGGCATTTTTAAAAGTAGGGGATATAAAAAACGGTAGGGTTGTTTATCAACGAAAGAAGACCTTAAAAAATTACGATATAAAAATATCAGATCCGCTAAATGAAATTTTAAAATTTTATAAAGTAGGTAAATCAAAAAAAGATTTTCTGTTCCCAATTATCATGAGAGAAGAACCAAAACAGCAGTATGACGATGTAGGTAGATTAAGAGCCATGTATAATGACAAACTAAAAAAAATTGCTCTTCTGTGCAAGATTGACCAAACATTATCTTCTTATGTTTCACGACATAGTTTTGCAACTAATGCCATGCTTCAAGATATTCCATTACAGGCAATTTCTTCGATGCTTGGTCACAGTAAGCTGAATACAACTCAAATCTATCTTAAAACGCTTCCAAATGAAATTTTGGACAGATACAACGAAAGATTAAGTCTCAGTTTTTTAAATGACTAGTATAAATCCCAAGAAAGAATTAAACCAATAAAATCATCCACCCCCTAATTTAGCACCTCGTCAAATCCAACTTGGTAGTCCATATTTTGGTCAACCCCATGATTGTTTTGAAGAAATTTGATTGATAAAATTTGCATCGTTTTGGTGTTTTGATATTTTTTCCAAATTTTAAGATAATTCAAATAAATTTTAAACATTTTATGTTTTTTAAAGTTTGTTTATGTTTTTATATTGTTTGTATATGTTTATATATAGATACCAGCGCTTGTCCATTGCTTGTCCAGCGCTTGTCCAAATTTTGGTACGGCATCGGTACACTACTTGTACCAATATTGGTCAACCTCCTTTAATTTTATTTGCACTATTTTGAGCGATTTTGACATGTTAAACATTATTACTTTTTCTAAAATTATCAAAATCGATTTTGTGGTCATGGACTTCGATTTGGAAATTGTTCTACAATAATTCCTAAAGCGTTTAGCCACAGAGGTTTTAATCTTGATGGTCTCAAACTTCTCTTTTTCATACCCTTTGTCCATTTTTTAGTAAAAAATTTGTTGATTTTATTGGGCTGCGACGGTTTTTTAGTAAAAAAGGCTTAAAGTCCTTATTATTAAAAAACATTCAATCCCACTGATAGCAAGGGATTGCACTAAAAATAAAATCAAGTAACATCGCATCGCGTGTTACCCTCTTGCTTATCCATTAATTTTACAGATTCAATAATTATTCGTCATATAAGAATCCTAAATTATTACAAATAATGGATAACTTATAAAACATTCTAGCATGTCAAAAAGTAGTAACAGGATCTTTAACCGACTCCTATAAATATATCCATTTAAAGGAAAAAATAAAAACGTGAGTTACTCTCAAATGAATAGTTTTAAGAGTTAATTATATGATTTTAAAAGTATTAGTGAAATTAAAGACTAGTTTTTAAACTGCGTTAAGAAAAATGGAGTCGTTATTAAAAAAGGGAAGTTCATCTCTTTCTATAACCTCATTCAAAAAAGGAAATTACTTCCACTCCGATTGCCTCTGAAATTTTCAACAATGTCAGTGAAGTAACATTCTGTCTCCCATTTTCAATACTTGATAAATTGGGCTTCTCCATTTTAATTATGGAGCACAAATCTAACTGACTAAAACCTTTCGCCTTTCTCAGTTTAGCGATATTTGCTCCAATTTTTTTAAGGAATATTTTCTCTTCTTCAGTCATATAAAGTTCAATTTCTATAAAAAAAGAACACAAAAGGTTATGATATATCATAACCTTTTTTTAAATTTGAATATCCTTCGAATTTAGAAATATAATCTACCATCCTAATACAAAAGTCATGAAAGCAAATACACAAACAAAATTCTATTTAGAGTCAAAACTCATAGGTTTATTGAAAACAATATTACCATTACATTCTGTATATGTCATCGGTGTGAATAAGGAGAAAAAAAATAGAGCTGTTTTTTTATCCCCTGTATATGCCGATAAACAAAAAACGGTCATTTATACTTTGTTGATTATAGGTGACAAACCCATGTCCAAGGGGTTGAATGAATTTATGGACGGTATCTATAACCAAATGCAGCAAAGTTGTAAGGTCTATGTCATTTATTACACATTGGCAAATGCGATCAAGCGATTGGATTATGGCAATAATTTTTTGTTAAAGACCATTTTCCAAACGCCCTGTATATATAGGGCGGATGACACCCTTTTAAGATTTAAAAAGTATCAGATATTGATCCACCCAAAGGTCTATGAAGACATCCAAAAAATATGGGACGCTAGAATGAAACGTGCAGCTTATCTACTGTCCATTTTGGATAGCATTGAACCCACAGAAGATGTCACTTCCAGACTGATGACCATGCACTATGCCATTGAACAAATATGTTTAGGACTGTTGTATGCATTTTGGGAATTTAAGCCACAGCACTACGCCCTTACTTATATGTTGCACCTTTGCAGCCATTTTAGCAATTTGCCACAGACCATATTCCCAAAAGAGACTTATGGACTGCACCGGATGCACTATATCCTATGCAATGCCCACCACATCATGCGCTTTAAGGCAGAAAATGAATTCTCGAATAGGGACTCGGACAAAGCCTTTAACCGCTGTGAACGGTTTTTCGAAGAAGCTATGGACATCGGAGACAAACACCTAGAGGAGCTTAAAAAAATCCATTGCCATACCAACAAATTAGATTAACACAATAATTCGAAGCTCATGAAAAATAAAAAAAAGAAATTAAAAGCTATAAAAAAGTTGATGGGTCAATTTTCTGGTGTACAAAAAGAAACCTATGGAAAAAGGATTAGAAAAACCATAAACTTTGAAGTAGAAGATAATGAGGATATCACAAGCTCAATTTCTGCTCTTTTAGAAGTATGCTATTATGCATTAGATGGTAATGGTGGTTTTGTATCACCAAAACATGAAAACAAAACCCAAATATCAAGCGTCACAAAAGTGTTAGAAATAATCATAGACCTATTACCTCACGACCAAATGTTTTGTCTGCAAAGGATAGAACAGCTTCTGTCTGAACAACAAAACGTCAAACCAAACAAACAAGCTTAAAGCAGGTCATAATTGATTTTAAAGTTATAAAATCATTTACTTATTATATCTTGAGCGTTTTCCTTTTCTTTTTTAATCTTAAGTAGAAATAACAATGAAAAAGAAAAAGGAACACCATGAAAAGGCATTATAGCATCCTTTCCATATCATTTACTTCCCATAGCGCCCTCGCTGTTACCTTTTCCAAACTGTTACAACTTAAAATTTGGAGCTCATAAAGATTTATAAAAAGAGCGAAGTATGAGCCTGATTATGCAATCTGTTGAGAAACAAATTTTATAACTTTCTTTGGAAAAGTTCCAAGCTCATTGGAATAATTAGGATGCCATTTCTAAATTTCAATAGAAATTCTAAATTGCGGGCGGGCTAAAAATATTGGTTATGGCATTTTAGGTTTTATAAATGAAATATCCTAAAATGCCATAACTAATATTGCGCGGAACTGTAAGCTCTTATTTTTTATAGAATGAAGTTTTTTTTGCTGAATGAAAGAAAAAATATGTGCTGGAAGTAGGGCTTATTCAACTTGGATTAATAGCTTTAAGACTTATTTTATATAACACAAACATATATATTTATACGTATAAACATATAAAAACATATTTTATACACTAAATATACGCATTTGCATATAATTTCATTATATTTGGCTAAAATTATATTTAAAAACATATAATGAACGAGTTGTCAGAATTTGTAAAAACCCGTAGAAAAGACGTCAATCTTACTCAAGAAGAGTTTGCAGAGCGTGCTGGCGTTGCATTAACAGTGGTTAGAAAAATAGAACAAGGTAAAACCAATCTAAACATGGACAAGGTAAATCTTGTATTAAGCATGTTTGGACATGAGCTTGCGCCCGTAGATTCAAAAGTGCTTAAAAATCATTTAAAATGAGAAAAGCATCCATATATTACAACGAAATAGTTGCAGGTATTCTCACAGAAACTGATGATGGTGATTACCTGTTTGAATACACTAACAATTACATTAAAAATTATAGCAGTCAATTTATAACCTTTTCAATGCCAGTTAGAACAGAGCGTTACAAAAGCAATCGTTTATTTCCGTTTTTTGAAGGTTTAATTCCCGAAGGTTGGCTCTTAAGCATTGCCACTAAAAATTGGAAATTAAACCCTAACGATCGTATGGGTTTATTACTTGCTTGTTGCCAAAACTGCATAGGAGCCGTTAGTGTACAACCAATAATAGAAGACAATGAAGCATAATTGTTTATACTGCTACAAACCACTTGACCATGAAACAGACTTTCATAAAGCATGTAGCTTGTCTTTTTTTGGAACAGAAACACCCCCTAAACTAGAATATTCATTAGACCAAATGTCCGAACTCGCAAAGGACGTTATTGAACGCAGTGTCGCTGTTCCAGGCGTACAGCCGAAATTATCTCTGTCAATAGTAAATGATATGACCCAAAATACCAACTTTCGATTAACAGTTGTTGGAGCTTTAGGCGGAAATTTCATTTTTAAACCCCCATCAAAAGACTATCCCGATATGCCTCAAAATGAACATGTAACCATGCGTATTGCAGAAGCCTTTGGTATACAGACAGTCAAGTCTAGTTTAATTCGTTTGCAGTCTGGAGAGTTATCTTATATTACAAAACGCATTGATAGAACAGATGATAATGAAAAGATTCATATGCTTGATATGTTTCAAATTACCGAAGCATTTGACAAATACAAAAGCTCCATGGAGAAAATTGGGAAAGCTTTAGGCTTGTATTCAAGTAATACAGTATTGGATAAAATTTTCTTTTTTGAATTAGCAGTATTTAGTTTCCTAACTGGCAATAATGATATGCATCTTAAAAACTTCTCGATGATACAGTCTAATTCTGGCTGGTTATTATCCCCTGCCTATGACTTGCTGAATGTAACCATAGTAAACCCTGATGATAAAGAAGAAATGGCGTTGACTATTGAAGGTAAAAAAAGCAAGCTTACACGTTCTAATTTTGAAGCTCTAGGTCAAAGCTTAAATTTGACCAATAAACAAATCGCTGGTGTTTTTAATCGTTTTAATAAAAAGAAAAGCATTGTTATAAAATGGATTAAAAACTCATTTTTATCAGATGATATGAAGGTCAGGTATATTGAGTTAGTATTACAGCGTTATACAAAAATCGAATAAATTTGTTATCTAAATTTTATTTAAAAGCATAAAAATACTTTTAAGTAGTGGATAAACAGAACCTATAACAATGCCTTTTTATAAGCTTCTAAAGATTCTCTTTTATAAAGGAAAGCATTTCCTTTTTTTATGAATTTTAATTTTCCAGAATTTCTTATATGAGCCAACTCACAATCTTGAATTTTAAGAAATTCCTTGGCTTCTTTACTTGTTAAATTTTGCTCATCCCTCGACTTCATCTTTTTTACCTTTTCTTATTTTTAAGATTTCAGAGGTTTATATCAAGTATCATATTCAAAAATGAAGTCGGTTGAAGAAAATAGTTTGGGTTTTCCTCTAATTTTTCCTTTATCAAAATCAATCCTCCATTGGTATAAGATTCCATTGTTTTGATTAAAGATTTTACTGCTTCATCTTCTTCCAATTCCCCTTTTTCAAGTGCAATTAAGTCTATGTCCGTTTCTGCTACAAGTGCAATAAACATATTTTCTTGTAAGTTGGTAAAGTCTTGTCGTGTTGTCACAGTTGATTTGCTGCCCCAATACTGAATATGATGACTAAAATCCGTTTTCTTTTCCCCATCAGCGATTGGAGCAAATTCATTATTGTAAAGTCCTAAAAAGAAAGCATACATATATAGTTCATAGTTAGTGCTGAAATGCTTACCAAAGTTAATTTTCTTCTCACCTTCTGCCCCAAATTTTTGAGAAAGTGATATAAATAAGTCTTTATGAACCTCACTGTATTTTGGGATTTTAGTTTTCCATTTTTCAAATAGATTCTTCATATTATAATGAGTTTACTTCAGTATTAATAGTTGATAATTCTCTTTTATCAAATGGTCTTTCTAATTTGACCCAAAAAGCCTTATTCCGCTTTATAGAATTAAATTCTTCTTTGATAAATAGATCTTTAATTGTACCATCAGAATTTTTAATTGAACCAATGAAGTCTTTTAGGAGTATAATTTTTTGATTTGAAGTATCATTAATTAGATTTAAAAAATCTCCTGTCTTAGTTTCTCCAAAAGAAGAGGTTGGTGCATCAAATATCATTGGATAGGTTTCATCCCTAACTTCGTTAGCAAGTTCTGAAATTGCCAGCAAAATAGAAATATTCATCGAAGTTCGGACAGCCGTACCTGGAACAAAGTATCTGCCGCCTGACTCTAAAAGTGAAACTTCAATTTTTATTCTATCGCCACCAATTTTCTTTTTTGAAAATTTAATCTGTCCTGTAAATGCTTCAACATTAATTTGATTTAAATATTTATTTGATTTACTCTCTAGCTTGTCAATAAATTCTTCAAATTTCTTTTCTTTAGTTTGGATAAATATTGTTTCAATATGTCGCATGAGATCTCTTGTTTTTAACAAGAATGAACTGGCAGAATTTAGATCAATCTTATCTTTTTCATCTTGTTTTAACTTGATTTGGCTTTGAATATCTTGAAACTTTGTATTCAGTTTATAATAGTCTTCATTAATAGACTTCAAGTCTTCTTGCCAAAAGGTATAATTCTTAAATACATTTAACAATTCAGATTCATTAGCGATTGTTGAATTACCTAATATTCGATTTCTATCCTCCTTTTCTTTTTCTAAAAGTTCCTCAAGTTCCCTCTTTTCTTTTTCTCGTTCATTAATCAACTCAAATTTGTCTTTAATGTCAGATTTAATTGATCTTAGGTTTTTAAGATTGTCTTCATGACTAACGCTCAAATTCTCAAGCCTATTGGTATAATCAAACTTAAATAATGGCTCATTTTTTTCAGATTCACTTTCTTTAACAACTTGACTTTCCAAATAGGATTTTAGCCTTTCCATCATAAAATTATAGGCTTTAATTTCTTCTTCCGAGCCTTTTGCGTGGGCAGGTCTATTACAAACTTTACAAATTTTCTCTTTGAGCATTTCCTCCATATGCGATTTTGATGGTACACCAATTGGAAGAGGAACGGCATTATTTAATAATTCTGCCTTGGCTTTCCTCTCTCCTTCTTTAAAGCCTAAATGTTTGTCATATTCAGATTGTAACTCTCTATGCATTATACTGTGGGAAGACACTTTATCCGCAAATTTTTTATGGAAAGGTTCGAAATTCACTAAAATCCAATTTTCATCAAAAAGTGATGTAGTGAAATTGTAGTCAATTATTCTATCTGATAATGAAATTTTATTTTCAATATTTTCTATTCTTGTATTTATTGTTTGAAGTATTTGGGCATTATTAGCATACTTTTCGGCTTCTTTAATATTTTTTTCTAATTTGTTTTTTTCTTCTTCAGTACTATTAAGATGAATCTTTAATCTGTCTCTTTCTCTATGGAGTTGCATTATTTCTCCTTCTAATAAATCATAAGCTCTTTGATTTTGTTGATTTTGCCTTGTCGATTGCTCAACAGCTTTTTCAGCCTTATCTCTTAAGAATAAACCTTTTTCAGTATATTTTTCATAGTGTCTAGCATCTGAAAAGAGGTTTATTAAATTGGCTAAAGCTTCGTCATTGTCAAAAATATTAAGTTTAGTTTCACCTTTGAACATTGAATACTTCCGAATTTGAAATGGAAAAACTCTATCAAGTAAATTTTGTGCGTTTTTCGGTATTCTTTCTCCTGTATTTTTATCTTTTTCTTCACCCTCGAAAACAACAACTGAAGTTTCAACATCATTATTCAATTTTTTTTTAACTGTAAAACTTCTTGTAATCTTAGATTCAGTATCATATTGTTCAACAATCATTGAGACGCTTACCTTAAAGCTATCACCTGAACTTATTTCATTAAGTTTTTTAGCTGATATTAAATTGATTACATCAATAAAATTACCATTAAATAACCATTCAACCGCTTCAAAAAACTTAGTTTTCCCTTCATTATTTTCACCTAAAATAATGTTTAGGCCATCCTCAAACGGGAATGAATTTACACTATGGTAACAAAGATAATTCTCTATTTGTATCTTTTTAATAATCATATTGCAGTATTTAAAAACTGAAGAACACTGTTTCTTAATTCATTATCTGAGGCAGTGGGCGATTTTTCTAAGCCTTCTACGATCAATGCAATTGCCTTAACAATAGGTTTATCTGAGTTTAATGCTTCCCTTACCGTATTAGGGAGTTCTTCTTTTTTAAGTTCATACTTGGATTCAAGTAACTCGTGGGTTAAAAAACTTTTGAGTATATCGTCTTTTCTTGCCATAAGAATATTATTATAAATCGTTTAGGTTCAAATTATAGTAGTCCAAAATATTTTTAAGCGTTTCGTAAGTATCGGTTTTATTCATTGCTAAATTAGCAAAGTCGACTACTCGTTCAAGTTCTTTCCCTACTAAACCTCTTTCCATTTCAAACGTATTTTCTTCACCCCCGACTTCGGGAACTACTACTAAATCGTGAATAGTCGCATGAATTTTATCTTTGTGCAATCGCAAAACCCTACCTCTTCTTTGGATAAATTGCCTTGGATTTCCAGTACTAGCACAAAATATGGCTAGTTCGGAACGAGGTACGTCAACACCTTCATCCAAACATTTCATTGAGGTCAAAACGTGAATTTTTCCATCTTCATAGTTCTTTAAGATATCCTCCCGGTTTTCTGAATTAGCTGTAAATTGTTTCACCATCACGGAATCATCTGTATTGCTAACCGCTTTTGTGTATTCATTTATCAATCTATTTTCATCATCCGTTTCAACACTAAAATCTGTTTCGTCAAAATTTGCTTCTATGCCCTCAGGAACATATATCAATGTATATTTCAGATTCTTGCGTTTATCAAATTCACTTCTTAGAATCGCTTTGAATGCTTCTAATTTATTGGCTGCTTTGTGAATGATTCGTTTTCTTTCTAGGAGTTTCTTTTCAATTTCAGGAGTACTTCTGAAATTGCCAGTTTCTTTATCAAATAAGCCCATTCGTAACAGTTGGAGAGAAAGTTCCTTGTATTTTTCCATCTCTTGGTCTGTTAGCTTTACAATGTGAGGATGATAGGTGTATTTACACAACCAACCAATATTCAACGCTTCTTCCATTGAATACGAAACAATATAAGGCGGCTCATCATTGAAAAACTCTTGAATGGCTTGATTACCTGCCTCATCAAATTTTCTGTGTGGCGTTGCAGATAATCCAATTCGTTTTTCAAGTTGGATATTTGGCAACAATCTTAAATGTCCTTGCGAACCTAAGTTGTGCGTTTCATCAGCAATTAAAATAGTGTCTTTAGGAAGTTGCGTAAAGTAGCTTTGAAACTTAGGTCTTGGTAATGAAGCATAAGTAACAATGACGATATACGAAGTGTCAATCAGTTTTGAAGCGGTATTGAAAAACGCAAGATTCTTATCCCAATTCTCTTTTGAACTGACCGTAATAATGTTTTTAAAATTGAATTTGGCACATTCATTTTTCCATTGTTCAACCAACGCTGTTGTTGGTACTGTAATAATCGCTCTATAAATTCCTGTTTTTTTGTATTCGTTCAGCAGGCAGTTGAGGGAAGTAATCGTTTTACCTGTTCCTGTTGCCATTGCAAACATTCCCTTGTAATTATTGGCTACCCAACTGTTGTAAGCATTAATCTGATATTCTCTTGGGCCTTCTGAATATGGGAATTTTGGAGTTCGTCTAATAATCTCAATTTCACTAAAAAGCTTGGTAATTGTTTTTTTGAGCTTGGGGTTTGAAATCAAACTCTGCTTTTTCCTTAGTAGTTGTTCTTCCTGCACTAACAATTCATTGATATCCTTTTTACCAAATCTGTCTTTTAGTACAACTTCAATGTCACTAACGGAGATATATTCAACATCTTCATCTTTTTCAGTAAAATAGTCGTCAATTAATTTAAGTTGCTTTCTGATAAGCTTATTTGACCTGCCATTTTCCCAACTCAAAAAAGCTTCAAGTTGTTCTATGTTTTCAGAAAGTCCATAATAGGTAAAATTGCAAGATGCTTGATAGCCGACAGCATCTTGACCATCACTAAAAACCCCTGATTTATAATGTGCTATTCCCTTTCCGTTTTTGGGCTTGACAACTTTTATCTCAATTCTCTTTTCAGAAATGAGATAAGCCAAACATTCAAAAAAGTGTGTGTCATATTCATCAAGAACTCTACCTAGCGAAACAATATCGGTTAAATCAAACACTCTTATTTCATTGGGATTTTCTTCTACTCGGGAAATTGCTTCTTTATCCTTTGCCGAAAGCAAATGATTGATAACCATTTTCATTTTGCCACCTTTGCTGATAAAAGTTGCGAAACCAACAGAAAGCAGATTGATAGCGGAAGAACTGAAATAACCCAACAACAAACTAAACTCATTGCTATTGGCTAATCCGTCCAAATAGAATTGCAAGGGTTCGTTTTCTGAACCAGTTTTGTAATCTCTATCTAATGACCAATCGCAATCTTTAAGCATAATTAAAATTTGGTTGTGTAAGTTCTTTTATTTTTTGAATCACAGTTTCGACATCTTCTATTGTGTTGAATTTACCTAGTGAAAATCGTAATGATGCAAAAGCATCATCATCACTTAATCCCATAGCTTTCAAAACGTGTGAGGGCTCAACAACTGCTGATGAACAAGCAGAGCCATTGGAGATTGCAATATTTTTCATTCTGCCAATCAAAACATTGGCATCCTGTCCTTTGAAACAAATGTTGGCCGTGTTGTAAATTCTATTTTGTGAAACACTATTTAGAGAAGTGTTAGGTAGCTTTAGTAATTCTGCTTCCAAACGATCTCTCAATTCAGAAATAGTATTTTGATTCTGTGTCATTTCTTGATTGGCTAATTCACAAGCTTTTGACAAAGCAATAATTCCAGGAACATTTAATGTTCCACTTCTTAAACCTTGTTCGTGACCACCTCCGTGAATTTGTGAGGTGAGTTTTGTTTTATTTCTTACATACAAGGCTCCGATTCCTTTTGGAGCATACATTTTATGGCCACTAAAGCAAAGTAAATCAATGCCTAAATCATTAACATCAATCTCTAATTTACCGACCGCTTGTGTGGCATCTGTCATAAATAAAGCCCCCATGTCGTGAGCTATGGTTGCAATTTCTTTAATGGGTTGAATTACTCCAGTTTCGTTATTGACATACATTACAGAAACTAAAATAGTATCGGGTCGGATGGCTTTTTGAAGTTCTGCTAAATCAATCAAACCACTTTGTAAAACTGACAAAAAAGTAACTTCAAAACCTTTTCGTTTTAAGTCTTTGCAAGTGTCTAAAACCGCTTTGTGTTCAGTTGAAACCGTGATGATGTGTTTTCCTTTATTAGAATAGCTTTCTGCAACTCCTTTAATGGCAATATTGCTAGCTTCGGTTGCTCCACTTGTAAAAATAAGTTCATTTGAATCTGCATTGATAAAATCAGCTATTTGTTCACGAGCTTGTTTTACTTTTTCATTAATGCTTTGACCAAAATGGTGGGTGCTGCTTGGATTGGCGAAGTTGTCTTGTAAAAAAGGCAACATTGCATCAAGCACCCTTGGGTCGATGGGGGTGGTGGAGTTGTTGTCGAGAAATTTAACTTTAGAGTTCAAGGCTTCAATTATTAACTAGCTATTAAATCATTCCATTTATAAATTCTTTGGGCTTCTATTAATCTATTTGTCCTTTTTATTTTTTCTAATAGAGTTTCAGATTGATTATTTGACTCAATCTGAAAAACTGAATAATATTGTTTTATGATTTCAAACAATTCTTTGCATTTGGTTTTATTAACTTCAAAATATTCAAAATAAGATTGAATGTTTTGAAGCTCTAGCTTTTGAAGTTTATTTATCAAGTCTTTTAGTTTGAAGGCAATCTCCTTTTTAGACTTTATAAAAGCACCATTCACTTTTTCATTATGAAATTTTACTAAGCGTTCTTTGAGCAAGGCAACTTCAATAGCATATTGGGAATAAAGTTCGCTTAAAACTCTGTTCAGTTGACTTTTATTAAAATCATCATCTAACCAGTAAATTAGAATTAAAAAATCTACGGTATCTTTTATTTGACCTATTTGTTGAAACTCAAAATACCCTGAAAAAAAATCTTTAGCTGGATAATCGTCGGTATAGAAAAAAACTTTTTTCTCATCAAGCCTGCTCAGATATAAGGCATATGCGGTGGAGCATAATTCACCATTTATTTTCTTGGTGTATCCAACCTGATTTTTAATTTGCTCATAGTACTCATTTCCTAGTTCGCTTATCATTTCTGCACTTCTATTCTTTTTACCTCTAAAAAAACTAAGCTTTTGATCAATTTCCTTTCTTATTCCTCCAATCCTACTTGAATCAGAAAACTTGGATAATCCACTTTTTAATCTATCATTGACATTTACTTGAATCTCCTTAAAAACAAGTTCATCAATAAGAATTTCAATAGGTTTTGACTTCTTTAATTCTAATGATTTAATCTTTTTTAATAAGAAATCGTCTTCATCAATATGAATGAGATTAATCACAGTACAGGCATCCAATAAACAACATACATTTCCCATAACATTAACCTTTATCCCAAATTATATCATCCTTATATTCTTCATAAACTTCCATATTTATAGGGCATTTATTGTCCATATCTGAAAGCTCAATTAATAAAGATAATGATTCGTTAAAGCGTCTTAATGAAACACTACCTAGCTCTATAATTAAACTATTAATTACACTTTCTTCAAATGGAAAATAAGGGTTTTGATCATTACCTTCTCTAAAGATTGCTATCAACTCTCTCAAATATTCCTTAAATATATCAGGATTTGGAAAATCAAAGCTGATTCTTTCTTTTATCCTTGATTTAACGCTTTCATAAACGTATTGTCCTAAATCTTCCACAGAAATTAATGCTGATTGAGTAAGATTCAAAAACAGTAGCAAATTGTTGGGTACGGTATCTAAAATCTCTCTGATGAAATTATTAGTCTTGTCAATGTTCGAATTGTTTAATACTGCAATGTCTTCAAACTCATCAATCCAAAGAATTACACACGAAAACTTTTGTTTGTTATAGGTTAAACACGAAAACAATCCCGCTAAAATTGAACTGTAATCGGTATCGTCTTTTAATGAACGTAATATACCAGATGCATTTAGTGATTTCAGCTCAGTGGCATTCATATTCCCGTACAAATACTTTTTAATGTCTAAGTGCTGTATGTCAGAATTAAAAACAGCCTTCAAAACACTTTGGATATGAAGGTTTGAGCCGATTGAATCAATATAAGCATTCAAATCACCAACAATATCAGAAAAAGTGTTTCTTAACTCTTCAATGTTAAGTTTGTCAATTATAGAAATGTAAATGCTGTAAATAGGTTCTTTACCTTTGGGTAATGATATAACCGCTGAATAAGGAATAGCCTTTCCAGCTTTATCTGCAAGTGCTTGTAAAACATCTTTCTTGTTGAAAAATCTTGCAGCGTGTGTTTTACCACTTCCATATTCCCCCCAATTTAAAACCAAAGTAGAATTAGGTATTCTAATACTACGTTCAATTCTTTTTTCAAATTTCTCTTTTACATCTTTGAACCCTGCCCAAACTAATTCGTCAGGGTTTGTTGCAGGTGTTAAACGAAATGGATTCGTTTTTAACTTGTATGTTGCTTTGAAGTCTGCCATTATTTATTATTTTATTTGGATGTAGCCGTCTTGATACTGTTCTTGATATTTGAATATGAATTTATCTTGTTCTTTCTCAGACAACTTATTTAGTATAAAGCTATAACCCACTTTTATTTTATCGTCCATATAAAGTTTATATTTGGTGTAGTTAGCTGCCTGTGAGGCTGTAACCCTATTTGGGGCGAGCGTTTTAAAAATTTCAAAACTATTTTCAATGTGCTTATAAATTCGGTCCAATATTGACTTTATATCGTCCGGATTAGAAACAATATTGTTGTTAAAACAGTCATCAAAAAGATGAATCATAAAATTGTCAAGAAATTTAGATGGTGATATTATTTTTTCAGTATTAATATCATTCCATATACATAAATGCTTAAATAAGTTATCGCCTATTTTTTCTATATTATATTCATTTTTTGAATTATCAAAACTGATAATTCCAAAATCCAACATCCAATTTAACCTAGGCATAATTAAATGTTCCAAATACACTTCCGCTTTTTCCCATTTTCTAATTCTGTTTAAGATAATGTCAAGCTTACTCACTACCTTTCTATCTGAGTTATATGTTGGGCTTTTATATCCCTGAAAAGAGTATTGATTTTGTTTTTTATATTCTTCCAAACTTTTAATTAACTTGGATTGAAACTCACTAACTATTTTTGAGTAGGTTGCTTTTCCTTCAATATAAATTAACTCCAACAGATTGCTGAAATAGAAATAATCATATCTTAAAATACACTCTAAAAAATACATTTTGTCAAATGTGGTTAATTCAAAAATATTTGAAGATTTACTATAGTCATTTTTTAATGCTTGATATACTTTCAAAGATTTACCAACATAGAGTATGTTATTTATTTTGTTTAACAATTCAATGTCAATTGCCATTTCTAGGTATGGCTTAGCTGAAATCCCATTTTTAGTTTCTTTAATTAACCCTTTGTTAAATTCACTATTATCTAAAACATCCTTATATTTTAAACAGAAAGTTTCAAATCTCTTATTGATATTACTAGTAGGAATCTGCTTATTTTCATCAAGGAAAAGGGATAAAATTTTGAAATAACCTAAGCGTCTAACTTTTGTATTTGTAGATAAAATTGGTAAAGACTTGTCATCTTTTATCGGCTGATTCTTGCGAAAAAAGATTGTATAAAATTCAGGGACGACAATTGAATCAATTTTTATTTTCACAATATGTTTTGCAAATTCAACATCCCACCAGAACTTTTCAGAAATTTCTATTGAAAACATATAATTTCCTGCATCTGGACACATTGCATCACCATACTTTATATCTGTATAATGGTTTTGAATAGCATTTTTTCCATATAAGTTGATTTGCTTAATTAATGAATACATTTCGTTGGTGATAGACTTACCTTCTGTCAAGTCTTCTCTCCATCCTAGGTATTCATAACCTTTAATTTCAAATGACGTAAATTCACTTATCTCGTCTAAAAGACGTTCGATTTTTGAAGTATCATCTAAAGTATTGTAGGAATAAAAGTCTTCATCAATTTCTTCTTCAAAATCATCTTTTATATCAAACGTAAAAGTATAATGATATTCACTAAACTCAAATATCAATTCGTTTTCGTGTATCATTGCTTGGTAGCAATTGTTTAAATATAAATTAAATACCTCTTTCATTTTATACAAAACAAGCCGCACAACCTTCTCCTTCGACATCATCCAAGATGTCCACTAGGTAAGGTGATTTGGCTTTTGATTTTTTTTCCATTCTTTTAATATACTCTTCTTTGATTTTCTCCATTCTTTCTGGTTGAATCAATTCTTCCAAGCTTTCAAATTGTCCCCAAGTGTAGCCGTCTTTCTCGTACTCCATAGCTTTCTTGTACAAATCAGGGTGTTGTTCGTACAACCAAACCCATTCAATTTTTTGTTGAAAAAAGCAAAAGAAACATCCCGAACGACTTCTTGCGTATTCTCCTTTTTTTCCGTTAACCTCAAATTCAATTTTGTTGTAGTAGGCAGGAACACCTACACCGCTTTCTTCTAATATTTTAAAAATATCGTCTCGCACTAATACTTCATCATTTTCTAAAAGTGGAAATGTAGCTTCGGTTGCTAGAGGATAATCCGTTGTTTTCAGAAAATCAAAAACCAAATGATTAAATGCTTTCACATTGGCATCCAATAAAATATTTAGCTTTTGGTCTAGTGTGAAACTTGTATCCACTTTTCGATTAATTGTTTGAAAAGCTTTTTCTTGATTTTTGCCAAAGTCTATATTCTTGGACATTGCTAAAAGTTGCTCCATGTTTTGGTTGGCTAACAATTTGGCAACAACATCTTGGCTCCAAATATTCTTGCGAAATGGAAATATGGATTGAATATTCTTTTTTGTAGAAATATAGCCTTCTCTTTCTTCATCACCTCGAATTCCAACATAAGAAATCACCGGGTCAGAACCAACATAGTTTTCAAAAGGGTCTAGTTTCAGTTTTTTAGTGCACCAACGAGCATTGGAAGAAGGTAAAAATCCACCGTACATTTTTAAAAAGTGGTCAAATGGGTCTTCTGAACTTTTTTCAGCACCCTGCAAAAGCTCAATCTTGATTCCGAGATAAACCTCCAAATTTTTTATTAATTGATAGGTTTCATCTAGTTCCTTACCCGTATCACAGGTATAGAATTCTAAATCAATGGACGGATATTTAGTTTTGACATAAATTGCCAAAGCAGCACTATCTTTCCCTCCTGATATACCTAATACGTGTCTTACTTTGCTCATTGTAATAATTCTTTAAGTAGGTTCAAGACAGCCGCAACGTTTGAAGTATTGTCTTTACCTAATTTATTTCTAAGCTCATTTTTCAATTGCTCAATTTCTTTGCTTTTGTTTTTTGGAACTCTTACCACTTTTGGGTCAATTTTACTAAAGAATGAATCTATTTTAACACCAATCACTTCTTCTTTGCTTTCATCAATATCAGACTTTGAGATTTTAGTTAAACTATCGAGAGCTAAAATCATTGCTTTAAACTGTTCATAAAGCATAACTTCATCCTCATCAGAAAAGTTCTCAAGTGTTTTTCCCATCACAGCTTGTGCTATAGAGTTTAGCCAAGCTTTTCGGTCGTCTAAAGGCGAATCCAATCTTTGCACAAAAGTCTTTTGATTACTCAAAAGCATATGCTTTTTCAATTTTGTGAATCGCTTTTGTAAATACGCTTTGTATTCTTCAAAGTCGGAAGTTTGCCCGACAAATTCACTACAAATGAAATCCTCAAAACGCTTTACCAATTCATCATAAGCAGTTCGTAGTTCTCTTACGGAATCTTGTAAACTAGTTGTAAAGCTTTGAAGTTTAGATTTATCTTGTTGTAAAGTGGAAAGCGTTAAACCTAAAGCACTCGGAAAAGCATCAAAAAATGTTTCTTCGGGGTCTTTACTTGTTGCAATAGCTTTTCTAATTTTTATTGCAGATGGAGAAAGTCTTTTTGTGTTTTTACTGTACTCTGGCAATTGTTTGTAGAAAACAATGAATGGTTTTATGGTTTCAATAAAAGAGTTATTATCGAATTTTTGTTCAGTTGCAATGTTTAAGAATGTTCGATAACTATTAAAAATGTCCAATTTTACACCTTCAATATGAAATGTTTTTATAGAATAATCATTGGGATATTTTGAAATCAATCCTAAATTCTCCTCGGATAGTTGAGGGATATAACCATCTTCATTAAAGATTGCAAAATCGTCACGTTTCAAAAACAAAAATGTAGGAATCCAAAAGTCAATTAATCCTTGTTTTAGTTTGAAAGGTCTTTTGCTCAGCAATTCACTTAATTCTGAGATTTTGAGTTGTTCAGATTTGGCACTTTCTAAAAAGTCTTCCGATGCTCTCCATAATCTATTGAAAGTTGAATTATCATGAATGGAAATTACATCCAAAGAGTTTTCTCTTATTGGTGAAATGCCATTTTCCTTGAGAAGGGATAAATAGATTGTCTTTTCAGGTGGAAATTTTGAATCTTCAAAGCCTAAATTTTCTTTATCCCAATCATTCGCCAAAGCCTTAAAATAATTCTTTTTAGCAGTATGAATAGAAGATGAAATTTTATGCTTGTTTACCAATTCATTTTTGAAAACAGGAGTGGCATCATACACAATGCTACACACTTGAGAAAGTAGTTTATTGAAGTCCTTTTTATCATTAATTTTCTTTTCTGCTCCATTAAAAAACCACTTCACATCTTTACTGCCTGAATAAATGCTATCTGTTATATAGTGGTTTAATAAACGTACTTGCGATGAATTAATACTTTCCAATTCTCTAATTGCAACTTTATCTTTTTCATTTTCTAAAATTACTTTTTGAATTTTTTCAATCTCAAACAATAGGTTTTTAATCTCAATAGAGTTTTTGAAAAAACAGTAAATTACTGCCTCCTCTTGTTGTTTGGATTTATTTTGTATGTCGCTTTCTTTTAACTTACCGTTAAAAACAAGATTTACAAAGCCGTCAATTTCTCCTTCGGGAGTTTCATTAGTTATGGGGTATTCAGTAATTCTAAATTGAAAATACCTAGGCGTTCCTGTAGAAAATGAATATTGCTTTGCAAAGACTGGATTAAATTGAATATGCCTATTTAAAAGTGTAGTAATATCTGCAACTTCCGAAATTCTATTACCAGCTTCAATCAATGCTGTTTGAATGTCCAAATCTGTTCCTTCGAACAGAATGAATCGTTTTGAATGTGAACGATAACGAATAATATTTTTTGTCTCTAGATTCTTAATGACTTCTTTGGCATCTGATACACCACAAGTAGTTTTTAAATAATCAATAAAGAAACTCAAATCCAAGATTGAACCACTTGCAGAGAAGATATTTAAAAGTCCAATTGTTTTGACTGCTTTGATGTAATCGTTGATATTTGAGTCAAATGCTCTTTCCACTTCTTCGATTGATGAACGAATGGAACTCCAAGCAGAAAAGTCAGGGTTATATTTTGATGTTAAAAACGAGTAGAAATTGAAATTTAGGTAATCGTAAACATTTGACAAATTGTAAAACGGATTTTCCTTTTTGTTGAATTTTGCCAATCCTGTATGGTCTGATGATTCAAGAAAAGAAAATAATGACCTTTCATTTTGTCCGTATCTCTGCAATGAAAGTGTAAGAATATTAGCTGAAAGAATATCAAGCGGATATAGCTTAGAAGCAATTTCTTTCAGGAAGTCTTTATTGAAATTAAATGCCTTTGTTTCGGTGGTTAACTTCAAACATTTATCAATTTCTGATTTTGAAGTCTTGGTTTCAAAATTCTCCGAAATGTGTTCAGATGCCAAAAACAAAAGTTGTTCAACAGGCTCGTTAAAAGTAATTTCACGGAAACGTCCTTTTACTTTTGTCCATTCTTGTTGTTGAGCTTTACTTAATGAATAAGCATAAGATTCTAAACTTTGGTGGACAGTCGTGATTAAAACAATATTGTGTTTTGGATTATTACAGAACTCTGCCAATTGCTGAACAAAATAAAGCTCTTTTTCAGGATTGTGTTTACTTGCGTACTCCAAAAACTTACCAAACTCATCAATTAGAATAAATAATAGCTTGTTTTCCTTTCCAATTGAATGATAACGATTGAATATTTCTGAAACAATATTTTCCTGTTGATTCTTGTTAGTTTTAACCTCAAAAGCATCTGCAAACAGTTCTACTATGGAAGCGTATGAGCCAACAATTTTTACAAAATCGTATTTAGGTTTTATTATGAAATTCGGTTCAAAATAGCGTTTCGTTCCTCTAACACTCTGTTCAAACGCCAAAAGAAAGGAAGATTTACCTGTACCATAAGTGCCAACGATATTAAAAGAACGAATTCCTTTTTTAAAGTCGTTAACTATTTGGCTAACAACTTGACTAGCATTGGGAGTTGGGATGTAGTTGAAATCCCTATCAGTGTCCCTGATAATATTTACCGATGTTGTGAAATTATTTGCCATAGTATGTGTCTAATATTTTGTAAGCGCCTGATTTATTCTTGAATTGCAACTCTTTAATCCCTGCTTGGTCAGTAAAAGTGATGTCTTTAAATTCACTTACTATTTCAGAAATTTTATTCATCAAGCCAGAGCGATTTAAAGCGAAAATTGAACCCGGACTATTCAAGTCAAACTCCAAGGAATTCAGACTTATAGAGTTTCCGTAGTTTGAATTATCAAGTATTGTGAACAATACAATCGCTTCGGGGAGATTATCTCTTTCAGAATTTTCAATGTAAAATTGTTCTTCTTTGCCTTTTCCAGTTGTCTTTAAAAGTTCTATTTCAGAAAGAATGCCAGAAAAACTATCCTCAACATCCTTACTTTCAGGGTCATTTTTATAGAGGTTTGCGAAAACAATAAAGTCTTTTGCAACCGTATTTTCATTGAAATTCAAATCGGGATTGCTCTCACCAATTCTCTTCACATAGTTTACAAAGGTTTCTTTGTTAAAGAACAGTTTCTCTTTTCTGAACTCATTAAAAATGATGGAGTAAATAGTAGCAAAACCATTTTTCACTAATTGATAATGCAGAAGCCAAAGGCTAGCTTCATCTTCCAAAAAAGGATCATAACCAGTTTCATCATCAAATAATCGCCTGCCAAATTCAGTTGGAATGTCTTTGTTGTCAATAATATTGAAAGCTTTCAGCCAAAAACGAATGGATGAAACCATATTTTTCCCAACTCCAAGTTGAACAACTGCATCTTCTTCATTAAAATTCTTTCTTTGCTGCACATAGTCATAACCCTTTTTAAGCCAAAGCTGACGGCACTGAAAAGAATCGTGGCCAGAAAATGTATATTTTGTGATTTCTGAACTTTCTATCATTAATTTTTCTTGTGAAAACCTGTAATTTTATAAAACACAAAGTAACCAATTTTTTACTGTTTTTTAAGCCGAAAAAACACATATTATCAACACCTAAATTATAGTTAACAGCAATAGATCGTTTTTTTATTTGCAATTACAATATTCAATTGAAATGTTTTACCCGTTCTAAAGTTTTTAATTTTCGTGCAAATATTTATTTAATAGTAATGTAAATATTTTTATAGTGTTATGAAGTAATTCAAGGTTAAGAACTCCATAAACCGTTAATGCTAGTTTCTAACTTAGAAAAAGTGAGCTCGCTTTTATGCAACCAGTCTAATCAACAATTGTAAATGTAGAAAGTATTAGTAAAATTTGCTAATTATCTCGCATTTTTACTAAAAAACCATGAACTACAAAGAAATAACTCGCAAAAAACTTTATGATTTTGTATGGTCTATACCTAAGACTACGCTATCTAAACAATTAAATGTGAAAGCATCTCACATAAAAAAGGTGTGTATAGATTTTGACATCCCTACACCAAAGAATGGCTATTGGTCAAAACTAAAACACGGAAAAAAAATTGAAAAATCATTATTACAGGGAGATTTCAATAAAGTCATTAAACTAGAAATTAATAAACAAGCTAAAAGCAAACCTATATTAAAAGTGCCAAAGAAGCTTTCAAAACCAGATGACCTAGTTACTATAGCCAAAAAAGATTTGTCAGGCAAAGAAATATCTCATTGGCACAGAGCCAAAGGTATGGTTACAACCTCAAAAGGAATATTAAATATTACGGTAACACCAAAACTTGTATCGAGGTCTCTAATTTTTATGGATACCTTCATAAAATTAGCTAAACAACGAGGTCACACCATATCCCATAAAGAACATTATGGGACTATTATAACTGTTTATGGAATTGAATCTACAATATACCTAAGAGAAAAAAGTAAACGAATTATTATAAAAAATAATGGTCTTTGGAATGAAACAGAATTAGTGCCTATTGGAGAATTAGTTTTCAAAAGAGATGATTATCCTGATAAGGAATGGTATGATTCTAAAAAAGTTAAGTTAGAAGCTAAAATTCCAGATATAATACAATATTTCGAAGAACAGGCTATGCAAGAAAGAGCTAATGATATTGAACGTGAATTAAGAAGAGAGCAACAACAACGCCAACAAAAAATAGAAGAAGAAATAAAACAAATTAGGAAAAACGAAATTGAAAAATTTAATCGTCTACATGAGGATTCGTCGCGTTATAGAAAGGCAGAACAAATAAGGGCTTTTATTAATGCAAAAAGAGAAAATGCTATTAGGAATAATTATCTAGATGCATCTTTAGAAAATTGGATAGAATGGGCAAAGGCTAAAGCAGATTGGCTTGATCCAATTATATCAAAAAAGGATGATACTTTAGGTGAATATGACGATTATAAATAATAGATAGTAGGTCACTAAGAATAAAATGCCAAAAAAGAAACAGCAACACCCAAAACAAAACAATACCCACGAAATTCTGTTAAAAAATGTTAAATTTTATGCTGTTTGCAAATTGTTTGCAAATAAAAAGGCTTCAAAGAGTTAAAACTCTGTAAAGCCTTGATTTTACTAGTGGTCCCACCTGGGCTCGAACCAGGGACCACCTGATTATGAGTCAGGTGCTCTAACCAACTGAGCTATAGGACCGAAATTGGCTGCGAATTTAATACTAATTTTATAACTCTACAAGAAAATAATTTGTTTAAATAATTTCTTGGCAAAGCTCTATTAATACACCATTGGAACTTTTTGGATGCAAAAAAACAACTAGCTTATTATCAGCCCCTTGTTTTGGCACATCACTTAAAACAACAAACCCTTCGTCTTTTAATCGTTTTATCTCGTCATTAATGTTTTCAACCTCAAAAGCGATATGGTGTATACCCTCCCCTTTTTTTTCTATAAACTTTGCGATTATACCATTTTCATCCATGGCTTCCAGCAACTCAATTTTATTGTTTCCTACTTTAAAAAACGATGTTTTAACGCTTTCGCTCTCTACAACTTCAGTTTTATAAGATGGTTTCCCAAATAGTTTGGTATACAATTCGTTAGCGTCATCTAAGTTTTTAACCGCTATTCCTATGTGTTCTATATTTTTCATTACAAATCCCTTTTTAAGTAAGATACAAATTTTGTTACTAAAAGTAAGCTTATCTTTAAATATCCTGTATTTTTGCGGTATAAACCTTTAATAGGTATTAAATGAGCAACGTAGAGGAAAGTCAAAGACAAAAAAAAATAGGATCTGTATTACAACGCGATTTAGTTGATGTACTTCAAAATGCCGCCACGCAAGGGGGCATGCAGGGTATATTAATATCGGTGTCTAAAGTGAAGGTAACGGTAGATTTATCAGTTGCTAAAGTATATTTAAGTATTTTTCCAAATGATAAGGCTAAAGATCTTTTGGTAGGTATAAAATCGAATACGCCTTTAATCAAACACGAACTGGCACAACGTACCAAACATCAATTAAGACGCATGCCGAATTTGGAGTTTTTTGTTGATGATTCTTTAGAGTATATTGACCAAATTGAAAAATCCTTAAAAGGCACTGAAAACCCTATTAAAGACCCAACTATTTTAGAAAAAAGAAAAAAATCTTAATTGAATTTAATCTGGTGGTTGTTATTGTTTTTTAATGGACAGCTTGAACATTCATTTAATAATTATTTTTTCATAATATTATCGTTATGAATGTTTCCTTATACATAGCAAAACGTTATCTCCGTTCTAAAAGCAGTAACAATGCTATTAATTTTATTACCATCATTGCCGCTGTTGGTGTTGTTTTAGGTGCTGCTTCATTATTTGTTGTGCTGTCTGGGTTTGCTGGCTTAAAAGATTTTACACTTCAATTTTCAAGTATCGTAGACCCTGATTTAAAAGCTGAAACAGCTGTTGGTAAATCCTTTATTTTAAGTGATGAGGACATTTCAAAATTAAATGATATTGAAGCTATTGCGTCTTACTCTAAAATTATTGAAGAGCGCGTTATTATTGGGTTTGATGAAAAAAACTACTTGGCAACTATTAAAGGAGTTGATGAACATTTTCAGCGTGTTAATGCCATAGATTCCGTTATCGTACAAGGTAAATGGTTTGAACAGGACACCAATCAAATTGCTGTGGGTTGGGGCATTTCAGCTAATTTATCGTTTGGAGTTTTAGATTATGCCAAAGCCATAAACATCTATGTGCCCAAGCCCGGTAAAGGACAAATTACCTCCATAAAAAGTGCGTATAGTTCTGTAAATGCTATTAATGTTGGCATTTTTGATATCAATGAAACTTTGAATGATACTTATGTGTATGCACCGATTAGTTTAGTCGAATATTTGCTTAATTATAAGCCCAATCAAATATCTGCCATAGAATTTAAGTTGAAAGACGGCGCTGATAGAACGGATGCCATAACAAAAATACAAGTGGCTTTAGGTGATAAAGTTGTTTTAAAAACCAGGGAACAGCTTAATGATAAACTCTATAAAATGTTAAATACTGAAAATTTAGCGGTGTATTTAATCTTTACATTGGTTTTAATCATTGCCGTATTTAATGTGATTGGCTCTATCATCATGATGATTTTAGATAAAAAGAAAACATTAAGTACCCTCTTCAATATGGGAGCAACGCTTAAGGATATTAGGAAAATTTTCTTTTTTCAAGGCAGTTTAATGAGTATTGGTGGCGGTGTTATAGGCATTTTAATTGGGTTAGTGCTCGCAGCAAATCAACTTTATGGACCTGAGTTTCTTAAAATTTATATCACACCAAGTCTTCCCTATCCTATTACAATTAAAGCGATAAACGTGTTGATTGTATTTGTTACTATTTCAATATTAGGTGTCATAGCATCTAAAATAGCATCTGTTCGAATTACTAAAACGCTCGTGGAAAATCATTAGTTTGAAAAAACTAAGAACTACTCCGTAAACTGATAATCAGAATACTCTTCAAGAACCTCATCGAAAGCAGCAAATACATCATCTGCATCGTCGCTAGTGACCATTTTGGTTCTGTAATCTTTAAAATGCGGAATGCCTTTAAAATAGTTGGTGTAATGACGGCGGGTTTCAAATACACCTAAAGTTTCGCCTTTCCAATCTATCGCCATTTGCAAATGTCTGCGCGCTGCGTCTACACGGTCTTCAATAGAGATTGGTGCTAAATGTTCTCCGGTTTTAAAAAAGTGCTTTACTTGCTTAAAAAACCAAGGGTTTCCAATACTGGCACGTCCAATCATCGCACCATCCAATCCGTAAATATCACGCATTTCCATGGCTTTTTCAGGCGTGTCTACATCGCCATTCCCAAATACAGGAATATGCATGCGCGGGTTGTTTTTGACTTCGGCAATGGGTTTCCAATCGGCACTTCCTTTATACATTTGAGCGCGCGTACGTCCGTGAATGGCAATGGCCTTACAACCAACATCTTGCAATCTTTCGGCAACCTCAACAATTCTTATGGAATCATGGTCCCAACCTAAACGGGTTTTTACGGTAATTGGGATGTTTGTGCGTTTTACCATTTCGGCCGTAAGCTGTTCCATCAAACAAACATCTTTTAAAATGCCTGCGCCGGCACCTTTGCTAACGACTTTTTTAACTGGGCAACCAAAATTAATATCTATTATATCTGGATTGGATTTTTCAACAATATCAATGGTTTGGAGCATACTTTCTAAATTCGCACCAAATATTTGAATCCCTACTGGGCGTTCCCTTTCATAAATATCGAGCTTCATAATGCTTTTAGCAGCATTACGAATCAAACCTTCGCTAGACACAAACTCGGTATAAACCACATCGGCGCCTTGCTCTTTGCACAATGCACGAAACGGTGGGTCGCTTACATCCTCCATAGGCGCTAAAAGCAACGGAAAATCAGGAAGTTCTATGTTGTGTATTTTTATCAAGCCATTAATTTTTGTGCAAAATTAGTGTTTTTATTTTATCTAACTAAAACCAAGGATATCATGTTTTAAAAACCAGATATTTGCAGATAAAAACATCTATATTTGCAAATTAAATCTAGGTGTAGATTACTTTTATGAAGAACATTAGAAACTTTTGCATTATTGCACATATAGATCACGGAAAAAGTACGCTTGCAGACCGTTTATTGGATTTTACTGGCTCGGTTACTGAAAGAGAAAAGCAAGATCAACTTCTAGATAACATGGATTTGGAGCGCGAACGTGGTATTACTATTAAGTCGCATGCCATTCAAATGGATTATACATATAAGGGCGAACAATATATTTTAAACCTTATTGACACGCCTGGCCACGTTGATTTTAGTTATGAAGTATCTCGTTCAATCGCCGCTTGCGAAGGCGCTCTATTAATCGTTGATGCTGCACAAAGTATTCAGGCACAAACCATTTCCAATTTATATTTAGCTCTGGAAAACGATTTAGAAATCATTCCAATTCTTAATAAAGTGGATTTGCCTAGTGCCAACCCAGAAGAAGTCACTGACGATATTGTAGATTTATTAGGTTGCAAACCAGAAGATATCATCCACGCCAGTGGAAAAACAGGGTTTGGGGTCGATAATATTTTAGCGGCCGTTATTGAACGCATTCCTGCTCCAAAAGGGAATCCAGACGCACCATTACAAGCTCTGATTTTTGATTCTGTTTACAATACGTTTAGAGGTATTGAAACCTATTTTAGGGTATTTAATGGCGAAATTAAAAAAGGACAAAAAATTAAATTTGTTGCTACGGATAAGGAATATTATGCTGATGAAGTCGGTACATTAAAACTTTCCCAAGTTCCCAAACAAAGTGTTAAAACAGGCGATGTTGGATATTTAATAACAGGTATAAAAACAGCTAAAGAAGTTAAAGTAGGCGATACTATTACCGATTTCGCAAATCCAACCATCAATATTGTTGAAGGTTTTGAAGATGTGAAACCCATGGTATTTGCTGGTATTTATCCTGTTGATACAGAAGATTATGAAGAACTGCGCAGTTCTATGGAAAAACTGCAATTAAACGATGCCTCGTTAGTGTTTATTCCAGAAAGTTCTGCCGCATTGGGTTTTGGTTTCCGCTGTGGTTTTTTAGGCATGCTTCACATGGAAATTATCCAAGAACGTTTAGAGCGCGAGTTTGATATGACCGTGATCACCACGGTTCCCAACGTATCCTATAACGCTTACACTAATAAAAATCCTAATACCCCTTTTGTAGTAAATAACCCTTCAGACTTACCAGATCCTTCTACCGTAAATCGTGTTGAAGAACCTTATATTAAAGCAACCATCATTACTAAATCTGATTTTGTAGGGAACGTGATGTCACTTTGTATTGAAAAAAGAGGCATTGTTGCTGGGCAAACCTATTTAACACAAGAACGAGTTGAGTTAACGTTTGAAATGCCTTTGGCGGAAATTGTCTTCGATTTTTATGATAGGCTTAAAACCGTTTCTAAAGGCTATGCGTCTTTTGATTATCACCCCATAGGTATGAAAACGTCCAAACTGGTTCGTCTTGACATTTTACTCAATGCACAACCTGTTGATGCGCTTTCCGCATTGATTCACGCCGATAATGCACAAAATATTGGCAAAAAAATGTGTGAAAAGTTGAAAGAGTTAATACCTCGTCAACAATTCGATATTCCTATTCAAGCTGCCATTGGGGCAAAAATTATTTCACGCGAAACAATCAAAGCGCTTAGAAAAGATGTTACCGCGAAGTGTTATGGTGGTGATATTTCGCGTAAACGTAAATTGCTTGAAAAACAGAAAAAAGGTAAAAAACGTATGCGCCAAGTAGGAAATGTTGAGATTCCGCAAGAAGCTTTTATGGCCGTTTTAAAATTGAATGATTAAAAAAATGAAGCGGCATAATAATAAAATATCATGCCGCTCTTTTTTTAAATCATCTTTAAATATATTAATTCTTAAAAGATGTTCTCGAGAGTTCTATCTATTCTCGATTTTATTAATAGCATCACAAATATAAAAGGTGTGTAATTGCAAGGCTAAAGGTTTTCCCTCAAAATAAGTAAGGTCATTCCGTAATTATGCTGTTAAAATACGCTTGTTGTTAAATAAACCCTTTTTCTTCAGCAATTCTGAAAAGATCCCTGTCTTCTTTATCGGTTAAATTAAAAATCTCTTTAAGCACACGTTTTCTTTTTTCTAATGCAGAGATAGATAATGGTATGATGTCAGGCAATTGACTCATTTTTGTGCCTTTGGACAACTCATACAATAACTTTCTGTCTATAGCATCTATTAAAAAATCATTAGACGTTAGCTTACGCATTAATTCAATTACCGATTTACTATAATAAGGATTGCCTTCAATTATGGATTCCATAGCCAAAACCAGTTCATTAGGGTTTAGATCATTCTTTATTAAAAACCCTTCTGGATTTAAGCTTTTAAAAATAGAATTAATTCTATAATTATCATTAAATGTCGTTGATACTATTATTTTAGAATTAGGCAATAATTCTATTATTTTAAGTCCCAAATCTTCCCCAGATAATAGTATACCTTCTTTAGATGGCGGTAATTTAATGTCTAACAAAATAATATCCAGTCCTTGTTGCTTTGAAGCTTCATTAATCTTTAAGTATGCGGCATCACAATTATTAGCTGTACTAATTTTGAAATTTAATTTGGGGTTCTTCAAGCTAATTTGAGAGAATGCCTTTTTATAAGCTTCTGTTATTAGCGGATGATCTTCAATAATTAAAACATGATATGTATTCATAACTAAAAATTAAACCGGGATAATTATGTGTATTACCGTTTTTTTATTTGGTATGGTATCTATTTTAAAAGAACCCTTTAGCTTTTGAACTCTTGATGCTATATTTTTTAAGCCAATACCTTTTTTGTCACTACTAACATCAAAACCCACCCCATCATCTTCTATAATCAAATTTAAACGTTCTGCTTCTAAATAAAAATTAATCAGAACATGATTGGCTTTTGAGTGTTTAATAATGTTTTGTATGGCTTCTTGAAGGATTCTATACATATTAACTTTTGTAAAATCATTAATGTTATCAAATAAAATACTTCTATTTATAATTTCATATTTAAAATCACCTATAAGACTTTGGTTTTTTAAATATTGATCTATTATGGATTCAAAATTTGTTTTTGTCAAGGCTTCATCTCCTTTGAGCTCATGGGACAATGACCTGATTTCCTTTTCAATCTTTTGGATTTCGTCTAAAAACCGATGATAATCCTCTATAGTGTCATTATCCCCTTTTAAATCCAAAAAGCCCAAATTCATTCGGGTCCCTAGCAGCTGGCTCAATATCCCATCATGTAAATCTTCTGATATTCTATGGCGCTCTTGCATTCTACCCTCCTCCAATTTGGCTTGCTGCCTAAGCATTAAACCATAAATTTCTTGATTGGCCTCTTGTTGTTCTTTGTCAAAAAGAAGCCGTTGGTTCTTTCCTTGTTGTAGCCTTATAAAATATAGTAACCCCAAACTTAGTATAAAAATGACCGCTATAATGGATATTAATATGTTTTGCGTGCTTAGGCGTTCAGTCTCTTTTATATATTCATCGGTCTCAAATTGTATTCGAGCAAATTTGTTTCTGTTGGCCCGCTCATTCGTTATTAAGCTATCAGTAAGCGCTATGTATTCATATAAATAGGCCTTGCCCTCATCACCTTTTTTTAGTTTAGACAGCTGTTTTAAGGCACGTAATTTTTCTTCATATCTACGAGTACTTTTGCTTACCCTGTAAGCCTTTTCGGCATAAGAAAGAGCTTTTTCTTTTTTGTTAATGGCCTCGTAGAACTTAGACATATCATTACTACTAGCGGATAGTTCATAGGGTAATTGTAAATCCTCAAAAATGCGATGGGCCTTGTTGAAAAGGGAATCAATCTTTTTTACATTTTTATCTTTGTCCAAAAACATGGTATAGGCTATATTGTTTAGAATAGCGCCATATGAACTAGGGTCTTTTTTGGATAATTCGCCGTCCTCAAGTAATTCGTAATATATAATAAGAGCCTTTTTGTAATTACCCATTAGTTTATAAACTTCCGCCATGTTGATTAATGCATATAACTTATTTTGATATTTATTTGGTATTATATTACTAATCTCCAATGATTTTTGAAAGTAATCTACTGCTTTCTGATATTCTTTAAGGTCTTTTAAGTTCAATCCCAATAAATTATATGCATCTGATAAAAATTCTAGGCTTTCTTGGCTTTCTGGAACCGTTAAAATTAAATTAATTGCGTTTATTATTGTCTCTTGACTTCCGACATAATCCTGTTCGACTTTTTGCAAATTAGCTATGTTATTGTATATATCTGCTTGGTATATTTTATATTTATTTTCTTCATATGAGGAACTGTTTTCAATATACTTTATAGCATTGTAATAGTAATAATAAGCACTATCATTTGCTTTTTCGGAACGAGCATATATATATCCTAATCTCATAAATGTATGATAGATATTTAATGTGTCATGTAAAGCATAGGCGTCTTTTAGGTTTTTATGTAGCAATGTTTTTGTTTTATCAAAATATTTACCATTATGTAAATAAACCCAAGCAAGAATACTGTTCGAATTTAAAACTAACGAATCTATACCCATACTTTTTGATAATGCCACAGCTTGTTTTGCATAGGTTATTCGCGTTTCTAAATCAAACTCGTTTTTTTTAGAAAGATGCCTCAATTTTTGTATACTATCTAATTGCTTTTTGAATGTATTAGTTTGGGCCCCTAAACTAGAAACATAAAATAAAAGAAATATATAAAGGTATCTTTTGCGCATATTTTAATAAAGAACAGAACAAATATAGAAACTAAAACACTCAAGTTATCATTTAAATACAAAAGGCATAAAAGTGTTTTTTTAAGTTATAGAGTATTAAATAAGAAAATATTTAAATTCATCAATAAGATTTTATGACCGTTTTAAATTTAAAAGATTAAGATTTCTTAAAGCTTTTGGCTTTTTATGCTATATTATTATAGAAAATTTTGATTAAACTTGATTCTGTAATATTTTCTTTAAAAATAAAATTTAGCTGAAAAAATGTATAATATTTTTGTATGTTTATAAACTAAGCTAAATTTCAAATGAAGATTATTCACGTAAGTGCAGAATGTTACCCTGTTGCAAAAGTTGGAGGACTTGCAGATGTTGTTGGAGCATTACCAAAATATCAAAATGGTCCTAAAATCTCTTCCCAAGTTATCATGCCTTTTTATGATAATGCGTTTACTAAAGAAAATCTGTTTTCAACCATATATAAGGCAAATCTAAATTTAGGCGGCACGTCTTATGAATTTAGAATTTTAACCCTAAAGGAAAAACCTCTTGATTTTGATGTTTTCTTTGTTGATGTTCCAGGACTTATTTTCAAAGAGTTTGTCTATTCATTTAATGATACCGAGCGTTTTTTAGCGTTTCAAATCGCTACTTTAGATTGGATGCTTACATGGGATACATTTCCAGATATTATTCATTGTCACGATCATCATACAGGGCTTATCCCATTCATGCTCCAAGAAAGTTATAAGTATGAGGCTTTTAGAAAAATCCCCAACATTTTAACCATACATAATGCGCAATATCAAGGTTGGTTTTCTCATGAAAAAGTAGGCTTAATTCCTCCCTTTAATTTTAACCATGTTGGTTTATTGGATTGGGGCGGAAATGTAAACCCTTTAGCAGCTGCCATAAAATGTGCTTGGTGGGTTACAACGGTCTCGCCTAGCTATATGGAAGAATTAAAAATAGCCGCCAACGGTTTAGAGAGTTTACTAAGCGAAGAAAGCTCAAAATGTTCTGGTATATTAAACGGTATAGATTGGAACGTTTGGAATCCTGAAACCGACCCTTATATTATTGAAAATTACAATACTAAAACCGTTGAATCTGGCGCTTTGGCTAATAAAAAATATTTGTGTGATACATTTAATTTAGATTTTGAAAAACCTCTTTTTGCATTTATTGGAAGATTGGTTGACGAAAAAGGGTCTGATTTATTTCCTGAAGTATTCAAATTGGCTCTAGAAAAAACCAATGCTACTATATTATTATTGGGCTCGGGAAATAAGTTTGTCGAAAATCAATTAGAAGCTTTAAAAAATGATTATATTGGAACTTATAACGCTTTTATTGGGTATGATGAAAAGCTATCACATATTATTTATGCGGGAGCCGATTTTTTACTAATGCCTTCTCGAGTTGAACCCTGCGGTTTAAATCAAATGTATGCTTTAAGGTATGGAACCATTCCTGTTGTAAGAAGCATTGGAGGTTTAAAAGATACCGTTATAGATATTTCAGAAAAAAATGGGTTTGGGATATGCCATGAAGAGGTTACTGTTTTAGACATAATAAATGCTATGGATAGGGCTGTCGCTCTTTATAAAGAGGAATTAAAATATAAAAAACTAAGAAGCAAAATCATGGAAATAGATCATTCCTGGGATGTTTCCGCACAAGAATACATAAATTTATATAACTCCATAAACTAACTAATTATGATTAACAATAAGGTTTTAGCCATCATATTAGGTGGCGGTCAAGGTTCCAGATTGCACCCGTTAACAGAAAACAGATCTAAGCCTGCGGTACCTATAGCAGGAAAATACAGATTGGTAGATATCCCTATATCTAATTGTATTAATGCCGACATTAAACGTATATTTGTGTTAACCCAGTTCAATTCGGCCTCATTAAATCGCCATATTAAAGATACTTATCATTTCAGTTTTTTTAGTAGTGCATTCGTTGACGTTCTTGCGGCAGAGCAAACACCTGCAAATAAAGGCTGGTTTCAAGGAACTGCAGATGCTGTTCGCCAAAGTATGCATCACTTCTTAAGATATGATTTTGAATACGCTTTAATACTCTCTGGTGACCAATTATACCAAATGGATTATGATAAAATGATAGAAGCTCATGCAAAAAATAATGCAGAAATTTCCATTGCAACCATACCTGTTAATGCAAAAGATGCTACTTCTTTCGGTATATTAAAATCTAACGAAGAGAGTTTAGTAACCTCTTTCATTGAAAAACCAGACGCTAGTTTATTACCTGATTGGGCTTCGGATGTTAGTGACGAGATGAAACGTGAGGGGCGCCATTATCTAGCCTCTATGGGTATTTATATATTTAACAGAGACCTTTTAGTCGAATTGATGAATGACTCGTCTACAATAGATTTTGGAAAGGAAATTATCCCGCAATCTATAGAAAAACATAAAACATTAAGTTATCAATACGAAGGGTATTGGACAGATATTGGAAATATTGATTCCTTTTTTGAAGCAAATATTGGTTTAACAGACAATATTCCTAAATTTGATTTATACGATAGAAATAAACGTATTTATACCCATGCCAGAATGTTACCAACTACAAAAATGGCAGGAACAACTTTAGATAAAGCGGTAATTGCAGAAGGGTGCATCATTAGTGCAGCTAAAATTGAACAATCCGTCATTGGTATTCGATCCAGAATTGGTAAAGAATCTACAGTTATAAAAACCTATATGATGGGTAGCGATTATTATGAAACACTAAAAGAAATTGAAGAAAAGCAAATAAGAATCTTAATGGGCATTGGTGAACGGTGCTTTATTAAAAATGCTATTCTCGATAAAAATTGTCGTATAGGTGATGACGTAAAAATAAATGGTGGTGATCACTTAGAAGACACAGAAACAGAAACCTATGCCATAAGAGATGGTATTGTAGTAATTAAAAACGGAGCAACTATTCCTCACGGATTTGTAATTTAATATATGGCACAAGTAAAAGTTTATAGTCTATTTACAGACTTCGATATCAACCTTTTTAAAGCGGGTAAACACTATAGGCTTTTCGAAAAATTTGGATCTCACATAGTTACTGTTGATGGTATTGAAGGTACTTATTTCGCAGTATGGGCACCTAGCGCTAAGCAAGTTTCTGTTATTGGTGATTTTAACTTTTGGGCAGAAGGCGAGCATCAATTAAACGTGCGTTGGGACAGCAGTGGTATCTGGGAAGGATTTATTCCTTTAATTGGAAAAGGCAACCTATATAAATATAAAATTGAAAGTCATAATAACGGCATAAAAACTGAAAAGGCAGACCCCTACGCCAGACGTAGTGAGCACCCTCCAAAAACAGCTTCGGTTGTTTGGGAAGACTCCTATAAATGGAAAGACAGTGACTGGATGAAAAAACGCAAAAAACACAATGCGTTAGACGCTCCATATTCTGTTTATGAAGTGCATTTAGGTTCATGGAAAAGACACGTAGAAGAAGACCGTTTCCTGTCTTATTTTGAGTTAGCGGATGATTTGGTTACCTATGTGAAAGACATGAATTTCACGCACGTAGAACTCATGCCCATCATGGAATTTCCTTATGACCCATCATGGGGCTACCAATTAACTGGCTATTTTGCACCCTCATCACGATTTGGTTATCCTGAAGAATTTAAATATCTAGTAGATAAACTACATCAAAACGATATTGGTATTATTTTAGATTGGGTACCTTCCCACTTCCCTGAAGATGCGCATGGTTTAGGTTTTTTTGATGGCTCTTGCTTATATGAACATCCCGACAAAAGAAAAGGTTATCACCAAGATTGGAAAAGCTTGATTTTTAATTATGGTAGAAACGAGGTAAAATCGTTTTTAATAAGTAATGCCGTATTTTGGTTAGAACAGTATCATACAGATGCTTTGCGTGTAGATGCTGTAGCTTCTATGTTGTTTTTGGATTATTCCAGGGAAGAAGGCGAATGGGAACCAAATATTTATGGTGGTCGAGAAAATTTAGATGCTATTGCGTTTTTAAAAGAATTAAATGAAGAAGTTTATAAATCGTTCCCAGACGTACAAACCATTGCCGAAGAATCTACCGCCTTTACTGGCGTTTCTAAACCTGTTTTTTTAGGCGGTTTAGGTTTTGGAATGAAATGGATGATGGGCTGGATGCACGATACCCTTGATTATTTTTCGAAAGACCCTATTTATAGGCAATATCATCAAAACGACATTACGTTTAGTTTGGCCTACGCATTTACCGAAAATTTTATGCTTCCATTATCCCATGACGAAGTGGTGTACGGGAAAAATTCTATTTTAGGAAGAATGCCAGGCGATGAGTGGCAACGCTTTGCAAACCTGCGTCTGCTTTACGGTTATATGTTTACGCACCCAGGAACGAAGTTGTTGTTTATGGGAAGTGAATTCGGTCAATATAACGAATGGGATTTTCAAGGTAGTTTAGATTGGAATTTGCTGGATTTTAAACCGCACAAAGATTTAAAAAACTATTTTAAAGCTTTAAATACATTTTATAAATCCCAATCTGGTTTATTTGAAAAACAATTTAGCCACGATGGTTTTGAATGGATTAGCTATGATGACCACCAAAACTGTGTCATTAGCTACATAAGAAAAGGAAACAATCCAGAAAATGATGTTGTGGTTTTGTGTAATTTAACACCTACCGTCTATAAAAAATATAAAATTGGTGTTCCTGTAACAGGTAAACTGGTAGAAATATTTAATAGTGATGCTGTTGAATTTGGAGGTAGTGGTGTTTCAAATAAAAGGGCGGTCACCATAAAAAATGACTCATGGAATGGCAAAAAAAATTCAGCTCAAATCACGTTGCCTCCTTTAAGTATGGTCGCTTTTAGTATAAAATCATAGAAACATTTTGAGATTTATACAATTATACCGTTGATAATTTATGCAAGCCATAAATTATTAACGGTATTTTTAATGAATAGTGACAACAAAAGCTTATTAAATTTATTATTTTCGATAATTAATTATACCTTTTAATTTTATATATGATATTAAACACCGAATTAGAATTTAAAGGGAACTTATTTCCCACCAAAATAATATCTTACGTAAAAAACAGGGACACTTTAACGTTTACTTCAGAAAACGGAGTGGCACTACAAGTTACCGTGGTTAGAGACAGTGTATTGAGATTCAGATTTACCACAACATCTGTTTTTGAAAAAGATTTCTCATATGCCATAACAAAATATGCTAGTAGAGGCTATAATTTTCTTGAAGTAACAGAAGATGATGCTTTTTACATCATTACCACATCAAAATTAATTTGTAACATTTCAAAAACCGATTTAAGAAGTTTTATTTATGATGCTAAAGATAAAACCCTTTTATGTGAAGACGAATTAGGTTTTCATTGGGAAGAGAATTATCACTTTGGCGGTAACATTGTTAAAATGTCTAAAACATCGCAAGACAGTGAAAGTTACTATGGTTTGGGCGATAAACCTACAGACAACAATCTGAAAGGCAAACGTTTTGAAAACTGGGTAACAGATTCTTATGCCTTTGGTAAAAATACAGATCCTATATACAAAGCCATTCCTTTTTATACCGCTTTACACCACGGCAAATCGTATGGAATCTTTTTTGACAATACGTTTAAAACTGAATTTGATTTTTGTCAAGAAAGAAGAAATATTACCAGTTTTTGGGCGCATGGTGGCGAAATGAATTATTATTTCATCTATGGCCCTGCCATGTCTGACGTAGTTGCTAATTATACGGATTTAACAGGGAAACCACATGAAATGCCTGCGCTTTGGACTTTAGGCTATCATCAATGCAAATGGAGTTATTACCCTGAGTCTAACGTAAAGGAAATTGCCAATAAGTTTAGGGAGTTGCAAATTCCCTGTGATGCCATCTATCTGGACATCGATTATATGGAAGGATTTAGGTGTTTTACTTGGAGTAAAGAATATTTCCCCGACCCTAAAAGAATGGTCAAGGAATTAGCAGACCAAGGCTTTAAAACCATTGTTATTATTGATCCGGGAATTAAAATAGATAAAGATTATTGGGTTTACCAAGAAGGCATAGAAAATGATTATTTCTGTAAGCGTGCCGATGGGCCTTATATGAAAGGTAAAGTTTGGCCGGGGGAGTGTTATTTCCCAGATTTTACAAACCCCGAAGTTCGCGAATGGTGGTCCGATTTATTTAAGGAACTTGTAGAAGATATCGGCGTGAAAGGCGTTTGGAACGATATGAACGAACCTGCCGTTATGGATGTGCCAGGAAAATCGTTTCCAGATGATGTAAGACATGAATATGAAGGCAACCATTGCAGCCATAGAAAAGCACACAACATTTATGGTATGCAAATGGCTCGTGCTACGTATCAAGGGCTTAAAAAGTTCTCTTACCCAAAGAGACCTTTTGTTATAACTCGAGCTGCTTACGCTGGCACCCAACGTTACACGTCTAGTTGGACTGGTGATAATGTAGCATCTTGGGAACACCTTACCATTGCCAATGTACAAGCGCAACGCATGTGTATGTCTGGTTTTTCATTTATTGGATCGGATATTGGTGGGTTTGCCGAACAGCCAAACGGAGAATTATATGCCCGATGGATACAATTAGGTATTTTCCATCCATTTTGTAGAACACATTCCTCTGGAGATCATGGCGACCAAGAACCTTGGGCTTTTGGTAGAAATATTACCGATATTGTTAGGAAATTCATTGAGCTAAGATACCAGTTACTTCCTTATTTATATACCGCTTTCTGGAAATATGCCAGTGAAGGTATCCCCATTTTAAAATCGTTGGTGCTATTTGACCAAGAAGACCGCCATACACACCATAGAAATGACGAATTTATTTTTGGTGAAAAAATACTTGTTTGTCCTGTAAATGCCCCCAACTCCAGAGGAAGACGGATGTATTTCCCTAGAGGAAATTGGTACAACTTATGGACAGATGAATTGGTTGAAGGTGGGCAAGAGCTTTGGGTAGATGCCGATTTAGACAGTATGCCAATCTTTATTAAAGAGGGAGCCATGATTCCTAAATACCCGGTACAACAATATGTTGGAGAAAAAATTATTGATGAATTAAAGTTTGATGTGTATTATAAACCCGGAAAGGAATCGTCTCAATTATTTGAAGATGCCCATGATGGCTATGATTATATTAAAGGCAGATATAGTTTTAGGGAATTTAATTTAATTGGTAAAGAAAAAGAACTCATCATCCAACAACATAAATCGGGGAAATTTGATGCCCCGTATCAAACGTTTAAATTAGAACTTCATGGTTTACCGTTTAAAGCTGCAAAGGTTACAATCGATAAAGAAGGGTTCATCTGTGAGGAAATCGTTGTTAATGGTGAAACAACCATCATCGTTGATAAAAACTTTAGGGAAGTCGTTATAACAAGTTTATAGATCGCAACGCCATGTTTCAATTATTAATGAATGGCATCCGAAAGGATGCCATTCATTAATATTGTTCAAGAATAATTTAAAGTAAAGTGGTTTACTAAAACTAGCCATTTCTATTTCAGGTGTCGAAACCAGTATTTTTTTAATTTATTAATTCATCGGAAAATCTTGTTCCTTTTCAATCACACTTTTTCAATATCAAACGGCTTCCCTAAATAGACAAGTTGATATCCCTGTTTAATGGATTTTAATACCTCTAGTTTGCGCGAAGAAATAATATGAAGCTCACCTTCAGGATCTTTAACAAAAAGCGGAATGATTTCACCATCGTTGTTAGTTGTCTCTATTAGCTTTTCAAAGTGTTCCTTATCTTCTAAATCAATTTCTTGTATGGATGGATATTTTCTAGTCACTTCAATTAGAGAGCCAAAATCGTGCTTGTAAGAAAACAAACCTTCCTTAGGGATGTTGTTATTGTTAGATATTTCCTCTGAAGAAATCAATCTAAAGGCCCCGTTTTCACCAAATTGCCTGCTAAATTTATTGATAGCGTACAAGTTAATCTCTGGGTTCCCTGTTAATGCTAATAAATAACCAACATCACTTAACTCTATGTTATCCACTAAATTATCTGAATAAATATCCGTTATTGAAGCTTCCAAACCCAATTCTTTGGCTTTCTCAATGTTTCTCTCGTTACTATCAATTAATACTACATGTCTATCATTGGACACAAGGTAATGCCCTATTATTCTTGATACTTTTGAAGCTCCTACAATTAAAATACCTTTTGAATCTTTAAGAAAAACACCAACCAGTTTAGCAAACAAACGTGCAGTCGTGGCATTAAGCAAAACGGTGCCCAAAACAATCATAAATACCAAGGGTGTAATATATTCTGCCCCTTCAACACCTTGTTTTAAGAGCTTGCTTCCAAAAAGAGATGCAATACCGGCAGCAACAATGCCACGAGGTCCAACCCAGCTTATAAATACCTTTTCCTTTGTTTCTAATTCAGAGCCCATAGTGCTTAAAAAAACAGCCAATGGTCTTAATAAAAAAACAACTGATGCGAAAAGAATGACTGTTTTCCAAGTGTAAAGCAGCATTAAGTCCTCCATATTGATGTTCGCCGCAAGCAAAATAAACAAGATTGAGATAAGTAATACGCTTAAACTCTCTTTAAAATAAAGAAGCTCTTTAATGTTTTGAAGCTTTCCATCTCCTAAAACCATGCCCATTACAACCACAGCCAATAACCCAGATTCATGTGCAAAAATTTCAGATTCAACAAAAACCAACAATACCGTTGATAGCGACACAACATTTAAGAGGTAATGTGGTATAAAATTTTTGTTTATGGCAAAGGCCAAAGCGCGGGCAAAAGTAAACCCAAAAGTGGTTCCAAACAATATAATTTTACCAAACTCCATTAAGGCTGTTTGTGTAAAACCGCTACGTCCTCCAACACTAATAAACTCAAACACCAATACAGCAACTAACGCCCCAATGGGGTCTATTAAAATACCTTCCCATTTCAGCACCGTTGAAATGTCTTTTTTTAAAGGGATATTTCTTAAAATTGGTGTTATTACCGTAGGCCCCGTTACTATAATAAGAGCAGAGAATAAAAACGACAAATCCCAACTTAATCCAAAAATTAATCTTGCCAATAAACCTGCGCCAAAAAAGGTAACTGCCGATCCTAGCGTGATTAATTTGGTTATAATAGGGCCAACTGTTTTAATTTCAGCACGCTTTAATGTTAAGCCTCCTTCAAAAAGTATTATACTAATGGCCAATGAAACAAAGTAGTATAATCCATCGCCAGGAAATAGTCCTTTTTTGCCGTTCCAAATAGGCTCAATCCACTTAGATCCATCTTTACTTAAAAACTCTGCTGCTATAGGGCCCACCAGCAACCCTATTAATATTAAAGGCAAAATTGCTGGGATTTTCAACTTCCATGCTACCCATTGAGCCAATATCCCAAAAATGATGATTCCCGCTAATTCTATCATAAACTATATTCGGTGTTAAATTACAATTTTATTCTATTTTATCAGGCTTATTTATGGCTAAGGGATATGTTTTAATTCCTTTAATCAAATCTATCCGGTAAAACGCCTAGGCTTTACTAAATAAAATCTTAATTTCTTTTATCAGTTTTTAAAAAGGAAAAAAATAAGGAATAACAAAGGATGCGGCTATCCAAATTATTAAATTTAAAGGGGTTCCTACTCGTAAAAAATCATTAAACTTATAGTTTCCAGGCGCATATACCATGGTATTTGTTGGATAGCTCATGGGCGTCATAAACGTTAGTGAACAAGCAAACATAACGGCCACCAAAAAAGGGCGTTCGCTAACTTCCATGATGGCTGCTAGGCTTATAACAACAGGCGTTAGTAATGCGGCTGTGGCTTTACTAGAAATAAGGTTTGTTGAAATAAAGGTTATTAAATACAATAAACTTAACGTAATGTGCGGGTTGTATTGCCCCAATGTGTCTTGTATAAAACTAGCAATAAGTTGATCTCCTCCTGTTTTTTCTAATGCCGTTCCCATAGATAATACGCCTGCCATCATAAAAATAACTTTCCATTCTACAGCGTTATAAGCCTCTATAGGTTTTAATATTCTAGTTAAAACCATCAATAAGGCTCCCACCATGGCGCTTATTAATATCGTAGTGAGATTAAGGGATGCTGCTAAAACAACGCCTATTCCAATTAACACAGCGGGTATGGCTTTTTTTAAATCAATCTTTTTCTTTTGATATTCTGAAAGTGTTACAACAAGTTTCTTGTCTTCTAAATTTTTGAGGTCTTCTTTTTCTCCTAAAACCAACAACATATCGCCTTCCATAAGCTTTACTGATGATAATTTATCGAATATAATCTCTCCTCGGTGACGAATTGCCAACACCGACATGTTATAGCGTCTATTAAACTGCATGGATCTTAAAGACCCTTCAGACAAATCGGATCCAAAGGGAATAATAACCTCATAAACATTATAATTGTCGGAGCTGTTTATTAGTTTACTTCCTTTAATCTTATAGCCCTTAACATCCAACAATTTATGAACCATTTGTGGCGGTAAAACGACTTTTAAAACATCGTCTTTTAGAATGATGGTTTTAGGTCCCAAATCATAATTTAAAACCCCTTCTCTCATGATGGACATGATATTTACATTGTAATCTAAAACCAGTTTTGAGTTTACAATGGCTTTATTAATGTCTATACTTCCTTCTACCATAACTATTTCAATAACATATTCCTCTACTTTTTTAGTAAGCTCATTATCTTCTTCTTTACGCTTTGGAAGTAAAAAAGGAGCAATAAAGAAGATGTATAGAAATCCTATAACCAACAAACAAAGCGCAGCAAGACTAAATTCAAACATCCCAAATTCTTCCAATCCATATTTTTTAGCATAACTGCTAACCAAGATATTGGTTGATGTGCCTATAAGTGTGCAAGTACCTCCAAAAAGTGCTGCAAACGATATGGGCATTAATAACCTTCCTGGACTAATATTGGTTTCCCTACAAACCGTTAAAGCTATTGGTAGCATTAAGGCCACTATGGCCGTATCGTTTATAAAGGCTGAAAACACGGCGGTAATAACACAAAACACCACAAGTGCCACTACATAATGAATTTTAGCTAATTTGATAATATGATCGCTTAATCCATTTAAAATACCTGAATTAAAAACGCCACCACTAACAACAAATATACAGCCCAATGTTAAAGTGGCTGGATGATTGAACCCCGAAAAACCTTCTTCTGGATTTAGTACCCCGGCAACAATGAACAAGACCATGATAAGAATTGATGTTGTATCGATAGAAAAATAATCCTTCACGAAAAGAAATACACCTACTAAAATGATTGCCAGAGTTAAATATAAATCCATATACATTAATCGATTGACCGCTAGGTTTCGTTTTCACGAATATAATTAAATCCACCATATATTCTATTCTTAGCGCCTTTTTTGTAAGTTTACATAAAAGGTTAAATATGGAAGGTTATGATATTTTAAGTATCCTACTTGTTTTAATATCTGCCTGGATAGGAGGATTTGCTATGAAAAGAATTGGTTATCCAGCTATTTTAGGTGAACTGCTTGTTGGTATTCTTGTAGGACCCGCTCTACTGGGGTGGATTGATAGTAATTCAACTATTGATGTACTAGCAGAAACGGGCATCATTATGCTCATGGCCTACATTGGGATGGAAATTAACTTTAAGGATCTTGGTAAGGCATCTAAAGCGGGTTTGCTGGCAGCTTTGGGAGGATTCTTAGTCCCATTTATTTTAGGTTATTATGCCATTACCATAAATGGTGGCACACAAATATCAGGATTTTTTGTTGGTATTGCAGTAGGCGTTACTTCTTTAGCTACTAAAAGCAGGATACTCGTTGATCTCAACTTATTGGATACACGTATTGCATATGTGCTAATGGTAGGTGCACTTATATCTGACACGATTGCACTTATTATTTTTGCAGGCCTTAGTAGTTTTATTGATGCTGGTTCTGTAGACACTATGGGCGTTATTATGGTAGCCGTTAAAGCTCTATTGTTTTTTGGCCTTACTTCAGCCTTGGGATTTTATGTACTTCCTTATGTTGGTAAGCTATTTACCAAATACAATATAAAAGATAAAACACTGTATTTTACCCTCTTGCTTGTTATTGTTTTTGGTTTTTCTGAATTAGCTGAAATCGCTGGTTTACATAGCATTCTAGGAGCTTTTATGGCTGGCTTGTTTGTTCGGGATGGTATTTTTGAGAAACAAATAACCAAGCAAGTTAATAGTGTGTTCCATGATGTTTCTATTGGGTTTATGGCACCTATCTTCTTTGTTTCTACGGGATTTCAAGTTACTTTGGACGTTTTTAAAACAGACTTAAACCTCCTTATTTTAATCTTGGTAATTGCCTTTGTTGGTAAAATTCTGGGTACTGTCTTATTTTATTTACCAAGTGGGCACGGTTGGAGAGAGGGTCTCGCCGTTGGTGCCGGTATGAATGGTCGTGGCGCCGTAGAAATTATCATTGCTGGTATTGGCCTACAAAAAGGTGTTATCACTCAAGAAGTGTTTTCTATTTTAGTGTTCATGGCCATCCTAACAACGCTTTCTGTTCCAATCATGCTGACCTGGACTACAAATTGGCTTCAAAAAAGTGGAAAACTTGTTCGACAAAATACAAGAGAAGGTTTTCTTATTATGGGAGCAAACTCTCTGGCTCTACTGATATCAAAATATTTAAAGGACTCTAATACAGTGACCCTTATTGATTCAAATAAAGATCTAGTAGCATCGGCAAAAGCAAATGGTTTTAATTGTATCCATGGAAATGCTCTGGAGTCAAATATCTTGGAAGAAGTTGGAGCAAAAAATTTTAAAACCTTTTTAGGTCTAACCAGTAATAGCGAGATTAACCTTTTGGCTGCCCAACTAGCCTATGATGCTTTTTATATACCTGAAAAACATATAGTTTTAACCTCAGGGGAAGGACGAGCAGGTATTAGCCTTCTTAAATCAATTTCAACATCTACACTTTTTGCGTCAAAAGCAAATATAGATAACTGGATTAAAAAAGTACAAAACAATGAGCATAAAGAGGTATTTGAAAAAGTAGTTCAAAAAATGACCACAAGGCAATGGCTAAAGTCTAAATTAAATGAAAATGTAAAGATTTTACCCATTTTGATTATTGATGAAAATAAAAACAACCGTCCTTTTCATTACAATGACACTATAAATATAGAAGAAAAGGTTCTTTATATTGTTTAACCTTCTTTGTCTCCAATATTGTGTTTTCGCCTTTCTTCGTCTAGAAAATAGACCCTTTTTAAACTTTTTTTAAGTAAAAGAAAGCGATATACCCCTATCACTAAAAAAACAACACTTAAAATTAGCGATAATAAACCCAAGTATTTTATATTCTCAAAACTGTCCAGTTGTAAAAAGGCTATTCCTCCTAAAATCAAATACAACGAAGACCTAATATAAGAGAGTAATGTACGCTCGTTCGCTAAACGTGTGCGCTCAATGGCAAGATAATCCCTTAAAATAACTTCCTCATCAGGTTTGAAATCACGACCGAACCGTAAGAGATCCATTTTTTTTATTTTTAATGGTGCTTCGATAATCCGTTTTAGCTTCATATTAAAAAATTATTTTTATAAATCTAATTGAATTTTTGAAGGATTCAAAAGAATGTTTTGTTTAATTAAAATATAAAAATGTTAAAAAAATCTAATAAAAGTAATGATTTTTGACTTCACATTAACGTTTTTAGTAATTTGCAAGATATTTTACTTTTAGCCCTAAATGCAATTATATCCAATAAATTCCGGAAACTTCAAGTTAGATGGTGGTGCCATGTTTGGCGTCGTTCCAAAATCCATTTGGCAACAAACCAACCCTGCCGATGCCAATAACATGATAGATCTTACCGCCAGATGTTTGCTTATTGAAGATGGTAACAGGCTTATATTGGTCGATACAGGCATGGGCAACAAACAATCTGATAAATTTTTTGGCTATTACTATTTATGGGGTGATGCTACTCTTGAAAAATCACTTAAAAAAAACGGTTTTAGCACCGATGATATTACCGATGTGTTTTTAACTCATCTTCATTTTGACCATTGTGGGGGTGCCATCAACTGGAACAAAAACCATACAGGTTATGAGCCCGCTTTTAAAAATGCCCGTTTTTGGAGCAATAAAAACCATTGGGCATGGGCAACCCAACCCAATAAACGGGAAAAAGCATCGTTTTTAGAAGAGAATATTCGTCCTATTGAAGCTAGCGGACAATTAAAATTTTTATCTCTTCCAGAAGACGATTTACTTAAAAATTCCGAATTGGGTTTTGATGTTTTTTTTGCCAATGGACATACCGACAAACAAATGATTCCCTTGATTCAATACAAAGGAAAAACCATTGCTTTTATGGCCGATTTACTACCTACTGTGGGGCATTTGCCATTACCATTTGTTATGGGTTATGATACAAGGCCTCTATTAACCTTAAACGAGAAAGAAAAATTTCTTAATATAGCGGCAGATAATAATTATTATCTATTTTTAGAACATGACGCTCACAACGAAATAATAACTGTAAAACATACCGAAAAAGGTGTAAGATTAAATGAGGTATTTACTGCCCAAGAGGTTTTCAGTTAACAAACAATAGACTAATTCAAATACATAAAAATGAACAGATTTAAATCATTATCAGTAGCGGCTTTTGCAGCCGTATTAATTTATGGCTGTGGTAGTACCGCGCCAATCCTCTCAACACCTATAGAAAATATAGATACTTCCCCACTAAAAGTTTCGGCTTTGACAGAACAGGAAAAACAAACATGGGGCCACCTAGATTTGGTTAAAGACACCATACCAGGAATGAGTGTGGATAAAGCCTATCAAGACATTATTAAAAACAAAAAAGGAGAAACGGTTATCGTTGCCGTCATTGACACGGGCATTGATATAAACCACGAAGATTTAGATGGTGTTATGTGGACCAATCCAAAAGAAATTCCCAACAATGGCATTGATGATGACAAAAATGGTTATGTAGACGACATCCATGGTTGGAATTTTTTAGGAGATGCCTATAATGAACAATTGGAATTTGTTCGTATTTTAGCCAGCAAAGACACCAATAATCCAGATTATGCTAGGGCAAAAGCCGAGTACGATGAAGAATATCAAAAATACACAGAACTTAAAACGAATTACGAACAGTTTTTACAACAATTAATTACTGCTGATGACATTGTTTCAACGCATTTGAACAAAAAAGAATATACACAAGCAGAGGTTAGTGCCATAAAAGCCGAAAACGAAAAACTGCAACAAGCGGTTGCGCTTATAAAATATGTTTATAGTTTAGATAATGACAGCGTTGCCGAATTTAAAGAACAGCTAAACGAAGGCATCGAACAATTTAATGACCGCCTAAACTATAATTTAAACCTAACATTTAAAGGGCGTTTAAATGGAGATGACCCTGACGACATGTCTACAAAGTATTATGGCAATGGCAATGTGAAGCCAAGTAAAAAAGACGAAAGCCATGGCACGCACGTTGCGGGTATTATTGCTGCAGAACGCAACAATGGCAAAGGTGCCAATGGCGTTGCCAACAATGTAAAAATCATGTCTGTTCGTGCCGTTCCTAATGGAGATGAATACGATAAAGATATTGCTTTAGCCATTCGATATGCCGTTGATAATGGTGCTAAAGTTATTAATGGAAGTTTTGGTAAATACTACTCGCCACATAGTGATTGGGTAAGGGAAGCCATTGCCTATGCAGGAAAACATGATGTATTAATTGTAAAAGCTGCCGGAAATGAAGGTGAAGACTTAGATAAAAAAGCCGTTTACCCTAACGACCAAGTTAATAACGGCCCTGAAGTGTCGGATACGTTTATCACCGTGGGGGCGTTGGAGCCAAAATATGGCGCAAATATGATTGCCGATTTCTCAAATTATGGAAAAATTAACGTGGATGTATTTTCCCCTGGAGCAAAAATATACTCCACCACACCACAAAACGAGTATGATACCAAAGGAGGCACCTCTATGGCAGCTCCTGCAGTTGCTGGTGTTGCTGCGTTAATTCGTTCACTTTATCCAAAATTAAAAGCATCACAAGTGAAAAAGATTCTTATGGAGTCTGGATTACCAATTAAAGCAAATGTAGTCGTTGGTGGTGATACAGAAAATGTAAAGCCGTTTTCAAATTTAACCTCATCAGGAAAAATAGTTAATGCCTATAATGCGTTGATTATGGCTTCTAAGCTATAAAAACCACTATTTAATGAAGAGACTATTTTTATACACTTTATGCTTAACTGTTTTATTTATTTCATGTAAAGGGACTTCGCAAGCCCCGTCAAAAGTTTTGGTTTCTGAAAACCCTTACTATTGGCAACAACATGTAGATTATAAAATGGACATTGATGTGGATGTAAACACCTATCAATACAAAGGAAAACAACAATTAGTTTATACAAATAATTCACCCGATGTGTTACATCGGGTGTTTTACCATTTATATTTTAATGCCTTTCAACCGGATAGCGAAATGGATGTGCGTTCTAGAACCATTCCAGATCCAGACCGTCGGGTTAAGGATCGCATTAGCAAGTTACAGCCCAACGAAATTGGCTATATAAAAGTGAATTCCTTAAAACAAAACGGTACAGAGGTTACACACAAAACCATTGGTACCATTTTAGAAGTTAATTTGGCCAAGTCTATACAACCGGGAGAAAGCGTCGCGTTCGATATGCTTTTTGATGCACAAATTCCAGTGCAAATACGTCGTTCAGGCAGAAACAATTCAGAAGGTATTGCCTTATCCATGGCGCAATGGTATCCAAAATTAGCGGAATATGATGTAGATGGTTGGCATACCGATCCATACATTGCTCGAGAATTTTATGGTGTTTGGGGCGATTTTGATGTAAAAATAACCATTGATAAAAATTATACCATTGGCGGAACGGGTTATTTACAAAACCCAAACGAGATAGGTCATGGTTACGAAACTGGGAAACTAAACGTGCCAAAAACTGATAAGCTCACTTGGCATTTTAAAGCACCCAATGTACACGATTTTACATGGGCAGCCGATCCCGATTATACGCACGATACCCTGCAAGTTCCAAATGGGCCATTGCTTCACTTTTTTTATAAAAGCACCATGCCCCAAAACAAATTGGACAATTGGAAAAAAATACAACCCAAGGCGGTAGAGTTTATGCAATATTTCAGTAATCATATTGGCGACTATCCTTACGAACAATATTCCATTATTCAAGGAGGTGACGGTGGTATGGAATATGCCATGTGTACCCTTCTTTTAGGTGAAGGTACTTATGAAGGCATCATTAAAGGCGTCATATCTCATGAAATGGCACATACGTGGTTTCAGTTTTTATTGGCCACCAACGAATCAAAACACCCTTGGATGGACGAGGGTTTTGCAACCTATGTAGAATATAATGCTGTAAATACCATTTTTAATGAAGGGAAAGTACACCCTTTGGAAGAAGCGTATGACAACTACATATACCTTGCAAAATCGGGAAGGGAACAACCGCAAACAACCCAAGCAGATCGTTATAATTATAATGCGGCTTACAGTATTTCTTCCTATTACAAAGGCGCCGTGTTTTTAGCACAATTGGGTTACGTTATGGGCGAAGACGCTTTACAAGAAACCATTAAAACCTATTTTAAAGAGTGGTCTTTTAAACACCCAAACCCTAACGATTTTATTCGTGTGGCAGAAAAGGTCTCTTGGCTAGAGTTAGATTGGTATTTAACCGATTTTGCCCAAACCACCAACACCATCGATTATGGGGTAAAATCTATGGAGGGGAACACCGTAACCCTAGAACGTATTGGTTTAATGCCAATGCCTATAGATGTTACCGTGACGTATACAGATGACAGCACCGAAGATTTTTACATCCCCTTACGTATGATGCGGGGCGAAAAACCAACCACCGCAACCAAAAAAACCGATTGGGCTTGGGCTTACCCAACCTATAGTTTTGAAACCAAAAAAGCGGTTAAGAGCGTGGTAATAGACCCAAAAAATTTGATGGCGGATATTAATAGGGAGAATAATAAAAAGTAAAATAATTCCTGTTTCTTGATATTTTAAAAACGCCCTCTTTATTAAGAGGGGTTTTTATTTTCTTTGATTTGTCTTGTCCTGAAATAGCGATACACAAAAAGTATCCTTATGGAAAACCACCAAGAAAACCGCTATGTAAAGCGTACACAGAAAGACTACACAATGTCTTTTAAACTACAAGTAGTTCAGGAAATTGAACATGGCAAGTTGTCAACTCATGAAGCTTGCCGCAAATATGGGATCCAGGCACGTTCAACAATAGTTGAATGGTTAAGAAAATTTGGTAGCTTTGATTGGGAAAACAAAACGCCCTCCAATATGCCAAAATCCCCTGAACAAAAAATAATGGAACTGGAAGCAAAGGTCAAGCTACTTGAAAAGCAAAAAGCATTTTTAGAACAGCAAGCTTTCGTTGCCGATAAGAAGGCCATCATATTCGATATGATGATTGATATTGCCGAAAAAGAATATCAAATTGACATCCGAAAAAACTCGTCACCCGAACAATCGACCATTTTAAAGAACAAGAAAAACAAACAGTAATGTTTGCCTGTACTTTGTTCGGGGTAGACAGACAGGTTTATTATCGAAGTATAAAACGTCGCATTATCAAGCAGGACAAGGCAGCATTGGTTGTGAAAATGGTTTTAGAAATCAGAACACAAATGCCAAGGTTAGGAGCCAAAAAGTTGTACTATTTACTAAATCAAGATTTAAAAACATTGAAAATAGGAAGGGATAAATTTATTGATATACTAAGGGCCAACCACTTATTGATCGTTCCAAAGCGTTCGTACCACATAACCACAAACTCACACCATCGCTTTAGAAAGTACAAAAACCAACTACTGGATTTACAAATAACCAGGCCAGAACAGGTTTGGGTGTCGGACATCACTTATATCGGAAAACGAGAGAAACCTTGTTATTTAAGTTTGATAACTGATGCTTATTCAAAGAAAATAGTGGGCTATAATGTGTCTGATAATTTAAATACAGAAAGCAGTTTGGTAGCTTTGAAACTAGCTGTTAAGCAGAGAGGAAACACGGGATTACCGTTGATACACCATTCTGACAGAGGATTGCAATATTGCGCCAATGAATATCAAAAAGAACTCAGTAAGCACAAAATAAACCCAAGTATGACCCAAAACTCTGATCCCTACGAAAATGCTGTGGCAGAAAGAATAAACGGCATCTTAAAGCAGGAATTCAATATTGACAAATACAACAAAGACTTACCAATTATGAAGCAAATAATTAAAGAAACAGTAGCGATTTATAATGAAAAAAGACCGCATTTATCAAATCATATGCTGACTCCAAATCTAATGCACCAGCAAAACAAACTTAAAATGAAAACCTATAAAACTAAATA
>NZ_PJEO01000047.1 GCF_002843175.1 Confluentibacter flavum
TAACGTGAGTTCGACGTAAAAAAGTTGATTTATTTATAATAAAAAAGCGAAAAATTTAGTAAATTAAAGTTCTGAATTTCAATTATATAACTAAATATTTCGCTATGATTTCCGATTCTAAAATTACTGAAATTTTCTGTTCTATTGATGATTTTTGTCTTGAATTTGTCCCTTTTTGGCAAAAAAGCCTACTGGCCAATGGAAAAAAGCGCACCAGAGCTTCAAAAATGGGCCTCTCTGAAGTAATGACCATTCAAGTGCTTTTCCATTTATCCGGGTATAAAACCTTCAAGGATTTTTATATAGGCTATGTCTCAAAACATCTAACCAGTTATTTTCCAAACCTGGTATCCTATAATCGTATGGTGGAACTCAAAGGGCAAAGCTTTATGCCCCTGGCTATTTACCTCAAAGTTTGTGGATTGGCAAATTGTACGGGGATTAGTTTTATAGATTCTACGCCCCTAAGGGTTTGTGACAAGCGAAGAATTAACCAACATAGGGTATTCAAGGATTTGGCACAAAGGGGACAATGTTCCCTGGGTTGGTTCTATGGTTTCAAATTGCACATAATCACCAATGACCAAGGCGGTATCATTGATTTTATGATAACTAAAGGCAATGTGGATGATAGAAAACCTTTACGCTTCAAAGCCTTTGTTAAAAAGCTGTTTGGGAAGCTCTTTGGTGACAAAGGCTACATCTCCAAAGATCTATTTACTGAGTTGTTCTATAATGGAGTGCATCTGGTAACCAAGCTTAAAAAGAACATGAAAACAAAACTATTGACCCCTGTGCAAGATGCTTATCATTTAAGAAAAAGGGCCATTATCGAAACTATTTTTGACCAACTCAAGAACATTTGCCAAGTTGAACATTCTAGACATAGAAGCGTAACCAACTACTTCAATAATATTTTTGCCTCACTTATTGCCTATAATTTTAAAGATAGAAAACCTTCTTTAAAAAACAACTTCGTCGATACAAAGCAACTGTATTTAACTTTATAATTACATCGAACTCACGTTAAATAAAAAAACATGAACTACTTATAAAACGGTGTTTATTTTTTCAACTGTGCTTTTTGCAGCTATTTTTGATGTGTTTGATTTGTAAATGTTTTTTATAATTTTCTGCAAGTCGGGAATAACGGTTTGTGCGAGTTTAGAATTACTGTTTAAAAGTACACAGATTCCTAAATCGTCTTCGGGCAAGATGGCGATTTCATTTCTATAACTATTTACACTCCCGCCATGGTGCCACATGGTTTTTTCTTGACCACTTGTATCCTCTAAGTATTTGTGAATTCTCCATCCATAACCATAATAAGAGGCTAGATGTCCAGACCATTTTTGATAATATTTACTATGGCCCTTGACTTCTATAAATGGATTAAAAGCGTCCTCAAAAGCTGATTTATCCATTATTTCTGGGTTATGCCCGAGTAAAAAACGCATCCATTTGGCCATATCAAGAGCGCTGGCATTGATACCTCCAGCTGCAACGGCATTGTAATATTTGTCAGTAAGTTTTAATGTTTTAAACTTATATCGGCTTTTCGAATGTGGTATAGCTACATTTTCTGTATGCACTAAGGTTTCGTTATCCATGGAGGTGTTGTGCATATCAAGTGGTTGAAAAAACCTGTCATTTAATAATGTAGCAATATCTTGGCCCGTAGCTTTATGCATGACCTCACCACAGAGTGCAAACATGGCATTCTGGTAACTATATGTTAACCCAGGTTTACTAATGGGATTGACGTCTTTAAATCGTTTAGCAATATCGCTTAAAGATAAACCAGCTTCCACAAGATTCGTGTAACTATGGTAAGGTGTCCCAGATGTGTGAGACAATATATTAGCGAGTGTAATGTTATCTATATTTCGTTTATCTCCTAAATGAAATTCTGGTAGGTACTCACTAACCTTATCATCCCAATGCAATTTGCCTTCATTATTTAAACTAGCTGCTAAAATACCGGCAAATCCTTTAGATAAAGATCCAAGTCTAAAAACAGTTTCCCCATCCACTCTGTTATTAAATTTAATGTTCTTTTTACCATAGCCTTCTGAAATCACAATGGAATCGCTTTTTACAATACTTACGCCGGCTCCAACTATATCGCCAGAGGCTATTGCCTCATTAAAATATGATTCTATAGCTTCTTTTAATACTTTTTGATTCGATTTATATAACTGAATCTCTTTATAATCGACTAAAGTATTATCTAGCTTGGGGGGTGGAATGACCTTTTCGGTCTCAGAATTAAACATGGGTTTAAGGGCGCTTAAACATAGAACAAATAGCGCGATTCCTATCAAAATTTTGAATCTCTGCATAGGTTAATATTGGTTAAATCGGTTTTATGAAATCAAATGTACGATTAAATACATAAATAGACGACGAAACACGTAATTTATTTCACTTTAACTAAAAATATAAAACTTTGGGCCTATAAAAAGATAGGCTGTCTAAAATTGACTTAATGAAATTTAAGTTTTTTTAGACAGCCTAATTATCATAAAAAAGAAATAAAACTAAGAAACTGTTTAAGTTTTGTTTATTGATGCTTTTTTGAATTATTTTTGGATCAGATGAGGCGGATTTTTTTTTAATAGCAGAGCTATTAGAAAAAAATTCAACGAAATATGGGGCAAAAAGAAACAAAAAATGGCTTTTAGATAAAATTTAAACAGTTTCTAAGTGCGTTTTGCCTTTTTAGCAATTTTAGCAGCTTTCTTTTCTTTCGGTGTTAAAAGGGCTTCCTTTTTAACATTTTTCTTTGCGTCTTGTGATTTTGCCATGATATAATAAATTTTTGAAAATTGAACTACTATGTAAATATCGCTAATCCATTTAAATAAATCATTAAAAAGAGTGCATTATTACTTTGCTAATTTATTACTTTTAACTATTCAAAATTAAACACAATCATTTTAAATATTTATTCATGAAAATTATAGGCATTGGTAAAAATTATGTGAGTGATAAGGCAGAAATAAACACATTAAGAACAGGTTTTCAAACCATATTTTTAAAAGCAGATACCACATTGGTAACAGACAATAAAAATGTTGAATTTCCAGCAATTACTAAAGAATTGATTTATGAAGTTGAATTGGTTGCTAAAATAGGAAAACAAGGTAAAAACATTGCGCTAAAAGATGCCGATTCATATATATCTGAGATTGGTGTCGGAATCGATTTTACAGCTAAAGATGTCTTAACGGCGAGCAGAAATGACAAAGGTCCTTGGGCATTGGCTAAAGGTTTTGATGGGGCCTCACCTGTGTCATCGTTTAAATCGGTTTCAAACTTTCCTGATTTAAATAATATAAATTTTGATTTGCTGATTAATGGCGAACAAAAGCAAGTTGGAAATACCAGTTTTATGATTTACAGTTTTAGCGACATCATCGCATTTGTGTCTTCGTACATGACCTTAATGCCTTGTGATCTTATTTTTACAGGAACACCAGCCTTGGGTGCTGGCGCAACGTTTAAAGGCGATCATTTACAGGCAGCTATTGAAGGCGACTTATTACTGGATTTTAAAATGATATAAATTAGGTCTTTAGTTTATATTTAACAGATGAAAAATTCCATTGCAGAACGTATTAGCGATTTTTTAAAAGACTTCCCCCCTTTTAATCTTTTAAAAGAAAAGCATCTTTTTGAAATTGCGACGGACGTTAATATCATATATCTAGAAAAAGGCGATACACTTTATAAAAAAGACGAAGTTTATCATGAGTATTTTTATGTTGTGAGGAATGGAGGCGTTAGTTTATATCATCATGATACTGATGGCAACAAGCATATGGTTAACATTAATGATGCTGGAGACATCTTTGGTGTACGCCCCTTAATTATCAAAGAAAACTACAAGCTTACTGCCATTGCCAATGAAGAATCCATTGTGTATGCCATACCCATAGACATTTTCCAATCGGTTACAAAAAACAACGTTAACGTCTACAAATATTTAATCACATCGTTTGCTTCCAATGCTTACGACCCTTACACGGCCGAAGAAAATACCAAAATATTTGTAGATTATTTACCAAATACGTCGCAAGACATTGTAAACTTTCAAACAGCAAATTATACTAAAAATCCTGTTTGTTGTAAAGAAAACGCGACGCTTAAAGAGGCCGCCATAAAAATGAGCGAATTCAAAATTGGTTGTATGATTGTTGTTGACGATAAAAAATATCCTATAGGCATCATTACAAGTAGCGATATAAAAAATAAAATAGCTACAGGTTTATTTCCCATTACAACCGTTGTCACCAATATTATGTCCTCTCCCGTTATTTCAGATAAAAAAGACTTGACCGTTGCAGATGCCCAACTAAAAATGATAAAATATAATATAGGGAATTTGTGTATTACTGAAGATGGCACACCAAACTCTAAACTTATAGGTGTTTTAACAAACCACGATGTTCTTACGTCTTTAGGAAATAATCCAACTGCCATCCTTAAAGATATCAAACGTGCCAGTAGAACCAAAACACTAAGAACTGCCCGAAGAAAAGCCAATGGCTTATTAAAAAGTTACTTAGACCAAAATATTCCTTTGACGCATATTATCAACATCATTTCCCAAATAAATGATGCGGTAACCATGAAAGCCATAGAAATTGCTCTAGAAAAAATGCCGACACCACCACCAGTCACCTTTTCTTGGTTGGCACTGGGCAGTCAAGGTAGAAAGGAACAATTACTGTTTTCGGACCAAGATAATGCCTTGGTTTTTGAAGATGTTGCAGAAGACAAATATGAAGAAACGCAAAACTACTTTTTGGAGTTATCGAAACTAGTCACCAAATCTTTAAATAAAGTCGGATTTGAATATTGTGAAGCCGATATGATGGCGAGCAATCCTGCTTGGTGCAAATCCATTTCCGAATGGAAAGCTCAATTTAGAAGCTGGATTATGAATCCCGATGATAAAGCCATATTGCTGTCCTCCATATTTTTTGATTTTAACCACATTTATGGTAACCAAAATCTTGAAAAAGAACTTACGGATGCCATTTACGAAACACTTGGCAAAACCTCTTTGTTCTTTAGGTATTTAGGCAGGGATGCACTTAAAAATCCATCGCCTCTTGGATTTTTTAAGCAGTTTTTGGTAGAACAAGATGGCGAACAAAAAGATCTTTTTAATATAAAATACAGGGCACTTATGCCGCTTATCGATACCGCTCGTTTGCTCGTTTTAAGCAAACAAGTTAGGGGCATTAATAATACCTACGAGCGTTTTGAAAAAATGGCAGAGTTGGAACCCAACAACAAAGAACTTTATGAATCTTGTGCCTATGCGTTTAAAGCGCTTTTAAAATTCAAGACCAAACAAGGCATCCTTCACAATGATTCTGGGAAATTAATAGACTTAGAAGCTTTAACCAAAGAAGAAAAGCTAAAATTGAAACGTTGTTTTAAACCGCTTCACGATATTCAAGAATCCCTTAAATTACGTTTTGATCTAGCAAATTTTTAATATATGAAATCGCCATTAACAATAAATTTTGTGCAAACAAAGACCGATGAAAATAAAGCGATTGCTTCGCCAGTTCGCTATCGCTCGTGTCCATATGACCATTAAAAAACAATAAATATTTACATATGAATTGGACTTGGTTTCGTAAAAAATATAATGACAATCATCCGGATTTCTGGAAAGCTTATGTGGATAGCTTTGATAAAAAAATCAAGAAACCAATTCATGAAACCCGTTTTGTCGCTTTTGATACCGAAACCACTGGATTCGATAAAAAAGAAGACCGCATATTATCTCTTGGTGCTGTTGAAATTATCAATAAAACCATCAAAGCAAATACCACGCTCGAAATCTATATAAAACAAGCTGTTTTTAAACCTGCAACCGTAAAAATCCATGGTATTTTAAAAGATGGCGATTTAGAAAAGGTTTCAGAAATAGACGCTATTAAAAGCTTTTTGACTTACATTAATAACGATATTTTAATTGCCCATCATGCGGGTTTCGATTATGGTATGATAAACGAGATGCTTTCAAGACACGGCTTGGGAAAATTAAAAAACGAATGTATAGACACAGGCGCGCTATTTTCCAAATCCAAACATATCATTTACCACGAAAATTTGAAAAAACATTATACCTTGGACGATTTGTGTAAAGAACTTAATGTTTCTATGGCAGATAGGCACACCTCTATTGGTGATGCACTTATTACAGCTTTAGTGTTCTTAAAAACAATAGCTCGATTGGACAAAAGAAACGTATTAAAATGGGATTATTTATTAAAATAACCCTTCATTAAATCATTTAAAATCAATGAATACATTAATTAATAGCGTAAAATCAACATTCATCAACATCTTTAAAACAGAGCCTTTACTTATTTTTTCCCCTGGAAGAATCAATATTATTGGCGAACACACAGATTATAATGATGGTTTTGTATTTCCTGCAGCTGTAAATAAAGGCATCGTTGCCGCTTTTCAAAAAAGTGATGCTGGAACATCCACGGCTCATGCTTTGGACATGGATAGCGCTATTGAATTTTCATTAGAAAATTTAAAACCTTCCAAACAAGGAAGCTGGGAAAATTATGTCTTTGGTGTTATTGCCGAAATTCAAAATAGAAGCCATCGTATTGGTAATTTCAATTTGGTTTTTAAAGGTGATATTCCCGCTGGTTCTGGCATGTCTTCATCAGCAGCACTCGAAAACAGTGTGGTTTACGGTTTAAATGAGCTTTTCAATTTAGGCCTATCCAAACACGACATGATTCTTGTTTCCCAAAAAGCAGAACATAATTATGTGGGCGTTAACTGTGGAATTATGGATCAATACGCCAGTATGTTTGGTATTAAAAACAATGCCCTGTTATTGGATTGCAGAACGGTGGAATCTAAACCTTATGAAATCGATTTTAAAGACCACCAACTCATGCTAATTAACACCAATGTAAAACATAGTTTATCGGACAGTGCTTATAATGACAGGCGTTCGGTTTGTGAACATATTTCAGAACTGCTAGGTATTAAAGCTTTAAGAGATGCCACTGAGCTAGATTTGGAAGCTATTAAAGACCAAGTAACACCCGAAAACTATCAAAAAGCCTTGTTTGTCATTCAAGAAAATGATAGAACCATCAAAGCTTCAAAAGCTATTGAAGAAGGAGATTTAGTGACTTTAGGAAATCTAATTTACGGCTCTCATTATGGGCTGCAACATCAATATAAAGTCAGTTGTGAGGAGTTGGATTTTCTGGTAGATCAGGCCAAACTAAACAAACATGTATTGGGAGCTAGAATGATGGGTGGTGGTTTTGGTGGCTGTACTATTAATCTTGTCGCAAAAAATGCCGTTGAAAATTTTGCGGAAAACACATCTGTAGCCTATAAAAAGAAATTCAATAAATCATGTTCCGTATATTTTGTAGAACTATCCAACGGAACACATATAATAAAATAAAGACATAATTATAAAAATTTAAGAGAACTTAAACAGTAAGGATATAAGTTCTCTTAAATCTTAAATAGTTTTATAAGATGATGATTAGCAATAAAATGATAATAATAACACCAGTTGAAATGTAAAGACCATTTCCAGCAGCACGGAGGGTTGATTTAATTTCACGAACTTCGGCACGAAGTTCTTTTCTTTCAGCAGATTTCAAATCCGATTTATCCATCGCTTTTATCTCTTCTAAACGGTCCAACATCACTTGAACTTCAGCGGGGATTTCTTCTACTTTATTCGTAGTTGCTGTACTATTAGGCTTTGGATCTTTTTCAGAAGCCATTACCGGACTTGAAAATGACACTATGGATAGCATCACTAAAAATAAAATAATTGATTTTCTCATTGGTTATGATTTTAATTATTAAACATTACAAATTTAAATCTTAAAGAATTTTAGCTCATTACATTATTTTCGTAAAAATTTACATAATTCAACGAAAGATTCAACAATATAACTAATAAAAGCGTTGCTGTTTTTATATATTTAAAATAAAAGTATTTTAGTGACTTAAAAAATTAAAAATGTCAGTATTCGAATCTGTTATCACCGTTAAAAAAAGCCATTTAGATGATATTTTACACGTCAACAACGTGCATTATGTACAATGGGTGCAAGACGTCGCTAAACTACACTGGGAAAGTAATGCCACAGAGGCCATTTTAAAAAGATACTTTTGGGTTTTAATCACGCATTTTATAGAATATAAAAATTCCGCCTTCTTAGGTGATACAATCAATGTAAAAACCTATGTTGCAAAATATAAAGGAGCAGTTTGCCATCGGGTGGTTGAAATAACAAACAAAACCACCAACACCCTTTTAGCAACTTCGGAAACCAAATGGTGCTTAATTGATGCCGAAACAAAACGGCCAACCCGAATTACCAAAGAAATTTCAGAATTATTTGAATAATTAATTTGTATGGATATGCGTTGGCATTTTCAAAAGTTATATTTTTAGCCTATAAAACTTATCATTTTTAAATGAAACGTTACCTATACTTTACACTTACACTAATCTTTTTAATGCTTTGGAGCTCTTGCAGGAAGGATTTTGAATTTTCGCCGAGCACTGGTAGTTTGGAATTTTCAAAAGACACCGTGTATTTAGATACTGTTTTCAGCAATATTGGCTCTAGCACCTATAGTTTAAAAGTTTATAATAGAAGCAATGAAAATATTGTTGTTCCCGTTGTAAAATTAGGATTGGGAGAGGGGTCTCAATACCGATTGAATGTGGATGGCATGGCCGGGAAGGTATTTGAAAATGTAGAAATATTAGCAAAAGACAGTCTGTTTATTTTTGTTGAAACGACTATAGATATTAATAATTTCCCAAATCCCGAGGGGAAATATTTGTACACAGATTACATTGAGTTTGACACCAGCTCAAACCTTCAAATAGTAGAATTGGTAACCTTGGTTCAAGATGCGGTATTTATTTATCCGGATAGAGATAATACAACCAAAATCATTGAAACCTTAACGCTTAATGTTAATGGTCAACAAATAGAAACCGAATTACAAGGTCGTGAATTATTACCTAGTGAACTCACATTTACCAACGAAAAACCGTACGTTATTTATGGCTTTGCGGCCGTACCAAATGGAGAAACCTTAACTATTGCCGCTGGTGCTAGATTGCATTTTCATGAAAATTCTGGGTTGATTGTTACAGAAGGTGCCACGCTTAATATCAACGGGGCTTTAAGTACGGACCCAGAGACTCTTGAAAATGAAGTTATTTTAGAAGGCGACCGTTTAGAGCCTTTGTTTTCGGATGTGCCAGGGCAATGGGGCACGATTTGGCTTTTTGATGGTAGCATTAATAACACCATGAATTACACCACTATAAAAAATGCGTCCGTTGGTATTTTATGTGATGGCAATCCGAATGCTTTAACAGATAATTTAACCATCACCAATTCACAAATTTACAACTCCAGCAATTTTGGTATTTTAGGCAGAAACACGTCTATTTCAGCCGAAAATGTGGTTATCAATAACAGTGGGCAATCCTCGTTTGCGGGAACTTTTGGCGGTGCATACAATTTTACGCATTGCACCATTGCCAATTATTGGAATACAAGTTACAGACAATTCCCTGCCCTGCTTTTAAACAATTTTGTGATAGATGAGGATGATACCGTCATTATTGCAGATTTAACCGAAGCCAATTTTAACAACTGTATTATTTACGGAAACGACAATCCTGAAATCCTTTTAGATGAAGTGGAAGATCCTGGCGTGGTTTTTAATTTTAAATTCACCAATTGCTTGATTCGTTTTCAAGACAACAATGATAATTTTACGGGACCTAATTATGATTTAACAAACACCGCACATTACGAGGGAAATATTTTTAATCTCAACCCCAATTTTAAAGATTCAACTAAAAACCAGCTCATGATTGGTGACGAATCTGCAGCCAACAATAAAGGCTTAGCACTATTTGCGAGTCAAGTGCCCAATGATATTTTAAATGTGAATAGAACTTCATCGCCGGATTTGGGCGCTTATCAGCATGTGACGTTTCCTGAGGAAGAATAACAGCTTAAAAAGTTACTTCAAACTCGATTTTGTAAATATTTTCAACTAAATTCGTTTAACTTATTGATATAGATAATTGAAACTATTATATCACAAAAACTGTACAACATTTATCTAACTATAAAAACATGAAATCAAAGATTAAAATAGTTCTTCTATTCTTAGTGGCAGTAGTTTCCATAACTGCATTTAATGTATTGAAAAAAGACTCAACTAAATATAATAAAATCAAACAAATTGAGAGCTCTCAATCAGAGGACAAAATAAATCAAGAATCATTTTCAGATTATTTACAAAAAGTATCTGATGATACAAACAAAAAATGTCCAATGACTGTTGACGAAAACACTAGGTTAGATAACACGCTTGTATTATCTGGCAATACTATTCAATACAATTACACCTTGGTAAATTTTGAGAAAGGGTCGGTTGATATTGACTTAATCGAAAAGGAGTTTACTAACATTATACTAAATGATGTCAGAACAAATCCAGGATTAAAAATTTTTAGAGATAAAAATATAACCATGTCATATTATTACAAGGACATGAATGGGGACTTTGTTTATAATTATAAGGTTACACCTGATCTGTATAAGTAGAAAAGATTAATTATTTTTACATTTTCATACAAACTAAAAAACATTGTTTACAAAAACATAGCTTATTTACGTCAATCTCTTGGTCATTTTTCGTGCTAGCTTCTTATTTTCTTTCGGATAATCCTCCACCACAACACGACTATCCATAAAAGAAAAGTTAAACAAACTATCAACTTTTCAATTAAATTATTTATCCCGCGTTAACGATTGAAGCGGCATCCTTTTTAAAACAAATAGTTGTGAAGATGGTACTAACTAAAATTTAGCAGATTGCCACGTCCTTCGTCCTCGCAATGAACGTTTTAAAAAGATATAGCGTAAAGCGTGTTAAAACGCCAAAATAACAAAAAATCCTACTTAAAAAGCAGTATTTTTATTGTCAACCTGTTCGATAGTTATCGGAATTGTTTCAGGTTCTGTTTTTATACTATAACCCTAAAAAATGTGAGGAAGAATGTCAAGTATTGAAATAAGAAAAGTAACCCGCAACGATATAAGCCAATTACAAAAAATTGGCAGGCAAACTTTCGAAGAAACATTTGCAGAATCAAACACCGAAGAGAATATGAAAAACTATTTGGAAGACGGGTTTTCTCATGAAAAACTTAACGCCGAACTTAACGATGAAAATTCCGAATTTTATTTTGCTACTATTGATAATGAGGCTATTGGTTATTTAAAGCTCAATCATGGCGAATCACAAACTGAATTAAAAGACAGCAGGGCTCTCGAAATTGAGCGCATCTATGTCTTAAAAGAATTTCATGGAAAGAAGGTAGGACAAATACTTTACGATAAAGCAATCCAAATAGCTAAACAAAAAAAAGCTGACTATGTTTGGTTGGGCGTTTGGGAGGAAAATCCAAGAGCAATAAGTTTCTATAAAAAAAATGGTTTTGTGGAATTCGACAAACATATTTTTAAACTTGGCGACGACGTACAAACAGATATAATGATGAAACTGCACCTATAATAAAGGTAATCTAACTTAACAGATGGCCACAGTTGTTTTTCCTTCGCAAAGACGTTTTAAAAAGATACGGTAGAAATATTTATATTCACGAGTTCCATATTATAAAAGAATGTGCAACAAATAAAATCCAAAACTTACTTTTCTAATGATGAAGCGACTCAAATCTATTTAAGTGAATGGATTGAAATTTTGCAGGAGTATCCGGACAAACAATCATAACTTAACAGAAGTAATTTTTGTAGATTTGTCATTTACAGAATTTTGAGTATGGTAAAAAGCAAGAAAATAAAAGTTGAAGGAAAAGAAATTATGATAATTCTTGATAATGAACAAGAATATATTTCATTAACCGATATGCTAAAAGCAAAAGACGGAGATTTCTTTATTTCCGATTGGCTTCGCAACCGAAACACGGTTGAATATCTTGGAATTTGGGAAACCGTTTACAATTCAAATTTTAATTATGGCGAATTTGCCATAATTAAAAGTCAGGCCGGTTTGAACAGCTACAAATTAAGCGTAAAAGAATGGACTGAAAAAACAAATGCAATCGGACTGAAAGCAACAGCAGGACGTTATGGAGGAACTTACGCGCATCCTGATATTGCATTTGAATTTGGAATGTGGATTAGTCCACAATTCAAAATCTATTTGATTAAGGAATTCCAACGTTTAAAAAGCGAAGAAAACGACCGATTAAATTAGGATGGAATTTACAAAGAACTTTAGCCAAAGTAAATTACCAAGTCCATACGGACGCTATCAAAGAAAACTTAATTCCAAAAGAAATAACAAAACAACAAACAAGTTTTGTTTATGCAAACGAAGCAGACTTACTAAACGTTGCGCTCTTCGGAATTACTGCAAAAATTTGGAGAGATAGCAATCCAAATAAAAAAGGAAATTTAAGAGACTATGCAACTTTGGAACAATTGGTAGTACTGAGTAATATGGAGAGTATTAACGCATTACTTATAGGGCAAGGCTTATCTCAAAGCGACAGGCTTATCCAACTCAATAAAGTGGCGATAACTCAAATGAAATCATTGATTGAAAGTCAAGTAATTAAAAAACTTAAATAAAAGTCTGATCACATATCCCAAGCAAATTCAAAAAAGGATATGATAACTCCACAAAAACAAAAAATCCCACTTAAAAGCAGGATTTTTGTTTTAAACCTGTTCCGATAGCTATCGGAATTGGTTCAGGTTCTGTTTTTATACTAGTGAGAGATGCTGAAATAAATTCAGCATGACAATCAGTTATCTAAACGAATAAAGGTCTGCCTTCCATCATCGCATTTACTTTTACTTTTACCGTTTCAAGAACGTCCTCGTTTTGGTGGTTCATAATCACTTCATCAATCAGATCTACAATCGCAATCATATCATCTTCTTTCAATCCTCTGGTTGTAATCGCTGCGGTACCAACACGAATACCAGATGTTACAAAAGGGGAACGTGTATCAAACGGTACCATATTTTTATTCACCGTAATATCAGCTTTTACCAAGGCTTGTTCTGCGTCTTTCCCAGACACGTCTTTGTTGCGTAAATCGATTAGCATACAATGGTTATCTGTACCACCGGAAATGATATCATAACCTCTATCAACCAAAGCTTTTGCCATAACAGCCGCATTTTGCTTTACTTGTAATTGATATTGTAAAAAGTCATCGGTCAACGCCTCACCAAAAGCAATCGCTTTTGCGGCAATAATATGCTCTAATGGGCCTCCTTGATTTCCAGGAAACACCGCAGAATCCAATAACGACGACATTTTACGTAAACTACCATCTTTTAAAGTAATTCCAAACGGGTTATCGAAATCCTTACCCATCATAATCAAACCACCTCTCGGACCTCTTAGGGTTTTATGGGTGGTAGTGGTAACAACATGGCAATGTGGCATCGGATCGTTTAAAATCCCTTTGGCAATCAATCCCGCAGGATGCGAAATGTCCGCCATTAAAATAGCGCCCACGCTATCGGCAATCACTCTAAAACGTTTAAAATCAATATCACGGGAATACGCTGATGCGCCTGCAATGATTAATTTTGGTTGTTCCTTAGTAGCTATTTCTTGAATTTTATCGTAGTTCAAAACCCCTGTCTCCTGCTCCACCCCATAAAATACGGGATTGTATAATTTACCGGAAAAATTTACTGGAGACCCATGTGTTAAATGGCCTCCGTGGGATAAATCGAATCCTAAAATCTTATCGCCTGGTGTTAAACACGCATGGTAAACCGCTGTGTTGGCTTGACTTCCTGAGTGTGGTTGTACGTTAACATAGTCTGCTCCAAACAAGGTTTTTGCTCTATCAATCGCTATTTGCTCTACTTCATCAACCACCTCGCAACCGCCATAATAACGTTTGCCTGGGTAGCCTTCTGCATACTTATTTGTTAACACAGAGCCAGCAGCTTCCATCACTTGGTCACTAACAAAATTCTCTGATGCAATAAGTTCAATACCATGTAGTTGGCGTTCTTTTTCAGCTTGTATAAGTTCAAAAATTTGTTCGTCGCGTTGCATAAAATTACATTCTAGTTTAAATATTCGGCAAAAATAACAAATAGATTAGTTAAATACATGAAAAAACATATATTTACTTTTAAGTTTTTAACGAGGTTATCAACCTTTATGTTAAATCATATTTTACATTTTTTTATCAATATTAAGAAAAAAAATATGTAGGTTTGAATAGAATAAATAACACTAATCAAATTATAGTTATGCCATTTGCAGCTAACAATCCAGATAGAAAATCGTGGTTACACGTAGACAAGAATTCTGATTTCCCTATTCAGAATATTCCCTTTGGTGTATTCTTAACGCGGGATGATATCATAACTATTGGGACTAGAATTGGCGATACAGCCATAGACCTTGGTGCTTTGCATCAATTGGGCTATTTTGATGATATACCGTTAACCGATGATATTTTTCTTCAAGATACGTTGAATGATTTTATTGCTGATGGCAGAAAAACATGGCGCGCCGTAAGAAACAAGATTGCACAAATTTTTGATGCAGAAAACAAGACCCTAAAAAATAATGTAAAACATAAGGAAATCGTGTTATTTCGTTTAGACGAAATAGAAATGCAATTGCCGGTTCATATTGGCGATTACACCGATTTTCATTCAAGTATAGAACACGCCACCAATATTGGTGCTATGATAAGGGACTTTGATAATGCCTTATTACCCAATTGGCTACACATTCCTGTGGCTTACCATGGTAGAAGTTCTTCCATTATTCCTTCTGGGATTTCGGTTCACAGACCACAAGGTCAAACATTTCCTGATGGTGCTACCGAACCTGTTTTCGGACCTTCAAAAGCAGTTGATTTTGAATTGGAAATGGCTTTCATTACCACGGTTGCAAACGATTTGGGAGAACCCATTCCTGCGGACGAAACCGAAGAATATATTTTTGGTTTGGTACTATTGAATGATTGGAGCGCACGTGATATCCAAAAATGGGAATACTTGCCTTTAGGGCCGTTTTCTTCCAAAAATTTTGCATCTTCCATTTCACCTTGGATCGTGACCTTAGATGCCTTAGAACCTTTTAGGGTTGAAGGACCGAAACCTATTAAACCTCAATTGCCATATTTACATTTTACGGGCAAAAAAAGTTTCGATATCAGTTTAGAGGTTGCCGTACAGCCGAAAAATGCCAAAGAAACCATCGTTAGTAAAACCAACTTTAAGCACATGTACTGGAATATGTCGCAACAATTGGCACATCACACCATAAATGGCTGTCCTATCAATGCTGGCGATTTAATGGGTAGCGGTACTATTTCTGGACCGACGACAGATTCTTATGGCTCTATGTTGGAACTGACTTGGGCTGGCGAAAAACCCATAAAAATGAAAGATGGTAGCGAGCGTAAATTTGTCAATGATTACGATACAGTAATCATGCGGGGTCATTGCGAAAAAGATGGTACACGTATTGGTTTTGGTGAAGTGTCCTCTCAATTGCTTCCTGTTTTTGTTAAGAAAAAATAAAATGATGGCTGTCATTGCGAGGACGTAGCAATCTCTTAATCGTCATTGCGAGGCACGAAGCAATCTCATGATGCATAACTAAACAAACAGATTGCTTCGCTATACTCGCGATGACATACAGATTACCTCAGTCGTACTTCCTTTGTAATGACGGTAAATCGCATTTAAACGGATTTATTTGAGTTTTATCTATATATTTAATAGTTTTGGCACTGCATTTGACAACCAAATCAAATAAACCAACCCTATTGAGTATGAAAAAAATAGTACTTTCTACATTTATTGTAATCTTTATCATTTCCTGTAGTACAAGCAAACAGATTGAAAAAGCGGTTAGCTCTGGTAATTACGACCAAGCTATTAGTGATGGCATTGGTAAATTAAGAACCAATAAAGACAAAAAAGGAAAAACGGAATTTATTGTTATGCTTGAAGATGCGTTCAATAAAGCTACCGAACGTGACTTGAATACTATTGACTATTTGAATAAAGATAGCAATCCAGAAAATTACCTGAAAATATACGATATGTATGTGGGACTTGATAACCGTCAAGAACGCATCAAACCCTTACTTCCATTATATATAAATAATAGAGAAACTCGTTGTGCATTTTAAATAATGCTAATTTTAATATTGTTGATGTTTCTATCAAAAATAAACTTATTGATATATTGAATTGTTGTAAGGGCCGCTATTTTAGATAGGATCCTAGTCTTAAATCCTCGAAAAGACTTGGCATAATTACGTCTTATCATAAATTGGTCACATAATTGTGAGAACAATGTCTCTATTCTTTTTCTCTTTTTTCTGAAAATGTAAGGTTGTTTTTTATAATCTTTTTGATTGCTTCTCATAGGTGTATTTAGCTTTATGTTACAGGTTTCAAACAAATTGAGCTGTATTTCTGCTGATAGATACCCTCTATCTCCAATTAAAGTGCAATCGCCCATTTGTGCTTTAATGTCCTTAAGGTAATTGACATCGTGTACCGATGCAGGGCTCAAATCGACACTTTGAAAAACACCTTTAATAGAACAGACGGCGTGCAGCTTATAACCATAATAATTGGAACCTTGGGAGGCACAATAGCCTTTGTCAGGAAAAGCATAGGCATCCTCTTTACAGACTCTCGAACGGGAACTTCGTGATAATTTACAAACCTCTAAAGGCATACTGTCCACTATAAAATAATCTTCAAATTCATTAAAATGAGAGGCTAATCTTAATCGGATATCATCCATGTAACCTACTAATTTCCGTCTTCTTCGATTGTAGACGCTCCTGTCTATTTTTGAGGCAATAATGACAGGGAGCTTTCTAAATAAATCATTCTCACTATCTATTCCCATAAATTCAGCTGTTAAGCTTAAACAAATCAGTTCCAAATCACTCAGCTTCGGTCGACGTCTTTGATAGTCCAAAAGTTGTTCTTTTGATATTTTTTGTAATACTTCCAATATTCTTTCGTAATTTGCATTTAAGTTGTTCATAATTAATGTTTTATCGCTAAAACAATTTACTGATTATCAGTAATATGGACAACTTTTTTCTTTTAAATCATAATGCACAACGGGT
>NZ_PJEO01000053.1:0-35625 GCF_002843175.1 Confluentibacter flavum
ACTCGTTGTGCATTTTAAATAATGCTAATTTTAATATTGTTGATGTTTCTATCAAAAATAAACTTATTGATATATTGAATTGTTGTAAGGGCCGCTATTTTAGATAGGATCCTAGTCTTAAATCCTCGAAAAGACTTGGCATAATTACGTCTTATCATAAATTGGTCACATAATTGTGAGAACAATGTCTCTATTCTTTTTCTCTTTTTTCTGAAAATGTAAGGTTGTTTTTTATAATCTTTTTGATTGCTTCTCATAGGTGTATTTAGCTTTATGTTACAGGTTTCAAACAAATTGAGCTGTATTTCTGCTGATAGATACCCTCTATCTCCAATTAAAGTGCAATCGCCCATTTGTGCTTTAATGTCCTTAAGGTAATTGACATCGTGTACCGATGCAGGGCTCAAATCGACACTTTGAAAAACACCTTTAATAGAACAGACGGCGTGCAGCTTATAACCATAATAATTGGAACCTTGGGAGGCACAATAGCCTTTGTCAGGAAAAGCATAGGCATCCTCTTTACAGACTCTCGAACGGGAACTTCGTGATAATTTACAAACCTCTAAAGGCATACTGTCCACTATAAAATAATCTTCAAATTCATTAAAATGAGAGGCTAATCTTAATCGGATATCATCCATGTAACCTACTAATTTCCGTCTTCTTCGATTGTAGACGCTCCTGTCTATTTTTGAGGCAATAATGACAGGGAGCTTTCTAAATAAATCATTCTCACTATCTATTCCCATAAATTCAGCTGTTAAGCTTAAACAAATCAGTTCCAAATCACTCAGCTTCGGTCGACGTCTTTGATAGTCCAAAAGTTGTTCTTTTGATATTTTTTGTAATACTTCCAATATTCTTTCGTAATTTGCATTTAAGTTGTTCATAATTAATGTTTTATCGCTAAAACAATTTACTGATTATCAGTAATATGGACAACTTTTTTCTTTTAAATCATAATGCACAACGGGTTAATAATATGTTCTTTAAAATATGCCGACAGTTTCAGAAGCTAGTTCAGAAATTATTGGTTTTCGCTCATTTTGTGTTTTTTTGTGCTCCAAAGGCGCAGAATATTAACAGATTCTAATCATTTTATTTATTTAGCTCCGCAGGCGCGAAATATTAACAGATCGTAATCATTTTTATTTATTTAGCTCCGTAGGAGCGAAATATTAATAGATTTGTATTTTATTGTTTATTTGTTTAGCTCCAGAGGAGCGACATTATTCATCCGTAAAAATATATTCATTTTTAAAATCAATTTCACAAGCCTTTAAAAAATCAATGTATTCTTCTTTAAACGTTTGCACCTTATGATGCTCTTCTTGATTCTTTATGTAATTTACAATTTTAGGTATTTGTGATTGCCCCAATGTAAATGCACCAAAACCTGTTTGCCATTCAAATTTTCCTTTAATAAATCTTTTTTCATTAATCCATTTAGAAGAATTTGCTTTTATATCCCTCACTAAATCTGATAAATTACAATTTGGTTTTGTCCCTATTAAAAGATGGATATGGTTTGGTATTCCATTAATAATAAATAGTTTTTGGTCTTTATTGGCAATGATGCCAGAAATATATTTATATAATTCGTCTTTCCATTTTGTTGCTATATGGTTTTGCCGTCCTTTTACTGCAAAGACGATATGAAAATATAATTGTGTATAGGTATTTGCCACTTTTATGTGTTTAAAGATGTCGCTCCTCTGGAGCTGAAATGCAATGTTAGATTTTTTTCTATTAATATATTGCCACGCTGTGGCTGTTATATTTTTTGTTTTTTTTATGATAAAAGTTTTTTGTTCATGACGTAACATTCTATTAATATATTATTGCCATGATCTGGTTGTTGTCTATTGAAATATAGCTTCCCTGTGGCTTTTAGACCCTTTGTTCTTGTTGAGCTAAACGTTTTTCGTTTATGGCGTAACCATTCTATTAATATATTGCCAGGTTCTGGTTGTCGTCTATTGAAATATTGCCACGCTGTGGCTTTTAGACCTTTTGTTCTTGTTGAGCCAAACATTTTTCGTTTATGGCATAACCATTCTATTATTATATTGCCATGCTGTGGCTGTTATCTATTGAAAAATAGCCACTCTATGGTTGTTGTACCTTTTGTTTTTTTTGTGCTAAACGTTTTCGTTTATGGCATACCACTTTATTAATATATTGTCACGTTCTGGTTGTTGTCTATTGAAATATAGCCTCCCTGTGGCTGTTGTGCTTCTTGTTCTTTTTGTGCTCCGTAGGAGCAAAATATTAATAGATTATATTTTATTTTTTATTCGTTTAGCTCCAGAGGAGCGGCCATTAGGATATAAAATTGCTTCAATATTTTTATATCCACACCAAACGAATATAGTCAATATTTCCCACAAGCCAAAATGAAAATCAGGAGTAATAAAAAAAAGAATTTTAAACCGCAGGTCTAATATCCACCGCTACTTTCATTTTGTTTTTACCGGTGCTGTAAATAACGCCTTTTAGTGGTGGGACATCGTAATAATCACGACCCCAAGACACGACAATGTGTTGGTTTTTGGGTATTTGGTTGTTTGTGGGGTCAAAATCCACCCAACCAAATTTAGGGATATACATAGAAAACCAGGCATGGGAGGCATCGGCACCTATTAATTTTTCTTTTCCGGGTGGTGGCACGGTTTCAATATAACCACTAATGTAGCGTGCCGGCAATCCAACCGAGCGTACACAGGCAATGGCAATTTGTGCAAAATCTTGGCAAACCCCTTTCTTCTCTTTCATAACATCGTGTATGGGTGTTGCGACATTGGTAAACTCCGAGTTAAACTCAAAGTCGGTGTAAATACGTTGCATTAACTCATAAGCCGCTTCAAAAATAGGTCTGTCAGGCTTAAAAGATATATCTGCGTAGGCTTTTATTTCAGGCGAAATGCCAGCAATGAGGATAGATTCCAATACATATTGACGGATATCCAATATTGGTTCTTGATAGCTTTTTAATGCTATTAACGCTTGTTGTAATGTGATACTTTTGCCTTCTATAGATTCGTCAATATTGGGTTGTAAACTATAATCCCGAAGTATTTTGCTATGGGTGGCTACTTTTAGTTCAGTATGATATTTTTGAATGGAAAATCGGGTAACGGTATTACCGAAAAAATCCAATTTTTCTGAAATTTCGCTCGGTGTTGGACTAATGACTATTTGATAATCCAATACGGTTTGTCCAAGCAGATCTTTTGGTTTCAACGTGGCTAGATTATGGCAAAAAGTCACCCCGCTTTCATAAAAATAACTGGTAGTATGTGATACTTGAAAAACCATGATTAAAGAGGGAAGTTTTGATTAACCAATTGGGTTTGTTGGTATGTATGATTAAAATAGGTGTTTGAAATAGACAATGACATGTTGTGCAATAAATCAGCAAGTTCGGAAAGTTCTGTGTCCAGATGTTCCCTTAAGGTGCTATCGTCATTCAATTCCACTAGTTTATTGATATTTAAATTTTCAATTTTAATATTGGCCTCTTTTATCAATCTCTGGCATTCGGTAACAGCTTCTGTGTTTTTAGAATGTGGCAATCTATCAATATCTTTTTGGATTCTTTTAAGTTGATAGGTCAATGATTTTGGATATTCTTTATCAAGTAAAATCAAGTTTAAAACATTTTCTAAACTTAAATACGACTTGTAACTATATCTGTAAATATTCAAACTTTCGTGACTTGTTAAAAGCGATTCCAATATTTCGTATTGCAAATGTTCTTCTAAATTAAAAACCAAAAGTGAGCGACATTTAGACACGTTCATCATGGCCTGTTCGGTTTGTAAACCAATAAAATACATCAAAAGCCCTTGATCTACCAAAATGCTTTCTTCTATAAGACCCATAAAAGCAATTAATCTGGTAATAATGCGATCTAAAAGTTTTATGATGTCGGAAATAGCATATTTTTTCTCGTCTTTAAAGCGGCCCCAAATTTTCTGAATCCCATCAAAAACACGCCACATATCTTTAGACCATAAGTTTCTTAACGAATAGTATGAATTATTAAAACTGTTGAGCGTTTGCGCAAACGAACCAAGACGTTTGTCATCTTTTATGACTGAAAGAATCTCTTTTAACGGATTTTTTAAGGCTTCTTCATTATCCTCGCCAATAAACCCAGGATAGGTATAAGTGATGGTGGTAAGTGATTGAAATAAAAATTGTAGTTTTTCTGATTCAATTTTTTGAATATTGAATTGGGAATTACTCATTTGGTTTAGCACCATTCTTAAAAATCGTGCCGTTACAATGGCTCTACCTAAGTATCTACCAGACCAATAGAGGTTTTCGGCGGTATTGCTTGGTAGGTCATTAATATTTGAAATAGAGATTTTACAAGTATTATCCCAAGCATAATGATGCATGCTTGTTTGGGGATTATCCGTAATGATCCAAAAATCTTTACTTACGCCGCCACGTTGGTTGGACACATGCAAATCTTCCCGTTCGGGTGCCACCCGAACCAAACCACCAGGCATCACGCTATAGGAGTTTTTCCTTGCGATGGCAAAGGTACGGCACATGACTTTTCTAGGTTCTAAACGCCCATCAACAAAATCGGGTGCTGTTGAAAATGATATTTTTTCTTGGGCAACAAAGCGATAAGGGTTAGACTGTATTTCCCGTTTTAGCTTTTCTAATTGGTTGGCATCCAAAAATTCACAGAAAAATAAACTTTCCCTGTTAGAACGGTCAATGCGTTTCACTACAAAATTAGAGAGGTTGCTTAAAACATATTGGCGTTCTTTTTCTTGTCCGCACCACCAAGATGCTATTTGTGGCAATATTAAATCTTCATTTAAGAAATATTTGGAAATCGCATTCATAAAAGGAATGAGACCCGAATTTTCCAGTACACCGCTTCCAATAGGATTGATGATGGTGACATTTTGATTCCTAACTACATCCAACAAGCCGGCAACACCTAGATAAGAATCTTCACGTAACTCCAAGGGGTCCATATACACATCATCCACACGTCTTAAAATAACATCCACTTGTTTGAGTTCTTTTAAGGTTTTCATCCACACCTTGCCGTTGCGCACCACCAAATCGTTCCCGGTTACCAATGGGCATCCTAAAAATGACGACAAATAGGAATGCTCAAAATAAGTTTCATTTAAAGGGCCTGGGGTAAGAATAACAATATTCGGGTTGTCCTTATTATTATGGGCAGCATCAATAAGCATTTGATTGAAACCATAAAAGAAGCTAGAAGAATGTTGTACATGTATGTTTTTAAATATAGAAGGAACGGCTCTATTTATGGCATATCTATTTTCTAGGGCATAACCCATACCAGAAGGCGCTTGTGTGCGGTCGTTAACTACCCACATTCGTCCATCGGGACCTCTGGATAAATCAGCAGAATGGATTAATAAGTTTTTAGATGTTTTATAGTCTATTTGGTCGCATTGCCTTAGAAATCCTCTATGGGCAAAAACAACTTCATGGGGAATGACCCCTTTTTTAATTAATTCGCGTTTGCCATAAATGTCTTTTAAAATCAAATTTAATAGTTCGGCGCGCTGAATAATCCCTTTTTCTATGGTTTTCCATTCATTTTCATGGATTAAAAAAGGTACCACATTCAAATTCCAAGGGCGGTGCATCCCTTTGGGGTCGTTATAGACATTGTAGGTTACCCCAGTTTCATCCATCAACCAATCAACTTCATTTTGCTTATTGATTAATTCTTTCAACCCTAATTGATTGATGTTTTCAAGTAAGGTTTCCCAATTGGGATTTATGGTCATATTAGATTTCAATACCTCATCATAATTTCTATTTTCAGAAAAATAATTTTGAAATAATATGTTGGAGTCTAATATCATGAAAAAGGCGCTATTATTTTTTTCGCAAATCTAAGGTATTTGGAAACTCAAAATTGATTGGAAGCACTTTATATCTGAATTTTTTCTCGCCACCCTTTTGTTTAACGCTTTTATTGGATTTATCGGTGTCTTGGGAAATATTTTCCACATCACCTTGGGTATGGCCAAATTCCCAAAAACGACTGATTCTTCTGGATTCCGCTTCATAGCTATTAACAGGATAGGTTTCGTATGAACGGCCTCCCGGATGTGCCACAAAATACGTGCAGCCTCCAATGGAACGTCTGTTCCAAGTATCCACGATATCAAAAACCAAAGGCGTATCCACATCAATGGTTGGGTGCATGGCCGAATACGGGTTCCAAGCTTTATAACGCACACCAGCTACAAATTCTTCTTTTACCGTGGTACTTTTTAAGTCCACTTTAATGCCGTTACAAGTCAGTACATAACGCTCATTATTGAAATTAGACACCTTAACCTGAAGGCGTTCTACTGAAGAATCAACATACCTCGCCGTGCCGCCGCCCGTAACTTCTTCTCCAAGAACGTTCCAAGGCTCGATACCAGCTCGTAATTCCAAATGGATATTATTAATTTCAACCATACCATGAAGTGGAAACCTAAATTCAAAAAACGGATTGAACCAATCTTCTTTAAATCTATAACCTGCCTTGTTTAATTGGGTAACAATATCTTTAATATCTTCTCTTACAAAATGTTCAATTAAAAATTTATCGTGTAATTCTGTGCCCCAACGGACTAATTTATGCTCGTAAGGTTTTTTCCAAAACCAAGCCACTAAGGTTCTTACCAATAAGTTTTGCATCAAACTCATTTGCGGGTGCGGTGGCATATCAAAAGCACGTAATTCTAAAATACCCAATCTCCCAGAAGATGAGTCTGGAGAATATAATTTATCGATACAAAACTCGGCACGATGCGTATTTCCTGTAAGATCCGTTAATAAATGTCTGAACAACCTATCGGTCAGCCAAAAAGGGACTTTACCGTTTTTCGGAATTTGATTAAAGGCAATTTCGAGTTCATACAGGTTTTCCATTCGGGCTTCATCAATTCGAGGTGCTTGACTGGTAGCACCAATAAATGCCCCTGAAAATAAATAGGAAAGTCCTGGGTGATGTTGCCAAAACGTCAATAAACTTCGTAACAAACTTGGTTTTCTTAAAAGCGGGCTATCAGCTGGGGTAATGCCACCTAATGTGACATGGTTACCACCACCAGTGCCCGTATGTTTACCATCAAGCATGAACTTTTCTGTCCCCAAACGTGATTTTTTAGCTTGGTCGTAAAGGGTTAAGGTATTATAAGTAAGCTCCTCCCAGTTTTTTGCAGGATGCACATTTACTTCAATAACACCTGGGTCTGGAGTCACTTTCATGGATTCCAATCGGTTATCTTTTGGCGGGTCATAGCCTTCAATAATCACAGGAATCGATAGTTCTTTAGCAGTTGCTTCAATAGAAGCCATTATATCCAAAAATATTTCGGCACTGTCTAAAGGCGGCAAAAACAAATGAAGTTTTTCATCCCTAACTTCAGCACATAAAGCTGTTCTTATAAAATAATTGGTTTTCTTTGATGGAATGCCGTTGGTTTTAATATCGTTCACCCTTTTATTTACAGCTCTTTTATAATTTGGCAGTTTTTTCTTTTTTGAAAACAGGTCTGGTTGATATACCGGAAATTCCTCATGCTCGGCTTTCTCCACTAAAGAATCTAAAGGTAAACGCAAGCCAACGGGTGAATTTCCGGGAATTAAAAATAAATGCTCTCTTCTAAACTCCCAATGGCAGGTGTACCAATCGCCCATGGTATTATTTAAGGGCAACACATAGCCAATGGCTTTTGATGTGCCTTCCTTTAAAATATCTTTTAGCTTGTTTTTTACAAGCATATTACCATCTTCTTTGGTGGGGTCAATATCCATAGGCATTTTGCCTTCTTGCCACAGAAAATAAAAGGAATCTTCAAATGTCGGTTTTATCGTGGTGTCAGTAATGCCTAAATATTTTGTAAGCGACTTTAGGAATAATTTATCAGCGTCTTTCGGAATTTTAGGATTATCGGAAAATAATGAAAACAGTTTTTTATCATTCCAAATGTTCTTTCCATCTTTTCGCCAACATAGTTCTATAGTCCATCTTGGTAAGGGTTCTCCGGGGTACCATTTTCCTTGAGCTTGGTGCAACATACCACCTTTAGCAAACGTATCATATAACCGAACCGATAGGTTTTTTGCCAACTCCCTTTTATGCGGACCGTCTGCATCGGTGTTCCATTCAGGTGATTCCATATCGTCAATTGATACAAAGGTAGGTTCGCCTCCCATAGTCAGTCTAACATCGCCTTTTTCCAGTTGTTTTTCTACTTGAAACCCCAGTTTATATATGGCCTTCCATTGTTCTTCCGTATAGGGTTTTGTAACACGAGGTGATTCAAAAATGCGTTTTACGGAGTTTTCAAAAAAGAATTCCGTTTCACATATATCGGTCATTCCCGACACTGGAGCGGCACTTTCAAATGAAGGTGTACACGCTAATGGGATGTGGCCTTCGCCTGCCAGTAAACCTGACGTCGCATCAAAACCAATCCAGCCAGCACCAGGCAAATAGACTTCTGCCCAAGCATGTAAATCGGTAAAATCTGCTTCAGGACCTGACGGGCCATCCAATGATTTTTCATCCGATTTTAATTGTACCAAATACCCGGATACAAAGCGAGCTCCAAATCCTAAATGGCGCAATGTTTGAACAAAAAGCCAAGCATAATCCCGGCACGACCCATTTTTCTGGCTTAGGGTTTCTTCACAAGTTTGTACGCCTGGATCCATACGAATGTTATAATTAAGGTATTCGTATATTTTTCTGTTGATATCGATTAAAAAGTATATGGTTTTTCTAGGGGTTTTATCAATGGTTTTGAGAAAATCCATTAATAATTGGCCTCTTTCAGTGACTTCAAGATAGGGCAGCAGCTCTTTTTTGATGGTGTCGTTATACTCAAAGGGGTATTCTTCTGCAGATTCTTCAACAAAGAAATCAAACGGATTTATGGTTTTTAAATCGGCTATGATTTCAACATCAATCGATAATTCTGTGGTTTTTTCTGGAAAAATCAATCGTGCTAAATAATTACCGAAAGGATCTTGTTGCCAATTAAAAAATTGGTTTTCGGGTTTGATTTTTATAGAATAGGCCTCTATGGGTGTTCTGCTGTGTGGTGCAGGCCGAAGTCTAAAAATATGTGGAGAAAGTGATACCGGTCTGTCGTATTTGTATAATGTTTTATGTGAAATTACAATTTTTAATGCCATCTATTACTTAATTTAAAATCAACTACAATGTAAGTTATTTTTATTTTTTATTTTTAAAAACACTTCCAAAATACTGATATATTTTATGCTGATAAATTATGATTTTATCATTTTAAAAACAAAGATTTTTGAATTTGTAAAATTAGCGGTAAAAAAATAGCTAATAGTAACTTTAATGACAAATGAAAGTTGCCGTTATTCCGTATAAATCTGATTTTCCTGTTCAGCAACCCTAATAAAAGTGGTCCGTTTGGTAAGTTCTTTTAAACGTCGAGCACCAACATATGTACAAGTGCTTCTTAAACCTCCCAAAATATCCTGCAAGGTGTTATCGACTTTCCCTCTGTATGGAATTTCTACCGTTTTCCCTTCACTAGCTCTATATTCAGCAACACCACCAACGTGTTTTTCCATAGCGGTAGAAGAGCTCATCCCATAAAATTTTCTAAAGGGCTTGCCGTTTTTTTCAATAATTTCCCCACCACTTTCATCATGGCCAGCAAACATACCACCTAACATGACAAAATCGGCACCAGCACCAAACGCTTTCGCCACATCTCCGGGCGTTGTACAACCACCATCACTTATTATTTGTCCGCCCAAACCATGAGCAGCATCAGCACATTCTATAATAGCAGATAATTGCGGATAACCAACACCGGTTTTTATTCTAGTGGTACACACAGAACCGGGACCAATACCAACTTTCACAATATCTGCTCCAGATAATAATAGTTCTTCAACCATTTCACCCGTAACCACATTTCCTGCAATAATGACTTTGTCTGGATATAAACCCCTCATTTTCTTTACAAAGTTCGCAAAGTGTTCAGAATAACCATTGGCAACATCAATACAAATGAATTTAAGTTGTGGATTTCGACTAATAATAGTCGCTAATTTATCGGAATCATGTTTGCTAATACCGGTACTTATGGCTACATAATCAGACATAGCATCTTGAGTGTTTTCAAAAAAAAGATTCCAATCATTAATGGTGTAATGTTTGTGTATAGCCGTAATTAATTTTTTGTTGGATAGGGCGTAAGCCATTTCAAACGTACCAACGGTATCCATATTTGCCGCCATAATAGGAATGCCTTCCCAGGTGATAGGACTGTGCATAAATTTAAATTCCCTATCTAAATTAACTTCCGATCTGCTTTTTAGTGTGGAACGTTTCGGACGAATCATAACATCCTTAAATCCTAGTTTTATATCGTATTCTATGCGCATAAGTATCTGAAATTAATCTAATATCAAAAATATGTCTTTTTTAAGATTTAGGATTAAAAAAGACAACATATATTAAATGGCACTCAAAAACCATAATTGTTTTGTGTATTTAATTAATTATGGATTAAGTTTGTTAAAATAATAATTTAATGGTGTTTTTATCACAATCTAGCAAGTTTTCAAAACGTATCCTTGGGCTGTCTTTTTTAGCATTGGTTGCCATTTCCGTTATTTTTTACTTGTTGTATAGTTATATAGATGGAAATAAAGACTTGTATGTTATTGCTACATTGTTACTAATTATTGTAACTATATTACTTATAGCGGTGTTGTATCTTTTATGGACTAAAGCCCATGATGGCTATATTAAATCTGAGTTGATTAACGATATTGACAAACTTGAAAAAAGCTTAGAAAAAGCCAATTTGCTTGTTGACCATAAATCAGTTTATTTGGCAAATATGAGCCATGAAATTAGGATACCTCTTAATGCCGTATTGGGAATGCTTAATATGTTGAAAAAAACAAATTTGGATAGTGACCAAATGGCAGAGGTTGAAATTGCCCAATATTCATCAGAACATTTATTACAGTTGGTGAATATGATTTTAGATAATGCAAAGTTTGAACATGACAATACCAATTTAAATTTGGTTGTTATCGATTTAGAGTCAGATTTATCTAAGCTTTTCAAAGTTTTGGAATATCAAGCTTGGGACAAAAACTTAGATTTTGAATTTAAATTCTTATCAGAAAAGAAACCTAAATTCTTGTTATTGGGTGACTTATCCAGAATACAGCAAGTGCTTATTAATTTAATTAATAATGCCATTAAGTTTACACATTCAGGTAAAATATCGGTTACCATACACCAAACGGTTAGTAATGACGATAACCAAATCGTTACTTTTTATGTGAAGGATACTGGGGTTGGGTTGTCGCCATTTGAAGTTAAAAAAATTTTTAAAATCTCTGAAAATGATGACGTATCAACCATGAAACATTATAGAGGTGGTGGTATGGGTCTTTCCATTTCATACAAACTTGTGAAATTAATGGGAGGTGAGTTAGAATTAGAAAGTAAAGAGAATGAAGGGTCTATATTTTATTTCAGTTTACAGTTAAAAAAGACCTTGAATCTAAAAACAGAGATTAAAGAACCTGCAGTTGATTTGCTGAATAAATTCGACTATAAATTTAGTGTACTTGTGGCTGAAGATAATAAAATAAACCAAAAGGTTATTAAGTTTTTGCTTGAGCAACAAGGGGCAGATTGTACTTTGGTGAGAAATGGACTTGAAGCAGTGAAATTGTATAGTGTTCTCGATTTCGATTTGATTTTTATGGATATTTATATGCCAGAAATGGATGGCTATGAAGCCACTAGAACCATAAAGGCAACAGATAAATATGCTAGAACCAACACACCAATAATAGCAGTTTCGGCAAGTGCTTTTGAAGCTGATATTCAAAAGGCCAAATTATCTGGTGTTGATGATTTTTTGGCAAAGCCGATTGGAACAGATAGGTTGAAAGAATTGTTGGTTAAATATTCACCACAAAACCAGCCTATTTAAAGGTCACGATTAACGGCAATCATACTAATTTCAACATGTACGTCTTTGGGTAATCTTGCAACTTGCACCGTCTCTCTGGCAGGCGCATTAGCGTCTTCAAAATAACTACCGTATACCTCGTTTATTTGTGAAAAATCATTCATATCACTAATAAAAATGGTTGATTTCACTACATTGTCAAAGCTCATGTCGGCAGCATTTAGTACTGCTTTTAAGTTCTCCATAACTTGTTTAGTTTCAGCTTTTATATTGTCTAAAACCAACATTCCCGTTTCAATATTCATAGCAATTTGACCGGAGAGGTACAATGTCTCTCCGCTCAAAACCGCTTGATTGTATGGGCCAATAGGTGTTGGGGCATTGGGTGTATTAATAATTTTTCGCATATAAACTTATATTTCAGAATTAATTATAGTCGTTGATCTGGCTGCCTACGTTTTTCGTATTTAAGGTCTTTTAAGATATTGGATGATATACCAATAAAAAAGTTCCATGAACTGTTGGCACTAAAGGGTACCCAACTAAAATCCATGCTCCAACTCAACAAATCACGCTTGAATCGTAATTGGGTAAACGTAAAACCGTTGTCTTTTAAATCATAACCAGAAGAGGCACCAACAGACCATTTAGGAGACAATTCTATGTCTCCAGAAAACATAAGGGAGTGGGACGATATTAAATTTTCCCTTCTAGCATTTGAATAGTTTACCGCATAGGCTAAACGTAAGCTCCATGGGATTTTATTGTTATAAAATTCCGAAGTTGTTTCTTCTTCATCACCTTCTTCATCTTCAAAATTTTGATTTGAATAATCTTGAGGAAGTCCAAATAAATCATCATCCCTACCACCGTTTCTTACATTCTCTTGAATACCCCTATCGTTTGTGTCCTTTTTATTGTCTTTGCTGGAAAAAGAAGTGCTCATCGTAAAGTTAGCACTTGTAAGCCTGAATAAGCTACCACCGTTATTTATATTGAATTTATCAATTTTATTGTTATTGTTGTCCAAAGCATAGGGATCTAAAGTGGCTCCAAAATTGACAGTCAATTTATTATCAAATAATTGTGTGCCACCGGTCATTCTAATAGGACTCCATTGCAAAGAATCTCCTGCAAGATTATAAGCAGTTGAAAAATTTAAATTGTTTAGTAGAATAACCTTTTTTGGTTCTGTAGCAGTCGTGTCTTTATCCCTTACTTTGGCTTCAAAATTATTTGATACTGAAAGTCCGACCGAACTTGAAAATGTGTTATTGGGAATTCCAAAAATGGACCTCTCGAAGCGGGTATATTCGACATCGCTTGTTGTAAGTCCGTCGGCACTTACAACTTCATAGGTGTCATAATACCTGTCAAAAGCAGGATTGATATTGTAACTAACAGAAGGTCTTACAATATGTCTTATGGCTTTAATTTTAGTGTCTTTACCTTCTTTTTCAAAATTGAACATTCCATAAATGGTGGTTCCTAGGCTGGCACCAAAATTATACGTTCTAAAGGTATCAAAGTTATTAACTGTATCTATTACAATTTTTCTATTTAATTCGTCAAAAGATTTTTTTATGGTTTTAAATGTCCAAACTTCGTTATAATTGGTGCTAGCACTTAAGCTAAAGTGTTTAAATAGTTTAAAGTTTGTGCTTAACGGAATATTGTGTTGAAATCCCGCTTCGGCATCTTTAAACATTTGCTTTGTAAAGAAAAGAGAATCGGTTGTTCTAATTCTGTTTTCTCCTCTAACATTATATTGTAAACTCACATTTTGGATCATGCCCTTTTTGGTACCAACTTTTGGTGCAAAAGGAAAAATCCTGCCAACACTGCCTTGAAAAGTAGGTAGCGTCATATTGATTTCTTGAGTGTTGGTGTTTTGTGTATGTGTAGCCGTAAGGCTAATATTTGTTTGCGGTTCACCTTGAAATGTTTTTGAATAAGAAACAGAAGATGATAGCGTATTGTTCAACGTACTTCCTATATTTGCTTGATTAAGGGTGGTTCTATAATAGGTGCTACTACCTAAGTTTACGGACGCTGAGAATCTGGAGTTCGGGCTTGATTTTCCATCTTGGCTATGGGACCAGCGCAAATTGTAAACTGTAGATTTTGAATAATCTGGAAACCCACGCTCGCTACTTATCAAGTTCTCATACCTAAACGCAAAGTTCCCTCTAAATTTATAACGCAAGGCATAGGTGCTTTCCAAACGCAATCCATAACTTCCATTTGTGTAATAATCTCCTAAAACGGCCAAATCAACATAATCGTTTATGGCAAAATAATACCCGCCATTTTGAAGAAAATAACCTCTTTCGTTCTGTTCGCCAAATGATGGGATAATGACACCGGATGTTTGTGTCTCTGTTTGGGGGAAAAAACCAAAAGGCAATCCTATGGGTGTTGGTACATCATAAATGAATAAGTTGGTTAAACCTGTTACTATTTTTTTTCCGGGTACAACTTTCGCTTTTCTTAATAAAAAATAATACTCAGGATCTTCGAGATTTTCGGCTGTGGTGTACTTTCCTCTATTTATAAAGTAAACCGAATCATTTTCCTTTTTTGTTATAGAGGCAACAACAGTGCCTCCAGATTGTTCTGTTACACTATTATAAATGAGGGCTTTTTCTGTTTTGGTATTATAGATTATAGAATCTGGTTCTACCACATTCTGGCCTTGGGTAAAAACAGGAGCTTGAATATACGTATTGGTTGAGTCTATAATACCTTTGGCGTAAACGGTGTTTTTGCTATAGTCTACCGTAATACTTCCTGCTTTTATATTAATGTCGCCATAGGTTATTTCCGCTTCATTGAATAAATAGAGCTGTTTCTTTTTTTGGTTAAATGAAGTATAATCAGTCGCCCTATAAGTAACAATATCCGTTAAAGTTTCTTTTTTTGGTTTTATGGAATCCGTTACAATGGTATCTTGAGACTTTTCAGAAATTTCAGGAAGCAATAAACTATCAACACTTACTGTAACACTATCTTTAACACTTGGTTCAATAGAGGTTTGTTTTTTTGGGATGTCTTGGGCGAAGCTAAACGTGTTGATAAACACTGTAAAACTTAATGCAAAAAGTATTTTAAAGTTGTTTGTATGCAACGCTTTTAAATGTATTTTTGTAAAAGTATGGCTCGGTTTTTGAAAAGCCAAAATTACATATATTTTTCTGTGATTAATTTAATTATTGAACAAAAAATTTAAATTAAACATTAGCATAAATCCATAGTGTAATAAGTTGCATTTTTAGTCGTTAAAATTCATATGAGAACGAAAAGTTTATCCATTTTAGTATTCTTTATAGTCGTATTAACATTATCTTCATTTGTAGTTAATGATGATGAACAAAATAAATCCGACAAGTTTGTTGTTGTTTTAGATGCAGGTCATGGCGGCAAGGACCCAGGTAATTTGGGCAATGGCTACAGAGAAAAAGACATTGCCTTAAATGTTGTGCTTGGAATTGGAGAAGAGCTGGAGAAAAATCCAGATATTAAAGTGGTTTATACACGTAAAACAGATGTGTTTGTTGATTTATTCGACAGAGGAAAAATAGCTAATAAAGCAAATGCAGACTTGTTTGTTTCGGTACACTGTAATGCACATAAATCTCAAGCTTATGGTACAGAAACGTTTGTTTTGGGTATCCATAAAAACCAAACAAATTTTGATGTTGCAAAAAAAGAAAATGCCGTAATTTTTATGGAAAGCAACCACGAAAGTAAATATGCGGGATTCGACCCCAACTCACCAGAATCAGCCATTAGTATCATATTAGGTCAAGAAGAATATTTAGATCAAAGTATATTGCTGGCTAGTTTTATTCAAGATAATTTTACCAATAAATTAAAAAGAACTAACAGAAAAGTAAAACAGGCTGGTTTAATAGTGTTGCACCAAACCGTTATGCCAAGTGTTTTGGTTGAGCTCGGTTTTTTGACAAATAATGCAGAAGGAGCTTATTTAAATTCAAAAAAAGGACAAAATGATATGTCATCATCTATTGCAGACGCTATATTAAAATACAAAAAGTCTTTAGATTTAAATGTAGAAGATGGCGGTTTAATAAATGAACATTTAGAAGATAATGAAACGCCTGAAACGATTACTACTAATGCTATTAGCTCTGATATAGAGTTTAAAGTTCAAATTTCTGCAGGTCCTAAAGATTTAATCACAAAACCTTATAATTTTAAGGGACTGGAAGCTGTATCTAAAATAAAAGAAGATGGTTTGTATAAGTATTTTTATGGGTTAACTTCCGATTATAATGTTATTAGAAAGCTTGAAGATGAAGCTAAAAGCAAAGGCTATACCTCTTGTTTTATAGTCGCCTTTAAACAGGGAAAAAAAATTCCATTATCCGATGCATTAAAAACAACTGCTAATTAAAGGCGTTCTTTTTAAATTTATTTTAAATTTGTCCATCTAAATAAGATTCATTTTGAAATTAGCATATCTTGAAATTATAATGTTTGCAAAAATGCTTTTATCCGAATTACATCTTTCTGATTAAACAATACGTATTATAGATGAAAATATCAAAAGAAGTAAAAACCGCCATATTAGTTATTTTAGGAATTTCCCTATTTATTTTCGGATTCAATTATTTAAAAGGCAAAAATTTATTTGAGTCAACAGACGTATATTATACCAAGTTTGATTACAATGCTTTAACTAAAGCCTCCACAGTTACCGTAAATGGTAATGTTGTAGGTAAAATTAAAGATATAAGATATGATTACAACAGTGGGAAAACCATCGTGTCTTTTACTGTAAACGACAAATTGAAGTTTTCAAAAAGCAGTATAGTACGCATGTACGAAACAGGCTTGATGGGAGGCAATGGTTTAGCAATTATTAATAGTTTTGAAGGTGAAACTGCTGAGTATGGAGATATGTTACAATCTGAAGTAGAACCAGGGCTCATTACTAGTCTAACAAAAAACTTTTCAGGAATAAGTGACAACTTAGATATGACGTTAAGATCAACCGACTCACTTATTAATAATTTAAACAGCATCGTTATTGATGATTCTGAAGAAGGATTGAAAAGAACGATCGCCGAATTGAATTCAACATTAAAAGGATTTAAGCAATTATCTTCTTCAGCAAATGGTTTGATTTCCAAAAATGATGAGAACATTGCCGTTATACTTGAAAACTTTAAAACCACTAGCGAAAATTTATCTCTATTAACAACTGAATTAAAAGAAGCTAAACTTGGTAGCACCGTGGAGACCTTAAATAAAACAATTACCAGTTTAAATACCGTTTTAGCAACCATTGAAAATGGAGAAGGCTCCATGGGTAAATTATTAAACGATGAAGCATTGTATAATAACCTAAAAGGCGCTTCAAAAGAAATGGAAGAGTTATTAAGGGATATTAAGCTTCACCCAAAACGCTATTTTAGAATCCTATCAAAAAAAGAAATACCTTATTCAGAAGAGGAGCCAGCTAACTAAGCATTTATGCATTATTTACCTAACATATTATTTGCCATTGCGCTAATTATTGGTGCAGGTTATTTTGCGAAACATGTAAAAAAACTCATTCGTAATATAAAATTAGGTCATGATATTGATGTTAGTGATAACAAATCACAACGTTGGAAAAACATGGCGATGATTGCACTCGGGCAAACAAAAATGATGCATAGGCCTATTGCTGGAATGTTGCATATTATTGTTTATGTAGGATTTATAATCATCAATATAGAAGTCTTAGAAATAATCATTGATGGTATATTCGGCACGCATCGTATATTCTCCGCAATAGGAAAACCATACGGGATTTTAATAGGTGCTTTTGAAATTTTAGCGGTTTTAGTATTTGTTTCCGTAATTATTTTTTGGATTAGAAGGAACATTATAAAATTGAAACGTTTCTGGAAATCAGAAATGACCACTTGGCCAAAAAGCGATGCCAATATCATTTTATATTTCGAAATGGTTTTAATGACCTTGTTCTTGGTTATGAATGCAACCGATGCTCCATTTCAAGATATGAATTCGGGTAATGTAATTAGCCAGTTTATAGCACCTTGGTTCGGTTCTCTATCAGAAAGCACTCTACATGTTATAGAACGAGCGGCATGGTGGATGCACATTTTGGGTATTTTGGTGTTTTTAAATTATTTGTACTTCTCAAAACATCTTCATATTTTATTGGCATTCCCCAATACGTATTATGGAAGTTTAAAACCACAAGGACAATTCGATAATTTAGAAGCGGTTACAAAAGAAGTTAGACTGATGATGGATCCCAATGTAGATCCATTTGCTGCGCCCGCCGAAGGCACAGAAACTGAGACACCGGCCAAGTTTGGCGCCAGCGATGTTCAGGATTTAAATTGGTTACAATTATTAAATGCCTATACGTGTACCGAATGTGGACGTTGTACAAGTGAATGCCCCGCCAATCAAACAGGTAAAAAGTTGTCTCCAAGAAAAATCATGATGGACACCCGAGACCGTTTAGAGGAAGTGGGTAAAAATATAGATTTAAATAAAGGAACCTTTAAAGAAGACGGTAAGCAATTGTTGGACAATTATATAACTCAGGAGGAATTGTGGGCTTGTACATCATGTAATGCCTGTGTAGAGGCTTGTCCGGTAAGTATCAATCCGTTATCCATTATTATGGATATGCGTCGTTATTTAGTCATGGAACAGTCTGCTGCGCCAGTAGAACTAAATAGCATGATGACCAATATAGAGAATAATGGAGCGCCATGGCCATACAATCAAATGGACAGGCTAAACTGGAAAAACGAATAATTTAACCCATGAGCGAATTACTAAACGTGCCCACTATGGCAGAATTCATGGCTCAAGGCAAACAGCCCGAAGTATTATTTTGGGTCGGTTGCGCTGGTAGTTTTGATGACAGGGCAAAAAAAATAACCAAAGCCTTTGTTAAATTATTACATAAAGCCAAGGTTGAATTTGCCGTGTTGGGAACAGAAGAAAGTTGTACTGGCGACCCAGCAAAACGAGCTGGTAACGAATTTTTGTTTCAAATGCAAGCCGTAACCAATATTGAAGTGCTTAATGCTTATGAAGTTAAGAAAATAGTAACCGCTTGTCCTCATTGCTTCAACACCATAAAAAACGAATATCCAGGATTGGGCGGTAACTATGAAGTGATGCACCACACCCAATTTTTAAAAGCGTTGCTAGACGAAGGACGGTTAACGATTGAAGGTGGCCAATTTAAAGGAAAGCGCATTACTTTTCACGACCCATGTTATTTAGGCCGGGCCAATAATGTTTATGAAGCCCCACGCGACTTAATTAAAAAGCTTGAAGCCGAACTGGTTGAAATGAAAAACTGCAAACGCACGGGTTTATGTTGTGGAGCAGGAGGCGCGCAAATGTTTAAGGAACCTGAAAAGGGCAATAAAGACGTAAATGTGGAGCGAACAGAGCAAGCTTTAGAAGTAAAACCAGAAATCATAGCGGCAGGTTGTCCGTTTTGTAACACAATGATGACTGATGGTGTAAAGCACAAAGAAAAAGAGAGCGAAGTTGTCATTATGGATATCGCAGAACTTATTGCCAATGCCCAAGATTTGTAAGTTCGTTTATTACTCTTCTTGACAATCAAAAATCGTAAATCAAAAATCGTAAATCAAATCAATGCTAGTAGATTTCAATATATTACCAGAAGAATCAAGAGTTTGGATTTACCAAGCCAATCGTTCATTTAATGAAGAAGAGATTGAAGAAATTCAATCGAAGTTAGATGTTTTTATAGAAAATTGGACGGTACATGGCAGTGATTTGCAGGCAGGGTATCTTATTAAATATAAGCGGTTTATTATAATTGGCTTAAATCAAAACTTAAATAAAGCTTCAGGATGTTCTATTGATGCGTCTGTTTATTTTATTCAACAATTAGAAAAGGACTATCATGTGGATTTACTGGATAAAATGAATGTCTCTTATAAACAAGGCGATTTTATAGCCTACAAAACGCTTCTTGATTTTAAAAAAATGGCAAAAGAAAAAGCCATTTCCAAAAACACCATTGTTTTTAATAATTTAGTGACCACTATTGCTGAATTTAACGAAAACTGGGAAGTGCCAGCAAGCGAAAGTTGGCACAGTAGATTTATTAAATAGGTTATTTTGTCTCCTGTTTTTAAACCTAAAACTTTCATATATCAAATAGAATAATCAATTTTACGGCTTACAAAAAGTGTAAATATAAAATTATGGCGAATGAAATTATTTTACTAAATATTTCAGGACAAGATAAACCAGGCTTAACGTCTGCATTAACAGGTGTTTTGGCAGAATACGGGGCTAAAATATTAGATATTGGGCAAGCAAACATTCATGATACCTTATCTTTAGGTATGTTATTTGAAATCCAAGCGGGAGAAGATTCAGCAGCCGTTTTAAAAGACTTGCTTTTTAAATCTTATGAGCTTGGCATCACTGCTAAGTTTACGCCCATTTCACTTGAGGATTATGAAAATTGGGTAGGCTTACAAGGCAAAAACCGATACATTATTACCATTTTAGGAGAAAAACTGGCGGCCACACAAATTTCTGAAGTTACAAAAGTCATTTCAGAAAAGAACTTAAATATAGATTCCATAATCCGGCTTACAGGTCGAATATCACTATTAAAAAAGGAGGATTATCCAAGAGCCTGTATCCAATTATCCATTCGAGGGGAAATTACAGATAAAACGGAGTTCACCGCTAAATTCATGCAAATTTCTAGGGAGTTAGATGTAGATATTGCGTTTCAAGAAGATAATATTTACAGACGAAACCGGCGCTTGGTTTGTTTCGATATGGACTCCACTTTAATACAGGCCGAAGTTATTGATAGATTGGCAGAATTGGCAGGGGTTGGTGATCAAGTAAAAGCCATTACGGAGGCGGCCATGCAAGGGGAGATAGATTTTAAGGAAAGTTTTATTAGGCGCATGCAACTTTTAAAAGGATTGAGCGAAGAAGTTCTTCATGATGTTGCGATTAATTTACCTTTAACTAAAGGAGCTAGAAGACTTATTGAAACATTAAAAACCTACGGATTTAAAACGGCTATTTTATCAGGGGGGTTTACATACTTCGGTCATTATTTACAAAAGGAGTTAGGTATAGATTATGTTTATGCCAATGAACTGGAAATTAAAGACGGTTTGTTAACAGGCGGCTATGTTGGCGAAATTGTTGATGGCAACAAAAAAGCAGAATATCTTAAAGAAATCGCCCAAAAAGAAGGTTTACATATAAACCAGACCATTGCTGTAGGGGATGGCGCTAACGATTTACCAATGCTAAACCTTGCTGGCTTAGGAATTGCATTTCATGCCAAACCAACAGTAAAAGATAATGCACAAAGTTCCATCTCTAGTATTGGGTTAGATGGTGTTTTATATTTGTTAGGGTATCACGACAGGCATATAGATTTAATTGAATAGTTTATTACCACCAACATTTTGTTTACAAACTTGTTATAAATCTATCTTAAAGTCGTTTTATCTTCTTTTTAAAAGTCTTATTTTGGCATGGTTATTAGTATGTACTACTTACTATTAATGTGCTTAACAAATCCAACTATGCGTCAAATCTCTTTATATATATTTTTTCTTTTTATAACCTATTCTATATCAGCACAAAAAGTTGAAAACCCATTATTGGCAAATGATTTTATAGCACAACAAAAATGGGTTGATAGTGTATATGCATCTATGTCACTTCATGAAAAAGTGGGGCAGTTGTTCATGGTCCAAGTCATGTCCAATCAAGATGAGAAAATGAAGATCAAAATTATTGAATTGGTTCGTGATTATCATATAGGTGGCATTATTTATTCCTTAGGAGGCCCAGTAAGACAAGCCAAATTAAATAACGAATTACAATCCATTTCAAAATTACCCATGCTTATAGGTATGGATGCCGAATGGGGTTTAAGTATGCGTTTAGATTCCACCTATGCGTTTCCTTGGAATATGACTTTGGGCGCCATAAAAGACAACAAACTTATAGAGCAAACAGGTAGGCAAATTGGTGAGCATAGTAAGCGCATAGGCGTACACTTTAATTTTGCACCCGTGGTGGATATTAATACAAATCCGCTAAACCCAATTATTGGCAATCGCTCGTTTGGGGAAGATAAAGACAATGTAACCGAAAAAGCCTTGGCTTTTATGAAAGGGATGCAAAGTGCTGGTGTATTAGCCAATGCAAAGCATTTTCCGGGGCATGGGGATACCGACCAAGATTCACATAAAACATTGCCCACTATAACTTTTGATGAGAAACGTATTGATTCCATAGAACTATACCCGTATAAAAAACTTTTTAAAGAAGGGCTTTCTAGTGTCATGGTTGCACATTTAAGCGTGCCAAGTTTAGAGCCAAGAGAAGGCTATCCATCTTCTTTATCGGAACACATAGTCACAGATATATTAAAGAACGATTTGGGTTTTCAAGGACTTATTTTTACAGATGCGCTTACCATGAAAGGCGCTTCTAATTTCAATGAATCTGGTGAGATTGATTTAGCTGCATTTAAAGCGGGCAATGACGTCATGTTAATGTCTGAAAATGTCCCAATTGGTATTTCAAAACTTGTAGAGGCCTATAAGAATGGTGATTTTACAGAATCACGTTTAGAACATTCAGTTAAGAAAATATTACAAGCAAAATTTAAAGTAGGACTGAATCATTATGAGCCAGTTGGCTTACATAATTTAAACGAAGATCTAAACCGAATTAAAGATGATGTTCTTTACGAAGAACTTCTAGAAAACGCCATTACCATTGTTAAGAATGATACTGAATTATTGCCTTTTCGTCAGCTAGAAAACAAAACGATGGCTTATGTGAAATTGGGAGACGATGATGGTTCTGTTTTTTTTAATGAATTAAAAAAATATACAAAGATTCACGAAATTGAATCTACAACAATTGATAGTTTGCTTGGCAAATTAAGTGGTTATAACACTGTTATTGTCGGATTTCATAAATCGAATAGTACTCCTTGGAAAGATCATAAGTTTACGCCGGAAGAATTAGATTGGTTAAAACAAATCGCAAAATCGTATACGGTTGTTTTAGATATTTTTACTAAACCTTATGCGCTTTTGGATGTAGATTCCATAGAAAACATTAAAAGCATTGTAGTAAGTTATCAAAATAGCGTGATAGCCCAACAAAAATCTGCCCAACTCCTTTTTGGAGCCATTCCGTCAAAAGGGACTTTGCCAGTATCTATTGGAAGTTATTTTAAAGTAGGCGATGGCATAATCAATAATAGTATTAATCGCTTGAGTTATACCATTCCTGAACGGGTTGGTATGAGTTCTGAAAAACTAAAAAAAGTAGATTCTATTGCTCAAATGGCGGTTGATATGAAAATGACCCCAGGCATTCAGCTTCTAATTGCTAGAAAGGGAAAAGTGATTTACAATAAAAATTTTGGTAAACATACCTATGATGGCGATGAAAAAGTTGAATTTGATGATATTTACGATTTAGCCTCCTTAACAAAAATATTGGCAACATTACCTTTAGTCATGGAACTCGAAGAGCAGGGTCAAATTACATTAGATACAAAGCTTTCAGAAATTTTGCCTGAGTACAAAACCTCAAATAAAAATAATGTTACCATTAAAAGCATGCTGTCCCATTATGCTAGATTAAGACCATGGGAACCCTTTTATTATCATACGTTGGATTCCACTAAGAAACCAAGTCCTAAATACTACAGGGATACTTTAAGTAAGGAATTTAATATTGAAGTGGCAAAGAATTTATTCTTACGTAGTGATTATCAGGATTCTATACAAGAAATAATTAAAGATTCAGAGCTTTTGGATAGACTTCAATACCGTTATAGTGATTTTCCTTATTTTATTTTAAAGAAATATATTGAGAACTATTACGACAGAACATTAGAACAGTTAACACAAGACCATTTTTATCAATCTTTAGGAGCTAATTATACCATGTATAATCCGTATTATAAAATTAGCAATACAAATATTGTACCCACAGAAGAGGATAATTATTATAGATACCAAAGAGTACAAGGGTATGTGCATGATATGGGAGCAGCTATGCAAAATGGCATTGGTGGTCATGCAGGTGTTTTTAGTAATGCCAATGATGTTGCTAAAATTATGCAAATGTATTTGCAGAAAGGTTTTTATGGAGGCAAGCGCTATTTAAAACCAGAAACCATAGATAAGTTTAATACCACTTATTATATAGACAAGAAAAATAGACGTGGTGTAGGATTTGATAAGCCGCAGTTAAATGGTGAAGGTTCAACCTGTGGTTGCGTTTCCATGAGTAGTTTTGGACATTCAGGGTTTACGGGAACTTATGCTTGGGCGGATCCCGAAAAAGAAATCGTGTATGTGTTTTTAGCAAATAGAACCTATCCAGTAGAAGGTGATAATTTACTATTAAAGAAAAATATTAGAACCGATATACAAAGCTTTATTTATAAAGCTATAGAAGATTAAATAAAAAAAATGAAACATTCATAATTATAAGAATAAAATGATTAATTATGATGTTACATCTGAACATTAAAAAGCAAATAAGCATAAACAGATGAAAATAGGTATTGTATGTTATCCAACATTTGGAGGTAGTGGTGTAGTAGCTACTGAGCTTGGTTTAGAGCTTTCTAAACGCGGACACGAAATTCATTTTATTACCTATAACCAACCTGTAAGGCTAGAGTTATTGAGCAATAATGTGCACTACCATGAGGTAAATGTACCAGAATATCCGTTGTTTCATTATCAGCCTTACGAACTGGCTTTATCTAGCAAATTGGTAGATATGGTGAAACTTCATGGTATAGAATTATTACATGTACACTATGCCATTCCTCATGCCTACGCAGGTTATATGGCAAAGAAAATGCTGCAAGAAGAAGGCATTTATGTACCTATTGTTACTACATTACATGGCACAGATATTACGCTTGTTGGTAGCCACCCATTTTATAAACCAGCAGTAACGTTTAGTATCAACAAATCAGATGCCGTAACGACCGTGTCACAAAGTTTAAAAGATGATACACTAAGATTGTTCGATATAAAAAAGGACATTCACGTCGTACCAAATTTTATTGATTTAGATAAATACAATCACATGTTTACAGACTGTCAACGTGGTATGATGGCTATGGATAATGAAAAAATAATTACACATATTAGCAACCTTAGAAAAGTAAAGCGTGTTCAGGATGTCATCACTATTTTTTATAATATTCAAAAACAAATGCCCGCTAAATTAATGTTGGTAGGAGAGGGACCTGAAAAAGAAAAGGTAGAAAGACAATGTAAACAATTAGGTATTTTTGATAAGGTGATTTTCTTTGGAAAAAGTAACGAAATTGATAAGATTTTATGTTTTAGTGATTTATTCATATTACCATCAGAAACCGAAAGCTTTGGTTTGGCTGCATTAGAGGCTATGGCATCAAGTGTACCCGTAATTTCAACCAATACAGGAGGTCTGCCCGAAGTAAACGAGCAAGGTTTTTCTGGTTTTTTAAGCAATGTTGGTGATGTGGACGAAATGACAAAGAATGCATTATATATTTTAAGTGATGCCACAAGATTAAAAACGTTTAAAAATAATGCCAGAAAGCAAGCTTTAATCTTCGATTTACACAAAATTGTACCGAAATATGAATCTATTTATGAGGATACTTTAAAAAAGTGTTTGGCGTTATAGAACAAATTAAGAATGCTGCTTATTGTTTATGATTTTGATAAACAGTGTTTTTTTAATCATTTTCATTTAGCAAATCATTTAAATCTAATGGCTTTGTAAACATATCTATAGAGCCATCTGCTTTTCTGGGCCATGCTTCTTTAGGCCTATCCCAATAAAGCTCTACGCCATTTTTATCAGGATCATCTAAATACAACGCTTCAGAAACGCCATGATTTGCTGCGCCTGTTAATGGATAGTTATTATCCAAAAGCCTTTTAAATATGGTTGCTAGGTCCTTTCTTGTTGGATACAATATGGCAGTATGAAATAATCCAACAGATTGTTTTGGGGCAGGAGGTTGGTTTTTACTATGCCAAACATTTAAGCCAATGTGATGATGATAACCGCCAGCCGAAATAAAAACCGCATCAGGACCATATCTAGTAATGATTTCAAAACCTAGTAAACCACAATAAAAGTCTAATGCACGATTTAAGTCAGCCACTTTCAAATGTACGTGTCCTATTCTAGTGTTTTCTGGTATTTTGTATGTATTATAATTATCCATTCAATATGCTTTTCATCTTGTAAATCAAATATAAGCATAAAAAAAGCGCCTTGATGGGCGCTTTTAAAATATATAAGTTTTACTTATTAGAATTGATAACGAATACCTAAGGCAATATCAAAATCTAAATCATCATTATTATATGAATCATTTCCAAAACCTAATTCTGGTCTAAAATCCAATGAAAGCAATAATGGGATGTCAAAATTATATTCTATACCAATATCTCCAGCAAGGAAGAAAAAGGTGTCGCTGTATTCATTTCCATTTTGGTTATCAAAACTAAAAGAGCCTAATCCACCACCAGCACCAACATACCAATTAAAATTCCCTTCTAAAGGAAATACCCATTGGTACAAACCAGCAAGTTTGAAACCATCATAGTTTTTACCATCTCTCCAGCCTAGATCCAATTCCAATCGGTTATTGTCACCTAGTGCGTGTTGGTATGATATTTCTGCACCAAAGCCATCACTATCTCCTAATCTTAAACCAAGAGCATTTTTTGAAATTTCTTGCGCATTTGATGAAAATGCAAAACCTAATAGTGTAATGGAAAATAAAAGTAATTTCTTCATAATTTAAGTGTTTATGTTTTTGAGTATATACGTTTGAAATAATAAAAAAGATTTGATTTTATTATTCGTTATACCATTGCAAAAATAATGCTAAAATTCAATTTAAGCATTACAAATGTATATTATTATGCATGTTCACTACATTATGACTGTTTGACGATTTAATTAGCAAAAATACTAATGAGGCATTTTAAAAATGGAATAAATTAAATGGAATGGTATTTATAATCGTTTTTCTTGTTTAAAGATAGTGATGGCGGCTATTAAATCTTTTACTTGTAAATCGTTTACATCTTCATCAACAAAAAAAGGTGCTAGTTTATCTTTATTGTAATGGTAAAGTTTCCAACGTTTAAATTGGTATTCTAGAGCCGTAAAATGTTCTGTCCAATCACCAGAATTCAAATAAAGGGTATAGCCTTTTTTGGTTTCCTTTATTTCCATTTTTGGATGGTGTATGTGTCCACAAATTACATAATCATAACCGTTTTCTATGGCAAGGTTAGAGATTACTTTTTCAAACGTATTTATAGCCTTGGAAGAGTTTGTTGTGTTATCCTTTATATTTTTTGATTTGGAATATTTTTCCTTTCCTAGCCTTTCTAAAAGCAAATTATACCATCTATTTATGAATAAGAGAATGTTATATCCGTAACTTCCTAATTTGGCCACCCATTTTGTATTTTTAATAGAAATATCAAAAACATCACCATGGAAAAACCATGCTTGTTTGCCATCAAGCGTTAATACTTTTTTATCAACAATTGAAATATTGCCAATTGTTGTACCACTAAACTTTCTTAATAATTCATCGTGGTTGCCTGTTATGTATATAACCTCCACACCATTGGCGGCCATATCCATAATTTTTTTGATAACTTTAAGATGATGTTTAGGAAAATAATGCTCATTAAATTGCCAAACATCAATAATATCACCGTTTAGAATTAGCTTTTTAGGTTCAATATTATTTAAGTAATTGAATAGTTTTTTGGCATGGCATTCGTTGGTTCCCAAATGTACATCGGAAATAACGGCAATTTCTAATTTTCTTTTGATTATCAAGGTTAAGTTTTACGTCATTTACAAAGAACGCATTATAACATTACCTAATCTTTAATTTTAAATTAACTATTTATAAGTATATGGTTATGTAATTGTTATGACATCTTATTGGGGTTTAATTATTGGGCTTTTTGTAATTTCATTTTTCTATCTCTAATATTAGATTTACTTTAGCAAAAAAAATAATTTATGGCTGGAAATTCTTTTGGAAAACTGTTTAATCTTACCACATTTGGGGAGTCTCATGGTGTTGCTTTGGGAGGTGTTATTGATGGATGTCCATCTGGATTAGATATTGATATTGATGCCATACAAAATGACCTTAACAGAAGAAAACCGGGACAATCTGAAATTGTTACCCAACGTAAAGAACCAGATACGGTGAAGTTTTTATCAGGAATTTTTGGGGGCAAAACAACAGGAACGCCCATTGGTTTTATTATTGAAAACGCCAACCAGAAATCCAATGATTATTCGCATATAAAAGATGTGTATCGTCCAAGTCATGCCGATTACACTTATGATAAAAAATATGGCGTGCGCGATTATCGTGGTGGCGGACGTAGTTCTGCGCGTGAAACCGTTTGCAGAGTGGTAGCAGGCGCTATTGCTAAACAACTTTTAAAAGATGTTAAAATTTACGCTTATGTATCATCTGTAGGCGATATTGTTCTAAACAAACCGATTAACGAATTGGATTTTACCCTTACGGAATCAAACATTGTACGTTGTCCAGATACTGAAACAGCCGACAAAATGATTGAACGGATTAAGGAAATCCGTAAAGAAGGTGATACCATTGGGGGTACTGTGGGATGTGTTATTAAAAATGTCCCTGTTGGTTTAGGCGAACCTGTTTTTGACAAATTGCATGCAGAGCTAGGGAAAGCCATGTTATCCATAAATGCCGTAAAAGGATTTGAATATGGCAGTGGTTTTGAAGGTTCTAAAATGAAAGGTAGCGAGCACAACGATATTTTTAATGCCGATGGTACAACCAAAACAAATCTGTCAGGTGGTATTCAAGGAGGCATTAGTAATGGTATGGATATTTATTTTAATGTCGCTTTTAAGCCAGTCGCCACCATCATGCAAAGCCAAGAAACCATAGATAACCAAGGCAATGTCGTAGATATGCATGGTAAAGGTCGTCATGACCCTTGTGTAGTTCCTAGAGCGGTACCGATTGTAGAAGCTATGGCAGCTTTGGTATTGGCCGATTTTTATTTAATCAATAAGCTCTATCATTAGTCGCTCGTTCCTGCTTTTTTACATAAGCGGTAAACTACATAATTAAGATTACGTTTTTCAGTATTTATTAATATCTTAGTCAGCATACTTCAAACGTCAAGACTTTAGGATATGAAAAAACTAGCGCTACATTGGAAAATATTAATAGGAATGACCCTTGGGATTATTTGGGCATTGCTATCCAGTTCTTTAGGGTGGAGCGCTTTTACCATAAATTGGATAGACCCATTTGGCACTATTTTTATTAACCTTTTAAAATTAATTGCCGTTCCGTTAGTGTTATTTTCTATTATTGGTGGTGTTGCTAATATTGGTGATCCTGCTAGTTTAGGACGCATGGGTGGAAAAACCTTGCTTATTTATCTTTTAACGACCGTTATGGCTATTTCTTTAGGATTGCTATTGGTTAATGTCATAAAACCAGGGAAACTTATAGATGAAGACAGTAGAATTGATAATAGAATAAATTACGAAATTTGGGCAGCTTCTGAAGGACACGAGGTTAAGGATGGTATCAATTATTTACAAGATCCAAATTTAAAGGATAGAGTTCAAGAAATTTCTAAACTATCAAACGCACAACTTAGCGAAGCTTCGGTTTCGGATAAGATTGAAAATGTAAAAAATCAGGAACAAGTGTCACCGTTACAACCTTTGGTTGATATTGTACCGGAGAACTTTGTCGCTGCTTTATCCAACAATGGACTGATGCTCCAAATCATATTTTTCGCTTTGTTTTTTGGAGTTTGCTTACTTTTTATTGATAACGAAAAATCACAACCTGTTTTAAATATTGTGGATGGCATTAATGAGGTATTCTTAAAAATGGTCGATTTGGTGATGCAAGCAGCACCATTTTTTGTATTTGCATTGCTGGCAGGCGTGGTTAGTAAAATGGCAGGAAATGATATAGGGAAAGTTATAGAGATTTTTAAAGGATTAAGCTGGTATTCCTTGACCGTTTTAATTGGGTTACTGCTCATGATTTTTGTAGTATATCCCGGAATTTTAAAGCTATTCGTAAAAAAAATACCGTATTTGGGCTTTTTTAAAGCCATGGGACCGGCACAAACCTTAGCCTTTTCAACTTCAAGTAGTGCCGCAACACTTCCTGTAACTATGGAATGTGTGGAACAGAATTTGGGTGTGGATAAAAAAGTCAGCAGTTTTGTATTGCCTATTGGTGCCACCGTAAATATGGATGGTACGAGCTTATATCAAGCAGTAGCTGTTATTTTTCTGGCGCAATTGCACATGATAGATTTAACATTTGGTCAGCAATTAACCATTGTAATTACCACGACCTTGGCATCTATTGGATCTGCAGCTGTTCCTAGTGCTGGATTAGTAATGCTGATTGTTGTTTTAAATTCCGTAGGGTTAAATCCGGCATGGATAGCCATTATTTTTCCAGTGGACAGAATTTTAGATATGTTCAGAACAGTTGTTAATGTAACCGGAGATTCTGTTGTGTGTTCCATTATTGCTGATGGCGAAAATATGCTTCATTTTGAAGATATAAAAGACCCATCAAAAACCTTTGATTTGGATTCTTAAAAGTAATGTCATGTCGAAACTATTAATTAAACACCCTACCGTTTCAGTTGAATGGCTTTTTAATCATTTAAATAATGATAATTTGGTCATTTTGGATGGTTCTATTAAAAAAGTCGTTAATCCATCTTTAGGTGCTTCAGAAGTCCAAATACCAAGCACACGCTTTTTTGATTTAAAAGACGTTTTTAGTAATGTATCTGCACCATTTCCAACTACGTTTCCATCCGAAGAACAATTCACAAAAGAAGCACAAAAATTGGGAATACATACGGATAGTGCAATTGTAGTTTATGATGATAAAGGTATTTATTCAAGTGCGAGAGTTTGGTGGCTTTTTAAGGCTATGGGTCATGACAATGTAGCGGTTTTAGATGGTGGCCTGCCTGAATGGATTAAAAGTGGTTATAAAACAGAAATAAAAGCAAAAACTACCATAAAAAAAGGAAATTTTGTGGCAAAGTACAAATCTGGATTGATGACGTTTTTTGATGAGGTAAAAGAAGCCTCCGAAAAAAAATCACATCTCATAATTGATGCACGATCTGAAGCCAGATTTAAATGTTTGGAACCAGAACCAAGAGCTGGATTACGAATGGGAACCATACCAAATTCCATGAACTTACCTTATGAGGATTTGCTAAATGAAAACAAATTGATACCAGAACAAGCCATTGAATCTAAATTTCACAAAGTGGCGAATAAAGAAGATAAACTTATTTTTTCGTGTGGTTCAGGTATTACGGCCTGCGTTTTAGCTTTAGGGGCTTCAATTTCAGGATATGAAAATATCTCGGTTTACGATGGTTCGTGGACAGAATGGGGAAGCTTGGTCAACGATTAGTCCTATCCCAAAAACTTACTTTTTAATTTTGGGGTTGGTATCATGCATGATTCTTTTTTGCCGTACCATTTATATCTGTTTTTGGCAATATAATCATACACCCAATTTCTGATAAAAGCGGGTATTATAAGAAACACACTCATTACATTAATTGGAAATCCTAAATGACTCGCTATTTTTAAAGCGGCCGTAGATTTGTAATCGATGCCTTTTTTTGGCGTATAAAGTAAAATGGAATCTGTTTTATTCGTATCAATATGATAAGCTTTAATAATGTATTTCCCGATTTCGCTTTGCAATGCCGCAAAAAGAAACATGTTTTTTCTATCATGCTTTATTATATATTGCACCGAAGCGTTACAAAGGTTGCAAACGCCATCAAAGAGAATTAGTTTTTTGTTATTTGGGAGATTCAATTCCATACCTTAAAGATACAAGGCTATTCAATAGGAACAAACGATACACGCTTGTTTCTTCGGTTTCCGACAAATAAATTAATGGTGACTGTTGCTGTTAAGCCGCCTAAAGAGGTCGCTATCATTTCGCCTGTATCGAATTTATTATTTTCTTGGGTACCATCATAAGCTTCTTTGGCAAAGCCAGCAAGGGTTGATGTTCCTAAACTATACCAAAAAGCCTTCTTCTTATTTTTAGTAATGCTGTAAACCATGGCATAAGTGGTAGCTGAAATTAAAGCCCCAGTGCCAAAATGCAATTTGTCATCTCCCGAAATAAATTGCGCATTACAGATTTTAGTGCTGGCAAAGAATATTAATAAAAGTACCATTAATGGTTTCATAGTTTATATATTTAGCTCTGATTAAGAAGTTAAATCTATAATTTTTAATTTTGAAAGCTTTATAATTTCGTTTTTATAAGCTTTTTGTACGATTAAAAGTTGTAAACTATTATTAATAAACATTTTGAAATTATTATATGAAAATTAGAAAATTAGGAACGAACGGTTTTAATGTTAGTGAAGTGGGTTTAGGTTGTTGGCAATTAGGAGGCAATTGGGGTATTGATATCTCTAAAGACGCCGCTTTTAATATTTTAAATGAAGCCGTTAAAAATAACATCACGTTTTTTGATACGGCTGATGTTTACGGCGACGGAAAAAGTGAAACCTTAATAGGCGAATTTTTAAAAACCTGTGACACCCCAATACGTGTCGCTACTAAATTTGGTAGGGCAGGAAATGCGTATCCAAACAACTACACAAAAGATGTGTTGAGGCAAACGGTTGAAGGCTCTTTGGAGCGTTTGGGTGTTGACTCTTTAGACTTATTACAACTGCATTGCATACCACCACAATACTTAAAGGACGGTGCTGTTTTTAACTGGCTTCGCGATTTACAAAAGGAAGGACTCATTAAACATTTTGGCGCGAGTGTTGAAACCGTAGAAGAAGGTCTTGTTTGTATGGAACAAGAAGGATTACTGTCATTACAAGTCATCTTTAATATTTTTAGACAGAAGTTGGTAACTGAATTATTTCCGCAAGCAGAAGCAAAAGGCGTTGGTATTATAGTGCGATTGCCATTGGCAAGTGGCTTATTATCAGGTAAGTTTGATAATAAAACAACGTTTGCAGAAGATGATCATCGAAACTTTAATAGAAACGGAGAGGCTTTTAATGTTGGTGAAACCTTTGCAGGCTTGCCATTTGAAAAAGGATTGGAGTTGGTAGAGCTTATCAAAAATAATGTATTGCCAAACAACCTAACCATGGTTCAACTCGCTTTGCGTTGGATATTAGACCATAAAGCGGTTAGTAGCATCATTCCTGGAGCGAGTTCACCAAAACAAGTCATTTCTAATGCCCAAGTATCCCATTTACAAGGGTTGTCCCCAGAAGTGCATGCTGCTTTGATAGAGTTGTATAAAACACAGATACATAATCATATTCGTGGAGGGTATTGATAGTTTAACACCAAAGTTTGTTTGATTAATTTTTTATGATAAAATGAATAAAATATAAAAGGACAAAACATGTTAAAAACTTCTGCTTATCCTGCCACATTGGTTGGATTAGCAGATGAAAGTTCCGGATATAATCAAGTTAGCCACAAGCTAAAAAAAACCGACATAGAGCTAAATATGGCACTTAGAGAATTGAAAAAGGAGTTGAACCAAATGACCAAAACTGAAATCATTAAACTGATTTTGGAGATGTATAAAAAAATTCCTGACGCAAAAAACTACTTGAACATATTCACAACGGGCGACATAGAACAGCTGACAGAAAAATATAAAAAAGAAATCGAGAAATATATTTATCCAAATGGGAGAAATTTGGATTTACGTGAAACAGAAGCTCGAAAAATAATTCGCACAGTTAGCAAAATGAATATCACGGAACTTAATGTTGAATTGGAATTACATTATGTAAGCTGTTGTCTAGAAATTATTGAAGATTTTGGATATTGGGATGAAAATTATTATATAGCATTAGAGAAAATGTTTGACAACGCAATAAATGGAATTTCGGAACTTGGAATGGAAGATAAATATAACGAGAAAATAATGTTTTTATCCTCAAAAGCAAGTGAATACGGAATAGAATTAGAGTATTAACAAAAAAAGCCTATGGTAAACACCATGTATAAAAAATGCTAGTTTTAGCTAACATAAAGGTTGTTGCGTGTTTGCTGGCTTCCGATTTTCCTTCGGATAATCCTCGCCTCAAACACGCAACTATCCAAGAACTGTGTTAAAAAACAAGTAATTATTAATTTAAATTCACTAAAACACTTCTATAGTTCTGATCATATATCAACCCTGATTTTGCTAAGGCAAATGCTTGTTTTAAAAGCTTATTACAGACAGCTATCAATGCTACTTTTTTACTCTTTCCTTTTGCTACAATTCTATTAAAGATGTCTCGACATGCCTTATTATGTTTCTTGGCAGAGAGACTGCACATGAACAATGTTTTTCTTAATCGTCTATTTCCCATTTTACTTATCCTTGGTCTAGACCTTATACTGCTACCTGACTGTCTTATCATAGGGGTCAGACCTGCAAAAGAGCAAAGCTCTGAAGCTTTGTTGAAGCGTTCAAAACCTCCTGTCAGAACAATCAATAACATACCTGACCTTCTCCCTATTCCAGGAATACTCTCCACCCGTGTAAGTAGATCTTGATTGTCTTGTTTTACCAACTCCAGTAATGAACCTTCTAGTTTATCTATCTCGTTTTTCAAGTATTTCAAACTCCTTTTTAGTGACCTTACCACATTGCCACAGGGAGAACCCATGGACTCTTCTGTCTGTAACTTGTTTTTAAGTGCTGTCGCTTGTTTTGTATATAAGTTGGTCAGGCCTATGATTTGAGAACAAGCTATTTGAGTGCCACTCTGGCCTTTCCACAGACGAAGTTCAGCCCCAGAGCTTACGGCATATTCATAGATCATATGTGAGTCTCTTTTGTCTGTTTTTATTTTTGTCAATCGCATCTGGATAAAGCGTTTTATGGACAAAGGATTCTCAACACTTACAGCGACTCCTTTTTCATATAAATAATAGGATAGGCGTAAGTGATAAACTCCCGTAGATTCCATCACGCAATGAGAAGACTTGTTGGTTAATCTCAAAAACTTTTTAAAACCGGATAGGTCATTTTTAAACTGATAATGCTTACTATCTGATCCCGTAACATCGAAGACATCTTTACTTATGTCTATTCCGAAATAATTTGTATTTTCACTCATCTGTATGAAGTTTACGAAAAAAGTGGTCTACTAGCTTTTCTGCATCTTAAAAACGAGATCTAAAGTCTCACAGAACTGTTCGAAATAATAGTAGCAAAGAGAGGGGATTGTCATGGAAAACGAGATCGCAGTCTCAATACACGAAATAACCTTAATCCTCTCTTTTTGTTCTTTCTGATTTGATACTTAATTTATAACTTTATATTTGATAAGGCTAACTTAAGATACACATACACCTTACCACATATTTTGAGAAAACGAGTCAGATTTGGAATTTTTACCAATTTTTGGTAAATTTGATAAAATTTAAA
>NZ_PJEO01000053.1:35675-52523 GCF_002843175.1 Confluentibacter flavum
AATTTAAAAAAATGAAAAATACATCCATATCTCTCGGAAATTATTTTGACCAATTTGTTAGCAATCAAGTATCTGCTGGTCGATATAAAAACGTAAGTGAAGTAATCAGAGCTGGACTTCGACTATTGGAAAATGAAGAAAGTAAAGTAATTGCATTAAAAAATGCAATACAGGAAGGACTGAATAGCCCAAGAATTGAAAACTTTGACTTTGATGAATATCTGACCAAATTAAAATCCGAAAAAAGAAAGAATGGCTAAAGTTATATTGAGACAAAAAGCCATTGATGACTTATCTGATATTTGGGATTACACAATGTATAAATGGTCCGAAAATCAAGCAGACATATATTATTCAACAATTAAGTTTGCTTGTAAACAAATCGGAACAAATCCCAATATTGGAAAACAATATTACGGAATAAGTACTAATTTATTCGGGTTCAAATCTGGGAAACACATAATCTTTTATCATCAAATTTCAGAAGACGAAATAGAAATCATTAGAATATTACACGAAAGAATGGATTTGAATAATAGATTAACCGAATAAAAAAAAACACCAGCCGTGTATAAAAAATTGCTAATTTTAGCTAACATAAAGTTTGTTGCATGTTTGTTGGCTTCCGATTTTGCTTTTGCCAGTTCGCTACGCTCGTGTCCCTCGGAATCCCGATAGTTATTAGGATAATTTTAACCTGTAGCCATATTTCAGGACTAGACATTTTAAAAATTTCGTTAAAATAAAATTTTACGTATTTTATTTGTATATTTGTACGTATAATATGTTTATCATGGATACAAAGCTGACATTGAAACTAAATCAAAAAATAATTGAAAAAGCAAAAGTTTACGCTTCTCAAAAAAAAGTAAGTTTATCAAGATTGATTGAAAATTATCTGGATTCAATTACACGACTTGATAAAAATGATGAGTTTGAGATTTCACCTTTCGTTAAAAGTATTTCTAGCGGTAAAAGTATGTCTGATGATAGAAATTGGAAAGATTTAAGAGAAGATTACACAGAATATCTTGACCAAAAATATAAATAATGCAAAAAATATTTTTGGATACAAATATTGTCATTGATTTCCTTGGAAACAGAGAACATTTTTATGAATCCAGTGCTAAAATTCTAACTTTAGCTGACAAAAAGAAAATTAAAGTTTTTACTTCGCCTACTTCAATAGCAAATGCTTATTACATTCTTTCTAGACATGAAAGTTCTAAAATTGTACTTGAAAAAATCAGAAAATTCAAATTGCTATGTCATATTTCAATAATGGATGATGAAGTCATTGAAAAAGCTATTAATTCTGATTTTAAAGATTTTGAAGATTCCATGCAATATTTTAGCGCCATTGCAACAAATTGTGATATCATAATCACTCGAAACGAAAAGGATTTTAAAAACGCTTTGATTCCAGTAATGAATCCTGAAAGTTATTTGAAAATTTTGAGAAAGTAGCTACTGCTAATAATGCACAATCATATACGCGGAGGGTATTAAAAAATATAGGTTATTTAGCTTTTCTATTTTGGGAATACCAAAATATCAAAAGCCCTACAGTAACAATGATACCAATTATAAATAATAACTTTACAATAGCCATAATGCCATCAAAAAGGACATTAGCACCGTTGGATATTGAGTTTGATTGTGAGAAATTTTTAGGAATATAAATTATGTATGCCGTGGACTGATCTACTTTTTTTGCGTCTTGGTTGTATAATCTAAACTCATCTGGAGTAACATGATCTTTTAATGTTTTTAGATAATAATTAAGGTTGATGGTTTTTTGTTTTCTATCATAGTCAACTTTCCATTCATAATAAAACCCCGGGGAGGTTACGTATAATTTTTCGTTTTTTATCCCCCAATCTATTGGTAGTTTAATTTTAATTTGATGTTCCCTTGTTATAGGATAAACTATAGATAACTCAGAGTCTCTTTTATCGTTATTGGGTATATACAAGGAGTTTAGAAGACTACTGGGTAAAAAGGTTGCAGAAATATGGTTGATTTTTTCGGGCATGGGTTTCCAAATACTATCTAATTGATATTCTTCATATATTTTGAAGGTGTTTAAATTTAATTTGTCCTCCAATTGAGGTGTTTTTAATGAAGATACATTATAATAATAGTTTGAATAGAATTTTTCATATTCCTTTTGAATGGAGTTGATGCTATTGTTTTTAAAATAGTTTCGCATAGCATCTGCTTCTCCTCCATGATAAATAGTGATAACTTTTAATCTAGCACCTTTACCAATACTATCAATAGTATATTCTTCAAATGTTTCAACTTTATTTTCTGAATAGAGTTTAATGTCATCAAAAGAATCATTATCCTTTTTAATTACTAAACCATAAGCATAGTCAGGAAAGTGTGTGCTATCGTGATATCCACCTTGATTAGTCATTGTAGGGTCGTACCAATGGGCACTGCCATCGATAACTTTTACAACACAATGGTCAAAAATTTTAGGTGAGGGAAGCAAATCTTTAATAGTTTGCTTTAAATAGGTATTAACAAGCACGGGATAGGCTTCAATACCCATGTTGGTAAGCATGTTAACCATTAACAAACTTTTGTCTTTACAATCTCCAAAACGCTGTTTAAATACTTGATTGGGAGAAAAAGGTTTGTAGCTTCCAATGCCATTTTCAAGTCCTAAATACCTAATTTCATTTTGTACAAAATTTAAGGTCGCCTTAATTTTTTCGCCATTTGTTTCGTAAGAAGAATTAATTTCATCAATTTTCGCTTGTAATTCGGTATTGACTTTTCCATCAATTTTGTATATATCCAATCCCCAATCAACCACATCTTTCCATGAGTTAAACTCACTTATAAAAACGGTTTCATAAATTAATTTCCAAATAGGAATTTCATCTTCGAATTCTATTTTTTTCGTATTGGTAGCTTCCCATTCATATTTATTTAAATCATTTACTTTCGAAATAACGGGTTCGGCAGACGTATTAAAAGCTTTGTAATTTAGCTTGTTTTTGGATAGAAGTGTTACATGTATTTTTCCAACAGATTTAAAGTCATTGAGGAAAAAATTAGTAGAGTAAATGTTTTTGTGTATGGGATTAAAACCAATAATGGAGTAGGAGTAATCTATAATGTCATCTGTTCTTACATCAGAAATATTCATGACTGCGGATAACGCCCCATCATATAAATGACTTTCGGCATTTAATTCGCGTCGCATTACCTCAATATTTGAAATGTTCAATTTATCTATAATCTCATTATTTCTAATAATATGTATTTTATGGAATTTTAATTTTTGATAACTAGGGTCGTAGCTAATATTAATGGTAGATGCATTTTGTATACCAACATTATCGGTGACTTTGGTTGTAACTCTGTAAAAAATGGTTTGTTTTGGGATGTTAATTTGGGTATCATAAAGTAAAGTATGCGTTCCTTGTGATACATCATCGATGTCAATGTCAGATTTAGAATAATGGATATCATCTAACCAAGAAGGCTCCGTTTCTTTTGTTACTTGAGCTTGTATTGCTGTAGAAAAGCATAAAAAAGCAATGAAGCCAATAATAAAGATTCTCATAAATTACGACTGTTTTTACTATGGTAAATGTAATTGTTTGTAGTTTACTTACAAAGTTATTAAAGTAAAAACAATTTTATTCGTTTATCTTTAATCGGTACTTCTATAATAACACCTAAACCTGATTTTTTCAACGTGGTGAATATTTGGAAGTTATTTACTGTTGTTTATTCGAACGTTCATTTTCGTGCTCTCTTTTTTTTAATTTCAGAAAGTTGCATCCCTTTTTCACGGATGAAAGAGTTGTGTTTCGGACTTCCAATGATTTGGGAAGTATATATACCAGAATGCCCAGAAAATAAATAAGCGGTAGAACACGCTAACGCCATAAAAACACCTGACTCTATACCGAAGAGCTCTATGGCCATGACCGTGCAGGCAATAGGGGTATTGGTTGCCCCTGCAAAAACGGCTACAAATCCCATACCCGCAAGTAGTCCCATTGGTAAGGGAATGAACCATATTAAAACATTTCCTAAAGTTGCCCCAATAAAGAATAAAGGAGTGACTTCACCTCCTTTAAAACCTGCCCCCAGTGTAAATGAAGTAAATAAAATTTTTAATAAAAAATCATAAGAATTTAAGTCTATGTTAAAGGCGTCAACGATGGTGGGTATTCCGAGTCCGATGTATTTAGTCGTTCCCATAAAATAGATGGCAATGGCCAATATGGTGCCGCCAATAACGGGTCGTAACGGTGGGTATTTCACATTCTTATTGAAAAGATGGCTCCAAAAATGTGTGGATTTGGAAAAAATCATGGCTACAAGACCAAAGATGGCTCCTGCCAATAAAGACCATAGAAGATTTATAGGTGTCATTTCTGCCACAGAACTAATATGGTAATGGGTGTGCGAAACATTCCAAATGTCGCAAAAGTAATTGGCTAAAACGGCGGCCATAAAACTTGGAATAATGGCATCCAAGCGTATTCTTCCCAAAACCAACACCTCCAATGCAAAAATACCACCGGCCAAAGGTGTTCCAAAAACAGAAGCAAAACCGGCACTGATACCTGCAATTAAAACAATTTTTCTGTCCCGTTTTGATAGTTTTAAAATTTTTGTAAACCTATCGGCTATAGCACCACCAATTTGAACGGCTGTTCCTTCACGACCAGCAGAGCCACCAAATAAATGCGTTAAAAGGGTTCCAAATAAAACAAGCGGGGCCATTCTAAAAGGGATGATTTTTTTAGGGGAATGAAATTCTTCAAGTAATAAATTATTTCCTTTTACAACACTGTTTCCATACAAATGGTAAGATAGACCTATGATAAAACCACCAACGGGTAATAATGCGATTATCCATACATGGGATTCTCTCCAATTGGTCACCCAGTCCAAACTCAATAGAAAAAAAGCTGATATAGAACCAACGATAGCACCTAATAGCAAACAAATGAAAATCCATTTGAAAAGATATAATAGTAAGGGGATTTGCTCAAATGAGAATAAAAACTTCTTTATTTTTGTTTTGTCCATTTTGCCTTTAATACATGTTCCTACAGTGGCATAAGCCATTAAAAGTAGAAGTCATCAGCTCCAGTTGTAGCGGTTTAAGGCAGACCTCATTGCCAAATGTGAAGTACAAATATAAAATAAAATGAAAGCTTTGCAACAATTGGTATGGCAAATACCCGCTAATTCATGAGATGTAAGCATTTATATTTCGAAACTCCTAAAACCCCTCAAAAACAGTTGTTTTAATAGTGGGCCATTCTTCTTTCAACATACCATAACAACAGCTACTTCGTTTAAAGCCATCTAGCAGCAAGATGTCTTTACGTAAAATACCTTCTAATGTGGCACCTAGTTTTTCGACTGCTTTTCTAGATCGAATATTACGTTCATCGACCCTAAATTCTACTTTATCAAATTCCAAGATTTCAAAGGCATATTGCAGCATTAAAAACTTCATATGCGTATTTAAACCCGTTCCTTGAAATCCGTTGCCAATCCACGTCCAACCAATATGCATCACCTTGTTTTGCCAATTTATGAATCCGAAACGGGTACAACCAGCGTAAGCGTTTGCTTGTTTATCAAACACAATAAAAGGAATGGCTGTATTATGGTAGTAATCATCAACAGCTGTTTGTACATATTCTTTTAAATCTTCGGGCGTATCAATTTTGCTGGGCGAATATTGTACCAAATTAGGTTGTTGGGCAATATCGCTTAAGTGTTTGTAGTTGCTTAAGTCTAAAAGTGATAATTTTACACGGTGGTTTTCTAGAGTGGGAACTTTCATTTGGTTACGTCATTGCGAATCACGCTTTTTGGGCGTGATGTGGCAATCTGTTAAATGATTATTTATATTATTATTTCGTTTAATTTTTAAAGAGATGGGTCTAACTTTATACTTAAGTTTGCGTTTATAAGATTGCTTCACTTCGTTCGCAATGACGGTTTCGATTATGTCTAGGTAAAATTACCCAACATGTTCTCTATAAGTAATCAATTAATTAAATCTGATTTTTTATTGGGTTCGTTCGTCATTTTGTACTTTTACAAACATGAATAAAAATACAATATTTTATGTCATTAACTAAAGAAATTGTTATTGCAAAAGCAAATGCAGCCTGTAAAAATACCTTGATGGAAACCTTACAAATTGAGGTTATTGATTATGGAGACGATTTTTTGGTAGCAAAAATGCCTGTAAACTCTAGAGTGCATCAACCCGATGGTGTATTGCATGGTGGTGCTACGGCCGCTTTGGCAGAAAGTGTTGGTAGTTTTGCATCGCATATTTTTATTGATACAGAGAAGTTTTTTGTTCGGGGTATAGAAATTACGGTAAATCATCTGAAAAGTATTAAAGAAGGGATGGTATTTGCTAAAGCAACGTTTGTGCATAAAGGTAGAACCACACAATTGTTGGATATACGTGTGATCGATGAAGCCGATAATTTAATTGCCGTTTGTAAATTATCTACCATTTCATTACCAAAAAACATTAGTTAATGGTTTTGGAAAGTTTTTTCAAGCGTATTGAAACACAATACAAAAATGTATTGCCTTTTGTTGTCTACCGAAAGCCCAATAGCACATTAGTTAAAGCCTTATTTCAGAATGATGACGAACTGTATACTGCTGAAACGTTTACTGAAACAGGTTTTGTGTTTTCTCCATTTGATGACAATGAAAGGACGGTTTTAATACCTTTAGATAATTCTGAACAGTTTGAAGTTGTTTTTGATACTGTAGTTGAAAATAAATCAGAAAATAAAAGTAGTAAGGTTTCTGCCGACCATAAATTAAACCACACCAATCTTATCAATAAGGGCATTGAAGCGGTAAAGAACAATCAATTTATCAAGGTTGTTTTATCAAGAAAAGAAACCGTTCAACTTTCAGAAAGCAATCCGATTTCTATTTTCAAAAGGCTTTTAAACACGTATCCATTGGCATTTGTATATTGCTGGTACCACCCAAAAGTTGGGTTGTGGTTAGGAGCCACACCAGAAACATTAATAAAAATTGAAGGCAATCGTTTCTCCATCATGGCACTGGCGGGAACCCAAGATTATATGGGCACAACAGATGTTGTTTGGAAAGACAAAGAGATCAATGAGCAACAAATTGTAACCGATTTTATTATTGAGCATTTAAAACCATCTGTCGAGCATTTAAGCATTTCGGAAACCGAGACCGTTAAAGCTGGTAATTTGTTGCATTTAAGAACCATGATTTCTGCGCATTTAAAACCAGAGGCGTCTAACTTAAAACAACTTATTTCCGATTTACATCCAACGCCTGCGGTTTGTGGCTTACCTAAGTTGGCAGCTAAAACGTTTATTTTAGAAAACGAACATTACAACCGAGATTTTTATACCGGTTTTTTAGGAGAGCTGAATTTTGAAACTCATATCGCCCCAAGATCTTCCAAAAAGAACATAGAAAATAGAGCATATACAGTTACCAAAAAGAGTACACAGCTATATGTTAATTTAAGATGTATGCAAATGCAAGGAAATAATGCCCATATTTACATAGGAGGCGGTATTACTGAAACCTCAAATGCTGAATCAGAGTGGGAAGAAACGGTTTCAAAATCTAAGATTATTAAAAATATTTTGCAATAGGTTATCTTAACTTCCTATTTCTTACTTTTGTAGCTTATATTAGTTGCAACATGATTTACCCAAAAATTCCTCTCGCGCAAACGGTTATTCAACTTTGTAAAGAAAAGAAAATAAAACACATTGTTATCTCTCCGGGCAGTAGAAATGCGCCTTTAACAATTGGCTTTACAAATGACCCATACTTTTCGTGTTATAGTATTGTAGACGAACGGAGTGCTGCTTTTTTTGCTTTAGGAATAGCCCAAAAATTACAAGAGCCTACTGCTGTGCTTTGTACATCTGGAAGTGCTTTGTTGAATTATTACCCAGCGATTTCTGAGGCGTATTATAGTGATATTCCATTGGTAGTGCTATCTGCGGATAGGCCTAAACATTTAATTGGGATTGGCGATGGACAAACCATCAACCAGAAAAATGTATTTGAAAACCATGTTTTATTTTCTTCCAATTTAAAATTGGATATTAAGGATGAAAACAACATTCCGGATCATGAGGAATTGCCCATGATGAAAAATATAGAAGATAAACTGGAGCGTTTTCTAGGATTTCAAAAAAATATTCAGACACACAATGAAATTGAAATTAATGAGGCTATAAACAATGCCATTATTAATAAAGGCCCTGTTCATATCAATATTCCTTTCGACGAACCTTTGTATGAAACTGTTGGAAAGTTAACGGTATCCCCAAAATCAGAGGACATCGTTTTAAAAAATAAGCCTATAGATTCTTATATTATCCAGAGTTGTTTGGAAGATTGGAATTCGGTTGCTAAAAAAATGGTTTTGGTTGGCGTTTGTAACCCAAATGAAGTTGAGCAAAAATGGTTAAATGAATTGGCGGAAGACAACAGTATTATTGTATTTACAGAAACGACATCCAACTTGCACCATGAGAGTTTTTTTCCATCTATAGACCAATTGATTGCGCCACTTTCAAAAGAAGAGCAAAAACAATTAAAGCCAGACATTCTAATAACTTTTGGTGGTTTAATAGTATCGAAAAAGATAAAAACATTTCTGAGGAAACACCAACCCAAGCAACATTGGCACATTGATAAAAAGTTGGCGAACGACACCTTTTTTTGTTTAACAAACCATATTGAGGCAACACCAAATCAGTTTTTTGAAACGTTGTTGCCAAAAATAACTCATTATGTAAAAAGTAATTATCGAGATGTTTGGGCATTAGTTAAACAAAAACGTTTGCAAAAACACAGGCAGTATTTAGCACAAATTCCGTTTAGTGATTTAAAAGTGTTTGAGGTATTACTAAAATCAGTACCAAAAAATTATATTTTGCAAGTGGGAAATAGTTCGGCCATTCGCTATACACAGTTATTCAGTATTGATAAATCCCTAGAAGTGTATTGCAATAGAGGCACTAGTGGTATTGATGGTAGTACGAGTACAGCTGTTGGATGCGCCGTAGTTAGCAAGAAACCAACGGTTTTTATAACGGGAGACTTGAGTTTTATTTATGACAGTAATGCGCTATGGAATAATTACATACCGAAGAATTTTAGAATTATAGTAATTAATAATCAAGGGGGTGGTATTTTTAGGATATTACCAGGTCATAAAAACAGCGAGAATTTTGATGCCTATTTTGAAACGACACATGACCTTTCTGCTAAGCACTTATGCAAAATGTATGGGATAGAATACGTATCCGCAAAAACAGTATTACAAATAAAAAGTAAAATGCAAACGTTTTATTCAGATTCAGAAAGGCCAAGACTGTTGGAAATTTTCACCCCACGTACGCTTAATGATGAGATACTTTTAGAGTATTTTGATTTCATAACATAATAGATTAATCTTTTCCTTAAAAAAATAATATATTTAACAGTATTTACAAACCTTAAAATAGTCATTATGAATAAAAGAGATGAACTTATTGTTAAATATACAGCCGATTTAAAAGAAAAGTTTGGGGTAACGGCGGATATGGATTTACTAACCAAAGTTACCATTGGTTGTGGCCCTTCTATTTACAATGCCGATTCATCAACTGTTTCAGGTTCTAATGCCTCTGAACTGCAAACCATTAAAAGCAACTTTTTAATCAAAAAGTTAGGATTAAAAGATAGTACAGATTTAGATAAAGGGATTGATGCTATTATGGAAACTTATGGAAAATCCAATCGCAATAAATATAGAGCTGTTGTGTATTATTTGCTAGTTAAACACTTTAAAAAAGAATCGGTTTACTAAACCAATTTTAATATAGAAAATAGAAAGCATTACTAGAATTTGGTAATGCTTTTTTGTTGGATTTATTTTAAAATTTTATTGATGCAAACAAAACTCAATCTAAAATTATACCTTTGTGGCATGATACATTTAGGACAAATAAACACCTTGGAAATACTTCGTGAAACGGATCACGGCATCTATTTAGTAGATCAAGAAAATAATGAAGTGCTTTTACCAAATAGATATGTTCCAGAATCATTTAAAATTTGGGATAAAATTGATGTTTTTGTTTATTTGGATAACGAAGAACGTCCAGTTGCTTCTACAGACTTCCCATATATAAAGCGAGATGATTATGCCTTATTAAGATGTAGCCAAGTTACCGATTATGGTGCTTTTTTAGATTGGGGATTGGTAAAGGAATTGTTTTGCCCTTTTAAAGAGCAAGCATTCCCAATGAAGAAAGGCGGTTGGTATTTGGTACATTGCTATTTAGACGAAAAAACAGATAGGTTGGTGGCATCCAGCAAAACCAATCAGTTTTTGGATAATAAGGAACTTACGGTAAAAGAATTTGAAGAAGTTGATTTAATCGTTTCACATCCCTCTGATATTGGTATGAACGTGATTGTCAACAAAAGGCATCAAGGATTAATATACAAGGACAATATTTTCACGGATTTAAGTATTGGCGACCGACTTAAAGGCGTGGTTAAAAAAATAAGACCAGGGAATAAATTGGATATTTCACTTGGTCAAATTGGTTACAGAAACATTGAGCCCAATGCCCAATTAATCATGAATGAATTACAAGACAATAGTGGGTACTTAAATTTAACAGATAAATCCGATCCAGAAGTTATAAAAAACACACTTCAAATGAGCAAAAAAAACTTCAAAAAAGCGGTTGGTACTTTATACAAACAGCATCTAATTGAGATAAAACCAGATGGTATTTATTTAGTTAAGTGATTGCTGGGTAGGTATCGTTAAAGTGTCTTCAGCCCCAAACTTTAGAAATCAGTAAAATAATTTTCAACATTCAATACGCGCTCTAAAATAGCCAGTACCTTTTAAGGCTTAGGTTTTGTAAAACGCCATCAACATTTAAGCTAATTATAATTACTTTTGCCTCATGATACTTCAAGATACCATTGTAGCGTTGGCAACACCTTCTGGTGCTGGTGCGATTGCCATTATAAGATTATCTGGTGCAGATGCCATTCATTTTGCGGATAACCAATTTAGATCGGTTTCAGGAAAGCTTTTGGCCAAACAAAAAACGCATACCATTCATTTAGGTCATATTATGGACGGCAATAAAACCATTGATGAAGTTTTGGTGTCTGTTTTTAAAAATCCGAATTCGTATACAGGTGAAGATGTCGTTGAAATTTCCTGTCATGGGTCAAAATATATTCAGCAAGAAATCATCCAGTTATTTCTGCGGAACGGTTGCCGAATGGCCACAGCTGGAGAATTTACACTTCGAGCTTTTTTAAATGGAAAATTGGATTTAAGTCAGGCTGAAGCGGTTGCCGATTTAATAACAAGCGATAATGAAGCATCTCATCAAATAGCCATGCAGCAAATGCGTGGTGGTTTTTCATCTGAAATCGCCAAATTAAGGGAAGAACTATTAAATTTTGCATCCTTAATTGAATTGGAATTAGATTTTGCAGAAGAAGATGTTGAGTTTGCTGATAGAACAAAATTTAAGGATTTAGTAGAACGCATCAGCTTTGTTTTGAAACGATTGATAGATTCGTTTGCTATTGGCAATGTAATTAAAAATGGTATTCCGGTAGCCATTGTTGGCGAGCCAAACGTTGGTAAATCAACGCTTTTAAATGCCTTATTAAATGAAGAAAGAGCCATTGTTTCTGAAATCGCAGGAACGACAAGAGACACGGTTGAAGATGAAATTTCAATAGGAGGGATGGGCTTCCGATTTATTGATACCGCAGGTATTAGGGAAACCCAAGACGTAGTTGAAAGCATTGGTATCAAAAAAACCTTTGAAAAAATTGAACAAGCGCAAGTTGTTATTTATTTATTTGATAGTACACAATTTAAAACATTGGGGTCGCAATTTAAGATTGAATTAGAAAAGATTAAAAATAAATATCCACAAAAACCATTAATTATTATTGCTAACAAGATTGATAAACTTAACGAGATAGACATCTCAAATCTCAAATCTCAAATCTCAAATCTTGAATTATTATCTGCAAAAGAAGGCATTGGGGTTGATGAATTAAAAAATAAACTCTTAAGTTTTGTCAATACAGGCTCTTTAAGAAATAATGATACAATTATAACAAATTCAAGACATTACGATTCTTTATTAAAAGCATTAGATGAAATTGAAAAAGTTAAACATGGACTGGAATCTGGTTTATCTGGCGATTTATTAGCTATTGATATTCGGCAAGCATTGTATCACTTTGGTGAAATAACAGGTGAAATTACCAATGATGATTTGTTAGGGAACATTTTTGCTAATTTTTGCATCGGCAAATAGACAGCCATTTTTTTTGATTTCAATTTACATCAATTGAATATAAATAGTTGTAAATCAAATTATTAAAAAATAAACCATTTTCCATTCCTTTCTTTTGTAGGTTGATTTTTTCAAAATTTTTACGCCTCATTTACACCTTTTTTTATTAAATTTGAACGAGAGGTAAATTTTTACGCCTCGTTGGGGATATTTTGGCGCTTAATGTCACTTAATTAACTAATATCATCCAATATCATCTAGTATGATACAAAATGCTATTTAACTAAATGAGTTCAAATATTGAAATAATACGAGTTTGTGAATATTGCCATAATGAGTTTATAGCTAGAACAACTGTAACCAAATACTGTTCTCATAAATGCAATAGTAGAGCCTATAAAGAGAAGTTGAAGTCTAAAAAGATTAAGCGCTCAAGTGAGGAAACATATAGCACAAAAACTGAAGTTATTGAATATATAAAAGCTAAGGAATTTTTAACTGTAAAGGATATTACAATACTTATGAACTGTTCAAGACAGACTGTTTACAAAATAGTTGATTCAGGAAAGCTGAAATCAATCGATTTTAATATTAAGAAGATTATTGTTAAGCGATCAGACCTTGATGCATTATTTAAAAATGAATAAAGTTGATTTGAATAATTTAAATGAAAAAGAGATTCTTACAGTAAAAGAAGCAGCTGCTCTTTTAAACTGTTCGACGAGATCTCTATATCGTCATATTAATGATGGGCAAATTAAAGCTGCAAATTTAGGTAACAGGCTAACAAGGATTAAACGGTCTGATATAGATTGGCTATTTAAGAAATAGTGATTTATATTATACACGTGTTGTGTCCATTTTAATGAAAAATATAAATCAAGGCATATGAAACACCCACAAGAATCACATTCACACACGAAGATGATTATAAATTGTATTCCTCCGGATAATTAAAAAAAAATATAAAGAGATGAAAATACATTTAAGGAAGAAAAAGCTTTTAAGTGGAAAGACTAGTCTTTACATAGAGTATTATAGAGGTCATAAAATGACCACAGAAGGAAAGATTAAGCATATGAGGGATTATGAATACCTTCAGCTTTATTTAGTAGAGAATCCCAAATCGGCTATTGAAAAGAAAAAGAATCAAGAACAACTGGAACTTGCTGAACAAATTTTGGCTATAAGAAAGGCAGAAGTATACCAAGGTAAATATAGCATCCAAAATAATAATAAAGGAAAATCCAATTTTTTGGATTTTTATGAGCAGAAGAAAGAGGAGCGTTACCATACTAAGGGCAATTATGATAATTGGGATGCTGCCCAAAAACATTTGGAGCAATATTGCCCAGCTCACATAACTTTAAATGACATTGATGTAGATTTTATAAAAGGATATAAAAAACATTTAGATACTGTCTCAGTCACTAAAGGGGGAAAAAAATTATCTCAAAACACAAAGCATACCTATTTTAATAAATTCAAGGCCTGTTTGAATGCCGCTTTTGACGAAGGCTATTTGAAGGAAAACCTAATTAAAAAAGTCAAGGGGTTTTCAATGGGAGAATCCACTAGGGAATATCTTACTTCCGACGAACTTCAAGAATTATCTAAAACGCCTTGTGCCATTCCTTTACTAAAACGAGCATTTCTTTTTTCAGTCCTCTCAGGTATTAGATGGTCTGATATTAATAAGTTGAAATGGTCTGAGGTGCGGGAGGAAGGTATGGATGATTCAGGTAATGACATTTTTCGGATTGTGTTTCAACAAAAGAAAACCGACGGAGTAGAATATTTATACATTTCCCAACAGGCTAGGGAGCTTTTGGGTGAACGAAAAGATACTAAAGAACGTGTATTCAAAGGACTTCGTTATGGTGCCCATATAAACCTTCAATTATTACGCTGGTGTATGCTTGCGGGGATTACTAAACACATTACATTTCATTCAGCAAGACACACGAATGCTGTACTACTATTGGAAAATGGAGCCGATATTTATACAGTATCAAAACGCTTGGGACATAAAGAAATTAGAACTACGGAGATATATGCAAAAATAATTGACAAGAAAATGAAAGAGGCTGCTAATTTGATTCCGAAATTGGAATTAGATGCAATTGGTTGAATATTGATTTGCTAAAAATTGCTTGTTTTTTTAACTTTGTTAGGCAACGTTTTTTTATAAATCATATTCAATACTTCTTCTACGAATGATTTTACTCTTTGAATTTCTGGTTTGTAGTTAGAAGGATGCCCACATTTATTTCTCAAACCTAGACAATTATTTATTAATTCATTTTTCTCAAATTTACTAAAAACACCTACTTTTTCCGCTAAGTGTATAGTCGTTTCATCTTTAATGTATTCAAAGCTGTCAATATTTTTTATTATTTTTGCTCTAGAATCAATATTTATTAATTCTTCGTTTATCTTTTTTAGGTTTTCTTTATCTAGTATTTGTTTTCTAATATTCTTTATAGCAGACGACCAAATAAAAATAACTCCAGCCCTTAAACTCCCATTTCTAAAGCAATCTATACCTTCCAATAAATAATCTATTTCATCTAAATCTTTTAATTTGAAAACTAGCGATTCTAAATCATCAAAACTTTCAGTTTTTTCAGAAGTAGTAATTATTCTGTCATAGGGGGTGAAATTAATTATTTGTTCTTCGTGGATTAATTTTGAATATTCAATATGGGAATCAAATTCCTTGATTTTTAAATGTTCCAAAATTATAATTAACGGGATTCCTAATTGATATAAATGTTTGATATAGGAATATTTAAATGCTCTACTTGTTAAAGCTGGATTTAGTCCCATTTCCTTTAATGAATCTATCAATAATTTTCTAACACTTGTGTAAGAATATTTTTTATTCTTGTCATTTTGACTGTATATGAAGTAGGATTCTGGTTTGTATTTCTTATAGTAATCTGACAATAATGGAATAACTCTTTTTGATAAATAGGCTCTTCTCTTTTGATTCCCTTTACTGTCGTGTAAAATTATATATGGATTTTCATCTTTAGAAATAATGTCTTTAACTTTAATTTCTAATAATTCGTTTACTTCTAAACCGCAAGAATACATTAAAAGAAAAATAATTTTATGTTTTAAATTTTCTTTTCTGTCTATTAATTCCAACACTTCAGATTGCTCAAAAAAATCCGCTGACCTTTCTGCAGTATCTGGAATTCTAAATGGATAGATTCCGTGATTTTTATTGTGCATTTGGTCAAAAAATATTCTACAGACAAAGATTAATGTTCGTAATGTTGTGTGAGATTTTTTCTGATTTATTAAGGATTTAGCATAACTAGTTACTTGTTTGTTTGTTAATTCAGTTGGATTATGTGCAGAATAAAAATCAAAAAGCCTAAAAAGAGTATTCGAATATCCTCTAATAGTAGATTCAGCATATTTTCTTCTTCGGAACTCTTTTATTACTTTTTCTCTAATTTCCTCCATTTCTATAATTCAGTCAAATGTCTTGCCTAACATGTATGGAAGCCAGCAAACACGCAACAGACTTTGTGTTAACTAAAACTAGCAATTTTTTATACAGACTTAGCTGCATGCCTTTTTTGAATAAAACCATTGATACAACTTTTGAAGGTTTTCAAATTCTAATTGATCCATTAGCAATGTCATTTTCTGTAAATCTATTGATGATTTTCCATATTTTGTATTTAATCTCGACATCTCTTGTGTAATAGCTAATTTTAATTCTTCTGAATTAAGACCTTCAAGAATTTCAGGGTCAATAATTTTATTATTGGAAATCGTTTTAATTATTTTTTCCTCAAAATTTCCTTTCGTAGTGATTCTATTTCGGTTTACAATAATTATAAATATTAATACCGCCACCGCTATAACAGAAAAAAAAAGAATTTCAATAAAATCAGTATTTTGATTTTCGTTTGTTGAAATTCCATTTTCAACAAGAAGAATAAATGACATAATTTAAATTATTTTATTTCTATCCAATTTTCTCAATTTTATTCCAACCCATTTTTTAGGTTATAGCCAACGTTCTCGGATATGAAACGTAGGGCATTTCGGAGCAGCAAACTTGTACACGAGACAAATCTTGCGAAGAAACTGAAACTTACGGTAACCCTTGTCCGTCCTATGTTTTATACCCATTGTTAAGCCCAGTTAATTATGTAGTTCAAATTCATTTGCGACAAAGTCGATACCATTGTTCATTTGCTTTCAAAATTTTATAGATTGCCTCTGGCTTATCAGCAGCAGGTTCCACATGAGTTATCGCCCAATTGGGAAAGCACATTTCAATTTCTTTACGACTTGCTCCGCTCGGCAAAAAGGCTCGCCATTTAGGGTCCCATACAAGTAAAAGTATTATCGCATCTTGAGCAGCAATATTATTTATTGCCTTTCCCATTGCAATTCGTTGTGAACTACTCAATCCATGGAAAGTTCCGGTGTCTAAAAGTAATTTATA
>NZ_PJEO01000009.1 GCF_002843175.1 Confluentibacter flavum
ACCCGTTGTGCATTATGATTTAAAAGAAAAAAGTTGTCCATATTACTGATAATCAGTAAATTGTTTTAGCGATAAAACATTAATTATGAACAACTTAAATGCAAATTACGAAAGAATATTGGAAGTATTACAAAAAATATCAAAAGAACAACTTTTGGACTATCAAAGACGTCGACCGAAGCTGAGTGATTTGGAACTGATTTGTTTAAGCTTAACAGCTGAATTTATGGGAATAGATAGTGAGAATGATTTATTTAGAAAGCTCCCTGTCATTATTGCCTCAAAAATAGACAGGAGCGTCTACAATCGAAGAAGACGGAAATTAGTAGGTTACATGGATGATATCCGATTAAGATTAGCCTCTCATTTTAATGAATTTGAAGATTATTTTATAGTGGACAGTATGCCTTTAGAGGTTTGTAAATTATCACGAAGTTCCCGTTCGAGAGTCTGTAAAGAGGATGCCTATGCTTTTCCTGACAAAGGCTATTGTGCCTCCCAAGGTTCCAATTATTATGGTTATAAGCTGCACGCCGTCTGTTCTATTAAAGGTGTTTTTCAAAGTGTCGATTTGAGCCCTGCATCGGTACACGATGTCAATTACCTTAAGGACATTAAAGCACAAATGGGCGATTGCACTTTAATTGGAGATAGAGGGTATCTATCAGCAGAAATACAGCTCAATTTGTTTGAAACCTGTAACATAAAGCTAAATACACCTATGAGAAGCAATCAAAAAGATTATAAAAAACAACCTTACATTTTCAGAAAAAAGAGAAAAAGAATAGAGACATTGTTCTCACAATTATGTGACCAATTTATGATAAGACGTAATTATGCCAAGTCTTTTCGAGGATTTAAGACTAGGATCCTATCTAAAATAGCGGCCCTTACAACAATTCAATATATCAATAAGTTTATTTTTGATAGAAACATCAACAATATTAAAATTAGCATTATTTAAAATGCACAACGAGTTAATGTAATTATTTTAGAATTGTAGGATGAGAAGTTGTTAACTTCCCACAGCAGAGTGAAAATGAGCTATAAAGTTAATTTTTATCACTCAAAGTGATATTTTTGTTTTATTTCCCCACTAGGAGAAGTTGATAACTTTAGTATAATTAACGAATATTACTCATAATCATTTCACAGAAAACATTTTGATACCATTTGTAGCATTCTAAATAATCATGGATTTGTATGTGTGGAACTATATTAATTAGAAATAATAAAGCAATTGGTGTCAAATAATCAAACTACCACTTTTCTAGTTAAAAGAGTAGAATAAATAAATAATATCTTACTAGCATTAGACTTAACCTTGTAAGCCTCTTACATTTCTTCAAAATTTTATGTTATTAGGGCATATGACTTTCCTTAATTCGGTTTTCTTATTTTTTTGTTAAAATATTTAACATATGGTAATATTAAATACTTTTTATTCTTAATATTATAGACCTTATCAAATAAATCATGGCTTTTAAAAAAAAATTAAAGTCTTATTTTTTGATTAAAAGTTTGCGGATTGAGTAAATCTTGAAAAAGATCAAGAGACAATTTTGAAAGATGGCTACACGGCCCGAGATGGAGGCAATATATTTTAAAGGTCTTTTTAAGTGTTATAAAAAACCTTATTGTGAAGATGAAAATGAATGATGGAAGATTTAAACAAGAACCATATATTTTATTTTAACCAACTATAATTCTCTATCGTTTTTTATGAAAATCAAAAACTTTGATCTCTCCGTAATTTCATTTACTAACATGAAATTATACTTAAATCCAATAATAAAGTCAGGTCTAATTTTAATACTTTTTACTCTTTTAGGCTGTAATAAAAACGAAGATAGCCAACATAAAAGTTGGAAGGATTATGGGGGTGGCCCAGATCAATCTAAATATGTCGATTTAAATCAAATAGACAAATCCAATGTAAAGGATTTGGAAGTTGCTTGGTTCTATCCAACTGGAGACAATAAGATTTACCAATTTAATCCAATAATCGCAAACAATCACATGTATGTGTTGGCAAAAAACAATTCACTTGTAGCATTAAATGCAACAACTGGAGAGGAAATTTGGATTCATGCAAATTTATCTGGAATTACCAGAAGAGGCATAAATTATTGGGAAAGTAAAGATGGAAAAGATAAAAGATTAATATTCCAAATAAATAGCTATTTACAGGCTATAGATGCTACAACGGGAAAATCCATTCTCTCATTTGGTGAAAATGGTTTGGTAGACTTAAGACAGGGGTTGGGAAGAGATCCAAATTCTTTTTCTAGGGTTCAGTCCGCAACACCTGGTAAAATTTTTGAAGATTTAATTTTGTTAGGATCATCTCCTGGAGAACAATATTCCTCTCCCCCCGGGTATCTGAGAGCTTTTAATGTAGTAACAGGTAAATTGGAATGGACATTTCATACCGTTCCCCAACCAGGAGAATATGGGTATGATACTTGGCCAAAGGATGCGTATAAATATGTTGGGGGTGTTAATACATGGGGAGAGATTTCCATAGATGAAGAAAGAGGCATTGCTTATTATCCCTTAGGCTCACCAACCTACGATTATTATGGGGCAGACCGCCTTGGAAGTAATTTGTTTGGTAACTGTATTTTGGCACTAGATGCCAGAACAGGCAAAAGAATATGGCACTTTCAAACCGTTCACCATGATATATGGGATTATGATTTAACGGCCGCTCCCCAACTTATTACGGTTAAACATGACGGTAAAAAAATTGATGCGGTAGCAGTTGCTTCTAAGAATGGATTCATGTTTGTTTTTAATAGGGTAACAGGTGAGCCTTTATGGCCTATTGAAGAGCGACCAGTTCTGCCAAGTAAAATTGCTGGGGAACAAGCGTGGCCAACACAACCATTTCCTACGGTTGTGCCGCCTATATCTAAGCAAGAAATGAAAAAGGAAGATTTAAGTTTAGTGTTTCTAAGTGCTGAAGAGCGAAAAGAATGGGAGCAAAAATTAGATAGTGCTGAAATAGGGTTTTATACACCACTTTCCAATAAAAATAGCACATTAGCAATTCCAGGTGCAGTAGGTGGGGTTAATTGGGGAATGACAGCCGCGAATCCAGGCAAAGGCATGGTATATGTGATTTCAATGAATTACCCATCATTTTATGAAAAATTGATGACTCTAGATGAAATACAAGAGAAAAACAACAGTATGCGTGTTGCAAGAGGGAATTCTTTACTCTATCAACAGAACTGTGCAACATGTCATGGACAAAATAGGGAAGGTATAGCTGGCCCTGCACTTGTAAATCTGGGTCAAAGAATGAATATGAATGATTTTAAGAGAATTTTATTTTCGGGTCGAGGTGACATGCCATCTTATTCCCATTTAAAAACAGAAGAGTTGGAAGATCTTTATAATTTTTTATCTGGTTTAAATCAGAATCAAACAACCAGAAATAATGAAGAAACCCAAGTGCCAACGGGTCCTGTGATAGAAGTTGGTGGTGCTCCAGGTGGATTAGAACAAAGAAAAGTAGAGAATAGTGGTGGGCGCTACGGAGCTCCTTATCCTGAAGGTGTTAAAATAGACCATGAACGTTTGTATATGTATCAATGGGGTCTTGAGTATCCTTATATCATTAACCCACCTTGGTCTGAAATTATGGCATACGATTTAAATAAAGGAGAGATTAAATGGAAAAGAGCATTGGGAGAGGATCCTGATGCCAATAAATTAGGGTTTAAAAATACGGGCTTAATGAGAGCTCAAAGGAACGGAATGATTGTAACGTCTAGCGGATTGATTTTTTCAACATCTAAGGATGGTAAGATTTATGCATTTGATGCTGATAATGGCGAAGAATTATGGAGTGCAACATTGCCAACTGGATCTGAAGGTCTTCCGGCCATGTACGAAGAGAATAACAAACAATACTTAGTAATAACTGCTACCACACCTGTACGGGTTGGTAAAAATGCAGATGAAATCAATGACGGTAAGGAACCGCAAGGGGGGTATGTGGTTTATGCATTGCCTAACAAATAATACTTTATAAAGGAGCTTGAGATTGTATCTATGGTGTATAACTCATTATAAATAATAAGTAAAAATGTATCTTATGTATATTAAAAAATATGTAGCCTTAATAGTATCTTTCTTAATTGCATGTAGTGCTTTTTCTCAAGATTTTAAGGATTTACAAGATTTAAAAGCAATGACTTTTATTCCAGATTATCTTTTCAAAGAATCTACTCTTGATGGGTGGAATAGTCTCGGTTCTGCAAAGTGGAGTGCTAACGATGGAAGTATTATTGGAAAAACAGACAATGAAAGTCAATCCGGGATTTTAGCTTTTAATGAGTCTTATCAAGATGTTGCGTTCCAAGTTTCTGTTAAACGAAACAGTATGATTGAAACAGGGTTGCTTTTTAGATTTGAAAAAAACGATAACACTATAGATGCCGTTTTGATGTCTGTTGATGGAACAGGAGATTTATCCTTGTTTAACATTCATTTTGATATGCAGGGTAATGAGATTGGTCGGGAAAAGCTGGCGAGGGCAGGAGGTATAAATTATCGAATAGCCCCTCCCGTAAAAGAAGATGCTAACCAAAACCAAAGTAGAAGATCTAACTCGCCACCCCAAGTACCAAGCGATCTTCCCGTTAAACAGGTGAATACAGAATTTGTAAACGGAGAATGGAATCAATTGGAAGCGTATGTGGATGTTAACACCATACGGACTTTTATGAACGATGGAAGAGAAGTTGGAGGGACCATGGGAGAAGAAAAAGATGAAGATGGTTATGGTCCTGTGGCTCTATATATTAAAGGATATGGAGAGGTTCAGTTCAAAAATATTATGCTAAAGGATTTATCCATAAAAGAAACCCCGATTGAAAAAACCTCAGAAAGATTTAAAATCCAGAGAATAAGCGATATGTACTACTCATGGGCAACTGATGCAGCCGACTTTAATAAAGACGGAAATTTAGATATAGTTGCTGGTCCCTATATTTATTACGGACCCGATTTCACTAAACGTACTGAAATTTTCCCTGCCATTACGGGAAGCCCTTCTTTACAGTTTGCCTATAACCGAGTTCAGGATGCCTATGATTTTAATAATGATGGTTGGCCCGATGTATTAAGCACTGCTTTTTCATCATTACTTTATATAAATCCAAAAGGAGAACATAGACGTTGGGAAAGTTATGAGATTCTTCCCGGTGCCAGACAAGGCGAAATAACGGCATTTGAAGACATAGACAACGACGGTAAACCAGAGTTGATTTATGGTGCCAATGGGCATGTGCGTTATGCTAAGCCTAATGAAAATGATCCAACTAAAGCATGGAAAGAATATAATGTTTCAGAGCAAGGATATCATTTAGCTCATGGTATCGGAACGGGAGATATAAATAATGACGGAAGAATTGATATATTGAATGCCGTAGGATGGTGGGAACAACCAGCTGTGTTGGATAGTACCAAAACGTGGACATACCATCCCGTAGCATTTGGCAGATATGGAAAGCGGTCTGGTGGGATTGGTGGTAGCATCATGGCAGTTTATGATGTCAATGGCAATGGTTTGAATGATGTGGTTACAAATTTAAATGCTCATGGTTTTGGGCTAGCATGGTATGAGCAAAAAAAGAATGCTGGTGGGGAAATTACTTTTGTCAGGCACATGATAAGTGATGATTACCAATTCAACAATAAGGATGGTGTCACATTTTCACAGGCTCACGGAGCTACTTTTGCTGATATTGATGGTGATGGCATTGAGGATTTTATTGTTGGTAAACGGTATTTTACTCATTTAGATAATTATTTGGATCCAGATACCTATGGCCCTCCTGTATTATATTGGTATAAAACTGTCAGGAATAAAGAAGCTCCAGGTGGCGCTGAATTTATTCCAGAACTCATACATAATCGTTCTGGAGTTGGTTCAGAAGTTGATGCTGTAGATCTTGATAATAATGGCACTGTAGATATTATTACATCTACAAACAACGGCACGTTTATTTATTGGAACAATACAAAAAAATAGAACCATGATTTTGATGTTATTTGTTGCTTCAAATACCTGATTAGCATGTATCGACAATAATTATTAATTTAGAAAACTGACATTGTTTATATGAATTGACCTAAAAATATTGTTTTTATAGAACCATACTAAACTAAATATTAATTTAAAATGAAACCAAAAATGTATCTTTATGTATTAATGTTATTAATAGGCGTCGTGTTGGCAGTGCATTTGTCAATGAATTCGCAAGTAGGAGCGATTGTTAAAAACCCACAAATGGGAAATGCCATTTTTTGGTGTATTGGTGGAATTACTGCAATCATCATTGGGGCTACCAATTGGGACCCAGAAGTATTTGTTAGACTGAAAGAAGTCCCTGTTTGGCTATTGATAGCAGGTGCCATGGGGGCTGCATTGGTATTTGGAATCGCATGGATTATTCCAAAAATAGGGGCTGCACCAGCATTTGTTATAATGATAGCAGGTCAAGTGATAGCAGGCATGGTGATGTCACATTATGGATGGCTTGGCGCACCCGTAGAACCTATTTCAACCACAAAAGTGTTGGGTGCATTACTGCTAATAGGTGGTGCAGGATTGGTTACTTTTTCTAAATAAAAAATATAAATTATGAGTAAAGAGTTTGAATTTTCCAGAAGAGATTTTGTTAAAAAAACAAGTCTAGGGGGTTTGTCATTATTGGCTCTACCTACTTTGACCAGTATGGGGCTTTCTGAAGATTTTAAAAAGAAATTTGATATTGGAGCAACTTTTATTTTGTGGGGCTATGGTCCAGACAATCTAGAGCCTGCATTAGCCGATTTATCCAAGTTGGGATATCATTCTTTCGAAACATTTGGAAATGTCATTCAGGATTATGATGAAAAACGTGGGGGATTGGAAGCCCTTATTGATAAAACGGGCTTACCAATCACATCCGCTTTTTGTATGACTGATGTTTTAGATCCATCCAAAAAAAAGGAAGAGCTTGAGAAGTTAATAAAGTGGACTAAACTTCTTAAAAGAGCTGGGGGTAAAGTCGTTGAATATTGTCCGTCTAGCATCAATAGAAAGGACTATGATTACAAAGAGCATAAAAAATATATGGTGGAATCCATGAACGACTATGCGAAAGCGGTGACCGACCTTGGTTTGGTATGTGCACTTCATCCGCATACAGGTACGCCCATAGAGACCGAAGAGGAAGTGTATTTTATCATGGAAAATGTAAACACGGAATATATGAAATTTGGGCCTGATGTTGGTCAGCTCCAAAAAGGTGGTGCAGATCCCGTTAAAATATGTAATGATTTTATGTCATTAATAGAGCATGTACATCTTAAGGATTATGAAGGTGGGGATAATGGCTATTTAGGATATGCTCCGTTGGGAGAGGGTGAGGTTAATATAAAAAAAATATTAAAACAGTTAGAAAAGGAAAGGCCAAGTATGGCTGGTGCCATTATGTTTGAGTTGGATTATGATAGAAGGGTCAAACCAATACATACCACCTTTGAGGCTGCTGAAATTTCAAGAGATTACCTGAAAAAATTAGGTTACAAATTTAGTTGAAATTAATAAGTTATTGTATTTCAGTTTGTTGTTAGTTTCAAGTTTATAAGAAAAATTTAAAGGTTTCTAGATTAAACGTTTAGAAACCTTATTAATTAATTATTTTATGGATATATTAAAAAATTATATAGGAGGATCATGGTTAAGCAGTAGGGAAAAAAATTCAATTGAAGTCATTGATCCTGCTTCACAAGAAGTATTAGCTAAAGTTCCTTATGGCGAAAATACCATTTCAGATGTTCAAGAAGCGGTAAAAATAGCTTCAAAAGCATATCAGGAATGGCGGGAAGTGCCTGTCATGAGAAGGGTTCAGCCTCTTTATAAGCTAAAGACCTTATTAGAAGAGCATGCAGAAGACATCGCTAGAATAATTACGAAAGAATGTGGAAAAACACTGAATGAATCTAGAGGTGAAATCCAGCGAGCCATTGAAAATGTAGAAGTTGCTTGTGGAACGCCAATTTTAATGCAAAGTGAATTTTCAGAGAATATAGCTTCTGGTATTGATGAGTTTATGATTCGTCAACCATTAGGAGTCTGTGCCTGTATTGCACCTTTCAACTTTCCTGGAATGATTCCATTCTGGTTTTTGCCCTATGCGATAGCCTGTGGTAATACATTTATTCTTAAACCTTCAGAAAAAGTGCCATTGACCATGATGAAGGTATTTGAACTGCTGGATCAAATTGATTTGCCCAAGGGTGTAGTAAACTTAGTTCACGGTGGTAAAGAATCAGTCGATGAATTATTGGAAAATAAAGAAGTAAAAGCGATAAGCTTTGTGGGTTCCACAAATATTGCAAAATATGTTTATTCCAAAGGAGCTGCTAACGGTAAAAGGGTTCAAGCACAGGGAGGTGCAAAAAATCCTGTTGTTATATTGCCTGATGCCGATTTAGAAATGTCTGCGAAAATCATTATCGATAGTGTTTATGGCTGTGCCGGTCAACGATGTCTTGCGGCTTCCAATATCATAACGGTTGGTGATAATGGCAAAATTAAAGAGGCACTTTATGAAATGGCTAAAGCCCGAACAACAGGATATGGTTTGGATGAAAGTGTGGAAATGGGTCCCGTAATTACAAAAGATAGTCAGGATAGGATTTTACATTTAATTGATAAAGGCGTTAAAGAAGGCGCTAATCTATTATTGGATGGCAGGAATGCAAAAATCACGGGGTTTGAAAATGGTAATTTTTTAAAGCCAACCATATTACAAAATCTGCCTTTACATGGAGAGGTGATAAGAACTGAGATTTTTGGACCGGTGATGAGTTTAATTGAACTAAAATCGGTTGATGATGCTCTGGAATTTATCAATAGTGGCCGTTATGGAAACATGGCTTGTTTATTTACCAGTAGTGGAGCCAATGCCAGAAAGTTTAGAAATCAAGCCAATGCTGGGAATATAGGGATTAATATTGGTGTCGCTGCTCCTATGGCTCAATTTCCGTTTAGCGGATGGAATGAAAGTTTCTTTGGAGATTTACATGGTCAAGGTCGCCATGCTATAGAATTTTTTACCCAAACAAAAGTGGTTATAGAAAGATGGCCAAAAGAGTGGTCAAGAAAATTTTAAAATGGGGAATATAATATTAAGCTATGACTAATTACAAAGATAATCCCTTGGACAATTTTGAATTGTCCCATTCAGATATAAAAACTATAGGGAAAGACTTACAAAGACCCGAGTGTATTTTGGCAGAACCTAATGGCTCGCTTTGGGTTGCTGATGCCAGAGGCGGAGTGATGAGAATCTCAAAAGACGGTTCGCAACAATTGATAACGCAAACCGGTTCCGATTTTTTTGGAGCAGCTAAAAGTGAAGCTACAAGATATTTAGAGGGAACTTTGCCCAATGGTTTGGCTTTCGCCGATAATGGTGATATATTAATTTCGAATTTTGGCACGGATCGTTTGGAACGTATGACACGAACTGGACATACCATAGTATTGGCCGATAAAATAGAAGGTGAAGAAATAGGGAAAGTTAATTTTGTTTTAAGGGATTCTAAAAACAGAATTTGGATAACTATTTCTACCAAAACCAAGAATTGGATGCATGCTTTAAAGCATGACCTTAAAGATGGATATGTCGCCAGATATGAAAATGGTGCTTTTCGGATTATGGCCGATGGATTTGGGTTTACCAATGAAATACGATTCGATAAAAACGAAGAATATTTATATATTGTGGAAACAACAGGCGGTTGTATTACTAGAATGAGGCTTACCGAAAATGGCGATTTGGTTGATAGGGAAATTTTTGGACCGAGCAAACTAGGAAAAGGTGCTTGGCCAGATGGCATTGCCTTTGATGATTATGGAAATCTATGGGGAACCACTGTGTATTCAGATAAGCTGTTCGTTTTAACTCCAGAAGGCGATATGAAAACGCTCTTGGATGAAGGTGATCCAGTAAAGGTTGAGGCGCTTGAAAAGGCATTTTATAGCAACAGTGTCACAGAAGACGTTCTTTTCGCTACGGGTCAAGGCATTGCACCTTGGATGGCTAGTGTGACCTTTGGTGGCCCTGATTTGCGAACGGTTTATATCGGTTCTCTTAAAGGAAAAAATATTCCCTATTTTAAATCTCCAGTGCCTGGTTTACCCATGGTTCATTGGAAATAATTATTAAATAATAAAAAAAAGAATGATGCAATTACCAAAAGAAATGGATGCTCTTGTTTTAAAAGGAGTCAGGGATTTTTCAATAGAAACGGTGCCCGTTCCCATTCCCGATGCAGATGAGGTTATTTGTAAAGTGGACACGACGTTTATTTGTGGCACAGATCCACATATAATTAATGGCGATTTTCCTAATTTTTGGCCAACTGGTTATCCTTTTATCCCCGGGCACGAATGGTCTGGTACCATTGTACAAACAGGAAAAAGAGCTTCACAATTAGGTTGGAATGAAGGCGATAGAGTTTGCGGCATTTCCCATTGTGGCTGTGGCTATTGTGAAATGTGTTTAAAAGGACGATATAATATCTGTTTAAATTATGGAAACGAGAACAAAGGTCATAGACAGTATGGTCATTATACACCTGGTGCTTATGCGCAATACATGAGGTCTTCAGTAAAAAGCATCTTTAAAGTTCCTGATGACATGTCTCTTGAATATGCTGCATGCGTCGATCCATTAAGCATTGCTTTATATACTGTAAAAAGATCTAGAATGCAGCCTGGTGACGATATTCTCATTTTAGGAACAGGTCCACAAGGTTTAATGGCCATTTTATGTGCGAAAGCCATGGGAGCAGGAAGAATATTCGCTGCGGGCAATGGAGAAAGACTTAAGAAAGCCGAGGAATTAGGAGCTATTCCCATTGATTACAGGGTAGAAGATGTTGTCGAAAAAATAAAGGATTTAACCAATGGAAGAGGTGTTCCGGCTGTTTTGGAATGTGCGGGAACGTCCAAATCAATTACCCAAGCCTGTTTAGCTGTATCTAAGGGTGGTGTTGTATCAGTTATTGGTATTCCGCATTCAGACCCTTCGCTTCCATTAAAAAGAATTGTTTTGGAGGAAGTTGAGATTGTGGGCAACAGGGCCAATCCCAATACGGCGCAACCGACCATTGAACTGCTCCAAAATAAAAGAATCGATTTAACACCATTGATGACACATCGGTTTGCCCTAAAGGATTTTGGTAAAGCGTTGGACATTTTTGAGAAACGGGAAGATGGAGCCATTAAAGTGGCGACCAAACCAAATGGGTTATAATAAGAATAAAAAACTATTAAACTAAACTAATTATGAGTAACAAAGTAATGATTGTAAGTGGCGGTGCTTCTGGCTTAGGCCTTGCAGCTGCAGAAAAATTTGCAAAAAACGGTTATAATATCGTAATCATAGACATAGATAAAGAAAAAGGAGAAAAGGCAGAAGCAAAAATTAAAAGCATGGGACAAGACGCTATTTTTTGCCTGTGTGATATCTCAAATAATGAACAAATAAAAGAGGCAGAAAAACAGACAAAAGAACGTTTTGGAAGGGCTGATGTTCTTATCAACAATGCTGGTCTAGAAGTAAGGGGTAGCATCTTACAGTGTAGCGAAGAAGATTGGGTAAAATTATATAATATCAACCTAAAAGGAATTTACTATATGACCAATGCTTTTGCGCCAATGATGATTGAACAAGGCAAAGGAGCTATTGTAAATACAGGTTCTATTCTTGGTTATAGAACGGTTGGTGAACGCGCTGCTTATTCTTCTTCAAAGGGGGCGATTGATACATTAACTAGGAGTATGGCTTTTGATTTAGCCCAAAATAATATCAGGGTTAATTGTGTGGCACCAGGAGCTATTGATACACCTTTATTAAGAGGATCCATAAACGATTCTCCAGACCCTGAAGAAACAGAAAACTTCTTAAATTCAAAGAGTGTGTTAAATAGAATGGGAACGTCTGAGGAAGTTGCTAATGTGATGTATTTTTTAGCATCAGATGAAGCGTCGTTTGTTACTGGAGCCACTTATTTTGTTGATGGTGGATGGTCTATAATGTAAAATTTATCAGACTAAAATCAGTAAATAATTAATAATTTCATTAAAACATAGAGGCTAGTGATTTATTTAGAAAATAAAGAAAACCTAATCAATAAGGGTATAACCCAATTGCTTGAAATAAAGGATGCCGAAATCCGATTATTAAGTCTTTACCAATGCAGACACGCCATCGATAATGGCATTCACATAGGTGGTGCTTTTTCGGCCACGATTCCTATGGTAAGTCTTTTCTATGGGGGTATTATCGATGTCAATATTGAAAACCCAACGGCTATTGATCAAGATCAATTTGTATTAAGTAAAGGACATGCCGTGGCCACGTTGGCTTCCATTTATGCGGACTTAGGTTATTTTGATAAAGAAATTTTAAAAAATTCCAGATCTATTTCAAGTGTGCTCAATGGTCATCCAGGACCTGTGCTTCCTGGTGTTCACGTTGCTACAGGCCCTATGGGACAAGGTATGGGTGTGGCACAAGGTTTTGCAATTGCCGGACAACAAACTACAAATTTCGATGTTTATGCATTAACGGGAGATGGGGAATTACAAGAAGGCCCCATTTGGGAAGCTGTTATGTTTGCAGGTGCCAAGCGTTTGGAGAATTTATGTGTAATGGTAGATAACAATGGTGGCCAATTGGACATTGTTTCAAGCTTACATTTTCCTTATCATAATTTAAGAGCAAACTTTGAAAGTTTTGGTTGGAGGGTTCTTGAAATTGATGCTACACAATACCATACAGTTTACGAAGCATTACATCAGTTTAAATATCAACCAAGAGACGGAAGGCCAACAGCTATTATTTGTAAATCAACCAAAGGACATGGTGGATTTTCAAACCTAATGAATAATCACAAATCAACCTTAGGCGCTGAATTGCTTGATCAAGAAGAAGCTTTTCATAAGAATACTAGAGCACAAAAGGAAAAAGCATTTTGCAATTTTTTCAATAAGATTTTAAAGGAAGTAAATTTATCTGAGGTTACCAATGTTTTAGAGCAACACGCACAGCAAATGGGTTTTGCACTCAATTTGGATGGTTCAGAGTTAAAAAAAGTATCCAATATACCTGCTAAAGTTAAACTAAAGAAGGCTGATGTAAGGAACAAAAAAATAGAATATAAGTCTGAAAAACTGCCTAAACTAGAACATGGAAAGCTTTATGCGGCAGACAAAGTGATAGAAAGTGCCATGAAGATTTTTGCTTTGGATGAACGTATTTTTTCAATTGACTCTGATTTGGCATCTACCAGCGGACTTCAATCTGGAGTGGGGCATGTTGATAAAAGAAGGGCGTTGAATGTAGGTGTTGCAGAAGCAAACATGATGTTGATTGGTGAAGCGTTGAGTGTTCTTGGTTCCAATGTTTGGGTAAGTACTTTTTGTCCGTTTTTCGATTGGAAAATACTTAGAAGAATTGCTGTTGGGCATCAAGAAAGATTAGAGATTATTGAATCTAAAGGCTGGCTGTCTGAAGGTCATGGCATTGATTATACCATGGTGGTCACTGCGGCAGATTTAGATACACAATCCAACGGAGCTACCCACATGGGTAATGATGACGCCTTGTTAATGAATGAGGCGGCTCATGTTAACATAATAAATGTTTCGTGTCCACAACAATTGTTGAGCATCATGAAATGGATTGTAGAAGGAAATAAAGGGATTATTTACCTAAGAATTCTAAGAGCGCCTTCTAAAGTAATTTATAATGCCGATTTTAAATTTGAATTTGGAAAATCCTACCCCGTTGTTCAAAGAGATAAAGTTCATGCCTATATCGTAACAAGTGGCAGAAGCGTTTTTGAATCCATGGATGCCAGTGATATTTTATTGGCTGACGGATTTGGTGTGAATATCATCGATATGCCTTCGATTGATTCTAATACCATCATCGAACTGTACAATACAGGAAAACCTATTTTTATTGCTGAACAGAATAATGGTTATTTATGGACAAATTTCAGAAAAGTACTTTTTTCAAATTTAGAATCAATTAATACCAAAAACATACACCCTATCAATCTAACCGTTGATGGTGAAATAAATTATATCCATTCCGGAACTTATAGCGAATTGGCAGAACATTATGGGTTAAATGCCGATAGGCTCAGTAAACAAATTCTTAACATACTAAAAAGTTAGAAAATGACAATAATACATGAAAGTGATGTAGAAGAAGTAAGCCACCCTGGGCGATTTATGAAATGGTTAGCCAATGAAGATTCTTTACAAGCTAAAAATTTATCAGTTTGCGTCATCAGGGTGTTGCCAGGTGAAACGGTGAGACCTGCACATTCCCATCCCAATAGTGAGGAATTGATATATATTATTAATGGTGAAGGAAAAGTAATGATCGAAAATGAAGTCGGCGATGTGAGATCTGGCTCGGCCATTCTTTTTGAACAGGGAAAAATCCATATGCTGAAAAACACGGGAGATACAGAAATGAAGGTCATTTGTTTTTTTGCTCCTGCAACCAATATTGATAATTATAAAACCTTTGACGATATTACATTTCCTGAATAATAGTTAGATTTCCGTACAAAACAAAAAACCACAGATTTTATACTGTGGTTTTTTCTTATAAAAACTATTTGATTTTTATTTAATTTCAATTTCAAAAGGAGACGCCGGTAATCCTTCCTTATTATAAAGATTTGGATTATCTGGATTATCTGCCCAAGCATAGCGTACATATTTAGGTTCTAAAATGGTATCACTCCAAACAACTATATTATCTCCTTCAATTTTAGCTTGTGCCCAAACAAATTTTTTGTCTTCGCCTGCTATTGCAAATTCACTTAATGCTTCACCATCATAACTTGTCAATCCGCTTCCTATATGACTGAACGACATAATAACTTTGTTTTCTTCCATTTTATAATTCTTATATAAAGGTCCAGAATAAACAATGTCTTGACCATAAGCAAGTTTTAGACCAGCTAGGGCCATACGCTCGCCAACATCTTTTTTGTTGTCTGGATGAATATCGTTCCATTCGCCCAAATCAATGTTTACGGTCATGGCGGTATTTGGTATGGAAAGTGCTTTTAATTGAGACTGTCTAAGTTCTGCCCAATTACTTTCAGAAGGCACATAAGACACATCCATAAAATTAGGGAGTTGTGCATAAATTACAGGCATGTCTGGGCGGTTAAACACGGTTCTCAAACCATCGATTAAGGCATGCATATAACTTTCATAAATTTTAGCTTGACCTGTATTGCTTTCACCTTGATACCATAATATGCCTGTCATAGGGAATTGTTTGTAGGGTGCTATCATGGCATTATATAAAGATGTGGGCTCGTTTTGTGGATTGATTCTTCTTGGTCGTGGTGCATCAGTATTATTTCTTCTAAAAGCTGAAAAATCCATTGGAGGGAATACCTCGCCGACTTTATATTGCCAATAACCTTTTAAGTCGATAGTATCTTTTTCTGTAAACATATAATACGGTTTATCAGGTACAAAACCACCTTTTCCATTATTATTGGTGACCCTTACTACAAAAATGTTCTTACCAGCTTTCAATAAGTTAGCAGGAACTTTATATCGCCTTTGTGGGTATTGGTATGTTTTTTCACCAACTTTTACACCGTTAATATATAGCTCGTCGGCATCTATAATTCTACCCAAAAAGACTCTGGCTTCTTTATTTTGCATAGACTCGGGTAGTTCAATCTCCCTGCGGTACCAAACCACGCCGTTTAAATCTTTAGCACCTTGATCTTCCCAATAACCAGGAATATTAATGGTTCGCCAATTTTTCGGAGTAAAATTAACATCATACCAAGGTAATTCACCTATTAATCCTTTATCTGTAGGTTTAGACGGCGTTCGGTTAATGGCGGGGCCATTTCTCATTTGGCTATTTACAAATGCGGTGTCTCTATCTTCTTCAATAATTTTTAAAATTTCTGGTAAATTCTTGAAGCCCTCTTTTGGTGTCCAGGCTTCTATGGGTGTGCCACCCACGCTCGCATTCACTAAACCAATGGGGATATGGTATTTTTCATAAATCTTCTTTGCAAAAAAGTAAGCCACAGCCGAAAAAGGTCTGACGTCTTCACCAACGGCTTTTAGCCATTCACCACCTTCTAAATCGTCTTTAGGGCCCGAAATACTAGTTGTTGTTGGTATTTTAAAATGACGAATTTCTGTGTTGTTGGCATTTTTAATTTCATCGGCATAGGTAACATCATGAATATCCAATTCGTGTACCATGTTAGATTGTCCGGTGCATAACCATACATCACCAATTAAAATATCTTTAACTTCAACAGTATTATTTCCAGAAATGTTCATGGTGAAAGGGCCGCCAGCTTTCATTTTTGGTAAGGTTATGGTCCAATTGCCTTCAGCAGAAGCTTTTGTTCTATATTTTTTTCCTTTAAAGGTCACTACAACTGATTCACCGGGAGAAGCCCATCCCCACACGGGAATTTTAGCATCACGTTGAAGCACAACGCCATCACTTATTAGTTTAGGAAGTTTTACATCGGCGAAGCAAGTTGAAATTGAAATTAAAAAGAGGATTAATGTAATGATGCTCTTAGTTTGTTTAATCATATTTAGTAGTTTATCAAGTTTTGTTTTTTTTTAAAATATTTATTTATGGAACCATATAAAGGATAAATAAAAAGTTAATAAATGTGACTTGTTTTAGAATTTTTTTTGCGAAAATTTTTCAGCATTTACAGAAGGATTAACAACAACTTCAAACTCTATGACTCCTAGAATTAATTCTTCTTTTGTTAGGACTTCAACTTCCCATTCACCTTCCTTAATATTGCTTTTGTATGTGTAACCGCGATAACCATTGTTTCTTCCTCCGGTTATTTCAAATTCAATATCATCAGCAATTTCCCAAGCTTCCTGTGTTTTATTATACCATTTCCATCTATGGATAATGGATTGCTCTAAAGCCGTTGGAGCAAATATGGATGAAAAAATATATACTTTTTCAGTTGGCGTATAATTAAATTTTAAATTATGGTCACGCCAAAAAATGTCCTGGCTATCTGCTTCATATGTTACAATATATGTATTGTCTTCAATAGTAACATTATGTGCAACAATACCAGCCTCTAATGCTAATGGAACTGGTGGGATTAATTTGAAAAAGTAAAAAGAATTAATGGAAAAATAAATGGAAAGTATTAAGCCAATAATTCTCCCCAAATGTACTTCTGCTCTCATGCTTGGGCTCACCGAATAAATAAAAATAATTAATGTAAGGGTGCAAGCTAAACTTACCACACCTGAGATAAGAAATATGTTCATGTTCATTTCTTTGGCCAGTACAGGAATCATAAATGCAAAGAAAGTGAAGCTTATAAAAAAATAGATGCTGAACTGTAAATACTTATTTGAAATTCGTTTTTTGAGAAATTCATTAGCCACAAGTAACGTCACTAAAATTATAAAAAAACAGACTGTTTTAGAAAGAGAGACGCTTCTGGAAAAATAAATAACATAGGCACCAGAAAGACCACCAAAGAAAAATTGTATGACCAATGGAAAATATGCTTCATACTTTTCAAGCCAGGTGTTTTTCCATTTTCCGTCATCTGCTACATTATAAAAATAAAGACTTATACTTAAAAGAGACATGTACAAGCACAACACAATTAAATCATATAACTGATCAATTCTACCAAGTGTTAAGGTGTCAAAAATAAATCCGCCAATAAAAAAAATAAGGGGAACATACTTTTGGTGCTTTTTTAGAAACCTATTTATGGCACTGTTTCTATACTTCGCCCAAATTCTTTTCATATGTAAATAATTATTGTTTTAGAGGTCATATGGTATCGCTTTATTTTCATTGGTGTTTATTTGCAATAAACTTGTTATTAATGGCGATTTCATATGTTTATCTTAACAGGATTAAATATAGGGTAATAATCAAATTATACCCCCTTTGTTTAAGTTATTTGTGAACCTAACAAATATGAAGCCAGAATTAATTTGAAACCTAATAAAAAAAATAATCATTCAGTCACCTTTCATATAAATGATTTATTAGAAATGTAGAGGATTATTTAGTTTTTCGATTTATTAAGACTGTGGGATTTACAATATGTGGAATTCTATTGTTTCTATAAAATTCAATGATATTTGTGGCTGCCAATCGAGCCATCTCATTTCTCGCCTCAATAGTAGCAGAACCAATATGGGGTAAAATGGATACATTTTCCATGTGTAACAACGGATTGTTTGGAAGCATTGGTTCCGGATTTGAAACATCCAATCCAGCTCCCCAAATCATGTTAGTGTTTAATGCTTCAATTAAATCCAATTCATTATGAACCATGCCGCGAGATGTGTTTATAAATATGGATGTCGGTTTCATTTTGCTAAAAGCATCTTTATTAAAAATACCTTCGGTTTTAGCGTTTAATGAACAGTGTACCGAAATAACATCACTTTGTGATAATAACCTATTGAAATCAACAAAGGTGGCATCAATTTCCTTTTCAGCATCTAAATTGGGTTTTGAGTTAGTGTATATAATGTTCATGTTGTAAGCACCTTTACATCTTTTAGCCATTTCAATACCTATTCTACCCAAACCAAAAACACCTAATGTTTTATTTTTGAGCTCCATACCTAAATTTGCTTTAGGTCTAAAATAACTCCACTCGCCATTAATGATCTGCTTATGCATGTAAAACATTTTTCTGGAAGTAGCAATCATTAACCCAAAAGCTATGTCTGCTGTTGCGTCACTCATGGCATTGGGTGCGTAACCAATTGGGATTCCTAATTTGGTGGCTTCAGGAATATCAATATTATCATATCCAGCTGCAAATTGGGAAATAATATCAAGGTGAGAACACGCGTTTAAAAATCGCTTGTCTATATTATCAGAGCCTGCACAAAATAAGGCATCGTGCAACTTGGCGTTTTCAATTAACTCATCTTGGGTCATGGGCCTATCTTCATTCCAAGTTGTGACGTTAAACCCATTATTTCTTAATAGATAGACCCCAATCTCAGGGAAAAGTTTAGAGATAAATATCTTTTTACTGTTCATACTTTATATGCCGAATATTAGAAAACTTTACTATACTATCTAATACTATTTGGCTCCTTTAATTTGCTTGTTGAATTTATAAATATAACAAACTAATTTATCTTAGGATATAATTGATTGTAGAAGTGTGGATGTTACAACTTTGAATTTATTTTTTTGTGGCGGCAGGTTTTCTTAATAATATATTAATCGATCCCGCTAGTAGTTGTTCCTCGTTAAATTTGACATAATCAGAATGAATTTTTAATTTTTTATAATCTTCATATTTTTTAGAGTTGTTGGAAACTTTATCATATTCTAAATATAATATTTTAAAACCTATTTTTTCAAATATATCAATGTATTGAGGAAGTCTTAATCTGTTATGATAATCAAATTTTGTTTGTATGTTGTCCCATTCGCTCTGGGAATATTTTAAGAAATCGTAATATGATAGTGACGAGTCTGAATAAGCTCGATGATCACTTGGCGATATTAAGTGTAAAATGGCGGCATCTTCTTCCATGTGATCGAATAGTTTTCTATGCATGTTATCAAGATCTTCTGGAGTGACATGCTCTAAAACAAATCTAGAAAAATAAAGCTTGACGTTTTTAGGTAGTTTTGAATTTACTAGATTCTGTTTAGGGTTGTATTTTATAAAATCTGGAAGATATAAACCATTGGATTTTTTTAATTCGAAATCATGTGTTTTAAAATATGAGTGTACCATTAAAATCCTTTTGTTATTATAATGTTTATTTATATCATAGGTGTAAATAATGTTAATGTTTTCATTAATTTTCAAAATATATGGCATTAATGGTAACCATCCCGAACCAATTTCAAGAATATTGTTGTTTTCTAAACTTAGGTCGTTTTTTCTTAAAATGTATTTAATTTTCTCATAACTATTTTGATTGGCATAGATTTTATCTTCAATTTTAAGAAAGGATTTTTTTTGTAATTGGTGATATATATAGTACCCAATTTTGTTGGGCAGTTTGTCCAAGATTTTGAATATATTACTTTTTAATTTATGAAATTTCATATATATGTAATTACGCTAGCACGTTTCAGTTTGGTATGTAGGTTGTAAGAACTAAAATAGTAAAAGAAAACAAACCAAAAGATAATCAGTAGGATTTCCATGTAGGCAAACCAGCAATTAAATATACGCGTCTTAATTTTGTTTTTTGTTAAGATATATAGTCGATTTTAATTGAATGTACATACCGTTTGATTTTTGTCAAAATTCGAACAGCTTGTATCTGTAAATTACAAAATTGTCTTGTAGATAAGATTAAGGAGTCAACCGTATCAATATCAATACGATAAGCAAATTCCATAGACTATTAAAATATCAAAATTTTTCGCATTTAAGATTGAACTCCGGCAAGTATTTAAGTTTTAATTGTTAAAATTATTATTGGTTTTTTTGTCATAATATGCTGTTTAACAGCTATGTGATATATTGAATTGCGTGTAAAGCCCAATAATAATTAACAAAATATAAATAAAATCAGTCTTAATTTCAATGGTTTTTGATATCAATATTCATTACATATTTTACATTTCAATCTTTAAAGCAAAATTAACTCAATCGATTTCGTTGACTGAAATTTTAAATGCAAATTATTTCTTAAAATAAGTCTTTAATTTTTTTTTAAACGGAAATAATTTGTATGTTCGAAAAATTAAATGGAAAAAATTAAGAATTAGCAAATAAATGGCATAAAAATTACACTAAATACTTACGGATTTAATAGTTTTTAATCATTTCTTATTTTTAATCAATTTGTCATTTTGTATTATAAATGTTTGTTATCGTTATTGATAGCTGAACTTTATTTAACCAACTAAACCAAATTATAAAGAATGCCATCTACTACTAAAGATTTTTACAAGTATTTTTACATTGCAGCCCTTGTTTTTTTAATAGCCTACATTTATATTGTAGTTGATTCTCATGCCCCTTCTGCTGGATGGGCTTTGCTGTTTTTTTTTACAAGTCTTGCGGTTGCTTTTAAAGGAAGTGAATTACTCAGCGGATTATCCTTTACCATGGTCATTTTTGGTACTGTAGGACTGTCTTTGTACCATCCAGAATATTTTACCCAATGGGGTGACTTTAATTTAAAGGTCTTAATAATACCGCTTATACAGATAATCATGTTCGGTATGGGAACATCTATGAGCGTAAAAGATTTTGCTGCTGTAATTAAAACGCCTAAAGGAGTTATTATTGGGGTAGTTAGTCAGTTTATGATTATGCCCATAATAGGCTTAACATTAGCAAATTTATCTGGTTTAGAACCTGAAATTGCAGCGGGTATTATTTTAATTGGATGTTCGCCAAGTGGGCTAGCATCTAATGTCATGTGCTATTTAGCAAAAGCTAATCTGGCACTTTCACTAACGGTAACATCTATTACTACATTATTGGCACCATTTATTACACCCGTTTTAATGAAATTATTAGCAGGGTCGCTTATAGAAATTGATGTTTATGGAATGATGTGGGAAATATTCAAAATGATAATTATACCAATAGGAGCTGGTTTAATATTCAATAAACTATTGAGCGGAAAATCACATTGGATAGATAAGGCTATGCCGATAGTTTCCATGATTGGTATTGCATTGATTCTTACTATTATAACAGCGGCAGGTAGGGATAGCTTATTAACAATAGGGCCTATATTAATAGTTGTTGTACTAATTCATAACACGTGTGGGTATACCTTAGGATATTGGTCGGCCAGATTATTTAAAATGCCAGAAAGTGATTGTAGAACTGTTGCATTGGAAGTAGGAATGCAAAATGCAGGTCTTGCATCAGGTATTGCTACACAATTAGGAAAATTAGCCACATTAGGATTGGCACCTGCAGTGTTTGGTCCATTAATGAATATTACCGGTTCTGCACTAGCTAGTTGGTGGCATAACCGTCAGCCAGAAGGAGAACAAGAGGAAGAGGTAGAATTCAAAAGGCATTGATTAAGAATAATAACTTAACTAAACATTCATAAAACTAAACTAAATTTTACCTAATATGTCAAAATTAAAATTCGTATTGTTAGCGGTTGCAGCAATAACTCTTGGGATTCAAGTTAATGCCCAAGAGGTACAAATGAGTAAAGAAGAATTAATTTCCTTAACACCTTCATGGAAAGGAGAACGTTTTCCAGATGGAAGGCCTAAAGTGCCAGACGCTATTCTAAAAAGAATGAAACATGTAAGTGTCGAAGAAGCTTGGGCAACCATGAAAAATGCTGGATTTGCTCACCAAATTGCTGAAGGATGGATGCAAATAAATCCTGACAGTGTTTTGGTTGGTCGTGCTTTTACAACTATTTTCATGCCTGGAAGAGCTGATGTATGGAAAGCCATAGATTCAGTTGGTAAGGCTAAAGGCTGGAGAGGACAAAATTCTTGGCCAATAGATATGTTGTCTAATGGCGATGTTTATGTGGTCAATCAATTTGGGGCTAAACTTGATGGACCTACTATTGGAGACAATGTTGGTAACGCTATTTATGCGAAAAGTGGCAATGGTGTTGTTTATGATGGTGCACTTAGGGATGTAGAAGGATTAGAAGAGATTGGAGGCTTTACGTCTTACTATACCAGTTACGACCCTTCATATCACAATCCTGGAAGAAATCCTAATACCATGATTATGGGAATTAACAAACCTACCTTGATTCGTCAAGTAACCGTAATGCCAGGTGATGTTGTTTTAGGTAGAATGGGTGTAGTTGTATTTGTTCCACCCCATTTAGCTGAGAGAATTGTTAAAACTTCAGAAGTTGTAAGACTTAGAGATATGTTTGGTCACGAACGTTTGAGAGAAGGAACCTATACTGCTGGACAGATAGATGGACGTTGGGCCGATGATATTGAAAAGGATTTCTCTAAATGGCTAAATGATCATATAGACGAACTTCCTGTACCTAAAGAACAAATTCAAGAATTGTTAAAGGAAAGGACTTGGTAGTAAACTAAACAAAAACTATATAAATTACTAATTAATAAACAATTAAAATGGCAAATTCAAATTCTAGGAGATCGTTCATTACCAAAGCCACCATGGTAGCGGCAGCGGCTCCACTAGTAACATTCGGACAAGGGTATCAAAATGCCGTTGATAAAAATGAAAAACTTTCGGCACCGTCCGATTTAAAAATTACAGATATTCAATGCGGAATCATAGGTGGTAGTCTGTTTGTGAAAATATTTAGCGATCAGGACATATACGGTTGTGGCGAAGGTGTAGACGCCATAAGAGGGGCAGAAAGTCTTGCTTTAGGATTTGGTCGTAGATTGAGAGGACAAAGTCCGTTTAACATGCACAAAATTTTCGAGGATATCCGTAGAGGAGGTCATTTTGGTGGTGGTCAATCGGGTATGTATGTTGCCGTGCTTTCTGCTATAGAAACTGCACTATGGGATTTAACAGGTAAAGCACTGGGCCTTCCTATATACCAACTTTTAGGAGGGAAGTTTAGAGATAAAGTACGCGTATATTGTGATACGGCACTTTACCGTGTACGATTCCCATCACCAGAAGATTTTGCTACAGCCGCAAAAGATGCTATTAACAATTGGGGATTCAATGCCTTGAAATTCGATATAGATTATGCTTCAGATCCAGATAAATACGATCGTTATAACTGGACCGCGAGTCCAGGTGAAATAATAAGAATGTACGATCAATTAGCTGCAGTACGCGAGGCAGTGGGACCAAAAATAGATTTATGTGTAGATATGCACGGACGTTACGACCATGTAACTGCACAAACCATTGCTAAGAAAGTGGAAGATTTAAACTTAACATGGTTAGAAGAGCCCATTCCAGCAGAGAACTATGATGCGTTCAAAACACTTACGGAAGAAACAAGTACGCCAATTTCGGCAGGTGAAAACGTATATCTTGGCCATGGTTTCTTGCAATTACTAAATAATGGTGTAGATATTATTATGCCAGATTTACAAAAATGTGGTGGGTTAGGAGAAGGCCAACGTATTGCTAACCTAGCAAACTTATATTATGTGCCATTCTCTCCACACATGGTGGCATCTTTCTTAGGGGCTATGGCTTGTGCACATGTTTGTGCTTCTGTACCTAACTTCCATTTGATGGAGTGGCAGTCTTACTTCCATACTAATGAAATGTACAAGAAAATTGTAATATATGATGAAGGCGACTGGGTAAAAGACAGTTTTGTAACCGTATCTAACAAACCAGGTATTGGTGTTGACCTTAACATTGAAGCCATGAAAGAGTACAAAAGAGGTGATGCACCATTCTTTGAATAATTAACGTTCAACTGTGTATTATTCAACAAAAAACCACTTCATTTTGAAGTGGTTTTTTACTTTATAAATTGTCTTTAAAAGATATTTATTTTAAAGGTGTTATCTTTATATTTCTAAATTGAATCTTGCCATCAGTTTGGTTGTTTCCTAATGCTTGTAATGCAATAAAACCATCCGATAGTTTATCGTCCGTTGCATCTGCCGTTAAAGTACCATTGGTCCAAGCTTGAAAATGGTTGCCCTCTACTTTAATCTTAAGGGTATTCCATTTATTAATGGTTTCTACAGCTACTAATTGTGGAGCTATAGGCACAATAGATCCAGTTCGATTCGCTGGAGTTGGATTGGTATCAGAAATATTTACTTCGTAACACTTCTCTGTGTTAATAACCCTTTCACTACAATGAATGTATACACCAGAATTTATAGCGGCATCTGGACTAAATTCCATTTCTAAAATATAATCATCGTATTTTTGGTTTGTCATCACAAAGCTGTTGCCTCTCATAATACTACCATTTAATATACCATCAGAGAATTCCCAAGTGGCATCTCCATTTTTGTCCCAGTTTGAAGCATTTTCTTGAAATAGTGTTTGCGAATTTTTACAAGAACTGTTTAAAACTAGAATAGCTAAAATTAATAGATGTAACCTTGCTTTTTTAATAAAATTTGTAACGTTCATTTTTAGTTGTTTTTTTAATATTTATTTATAATTATTGCTGTTTTGTAGTTATTTTTATTATGAAAGTAACAAAACAACAATGGTTTTAGTTGTAATCTAATATAAGTAAATTTTATATAAATGGAATAAATTAGATTTATTGTTTTAATTATTTTTTATTGATTTTTTTAATCAAATATGATACTATTAGAGGTCTGTTTCATCAATAGATTTTTTAAAATCTTAACTTTTTAAGATGAGCCATTTATCATAAAAATAACTATTTTTATAAAAATAAATTAAATCAACAAAAACTAAACTAATGAATTTGAAATTAACCAATAGAATATTTAACAGTGTTTTTCTTGTCGTTGTCACTTTTGCAATGGTTCAGTGCAAACAATCAACGGCACCAGAGTGGCAAGAGACAAATGAAGCACTCATAAGTCAGCATAGTCTTTCTGTAAGAGAGTTGACTGACTTACCAGAAAACGGCATAGCATCTAACCTTGAGGCCGGTAAAGTAATAAATCTTGATAAAGTGGATAGTCTTGAACTTCACCCAGGTGTAAACGCAAAGATTTTTTGGGGCACAGGAACCATGGTGAGTGTTATTCAAATGGCACCTAATTCAAAAATTCCTGATGAGGTATTATCAGAAGATAGATTTCTTTTTGTACAAGAAGGATCCATCAATCAACTTATAAACGACTCGGCTGTTACATTGGCTTCAGTAAAGAGAGAAGAACCAGATGGAAGCCACAGTGGCACACCTAAAACAGAATTTGTTTATTTAAAAAAAGGCACAAAAAGTAGCATCACCGCTGGTGATTCTGGAGCTAGACTACTTGAATTGTATAGCCCACTGCGATTAGATTATCTTAAACAATTAGGTATTGAAAATCTTCCGAGTGACATAATAGATGTTAAAAACACCCAAGAACCTAATATTGAGTTCAATAAGGTATATGATTTATATGATTTTCAATTAACTAAATTGGCTGAAGGGGCTCATTCTAGGTTGATTTCTGGAAGAAATACGCAGTTAAGTTTTATTTCTATGGACCCAGGTTCCACATTTCCACACCATATACATCCAGAAGAACAAATGATGTTCGTAATGCGTGGTGAATGTGATGAAATAATACTTGATGGCAAAGCACGTATGGTAGAAAATGACGTAGTTCGCTTACCTGGAAATATGGTTCATGGCGCTTACATTAGTGAACTTGGCTGTGATGCGTTGGACATTTTTTGGCCTGCGCGAGCAGATTATTCTGAAAAGGAAAAGGCGGTTTTATCCGCTTATCATGAGATCATTCCTGAAGATGCCAAACCAGAATTATTGGTTGATGGGACAAAAACAGAACCCGCTTTAACATTTAGCGAAGGACCTAAATGGATGAATGGTAAGGTATATTTTTCGAATATGTATTTTGATCAAAATTGGAATGCCGACCCCAAAAAGAGTTCTATTGTAGAACTAGACCCTAGTGGCAGTTACAAAAATATCACAGAAGGTAAGATGCAAGCAAATGGCTTATATCCTTACAAAAATGGAAATTTAATTGTTTGTGATATGATAGGGCATCGTGTTGTTGAAATGACTACCACAGGACAAGTAGTGAGGGTTTTGGTTGATAAGTATGACGGAAAGCCTATTGACGGTCCTAATGATGTAATCACAGATACCAAAGGTGGCTTCTATTTTACTGACCCTCAGTTTACTATGGAAGCAGAGAAATCGCAACCTGGACGTGCAGTATATTATGTGTCACCAGAAGGTAAAATAACAAGAATTGTTGAGCCTAATGAATTCGCCATGCCAAACGGTATTTTATTGTCGCCTGATGGTAAAATACTTTACATAAATAATTGTTATGATGATGAATCATGGTATCCTGTAAACAGCGAGAAAGATAATTTTATTTGGGCGTATGATGTGAATGAGGATGGAACAATAACTAACGGTCGCCAATTTGCAAAACTGTTTTTGACAGGAAATGTTTTGGATAGAAAAGGAAAATCCTCTAGTGCCGATGGTATGGCCATTGATAAAATGGGTAACATTTATGTTGGTACGTATTATGGTGTTCAAATCTTTAACAATAAAGGTGAATATGTAGGGATGATTAATTTACCTTCATTTCCAGTAAGCCTTTGTTTTGGTGACGAGGATATGAAAACACTATACATTGTAAGTTACAGTAAAGTGTATAAAATCCGAACCAATATGGAAGGGTATATTAACTACTTATGAACATCCAATAATACTAAACATAATTTAAATTAAACTGAATGAAAAAAATTGTAACATTAGGTCTATTTGCTTTTGCATTAACCGTTTCCGGTCAAGATATAGGAAGCATTGAAATTATTTCAGACGAATTATCAGGCGTTATAGACACAAATGCCAAAGTTGAAAAAATTGCTGATGGCTGTCAATTTACTGAAGGACCATTATGGATTAAAAAAGAAAACATGTTATTGTTTTCTGATGTTCCTGCAAATACTATTTATAAATGGACTGAGGCTAAGGGTAAAGAGGTGTATTTAAAGCCAGCCGGTTATACATCTACTGAATCTAGAGGTGGGTTTATGGGCTCAAACGGACTTTATCTTACTAAAAAGGGAGAATTGTTAATTTGTCAGCATGGCGACAGAAGAATAGCAAAAATGGATGCGCCCCTGAATGCTCCGCAAACAAATTATATAACGGTTGTTGGTGAGTACGATGGCAAGAGACTTAACAGTCCAAATGATTTGGTAATGTCTAAAAAGGGAGATTTGTATTTTACCGACCCAGGATATGGTTTTGAAAAAGGCATGAACGATCCTAAAAAAGAAATTTCTTTTCAAGGTGTTTATAAAATGGATAAAAAAGGAAAAGTAACCCTTCAAGATGATGCCATTCCTCAACCAAACGGTATTGCTATTTTTCCAGATAAAAAAACCATGATTGTTGCTAGTACGGATGGGCCGGATAAGGGTTGGTTTTTATACGATATTGATAAAGATGGCATTTTAAAAAACAAACGCGTATTCTATAATGTTGCCAAAGAAAGAGGTATGGGAGGCTGTGATGGATTGAAGATTGATAAATCTGGTAATGTTTTTGCAACAGGCCCTGGTGGGATATGGATATTTACCCAACAAGGTAAACTTATTGGAAAAATAAAGTTTGATAGGCTAACAGTAGCCAACCTTGCTTTTACTCCAGATGAGAAAACAATGTATATTACGGCTACAAGTAATGTATTTAGATTAAAAATAAAATAATAATAGTAAGTAAATTAAAAAACAACAGCGCCATGGTTTTAACTATGGCGCTGTTGTTTAACTAAATCACTATGGCACTTGGGTCCATAGCGGTTTAGTTTCAAGGAATTTGTTTTTCTTCCTTTTCAGGAAGCGCATAAACCACATATCCTTTAGGAATGTCCTCTTCGTTTAGCGAATCGTCCATTAAGCGTCCTGTAGAGCACAATACGAGGTATTGTCGTCCATTTGCTTGATACATGGCAGGAATACCCTGGGGATTTAAGCGTCCTACTTCTTTTTTCCAAAGAATATCGCCATTATCAGCATCATAGGCATAAACCCTGCCATCGCCTGCAGTAGCAAATACCAGTCCTGTTGCTGTAACGACCATTCCTTTTCGTAGGGATCCGTTGGCTGTTCCTGTATTTTCTTCGCTATCAATGTCATCATCATCACCTAAAGGCACCTTCCATTTAATAACTCCCTTATTTAAATCATAAGCGACAATCCATGACCACGCTGGTGTTAAAATATCGTTAGCTGCCTCACCATAGTTATTGGATTCTATATAAATTGCTTTAGGACCCATGTAATCCTTGGGATACCCAACTTCTTTTCGTGGTGGGTAATCGGGAACTTTTACTCCCCCGGAAGCTACTACAGGCCCCGATGGCGGGGGTGCCTGCTCTTGTTGGCTGTTATTACCTCTTGTTCTGGCTAAGGATGCAAGGTAGGTGTATAGATTACTCAAGGTTTCACCATCTAGGTGCGGCATTGCAGGCATACGACCCTTACCATTGGTCACTGTCAATTTGAAGGCATCCAATCCTCCACTTCGATCCATAGTGAGCAAACTGGTTCCTAATCCCTCCAAACCATTTTTATCAGCACCATGGCATACCAAGCAGGTTTGTTTATATGAAGCCTCTGCTTTTGCTATTAGATCACCAGACAGTTCCAAGTTGTTCTTTCTCGGCTCCCGAATTTTTAACCTATAAATTGATGCAGATTCTTTGGTTTGCACATAGACAATACCTTTCTTAGGGTTTGCCGCCGTATTGCCATAATTAGCACCACCTGTGGAGCCTGGAATGGCAATGGTTTCATACTTATCGGAAAGTGGCTGGAACATACCTACTTTCGCTTTACCAATTCTTTCAATCATTTCTTCACGTTTTTCGTCGCTCAAATAAGGATTCAAATCCTCTACGGTCACTACTTGGCGATTGAATGGTGGTATGACGGTCGGAAAGGGTTGGGTTGGCCATGATTTTTCATCAGGCATGTCACTTTGTGGAACAGGCCTTTCCTCAATAGGCCAAAGCGGTTTCCCAGTTACCCGATCAAACACGTACAAAAACCCTGTTTTAGCAGCAACTGCTACAGCATCAACCTCTTTGCCATCGTGCTGAACGGTAATCAACTGAGGTGCAGCCGTGAGGTCATAGTCCCACAAATCATGGTGTACCGTTTGAAAATGCCAGAGTCTTTTGCCTGTGCGTGCATCAAGTGCGATGATACAATTTCCAAACAGATTAGCTCCTTGACGGTCAACACCATCAAAATCATAGGTTGGTGACCCAGTTGGGAAGTAAGCAATGCCACGTTCCGCATCTACAGATATTTCCCCCCAGGTATTGGTAGCCCCTGCATATTTGTAAGCATCCTTTGGCCAGGTTTCGTAACCATATTCGCCTGGAAGGGGGATGGTATGAAAAATCCATTCCATTTTTCCAGTGATTACACTATAAGCACGAAGGTGTCCAGGCCCAACAAATGGGTTTTCTCCTGGAGCTGAACCTACGAGAATCAGGTCCTCAAATACATGACCAGGAATAACTGGTGTCATACGGCCAAGTGTTTCGGGATCCCGATCTACTCCAAGTCGCATGTCGGTATATCCCGGACCGGTATCGCCAAAGTCCATGATGGACTTTCCAGTAATGGCATCGATTGCCTGCATGGTGTTGTTCAGAAATATGATCAGTCGCTTCATACTCTTATTTTCACTTTGCCAGAAATTGATTCCGCGGGTAATGATCCCACGGAGATTCTCATGAATCCAGATTTCTGCTCCGGTACTAGCATTTACCGCAATAATCGAATTATTTCGACCCATCACATACATCACGTTATCCACGATGATGGGATTGAAATTATAGTTGGAATTATCGTAGGTGGGAACAACAAATGCCACTTCTAGTTGATTGACATTTTCCTTAGTGATCTGGTTGAATTCCACAAATTTTGAATGATCAGGTCCCCCGCCATAGTCTTTCCATTCAATGTGTTGTTGTGTTGCTAGAGGTGCTGAATTTTCATCATTACAGCTGGCTAAAAGGAGACTGAAGGGAAATAAAATCCAAAATGATGGTGATATTCTTCCTGAAAGAGTTCTTGAGAGTAGCATAAGTTATGGTTAGTTTAGTATGGTTGTATATTAGTTTTTCTTAACGAAAAGAGAAGCACTCTATTGCTAAGAAATTGAAAACGCCGTGGCTTTGTCACGATAAATTCCACGCACTATCTATAAGCTCAAGCGTATGTTTATTTTATTGAGTATGATCGACTTCCCAAGTGTCTGTTCTAAATGGTACGATTGGGAATCCTTCTTTGCTCAGTACGTTGGACATGCCAGTATTGCTGAAAGAAAACCTGACAGCAATAGGTTCTTTTACATGTTTACTTGAAACAATTATCCTGTCCTTTTCCAATTTCACATCAGCAGGAACGAAATTTTTGTCACTTCCCGAAATCAGGAATTCAGTTGGTTTTTCACCATTCTTAGTGATAAAGCCGTTTGATGCGTTATCGAAATATAGATTAACTTTCCCTTTGTTCACTTCCATACTTTTCAACATAGGGTTGGTATAAACTGGTATATCTTTTCCATAAGTATCTGCCAGAGCCAATATAGCAAGACGTTCGCCTACATCCTTTTTATTTTGAGGATGAAGGTTGGTGACGTCATCTACTAAGTCGGTGACTACCACCATGCCAGTTTTAGGATATGAAAGGGATTTGGACTGTGCTTCTTGGAGTAAAGCACCTTCATACAAAGAAGTCTCGTATTTCCAGGGTGCAATCTGTACGTAGTAGAATGGAAAATCTTTCTGAAAAGCCTCACGCCATGCACCGATCATCCCTGTCAGCATCTTTTCATAGGCATAAGCTCGTGGTGTGTTGCTTTCCCCCTGATACCAGACTGCTCCAGCGATACTGTAATTTGAAATAGGATAAATCATAGCATTGTAGATATAGCCGGGTTGATGTGGTCGGTGCGTTTTTACCACTATTTCACTAGCTGCTTTCTTCATAACAGGGTCCGACTCTATCACAGATGCTGGCTCCCATAATTCTATAGGAGTACCCGACCAAGTAGATTGGATAAGACCAATAGGGATATTGCCCAACTCATCCTGTAGTTTTTTACCAAAGAAATAGCCCGCAGCGCAGAAGCGTCTTAATGTTTCTTCATTGCATGATACCCAATCCCCATCTGCATAATCCTGAGGATGTTCAGAGGCTTTTTGGTCAACTCGAAAGAAGCGCATCTTGACATTGGCAGAATTAGGGAGTATTTCTTTTATCTGGCTGTTATTGCTCATCTCCATATTGGACTGCCCGGAAAGTATCCAAACCTCACCAATCATGATGTCTTCCAATACAATACTATCTCCTCCTCCGAATCTACTCCTCGATTGAAAGGTTATCGTGTATGGCCCTCCTGCTGAAGGTGTCTTGATGCTCGCTTTCCATTTACCAATGTTAGAGGTCTGTACGGTATCAGCCTCTTCTTTCCAGGAAGAGATAATGATAAAGCGCTCACTTGCACCAGCCCAACCCCATAGGTTGGCCTCAGAATTTTGCTGCAATACCATTCCGCTGCTTATGATTGGAGGTAAACGAATAATAGCAACAACTTTTGGAGTAAAAAATAGGCTAAAGATTAGGGAACCAATTAAAAGAAGCTTTTTCATAATAAAATGGTTTTAAAGTTTAATATATTTAGTAAAACACTACCATGTTCTCTTGCTCATCACTTTATCTAGTTCGGCACGGGTCATAGTCCCTAATTCAGGGTGTTTTTTTAGCCATTCTAGAAAAGCAATTTTTATGTCATCACCCCATTGACTATCTATTTCACCTGTGCTGTATTTACCGGTTTTTACCATTTCAAAACCAAATTGGTCTTTTCTGGTTACAAATTCTGAGGTACTCACCACTTGCTCAGCCATATGCGCAGGAACAAAAAGCACACCTTCAATGGTGGCAATTACTAAGTCACCAGGAAGTACAATGGCATCACCAATACGGATAGGTGTATTAAGTCCCATAAGGACCATGAATTCTGTAAACGACGGATGAAAATCACGTACAAAAGCATTAAAGCCTTTAATATTCTGTAATTCCTGTAAATCCCTAGAGGCGCCATTAAACACCACACCGTTTCCTGACTTACTGAATATGGAGTTCGCTAAAGTAGCGCCCATAATGGGGCCACCATTAATCTTGCCATAAGCATCGGCAACATATAAATCACCTTTTGAAAGCATATCAATAGGCCAAGCGTTGGTATTACCTTTTTTTCCTTGTGTGGCGCCTCTTTCTTTAATATTTTTTTCCACATCAGGTCGACTAGGCATATACATCGCAGTAACGGCACGACCTGTCATAGTCGTACTATTGACCATTTTCCAATCACCAGCATATTGGTTTATATAACCTTCATTTCTCAATACGGTCCAAGCATCATCAATCATAATGTTTTTAGCTCTTTCCAATAAATCATCGGAAATTTTTGGCCTTCCATCTTCAAACCGTTCGCCTTGCCATTCTGAAGTAAGGAATAGCATTTCTTCTTTTGCAATGGTCTGAGCATCTAATTGACTTACAAAACCTAGAGTAAATAGAATAATAGCACTAAATAATTTCATTGTATTCATATTAAAATATTTTAATCATTCTAAAAAGCAACTTTTATTTTGTGAGTTCATTGACTGTCAATTTCGCCCGTACCGTAAGTTTTTGATTTAACTATTTCAAAACCAAATTGATTTTTTTATGGTGACAAATTCTAAGAATATTATAGCTTTCATGGTTATTTGGTTCATTTCATTTACTTCCTAGGTGAAGGTCCTAAGTATTCTGGACTGTCGGTCATAGATAAGTCTGCACCTTCCCCATCTACATCAAATAATATAAAATTAGGATTTTCAGCACTGTATGCTTCCCAAAGACCTCCGTTCTTACCATTAGGATCACCAAACTTGGCAAAATTGGTATAATAATCCACCATTTGATTGCTCAATGCCTCGTCACCCGCAGTGAAGGGCCTCCAACTGTGCTCAAGCGCATGGAATACATACCACAAATCAGAAGAATGGAAAGCCCCATTTTCGTCACCCGGCAGTTGGCGTTGGAACAAATAAGCGAATGTAGGTTGGTCACTCTGCTCTGCTCGTAAGGCACAAAAATCTTTTATGGCCTGAGATGCATCACTTCCATCATTTGCAGTAAATCCAAAAATATAGGGAATATCTGCAATTTTATTGGCAAGCGCAACTTCGCTAAAAGTACCTTCTAATAAATAATCATCAACAACGGGACGCCATGAAACATTTGTGTTTGTAGTATCCGTGTATTCTCTTGCCATTTGAAGCAATTCATCAAACGAAAGCGCACGCATATCATCCAATGTCGTTTTGTCGAAATAATCCATCATTTTCTTATTGGTTGCTTGAGCGGTATCCAAAGTTATACCCAATTCAGACTTGTTTAAACCACCACCACTCATACTTATTGCTTTACTCACCAATTTTTTTGATAAAGGTGAAGCAACTAATGACTTTACACTCCCTGCTCCGGCACTTTGACCGAATATGGTGATGTTGTTAGGATCACCACCAAACTGTTGAATATTTTTGTTAATCCATTTCAAAGCTGCAACTTGATCCAAAAGGCCATAATTGCCAGACACTGCATTAGGGCTTTCACTTGACAACAATGGATGTGAGAAGAAGCCCATTACACCAAGACGGTAAGTTACCTGTATTAAAATTACACCGCGGGAGGCCCAATCTTCACCTCCGTCCATTTCCGGTTCAAAAGCAAATCCTTCACGATAACCCCCTCCATGTATCCATAAGGCCACAGGGAGTTTCTCTTCTATTTTACCAGCTGCAGGAGTCCAAATATTCAGGTAGAGACAATCCTCGCTGAATGGAACTGATCCGCTGGCTCTCCATTCCCTGCCGTAAAAACTTTCAGGGTTCCATGTTACCTGAGAGGCGGCATTGCCATAAGAATCGGCTGCTTTTATGCCTTCCCAGGGAACTACTGGCTGTGGTTCTCTCCAACGCAGGTCTCCTACAGGAGGCGCTGCAAATGGAATACCTTTGTAGGCAATAATTCCCTCTGTAGGGGTTTCTACTCCTTGAACTTGCCCACCTTCGATGGTCAATACAGGGTTTGGATCACTTTTTTCAACACATGAGGCAAATGCTCCTATGATCGATATCAAAACGAATAAAGATAAATTTTTCATGTTTAGTTATGTTTAGTTGATTTGTTATAGAATATTATTATTTGTATTCGTAGTATAGATAAAAAATTAAGGGTTTCGTATCATTCCTAAAACGCTATTAATGTATTGTTTACTGCATCCATGCCTAAACGTTCTTTAAGCTGTGTTAGGTAAAGACTTTTTGGTGTTACGTGCCTATCAGTAGACTCCACAAATCCGTTTGGTTTGGTAAGATCCTGCAAGGCCGCATTGAAAACCACGGCATTGACCCCAATGTGACCAAAAGAATAATTGTTGGCAGTAGGAGGACTCTGAATTAGGTAATCACCTTCACAATTCCAAAAAACAATGTTTGCACCAGCCCATCCTATGATGTAATCCCAGAACCTTGCTGTCAACGGAGCTTTTACATTATCATATAACACACCATTGGCCCAACGGTTATGCGGTTCACTAGAAGAGTAGGGGTTAATTGCAGTGCACTCAAGGAATACATTGCCACTGGATTCAGAGCCCTGAAGTACAAAAGAGTGACGGCCTTTTTGCGAAATGCATCTTTGAACCAACGACAATTGCCCGTTAACTTGAAAAGTAAACCTTCGTCCACCCCATCGTTGGCTCACTGGCTCACGGGATTCACAGTCCTGAATGGTAATCCATTTTGTGCCGGCATTGGTCTGGATCACACTGCTTGCAAAATGTAAGGCAGTGATATTTCTTACCCATCCATTTTGAATATTACTGAAGTCTACTAAGCTTGAATAGTGGTTTTCATCGGAATAATATTCTTCTCCTTCATATCTATGTTCTGCACCCAAATCATCCCTATCCATGTTTCCATAGGCGGTTTGCCGAACTGAGGGGTCGTATTCTGAAATTCCTCGTAAATTTTCAATACCCACCTGCTCAATCCGTGCATCTGAATATTTGCTGATATTTCCACCGCCCCATTGACTGTCAACAGCAGTATAAATTGGAGCGTCTATTGTAATCCTATTGCCATTTATAGCAGTGATGATACGATCATAAGTAATGTCGAAGGGTCTCCAACGATTTCTTCCAACAGAAGCAGAATCAAGACCAATAGCTTTGATAAAATCTTCATTTCCAATTCTTTTTATAGAAATTTTATCGCCTTCCTTAAACCCTTTTCCTGATTTCACATTGAAACTTTTGGCTCCAACGGGCACATAATTGTCCGTAATATCCTGAGTAGAATTTTCATCAATGCTAATTCCAGATTCACCTGCAATATTGATCAAGGCAGGTCTTCTAAATCGACCACCTCCTTCTGGCGCAGTGAGTATTTTACCATAAAGGATGGTGCCAGTATCACCTTGACCTTCCCCTCTTAGAACAACCCCAGACGCTTTGATATATATAGGATTTTCTAGAACGTAAAAACCTGCCTTAAGCAAAACAGCACCTCTGAAACCAAAAGCATCAGGTGTTAATACAGAAACACTATCGATTGCTTTTTGAATGCGTTCGGCATTATCTCCCAAAACAGGCCATACAGTTGCTTTAGATTGAACGTATGGAATTGGTACGCCTCCTCCTTTGTAACCAGCATTTGAAAAGTCGGGAATAACATTGCCAAGGCTATCTGGAACATACACCAGTTTGCCATCTGGGCCAGGATAAACTTTAGATGTGGTGGGCGGAATATCTTGTGCATGACTAGCAAAAATACATGCAAATAATGTAAACAAAACAATCCAAGAAATCTTAATTTTCATATGTAAATATTTATTGTTTTTTAGGTCATATGTTATCGCCTTATTCTTATTTGTTTACAACAAACTTATTGTTAATGGCGATTTCATAATATATTTAGTTAGTGGTTTACAGATATAATCTAGTAAGCTTTATTTGAAAAGTTTTTGTGCAAAATCGTGAAGTGATTTTCTCCAAACCTGCCATTCGTGGTCACCCGGGAATGATGCAAATTCAACATTTAACCCTTTGTTTTTGAAAGTTTCAATGAGCTTTTTCGTCGCTTCAATTCTATTATCCTGTTCACCGACCGAAATATAAAATACCTTCAGGCTATTATTGAATTTTTGTGGGTTGGTTAATATTCCGGGAATTACAGATTCTGCATCAAACGATGCCTGCTCTCTAATACCTCCAAAAAGGCCTGTACTAAAAACACCCACATAGTTGAACATGTCCGTGTTTCTTAAACCCGTAAAAAATGATTGGCCACCACCCATTGATAGGCCGGAAAGTGCTCTATGTTCTGCATCCGGCTTCACTCTATAATTCTTTTCCACAAACGGAATGATATTCTCAAAAAGCTCTTCCTTAAAAACGGCCATTGCTTCGTCATTATAGCCTCTAGCATTCACGCCTGGTTTGGTGGCATTTCCGTTTGGAATGGCTACAATCATAGGGACTGCTTTTCCTTCTGCAATCAAATTATCTAAAATGAGATTGGTTTTTCCTTGAACGGCCCAACCGCGCTCATCCTCACCACCACCATGTTGAATATACAAAACGGGATATGTTTTATTTGGATTTTCATCATACCCCGGAGGTGTATAAAGATTGATGTTTCGCCAGGTGCCTGTGGTTTTTGAAAAATAAACACGCGACCGCATGTCGCCGTGGGGTACATCTTTAATATCGTAAAAATCAATACCTTCTTCTGGAACATCTATCGCACTAGCCATTCTACCAGTACCATAAAATGATTCACTAGCGGGATCAGCAAATTTGAAACCATCAATGACTAAAGAATAGTAATGAAACCCAGGAACTTGTGGATCGGTTGTGACTGTCCAAACCCCAGTATCATTTTTTTGCATGTCGTACAGCTTCCCTAAATCTAATTGAACCTTAGTAGCTTCTGGTGCATTTACCGTGAAAAGAACACGGTTGTCCTGAAAAATACATGGACAACCGTTCTGATTTATATTGGTAGGAGCAGGACTGGCATTCGCTGGAACTTGAGCTTCTGAATTACTAAATGTAAAACCAAGCACTAAAGCCAATATCGAATACATTGACCTCCGATTGATATTTATTTTGATATTATCCATCATAAATAGTATTATCGTTGATCGTCATCGCCCATTACATCATAACCTCTCCATTTATACTCTTTAGCTAAAGATGTTGCCGCAGGCCATGCAATTTTATGTTGATCGCTACCTACCCATTTCATTCTATTTGCTTCAGTATCAAAACTAATTTGTACTTGATAGTTGTAAGTTGTTGGTTCTGCTTGTATTTGTTTAGAAAGATTTTCATCATAAAGTCTCAATAGTTTTGAACTTATATAACCTTGCTGAACAGTCATAGCTGGTACATAGATGGAATAATACATACTTTCAAACGCTTCTGCATTTTCTTTTGCCACCACAAAATCCATTTGCAAAGCCATGGCTTTTGGTTGGGTTAAAGGCTTTTTAATGCCCAATCCAATAGATTTGGAAGCAGCAACACCAATAACCAATAGTTCTAGGTCTTCGTTGCCAGTATTGGATATGGTAGCTTTTTCACCCAATTTAGCAAAGAAAGCATCATCACCTTGTATATCTCCAGAATGCCCATCAATTGAAATAGTTCCAGAACCGTTAACAACAAAGTACACTTCCTCAATACCCAAAAGTTGTCTTTCTTCGGTAGATTTACCAGCAGGAATGATCACATGGTCAACATGGTTCCAATCCGTACTAAAAACATTTGGATCAAATAAACGACGAGAAAGCACACCATCACCAGTGTATAAACGATTGTTTGCCCTTGTTTTTTCTTTTTCTAACCGACCTGAAACAAAAACGGGAACAGGATCTAATACCGCGCCTTCACGCGTGTCTGCTAAGTCAAAATTATCGCTACTTGCTTTAACTGAACTAACGGCAAAATTCAACCAACGAAGTGATTCGTTCGACGCATTATAAATGCCATGAGCGTCACCCATTTTACAAGGGACAATGGCAGGTGCTTGTATTTTTGAAGTGCGTCCATTAATGGTGAATTCTGCTTCGCCATTTAAGATAACATACATTTCCTCAATGTTATGGTGGAAATGGTGACCGATACCCGATTTCGGATCAATGACTCCAGAGTGTAAGTAAAGAAAGTTTGTTGATAAATCGTTTCTTCCTATTAATTGTGTAAATCCCATTGTTCCAGCACCAGCATGTACGGCTGAAAGCGCTCTGTATTTTGAGGCATCATTATGTATAATACGTTCTTTTACAGTTTGAGACGTAGCATGGAATGTTACAAAAGCTAGTAATAAGGTGATTAATTGTTTCATATCTATTATGGTTTAGTTGGCTTTTAAATTAAATAAATTATCTATATCTGTAAATTTATAAAATTTACAGATATAGATATAACATCTTATGACAAGAAGTAAAACAAACTACTTTTTGTCTGGAAGTGCATAGACGACATACCCTTTAGGTAAGGCGCCAGGTTCTTTTGAATGGTCAAAACTATCTCGCGAAAATGTACCAGTAGCATTGATAACTAAATATTGTTTGCCATTTATAGCATACATCGCTGGTACTGCAACAGATTCATTACTTAAAGTGGTTTCCCATAAAACGTAGCCAGTGTCTTGATCTAATGCATATAGTTTACCACCTTTTGCAGTAACAAATACAATACCTGTAGAGGTTACCACCATACTTTTACGTTGAACGCCTACAATTGCCCCTTTAGTTTTATCTCCATTAACGAATTCGTAGTCTTCACCTATGGGTGTTTTCCATTTTATGGTACCGTCATTTAAGTCGTAAGCCACAATATAAGACCAAGGTGGAGACATTAAACTAGTCCACTCAAGACCATAATCTGTTGTGTATCTACTTTCGGGATGTTCAACATCTTCTGGATAATCTAACATTGGTGCGGCACGTTTTTCATCTTCTCTCATTTTGACGCCTCCCGATGCTACAACGGGGCCTTCGGGCATTACTTCTTCATCGGTATCTCCTCCTCTTCTAAAATTCATGCTTCTTGGATTTCCTCCCATAAAACGATATAAACTTGCTAATGATGCTTCATCTACATGCACAAAGCCTGGCATTTGCCCACGACCATTTAATACGATGGCTTTAAATTCATCATAAAATATATGTTGTGTTACATTTTTAAGGGTTGGTCCAACACCACCTTCCATATTTGGTCCGTGACAAGTTTTACAAGAGTTGTCGTATAGCGTTTTAGCTTTTTTAGCCTCATCCTCAGAAAGATTTATTTTTGGTGGCTCTACTTTGCTCAACTTATAAATTGAAGGATGTTCTTGGGACATTACAAACATTAATCCTTTTTCAGGGTTACTTCCTGTATTGCCATAATTGGCACCTCCTAATGGGCCAGGTAATATAATGGTTTCATATTTGTCTGATGGCGGTACAAACAAACCTGTTTTAGCAGCATCTATTCTAGCATGCCATACTTGCTTTAAACTGTCCGAAAAATATGGGTTAATGTTCTCTTTTGTCACTTCATGCCTCATAAAACTAGGAATTGTTGGTATGGGCTGGGTAGGCCAGGCTTTTTCATCTGGCATGTCACTAGCAGGAAAAGGTTTTTCTTCGATAGGAAATACGGGTTCACCCGTTACACGATCAAAAACAAATACATAACCATGTTTAGTGGCTGAAGCAACGGCATCAATTTTTTTACCATCCTTGTTAATGGTTAATAATTGAGGAGCAGGAGAGAGGTCGTAATCCCAAAGGTCATGATGCACTGTTTGGTAATGCCAAAGACGCTTTCCGGTTGTAACATCTAGTGCAACCAATGAATTTCCAAATAGGTTGCTTCCTATACGGTCGGCTCCATAATAATCATACGTTGGGGATCCTAGTGATAGGTAAACAATGTTTCTTTCAATATCTGCAGACATTTCGCTCCAAACATTTACACCGCCAGCATATTTATAAGCATCTTTTGGCCACGTGTCGTAACCAAACTCTCCTGGGTGTGGTATGGTATGAAAGGTCCATTCCAATTTTCCTGTAATAACACTATAAGCTCTTACATAGCCTGGCGCTGAATAGTAACCTTCTCCAGGTGCAGAACCTAAAATAAGTATATCGCCACAAATAACACCGGGCATCATCGCTTGTACCCTTCTAATGGAGCTTGGTTCACGATCTAGACCTTCTCTTAAATCGGTATAGCCCCCTTCGCCAAAAGTTAGAATGGATTTTCCAGAAACAGCGTCTATAGCTTGTAATGAATTATTAAGCGTAAATATTAATCTTTTATCTTTTTTATCGTTACTTTCCCAGTAATTGATCCCTTTTCTTGTTAGCCCTCTTAAATTGGCATGTATCCAGATTTCCTCACCTGTTAAAACATTTAAAGCAATCAAGGAATTGTTTTTTCCTACTACATACATGGTAGTATCTGCCACTATAGGGCTAAAGTTATTAAAACCTCCTTCGGCAGGATAGCTCCAGGCGACTTCTAATTGGTTAACATTTTCCTTAGTGATTTCAGAGCCATCAAAATATTTGGATTGATCTGGACTTCCGCCATAATGTGTCCAAGTTGTATGTTTGATGGTTGAATTATCTTTTCCGCAACTTACTAATAAAGTAAGACATAATAAAGCAGCAAAAGTTGTGGTTAATTTAGTTGGATTTTTTTTGGTGTGCATAAAAAATAATCATTAATGATTTTAGTGAAAATGTTTAGTTTAGTTTAGTTTGTTGTTGTTAAAAGAACTTGGTGTTTTAATTACTTAAATTTTTTATTAGACTTAACTTATTGGTTTTAGTTTAATTGTACGAAAAAACACGAGTGTTTTCGGCTCGAAAAACCAAGATAGTAAAAAATTCAAATCAACAAACTTAGGTCAATATGGTTGTGTTTTTTTAGTTCGATTAAACTAGAATAATAGGTCTTTTATATGCCGTAAATACTTGATAAACTTCATGTTCAGTAGGCATCGTTAAAACTTTGTTAAAAAACAAAACCATCGAAAACTTTAAGCAAAAGCGTGCCAATGAGCTTATGGAAATTCAATCTCAGATTTCTTGGAAATGGATCGAAGCAAAAATTGAGCAGGCCTTGAAAGCGGTTATAAAAAGAAAAAAAGCAGGAAGAAATATATGGTAATTTTGTAAATTAATTTAAAATATTTGTAATTCATTTGATTATCGATTGTTGTACTTTGCGTGCTTATCTATAAATTAAAACATAGAAAAATGAAAAAAGGAACATTAATATTTAGCAAGTTTTTGAGTTTAGCCGTTTTTGCAACTTTAATATTTTCTGCTTTTACCAGCTGCAGAGAAGAGAAAGCAAAAACAGAAACTGTAATTATTGAAAAACCAGTAGAACAACCAAAAGCTGAAGAAAAAGATGGAACTTCGATTAGTGTTGATGGAGATGGGGTTGAATATTCGAACAAAAGCGGAGATAATAAAACTGAAATAACTATTAAAGATTAAGTAGTTTTTAAACTTTAAGAAATAGAAAAACCGACACTAGTGTCGGTTTTTGTCATTTTAAAACTATTTTATAATTTAAAGCGGGCGTTTTAGAACTCTATAAGTATATTGTTAATTTTTTTAATTCGGAGTCGAACTCAAACGGATAATTATCAACCATCAAATTTTCAATATCACCAAGGTCACAACATTCATTGGTTTTAGGTGATGAAACCTCGTAAGGAATGGTCATCTCATCTAGATTTTTGATATTTAAAACTAGAGTATTTTCATGACTGGCATATAATAGTATGGTTCCATTGTAAGGCGATGTGGGATTGGAAACCAATTCAAAATAATTTGATTCGTTTTTAGAGTTGGTTACTTCTATATCATTTTTAGTAATCTTATTTTCAATAATATAGTTATCGTTGGTTTCTTCATCTATAATATTAACTGATATTGTCAGTGCGGCACAAAGAACTGCAGAACAGTCAGGTTTGTTCGATTCATTTGTTTCACAACCAACCACCAAAATAAAAAAGAGAACAATCAAAATGCCTTTCATAAACTTTCCATTTTTAATTAGATGCGTAATATGTAAATGGTTGCGTTGATGGGCATGTAAACGTTGCTATTTTTTACCCAATTGTCTAAAGGAAGCAATAAAATCGTTTTCATCAATAGCATTCATGGGTTACCATGACCTAAAAACAATACCGGCGTTTTTTTGGTATTGCCTAAGGGTGAGGTTATTTTGTTTAAGTTTCTTAAATTCATAAGATATATGATTAATAAACCTCTGTTTCGAAAAACTTTATTATTAATATTTAAGCTTTACTAATTAGGTGTTTTATACCAATAACTAGAATGTATTTATTGGTAAACATCTTTAATATAAGCTATCATGGTTTTTGTTTTTCTGCCTAATATTGTTTCTAAATCATTTTCGATTTTATCAAATTCATCATTAGCTATGCCTAAACTAAACATGGTTTTCACATTAATAATAGCATCGGGCAATCCCATAGATTTTAATGTTGCTTCAAATTCAGTTACTGATGGCGAAATGTATTGAATGTCTTCTCCTAAAGTTTCAGATAACCATGTTGCAATATCACTAAAAGAGACTGTAGCGCTAGCATTAAATTCATATATTTTGTTCTTATGTTTTTCAGGTTCGCTCAGAATAATGGCTTCCGCTTCAGCAAAATCTTCTCTTGCCACAAAAGCTATTTTGCCATTACCGGTAGGTAGATATACGACTTTTGATTTCTGTAGTAGGGTTTTATCACCTATGAACATAGTAACAACTTCACTATATAAATTATGTCTTAATATAGTATAGGCTAAACCAGATTCCTGAATCCATATTTCCGTTTGTTTGTGTGCATTAACGACTAAATGTAGTGGTGCTTTTTCTGACTCATTCTTTCTAACGGTACTGGTGTAAAGAATATGTTTTACGCCTGCTTGTTTAGCTGCCTGTACAACATTTTTATGTTGTTGAAACCGATTGTTAATGTCACTCCCGGATATAAAATACAGCGTTTCAATTCCTGCAAAGGCATTTGTTAAAGTTTCAAAATCATCATAATCTCCAACACGTACTTCAAAACCATCGGTATGGTATTGTTTGGCTTTTTCAGAATGTCCGTTTCTAACCAAAACAGCTATGGAATTAGTGCCTATTTTATCTTTTAACCGTTTAGCAACTTCACTTCCTAAATTGCCTGTTGCGCCTGTAATTAATATTTTATTCATTGTATTATAATTTATAAATGTTTCTATTATATTTTATTTGCGTATTAAAGTAAAGTTACTTACTTTTAGTTAGTCAAAGATATAAAGTTATTATTGGCAAAACAAGAACTGTTGTAGAAGTTGGATACTAACTTTCAAGTTATTAATGTTGAAAATCAATAAGTTATGAGTGTAGAAAATATAAATAAATATTCAGATGTAGATGATTGTCCTGTTAGAAATGTGTTGGATAGAATAGGAGATAAGTGGTCGATGCTTGTTTTGTTAATTTTGAATGACAATGAAGTGCTTCGATTTAATGAAATTGATAAATATATTGATACGATTTCCCAAAAGATGCTTTCGGTAACTTTAAAAGGATTGGAAGCAGATGGTTTGGTTAAGCGCACCATTTATCCCCAAATACCACCTAAAGTAGAGTATCAATTAACTGAACGTGGAAAAAGCCTTATTCCACTTTTACACAATCTTGTTATTTGGGCTAAAGATAATATAGGGGAGATTAGACAATCGCGGGTAGCGTATTCCAGTTAAGTTATTTCAAAGTCAAGATGAGTTCATAAAAAAACCCTGATAGGAAGCTATCAGGATTTTTAAATTATGAGATTTCTTCCCGATAGCTCCCGATAGCTATCGGGACGGGATTCGCAGAAATAGTATTAATCTTCAACCAAAACCCAGTCGCCTTTGGCCAATAAAGGTTCTGCTTGTTTGTATTTTAGGGTTTTATTTTCACCAGTAATAACCTGCTTAATAGTTACTTGATCATTACGTCCAATTTTTGGTCGTTCACGAACAATGGTCTCAACCACATGAGGTTGACGTTGCGTATTACCAGCGGCTCTGCTTTGGACAGAACGTTCATCTAAATTGGGTATCTCGTCTTTTTGAACGTTTAATTTCTCTTGTCGGCGTACCTTGGCTTCTTGTATGGTGTTTTGAGTTTCACTTGGTAATTCACCTTTAAACAAGAATGAAATTACGTCTTTATTGACTTCATCAATCATACTTTTAAACAGTTCGAACGCTTCAAATTTATAAATCAATAAAGGGTCTTTTTGCTCATGGACCGCTAATTGCACAGATTGTTTTAACTCATCCATTTTACGTAAATGCGTTTTCCAAGCATCGTCAATAATGGCAAGTGTGATGTTTTTTTCAAAATCGGTGATTAATTGTTTACCACCTGTTTGATACGCTTTTTCAAGATCGGTAACAACGCTTAAGCTTTTAACACCATCGGTAAAAGGAACCACAATGCGTTTAAATTTATCGCGCTGTGTTTCATATACATTTTTAATCACAGGAAATGCCATGTCTGCATTTCTGGTCATTTTATCTCTGTAATGGTTAAAGGCGTCCTTATACACTTTGGATGTGATTTCCTGTGCTGATAATTTTCCGAATTCGGCTTCTGTGATGGGAGAACCCATGGAGAAATAACGAATCAGTTCAAACTCAAAATTCTTAAAATCGTTAGCAGCTTTATTGGTTTCTGAAATGTTTTCGGTAATATCAAAAATCATGTTAGCTAAGTCAACACGAAGGCGTTCACCGTGCAAGGCATGGCGACGACGTTTATAAACAACTTCACGTTGGGCATTCATAACATCATCATACTCTAACAAACGCTTACGAACCCCAAAGTTGTTTTCTTCTACTTTTTTCTGGGCGCGCTCAATGGATTTTGAAATCATGGAATGTTGAATCACTTCACCTTCCTTCAAGCCCATTCTATCCATCATTTTAGCGATACGCTCGCTACCAAATAAACGCATCAAATTATCTTCCAACGATACATAAAATTGTGAACTTCCTGGGTCACCTTGACGACCGGCACGACCACGTAACTGTCTGTCAACACGACGGGAATCATGGCGTTCGGTACCAATAATGGCTAAACCACCTGCTTTTTTAACCGCGTCACTTAATTTAATATCCGTACCACGACCAGCCATGTTGGTGGCAATCGTTACCTGACCTGATTGACCAGCTTCGGCAACAATATCAGCCTCTTTTTTATGGAGCTTGGCATTTAATACATTATGTGGAATTTTTCTAATGGTAAGCATTTTACCAAGTAATTCACTGATCTCTACAGATGTAGTACCAATTAATATGGGACGGCCTGCTTGCGATAACTGCGTTACTTCGTCAATAACCGCATTGTATTTTTCGCGTTTGGTTTTATATACCAAATCGTCTCTATCGTCTCTGGAAACAGGTCGGTTCGTTGGGATTTCAACAACATCCAATTTATAGATTTCCCAAAACTCTCCAGCCTCCGTCACCGCAGTACCCGTCATACCAGACAGTTTGCGATACATTCTAAAATAATTTTGAAGCGTTACGGTTGCAAAGGTTTGGGTAGCATCTTCAATTTTTACATTTTCCTTGGCCTCAATAGCTTGGTGTAACCCATCACTATAACGGCGACCATCCATAATACGTCCCGTTTGCTCATCAACAATCATGACTTTGTTGTCAATCACCACATATTGAATGTCTTTTTCAAACAAGGCATAGGCTTTTAAAAGCTGATTAAGTGTATGGATACGCTCCGATTTTATACCAAAATCTTTAAATAATTCTTCTTTAAGTTTCGCTTCTTCTTCTTTGGAAAGGTTTTGGTTTTCAATTTTAGCGATTTCAATACCTATTTCAGGCATGATGAAAAAGGTTGGATTGTCAGCTCCAGAGATGTATTCAACTCCTTTATCTGTCAATTCTATTTGATTGTTTTTTTCTTCAATAACATAGTAAAGTTCAGCATCAACCTTTGGCATTTCACGGTTGTTGTCCTGCATATACGAATTCTCCGTTTTTTGAAGTAACTGTTTAATGCCCTCTTCACTTAAAAACTTAATGAGTGCTTTATTTTTAGGCATACCACGATACACACGTAGCAATTGAAAACCACCTTCTTTAGTATCGCCAGCAGCAATTAATTTTTTGGCTTCAGCTAAAACGCCTGTTAAATATTTGCGTTGTACGGCAACAATATCATCTACCTTAGGTTTCAGCTCATTAAATTCATGGCGTTCGCCTTGTGGAATGGGTCCAGAAATAATCAAAGGTGTACGCGCATCATCCACTAAAACCGAATCCACCTCATCTACAATAGCATAGTGGTGTGGGCGTTGAACCAAATCATTTGGTGCATGCGCCATATTATCACGTAAGTAATCAAAACCGAATTCGTTGTTGGTTCCATAAGTAATATCGGCATTATAAGCTTTTATACGGGCTTCAGAATTTGGTTGGTGGTAATCAATACAATCCACTGTTAATCCATGAAATTGAAAAATGGGTGCCATCCAAGCACTATCACGTTTTGCCAAATAATCATTTACCGTTACCAGATGCACCCCTTTACCCGAAAGCGCATTTAAATACATGGGCAATGTGGCTACCAATGTTTTACCCTCACCAGTTTGCATTTCGGCAATTTTACCTTGGTGAAGTGCAATACCACCAATAAGTTGTACATCGTAATGCACCATATCCCATGTAATGGGTTTTCCTGCAGCATCCCAAGAGTTAGACCAAATAGCTTTATCATTATCTAAGGTCACATAGTCCTTAGCACCTGAAATTTCACGGTCAAAGGTATTGGCAGTAACTGTAAGAGTCGTATTGTTTTTAAAACGTTTAGCCGTTTCTTTAACCACAGCAAACGCTTCGGGTAAAATGGCATTTAAAACATCTTCGGTTATGGTGTAAGCATCATCTTTAAGTTTATCAATGTCTTGATAAATATCTTCACGTTTATCAATATCCTCGGTATTTTCGGCTTCAACAAGCAATTTTGCTATTTGCTCGTTATTATCTTTATTGGCGTCGGCAATTTTGGCCTTAAATTCTGCGGTTTTTGCCCTTAGTTCGTCGTGAGATAAGGCTTCCATTGCCTTTTCAAATGTTTTTATTTTATCGACTAAAGGAGTGATGGCTTTTACGTCTTGTTTCGATTTGTCTCCGACAAATGCTTTAAGAACGGCATTTAAAAAACTCATGTGCTATTTATTGTTAATCTGGAAAGTTCCAGAGGTTTTTATTTCTTATTTTTATTTTGAAGCTTAAATAAGCATTCAAAGATACAGTTTGTTAGGTTGTTTTGTAAATTTAGAGCATAAAAAAAGTCTCTAATCGAGACTTTTTAAAATTCTTTATGCTTTATTAATATTCATCCTCATTCCAGAGGTAATCTTCATCAGTTGGATAGTCAGACCAAATCTCATCAATTGAATCGTAAGCGTCACCTTCGTCTTCAATAGACTGTAAATTTTCAACAACTTCCAAAGGGGCTCCCGTTCTAATAGCGTAATCTATTAACTCGTCTTTTGTTGCTGGCCAAGGCGCATCACTTAAATACGATGCCAATTCTAAAGTCCAATACATTTTATATGCGTTTTAATTTTGTGCAAAAATAATTTTTTAGTTCAAACACACAAGAAAAAAATGAATTATTTAATTATTATTTTTAAGAACGTGTTTTTTTACTAGGTAAGCAGCTGATATTTAACCTTTAATTTACTCCGTCAGTTCGCTATCGCTCGTGTGGGCGTTACCACACCCTTCGACTCCGCTCAGGGCAGGCGGTCGGGCTTTGCATTGCAATCTTTTTTATTTGTTCTCGATACTCCCGATAGCAATCGGGATTGCTCATGCTTCACAAAATACTCGAACTGACATAAAAAAGGATTTCCATTGCAATCCCTAACGCAATTGATTTAGGATTTCTCAGTCATAAAAAGATGTCTTCGAAAAACTACTTTTTCTCAGGAATCCATTTGATTTCATCTGCTTGCAAGTCGTAGGTCAACTTTCGTGCCAACACAAACAGATAGTCAGATAGGCGGTTCAAGTATACCAGAGTATTAGGTTCTACAGGCTCTAATTCATTAAGTGCAGCGGTTAAACGTTCAGCTCTACGGCACACACAACGCGCAATATGACAGAATGACACCGTTTGATGCCCGCCTGGCAATACAAAATGCGTCATAGGCGGTAACACGTCATTCATGTTATCTATCTCCTGTTCCAAACGCTCAATGTCTTCAGTTGAGATTTTTGGAATATTCAATCGTTCTTTACCATTTTTCAACATCGCTTTTTCGGGATCGGTTGCTAAAATGGCCCCCACGGTAAACAATTTCTCTTGAATAAGTACAAGTATATTTTTGTAATGGGAGTCGATGTCTTGGTCGCGAATCAATCCTAAATACGAATTCAATTCATCAACAGTCCCGTAGCTTTCAATACGAATGTGGTGCTTCGGTACACGTGTGCCGCCAAATAATGCGGTGGTTCCTGTATCGCCTGTTTTGGTGTAAATCTTCATGTAACAAAGTTAAAAGTTAAAAGTTAAAAGTTAAAAGTTAAAAGTTAAAAGTTTTTGCCACTAATTCTCTGATGTTTGTTGTTGAGTTGTTTGTTGTTGAGTTGTTTGCTGTTGAGTTGTTTGCCGTTGAGTTGTTTGTTGTTGAGTTGTTTGCTGTTGAGTTTGTTATGAAATAAATATGTGCCCAATTCAAAAAAAGTCAAGATGAGTTCTTATATAAATTTTACTAAACGATATTTTTTATTATATATTTAGCTTCAATTAGCTTTTTAATATTACGGAACTAATTCATTGTTTTTGGGAAAGGTATTGTTGGAAAAATATGAGAAAAATCATTTTGTTAATGGTATTATTTGGGGCCTTATGTCATGTAAACGCCCAATCTTTTATAGGGTTTCTTAGTGAAAATTATGCGGGAGTGAATAGTGTGATTGTAAATCCAGCCAATATTGTGGATTCTCGTTTTAAAGCTGATATAAATCTTGTTGGCATTAGTGTTTTTGGAGGCAATGATTATTATAATTTAAATATAATAAAAGCTATTAAAGATGATGATTATAATTTTGATGTAGAATCTCGATTTACCCCAAAAATAAATAATAATGGTGCGGTTAATATAGATGTTATGGGGCCTTCATTTATGTTTAATATAAACGACAATAATGCGATCGCTCTTTTTACAAGAGCTCGCTCTTTTGTTAATGCTAATGGAATTAATGGTAGGGATTTATATGCTATTGATGAAAACTTATCAAATGATTTTATTGTTAATGAAGATGATTTTAATGCTTTTGGACAAACTTGGGCAGAAATCGGACTTTCCTATGCCAGCGTATTGGTTAATGAAAGAGAGACCTTTTTAAAAGGTGGGATTTCCTTAAAATATCTAAAAGGAGGTGGTAGTGCTTATGTAGCGGGCAGAAATATTACGGTAGTTTATGATGAAGATGGAGCTATACATTCTGGAGGAGGAACCACAGGGAGTGTTTCGTCTACTGGCGACGTCATTTATGGACGTTATGATGATTTTGAGAGAGATGATTATGAATATGAATTCCCGAAAAATGCTGTTGGTTTAGGTGTAGATATAGGAATCATTTACGAGTGGCGTCCCAATCATGGAGCTTATAAACCTAGAAAAGAATGGCCACAACGCCTCACCTATAAAGAACAAAATAAGTACAAATTAAAACTAGGTTTTTCTATAACCGATATTGGTTACATCAATTATAAAGATGGCATTGAAGATGTTTTTGATGTTACAAATACCAATGTAAGCGAAGAAGCCATTGAAAATGAAGATAATTTATATGATGTATTAAATAATCTATATACCTTAACAAATTCTTCAATAGGCTATAAAGCCACATTGCCAACAGCATTACATCTCAATGCGGATTGGCGTTTTACGAATAAGTTTTATTTAAATTTTAATACAGATTTATCACTTATAGCAAAAAGCAAATTACATGCTAGTAAAATTACAAACATCGTATCCCTTACCCCACGTTTTGAGAGTAAATGGTTTAGTGCTTATGTGCCTTTAAGCCTTGTTCAATATGCCGGTTTCCAGATGGGTGCTGGTTTAAGATTAGGGCCACTTTATCTAGGTTCAAGTTCTTTGTTTACTAATTTAATAAGTGAAAAAAGTAAAGGCGCAAATTTTTATATGGGATTAAAAATGCCTTTTTTACATGGGAAAACAGATAAGGGAAGTAACTGCAATTGTAACCAGTAAACTAATTTAATCTAAAATTTTTCAGGACATTATTGAGCTAGCGCAAGCATCTTGCTTGTGCTGTTAAACAAACTAACTTTACCTTTACATTTTATATTCATACTTCTAAAACTTAAATTTATTCTTATAGCTTATTCTTTTTCCTTTTCTTACTCATGCCGTCACGAGCGGAACGCTCGCGATAGCGGAGGGAAGTAACTGCAATTGTAACCAGTAAACTAATTTAATCTAAAATTTTTCAGGACATTATTGAGCTAGCGCAAGCATCTTGCTTGTGCTGTTAAACAAGCTAACATTACCTTTACTTTTTATATTCATATTTCTAAAACTTAAATTTATTCTTATAGCTTACTTCTTTTTCCTTTTTACTCATGTCGTCACGAGCGGAACGCTCGTGATAGCGGAGGAAGTAACTGCAATTGTTACGAGGTAAACTAATGTCATCTTAAACACCTAAACAACTCAACACCTAAACAACAAACACCTAACACCGAACAATAAAATCCTCTTTATTCACCTGTTCTTTCCTAAAAAATACAAATCCCCAAAAAAACGTATCGATGGTTAGGGTCACTTTTGGGTGTTGCTTGATGATTTCCCAAGCTTCGGTCATGGATTTAGACCAATAAATATCATCAAAAATAAATACGGAATCGTTATGGGTGGTTTCTAAAAGGGATTCGAAATACTGTAAAGTCGCTTCTTTTTGGTGGTTGCCATCGAAGAAAATGAGGTCTAAGGTTTTTGTCCCGATAGCTATCGGGATTAGGTTTTTTATGACATCATTAAAATTTCCAGTAATTACCTGGATATTTTCTAGATTATATTTTTTAAAAGTTGATTTTGTGAATTTTGAAATATTCGGACAACCTTCAACAGTTGTGATGGTGGCTTTTGGGTTGGCTAAACTCATGGCCTGCGTCGCAATGCCAAGTGATGTGCCCAATTCCAAGATGTTATTAAATTTAAAATAGCTAGTAAGTCTAAATAAAAGTTTAGCTCTTTTATAAGTAGTACCTGCATTTTTAGCCATTTCAGAAATAATGCGGTCTTGTTGTTTTGTTATTTGGGAACCGACACCTAAATCGGTTACATTAATTTTAGTCCTATTTTTACGTAGCGCGTTTTTGTAATTATAAATCAATTTATAAGACTCATATTCAGATGCATCATAAAAACATTTAGTAATTAAATTAAATACAAAAGGGGAGTGGACCCCATGTTGGTTGGTGGATTTAATTAGGAATTTTATGTATTGAATGGCTTGGTAATACATGCTTTATCTTGAGAGTTACAAAGTTTCAGAGCTTCAAAGTAGCAAAGTTTCAAAGTTGCAAAGCTTCAAAGTTTCTGAGATTCAAAGACTAAAAGTTTCAAAGTAGCAAAGTTTCTGAGATTCAAAGACTCAAAGGCTCAAAGTTTCAAAGGTTAAGCTTAACTACTTTGTCACTTTGCTACTTTGTATCTTTGCAACTGTTGCGAAGCCACTTTGCAGCTTTGTAACTCTGCGACTTTGTCCCTTTATTCCAATTTCGACAACAACTCCAACCAGCGTTCTTCTTTAGATTCCATATCATCAATAACTTTCTGCAATGATTGGGATAGTTTGTTTATCTCATCAGGTGATAAATCTGGGTTGTTAAATTTTGCTTCTAGTTCTTTTTTATCGAAAGAAAGTGAATTCAACTTACTTTCAATATTTTTAAGTTCTTTTTCTTCGTTGTAGGTCAGTTTCGTATCCTCGGTTTTTTTCCAGGCTTTTTTGTCTTTCTTTTCTTCCGACGTGTTAGAAACAACAGATTGACTATCTTCATAAACACGGTAATCGGTATAATTGCCTGGGAAATCTTCAATTTCTCCGTCACCTTTAAAAACAAAAAGATGGTCTACGACTTTATCCATAAAATAACGGTCATGCGACACCACAATCACGCAGCCTGGAAAATCCAATAAGAAGTTTTCCAACACATTTAAGGTTACAATATCCAAATCGTTGGTAGGCTCATCGAGGATTAAAAAATTCGGATTTTGGATTAACACCGTACATAAATATAAACGCTTGCGTTCGCCACCGCTCAACTTTTCAACAAAATCGTATTGTTTTTTTCGGTCGAATAAAAAGCGTTCTAAAAGTTGTTGGGCACTTATTTGTCTTCCTTTTTTTAACGGAATGTAGTCCCCAAATTCTTTAATCACATCGATCACTTTTTGTTCTGGCTTTATGGTCATGCCATTTTGGGTGTAATAACCAAATTTAACGGTATCACCTTTAATGATTTTTCCAGAATCTGGTTGTTCCGTTTGGGTTAAAAGATTTAAAAAAGTCGTTTTTCCAGTGCCGTTTTTACCAATGATGCCCGTACGTTCGCCATTTTTAAATAGGTATTCAAAACCATCTAAAATCACTTTATCTTCAAATGATTTATGGACTTTGTGGAATTCAACAACCTTTCCACCTAAGCGTTCCATGTTCAGTTCCAATTGCACTTCATGATCATTTCGGCGTTGGCTGGCACGGTGTTTAATATCGTGAAAATCGTCTATTCTGGATTTTGATTTTGTGGTTCGTGCTTTGGGCTGGCGACGCATCCATTCCAATTCTTTTTTGAACAATTGTTTAGCTTTACCGGTTTCTACTTCGGTTTGTTCAATTCGAGCCTCGCGTTTTTCTAGGTAATACGAATAGTTGCCTTTGTAGCTGTATAGTTGGCCTTCATCTAATTCAATAATTTCATTGCACACACGTTCCAAAAAATAACGGTCGTGCGTCACCATAAAAAGCGTGATATTTTCTTTAGCAAAAAAAGTTTCCAACCATTCAATCATTTCTAAATCCAAATGATTGGTAGGCTCGTCCAAAATCAACAAATCGGGTTTGTTTATTAAGGCATTGGCTAATGACAGTCGCTTTTTTTGACCTCCAGAAAGCGTGCTTACCTTTTGGTTTAAATCTTCAAGATTGAGTTTGAATAAGATTTGTTTGTATTGTGTTTCAAAATCCCATGCTTGGTGCTGTTCCATTTGCTCGAACGCCTTTTGGTAGGCATCGGCATCTTCAGGGTCTAAAAGCGCATGTTCGTAATCTAAAATGACTTTTAAAATAGGATTGTCGCTCGCAAAAATGGTTTCTTCAACCGTTAAATCCTTATCCAGTTTTGGGTCTTGCGATAAGAATGCTACTTTAATGTCTTTCCTGTAAATAACGTTGCCCGTATCGGCTTCATCATCGCCCGAAAGAATGTTTAAAATAGATGTTTTACCGGTACCGTTTTTAGCAACAAAGGCTATTTTTTGGTCTTTATGGACACTAAAAGAGAGGTTTTCGAAAAGCGTTAGCTCTCCGTAGGATTTTGATATGTTTTCGACAGTTAAATAATTCAAGGCGTATTTTTTTTGCAAAGAACGTGTAAATTACCAAAATTTATATGCTAAGCCAATAAAGAATTTTGAAATGAACTATCATCGAGGCAGTACCGATAGCTATCGGGATTCATCGGAAATCGAAGATTCGACGAAGTCAATGACAATTTCAACGGAAACCCCGACGCTGAGCGTCGAGCAGGACAAACCCATACTTTAATAGAAAGGAGAGCCACGAATACACAAATTTTTCTATTTTTTAGGTAAAACAAAAAGGATTATCACTAATTTCTAAAAAAATCTATAGATTTTTTAGTCGTGATAATAATATTTTCACATAACGCTAAGTTTTATTCGTGTATTCGTGTCAAATTAATTCTCAAATAAAAGTGTGAGTTTGCCCTGGAGCGTCGAGGAATTCTTTTCGATTAAAATAAAAAATTTATGTAGATTTGTCTTTTGCCCAACCGGCCTCTCCATATGAAGAATCATTTTTTAGTCGTCATTATACTTATAAATGCCCTATTGGTGTCTTGTATTCCCCATAAGGATACGCTCTATTTTCAAAATAAAAGCAACGCTACAGATTCTACTCAAACCATTGTAGAAAATCCGAAACCCTATCGGATACAAATCAATGATATTTTAAATATTCGTATTAAAGTCACAGATCAGGATAATGTACAAATTTTCAATCCTATTGGTGAAGGAAACTTAAACGCTACAGCCGGAGAACGCGCTTATTTTGATGGGTTTACTGTTGACCTACATGGTAACATACGCATTCCAGAATTGGGGTATATGAATGTTCTGGGCTTTACCACGGAAGATATTGAAGGGCTTATTAAGGATAAACTTTTAGAAGAGCAGTTTAAGGAACAGGCCAATATTTTTGTGACAGTAAAACTGACAGGCCTGAATTTTACAACCATGGGTGAGATTGGCAATAATGGTACAAGAATCATCTATAAAGAACGGGTTAATATTTTTGAGGCGATTGCAAATTCTGGTGATATTCCTGATACAGGTAATAAAAAGGATGTGATGATCATACGGCAATACCCGCACGGGCAAAAAATTTATCATATCGATTTAACCGATGTTGCTGTTATGAATTCGCCCTATTATTATATACAGCCCAATGATTTGATTTATGTAAAACCCTTAAAGCAAAAAGCGTGGGGCACGGGTACGACGGTTATACAAAACATAGGTGCCATTGCTACTATATTATCTTTAGTTACAACCTCCATTTTATTATTAAACCGAATTTAAGCCATGTCTTACAACGAATTTGATGATATTGAACATATTGAATCCAGTAGGATGGTCTTTGATTTTAAAGGTTTTTTGTTTAAGGTCTTGAATTTGTGGAAGTTGGTGGTTTTAAGCATTGTGGTTGCGCTTTTAATAGCCTATGCCATTAACGTTAGAAAGGAGAATATATATAGATTAGATTCGTTAATTATTGTTGAAAATGATCAAAATCCCTTTTTTACGGCCAACACCAGTATCTCCTTTAACTGGGGAGGTGTTTCTGGAGAAGTAGGAAAGGTTATTACCACCCTAAATACACGTACCCATAATGAAAAGGTGGTAGATTCCCTGCAATTTTACGTTAATTATCTGGTACAAGGTAAATATAGAATGGTGGATGTTTATAAAAACGCCCCTTTTTACTTAGAGCTAGATAAAACAAAAGGTCAAATTTTAAATACACCCATCGGTGTTCGTTTTATCAATGACACCCAATATGAATTGTTTGCTGAATTTGGGAGCGACCTTGTAAACACGCAACGGTATGGTGATAAGAAAACTCAAATGAGTCCCGTTACTAAAGGTGCCTTTAAACAAACCTTTACCATAGGACAACCCGTTGTGCTCCCTTTTTTGAATTTTACACTTCATAAAAGACCAGATACCGTGCTTGTTCTGGGGTCAGAATATTATATTCAATTTTTATGGTTTGACAGTGTGGTTAATAATTATAAAAATGCTGTAAAAGCCTCTCCTTTATCGCAAGCATCGTCTGTATTAAGATTGTTATTGGTAGGGAACAACAAAGCAAAAATTGTCGATTATTTAAATACGACTTCCGCTATTTTAAGCAAAACGGAATTGGAACGTAAAAATTTATATGCCACCAATACCATCAAGTTTATAGATAGTAGTTTAAATGCCGTTAATGTCAATTTAAAAGATGTAAACGAGGAAATGAACGCCTTTAGAAAACAAAATAAGGTGTTTGATTTGAATGATGAATTAAAGCAAACATCGGAAAAATTGAAAGGGTATGATTTGGAAAAAGAAGGTAAACAAGGGCAACTTAATTATTTAGATTTACTGGAAAACTACCTTAGAACCAAAACTGACTACAGCCATATTGCAGCACCATCCTCCGTAGGGATTACAGAGGGAAACATATTAAGCAGTGTAGCCAAAATTACTGGTCTTGCCATCGAGCGTCAAAATTTAGAGGCGACCACACGCGAAGGTTCCAGTTTGTTTAAAGAACTGGATAGCCGTATTGATGCGGAGAAAAATGTACTATTGGAAACCATTGATGCTACCAAAAAGACGATAGGCACGCAGTTAAATACCATTAATAGACAAATAGCGAATTTAGAATCTAAATTAAGTGGTCTACCAGAAGACCAACAACAGTTTTTAAGAATACAACGTAAATTGGATTTGAGCCAAGAGGCTTATAATATTTACTTGTCTAAACGTAGTGAGGCCGCTATTGTGAAAGCTGCCAATGTATCGGATATTTCCACGATTGATGAAGCCAAAGATATTGGAGGCGGGCTTATAGGGCCTAACAAGAACCTGAATTACATGATGGCCCTGATGGTCGGTTTTTTTGCCCCTTTACTTTTTATATTTATTATATTCCTTTTGGATAGCACGATTCATGGCTCTGATGAAATCGAGCGTTTATCCAATATCCCCATCATCGGGTTGGTAGGTAAATATAGGTATCCAAATAACCTGGTGGTATTGGAAAAACCAAAATCGGCCGTTGCCGAGTCCTTTCGAGCCATTCGTTCCAGCCTGCAATTTCTATATAAAAAAAACCACAAAGCGGGAGGGCGTACGGTTATGTTTACCTCTTCAGTGAGTGGGGAGGGCAAAACATTTTGTGCTATCAATTTAGCCTCTGCCTATGCCTTATCTGGAAAAAAAACGATTTTGTTGGGATTCGATTTAAGAAGGCCAAAGATTTTCAATGATTTTGATATCAAGAATGACCTCGGGCTTGTTAATTACTTATTAGGAGATCATTCTATTGCCGAAATCACCAATAACACTCATATTGAAAACTTGCATGTGATTACCTCGGGGCCTATACCGCCCAATCCTTCGGAGTTGTTAATGGACAGCTCGTTGGGGACCCTTATGGACGAGTTACGTGAAACGTATGATATTATTGTATTGGATACGCCTCCTTTAGGACTGGTGACTGATGCTTTTGAATTATCATCATTTGCTGATGTTACTTTTTTCGTGGTCCGTTTAGATTATACCAAAAAGGGCATGCTACAACTTATTAATTCCAAGTTTAGAACTGGAGAAGTAAAAAATGTCAGTTATATTTTAAACTTTTATAAGCACAAAACCAATCAGAATTATGGCTATGGCTATGGTTACGGCTATGGTTATGGTTATGGTGTGTATGGAGAGTCTTATTTGGAAGGGCAGAAGGAAACGCTGTTTACTAAGATTAAGCGGTGGTTTTCGAGATAGGTTTTTGAGTGGAACACATCCGTAATCCGTTTAGATTTCAATGAATGCATTACTTATATTGGCCATTGAAGCAGCCATCAAGGCTGGCGCAGACATCATGAACATCTATTCAGGTGATTTTGACGTGGTTTATAAATCAGATAGTTCGCCGTTAACCTTAGCCGATGCAAACGCCAATGCTGTGATAAACGCCTATCTGGAAAACACCAACATCCCTATCATTAGTGAAGAGAATAAGCAAACCGACTATAGCATCAGAAAGCATTGGGATACCTGTTGGATGGTCGATCCCTTGGACGGAACCAAGGAGTTTGTAAAACGCAACGGTGAGTTTACAGTGAACATCGCCTTAATTAAAGATAACAAACCCATATTGGGCGTCATTTATATACCTGTTACAAATACTTTATATTATGGTGATGTTTTGGAAGGGAAGGCCTATAAAAGTGTGGTGTTGGGTCATAGGTTTTCAAACGAGGATTTATTACAAAACAGCACAGCATTGCATCCAAATACCAACAACACTAATACGCTGGTGGTTGTAGGCAGTAAATCGCATGCCAGTGAAGCTACCGACCGTTACATACAAACCTTAAAAGACCAAGGCAAAGACATCCAACTGGTATCTAAAGGCAGCTCTTTAAAGTTTTGCTTGGTGGCAGAAGGCCAAGCGGATATTTATCCCAGATTTGCACCGACGATGGAGTGGGATACGGCAGCGGGCCATGCCATTTGTAATGCCGTAGGCTTAAAAGTGACACAGGTGGATACCCATGAAGCATTGCAATACAATAAAGAACATTTGTTGAATCCCTTTTTTTTAGTTTGTTAGAGACACTATGGAGCATGTAAATAAACAGGATTACAGTATTAAAAAACAAGATAGAACACAGGTTAATAAACATAAAACGTGTTTAATCTGGTTTACGGGTCTGTCGGGTTCTGGTAAATCTACCATTGCCAATTTATTGGAAAAGGAATTATATAGCCAAAACATCCATACCTATACTTTAGATGGCGATAATTTGCGGAGGGGACTCAATAAAGATTTAAGCTTTACGAAAGAAGACCGTATAGAAAATTTAAGGCGTACTGCCGAAGTCGGGAAATTGTTATTGGATGCCGGTTTGGTGGTTATTGCGGCATTTATAACGCCTTACAATAAAACCAGGGAAGATATCAAAGCCATTATTGGCGAGCCATTTTATATTGAGGTTTTTGTCAATACCCCTTTGGAAGTGTGTGAGCAACGCGATGTTAAAGGGCTTTATAAAAAGGCAAGAGCGGGCGAGATTAAGAACTTTACGGGTATTAGTGCGCCTTTTGAGGTGCCTTTGCATCCCACGATTGAAATTCAAACGGTGAATGAGAGCCCGGAGGAAGCGGTGGCTCGGATTTTGGAGGTTTTGAAGGGGCGGTTGTAACGATCACATGATTGATTTGTCATGCTGTCCCAATGTTTGTCATGCTGAACTAGTTTCAGCATCTCAGTTCAAGTTGGGTGGAGACCCTGAAATAAATTCAGGGTGACAAGTCTGAAGGGGGCTCAGGGGATAAATTCGGGTTTTCAGTTTCTGGATTAAATTGAATGAGATTCCGAAATACTGAAATACTGAAATACTGAAACAAGTTCAGCACAGGCAAGTTCGGAATGACAAAATATGGATGGTTTGTCCTGCTGTCCCAATGTTTGTCATGCTGTCCCGATAGCTATCGGGATGGTTTCAGCATCTCGTTCAAGTTTGGAGTTAGACCCTGAAATAAATTCAGGGTGACAAGTCCGAAGGGCTAAGGGTGACAAGTTCTAGGGGGATAAGGGTGACAAGTCCGAGGGGCTCAGGTGACAAGTCATAGTGGGCTCAGGGAGAAAAGTTTGTTTTCAGCACCTCTAACTAAAACAATACATAATATAAATTCATAAAGCATGAAAAGAGCCTATCACAATTACTGGGTTTACATTCTAACCAACAAACCCAGAGGTACCCTTTACATAGGTGTAACAGGAGGCATTGATGACCGTATGGAACGCCATGTGGCAGGGGAGGGCTCAAAGTTCACCAAAAAGTATAGGCTCAAGCAATTGGTCTATTTTGAAGAGTTTCAGTATATAGATGATGCTATAAAGCGTGAGAAACAGTTAAAGAACTGGCATCGGGAATGGAAAATCAATCTTATTGAAGCAGATAATCCGGAATGGGAAAATTTGTGGGTAGCTTTAGACCCTAAAACAATTGAGGGTGACAAAGCCAAGGTGATTTTATCATGTTTGACCAGATGAACGTAACTCTTGCCTTATAATTCTCAATGTTTGTCATGCTGTCCCGATAGCTATCGGGATGGTTTCAGCATCTCGGTTAATGATGGAGTTAGACCCTGAAATAAATTCAGGGTGACAAGTCGTAGGGGGCTTAGGGGGCAAAAAGATGGTGTTTCTTGGGTTTTTAGTGGATTCCTGCCTGCGCAGGATGACAAATAAGGGTGTTTGTTGTTTAGGTGTTTGTTGTTTAGTTGTCCTGTTGTTCCAACCTTTGTCATGCTGTCCCGATAGCTATCGGGATGGTTTCAGCATCTCGTTTAAGATTTGGATGGATTCCGAAATAAATTCGGAATGACAAAACATCATTGATTTGTTCTGCTGTCCCAATGTTTGTCATGCTGTCCCGATAGCTATCGGGATGGTTTCAGCATCTCAGTTCAATTTGGAGAGACCCTGAAACAAGTTCAGGGTGACAAGTCTGAAGGGATAAGGGTGACAAGTCGGAAGGGATATGGGTGACAAGTCCTAACAAAGTTCAGCACAGGCAAGTTCAATACAGGCAAGTTCAGCACAGGCGAGTTCAGTACAGGCGAGTTTAGGGGGACGAGTTTTAGTTTCAGCATCTAGATAAGGTTGGATGAGACCCTGAAATACTGAAATACTGAAATACTGAAACAATCCCGATAGCTATCGGGACAGCACAGGCAAGTTCAGCACAGGCGAGTTCAGCACAGGCGAGTTCAGCACAGGCTAATTGAGGGAGATAAAGCCAAGGTGATTTTATCATGTTTGTCTAGATGAACGTAACTCTTGCCCTATAATTCTCAATGTTTGTCATGCTGAACTTGTTTCAGCATCTCGGTTAAGTTGGGTGAGACCCTGAAATAAATTAACTTCGTTGAATCTTCGATTTCAGGGTGACAAGTCATAGAGGGCTTAGCGTGACAAGATCGGGTTGGGTGACAAGTTTGGGTTTTAGCATCTCGGGTTTGATTGGAGATAGACCCTGAAACGAGTTCAGGGTGACAAGTCTGAAGGGGTAAGGGTGACAGGTCCTAGGGGGCTTAGGGTAATAAATTTGGGTTTTCAGCATCTAGATAAGGTTGGGTGAGACCCTGAAATACTGAAACCAGTTCAGCACAGGCGAGTTCAGCACAGGCGAGTTCGGAATGACAAAATATGATTGATTTGTCATGCTGAATTTATTTCAGCATCTTGGGTTAGATTGGAGTTAGACCCTGAAATAAATTCAGGGTGACAAGTCCTAACAAAGTTTAGGACAGGCGAGTTCAGGGTGACAAGTCGTAGGGGGCTTAGGGGTCAAAAAGGGGTGTTTGTTGTTGATTTGTTGATTTGTTCTGCTGTTCCAATGTTTGTCATGCTGAATTTATTTCAGCATCTCTGGTTACGTTGGAGTTAGACCCTGAAACGAGTTCAGGGTGACAAGTCCTAAGGGGTATGGGTGACAAGTCCTAACAAAGTTTGTTACAGGCGAGTTCAGGGTGACAAGTCGGAAGGGATATGGGTGACAAGTCTTAGTAAGTTCAGGAGACAAATTTCAAGTTAGGAATACCAAGTACAACCCAAATAACACAAAAATCAGGGAAATATGCCCCAATCATTTTTTTGAAAGCATTTACCTTTCTATATTTACTCTGTATACCAAAGTCATTTAGTAAATTGCGATACAAAGCGTAAACGGCTTTGAAAATCTATGTCATTGGAAACCAAAATTTACCAAAAGGAAAATAATCTAAATTTTTTCAAGCTTTTAAAAGCGAGCTTAAATGATATGTACCGTTCGCGTTTTTTGGCTAGGCAGCTTACGGTTCGCGATATCAGTGCCCAGTACAGACAATCGTATTTAGGTATCATTTGGGCTTTTATCATGCCGCTTACTACGGCTATTGTATGGATTTTTTTAAATGGAACAGGAACGGTTAAACTATCGGATACCGGTGTGCCCTATCCCGTTTATGCCTTTTCGGGTACGCTTGTATGGTCTATTATAGTAGGAGCCATAAATGCGCCGTTAAATGGTACCAAATCGGCCAAAGGCATCATCAGTAAAATAAACTTTCCTAAAGAGGCCCTTATCGTGTCGAGCATCTATAAGCTCTTGTTTGATAGTAGCATTAAAATTATTATTCTTTTGTTTTTTGTGTTCGTTTATGGGGTTGGCTTCCATGCGTCCATGTTGTTGTTTCCGTTTGCCATACTGGGCTTGATATTATTTGGTGTTACTTTAGGCATGTTTATGGCTCCCTTGGGCTTGTTGTATCATGACATTTCAAAACTACTGACCATGGGCTTGGGTTTGGTCATGTATATCACACCCGTTGTGTATGCGGTACCCAAAACAGGATTAATGAAAACGGTGATGGAATGGAATCCGCTAACCGCTTTAATTTTAACCTCGCGAGACTTTGTTGTGGGGGGCAGCCTAGATTATGTAGCCTATTATATTTGGGTTGTATTGGCGTGTATTCCTTTGTGTTTTTTGGCCTTGGTGTTTTATCGCATCTCTATTCCTATTATTGTTGAACGTTCAAATGCGTAATATGGAAGAGAACGAGGTATTGGTAAACGTGGAAGGGGTTTCCAAAAAGTTTTGTAAAGATTTAAAAACCAGCTTGTGGTATGGCGTTAAGGATTTGGTTTCCAATGTTTATGGAAATAAAAATGAGAGAGCGTTACGTAACAAAGAATTCTGGGCGGTAAAAGACGTGAGTTTCCAGTTACGCCGTGGCGAGTGTTTGGGGCTAATAGGGCACAATGGCGCTGGTAAAAGTACCTTACTTAAAATATTAAACGGTTTATTAATGCCCGATGCCGGCAAAGTCACCATCAAGGGGCGCGTTGGGGCACTCATTGAGCTGGGCGCAGGCTTTAACCCCATATTAACAGGGCGTGAAAACATTTATAACAATGGTGCGGTACTGGGTTTTACCAAAAAAGAGATAAATGCCAAAGTAGAAGATATTATTGATTTTGCCGAAATACGTGAGTTTATAGACATGCCCGTGCAAAACTACAGCAGCGGTATGAAAGTACGTTTGGGCTTTGCCGTAGCGGCACAAATGGAACCCGATGTATTGATTATTGATGAGGTGTTGGCGGTAGGCGACCTTGGGTTTATTATGAAATGTTTTAAAACTATTGATAATCTCTTGGATAATACCGCTATTATTTATGTATCTCATAATATGCCAACCGTTTCAAGGTTATGTGATCACGTCATTTTAATGGAAAAAGGGAAAAGTGTTTTTCAAGGGGATGAAGTAGGGAAAGCCATAGATCTATATTATAAAAGTTTTGGTGATAATGACACTCAAGTAATTTATACCAATGGAAGCTTAGAATTATTAAGCGCAAATCTTCTAAACTCTACAAAAAGTATAGATAATATACCTCAAATTAATTGGAAAGAAGATTTGGTATTAAATTTTAAATTTAAATTAAAAGAAAAGATAGAAGTTCCTCTATTTCGTATCCTAATTTATGATAAAGAACAACGACCTTTAGCAATTTTTGACCCCAATTATAATCCAGATTTAATAACCATTAATGAAGGTTATTTAGATTTTAATGTACTTCATGAAGGCTTACAGTTATCAAAAGGAGTTTACTCCATAAATGTAACGGCTTTCAAGAGAAATAGTAATGAACCTATATTGCGAATGAATGGTGTCATAACCTTTCAGATATTACATAAAGAAGATCATTTTCAACCTTTTTTACTTGAATCAACATTCATTCAAAAATAAAAACAATAATGATTAATTGTTTTTTAATGTATATTTTACTATCTGTTGATTCCTAGGATGATTCCAATTCCCAATATATTCTACATTCCATCCATTTAAATCCCCAAATTGTTTGACTTCCTCAATAGTATATTTAAATATGCCATGATCATGAGGTTTATTGGGATTTTTATGTTTTTCTTCTGAAATAAAATAAGTAGCATAGAAAACACCCTCTTTATCGAAATGGTCTTTTAGCTTACTAAAACACTCATTTATTAATTTTGGAGGAAGATGCGTAAACAAAGATTGAGCTATGGCATAATTAGGTGTTTTTGTAAATTTTTCAAACTCAAATTTATTAGAAATTATAAATTCGGGTTCTTTCAATGTCATCCATTTATTATCCAACTCATGAGATAAACCCAATTCAATTAATTTTTTTTCCTTATCTATACCTAAATAATTGCCTTTTTCTAAATATGGAATTAGGTGTACCCCCGCTCTTAAACTCCCGCAAGCAATATCCATAAATTTATCAGAAGGTTTTAATCCCTTTGCTACTAAAAAATCAAATTGTAATTTTCCTATTTCATCCCAAAGCCCACCAACATAAGTTCTATGCCCAACTTTATCAACACCTTTTTTCCCATGTGGAATAGTTGATTTATTTTTTTTATTAAATGAAAATAATTTTTGTAAAAGGTTCATTATAAAAAATTAATTATATAAGCTTAAAGGCTAAAATAATAATATTAATTGGCTATAGGTTAATCCTATTAAATTATATTTGAATTTTTGAAATTTCAATGTAAAATGATTTCCCATAAGCATAAATGTATATTTATCCACATTGCTAAGTGTGCAGGCACATCCATTGAACATGCTTTTGGGGTTGATGTAGAAAATTACAACACAAAAGAGACTAATTTTTTGTTTGGCTGGGACGATACCAATAAATTATATCTACAACATGCCACTCCACAACAATTAATTGATTTAAAATATATTACTGATGACATTTGGAATACCTATTACAAATTTATTGTTTATAGAAATTCATGGGATAGAGCTTATTCTGATTATATATGGATTCAAAATGAAAAAAATGTAAATGATACATTCGGAAATTTTCTAAACAAAGAGGGAAGGTTTAAAAAAATACTTACTGATAATAGTACTAGTCTTTATGCAGGGGACCATCTTTATTTACAAAAAGATTATTTTTTTTTAAATGGTAAAGAGATAACCTACAATACTATCATAGATTTTAAAAATTTAAATATAGGACTTAATAAAGTTGCTCAAGATTTAAAATTGTCTAATAACTTTTTCTCTATTCACTTAAATCAATCTAAAACTAATAGAAAATCACATTATTCTAAATTTTATAATTTTAGAACTAAAAGGTTAGTTTTAAAAAAGTATAAAGCTGATATTAAATATTTTAATTTTGAGTTTGATGATAAAAGGAATTTTTTAGATAAATTAAAATCTTTTTTTATATAAAATATGCAGACTTTTTTTAATACATTAAAGATTCTTAATAAATGTAAAACGATTAATTTATTATGAGAAAATGTACTTTTTGTACCATCATTACAGCAGATTATTTGCCATTTGCAAGAACATTATGGGAATCTTTAATGACCATTGATAAAAACATAGAACTTTATGTTTTAGTTTGCGATTCTAAAACTAGAACCAAGGAGTCGAATCTTATTTTTTTGAATATCGATGATTTAGCAAAGGATTCAAGATGTCAAAGACTTTTAGAAAAGTATGGAATAACTGATGAATTTAGATGGAGTATGAAACCTATTTTGATGTCCTTTCTTTTGAATCAATGTTGTGAAAAGATTATTTATGTAGATTCAGATATTCATTTTTACAATGATTTTACTTTTTTGTTTTCAGAATTAGATGCTTTTAAAATAATTATTACGCCACATTGGAGATCATATGACCCAAAGAAAGATAGTAATAATTTCGAAAAAAACTTCAATGAAGGTCTCTACAACGCCGGTTTTATTGGAGCCAATAAAAACAGTCTAGATTTGTTGGATACATTATTTGAAATGTGTTTTTATAAATGTGAAAAAAATAGAAATCTTTCATTATATGATGACCAAAAATATTTTGACCTCCTCCCGCTTCTAGATGAACATGTAAAAATAATAAGACATAAAGGCTGTAATGTTGCAGAATGGAATATGGTTGAGTGCCCTAGATCCTTAATTAACGGAGAGGTAATCATTTCAGGAAAATACCCAATTATTTTTATACATTTTGTAACTTATACTATCAAAAGAGCCTTAAATGGAGAAGATAGCCTTTTAGAGCCCTATGTAAAAAGCTACAGAGATTTAATCATGAAATATCACCCTAAAAAATTGGACATTATTAAAAACGTTACTTAAATGAATTCATGAAAATCCTTTTCATCACCCATGATGCTTCACGATCAGGAGCGCCTATGATGCTGTTGTTTTTAATGCAATGGCTAAGAAAGCATGTTCCTGATATAAGTTTTGACATGTTATATGTGCATGGTGGGGTTATGGAACCAGAATTTAATGGTTTGTGCGATGAGGTATTTTATATTAAAAATAAAGTTAATAAACCACTTTCTTTAGCTGGACGTATTAAACGTAAATTAGGTTTTGAAACCAAAAAAGTAAGTGTTTATGAACAGTTGGCAAAAAGACCTTACCATGTCATTTATGCCAATACAGGAGTATCTGTCTCTCATGGGGTGAGGATAAAAGAAAAGGGGACAAGTGCTAGACTTATTGCTCATATACACGAGTTGGAGATCATCTTAAAAACATTAGTACCTAATTTTAATGGGCAGGTGAGGGATGTAGACCATTTTATAGCAGTATCGGAACAAGTGAAAGCTAATTTGTTAACTGGATACCAAATTGATCCTAATAAAATTTCGGTGGTTTATGGATGTGCTTTGGAGAAACCAGTGGCAAATAAAACGGATACGGTTACTAAAAAGTCTTCTTTTATTGTTGGAGCAAGCGGATTGTCTTACTGGCGCAAAGGAAATGATGTGTTCTTACAAGTTGCGAGATACTTATTTAAGCATTATCCTGAACTGGATGTAGCGTTTATTTGGGTAGGAAATGAGTTTAGGGATAAACCTGTTATTGATAACGATATAAAAAAAATGGGCTTACAGCATAAGGTGCGATTTGTAGGAGAATTAGAGGATCCTACGGAGACGTTCCGGAGTTTTGATGTGCTTTTATTGCCTTCAAGAGAAGACCCGTTTCCTTTGGTATGTATAGAGTTAGCGCATTTGCGAAAACCTATCATTTGTTTTGAAGGAGCATCAGGAAGTGCAGAGGTTGTAAAACAAGGAGGTGGTAAGGTAGTCCCTTATCTAGATATAGAAGCAATGGCAGAAGCTATTGTTTCTTATTATAACAATGCTGAAAATTTAAAGCAAGATGGCATAAACGCTTCTAATCTATTTAAGGCGTTTACCCCCGAGAATATATGCCCTATATTATTCGAGGTGATAAATGAAACATTAAAGCATTAGCATTTGATAAGAATAATAAAAAAATATATAAAAAACAAAGTAGTTGAAGTTTACGAATCTAGATTCGGTACATTTTTCTTCAAACAAAAGGGCTTTTGCCCATGCTGTGAAAAGGACACCACATTTATCGCTAGAAATTCTTGGTTGCGCGACCACTTTAAATGCAGCAATTGCGGTTGTATTCCGCGAGAGCGTGCATTAATGTTAACCATTAAGAATAAGTATCCTAATTGGAAAGCATTAACAATTCACGAATCGTCACCAGGTACCAGAGGGCATAGTGTCACATTGAGAACTCATGTTAAAAATTATATAGAAACCCAGTTTTTTGTTGATAAACATTTAGGGGATTTTGTCAATGGCATAAGAAATGAAGATTTAGAAGCTCAAACATTTCCAGATGAATCTTTCGATTTGGTAATTACGTCTGATGTTATGGAGCATATTTACGAACCAGAAAAAGCGTTTAAAGAAATACACCGTACCTTGAAGCCTGGAGGGGCACATATTTTTTCTGTACCCATCATAAATAAACATAAACCTACGCAGCGTTGGGCTAAAAAAGGAGTAAATGGCGACCCAGAATTTCTTTTTGAACCCGAATGGCATGGAAACCCTATTGACGATAAAGGTTCTCCAGTGACTTTCCATTGGGGGTACGATATAAAAGATTATATAGAAAAATATACAGGAGCCGATTGCGGAATTATTTATATTGACGATTTAAATTATGGTATTAGAGCAGAATACATTGAAATCATTGTCGCTAAAAAGAAGTTGTTAGATGCCTAAATTAAGACCAATAGCTTTTGTATTGCCACAGTTTCACCCCATTCCTGAAAATGATGAATGGTGGGGCAAGGGTTTTACAGAATGGACTAATGTAAAAAAAGCTAAACCATTGTTTAAAGGCCACTACCAACCTCATGTTCCAACAGATTTAGGGTATTATGATTTGCGTTTACCTGAGGTAAGAGAAGCTCAAGCAAATCTAGCTAAAGAGTATGGTATTCATGGATTTTGTTATTATCATTACTGGTTTAATGGTAAACGATTGTTAAATTACCCAATTGATGAAATACTTCGTTTACAAAAACCCGAAATGCCATTTATGTTATGCTGGGCTAACGAAAATTGGACACGCAGATGGGATGGAAAAGATGATGAAGTTTTAATAAAACAAGACTATTCTTTTGAAGATGATCAAAATCATATGCGCTGGCTATGTGAACATGTGTTTACAGATACACGATATATCACAGTTAATGGTTGTCCTGTATTTATTATTTATAGACACAGCTTATTTCCGAACATAGAGAAAACGTCTCGATTGTGGCGTAAAATAGCTACGGAAGAATTTGGTTATAAAGGTTTGTATTTATGTATCACTGAAAGTTTTCATGAAGCAATAAAACCCGAATCGATTGGATTTGATGCTGCTATAGAGTTTGCTCCACATCAAGTAATGAAAGAAGTTATAAAACCAACACAATTTAATAAATGGCTTTATAGATTAAAGCATAAAAAAAATCAACAATATAGCTTGCGAGATTTTAAATTAGGAGCACAAAAAATAATGCAAAGAGACTTGCCATCTTATAAGTTGTATAGAGGTATAACACCATCTTGGGATAACACAGCAAGAAAGGGAATGCAAGCCTTTGTCGGCATAGGTAGTAATCCCAACGTTTATTATGAATGGTTTAGGCATATTGTAAAAACGTTTAAACCGTTTTCAAGTGAAGAAAATTTTATTTTTATTAATGCCATGAATGAATGGGCTGAAGGTAACCATTTGGAGCCTTGCATCAAATATGGTAGTGCTTATTTAGAGGCTACCAAAAAAGCATTGGAGCAAGATGAATAAGCCATTAGTCTCTATATGTATCCCAACTTTTAATGGAGCTTCTTTTATTGAGGACGCTTTAAAGTCTGCCTTGGCTCAAACTTATAGTAATATAGAAATTGTGGTAAGCGATGATGCATCTAAAGACGCCACATTACAGATTATTGAAAGCTATAAAAAGAAGACTCATATTCCCATTCAAGTGCATCATCATAATCCCAGTGGCATAGGTGCTAACTGGAATCATTGTATCAAACAAGCCAATGGAGATTATATTAAATTTTTATTTCAGGATGATGTTTTAGAGCCGCATTGTGTAGAGAAGATGGTAGCTTTGGCCGAAGGTTCGAAGAATGTAGGTTTGGTCTATTGTAAACGGCAGATTATTTTTGATTCAAATAAAAACTTTGATACGGCTTGGGTGAAAAATTTTAGATCGCTACATCTGGACTGGGAATCGCTTGAGATTAAACAAGGCACATTAGATGGTAAAGTGTATTTAAAAGATAAAAAATTATTAGATAAACCTGAAAACAAAATAGGCGAACCAACAGCTGTATTATTACATAAAAGATGTTTTGACAGGGTGGGTTATTTTAATACTCACTTGAGCCAAGCTTTAGATATAGAATATTGGTACCGTTTAATGCCTTATTTTAAAATTGGTTTTATAGATGAAGAGCTTATTAAATTTAGACTTCATGATGCTCAAGCATCTCAAGTTAATAGAAATATTAAAATAAAAGATAAACGCTTATTACCAAGACTATTATTACAAACCATTTTTTGGAAATTGCATAGTGTCCAGCAAAAAAAATTATTGAAAGAGGTGTTTTATTTTACTGAAATTTCAAGTTTTATGAGAAAGGTAAAAAGAAAATTGAATTTTTAAGGTATGGTAAAAGTATCAGTCATTTTACCCAACTATAATCACGAGCGTTATTTAAAACAACGGTTAGATAGTGTGTTTAACCAAAGTTTTCAGGATTTTGAGGTGATATTATTGGACGATGCTTCTACCGATGGGAGTTTAGAAATTTTGGAGCCTTATAAAAACCACCCCAAAGTCAGCCATTTTATGGTCAACACAACCAATTCGGGCTCGCCTTTTAAGGCGTGGCGACAGGGAATTGAATTGGCCAAAGGCGATTATGTATGGATTGCCGAGAGTGATGATTTTGCGGAACCCCAATTTTTAGAACAAACGGTCGCCGTTTTAGAGAACAGCCCTATGGCAAGTTTGGTGTATACCGATTCCCAAATTGTTGACGGGAATACTACCAAAATGGAATTATGGAGCCAAAAAAAGAACGTATTTTTTAAAACCAGTAGATGGAGCGATGCTTACATGAATGCTGGCAGCGATGAGCTTATACATTATTTACTGTACAAAACTACCATTAACAACGCCAGTGCGGTTTTATTTAGAAACAAATACCTAAAAGCAAAGCCATTTTTAAATACACTGGTTACCTACAAAAATGCAGGTGATATTTTTACCTATATTTACATGTCATTTCAAGGCGATATTGCCTATATTGGTTCTGCCCTCAATAATTTTAGAATGCACAGTGCTAACGTCACCAAAGTAAACATGGAAAGCGGCATCGTTTATCATGAGCTTATGCACATCTATAGTTATGCCCTTGATGGTTTGTTTTTAAATCCCATTATGGTAGATCCCTTAAAAATCCGTAAGGCATGTAAAGCGATACTTGGCACACATGGATTTAGACTGGTAGATAAACAATATTTAACATCCTTAATAGGGTTTATAAAAAAAGGAGTAGCACATGGGTTGTTCACAAAAAAGGAAGGCCTTGTGTTTAGCCTATTATACAGGATGTATGGCTTTAAAATCCCTAAGCTAAAAGGGCTTTTAAAACACTATTTAAAATTCAGGTTGAATCGTGATTAAGCACCTACTTATTTAAAGAACACTAGTAAAAATAAAAGATATCGTATCTATAATTATCCCATATTACAATAGACCTGTCAAATTGCAACGTGCATTGGATGCTGTGTTGAATCAGACCTATCAAGATTTTGAGATCATCTTAATTGATGATTGTTCTGAAAAAACACCGATTATACCTAAAAATAATGCCATAAACTATGTAAGAAACAGCAAAAATGAAGGCCCTGGATACTCCAGAAATGTGGGTTTAAAACTTGCAAAAGGTGACTATGTATGTTTTTTGGACAGTGACGACTATTGGCATCCCAAATTTTTGGAACGCTGTGTTGAAGTTATTGAGCAATCAGGAACAGAGGTAGCTTTTGTATATGTAAAAACGATACATGTTAAAAATGGTGTTGAACTTGGGAAAGCCAACAAAAGTAAAATAAGTGAAAGCACTATATTACCAAACCTATTAATAAGGGGAAGGCCCTGGGATACACCGGCTTGTCTTTGGGATAAACATGTATTGAACAAACATGAAGGCTGGATCAATACCCGTAACTGGGAAGATTATGCCTTTGATATTTGTGCAGCCTTAAATAATAATACTATCATTGCAATAAATGAACACTTGTTATATGTAGACACTGAAGGAGATCATAAATTATCAGAACAAAATAAAAATATTATAGAAACTGAAAAAAGTAAGTCGCTTGCTTTTATATCCCAAACTTTGAAAAATTCAATGTATTTCGATGATGACCTAATAAGAAACCAGGTTACCTTACATTTAATCAATAATACGATTGCTTTATTAATTTTGAATGGAAATAAAAAAAAGTATATTAATGCAAATATTAAAAGTTTAAAGGCTTGGAACTCCCCTATTTTTGTTATTTTGATAAGTGTACTGACTAAACTTCCAGTTAAGATTGGACTCGTTTTATTGCGGAGGATACGAATTAAATTTCAAAACCACAATCATGTTTGATAGGATATTCAACACATCGAAACCAAAAGTGTTTTGCATAGGCTTTGGAAAAACCGGAACCACCACTATACAGCGGGTTTTAAAGGACTTTAATTATAAAATGGGCCATCAAGAAAAAGGGGAGTTGTTGGTGTTTGATTGGTACAAGCGTGATTTTAAAAACATTATCAATTTATGTAAAACAGCCGATGCCTTTCAGGATGTACCGTTTTCTTTGCCCTTTACCTTTATGGCATTGGACCAACAATTTAAACATGCCCAATTTATTTTAACCGAACGGGATACCCCTGAACAATGGTATGATTCATTGACTAAATTTCATTCAAAACTGTGGTCTGATGGTGATAAACCACCAACGGCAAATGAATTAAAAAATGCCAAGTATAGGTATCAAGGCTATGCCTATGACAGTTTTAAATTGCTTTACAATACCTCGGATGATGATCTTTACAATAAAGAACAGCTTATCTCAGTTTATAACGGTCACAATGCGATGGTAAAGGATTATTTTAAAAGTCGACCAGAAAAATTGTTGGTCATTAATGTATCTCAAAAAAATGACTATTTTAGACTTTGTAAATTTTTGAACAAAAGCCCAATTCGTGAAGATTTTCCTTGGGAAAACAAAACTTAACCCTTTTTATGATTCCAGTCACCAAAACCTTTTTGCCACCTCAAGACCAATACCAGGCTATTTTAAAATTGGCTTGGGACTCGGGATGGATCACCAACAGGGGCATTTTGGTAAACGAACTTGAGGCTAAGCTGAAAGACTATTTAAAGGTAAAGCATATCATCGCAACAACAAATGGTACATTACCTTTGCAGATTGCCATAAAAGCATTGAAACTTACAGGTGAGATTATTACCACGCCCTTTAGTTATGTAGCCACCACCAGTAGTATTGTTTGGGAAGGCTGTACCCCGGTTTTTGTGGATATACACCCAGACTATTTAACCATTGATGACACCAAAATAGAGGCTGCTATCACTCCCAAAACTTCGGCCATATTGGCTACCCATGTTTATGGAAACCCTTGTGCCATTGAAGCTATTGATACCATAGCAAAAAAACATAGCTTAAGCGTTATTTATGACGCTGCCCATTGTTTTGGGGTCACTTATAAGGGACAATCTATTTTTAATTATGGAGATGTGAGTACCTGTAGTTTTCATGCCACCAAAGTATTCCATACTGGAGAAGGGGGGGCTATGTTCACCCATGATCGGTCATTGCTTAACACCTTGTTTTATCATCATAATTTTGGACACAAAGGTGAAGAAACATTTCAAGGGATAGGCATCAATGCCAAGATGAGTGAACCACAGGCCGCTATGGGGCTGGCGGTATTGCCTTATATGGATAACTTACTAAAACAACGTCAACAGGTTGTGGATCGATATAACAAAGCCTTTATGTTTACTGGTTTACAAACTTTATCCATTAGGGAAGATGTACAATGGAATTATAGTTACTATCCCATCATTTTTGAGGATGAAGGCCAGTTATTAAAAGTTTTAGAAATACTCCATAAAGCATATATCTACCCAAGGCGTTATTTTTATCCGTCGTTACATACTTTAAACTATGTGGAAAAAAGTGTTTGCCCAATTTCGGAATCGATAGCATCACGGGTTTTGTGTTTGCCTTTGTATCCAGATTTAAAACAGGATGACCAAGAGCGCATTATTAAACTGTTAAAAGAAGCGTTATGAAGGTGGCGATCATGCAACCTTATGTGTTTCCATATCTTGGCTATTTTCAGTTAATCCAAGCCGTGGATACCTTTGTGTTTTATGACGACGTGAATTTTATAAAAAAAGGGTTTATTAACCGAAATTCCATATTGGTCAATGGTAAAGCACACCAATTTACCATTCCCTGTAGTGCCGTAAGCCAGAACAAATTAATAAAGAATGTGCCCTTGCATTTTGATGAAAAATTGCGAGCAAAATTTATAAAGACCTTGCACCAAGCCTACAAAGAAGCTCCGTTTTTTGAAACTATTTTTCCACTTATGGAGCCATTTTTTAACAAGCGTACCTACAATTCCATTTCAGACATGGCCATAGACAGTGTTTTGTTAATGTCAAATTATCTTGGATTGGATAAAAACTGGGTTATAAGTTCACAGACCCATAAGGAATCACAACATTTAAAAAAAGAAAACCGAATTTTGGCCATTGCCAAAAAAGAAAATGCTTCCACCTATATCAATCCTATTGGAGGTATGTCATTATATTCAAAAGCCTTTTTTGAAAACCAAGGGATACACTTATATTTTCTTCAGAGTGAGCCCATAGCTTACAAGCAGTTTAAGAATGAATTTGTACCTTGGTTATCCATACTGGATGTTGTCATGTTCAATTCTAAAGAAGACATACAAACGATGTTGACAACGTATAAATTAATATAGATGCTTGATAATTATCATTATAATTTAGGCCAATTATTTAATAAGATAGCTTTTGATAACCCAAACTTTATCGCCATTAAAGCAATTGACGGGACTTTAACCACTTATAAAGAATTACAAGAACTTTCAAATAAGATTGCTCATTATCTATCCACTTTAAGTATCAAAAAAAACGATGTTGTAGCCATATTGAATAATAAGACTGAACTTTCTTATGCGTTGATGTTGGCATGTTTAAAGATAGGTGCACCTTATACCAATCTAGATCCCAAAAGTCCCATAGAACGATTTCATAGAATGGTTAACATAAGCCAACCCAAGCTTTTGTTATATTTCCAGGATAAAAATTCGGTAATTAACGATTTTGCATCCAAATCGGTCATGTCCATAGACTATTCCAGTGATGGGTTTATTAAAAAAATCAATACAAATAATGATGAGTTTCCCGACTGTAATAAAGAGGTACACGGCAATACCCCTGCTTACATTATGTTTACGTCTGGGTCAACCGGGTTTCCCAAAGGGGTGGTTATTTCACATCTACAAGTTTTAAATTTTATCAATTGGTCCAAAACAACCTATCAAACAACAACCAAAGATGTCTTTACCAATATTAACCCGATGCATTTTGACAATTCGGTTTTCGATTTTTATGCCTCTTTTTTTACGGGAGCCTCTATTATTCCGGTTCATGAATATTTAAGCCGTAATCCAAGAAAATTACTGGATGCCTTAAACGAGGCAGAACCAACCATTTGGTTCAGTGTCCCTTCCATGCTGGTTTATATGTTGAATATGCGGGCCTTAAAGTCCACCGATTTGCCAACTTTACGCATCGTTACTTTTGGGGGGGAAGGATTTCCTAAAAACCATCTTCGTGTACTATGGAAGTATTGGAGTGATCGTATTCGTTTTGTAAATGTTTATGGGCCTACCGAATGTACTTGTATTTGCTCGTCTTATGACGTTTCTAACAAAGATATGGAAGTGGATGATTTATTGCCATTAGGGCATTTGGCTTCTGGTTTTTATGGATTGGTGATTAATGAACAGCATGAAGAGGTGCCATTAGGAGAGACCGGAGAACTTTGCATTGGAGGGCCAAATGTTGGTATAGGGTATTACCGGGATTTAGAGAAAACCAAAGCTGTGTTTATTGACAATCCAGTAAATAAAACCCATCAGGAACAAGTTTATTTAAGCGGTGATTTAGTAAAACAGGATTTAAATAGCAAGATTTTCTTGTTTTGTGGAAGAAAAGATAACCAGATAAAACGTATGGGGTATCGGATTGAATTGGAAGAGATTGAGAACGCTTTTAACAGTATTGATTTTATAAAGGAAAGTGCCGTGGTATATGTTGATAATGGTCGGTATGCATCAAAATTAATTGCCTGTTTAACATCCGACCTTAAAGATGAAGCTAAAATTACTGAAGTATTAAAAAAGTACTTACCTTCGTATATGTTACCTGATTTGTATTTTTACTTTGATGATTTACCAAAAAATCAAAACGGAAAAATCGATCGATTGCACTTGAAAAAAGATCTTAACTCATGAGTAAACCATTAATTATATTTGGCGCTGGTAAAATTTCCCAGGCAATAAGTTATTATTTTGAAAGAGATTCAGAATATGACATTATAGCCTATGTGGTTGACGATGCCTTTGTAAAAAATGCTGATTTTTTAGAAAAACCACTTATAGCATTATCAGAGGTTGAAACCCGCTTTCCGGCAAATAAATATTCTGTTTTTGTTGCTGTTGGGTATCAGGGCATCAATCAATTACGAGCGTCTAAATACAATCATTTTAAAGCATTGGGTTATACGTTTGCCACGTACGTTAGTCCTTACGTAAAAGGAAATTTTACACTTGGTGGAAATTCGATTATCATGGATCAAGTTGCTTTACAGCCCTGTGCTAAATTAGGAAACAATGTAATTGTATGGGGAGGCACTATGGTAGGGCATCATGCTATTATAGAAGACCATTGCTGGTTGACAGGTGGTTGTTTAATTGGAGGCGTTACAACATTGGGCAAAGGCACTTTTGTGGGTTTAGGAGCTACTATTGGGAATGAAATTACTATTGGTGAGCAATGCATGGTAGGAGCATCGGTTTTGATTACCAAAAGCATTCCAGATAAGACAGTCCTTATTGCGCCATCAACGGAATCCCATCGTTTAAATTCTGATCAATTCACTAAAATGTCTTCTTGTTTCAGAGTACAATCTTTATAAGTCATTATGGAAAAAATCAATCATATTTTAGCAGATACTTTAAAAATACCTTTTGAACGCACCAAAGAAAACTTAGGGATGGATGATGTAGATCATTGGGATTCGTTATCGCATATGAATTTGATTGTTGCTATTGAAGATGCTTTTGGGATAGAACTCTCTGGTGATGATATTGCAGAAATGACCACATTTAATGCCATAAGAACCACTATTTCAAAATATATATAACCTATGGAATTGCGTCAAGCCCACATTATTATAACCGGAGCAGGATCCGGTTTTGGAAAAGCTATGGCCTTATATTTTTCATCAAAAGGAGCCTCTGTTTTCGCTTTAGATATTAATGGAACCTCTCTATCAAAACTAAAAAAGGAAGACAAAACGGTTCATACCTATACATGTGATGTTTCAAATAATGGTGATGTTGAAGAGGTTGTTGATACGCTATTTCAAAATCACAGTGGCATAAATGTACTGATAAATAATGCCGGTATTATGAAAAACGCCCCATTGGTAAATGTTTTAAACAGGCCAGATGGCAGACATTCCATGGCATTATGGGATGAGGTTATTCAGGTCAACCAGAATGGCGTTTTTTATATGGCACGTTCGTTTATTAACAACATGATAAAAAAAAGGAACAAAGGGGTTGTTATTAATATGAGTTCTATAGCTGCAACAGGCAATGCGGGACAAACAGCCTATTCAGCATCAAAAGCTGCTGTTGAGGCGATGACTAAAGTATGGGCCAAAGAGTTGGGTGTTTTTGGCATACGTTCTGTAGCCATTGCTCCAGGGTTTATGAATACCATGGGCACCCATGAGGCTTTAGAAAAAACCATGCTTGATAAATGGGTTAGCAAAACCCCTTTAAATCGAACAGGCGCCATTGAGGAGGTTATATTAGCGGCTCAATTTGCGATTGAAAACGACTTTTATAATGGTGAAGTGCTAGGTTTAAATGGTGGTTTAGTACTATAATATTATGGACTTTGTTATTAAAACAGAACGATTAGTATTAAGGCCACCACTAGAAAGTGATGCCAAAGAATTATTTGAGTTAATGGCAGATGATAAACTGACCCAATTTTTAACATGGGAACCACATACTACTTTGGGAACTACTTTAGGAGTGATTCAAAGTTTAATTGGAGCCCAACAAGATGGTAAAGGTTACCATTGGTGCGTATGTTTAGAAAATCATATCGTTGGCTTGGTTTCTTTGATTGATGTAAAAAGAAACATAAGGACCTGGGTATTGAATAGAGCAGAACTATCTTACTGGATCGGTTCTAATTACCAAGGAAGAGGTTTTGCAACAGAGGCATCCAAAGAAGTTGTAAAGTTCGGGTTTGATACCCTTGATTTCCATAAAATTATAATTGCTCATGCTGTTGAAAACATAGCATCCCAACGTATATGCCATAAATTGGGTTTTGTACCATATGCACATGAACACGACGCTTTTTTTAAAACAAATAAATGGTATGATCTTATTTGGTATGAACATATAAATAATACTGATAATGGAGTGGATTAAAAAGGGTAAAATTTATAATGTGAACAACCATTCGGAATGGATGCAAGACTATGCCCAAGTGCCTACACCAGTAAAATTTGATAGCTATTATCGTATTTATTTTACAACTAGGCACCAGCCAAAAAAGGATGCACTTCCAATAAGTTCTATTGCCTATATTGATGTAGATAGGAATGATTTAAAGCACATATTACGTATAAGTAACACCCCTGTTTTACAACTTGGTAAGTTGGGGGCTTTCGATGAATTTGGACAAATGCCTGCCGATATTATTAAGATAGATGAAACTACCCATTATATGTATTATACGGGCTGGTCCAGAAGTGCATCGGTACCCTATGTAACGCGTATAGGACTTGCAATAAGCAAAGATAATTGTAAGTCGTTTCAAAAACTATTTGATGGTCCAATATTAGGTTTGAATAAGTATGACCCTATTTTGGTGAATGGGCCTTCGGTGATAAAGAAGGATGATATATATTATATGTTTTATTCGTCTGCCACCAAATGGATAGAGCATCATGGTAAAAAAGAAGTTTTTTATTATATAAAAAGAGCAATCTCTAAAAACGGAATCGATTGGGAGACAAACCATGATTTATGTATTGATACATTGATAGATAATGAAGTTCAGAACGCTCCAAGAGTCTCAAAAGTTGGAGACATCTATTATATGTGGTTTTGTTACAGAAAAGGTGTAGAATTTAGAGGCAAACCGGATAATGGATATCAATTGGGGTTGTCAATATCCAGAGATTTAGAACATTGGGAGCGAATTTCCGTAAGTTCTCTTGGGATTTCCAAAAGTGATTTTGGATGGGACAGTATGATGATGTGTTACCCTTATATGATTAAAGATCTTGAAAAATTACTGTTATTTTATAATGGCAACTACTTTGGAAAAGAAGGGTTTGGTTACGCTGAATTGAATATAAAATCGTTAATATCATAATGGCCTTGGATGATAAGCTATTAGCTGTTGTTTGGATGCTTGCTTATAATCACGAAGATTATATAGAACAAGCCGTGGAGTCTGTAATGGTTCAGAACACAACTTTTAACTATAAACTTATTATAGGAGAAGACTATTCCACTGACACTACGCGGTCTATTTGCAAACGACTACAAGATAAATACCCTGATAATATTGACCTGATATTAAATGAAACTAATTTGGGTCATGAAAAAAACGGACAAAACATATATAACTTATGCTTAGCAAGTAAGGCAAAATATATTGCTATGTTGGAAGGGGATGATTATTGGACTGATCCACTAAAACTGCAAAAACAGATTGATTTTTTAGAGGAAAACTCTGAATATTCTATGTCGTTTACAAGATTTAAGGTTAAACATAATACTTTACCCAAGTTAAGTGATGATAAATATGGACGATATTTTAAGGATGGAGACGCTTATATATTATTTGATTTTGATAAATTCGCTAAAGGCTGGTATGGTGGGGCACCTACATTGGTTTTTAGAGCCCGACTGTTTAATATTAACTTGATTTCGAAGTATCGCTATTTTAGGGATATTCACCTTTTTACAGAGTTATTAAAAGGCGGAAATGGGGTTTGCCTTAATTTTTATGGTTCGGTTTATAGAATCCACGATGGAGGCATCCATTCATCGGCTAAGCCGTTAGAACGCGCTGAAACGGCAAGTTTATGTTATAAGGAACTTTATTTTAAAAATATAAACATACCACAACTTAAAATAAAGTATCGCTATTTCCATAGCAGTTATATTAAAGAATTACTAGTGCACAAACATTATTTTACGGCCTTTAAACAAGCCTTTTTATTTGGGTTTTACATGAAGGATTTTGACTTTATTGTGAGTAATTATAAGCGTATTACAAAACAGATGCTTAAGGGCAGAAGAATTTGGATGTTTAAAAAAATAAAAATGGCCTTTCAAAACAAGCCAAAAAAAAAGGAGTTTTTAGGTTCGCAACACTATTGGGAACAACGTTATCAGGCCAATAAAAATTCTGGAGTAGGAAGTTATGGGCGTCTGGCTGAATTTAAGGCTGAGGTATTAAATGCTTTTGTTCAAAAGAATGGCATACAATCTGTTATTGAATTTGGATGTGGTGATGGCCATCAATTAAGTTTAGCCCATTATCCTAGTTATATTGGTTTTGATGTTTCTCTAAAAGCACTAGAATTATGTAAAGAGCGTTTTAAGAATGATCAAACGAAAGCTTTTTATAGTATGGAGGATGAGGCTTTTGTGAATACCAAAGCAGACTTAGTATTGTCGTTAGATGTGATTTATCATTTGATAGAAGATGCCGTGTTTGAAAACTATATGAACCGATTATTTAAATCATCAACAACATATGTAATTATCTACTCTAGTAATTACGATGCACATGAAGTGGTCCATGTAAAATGCAGAACGTTTACCAATTGGATAGCAGCTCATGTCTCAAATGAATGGAAGTTGTTAGAACATATTAGAAACAAATATCCTTTTGATAGTAACAATCCGGATCACAGCTCGATGGCAGATTTTTATATTTACCGCAAAAAAAGATAAAGGCTTATATTATACCTTTAAAATATTCAAGCAGTTTGTTGTTGTTGTTACTCTCTTTATTTATTTTCCAGAGCGGATCAATATCATGAATATCATTAATTAGCCTTACCCCAACATTTTTTAGGATAATACGTTCCACACCATTTTTTGCCAAGTTTCCAGTAATCCAAATATCATCTACCATAAAATTACTTTTTATAATTTCATCATTAAAAATATCAAGGTCAAAAAATTTGACACGATAGGCAGCTCCCCAAGTTCCAGTAATAATATCGACTTGTAATGGTTTTCTTGAAGGAGATCCAAAAAATTTCAGGCTTGTAGAATAATCACATTTATCTTTTAATATTCGACCTCTATAGCCTATTGCTTTATCAGGGTATTTTTTGGCGTATTTTAATAAGGTTTTTAAAAACTTTGGCGGATAATAAACATCATCATCTACAGTGACTATGAGAGTTTCCTTATTATCCCATTCTTGTTTTAGGGAGTAATATAATTTTGTAAAAGGGCCTACATCATCACAAAGTTTAATCTTTATAGGTGCGTTTTTAATAAAATCTGGTATTATAGTTTCCCGCTGAATTCTTTTATACACCTTTGGCAACCATAATATAATACTATCTGGCTTTAAAGTTTGGTTGCAAATAGATTCAATCATTGGTTTGATTTTACCAATTCGCGAAGGTATTGTGGTAAAGCTAATAATTACATTCATTTATTTTAAGCTTAAAATTCTCTTTATCTTATTAATTATTCTTTTCAATAAAGGCTGTTTAGGAAGCTTACAATACTTTTGTTGTACCCAAATAATATCTTTAGCCACATTGTCTTCGGAGATCCGTTTAAAAAAAACAGTGGTTCCAACATCAGTTATTAAATGCCAACGTGTATCTTCTTTTAGTAAAAAATCCCTTAAAATAGTGCCAGTAGGAATGTGTGTGTCATCTACAGCTAAAATACCACCAACTTTTAATTTATCTGCTGTATAATACCAATCTATAAAAGGTGCTGGAAATGCATGATCACCATCAATTAAAATAAAATCTAAATCATCACTCTCTAAACTAGGCACCACATCCTGAGATATTTTCGCAATCATTTTTACATGATTATTGTTTATTCCTAAGTTATCACACCATTCTCTAATTAGTTTATGTTCTTGAGGAAAAGGAGATATAACAGTATGTTTTTTTGATAATAAAGCTAGTAAAACGGTAGAATAACCACAGCCTGTTTCTAATGTGTTTCCTCCAGCAGGAATATTATTTGCTATCCAGTTGAGTACATCTGGTTTAATGGCATAACTTTTTGATCCTGCATTTTCACGACCATGGAATCTAGGATTTTCCTTATATAAAAGCTCTATAATTTTAGATCTGGTATTATTTGAATGATTCATAAAATATTATGATTATATATATTGATATTAACTGCATTAAATAATTTATATTTTTTAAAATTTAAGTTTTTAAATTTTTTTATCAATTATTTGTTGCTTATTGATACTATCTAATAGTCCTTTTTTAAGCAGTGTATTAAACCACTTTGAGAACTTTTTGGCACCTTTATGATTAAGATGATCTAAATCACCGTATTCAGAATTATCAAGCGGAAAGTCCTTAAAATCCAAAAATTTAATGGTATCAAATTTTTGTTTTTTTAATAATTGTAAGGCTTCCTCATTTTGACTATAAAATGATTTTTTATGGTAGGGGCTTCTTACTAAATAGACTTTTTTGTTCATCTCTTTACAAAACTGTATTATTTTTTCTAAATAATGAATTTCATGCACAGACATTTTTTGGTATTCGGGGTATATTGAAAACCCTGTTTTATTCATGGTCTTTAAAATAGAATCGGTTTTTTTTCTTACCAGGTACTTATAACCTCCAATTTTATTGATATAAAAATAATCGTTTAGCTTCATTCTTATAAGATTGTATTTAATTGAAATAGGCAACACCTTTGCATATCCCTTTACATTTTTTGTCATTAAAAACAGGTTGTCTTCCAAATTCATAAACGACGCATACCTTGGATATCGTAACCTCATATACTTATTGCTCCAAATATCCTTATCTGCCCATATACTAATTTTATTGTTGGTGAATTCTAAAAAAACCGTTTCAATCTGTGGATTTTGTGGCAATATCTGTTTGATTTTTTGAAAGGTATAGAAATAGGTTTCGCCAGCATTTGAAAAATTTTTAAAATTGGAAATTAGTGAATCATTAAAGGCGCATTCGGGTTGTGAATGCCCAAATAGCACATATTTTTTTTCTTTAGAAATTTTAAAATCAGCTTTATTATTTACAATAATATTTGTGGTAAGTATAATACAAGTAAAAAGGCAACAAAAGATTAGAGTGAAAAAGAAAACCTGTTTAATGAACTTTTTCATCTGTCAGTATTTATTTTTTTAGAGCTCAGATTTAATATCCCAATAATCATTCTTGGTTGGTTCGTTAATTTAGCTAATGGGTATTTCATAATTGCAAATTTTTCCTTTTCTATAAAAATATGTCCATCATAACGACCTCTATATTATTTTTCAACTACATCAAGTTTTTTTAAATCGTGGGCTAATTTTTTAGAAAATAAGTCAACACCTTTTTTGTTTAGGTGTAATGAATTATAAAAATATTCTTTTTTGTAACATATTGAATCATCAACATAGTTTAAAAACGTATTATTATATTGAGTACTAACTTGTTTAAAAAACTTAAAGGTTTCGTCTCTATTTAACACCAGTTTTTTTTCTTCAAAATATTCAGGCGTATAAACCAGTGTTACTTTTATGTTCTGTTCCTCACATTCCTGAAGAAATTGATAAAATAAGTTAACTGTATTTGTATCATTACTAATTGTGTAAATTCCTCTTTTTAATCTTGCCTCTTCCATGGTTTTATCCCATGGCTTATCAGTGCTTTTAAACCCTTTATATTTTAAAGGTTTCATATTGGATTTCATAAATGCCATCGAGAAGGCTTTCTTTTTTGCGGTGGCTTTTCCAACATACCTAACAAGCGGTACCACGTGGTCCAAAAGCGAAAAACCATCATAAGATTTAGCATATCTCCAGATATTAAAATTCCATAACATATAAGGTAAAAACTGGTCAGATTCATATAAATCCTCTCTTTTTTCAAAACTAAAATAATCCACACACATAATAATTTGTTTAGGCTGTGGATTATATTTTAAATATTCAATGTGCCTTAAATATTGGGTTAAAAAATTATGCCCTAGCATCCCAAAGTTATACACTTTAAGTTTTAAGGAATCTTCCAAAATATGAGGGTCGATCTGCATGGAAGCCCTGGAAGACCCATAGATTACGACATCAGCATTAACTTGGCCTTTGTAAATGTCATTCCAAGCATTATAATTCCCCGGTGATGTGTTTGATTTTAGTAAATTTTTTGAAATAAAGACATCTAAGCCATAGGAAGCAATCACTACAGGTAAAATAAAATATAAAAGTGCAATTAAAAATTTACGCATTTTTTAAAATTGAAAATAAATAAATTCTTGCTCTTCACCACTAAATAGAAAAATTAAAAAGACGATGGTGTAATAAAAAGCATAGCGGTACGGTTTTTTCCAAGTAATTCCAAAACGTTCAATACCATAAAGCTCTTCACGTCCAGACCATTCTATTAACAACATAAATAGAATAAGTATGGATAGAATTTTTGGCTGGATTTGAGGTATGGTAAACAGAGAATACGAAAAGATTTCTGATATAAAACTCCAAGCATGACTAAGGTTATCAGCTCTAAAAAACACCCATGCCAATGTAGTTAAAGCAAATGTTGATAGTATTAATAAAATCTCCTTAATGGTAGGTAGCCATTTTCCTTGAGCTACGATTTCAATATGCTTTCTATTCTTGCTGCCAAGTAATAGAGGTAAAAAATATAATGCGTTCAAAGCGCCCCAAACTATAAAGGTCCAATTGGGGCCATGCCAAAACCCGCTAACCACAAAAATTATAAATACGTTTCTAATTTGCTGAAATTTAGAGCCACGAGACCCACCTAAAGGAATATACAGATAATCTCTAAACCAAGTAGAAAGTGAGATATGCCAACGTCTCCAAAACTCTGCAATATCTCTTGAAAAGTAAGGAAAGGCAAAATTTTGCTTTAGATCAAAACCAAATAGTCTTGATGTACCAATGGCAATATCGGAATAACCTGAAAAATCCCCATAAATTTGGAAAGCAAAAAGAACAGCTCCTACGACCAATGTGCTTCCACTAAAATCTCCCGTGTTATTAAATATTTGATTGACTACTTCGGCACAGTTATCGGCAATGACAATTTTTTTGAAAAGACCCCAAAGAATCTGACGTAGACCATCGACCGCTTTGCCATAATGAAATGATCTTTTTTTATAGAATTGAGGCAATAGATTTGTAGCACGTTCAATTGGGCCAGCGACTAATTGAGGAAAAAAGCTTACGAACGCTGAAAAAGCAATAAAATCTGCGGTGGGCACTAGTTTCCGTCTGTACACATCTATGGAATAACTTAATGTTTGAAACGTATAAAAGCTGATACCTACCGGTAAGATAATATTTAATGAGTTTGGTTGTATTTTATAACCAAAAAAAGAAAATGCTGTGATAAAATTATCTATAAAGAAATTATAATATTTGAAAAAGCATAAAAACCCTATGTTTATTAAAATGCTTGTCCAGAGTAACATTTTACGTCTTACAGCATGCTCTTGTTTAGCCAAACTTATACCAACTAAATAATCAACCAAAGTGCTAAACATTATGAGCGATAAAAACCGCCAATCCCACCAAGCATAAAACACATAACTGGCAACAACAATAAGAAAATTTTGAAGCTTGAGGTTTTTATTAACAACAAACCAATATAAAACAAACACAATGGGTAAGAATATGGCAAAATCAATGGAATTGAAAAGCATAGATTATAGCGTATTGAACTTTGGTGAGTTAAGTTTATTAAATTTTTTAAGTGAAAAAAGATTGATCATTACAAAGTAGACTATTAATGGAAAAAAAGGAACACAAAATCTGGAATTTGAACCATAAACAACCAGTGCTTGCGCTAAAGACCCTGACAAAATAATGGCCACCAGTAATAGATCTAAATCGAATATTTTAAATTTAGTTTGAATAAAGTGATATATTTTTTTTATTGCAAAACCTAAAAATAAAATATTTATACCTATTAATAGGTATTGCTGAAAGGAATACCACAAACGGTAGGCCCATTTTTCTACAAATTTGTTATGTATATATCCGGTTCGCCAAAAAAACAAAGACGTTCCCCAAAAATCTGTCCAGGAGACAACAACTTGTTTAAGATATAAATCGGGATACTTCTTAAATAAATCAATTGAAATTCTACCAAGTTCGTTTGATAAATCTGGACCAGAAAGTTTTGTTTTTTCCTTTAATTCATTCCATGCATACCAAACCGTCATAGGGTTTTTTCGATCTGATTTGTACATAGGGTTTAATTCTCGGTGCTTCACCAAAATATCACGTATAAGTTTATCCTCTTCAGGGGCTTTTTCAAAAAAGGGCGTAGCTGTTTGTGATAGGTTTACTCCTAAATAATACGTGCTTGCAAAATAGCCCATGTTCTTTTCGTTTAATGAGCACCAACCATAAAAACTTAACAAGGGTACTATTAATAATGTTGTTGCTTTGAGAATAATTTTTCTGAATCCAAAATGGAAATTTTTTACAAAATAAAAAATAAAAACTCCAATAGGAACATAAATAAATATGGGTTTTGTTATATATAGAAAACTTAAAATCACGGATAGAATAACTAGGTATTTTATGGAAGTAGTTGGTTCCAGCACGTTAAATTTTTCAATAAACCAAAAGGACAATAACACCAAAAACAGCGTCAAGGTTTCAGATAAGATGGCAAATTCAAAAAACAGGATATGTATAAAAGAAGCCATAATAAATGTAATCCAAAACGATACCGCTTTGCTTTTTGTGGTCATTTTACTGAAATCATAAATTAGGACGATATTGAACAATCCCATAATCATCTGAAAAAAAGCCGTGAGGTAAAGGTTTCCTCCAGCTATGGCAATAAGTAATGGAAAACCTGGCGTTCGCTCACCTGTATAATTATCTAAACTTAAATTTGATATAAACGTTGATAAATCTATATACCCTTTGGAATCGGGATAAAGCGTAATGGCATTATAAAAAATATAAATAAGAAGTCTTAAAATAGCCCCATAAATTAATAGGCATGAAAGGGGACGATTTAAACAATAATGATAAAATTTCTTAAACATTTTGGCGTCTATTATAGTTGTTATATATGTTTAATAAGTCAAAAGGGATATTTATAAAATCAATAAATTTAATTTTGGAATCGCCTTTGTCATGCCATTTTAGTAAGGGAATTTCAATAACTGAATCATTACAATAATTTTCACCTTTTAATTTGATTACACGTAACAGTAATTCTACATCAAATAACCATTTACTTACAAAAGGATCCTTAAATAAATCAATAGCAAGGGGAGTAGCCATTAATTTTGCACCACATTGTGTATCATAAACTGGAATTTTTAAAATAAATGCACTCACAAATGTTGCTAAGATGCGTCCAAAAATATGTCTAAAAAGATTTCTTTTTATAATAGAACCCAATTTTTTTATTCTTGAACCCATTATGAATTTGGTATCAGGTGTTATAAATGTTGTTAACCGCAGCATTTCATGTAACGAGGTCGATAAATCGGCATCCAAATAGCCCAAATAGGCATATTTTGAATGGTCTAAATTTAATACAGCATACCTGATGGCCTCTGCTTTACCCATATTATTTTCAAGATTTATAACAGTAATATTGGATAGTTTGGTTTTTAAATTGGTTAACATTATGAAGGTATTGTCTGTGCTACCATCATTTACAAAACAAAAATCTATATTTTCAAAGTAGTTAAAATTGCCTAAAAATTCATTGATAGGGAATCTGTTTTCTTCATTATAACAAGGAATTATGACACCTATTTTTTGCATATTATATAATTAGACAAACCGATTGGTTTTAAATGTATTTTTTCTAAAAATGTGGTTATTGAAAAGTCTAATATAAGTATATTTTTATACAAAATGGTAATGGGCAAACCTTTGTTCCATGAAGCTATTGCCGTTGTATTTGCTTTTGGTTTAAAAATAAGTTCGCGCAATTTTAAAATATAACGTGGCACTAGTAAGGAGCTAAAAAAATAGCCTTTTTGAACTGTTTTTAAGCCAGCTTTTAATGTTGCATTCTCCAAAGACCTATTGGTGTAGCGTCTGTAATGACCTAAAATAACATCATGATGTGTGAACAGGCTTTGAAAAGCCGGAACTGTAATAAGCATTTTTGATTTTGAATTAAATTGATCCAATTTTTCAATTTGGACTAAAAATTCCACATCATATTTTACATGTTCCATAACATCCAAAATTAAAATAAATGAAATTTCTGATTCTATTTGTGTGATGGCTTCTTTTAAATTATTGAACACTTTGATTTTTGAGTTCTTATATTTTTTAGAATAAAATAATAATTGCTTTTCTGTAAATGCATTGTCTATACAATAAAAAGTACTATTTGGGATTCGCACCATTAATTGTTCTGCTACATAGGTGTCCCCACAACCAATATCTAGAAAGACTAAAGCCTTATTAAGATCAAGGCACTTTATTATTTTCTTATGGATGAATTCCAACCTTGCTTGCTCCCATGGATGTCTTGAGTTTTTATTCTTTTTTTGTTCAGATAATTCTTTTAAATCCATAGTCTAATTTCAATAAATAAATACTTTTTTGCATTATGATAATAAATATATTGCGTTTTTGTCTTAAACGAACTATTTAGTTACTCAAGCTCATAAAAAGTTGCAACGACCAAATTTAAAAATTCTAAATGGCATGCTTACATTTATTATGATTACTTTCATCGGTTTAAGCTATTAAAAAAGATGTCTAAAAATATGATTGGAAGTGTATTGCCAAAGCCACAGAAGATTTTATCTTTATTACATAATTATTATTTAGAATAGAATACTATTATTTTATGTGTGGATTTTTAGGAGAAGTTAACGATGCCTTATTAGATAAACATAGTTTTAAAAAACTATTGGATTTAAGTATTCGCAGAGGTCCAGACCAGCAAGGTTTTTGGACAAGTAGAATATGCCAGATTGGATTTAATCGTTTAGCCATATTAGATGTAACAGAAAATGGAAACCAACCAATAATGAGTCCAAATGGAAAGTTTATATTGGTTTTTAATGGAGAAATATATAATTATAAAGAACTTCAGCATCGTTATAGTATAAAAGAAAGCGACCTTCGTTCAACTTCCGATGGTGAGATATTAAGTCATTTAATAGGGAAAATGCCCGTTAAGGAATTCGCAAAAGTATTGAATGGCATGTTTGCTATAACCATATGGAATATTGAAAGTGAAGAGGTTTATTTGATAAGAGATTTTGCTGGGATAAAACCCTTATTTTATGGGTTATCAAAATCGGGAATTGTTTTTGCATCTCAATTCGACCAGATTTTTAAACACCCAAATTTTAACACCAAAAAGTTGAGACCAGACATAATGAAAGAGTTTTTAGGTCTGGGATATATGTCTGCTCCAAACACAGTTTTTGAAAATATGTATCAAGTAAATCCTGGCCAAATTATAATATGGAGCTATCAAACAAGGGCCATAAAATCAAAAATTAATTATTTTAATTGGAGTGTAAATCCTTCCAAACTAGATTCTTTAAAATCAACATATCAAGATTTTACTAAAGAGATGCAACATGTGGTCATGAATCAATTACGGTCAGATGTGCCTATTGCCACGTTTTTAAGCTCTGGCTATGATAGTTCTTTGGTTTCAACGTTTGCCAAACAACATAAAAGCAATATTAAAGCATTTACATACGGTATAAGTGACTCAAAACTTGACGAATCAAAGCATGCAAAAGCCTATGCAAAACATCTTGGGATTACTCATGTTATTGAAAAGGATAGTAAAGATGATTTATTGTCAAATGTTGATGTACATTTTAAAAGTATATCAGAACCCTTTGGAGATTATAGTTCAGTACCGTCATTTTTAATCACTAAAAAAGCAAAAAAATACGCAACCGTTATGTTATCAGGAGATGGGGGAGATGAATTGTTTTGGGGGTATCCTCGTTTTCGAAAATCACTTAACCAGGCGCATTGGTTCAAATACCCAATTTGGTTGCGCCAATTTTTAATCCCTATATTTAGGGTAAAAGACAAAAACCTTTCTTCTGCTTTAACGGTTGTAAAAAAGTTTTCTGATTGGATTTTAAACAAGCAAACTCATTTTACAGGATTGGATAAGTTAATGCCTAATTATGAATTTTCTAAAGATTTAAAAAAGCTTTATGACATACATGACACCTTAGATAAACCACATGTTTTACAATATCTTAAGAAAAATGAATTTTACGCCCATATGCAGCGCACCTTAAGAAAAATTGATTTAACTAGTATGGCAAATAGTTTAGAGGTCCGTGTTCCTTTTTTAGATAAGCAAATGATTGCATTTAGCAATTCCATAATTTCAGAGTTTACAATAACACACAATCGACCTAAACTAATTTTAAAAGATGCCCTTTATGAGTACATTCCTATAGAGATGGTTGAAAAAGAGAAAAAAGGATTTACAGTGCCTATAAAAGATTGGTTAAAGAATGATTTAAAAGCCGATTTTATAAAAACAGTTATTAATACACCTTTTTATGGCGAGGACTATATAGATATACCTGTTTTGCATACTTTAGTACAAGACTTCTATAAAAATACACAAAAAGTGGATCCTTGGGGTTTATGGCATTTATATGCATGGCAGAAATGGGCAATTCAGAATAAATTAGTTAGCAATTGAAAGGATTAAGCATTATAACCCCTCATTTTAATGACTCTAAAGGGTTAGAACAGCTATATCAGTTGTTGAAAGATCAAACAGTTGAAAAATGGGAATGGATTATTGTTGACGATTGTTCTTCTGAAATTGAGAAGAATAAAACAACTAGGGTTTTTAATAACATTAATGATAAAAGAGTACAAATAATTTTTAACGCAGAAAAAACAAATGCATCTGTCTGCAGAAATAAAGGTATTGAATTTTGTAGTTATGAAAAATTAGTTTTTTTAGACTCAGATGATAAAATAGCCTTAAATTTTGTGGAAAATCGTTGTATTGAAATTTTGGATTTTACTGTTTTTAAGAACATGGTAGTAGTAGATCAAGAGGGTAATGGTGTAGAGTCTAATGCTTCAAATTCTGAATATTTAAACCACTTTTTAAATGCAAATTTTATTTGGCAGACAACCGCCATCTTATGGAATAAAGCTTTTTTGCTTAAAATTGGTGGATTTAATCCAAAACTTACACGATTACAAGATGTAGAACTGTCTATACGTGCCTTATTTAAAAGCAATAATTATATGGTTTTAAATAATTCGGTTGATTTTTATTATTGCGTTTCAAACATAAGGAATAGACAAAATTTTGTACAACCTGTTTGTGAGTCAGTACATTATTTGGTGTCAAATATATTAGAGACTTATAATTTGAATAAAGAACAAAAATATTTGGTTAGAGCCTATTATTTTATGTGCACAAAGTACTTAGAACGTTCAGAAAATAGACGTCATATTGAATTTGTAAAACCAAATTTAAGATTGTTTTATAAGAAAGATTATTTGGGTTTTTCAGGTTATGCAATGGGTAGCTTTTTATTGAATTTGTACCAATTTCGTTTGATATCAGGCTCGACTTTTTTGAGGTTAAATCGGTATTTTTTCAAAACGCAAGTAGCAAGTAATGACTAAAAAAATTAGAGTCTTATATACCATTCCAAATTTTGATACAGCGGGAAGCGGTAAAGTGCTTTACGATCTTGCTAAAGGTCTAGATAAGACCAAATTTGACGTTATTATCGCTTGTAAACACAATAAAGGTGATTTTTTTAAAGAGGTACAAGCGTTAGGTTTACCCATACATTTTATAGATGCTAAAGTACCTTTACGGCCTTATTTTAATTTAATTTATCGCCTAAAACCTTATAAAGATTTTTTAAAAGAGCAATCCATAGATATTGTACATTCCTGGAATTGGAGTAGCGATTGGAGTGAAGTATTAGCATCAAGATTAGGAGGCGTTACATTTGTTTTTACAAAAAAAGCGATGAGCTGGGGGAATTTACATTGGAAATTAAAAAGCTTTCTTAGCAACTTTATTATTACTACAAACGCAGAGATGACCGATTTCTTTCCATACAAAAAGCAACAACGACTTATTCCTTTTGGTTTGGATACAGCATATTATAATTCAGAATTGTTTTTAAAAAGGGACAGCAATTCAAAATTTAAAATTGTAACCGTTGCAAATCTTGTTAAGGTAAAAGGGATAGAGACACTTTTAAGAGCCATTAAAATCACTCAGAAACCTGATATTTTTTTAGATGTGATTGGAGATGATACAGATGAATATGCCGGTTATTTAAAGCAGATGGTTACAGATTTAGATATAGAGAATCAAGTTTCTTTTTTAGGAAAACAGAACGATGTACGTCCTTTTTTAGCGCAGTCAGATTTATATATAATTCCGAGTAAAAAAGAAGGTATGCCTATGGCTTTGGTAGAAGCTATGACTATGCAACTGCCTGTTCTAGGTTCTAACATTCCAGGAGTGAATTATGTGTTAAAAGATTTTAGCGAATTATTATACGAGACGAACAACGCGAAAGCATTGAGCATTAAAATTCTGGAGATATATGATAAACCCTTAGATGAAAGACAAGCAATAGGGAAAAAACTTAGAGATTATTGTTTGACACATTTCTCTCTAAATTCTTTTATTGAGTCACACGAAACCTTATATTTCAAACTTGCAGGAAAAAACTAATATATCGAAAATTAAAACTGAAATTATTCCCGTAAAGCAACGCTTTGTAGGTGAAAAAATAACACTCAATAAAGAAGCTATTTGTGTGTTCGCTGCGACTGGTTTCTTTTTAGATCAAGACACCTATTTTAAAGAACAAAACGTTTTAAAACCAGCGTGTAAGTATGAGATTAATAATGAAACCCAAACGATTCTCTCGGAAACCTCTTATTTTAAATGGCATTATTCTCCAGTAGAACGATCTTTTACTGAAATTGTTGATGAATTTGCCCAGTTATTTGAAACCATCATTAAAGAACAAGTTGGCGATACTAACGTCATTTTACCGCTTTCTGGAGGGTTGGATAGTAGAACGCAGGCGGTTGCTTTAAAACATCTTAATATTCCTGTAAATACGTATAGCTATAAATTTCAAGATGGCCATGATGAAACCTATTACGGGAAACAAATAGCTACGGTTTGTAATTTCCCATTTCAAGCGATGATCGTACCGAAAGGCTATTTATGGAATGCTGTAGACGAATTGGCTAGTATGACTGGTTGTTATTCAGAGTTTACGCACGCTCGTCAAATGGCTTTTATAAACCAATATGAGGTTTTAGGAGATGTTTTTAGTCTAGGTCATTGGGGCGACGTTTTGTTTGATGATATGAAGGTTGACGATAATTTATCTTTTGAAAATCAAGTGTCATTTCTAGTAAAGAAGATAGTTAAAAGAGGCGGTTTAGAATTAGCAGACTCTTTATGGAAGGATTGGCAACTTAAAGGTGCTTTCGCAGATTATTTAAAAGCACGTGTTTCAGATTTGCTTACAGCCATTAATATACCTGAAAACGCCAATGCTCAAATTCGAGCCTTTAAAAGCTTGTATTGGGCACCGCGTTGGACCAGTATTAATTTATCAATCTTTAAAGCTAAAAAGCCAATAACGTTGCCTTATTATGATGATAGAATGTGCGCTTTTATTTGCTCTGTTCCAGAAAAATATTTGGCAGGCAGACAAATTCAAATAGCCTATATTAAAAAACGCATGCCAGCATTGGCTAAACTAACTTGGGAAGCGCAACGCCCTTTTAATTTGTATACATACACATACAATCATTTGCCATGGAATTTACCGTATCGCGTATATAATAAGTTAGGTCGTATAGCTTCTAATAATAAATATATACAACGCAATTGGGAGCTGCAATTTTTGGGTAGCGAAAACGAAAACCAATTGGAAAACAGACTTTTTAATACGCCAGGATTTTCGAGCATGATTTCTACTGAGATTCCACAACAATTTTATAATTTATTTAAGACTAAGGATCAGGTTTTTTATTCGCATGCTGTTAGTATGTTACTTACTTTATCCTTATTTTCATCAAAAGAATTAAAAAGCACTAAAAACTGATTTTGAAGAAACCAATAACAGTAGCCATATATTCAGGAGTTAGTAAAAGCACTACTTTTATTGAACGCTTAATTAAAGGTTTGATTGAAAGCCATGTGAAGGTACTGGTTTTTGGAGTTGACAATGGTAAATCTTTTTATTCTGAATCTGTAAAATATTATACGTATAGGGGTAAAGTAAACAAGCTTTTTAGATTGTGCAAGTACACATTATTGCTATCACTATTTAAACCTAAAGACAAAAAAAGGTTAGATGAAATTATTAAGGCCAATACTCATGAACCTAAGTATTTGTTACGTTTAAAGTATTATCCGGTTTTATTTTATAAGCCTGATATTTTTCATTTACAATGGGCAAAAAGCATAGAAGATTGGGTTTGGGTGCAGGAATTTGGAATGAAATTAGTTGTAAGTTTAAGAGGTACTCATATTACCATAAGCCCAATAGGAAATGATTATTGGGCAGATTTATACACCCATCTATTTCCACAAGTTGATGGATTTCATGCCGTGTCCAAATCTATGTCATTAGAAGCTCAAAAATATAGAGCATTACCATCAAAAATTAAAATAATCTACAGTGGGTTACTTTTAGATGATATGATGTTCCTGCCCAAAACAGTAAAAAAAGAGCCTTTAAAAATACTTTCTGTAGGGCGTTCTCATTGGACAAAAGGATATCATCATGCTCTTGACGCTATGAAATTATTGAAAGAGCGGCATATTTATTTCCATTATACCATTATTGGTGTAGATGATGATGAAGAACTTCTTTTTCAAAGATCACAACTGGATATAGAAAACGATGTTACTTTTAAAAGCGAATTGCCTTTTGAGGCTGTTTTAAAATCTATTCAAGCCGTAGATGTTTTGTTACTGCCGAGTTTGGAAGAAGGCATTGCCAATGTTGTTTTGGAAGCTATGGCCTTGGGTACTTTAGTTGTTTCAACGGATTGTGGAGGCATGGACGAGGTTATAAAAGACAAAGAAAATGGGTTTTTAATACCTATTAGAAATCCTTCAGAAATGGCTTCAGCTATACAAAACGTATCTCAATTGACATTGGACGATTATTCTAAATTGACAAAAGCAGCTAGGGTTTCTATTGAGCAACAACATCATATTAAAAAGATGATTGTTGATATGAAAGCGTTATACCATGGTGTTTTAAATGATAAATTATGAGAATCGGATTAGTGTTACCAGCGGTTCCAGGGTACTCTGAAACATTTTTTTCTAATAAAATTAAAGGATTAGAGGCAAATGGGTACACGGTTATTCTTTTTGTTAACAGCTGTAATAGGAAGACCAAGACATCAACAAAAACTAAAGTAGCGCCAAAGCTTTCAGGTAATATGGTTCGTATAGGAATGATTAGTTTTTACAGATTATCTTATTCCTTAATTTTTCATTTTAAAGTTAGTAGGCGATTGTTTATTTTAGATAGGGATGACGGGATAAATTTTATCCAGAGGATTAAAAATATTATTATCAATAACCATATATTTTCAGAACCGGTTGATTGGCTGCATTTTGGTTTTGGTACCATGGTCCTGAACAGAGAAAATGTAGCAAAAGCAATTGGAGCTAAAATGGCAGTAAGCTTTAGAGGGTTTGATATCGGAATTTATCCTGTAAAGCATCCAGGTTGCTATAAAAGACTTTGGGAGAAAGTGGATAAGATTCATGTAATTTCCAACGATATTTCTGAATTGGTTTATAAACAAGGTTTTAATAATCAAGTTCCCATTATAAAAATTACTCCAGCTATAGACATCCGTTTTTTTAAAAATAATCACAAAACCGAATATAACAAGATTCCTCATTTTATTACCGTTGCCCGTTTACATTGGAAAAAAGGATTGGACTATACTTTGGAAGCCTTAGCCTTATTAAAGGAAGAAAACATTCCTTTTCATTATACCATTATTGGAGATGGCCCGCAAGAAGAGTATTTAAAATTTGGAACCCATCAATTAGGTCTTAATGACTATGTTACTTTTACAGGAAAACTATCACATGAATTAGTTAAAAAAAAATTGGAACAAGCGGACATTTATTTACAATACAGTATTCAGGAAGGTTTTTGCAATTCAGTGTTAGAAGCCCAAGCCATAGGTCTTCTTTGTGTGGTGTCTGATGCCGAAGGACTATCGGAAAATGTTTTGCACAACAAAACAGGTTGGGTAGTACCTTTACGTCAACCAAAACTACTTTTAGAAAAAATTAGAAACATAATTAATTTGCCTCAAACTGAAAAAGATACCATTAGTCAAAACGCCAAAGAGCGTGTCAAGCTTGAGTTTAATATTAAAAAGCAACAAAAAGAATTTGTTGGGTTTTACGAGAATAATTGATAAGATAATGACATTTTACTACCCAAAATCGCTTTACGACCATTCCGCTAGATGGCACATTTTTCCTTTATTAAAATCATTAATGAAAGAGGAAAATCATGCTTCGCAAAATTTATCTATTACTGAAAATTTAAAGGATGCAGATTGTATTATACTGCCCATGTCTTGGAATTATTATTACAATTCCCAAAAAATTGAAGATGTTCTAAATTTTTATAAAAAGAGTCCTCATAACCTTCCCGTAGTATCCTTTGTTTTTGGGGATTTTGGAGTTAAAGTCCCTAAACAATTTAAAGGTATTGTTTTTAGAACCAGCGGACGAAAATCTAAATTGCCCAAAAATCACAGAGGCATCCCCATATTTGTTAACGATCCAATTAAAACCTATTTTGCTTCAGAAGCTATTATTAAAAAAACAGTTTCAAAAACCCCAATAGTGGGGTTTTGCGGGCAAGCCAATGGTTTTGGAATTCAAACCATGAAGCAACTATTTAAAACAGTACTGAAAAATTTAATGTCAAGTTTTGGTTTTAGACAGATAGACGTTGATCAATTGATGTCTACCACTTTTTTTCGCTGGAACATTTTAATGACCTTAAAAAGGTCAAATAAAATTACTTGTAATTTTATTATCAGAAACAGATATAGGGCAGGTGTTACAATTAAAAAAGAAACACACCAAACCACTTTACAATTCTATGAGAATATTAAAGAATCTGACTATATTGTTTGTATGCGTGGTAGAGGAAATTTTTCGACACGATTTTATGAAACGATGGCCATGGGTCGCATTCCTATTTTTGTAAATACCGATTGTTTATTGCCATTGGAAGAGGTTATTAATTGGAAAGAGCATCTTGTGTGGGTAGACTATAATGAACGACATTTAATAGCTGAAAAAGTAGCCGAATTTCATAAAAAGCACAACGAAGTTTCCATGAATGCATTATTTTTAAAAAACAGAGCGCTATGGGAAGATTATTTACAATTGTATTCATTTTTTAATCATTGTTTGGATGCGAATTAGAAGATTTTTTAAAGGGCTAGCTTATAAATTTCAATATCAAAGAGCAAGGCTGGTTGATACAAGTTTATGTGGGATTCCCCTAAAAACTACAAGAGGTACTATAAGAAAAACCGTTGATCAAGATGACGCTTGGTTTTTTCACCTGTCTAAACACCATAATTCAATTTTTGATATCGGTTGTAATGTTGGTTATACTGCTTTACTTGCGCTTATTCAAGATCCTGAAAAATTCTATTTATTGGTAGATCCTAATCCAAGCGCTTTGAATGAGGCCCAACTTAACCTAATATCCAACAATTTGGGGTTTAGAGCACACTATTATTTGGGTTTTGTAAGTGATTCATCGCATAAAAGAGTGACATTTTATACCATAGGAGCAGGAGCAGCTGGTAGCATGTACACAACTCATGCTACATCGGCAGCAGCGATTAATTCCCATATAGAAGTGAATACAATCACCTTGGACTATCTGTACAAGTTTTATACTATTAAACCAGATTTAATAAAAATTGATGTTGAAGGGGCAGAAACACAGGTGATGGAAGGAGCGTGTTTAGTAGCCAAAGAAATGCAATGTGCCTTTTTTATTGAAATGCATACTGTAAAAGATTTGGGAATGGAGAAGGCAGGTCAATTCATGCTGGATTGGTGTGCTAAAATGCATTACAAAGCCTGGTATTTAAAAACAGGAAAAGAACTTATCAAGGCAGAAACCATTAAAGATAGGGGGAAATGTCATCTATTACTTTTGCCAGAAACGACAGCTTACCCTACTTATCTCATTAATATAAAGCAAAATGCACCATTGCCAAATACCTTAATTGATGCTATTTAAATTTTTAAAATATTTACAGCCTACGCATTATTTTTCATTACTAAAAGTTAATGGGGATAGTATATTTCCAGTTATAGACGAACTTCCTAAAGCTGTTTTAGAACAACTTGTTAAGGATGATCATTATACTTGTGAAATAGCAAAACATTACGATTTATCCTGGCAAGCCATTCATAAAGGTTATATTGGCAATGCGAAAACCTATTCCAATATTGAAGATTTACCTTTAGTGGATAATTATCGTTTCGCACGAAAATATTTTCATCCAGGCTGGGTCTTTTATGTGCTTATCATCCGTTTGTTAAGTTTAAATAGCCCATTTAAAGAATTTTATGCATGGTTTAAAACAAGAAGCGCAAAGCGGATAAAGTATTTAAGTAATCCTTTAAAATATGATCAATGGTCTAATTTCACCTCTCAGCTTATTAAACAAAATCCTTTTGTAAGTGTTGTTATTCCTACCTTAAACAGGTATTCATTCTTAAAAGATGTTTTAAAGGATCTAGAACAACAAGATTATAAGCATTTTGAGGTGATTATAATAGATCAATCTGAACCTTTTCAAGAAAATTTTTATAAATCATTCGATTTGAATATAAGAATCATTTATCAAAAAGAAAAGGCTTTATGGCTTGCTAGAAACACGGCTATTAAAAGTGCCAATAGCGAATTAATTGCTTTTTCCGAAGACGATGTAAGAATACAGCCCGATTGGATTTCTTCCCATTTAATGTGCCTCGATTTTTTTAATACTCAAATATCAGCAGGTGTTTTTTTCCCAGAAGGGAAACCTATTCCTAAAGAGCGATCCTATTTTACTCTTGCATCGCAATTTGCAACTGGAAACGCCATGGTTTATAAAGCTATTTTTCATACCGTTGGATTATTTGATCGGCAATTTGAAAAGCAGCGTATGGGAGATGGGGAGTTTGGACTGAGAGTTTATTTACAAGGGTTAAAGAGTATCTCAAACCCATACGCTAGCTGTATAGATGTTAAAGCAAGTGAAGGAGGATTACGTCAGATGGGCAGTTGGGATGCCTTTCGAACCTCAAACTTATTTGCACCCCGACCCATTCCCAGTGTACTGTATTTTTTTAGACGTTATTTTGGTGATGCCCAAGCTCGATTAGCGCTTTTAAGAACCGTACCACTATCCATCATGCCTTATCGTTTCAAGGCAAACAAAGCCTTACAATTGCTAGGTGTTTTCGTGTCAATTATAATCTTACCATTAGTCTTATTTCAAGTAATTAAGTCCTGGCGCTTGTCCAGCATCAAATTGAAACAAGGTCCCTTCATAGAGCCATTATCATGATTAATACTCCCAAATCCGTTCTAATTGTAACTTCGGAATTTCCTCCACAACCCGGAGGGATAGGGAACCACGCGTATCAATTGGCGAAGCACTTGAGCGTTTTAGGATTTGATGTGACCGTTATTGCCGATCAGCGGAGTGGAGGTCAGGAGGATTTTTGTTTTGATAAAACGTTGGGCTTTGATGTACAACGCATCAAATTACATCGCTTTCGGATTTTGATGTATATGCATCGTTTTGTGGTTGTTTTAAAGACAATTACACACCACGAATTGGTGATTGCCACAGGGAAGTTTCCGCTATGGCTGGTTAGTTTTTACAGCTTGTTTTTTAAAAGGCATTATTTGGCAGTGATTCATGGTAGCGAAGTTAATTTTAGGCATCGACTCTTTCGATTTATAACCGACTGTTCGCTGAAACGATTTCATAGAGTTATCGCTGTTTCACGTTATACCCAATCGTTAGTAGCGCATTTAGGTTTAAAAACCGTAACCGTTATCCCTAACGCTATTGATCCTTATGACTGGGATTTGAATGCCAAGGAATCTATGGGTTTAAAAGGATTTCCCAAACTTTTAACCGTCGGTCAATTAAGTAATCGTAAGGGGCAACTGGAGGTTATCAAGCACTTGCCCAAATTGATTTCAGTGTATCCAGAGATTCACTACCATTGTGTTGGTATTGCTACTGAATCCTCTCGTTTTATGGCTGTAGCAGCACAGTTAGGTGTTACCGCCTATGTTACGTTTCATGGCCTTAAGACCCAAGCCGAGTTAAAAGCCTTTTATCAGTCTAGTGATATTTTTGTGATGTTAAGTCATCCAACTAAAAGTGGAGATGTTGAGGGCTTTGGTATAGCCATTCTAGAAGCTAATTATTTTGGTTTGCCCGCAATTGGGGCAACCGGAAGCGGTATCGCAGATGCTATTGTGGATGGTGACAGTGGACTGCTCATTGCTTATGAAGATAGTTCTGCTTTTATCAGTGCTGTACAAACCCTTTTAAAGGATAGGGATGGGTTTGAAATCAGGGCTAAAGCATGGGCAAGACAACATGAATGGGCTTGGATTGTTAAACGTTATGTTGAGGTTATTGAGTCGTTGATATAATTATATTTTTTGTTTTTATAAGAGTTTCAATATTAATTTGAGATATGGTATATCGATACACCTGCCAACAAGCTTTGCTCGCTCGCTTCTTAGCAAAGTATATTTTGCTGTTCTGTAATGCTCAAGACAGGTAGACTCCGTGTGACACGCTTAAAGTGACATTATTAATTATTAGAGAGGAATGCTGAAACAGGTTTAATGATAAGAAGTTTTGTTTGTTTAAACTTTGGTTGACTTGACAACGGTTGGATTTGGTTGTTGTTGGATAGATTAATTCGTTACGCTAGCAAGGACATTCTATTTTTGATTATGAAGTCATTTAAACTTTTCCAATTTGCTAAAAAATTGCTCTTTTTGCCCCTTCTTCATCTTTTTTTCGTTCCGTAGCTCAGCTATGTATCTCAAAAAAGCTTTCAAATGAACAAAAAAAGCTAATTTTCGCTTAAACGCGAAAAGTTTAAATCACTTCTATTAAAATTTAATTCAACATGATTACACATGACATGGCCACATTAATAATGAAATTTATTAGATTTGTCTTGACTGCTCTTGACATGACCAAAATATGACTTTAGCCATTATCTCCCATACCGAACATTATACCGCCAATGACGGCACTCTTGTGGGTTGGAGTCCTACTGTTAATGAAATTAATCACTTGCTAGAAATATTTGATTCTATTGTTCATATTGCTATGTTAAACGAAACAGTACCTCCTTTAAGTACTATGGCTTATAAATCTAACAGAATTACTTTTATTTCAATTCCTGCTATTGGTGGTCATACACTATTTGATAAGTTAGTGGTATTGTGGTATATTCCTAAAATTATCAAAACAGTATCAAAGGTGTTGAAAGAGGTTGATCGTTTTCAATTGCGTACCCCAACTGGTATCGGGGTATTTTTAATCCCTTATCTTACCTTGTTTTCTAAACGAAACGGCTGGTATAAATATGCTGGTAACTGGAATCAAAAACACCCACCTTTAGGTTATAGATTACAACGGTTTATACTAAAGCACCAATCTCGTAAGGTGACCATCAATGGGTCATGGCCAGATCAACCTTCCCATTGTTTGAGCTTTGAAAATCCCTGTTTGACTGATGAAGACTTGGCAACGGGGTTAAAAGTGAGTCAAAAAAAATCCATGAGCGGACCATTGACCCTTTGTTTTGTTGGTCGCTTGGAAGCGGAAAAGGGAGTAGGATGCATCCTTGATGCGCTACAACTATTGTCGGATTCCGAATTAAAGCGCATTGCTAAGGTACATTTTGTGGGAGCAGGATCTGCCCTAAACGATTTTAAATTACAAGCCGCTAAAATTAATATTCCTATTCATTTTCATGGTGCTTTATCAAGGCATAAAGTATTTGAGATTTATAGTGAGTCTCATAGCATTTTATTGCCCACCACGGCCTCTGAAGGCTTTCCTAAGGTTTTGGCTGAAGCCATGGCTTTTGGATGTATTCCCATTGTTTCGTCTATTTCGTCCATTGGTCAATATATCAAACATCAAGAACAGGGTTTTTTATTGAATCAGGTAGATGCAAATACTTTGGTTATGCAACTTAGAACTCTTTTTAATTTGGATCAGGACATTTATACAAGAATGTTATCTTTACAAGAAGTGATTGTACAACGTTTTACTTTTGCCCATTATCATTATCAACTTAAAACCCAAGTATTAACTGAAGATAAAATACATTGAAGCCCCATTATTTAAAAGATAAATATGTTGTTCAAGTGCTTGCGCACATTGGGATAGGCATTGCAATTTTTATTATTGAGCCTTTGTCCAAATTGTATTTTATGATGGCCATGATTTATTTTATTTGGAGGATCATCGTCAGTTCAAATGCTGAAAAAACAAAAGCAGTTTTAATAGGCTGTGCTTACTTTACAGGAGCTGAAGTACTGTTTAGAATGACCGAAGGCGGAATAGCTTATGAGGCGTCTAAATATCTGGTCATTCTGTTTATGTTGATGGGGATGTTCTTTAAAGGGCTATCCGGTAAAGGCTATCCCTATTTCTTTTATTTGATTGTTCTTGTTCCTTCTATTTTGGTAGCTTCTATCACTTTAAGCTTTGATGCAAGATTTAGGACCAATATTGCTTTTGTGTTGAGTGGCCCAGTCTGTTTGGGAATTGCCGCTTTGTTCTGTTATGACAGAAAGGTGAGCTATAACCTCCTTCAAGATGTTATTAAATTCATGGTCTATCCAGCCATTACAACCACCACGTATCTGTTTTTATATAATCCGAGTATCAGAGATACTTTATCAGGAACTGCTTCGAATCTTGAAGCTTCAGGTGGTTTTGGCCCCAATCAAGTTGCTACCATTTTAGGTTTAGGGATGCTTGTAATGACAATACGCATATTTTTAAAATCGCCTAGCTTATTTCTTAAACTCTTAAATCTCATTATTTTAGGGGCCATGACCTTTCGTGCCATTGTCACTTTTAGTCGTGGAGGGGTTATTGCGGCCATGATTTGTATTGCTGCATTTTTATGGATTTTGTATTTAAGGTCCAGTTATCAACAAAAAGGACGGATTATTGGCTCCTTTATATTATTTACTATGGCCATCTTAATTACTTGGGTTATCAGTTCCAACCAAACCTATGGACTTATTGATAAACGTTATGCTAATGAAGACGCCCTTGGGCGTGAAAAAAGTGATGTCACCACAGGACGAATGGAAATTTTTATGGAAGAGATTGATGGTTTTTTAAGCAGTCCTTTTTTAGGGATTGGCGCTAGCAGAGGTAAGGATATTCGTGTAGTAGAAGGCATAGGTCATTTGCCTTCACACAATGAAATAGGGCGATTGCTATCAGAACATGGATTTTTTGGGGTTCTTATTATTTTGATTTTGGTCATCAAGCCCCTTGCTTACCATAGCTCAAACAAAAAAAATCTGTTTTTTTATGCATTTTACTTTTTCTGGTTTGCTACCATCAACCACTCCGGGATGCGAATTGCCGCACCATCTTTTATTTATGCCTTAACACTTTTAAATGTGACCAATGAAAAGAATACTCTATATAGGAAACAAATTAAACAGTAAGAAAAGTAATGTGACATCTATTGATACTTTGGTACCTTTATTTGAGAATGAAGGTTACACGCTCTACTATGCTTCGTCTAGAATAAATAAAGGCTTAAGACTTTTTGAAATGCTTTTGGCTTGCATTCGTTATAGAAAGCAGGTCGATTTTGTTATCATAGACACCTATAGTACACTGAATTTTTATTATGCTCTTTTATGTAGCCAGTTATGTCGAATTTTAAAACTAAATTATATTCCTAGTTTAAATGGGGGTAATTTACCAAAACGCCTTAGAGAAAACGCCATGTTTTGTAAACTCATTTTTAAAAATGCCTATAAAAATGTGTCTCCCTCACTGTATTTAAAAAATGCTTTCGAAGCATTCGGTTATTCAAATATTGTTTATATTCCTAATGCCATAGAGTTACAATTATACGATTTTAAACAACGTGGGTTTCTAGAAGTTAAACTATTTTGGGTACGTGCATTTTCAAAAATATACAATCCTTCATTGGCGGTAAAGACACTTAAAACCTTACAAAATAAAGGCATAACAGCCTCCTTGTGTATGGTGGGGCCAGATGTTGATGGGTCTTTAGCTGAAGTTAAAGCACTGGCTAAAAAATTGCAAGTAGAAGTCATGTTTACTGGTAAGCTCACAAAACCAGAATGGATAGCACTTTCAAAAGACTATAATATCTTTATTAATACCACGAATTTTGATAATATGCCCGTGAGCGTTATAGAGGCCATGGCTTTAGGCTTGCCCATTGTTTCCACAAATGTGGGAGGCATGCCTTTTTTGATTGAACATGGTCATGATGGGATGTTGGTACATCCAAATAGCATGGATGAATTTGTAAACGCGATCACATGGATAGTCGCGCATCCAAATGACACTAAAAAGATGGCTTTAAATGCTAGGAAGAAGGTGGAACAATTTGATTGGGAGGTCGTTAAACGGGAATGGCATTCACTTTTACGATAGTTTTTCAGTTAATTGAAATTTCTTACTACCTTTAAACGCTCTCAAAAAAAATCCAAAATGTCTCATAAAGGTATCCATTTCAATATTTCAGAACGAAAAATTCTTTTACGTCTTGTTGATATTTTATCTGTACTGGTTGTTTTATATTTTGTAAGTCGGACGTTTGCGTTTGATTATATAACGATTACCAAAGAAAATTGGATTTGGGTTTTTGTGCTTGTTATATACCTATCCATATTTGGAACCATCTTCGAACTTTATGATTTACAAAAGTCAAGTAAATTTGAATTGATTTATGGCAATATTATTTTAACGGCTTCGGTGACGGTATTATTCTATTTTTTAACGCCGTATTTCACACCCTTTTTACCGGACAATAGGCTTCAAATAGTATACTTTTATTTAGCCATCATTTTGGCACTTTTTATATGGCGATTTGTTTATGTCAGTTTTGTTGTGTCGCCCAGATTTTATAAAAAAGTATTAATAGTGGGTGAAACATCAAACATTGAAACCATTATTAAGGCGTTTAATGATTCCGACCCTAATTATAAAATTATAGGATTTGTTAATTGTGAAGTCGATACTACCAAAAGCATAGCATTTAAAGGCATAAAGGAATATAGCCCAAAAGACATGCTTCAGATAATTAAGGAAGAAAACATATCGGAAATTGTCATTGCCAGTTACAATGCTGAAACCATAACATCCGATATTTATAAAGATCTTATGACGCTTCTGGAAAGCGGATTTTCTATAAAAGAGTATACACAAGTGTATGAGGATATGACACAACGTGTGCCTGTTCAATTTGTTGGTAAGGATTTTTATAAGTATTTCCCATTTAGCAGAAGTAACCAAAACAAAATGTACCTGTTTTTTAATAGTTTATTTAATATCATAATTTCTGTAATTGGTATTTTAGGAGGGATTATCTTAATGCCAATGATTCTTTTGGGGAATGCTCTTGCCAGTAAAGGCCCCTTATTTTATATACAAGAGCGCGTCGGTAAAAATGGACATATTTTTAAAATAATTAAATTTAGGACCATGATTAGAAATGCCGAAATGAATGGTGCCGTTTGGTCTGAAAAAAATGATTCAAGGATTACGAAATTTGGGAAATTTTTGCGAAATACGAGGTTGGATGAAATCCCCCAGTTTTTAAATATTTTAAAAGGTGACATGAGTTTGATTGGCCCCAGACCAGAGCGCCCAAGATTTGTGAATGAATTATCGAAGACCTTGCCTTTTTATGAAACTAGGCATATTGTAAAACCAGGACTTACAGGTTGGGCACAAGTTAACACCAGATATGGCGCTTCTGTAGATGATAGTCTGCTTAAATTACAATACGATTTGTATTATATAAAACACAGAAGTTTTTTCTTGGACATCAATATTATGATAAAAACCTTGAGTACCATGATATTTTTTAGGGGGCAGTAGCTGGTGGGTTCTGGGTTCTGGGTTCTGGGTTTTGGCTGTTAGCCGTTGGCTGTTAGCTGTTAGCTGTTGGGTCTTGGGTTCAAGGTTTTGGGTTCAAGGTTTTGGGTTTTGGCTGTAAGCCGTTGGCTGTTAGCTGTTAGCCGTTAGCTGTTGGGTCTTGGGTTTTGGCTGTTAGCTGTTAGCTGTTAGCCGTTAGCTGTTGGGTC
>NZ_PJEO01000007.1:0-2776 GCF_002843175.1 Confluentibacter flavum
ACCCGTTGTGCATTATGATTTAAAAGAAAAAAGTTGTCCATATTACTGATAATCAGTAAATTGTTTTAGCGATAAAACATTAATTATGAACAACTTAAATGCAAATTACGAAAGAATATTGGAAGTATTACAAAAAATATCAAAAGAACAACTTTTGGACTATCAAAGACGTCGACCGAAGCTGAGTGATTTGGAACTGATTTGTTTAAGCTTAACAGCTGAATTTATGGGAATAGATAGTGAGAATGATTTATTTAGAAAGCTCCCTGTCATTATTGCCTCAAAAATAGACAGGAGCGTCTACAATCGAAGAAGACGGAAATTAGTAGGTTACATGGATGATATCCGATTAAGATTAGCCTCTCATTTTAATGAATTTGAAGATTATTTTATAGTGGACAGTATGCCTTTAGAGGTTTGTAAATTATCACGAAGTTCCCGTTCGAGAGTCTGTAAAGAGGATGCCTATGCTTTTCCTGACAAAGGCTATTGTGCCTCCCAAGGTTCCAATTATTATGGTTATAAGCTGCACGCCGTCTGTTCTATTAAAGGTGTTTTTCAAAGTGTCGATTTGAGCCCTGCATCGGTACACGATGTCAATTACCTTAAGGACATTAAAGCACAAATGGGCGATTGCACTTTAATTGGAGATAGAGGGTATCTATCAGCAGAAATACAGCTCAATTTGTTTGAAACCTGTAACATAAAGCTAAATACACCTATGAGAAGCAATCAAAAAGATTATAAAAAACAACCTTACATTTTCAGAAAAAAGAGAAAAAGAATAGAGACATTGTTCTCACAATTATGTGACCAATTTATGATAAGACGTAATTATGCCAAGTCTTTTCGAGGATTTAAGACTAGGATCCTATCTAAAATAGCGGCCCTTACAACAATTCAATATATCAATAAGTTTATTTTTGATAGAAACATCAACAATATTAAAATTAGCATTATTTAAAATGCACAACGAGTTATTTTTATTAAATCCGATAATGTTCCTTTGGAATTTTGACCAAATTTATTTTCGATTTTCACATCTACATTAAGCCTCGTTAATTCATCTACTAGTTTTGTCTTATATAAAAACGTTCCATTTCTTTGTTTTAAAGTATCAGGGTTTACTTTTTCCCCGTTTACAATACTATCAAACTTTACAAAATAACTTTTTGTTGGATTATAACCTAAAACCATAATTTGCATTTCATAATCAGAGTCAGATTTTAATGTGTTATTTGGGCTATTAATGGTTTTTAAAAAAATACTGTCAAAAACATATTTATTATTTATTTCCGCTATAATTTTTTTCAGACTATCATTTTCCGCACGCAAATTTTCGATTTCCGCAATTTTATTTTCCGATTTATTAATATCCTTACAACTAGAAATTAATAAGGTCAGAAGTACAATTATTATCGATTTGTTCATGTTTTTCAAATTAATGGCAACGTGATTGGCTATGGTTTCGTTGCGTGAAAATCCGCGAGGATTTTCCGCCGTAAACCGAAGATAGCAAATTTGCGAGGACTTTCCGAGAGGAAAGTCGGAAGCAATGAATTATAGCCGGTGTTGGCAAATCGTTTTTTTTATTCAGTTTCACTATTTTCAACCATTTTTACTTGCTCATTGAACCAAGGGTCTGTCAGTTCAATTGCTTTATTTACATAATTTGCAATCGGAATAGGTGGTCCCATTGATTCCGAACCATAAGTATATCGAACTCCTTTGGTCTCTTTTCCGTTAGACAATGTTATTTCAAGCATACAAGTTTTGCCTTTTTTATCAGGATAGTCATAGACTCTATTTAGCAAAGATTGGAAATCAGGTGTTATTGATTTAGTCAGTTGCGATAAGAGGCTGTCTTTCTGAATTCCCATATAAAAGTTATTATCGATTTCTTCTGTTCCTCTTCCTTTTCGATTTATTGTTCCGTCTTTATGAAGCAAAATCATTAGAGAAGGTTCATCTTCAATATTCAGTTCGATAGTTGTTGCCACATAATTATTTACAAGGTCTTTGTCGGTTTTTTGCGATTTATTTTTTCCGCATCCGAAAAATGAAAACATAATTATCAATATTAAAATTCGGTTCATTGAGCGTTCTTCTTAAATGTTTGCCAACGTGTTCGTGTATGGAAAGTTGCGTGTTTGAGGGCGAGGATTTTCCGAAGGAAAATCGGAAGCCAGCAAACAAGCAACCAACTTTGTATTAGCTAAAACAAGCAATTTTTTATACACGGTGTTGTGCACTGTTTTTTATTTATTCAAATATTGTTTTGCGTCTCTAATATTCAATTCAGTTTCGTCTGCTCCTTGTCCAGTTCTTTTTTCGTTAAAAGCAGGTTCTTCAAGTCGGTCGAGTGCAATTAATAATTGGAAAAATGCAATTCCATTTTCGTTTTCCAATTCAGTCCTCAACCATTCTTTAAAATCCGAAATTAAATTCCGATTTCCGATTTTTGATAAAGTCCAATATCCGCTAACTCGCTCGTCTTCGTTTTTATAAATTCCAGAGTTCAGTCCGTCAACTATTATTTGCTCCAATTCAGTCGGCTTAAATTTGGTCAATTCCGATGCCGCAATTATTTTTTTTTCATAAACCGAATGAGGATTTCCGTTCGCTTTTTCAAAAATAAATGCAGCTTCTGTAAACTGTTCGTTGGTTAATTTCATTCGAATATTCAATTCAACGTAATGATTTTCTCAAATAGTGCACAACGTGTTCGTGTATGGAAAGTTGCGTGTTTGTGGGCGAGGATTTTCCGAAGGAAAAT
>NZ_PJEO01000007.1:2826-5960 GCF_002843175.1 Confluentibacter flavum
AATGTAAAATATTTAAACTTCTTTTCATTTCATTATCGTACGCTTTTCAAATTGGTTACAACGTGTTCGTGTATGGAAAGTTGCGTGTTTGGGGGCGAGGATTTTCCGAAGGAAAATCGGAAGCCGGCAAACAAGCAACCAACTTTGTATTAGCTAAAACTAGCAATTTTTTATACACGGTGTTGTAACACGTTTTTTATTCAGTTCAGTTTTCTAAAATAATTGTTTTGTCATAGGTTTTCATATTCAAAAGTCCAATCGTTCCACAATTCGGTTTGATATATTTTTTTGAGTTTGGAATTCCATAATTATCTTTTTCCCAACTCGTGTTGAATTTATATTTCAGAGTGTCTAATTTATTTTCAAGAACTTTTGATTGATGATTTACAATTTCCCATTCGTATTTATCATTTTTCCAGCATATTCCCATTTCATCTCCAATTAGAGGAATTCCACTTTTGTCAATTTTTATATAATTAGTTCTTGGAACTGAATTATACTCTCCGTTTATTATATATCTTATTTCTCCACGAGTAATTACAGTTACACATTGTTTTTTATCAGCAGAATAAATTCGAAAATTTGTTCGATTGGTATGATCTCCAAAAGCAATAATAAATGCGATAATAGCAACTATGAAAAGTACTATTGCTACTAAAAATATTTTTAAAATTAATTTCAAATTCGAGGTTTAGATAATGTGTTACAACGTGTTCGTGTATGATTTGTTGCGTGTACAAGCACTAAGATAGCAAATAAACACAAACAAGAAAATCCGATAGGATTTTCGGAAGTTAAAGGAACTAGCAATGAATTATACACGGTGTTGTAGCACGTTTTTATTTTTCGTTCAGTTGATATTTATACTCAAATATTTGTTTTTCAGTTCCGTCAATTTTAATTACTTTTTCTAAAAATCCGACGTTATTATAAATGAACTGATAAGATATATTTTTACCTTTTAAAATGTAATTCTCCTTCTTTCTTATTAAAATCGTATCATTCTTATATTCGTAAGTTTCATTTTGCCAATGTCCATTTTTCGTTGAATAAAAGTCAGATGAGATTAATCGGCTTGCAGAATTGTATTTGTGTTCAGATACCTTAACATCGCCAGAATAGTTAATGATTGTGTTTCCGTTTTTGTCAATCACATCATTGTCCAATATTTTTTTTGTCTCGACAATTTTTTCTCTGTTTTCAGGGTAGAATATTTTGTCCTCGTATTTTTCTCCGTCTTTTGAATAATAGATGAATTCTTTGTTTAATCTGTCGTTGGAAAATTCCTGTTTTTGTTTTAATTCTCCATTTGTATTAAATATTTCTATTTCTTTAGAAACAATTTCTTTGTCGGTTCCGTAATCGATTGAAATCTTTTGGTTTTTGTCCTTTATAAAAATGTCTTTGTTTTTAAGTATTCTTCCAGGATTTTCATAAGTCAGTTTTGTGTCTTCCAAGTATTCATATTCATAACCATATTTAAAATCTCCATTTGGCGAATAATGTGATGTTTTGGTAACTCTGCCTTTTTCATCGTATTGATATTCGCTCTTGTTGATAATTGTGTTATCATTCTCAATTATGGTTATAACTTTTCCGTTTTTGTCAAAGCTGATGTCGGATGAAATTTGTCTATCTCTAAAGCAAAGAAGTTGCTTTAGGTTGTTCTCTAATGCAAACTTTGTAAATGCGTCATTACTATTCCTTGTGTTTTGAGGAACGTTTAAAGTCGCTACAAATAATTTTCTCGGTTCGTGTTGAATCGATTGTCCAAAAGAAAAATTAAAGGCAAAAAATATGATGATTAATAGTCTGTTCATTGATTTGGTCAAATGTCTCGTCCTGAAATATGGCTACAGGTTAATAATTAAAATTAAGCTGCATTTTGATGCACATAATTAGGTGTTTTAAAATCTAAAGATAAGTGTAATCTTATTTGGTTGTATAGATTAATTGCATTTTTTGTAGCCCTTTTAGCATGCGTCGTATCCGTAAAGGTTTGGTCGAGATAAAATTCATCTTTAAGAATCCCGTTAACCCTTTCTGCTAGTGCATTTTTGTAGCAGTGGTTTTCCTCTGTCATACTGATATCCATCTTATTTCTTTTTAATATTTGTGTGTATACATTGCTACAATATTGAATGCCCCTGTCTGAATGGTGAATGAGTCCTTTTGTGTTTTTAGCATGATATAAAGCTTTGTTAAGGGCCCTCACGCATCCGTTTAGTTCCAGGCTATCACTAAGGTCATAACCAACAATCTTTCTTGAATACATATCAGTTATTAACGCCAGGTAACAAAATCCTTTTACCGTTCTGATATAGGTTATGTCAGAGGCCCACACTTGGTTAGGTCTTGTAACCTCAATATCTTTAATGATGTTTTTATACTTATAGAACCTGTGCAAAGAGTTAGTTGTTCTAGAGCTATATTTCTTTCTAAGTGTTAGCATTTGATGTTTTCTAAGGACGTTAAACAAAGTATCCCTGCCGACTTTAAGGTTGGCTTTGGTAAACTCATCATCTAAGGATTTAACAAGTTTACGCACGCCTTCCCTTGGAAGGGACTTGCGTCTTTTCTTAACTATCCCAATAATCTGCTGTTCTAGTTTTAAACGCTTATCAGCTCTATTTTTATACTTATAGTAAGCATTGCGTTTATGTCCAAAAAATTGGTTATAGTAGTTAAAGAAGCAAATCCCTTACCTTTTTCTTTGGCTTTGATCAAGGCTTTATACTTAGCTTTTTTTTTAGTTCAGCCACAGATTTGTAGCCCAGGTCTTCTGCTGCGACTTCCAAGTATGAATCCAGTACCAATGCATCCAAATCCTTTTTTAGGAGTAGCTTTTTAAGCTGTCCGATCTCTTTTTGCAGTTCCTTGATTCGTGTTATCTCGTCTTTTGTTTCCACTTTTACCCTTGTGTTCATTAGGTTCTTACGGTTGTACTTCCTGATCCATTCGTTAATGGTGGTAGGCGCAATGCCATAAAGTTTGCCTAGTTGGTTTTTGTTAAGTTTTCCAGTTGTGATTTCGTCCAGAATTTTCAGTTTAAAAGGTTCCGAATACCGTCTGATTACTTTGTCATTTTTGTACATAATGTTTAAAATTATGTAGCCTTATTTCAGGACGGGTCA